>CAWHCW010000009.1:0-70109 GCA_963827965.1 uncultured Chloroflexia bacterium | reverse complement strand
CGACCCCTGCCGGCGTCGGGGCGAACCCGGGCGGAGCGACCGCGACCGGCCTGGGCGCGGCGGCGGCGGCCCCCGCGATCGAGGTCGAGGGCCTCGTCCACGTCTACCCGGACGGCACGCGGGCCCTCGACGGCGTCGACCCTGGAAGATCGGCCCGGGCGAGGCGGTGGCGATCGTCGGCCAGAACGGCAGCGGGAAATCCACCCTCGCCCGCCACCTCGATGGCCTGCTCCGGCCGTCCAGCGGGCGCGTGCTCGACGGCGCGGACGGATCGCGGCCGCGCCACGTTGCCGCGCTCGCCCGCATCGTCGGGAGCTCGCCTTCCAGGAAAACCCCGATCGCCAGATCTTCGCCGGCGAGTCCGGGCCGAGGTCGCGTTCGGGCCGCGGAATTGGGCCTGCGGGGCGCGGCGCTCGACGCCGCCGTCGCCGACGCCCTGGCGGCCGTGGGGCCTCGGAGCGATGCGGCCGAAAGAGCCAACCCGTACGACCTCGGCCGCTCGCGGCGGAAGCTGCTCGCGATCGCGTCCGTGCTGGCGATGCGGACGCCGATCGCGGCGTCGACGGAGCCGACGACCGGCCAGGACCTGCGCGGCGCGGCACGCGTCCGGGAGATCGTCGGGGGCCGCGGCGGAGGGCCGGACCGTGATCGCGATCAGCCACGACATGCGCTTCGTGGCCGAGACGTTCGGGCGGGTCGTGGTCATGCGCGAGGGGCGGATCGTCCTGGACGGAACGCCGGCCGAGGCCTTCGCCGAGGCCGCATGGCCGGGTCGCGCTCACGTACCTGGAGGCGCCGCTGGCCGCCCGGGTGGGCGCGCACCTGGGCCTGGGCTCGACCCCGACCGAGGCGGCCCTGGTGGAGGCGCTGGTGGCGCGCGGCTGACGCCTGGCGGCGGCGCCCAGCCGACCGCAGCGCCCGCGCGGCTGACGGTGGCGGCGGCGCGCGGCTACCGCGGCGTCCGCGCAGCTGATGGCTGGCCGGCGGTCGCCCGCGCGGCCGGGGCATCAGGCCAGCTCGGCCGCCAGCAGTTCCATGAGGAGTCCGTCCGCCCAGGTCCCGTCCGGCAGGCGCTGGTAGGCCGCAGCGTCCCGCAACCGGCCGGAACCCCAGGCCCGTGCAGGCGCGGATGGCGTGCTCGTTGTCGGCAGCCGGATCGATCGTCAGGCGGTGGTGGCCGCGCTCCGCGATGAGCCAGCGGGCCACGGCGCGAATGGCCGCCGGTCCGAAGCGCTGACGCCGCGCCGCGGTCGCCACGAAGAGGTCGATGCCGGCGTGGCGGTACTCCTCGTTGGGCTCCTCCCACGCCTGGATCGCGCCGACGACGGCGAGAGGCTCCGCGGGGTCCGGGCGGGCCTCGATCACCCAGACGGTGGTCTCGACATCGGCGGTGAGGAGGTCCTCCTCGACGCGGGCCTCGTCGTAGCCGGGCCACCAGCGCGCACAGCCGGCTCGGCCAGGATCGCGGCCAGCACCGGGACGTCTTCGGGCAGGACCGGCCGAAGCCGGACGCCTCGGCCGGCGAGCGGAGGGGCAGCGAGTCCGGCAGGAGGAATGAGGTAGGCAGGGATAGCCATGGCGCCATCATGGCCCGGATCGGCGGACAGAGTCGTGGCGGATTGGCGCCGCGGTGACGCGCTCGCACCGGCACGGCACCGCGCCGGTGCCGTCGGTCTGCGAGCGTGGTCAGCCGGCGGCGGTCGGTCTGCCCGCGGATCAGCCGGCCTCGCCCTCGACTCCAGCGCCACCTCGAAGATGGCCCCGTCCACGATCCGCCACGCCCGCACGCTCGCAGCGCCCGTGACCGGGTCCGCCTCGTCGACGGCCAGCGACACGAGCAAGTAGAGCGCGTCCGGGTAGAGCGCCAACCCGACGTCCGTGGAGTCGGCCGGGCCGCCGACCGACGTGGCTGTGGACGATGCCCCAGGTCACCTCGTCAGCGTCATCGATCGCGAGCGAGACCCGCAGCAGGTCGTCGGGGTGGATCTCGTAGCGGAGCGGCGAGGCGGCGCGGTCGCGGGTGGGGTGCCAGCGCGTGGGCGCGCCGCCTTCTCCAGCCGGCGCCGTGCCGGCGACCAGGCCGCACGCCTCGTTCGGGTACTCGGCCCGGGCGTGAGCGACAGCGCGTCGCGGATGGCCGCGGGAAGCGTCGCGTGGGCGGGCCCTGGATGGGACGGCAGCAGCGATCGACCTCGCGGCCATCGAACCGGCCTCTGGATCCGGGGCCTCGTGTCAAACCCATTGGCAGGATCGCGGTGGCCGCGCTCCGTTTGTCGGACCAACTGCACGTTTCGCTGCCGCGCTGAGCACGGACGTGCCCGTTCTGGCCAACCAGGCTGACATGGCAGGGGTTACGGAGCCGAGATGCCAACCAGGTTGGCACGTTGCCCCTGAAGTCGACCCCCCGGCTTGACGGGCGGGATCCGCACCGTGCTCACGCCGGGACCTCGCGGGTCGGGAGGGGGAACGGGAAGACCAGCCCTTCGTTGGCCGCAGGAGCGGGCACCCCCGGGTCGAACCGCCGGCCGGGGCGCCGTCGGCAGGGGCGCTGTCGGCCGCAGGAGCGGCACCCCCGGCGTCGAACCGCCGGCCGGGGCGCCGTCGGCAGGGGTGCTGTCGGCCGCAGGAGCGGGCACCCCCGGCGCCGAACCGCCGGCCGGGGCGCCGTCGGCAGGGGCGCTGTCGGCCGCAGGAGCGGGCACCCCCGGCGCCGAACCGCCGGCCGGGGTGCCGCCGGCCGCAGGAACGGCCGCGGCCGGCGCCTCCAGCGGCACCCTCGCCGTTCGAGCCGCCACCGCGGCATCCGAGCAGGCCGGGCAGGCCGGGTCGCGGCGCAGCTTCAGCTCCGTGAACGACGCGTCCAGCGCGTCGAACAGCAGCAGCCGTCCCGCCAGCGTGTCGCCGATCCCGAGGAGGATCTTCAGCGCCTCGTTCGCCTGGAGGAGGCCCATGATCCCGGGCACGACCCCCAGCACGCCCGCGACGGAGCAGCCGGGCGCGAGCTCCGGCGGCGGCGGCGTCGGGTAGAGGCAGCGGTAGCAGGGGCCCGCGAAGGGGACGAAGGTCGTCAGCTGGCCCTCGAAACGGAAGACCGAGGCGTGGATCACCGGGATCCCTGCCGCGACCGCCGCGTCGTTGAGCGTGTAGCGCGTGTCGAACGTGTCGGTGCCGTCGAGGATCACGTCGTAGCCGGCGATGAGCCGCTCCACGTTCCCGGGCCCCAGGACCTCGTCGTGGGCGACGACCTCCACGTCGGGGTTGAGGGCCGCGATGGCGGCGGCGGCCGAGACCACCTTCTTCTCCCCGATCCGCTCGGTCGTGTGGACGACCTGGCGCTGGAGGTTCGAGAGGTCGACGACGTCGAAGTCGACGATCCCGATCGTCCCCACCCCGGCGGCGGCGAGGTAGAGGGCGGCCGGCGAGCCCAGGCCCCCGGCGCCGATGAGGAGCACCTTCGAGCCGAGCAGCCTCGCCTGGCCCGCGGCCCCGACCTCGGGAATCAGCAGGTGGCGGCTGTAGCGGCGCTTCTGCTCGTCCGAGAGGAGCGCGGGCTGGGTCCACGGCAGGCCCAGCGACTTCCACTGCTGGAAGCCGCCGGACATCGAGACGACGTCCTGGTAGCCCATGGCCCGCAGGGTCTGGCCGGCGAAGAGGGAGCGGACGCCGCCGGCGCAGTAGAGGACGATCGGGGTGGAGCGGTCGGGCACGGAGGCCTCGATCTGCTGCTCCACGTAGCTCTTGGCGACGTGGTGCGCCCCGGGGATGTGCCCCTGCTCCCACTCGCCGTCCTCGCGCACGTCCACGAGCGCGGTGCGGGGGTTCGCGCGGAGCTGGTCGGCCTCGAGCGGGGTCACCTCGCGGATCTCCGCGCGGGCCTCGCGCATGAGGTCGGAGAAGGTCTTCGACATCGGCGGTTCGGGCTCCGCTAGCTCCGCTGGCCCGACGGGCGAGCCTGGCCCGAGACGCGGCCGGGCTTCACGCCCCGGACCCGGCGGTCGGCGCCGCGACACCCGGGCCACCGCCCGCCTTCGCCCGCTCCTCGAGGGCGTGGCTCACGGTGTCGAGCGACAGGAGGGCGCACTTCAGGCGGGCGGGGCTGATCTCGATGCCCAGGAGCTCGAGGACGTCGTCCGGGGTCATCTTCTCGACGTCGGCGACGGGCTTGCCCCTGATCTCGTCGGTGAGGAGGCTGGCCGACGCCTGGCTGATCGCGCAGCCGCGACCGGTGAAGGCGACGTCGGCCACGACCCCGTCGCGGATCCCCAGCATCATCGTGATCCGGTCGCCGCAGAGCGGGTTGGCCCCCTCGAAGCGGGCGTCGGGTTCCTCCAGGATCCCGAAGTTGTGGGGTCGGCGGTAGTGCTCGAGGATGTAGTCGCGGTAGAGGTCGTCCATGGGGCGTGAAGTCTAGCGCGGCGCGACAATCCGGTCCGAATTCCGAGTCGCCCGGTCGGGATTCCGGATCATCCCGCGAACCCCGTGACCGCGTTCGCCAGGCCCAGCTCGCCGGCGGCGATGCCCGGCACGAGCCGGCCCCGCGCGCGAAACTTGCATCCCATGCGCTGACGGTTCCAGGCGAGGAGGATCCCGTGTTCGTGCCCCTTTCCGTGCTCGAGTTCCGCGACCGGGCGGCGACCTACTTCGGCGACAAGATCGGCGTCATCGACGGCGAGCTGGAGCTCACGTATCGCGCCTGGGCCGAGCGCACCCACCGGCTGGCGAACGCGCTCCACGGCCTGGGCGTCGAGCCCGGCGACCGCGTCTCGTTCATCACCTACAACACGCACCACCTGCTCGAGGCGTACTACGGCGTCCTCGAGGCCGGAGCGGTCCTCAACCCGATCAACATCCGGCTGGCCCCGCACGAGATCGCCTACATCCTGGAGCACGCCGGGTCGCGGGTCGTCTTCTTCCACGCGGACTTCGCGCCGCTCGTCGAGCAGCTCGCGGCCCACCTCTCGATGCGGCCGCGGTTCGTGATCATGGAGGGCGAGCCGGGCGGCCTCGCGAGCGACGAGTACGAGGCCCTGATCGCCGGCGGCTCGCGCGATCCCCGCCACCCGCAGGTCGACGAGAACGCGATCGCCGAGCTCTTCTACACGAGCGGCACGACCGGCCTGCCCAAGGGCGTCGCGCTGAGCCAGCGCAACCTCTACCTGCACGCGATGAGCGCCCAGGTGGCCCTCGGCTTCAGCGAGGACGACGTGGTCCTGCACGTCGTCCCGCTCTTCCACGTGAACGGGTGGGGCGTTCCCCACTTCGTGACGATGATCGGCGGCCGCCACGTCATGCTCCGCCGGTTCGAGCCGACCGCGCTGATGGAGGCGGTCCAGCGCCACCGGGTCACGCGCCTGCTGGGCGTGCCGGCCATCTTCAACGCGCTCATCAACCACCAGGCCCGGGCAAGCTACGACCTCTCGAGCCTCCGCCAGGTCATCATCGGCGGCTCGACCGCCTCGCCCGCCCTCATCCGCGCCCTCGAGGAGCGCCTGGGCGTCCAGGCGGTCGTCGGCTACGGCCTCTCCGAGACGACGCCCATCGTGACGATCGCCCTGCCCCGCGACGTCCTGGGCCAGGCGGAGCCGCCGGAGCGCCGGCTCGAGCGCCAGGCGATGACCGGCTGGCCGATCCCCGGCGTCGCGATGCGGGTGGTCGACTCGGACGGCCACGACGTCCGGCCCGACGGCGAGCAGATCGGCGAGATCGTCGTGCGGGGCAACACGGTCATGATCGGCTACTACCGCGACCCCGACGCGACCGCGACGACGATTCGCGACGGCTGGCTCCACACCGGCGACATGGCGACCCTCGACGAGGCCGGCTACGTCCTGATCAAGGACCGCTCGAAGGACGTGATCATCCGCGGCGGCGAGAACATCTCGTCGATCGACGTCGAGAACGCGCTCTCGGCCCATCCGGCGGTCCTGGAGTGCGCCGTGGTGGCCGCCCCGGACGAGCGCTTCGGCGAGGTGCCGGTTGCGATCGTCGTGCTCAAGCCGGGCGCCACGGCGACGGCCCAGGAGCTGAAGGCCCACTGCCGCGCGCACCTGGCCCGCTTCAAGGTCCCCCACGAGTTCCACTTCCGGGACGCGCTGCCGAAGGGCGGCACGGGCAAGATCCTCAAGACGGAGCTGCGCGAGCCGTTCTGGAAGGGATTCGAGGCGCGGGTGCACTGAGCGTGGCGAGGACCGGGTCGCACCAGCGGGCCGGACGCCGGCTGGGCTGCGCGACGGCGGGGGCGGGCATCGGGCGCTCCGGGGAGAGATCGCTTCCCGATGCGAACCCGCGCCGTCGCGTGCTGCGCGTCCCGGACGGAGCCCGGTCCGCTGAGCCTCAGTGGCTCAGCGCGGCGAAGTAGATCCCGACGATCTGCTCGACCGTAGACGTCGGCCAGGTGATCCAGCCCCTTGCCGTTGGCCAGGTTGGGGTTCGCCGAGCCTTCGCCGATGGTCTTGTCGCTGCGGACGACCCACCCGTCCGCCGGGACGCCTTCGTCGGATCGCCTCGCCGACCGCCCAGGTGATCTGGGCAGGCGACAGTGCGGTGTTCGGGGGCGGTGCGAACTGGTGGATGAACCCGAAGATGTCGGCCAGGGACAGGGTCATCCACCGGCTCGAGTTGAGCGCACCGGCGTTGCCGGCCGCGGATCGATTGACGATATAGCACTCGTGACCGAACACCGCCGGTGCGGCGGCGGTCAGGAGCGTGCCCGCGAGCGCGAGCGAAACCAGAGCACGACGCATGTTCCCCCCATGGAGCGTGGCTCCCCGGAGGCGCGACTATAGGCGTCGATCGGTGACTGCGCAACAACCCGCGCGCCCGCCCGCGCCCTACCCCCCGAAGACCCGCTGGACCTCCCGCAGGCCCGCCGCCAGCGCGTCGATGTCGTCGGTCGTCGTGAAGACGGAGAAGCTGGCCCGGGCGGTGGCCGCCAGGTCCAGGCGCTCGTGGAGCGGCATCGTGCAGTGGTGGCCGGCCCGGATGCAGACGCCCTGCGCGGTCCAGGATCTGGGCCACGTCGTGGGGGTGGATGCCGGGCAGGTTGAAGGGCACGACCCCGCCGCGCACGTCGGCCGGCGGGCCGTAGAGGGCGATCCCCGGGACCTCGCGGGCGAGCGTCTCCAGGGCGTAGGCGACGAGGGCGCGCTCGTGCTCGCGCACGCGGTCCATGCCCAGCTCGCGCAGGTAGTCGGCGGCGACGCCCAGGCCGATGGCGGCGCTGATGTCCGGGCGTGCCGGCCTCGAACTTCCAGGGGACGTCGTTGAACTCGGAGCGGCGGAGCTTGACCTCGCGGATCATGTCGCCGCCGGCCATGAAGGGCGGCATCGCGTCGAGCAGCTCGCGGCGGCCCCACAGGACGCCGGAGCCCGTCGGGCCCAGCATCTTGTGGCCGGAGAAGACGTAGAAGTCGGCGCCGAGCTCCTGGACGTCGACCGGCAGGTGCGGCACGGCCTGGGCCCCGTCGACGAGGACGAGCGCGCCCGCGGCGTGGGCCATCTCGACCATCTCGCGGACCGGGTTGATCGTGCCCAGCGTGTTCGAGACGTGGGTGAAGGCGACGAGCTTCGGATGGAGGCGCAGGAGGACCTCGAAGACGTCGAGGCGAAGGATCCCCTCGTCGGTGATCGGGATGAACTCCAGGTCGCCGTCGACCTCCTGGGCCAGGATCTGCCACGGGACGAGGTTGGCGTGGTGCTCCATCTCGGTGAGGACGATGGCGTCGCCCTGGCCGAGGTGGCGGCGGCCCCAGGAGTAGGCGACGAGGTTGATCGCCTCGGTCGCGTTGCGGGTCCAGACGATCTCGTGGGCGGCCGGGGCGTTGATGAACCGGGCGACCTTCGCGCGGGCGCCCTCGTAGGCGGCCGTGGCCTTCTCGCTGATCTCGTAGATCCCGCGGTGGACGTTGGCGTTGTAGCCGCGGTAGTAGGCGTCCATCGCCTCGATCACGGCGAGCGGCTTCTGGCTGGTGGCGGCGGAGTCCAGGTAGACCAGCGGCCTGCCGTGGGGGCGCTCGCCGAGGATCGGGAAGTCGGCCCGCAGCGCGTGGGGGTCGAGCGCAGCCGAGACCGGCGCGGCGGCCGGCGCGGCGGGGGCGGCGAGGTCGGTCATTGCCATCCCTCCGGTCGACGCGGCCGTCAGCCGGCCTCCACCGTCTCGGGCACGCGGGTCGCGTAGGCCACGTCGGATTCGTCGGCGTCGAAGCCGGCGGCGCGGAGGACCGGCGCGTAGCCGCTCTCCTCCAGCTCCAGGGCCAGGTCGCGGCCGCCGCTCTTGATGATCCTGCCGCGGGCCAGGACGTGGACGCGGTCCGGCTTGATGTAGTTGAGCAGGCGCTGGTAGTGGGTGATGAGGAGCACCCCCAGGTTCGGGCTGAGCATCGCGTTGACGCCCTCGGCCACGACCCGCAGGGCGTCGATGTCGAGGCCCGAGTCGGTCTCGTCGAGGATCGCCATCTCGGGCTCCAGGACGGCCATCTGGAGCATCTCCAGGCGCTTCTTCTCGCCGCCCGAGAAGCCCTCGTTGACGTACCGCGCGGCGAAGGCCTCGTCCATCTTCAGGAGGCCCATCTTGGCCCGCATGAGCTTGCGGAAGTCGCCCATGGAGATCCCGCCGCGGGTGGGATCGCTGGGATCGATGTCGGGGTTGCTCTCCAGGCCCTGGCGGCGGGCATTGAGGGCCGTCCGCAGGAAGCTCGCCACGCTGAGGCCGGGGATCGCCGTGGGGTACTGGAAGGCGAGGAACATCCCCAGGCGGGCCCGCTTGTCGGGCGACAGCTTCAGGATGTTCATGTCCTTCCAGATCACCTCGCCCTGGGTGATCACGTAGGCCGGGTGGCCCATGAGCGCGTAGGCGAGGGTCGTCTTGCCGGAGCCGTTGGGGCCCATGATCGCGTGGACCTCGCCCTTGCCGACCACGAGGTCGATCCCCTGGAGGATGTGGCGCTCGGGGTCGGCGAGGGGCGCGACGTGGAGGTTCCGGATCTCGAGTTGCTGGTCGCTCACGGGTTGGTTCGGCTCCTGTGGGGTGGGTCGCGCCGGCTGCGGGCCGGCCCGACGGGCGGTCAGACGGGGACGGCGTCGGAAACGGCGGCGGGGAGGGCGTCGCGCGGGCGCGCGTCGAGCTCGACGAGACGAGGGCGGGGGCGGGGGACGAGGTCGGCGAGGGTGACGGCGTCGAGCACGCCGCCGATGGCGTCGCGGACCTTGATCCAGAGGCTGTTCACGGAGCAGGCGCCCAGGCGGAGGCAGGCGTCGGCGTGGGCCGGGTCCTCGCTGGCGCAGATCATCGGGGCGAGGGGGCCCTCCAGGGCGCGGAGCGCCTCGGCCATCGTGATCTCGACCGGGGGGCGGGCCAGGGCGTAGCCGCCGCGGGCGCCGCGGGTGGAGAGGACGATCCCGGCGTCCCGGAGCGGGATGATCAGCTGCTCCAGGTAGGCGCGGGGGAGGTCCTCGTCGGCGGCCACCTCGGCCAGGCTGACGGGCACGGTGGCGTCGCCGTCCCAGCGCCGGGCCAGCTGGACGAGCATCCGGACGCCGTACTCCCCCTTCGTGCTGAAGGAGATGGCGCCGGTTGCGTGGAAGGTTCGAACGCTCAGGGCGGGATCCTCGGTGCGGTCCGCTGCGGCGGGTGCGGAAAGGGGACACATCGGACGACGGCAGCGGCCGTAATTCCGACCTTTCCGCTCGGAAATGGTACACCGTCGCGCGCCGGGGGGCAACGGGAGCCAGGGGCCGCGATGCGCGGGACGCCGATTGCGGGAGGGGGTACCGTGACGGGACCACACCGTCGGAGGCACCCGGATGACGTTCAGGAAGGACAGCCGCCTCGACTCGTCGCAGGTCGAGGACTACCGCGGCCGGCGCGTCGGGACCCGCGGCCTCGCGGTCGGCGGCGGCGGTGCGGCCGGCCTCGTGATCCTTGTCGTCATGATGCTGCTGGGCGGCGGCAGCGGCAACCTCGGCACGCTGCTGGACCAGGTCGCCGGCGCGGGTGGGAGCGCCGAGCCGGCGAGCACGACCCTCCTCCAGGAGTGCAAGACCGGGGCGGATGCCAACGCCCGCGACGACTGCCGGATCGTGGGCTACGTCGACAGCATCCAGGCCTGGTGGACCAAGGCCTTCGCGGACGCCGGCAAGACCTACAAGCCCTCGAAGACCCGCTTCTTCGGCGGCGTCATCGAGACCGGCTGCGGCACCGCCAGCTCGGAGGTCGGGCCGTTCTACTGCCCGCCCGACTCGTACGTCTACATCGACCTGGGGTTCTTCGACGAGCTGAAGGCCAAGTTCGGCGCCACCGGCGGCCCGATGGCCCAGGCCTACATCCTGGCCCACGAGTACGGCCACCACGTCCAGGACCTCCTCGGCCTGCTCGAGGCGGGCGGCGGCGGGCAGGGCGCCACCAGCCAGTCCGTCCGGACCGAGCTCCAGGCCGACTGCCTGGCCGGCGTCTGGGCGAACCACGCCGTCGAGACGGGCTACCTGGAGCCGATCACGAAGGCCCAGGTCGCGGACGCCCTCAACGCGGCGCAGGCGGTCGGCGACGACCGGATCCAGGCCGAGTTCCAGGGCCGGGTGACGCCGGAGTCGTGGACCCACGGCTCGTCGGACCAGCGCCAGAAGTGGTTCACCACGGGCCTGGAGACCGGCGACCTCAACGCCTGCGACACGTCCGGGGAGCTCTGATCGGGGTTCCCGCCCCTGGCGCGCCCCGCTCCGCGCCGGTCAGTCGCCGGCCGGTCGCCGCGCTCGCGCCGGCCAGGGCTCGGCGCCGGTCAGTCGCCGGCCAGGTGCCGGCAGCGCCACCGCCGCGTAGACCGCCGCCCCGACGGCCATCGCCGGCTCGTGGTGGATCACCCGGTTCGAGTGGTTCTGCGGCGCGGTGGCGGGGTCCTCCTCGGGCGGGCGCGCCCCGACGAAGAACATCGCCCCGGGAACCCGCTGGAGGACGTACGAGAAGTCCTCGGCGCCCATGATCGGCGCCGCCAGCTCGATCACGGCGTCGGCGCCCAGCACCTCCGCGGCCACGCCCGCCGCGAACGCGGTGAAGGCCGGGTCGTTGAGGGTGACCGGGTAGCCGGGCACGATCTCCAGCTCCGCGGTCGCCTCGTGGGCGGCGCAGATGCCCTCGACCACGCGACGCACGCCGGCGTGGACCAGGGTCCGGGTCGCCTCCGACGCCGTCCGGATCGTGCCCCCCAGGTACGCCGTCTCCGGGATGATGTTCGTCGTCGTGCCGGCGTCGACGTGGGCGATCGTGACGACGGCCGGGTCGAAGACGTCGACGCGCCGCGTCACCATCGTCTGCAGCGCCAGCACGATCTCCGCCGCGACCGGGATCGGGTCGATCGTCTCGTGGGGCGCCGACGCGTGGCCGCCCCGCCCGCGGATCGTGAGGCGGATGAAGTCGGCGGCCACCAGCATCGCGCCGGGCCGGTAGTCGATCGTCCCGCTGGCGTACTTCGTCGAGATGTGGAGGGCGAAGGCGCCCGTCACCTCCTGGCCGGCCGGCATCTCCAGCAGCCCCTCGTCCAGCATGAAGCGGGCGCCGTGGTGGCCTTCCTCGCCGGGCTGGAGCATCAGCAGCACGCGGCCGGCCAGCCTCTCGCGGCGGGCGACGAGCAGGCGGGCCGCCCCGAGGAGCATCGCCATGTGGGTGTCGTGGCCGCAGGCGTGCATGGCGCCGGCCCGCTCGGAGGCGAAGGGAAGGCCGGTCTCCTCCGTCAGCGGGAGGCCGTCCATGTCGGCCCGAAGGAGGATCGTGGGACCGGGCCGGGCGCCCTCGATCACCGCGGTCACCGAGGTCGTGGCGTTGCCGAGGCGGGGCTCCAGGCCCAGCGCCCTCAGCTCCTCGACCACGATCGCCTGCGTCGCCGGGAGGTCCAGGCCCACCTCCGGCGTGCGGTGCAGGCGCCGCCGGAGGGCGACGGTGGCGGGGAGCGCGGCGCGGGCGTCGGCAAGGAGGTCGGCGGAGGGAGGGGAGGCGGTCGGGAGGTTCATGACGGAAGTATCGCCGCGGCAGCCCGTCGGCGAAGGCGCCCGGCCGTGGCGCCCGGCCGCCGGGGTGGGTCGGGCACAATGGCGCCGTGCCCACCCTCCCCCGCCCCATCCCGTCCCTGCCCGGCGCGACGTGGCGGCCCCTGACCCTCGACGACATCGCCTCCTACGTCCGGCTCCAGGAGGAGGCGCGCGTCGCCGACGCCGGGGAGGAGGTGATGACCGAGGAGATCGCCCGCCACGAGCTGTCGGATCCGCACTGTCCGGTGGCCACCAACACGCTCGCGCTCGCCCTGGCGGACGGATCGCTGGCGGCCTCGATCATGATCCTCGAGCGGCTCCAGGGAATCGACTCCCGGCGGGTCTTCCTCTGGGGCGTCACCCATCCGGCGCACCGCGGGCGCGGGATCGGGAGCGCGATCCTCGCCTGGGCCCTGTCCCGCGCGGACGAGATCCTGGCCGACCAGCCGGCCGAGCTCCTGCGGCTGGTCGAGGCCTTCAAGGAGGAGCGCCAGGCCGACGCGATCGCCCTCCACGAGGCCGCCGGCTTCCGGGCGGCCCGCTGGTACATCGACATGCGGCGCGACCTGCGCGAGCCGCTCCCCGGGATGCCCGACCTGGGCAGCCTCCGGCTGGAGCCGTACGTGGCGGCCCTGGCCGAGCCCCTCCGGCTGGCCCACAACGAGGCCTTCGCCGACCACTGGAGCTCGGAGCCGCTGACCCCCGAGATCTGGGGCCGTGACTTCATCGGCGACCCCTTCTTTCGGCCGGACCTCTCCTTCGTCGTGTTCGACGGCGAGGAGATCGCGGGCTACACCGTCAACTACGTGATCGAGTCCGACTGGAAGGCGACCGGCGTCCGCGAGGGCTGGGTCGGCCAGCTGGGCGTGCGCCGCCCGTGGCGCAGGCGCGGCCTGGCGACGGCGCTGCTGGCGCGGTCGATGGAGGCGTTCCGCGCGGTGGACCTGGAGGCGGCCACGCTGGGCGTCGATGCCGAGAACCCGACGGGCGCCCTGGGCGTCTACGAGCGCGCCGGCTTCCGCGCGATCCGCCGCTCGGTCCGGATGCAGCGCCCGTACCTGCAGAGGCCCGTCGCCGGGCTGATTTCGCGCCGGGGAGCGCCGCCGGGCGGCCAGCGGTGGGCCCGGGCGGCGCGGCGGCCGGCGGCGACGGCGCGCGCCGGCGCGGCTTCACCCCAGGTCCAGCACGAACCCCATCAGCAGGAAGCCCGGGAAGACCCAGTCGCGCTCCGGTACGCGCCGGAAGCCGAGCCGCTCGTAGATCCGCTGCGCGCCCGCCATGACCGGGAGCGAGTGCAGGAAGACCGCCCGTCGCCCGTCGGCACGAGCCCGCGCGAGGCAGGCCTCCACCAGCGCGGTCCCGACGCCGCGCCCCTGGGCCGCCGGATCCACGGCCAGCATCCGGATGGAGGCCTCGCCGTCGCGGAGGTGCTCGGCCCAGGCGTTGTCCGGCCCGGGCACGTACGTCACGCAGCCGAGCGGCATTCCGCTGGCCTCGTCCAGGGCGGCGAAGACGACCGCTTCGCGAACCCGGCGGGCGACATCGCGCAGCTCGGGAACGTACTCGTCGTCGCCTTCGAGCGCGCCGACGCGGGCGTAGGCAGCGACGACGATCTCGCCGAGCCGCTCCAGCGCGGCGGCCGCGAAGCGCGCCCGGCCCGACCTCGACGATCCTGGGTCCCACCCCGCCATTCTGGGGGAGCAGCCCCATGGGCTGCCACCGCCGACGGCCGAGGCCACGGGCGGCCAGCCGACGGCCGAGGCCACGGGCGGCCACCGCCGGCTCGGCGACGCGCTGCGCGGACGCCGCCGAGCACCGGGCGACACCGGCCGAAGGGCACGCGGGGTAGTACGCACGGGCTATCGCCCACGGCCCGCCTGCCCGATACGGTGAGTTGCGCCCGGGCACCGCCCGGCACGGCCGCAGGCAGCGGCCCTTCCGAGACCACGGGAGCACGATGGCGATTGCCTTGCCGGGACCCGGCACACCAGACGTCGCCGCCGATGTGAGCCCGCCCCCGGCCCGGGCGAATCCGCGCCCGGCCGAGGTGAGGCCGCGCCCGGCCCGGGCGACATCCGGGGCCCGGGGCCGCCCATCGTCCCGCTCCCGGCGGCTACCGCGACCTCGACCGGATCTTCGACGACGTGCTCGACCACTCCGTCGACCTCTTCGGGGCGGACAAGGCCGGCCTCTGGACCGTCGAGGACGGCAACCACCCGTTCCTCCTCGTTGCCCAGCGCGGCCTGGGGTCCGCCTTCCTTGCCACCGTCGCGGAGGTCCAGCGCGGGAGCCCGGCAGCCGGCTGGCGCGCGGTCGCGGAGCGCCGGACGATGGTCCTCCAGGGCCCGTGGACCACCGACATCCCCGCCGAGCTGGTCGCCCGATACGACGAGGAGGGATTCCGGACGATCTGCCTCGTCCCGGTGGCCTACCTCGACGAGCCGCTCGGACTCCTCGTGCTGTACCACACCCGCCCCCACGAATGGGCGGCCGCCGAGCTCGAGCTCCTGGAGAGCTTCGCCGACCAGGTGGCCGTGGCCCTTCAGAATGCGCGGCTCTACGCCAGCGTCCGCAGCTTCGCCGCCCGCCTGGACGCGATCCAGGACCTGGCCGCCCGCCTGAACCGCATTCACGACGCAGACGCGAGATCGGCCAGGCGATCGTCGCCGAGGTCCGCGGGCTCTTCGCGTCCGACACCGCCCGCGTCTACCGCGTCGACAGCGCCGCCGGGATGTGCGAGCCGATCGCCTTCGGGGGCACCTTCATGGGCGTCTCCGATCCCTCCGCCGAGCTCCTGCGGGTGCCCATCGGCACGGGCCTGACGGGCTGGGTCGCGGCGCACAACACGGCCGTCCGGGTCGCCGACACCCGGACCGAGAAGCGCCGCCTGGTGGTGGGTCCCGACGCGGAGCCCGAGTCGATGCTCGTGGCACCGATGACCTTCGACGACGTGGTGCGCGGCGTCGTGGTGGTCAGCACGAAGGGCGTCGACCGCTACGTCGAGGACGACCTTGCCACCCTGCGGATCTTCGCCGGCTTCGCCGCCCAGGCGCTCGTCAACGCCGAGAACTTCGGCCGGCTCCGCGTCCAGCAGGAGGAGCTGGAGCATCGCCTGGCCAGCCAGCGCGCCCTCCTGGACGTGAACGAGACGCTCCTCGGCACGCGGCGACCCCGCGCTGGTCCTGGAGCGGATCGCCGACGGCCTGCGGAGCGTCGTCCGCTACGACAACCTCACGATCTACCGGATCGACCGCGAGCGCGGCGTCCGGACCGCCGTCCTGGCCCGCGACCGCTACGCCGAGGTGATCCTCGCCGAGGAGATCCCCACCAGCCTGGGCCTCACCGGCTGGGCCACGGAGCACGGGGAGCCGGTCCTCGCCAACGACGCCCACCTGGACCCGCGCGCCGTCAACATCCCGGGGACGCCCGTCGAGCCCGAGTCGCTCATCGTCGTCCCCCTCCGCGTCGGCGGCGACGTGATCGGCACCCTCAACGTCGGCCGGATGGGCCTCGCCGAGGCGCACTTCGCGGCGGACGAGTTCGAGCTCGTCAAGCTCTTCGCCGGCCAGGCGTCGATCGCCCTGCAGACGGCCGAGGCGCTCCACGCGGCGGCGCTGCGCGCCGAGCGCGACGCCCTGACCGGGCTGCGCAACCACGGCGCCTTCCAGGCCGACCTCGAGAGTCTCCTGGGGGGCGGCCCCGATGGTGGCCCCGCCGCGTTCGCCCTGCTCATGCTCGACCTCGACGGATTCAAGAGCTTCAACGACGGCCGCGGACACCCTGCCGGGGACCGCCTCCTGCGCCGGCTGGCCGATGCGCTGCCGATCCACGTCCGGCCCCAGGACCGCGTCTTCCGGTACGGCGGCGACGAGTTCGCCGTCCTCCTCCCGGACGTGCCGCGAGGCGAGGCCCGCGTCATCGCCGACCGCCTGGCCGGGGCCGTCGACGAGATCGGCGCGGCCGAGGAAGGGCCGCACGTCACGGTCAGCATCGGCGTCGCCGCCTGCCCGGCCGACGGAATCTCCAAGGACGAGCTGGTGATGCTCGCCGACGCCGAGCTCTACCTGGAGAAGGCGGCCCGGCGCAAGGCGCGGGTGGCGACCGGCGCCGGCGCGGCCGGACGCGGGGCCGAGTACCTCGCGGCCATCCACGAGACGACCTCGGCGCTCATGGGCGGTCACGATCCGAAGGAGCTCCTGGAGACGATCGTCGCCCGGGCGGCGGCGCTGGCGGGGACGCCGAACGGCTACCTCTACCTCGTCGACCGGGAGGCCGACGTCCTGCGACTCGCCGTCGGCCTGGGCATCTTCCGCGGCGTCGTCGGCCTGCAGCTCGCCCGCGGCCGGGGGGTCGGCGGCCGCGTCTGGGATTCCGGGGAGGCGATGTGCGTCGAGGACTACGACGCGGTGGCCGACCGCGCCAGCGGCCTCGACAGGCATCGGCCGGATCGGCTCCGTGGTGGGGGTGCCGCTCACGGCCGGCGCGGAGATCATCGGGGTCATCGGCCTGGCCGCCGGCGACTCGGGCCGGGTCTTCGATGAGACCGACGTCGCCGGCCTCAGCCGCTTCGCCCAGCTCGCCTCGGTGGCCATGGAGAATGCGCGCCTCCACGCCGCCGCCCGGGCGGAGCTCGCCGTCCGGACCCACACGGAGGAGGAGCTGCGGGCCAGCACGGAGCGCCTGCGGCGGCTGGCCGACGCGTCCTTCGAGGCCCTCGTCATCCATCGCGCAGGCCGGATCCTGGAGGTCAACGCGGCGTTCGTCGAGCTGTTCGGGCAGGCCCCGGACGAGGTGATCGGCCAGTCCGTGCTGGATCTCTTCCCGCTGCCCGCGCGGGCCGCCCTCGCGCTGCAGCTCGCCGTCGACAACGAGACCCCCTACGAGACGGCCGCCCTCCTCGCCGACGGCTCCGAGGCGGCCGTCGAGCTCATCGGCCGGACCATCCCGTACCCCGACGAGGTCCCCGCCCGGGCGACCGCGATCCGCGACATCCGGGAGCGGCGCGCGATCCAGGAGCGCCTGGTCCGCCAGTCCTTCTACGACACCCTGACCGGGCTGCCGAACCGGTCCCTCTTCATGGACCGCGTGACGCACGCCCTCAGCTGGACGGACCCGGACGAGGCGACCCCGCTCGCCGTCCTCCTCTTCGACCTGGATCGCTTCAAGGTGATCAACGAGAGCCTGGGACATGCCGTTGGCGACCGGCTGCTCGCCGCCGTCGGCCGTCGCCTGGCCGACACCCTGCGGCCGGCGGACACGCTGGCCAGGCTCGGCGGCGACGAGTTCGCCGTCCTGGTCGACGGACTCGCCGACGAGGCTGCGGCCGAGGGGCTCGCGCGGCGCATGATCGATGCGCTGGCGGCGCCGTTCTTCGTCGAGGGTCGCGACACGTACGTTGCGGCGAGCGTCGGCGTCGCCATGTCGCGGGCCGGAGGCCACGGCGCCGCCGATCTCCTGCGCGAGGCCGAGATCGCCCTCTACCGGGCGAAGGCCGACCCGAGCGACCGGGTGGCGCTCTTCCGCCCGCAGATGAGCGCCTTGTCCATGGACCGCCTCGAGCTCGAGCTGGACCTGCGGCTGGCCATCGAGCGCGACCAGCTTCGCGTTCACTATCAGCCGCTGGTCGACCTGCGCAGCGGGCGGACGCTCGGCCACGAGGCCCTCGTCCGCTGGGAGCACCCCACCCGGGGCCTCATGGGGCCGCTGTCATTCATTCCCCTCGCCGAGGAGACGGGGCTCATCCTCCCCCTCGGCGACGTCGTCCTGGCCCAGGCCTGCCGCCAGGCCCGCGCCTGGCAGCTCGCGGATGCCCGCCTCGCGGACCTCGTGGTGGCCGTCAACCTCTCGGCCCGCCAGTTCGCCCGCCCGGACCTCGCGGCCCGCGTCGCGGCCGTGCTCGCCGAGACCGGCCTGGCGCCGGCCAGCCTGGAGCTGGAGATCACCGAGTCCCTCGCCATGAGCGACGCGGAGGCGACGGGCGTCACCCTGCGGGCGCTGCACGAGCTCGGGGTGCGCGTCGCCCTCGACGACTTCGGGACCGGCTACTCCTCGCTCGCCTACCTGACGCCAGCTCCCCCTCGACGTCATCAAGATCGACCGCTCGTTCGTCGCGGGGCTCCACGACTCGGCCGCCAATCTCGCGATCGTGCGCGCCGTCGTCGGCCTCGCCCAGGGCCTGGGGATCGCCGTGACCGCGGAGGGGATCGAGCGGGAGGACCAGCTCGCGGAGCTGATCGAGCTGGGTTGCGACCGGGGCCAGGGATTCCTGTTTGCCCGCCCGGCGCCCGCCGCCGAAGCGGGCCGCGCGCTCCTGGCCGCCCTCGCCGCCGAGCCGCCGCTGAAGCCGCTGCGCGAAGCCGCGCCGCCGAAGCCGCTGCCTGACGAACGAGCGGCCCGGTCGTCGCTCGACCGGGCCGCCTTCGTTCGCTGCGTGGCGGCGGCCCCCGGCCGCCGGGCGCCTAGCTCCGACCGTTGCCGAAGAGGCGGAGGAGCATGAAGAACAGGTTGATGAAGTCGAGGTAGAGGTGGAAGGCGCCGAAGACCGCGCCCTTCTCCATCGACCCCGCCCACGCCGCGTAGTCGCCGCGCTGGATCTTCTGGACGTCGTACGCGGTCAGCGCCGTGAAGATGACGACGCCGGCGACCGAGATCCCGAACGACAGCCAGCTCCAGCCGACGAGCATGTTGACGAGCATGGCGACGAGGAGCCCGACCAGGCCCATGAAGAGGTACCGGCCGAGGCTGGAGAGGTCGCGCTTCGTCACCGCGCCGTAGATCGCGGCGGCGCCGAAGACGGCGGCGGCCGAGGAGCCCGCGGTCACGATGCTGCCGATCTCGTAGGTGAGGAGGACGAAGCCCAGCGTCACGCCGGTGATCGCCGCGTAGACGAAGAAGAGGAGCAGCCCGACCGTCGCCGAGATCCTGCGGATCGCGAGGCTCAGGACGAACGCCACCACGAGCTGCACGAGGAACAGCGGCAGCGCCAGCCCGTAGTACCGCGAGAGCGTCTCCACGGGCACCGACGTGATCAGGAAGCCGACCCCGGTCGTGACGAGGAGGCCGAGGAACATCCAGAAGAACGACTGGGTGAGGAACGCCTGGGCGAGCCGGGCGTCGGGGCGGACCCCGACCTGCGTCGGGGAGAGGTACCGCCCGGAAGGGTTCTGGATCATCGTTGGTGCGTCTCCATCATGAGGAAGGGAGCACGGCTCCCGTGGCCCAGAGTATGCCGAACATCGGCCCGGGACGCCGTCGGCGCTCCCCTGCCGGTCCCTCGATCAGCCGGCCCCGCCGGATCGCGGGCCGCCGGTTCGCGCGGGGGTTGCCGGGCGAGCCTCGGCCTGCTCCGCCGCGCGGGCGAGGACCCACAGGAGGTCGGCCAGGCGGTTGAGGTACGGCAGGAGGTGAGCGCCCGGAACGAGGCCGGCGCGCTCCAGGGTCACGGCGCGTCGCTCGGCGCGGCGGAGGATCGTCCGGGCCAGCTCCAGGGCGGCGCTGGTGCGGGTCTCGCCGGGCACGACGAACTCGGTCGGGAACGCGATCCGCGTCTCGTAGTCCGCCAGGACCGCGTCCACGCCGGCGACCATCCCCGGCGAGACCTTCGTGGTGCCGTCGCGGAGGCGGTCCCGGGCGGCCGGGTTGGCGGCCAGCTCGGCGCCGGCGACGAAGAGCTCGCGCTGGATCCGCAGGATGTGCGTCGCGATCTCGTCGAGGGCCGGCGGAAGGACGTCCAGCTGGCGCTTCAGCTCCAGCTCGGCCCGCGCCAGCCCCAGGGCCGCCACCGCCTCGTCGAGCGTGCCGTAGGCCTCGGTGCGCAGGTCGTCCTTGGGGATCCGGTCGCCCCCGAAGAGGAGGCCCGTGGTGCCGTCGTCGCCGCGACCGGTGGCGATCGCGGAGGCGCGAGGGGCGCGCGGGGCGCGGTCGGAGGCTTCCTCGCTCACCACATGAGGCCCGCGTCGCGCGGGTCCCAGCGCTCGGCGAGGAGGGTCACCTTGACCGGGTGGTCCAGCGCCGACTCGGCCTGCTCCTTGACCTGGGCGATCATCGATCCGGCGTAGGGGCAGAAGGGGGTCGTGAGGATCATCTTGACCTCGGACTCCGTCTCGCCGAGCAGGATCTGCTTGATGAGCGCCAGCTCCACCACGTTCATCCCGATCTCGGGGTCGACGACGTTCCGGAGCGCGTCGAGGACCGCGAGCTCACGGGCGCGGCGCACGGGATCGAAGGCCGACGCGGCGTCGAGGGTCGCCGTCGCATCGGAGGTCGGGGCGGTGGTCGGCTGGTCGGTCATGCGGAGACGGGTCCCGCTGCGGGTTGGTTCACGAGGAAGGGTACCACCGCGGACGGAATGTCGAGCGGATTACTCGGAATTCAGCCAGCGGCCCGCGTCAGGCGCGCGACGGGGCTCACCCGGCGACGACCACGCCCGGCCGCCGGTACTGCTCGGGGAGGGTCGCCGCCTCCTGGTCCGTGTAGCCCGGGCCGGCCAGCGTGCCATCCGCCGCGAAGAACTCCGCGTAGCGCGCGGCGTGGTCGGCCGCGTAGCAGAAGGCGGCGGCGACGCCGAGCCGGCGGAGCTCCGGATGGTCGGTGAGGATCCGCGTCAGGTCGTACCCGCCGGCGCGCATCTCCAGGAGCTGGCGGACGGTGACCCGGCTGCCGTAGCAGAAGGGCTCGCCGTTCATCACGAGGGGGTCCGCCTGGACCCACTTGATCGTCATCGCGCGGACCTCGCTCAGCCGCCCTTGTAGAGCGCCATCATGATCCGGCTGCGCTTCCGGGCGTCGCCCGCGATCCTCCGGTAACGGCGGAACGTGGCAATCGCCTGGTCCAGCGCGGCACCGGCCGCGGCCTGCTCCTCGGGGGCGAGGACCGCCGAGAGCGCGCTCCGGAGCCCCTCGCACAGGGTGACGAGGTCGTCCATCGGGACCTTGCGGCGCCGGTAGACGGGGGCGACCCAGTCGGCCCACTCGCCCGCCTCGCCGGGATCGCCGGACGCGAGGGCCCGGGCGACCCGCTCGACGAAGATCTCGGTGTCGCGCAGCAGCCGGCGGAGGCCGGTCTCGCCGGCCCGCTCGCGGAGGGTCGGGTCCCGCTCGAGGGCGACCTCGAGGGCCCGGGCGCCGATCCGCGCCGTCGCCGCGCGCACCCGGTCAGCGGCGGCCGGGAAGCCGGCGCGCATGTCGGGATCGGGCAGGCCGAGGGCGTAGTGGCTCACGGCGTCAAAGGATACCCGCTCCACCACGGCGGTTGCGCGCGGTGGCGGAGCGGCTACGATCCCGCCCATGGACCCGTCGCCTGCCGCGACCCCCGGAGAGCGCCCGCCGCGGCGCCTGCTCGAGGTGGCGCCCGCCGAGCTCGTGCTGTTCCAGGCCGTCCTGGCCGCTGGCGGCGCCGCCGCGGGGTCGCGCTGATGCCGGACTTCCCCGACCTCGACCACTGGCTCCCGCAGGTCCCGCCGGCGCCCCGCCGGCCGGCGCCGCCGTACGAGGTCCGCCATCCGACCGAGGCCGACCTCGCCGGCCTGGACGCGCGCCTCCGCGACTGGTGCGAGGAGCGGGGCGGGAGGCCGGGTGCCGGGCGAACGTGGTTCCGCCACTTCGGCGGGACCTCCTGGCTGGCCGAGGCCTCGAAGGACGGCCGGCCGCTGGGGCTGCTCCTCGGGTTCCGCTCGGCCGACCGGCCCGCGCAGGGC
Source organism: uncultured Chloroflexia bacterium (assembly GCA_963827965.1). Lineage (GTDB taxonomy): Bacteria > Chloroflexota > Limnocylindria > Limnocylindrales > CSP1-4 > CTSoil-043. The sequence goes on along the minus strand of CAWHCW010000009.1, from coordinate 48,400 downwards.
GTGATCCACCTCGTCGCGGTCGACCCGGAGTTCCGCCGCCGGGGGATCGGGCGGGACCTCGTGCGGCGCTTCGGCACCGCGGGCGTCACCGACGGCGTCGCCGTCGTGGAGGCCGCCTGCCGGCCCGACGACCGGATCGCGCTCGCCTTCTTCGCCGCCCTTGGCTTCGAGCCCCAGGGCGGCCCGGGGAGCTCCCGGATCTACGGCGTGCCGGCGTTCGCCGACTGGGACGGTGCCGGCGAGGATCGCGTGCTGCTGATGTGGGCGGGGGGCTGACCGACCGCCCGGCTGCTCCGGCGCCGATCGGCCCGCCGACCTCCCCGCCGTCGGCGCCGATCTCGGCGACGATCGCCGAGGGCGTCAGCTGCTCGGCCAGGAGCCGCCCGAAGCGGGCCGGCTGATCGGCCGCGGGGACCATCTCGAGCCAGCGGCGCAGCAGCCGCTCGCCCTCGAAGTAGACGAAGACGTAGGTCCGCCACAGGGGGTGCGAGATGAACTCGAGGCGCTTCGCGGCGCGCTCCGGCGTCGAGAGGAGGCGCCGCTCCAGGTAGGCGAGGACCTCCTCGCGGGGGGCGCCCTCGGCGTGCAGCATGAGCGCGGCGTTCCCGGCCACCCCGCGCACCGCGGTCAGCGCTCGCGAGATCGCCACCTGGCGCTCGGCCGTGGCCCGGATGCGGGCGGCGTCGCCGAGGTCCGGGAGGCCCGCCAGCCGGTAGACCTCGACCAGGAGCGTCGGCCTCCTCGTCCGGGGGGACCGCGAAGCGCTTCCCGAGGTCGGCGAGGCCCTCCGAGAGCAGGCACTCGGGCGCATTGATGAGGAGGGCGCTGGCCTCCATCCGGCCGAGGTCGTCGACGAGGTGGGCCTCGTGCCAGGCGTGCTCGAGATGGTGCCCGGGGTACGTCTCGTGGGGCAGGACCGAGAGCAGGTCGGGCGCCCGGATGGGGAGGTCGGTGTTGAGGTCCACGCGGCTGCGGCGGCCGCCGTCGTACCAGTTGTAGCCGCTCCACGGCTGGTCGTGGACCAGCGAGACGGCCAGGCCCTCCCCGTCGGGGAGGCCGAAGAGGGCGGCGGCGCGGCGCCGGAGGCCCGGCAGCAGGGCGTCGACGACGCGCCGGACGCGAGCGACGGGGATCACGAAGCGGTCGTCCCACGCGGCGAGGCGGGCCGCGAGCGGCCCGCTCCCGGGAAGGAGCGCGTCGAGCTCGGCGGCGGCCGCGTCGAAGACGCCCTCAGGGGTTCGGGTGGGCCGGTAGTCGAAGCAGGCGGTCACGTGCTCGAGATAGGGCAGCCCGTCGCCGGCGAGGGCCCGGGCCTGCGCTTCGAGCGCGATGAGCTGGACGTCGAGCCAGCGGCGCCGGTCGGGCTCATCCACCTCGGCGGGGAGGCGGGCGCGCAGCGCGGCGGCGTCGTCGAGCGAGGCGGGCCGGCGACGGCAGCTGCTCCACGTCGACGAGCGCCTTCAGGTCGGCCGGGCCGAAGTAGCCGTCGACGAGGCCGGCGATCCGCTGGTCGAGGCGCAGGGCGAGGAGGAGGTAGTCGCGGGCGACCGGATCGGGAACGGGGACGTCGCGCTCGCCGCCGACCGCCGGGGTGCGGGGTCGGGTCACCCGCGTGCCCCCGCTGCGGACGGCTCGCTCGCCTTCATCGCTGCATCCGCTCCGGCCGGGGCGCGCGCGGCAGGTGTTCGGCCGCGTCGTGGCGGGCCGCCTCCTCGCGCGCCAGCCGGACCCGGGCGGCGAGCTCGTCGGCCTCGGCCGGGACGTCGAAGCGCGGGCGGGCTCGGGACATCGCCCGTCCCCTGCCGGGCGCCCACACCTCCGGCCTCGCCGCGGAACGGCATCCCCTGCCGCTCCACCGCGTCGAGGCTCATCCGGAGCGCGGCCGTCTTCTGGCGGGCAACCTCGCGGACGTAGGCCGCCTCCTCGTCCGGCGTCATCGGGCGGCCCCGGACGATCGTCCTTCGGCTTGCCGACCGACAGCCAGGCCAGGTGGTAGCGATCCATGCTCCCCCAGGCCTCGGCGAGCATCTCGTCGGAGAGCTGGAGCCAGGTGCGCAGGGCGTCCATGGACGGTGCGCCGGCCAGGCGCTCACCCTCGGCGATGAGGCGCTTCGTCTGCTCGATGAGCTCGTCGCGGGTCACACCCGGAGTGTAGTGCGACGGTTCGAGCGGCCGTCACCGGCGGGCCAGCGTGCTACCGGCGCGGACCGGCAGGCGGCCTGCTGGAACCCGCCCCGGCGCGGTCGACGCCCCTACTCCGCCGCGACTGGGCCACGATCCAGGCCTCGCGGGCAGCCCGCAGGCGCGCCGCCCAGGGACCCGGCGCGCCGCCGCCGATCGGGATGCCGTCCAGCGACACGACCGGCTGGAAGCCCGCCACCGACGAGCAGAGGAGCACCTCGTCGGCCGCGAGGAGGTCGGCGGGGGTGAGCCACGCCTCCGTCGCGGCCAGGCCGAGCGCGGCCGCCCCCTCCGGACGAAGCAGCCAGTCGCGCGTGGTCCCGGCCAGGATCCCGGCCGCGAGCGGTGGTGTCAGGACCCGCGTGCCGAGCACGAGGACAACGCTTGCCGTCGTCGCCTCTGCGACGTGCCCGTCGGTCGTGAGCGTGATCGCGTCGTCGGCGCCGGCCCGCTCCGCCTCGAGCTTGGCGTGGACGTGGTCGGCGCGGGAGATCGTCTTCACGGACGCGAGCGGATGCGCCGGGTCGCGGCGCCCGGTCGCGATCACCACGCGCACGCCCCGGGCCAGGAACGCGGCTGTCACCGGCACGTGCGGCCAGGCCTGGATGACCACCGTCGGAGCGAGCTCCCGCCACCCGGCCGGGAGCAGTCCCCGGCCAGGCGGTGCGCCGCGACTCACCGTGATCCGCACGGCGGCGTCGGCGGGAGCGTTGACGCCGACCACGGCGGCGATCGCGGCCGCCAGCTCCCCGTCGGCGAGCGGCATCGCGATCGCCATGAGGCCCAGGCCCTCGCGAAGCCGGGCGAGGTGCAGCCCGATCTCGATGGCAACGCCCCGCCGCACCCGGAGCGTCTCGAAGAGGCCGTCGCCGAGCTGGAAGCCGCGGTCGCCGACGAGCAGCGCCGGCTCGTCGACCGCCACCAGCCGCCCGTCGACCCAGGCGATCGGTCGAGCTCCCGGTCGAGCCCCGGGGGCTCCCGATCGGGCTCCCGGGCCCCCGGCTTCGATACCGCTCACTCGGCCTCCTCGCCTTCGACCAGCGCACCGATCGCCCGGAGCGGACCGCGTGCCTTCGTCCGCGTCTCCTCCCACTCGGCCGCCGGGTCGCTGCGCCAGGTGATCCCGCCGCCGACGTGGAGCGTCAGGCGCCGGCCGTCGGCGACGAACGTCCGGATGAGGATGGACGAGCCCATGGCCCCGCCGGCGTCGAGCCAGAGCGCCGCGCCGCAGTATGGACCGCGCCGCACCGGCTCGAGCGACTCGATCAGCTCCATCGCCCTGATCTTGGGTGCGCCCGTGATCGATCCTCCGGGGAAGGTCGCCGCCAGCAGGTCGAACGCGTCGCGGTCGGGTGCCAGCCGCCCGGTCACCGTCGAGACGAGGTGCTGCACGGAAGGCGTGCGCTCCAGGCGCCCCAGGCGCGGGACGCGGACGCTCCCGGGCCGGCAGACGCGCCCGAGGTCGTTGCGGAGGACGTCGGCGATCATGGTGTTCTCGGCGCGGTCCTTGCCCGACGCGAGGAGCTCGCCGGCGAGGGCCCGGTCCTCCGCAGCGGGTGCGGCCGCGCGGCCGGGTCCCCTTGATGGGATCGGTCCGGACCCGCCCGCCGGCATCGAGGGCGAGGAAGGGCTCCGGCGAGGCCGAGATGACCGCCCGCCGCGGGCCGTGCGGGCGACGCGCGCCCGAGGTCGACGAAGGCGGTGAACGCTGCCGGCTCGCCCGCCCGAAGTCGCCGGAAGACGGACCACGGCTCGCCGTCGAACGGAGCGACCAGGCGCCGGGTCAGGTTCGCCTGGTAGAGCTCGCCCGAGGCAATCGCCGCCCGGACCGCCTCGACCCGCGTCATCCAGGTCGCCCGGTCGACCTCGGAGCGGAAGACCAGCTCCGGGAAGGCCGGCTCGCCGCGCAGGGGCACGCGCACCGCCGCCTCGGCACGGGCGCGGACGCCGGCCAGCGCCCGCTCGAGGCCGGCGAGGTCGCCATCGACCGCCCGGCCGGCCAGCCACGCCCTCCCGTCGTGGCCGTCCCAGGCGATCGCCCAGGCATGGAGGCCGAGGCGCAGGTCCGGCAGGCCCTGGTCGTCGAGCGCTCGCGCGGGAAGGCGCTCCAGGCGGCGGCCGAGGTCGTACCCCAGGTGCCCGACCAGCCCGCCGGCGAACGGCGGCACGCCGGGCGGGACTGGCGTCGCGTCCAGGAGGGCGAGGGCGGCGCGCGCCTCCGCGAACGGATCGTCGCCGGGTGCCGACCCTTCCAGCACTGCCACCGGCTCGGCGACGAGGAACGACCAGCGCCCTGCCCGGCCCGGCCGCGCGCTCTCCAGGAGCGCCAGCCCCGGCAGGTCGCGGAACCCGTCCGCGGCGTCGGCCGGCGCGACCCCATCGAGCGCGGGCAGCCGCTCAACGGCGAGCGGGGCCGGCGGGGCGACGGCAGGACCGGGCATGGGCGGATTATCCGCGCCCGCGGCTCGCGATCAGCGCCGCGGCCCGTAGTATCTCCCCGAAGCGTTGACGAATAGGAGGCTGGATGCGCGCGCGCGACCATGGAATCGTCCTGGGCCGGCTCGGGCCGGGCCCGCTCAACGCGATCACGGACGTGGCCGGCGTGCGGGTGGGGCACGCGACGCTCATCCGCGGCGAGGGCCCCCGCGTCGTCGGCGAGGGACCGGTGCGGACCGGCGTCACGGTCGTGGTGCCCCACGACGGGGACGCCTTCATCGAGCCGGTCTTCGCCGGCTGCCACCGCCTGAACGGCAACGGCGAGCTGACCGGCCTCGAGTGGGTCCGCGAGTCCGGCTTCCTGACCAGCCCGATCGCGATCACGAACACCCACGCGGTCGGGGTCGTTCACGACGCGCTCATCGCCCATGCGGTGCGCTCCCACGGGCCCCACGACGACTTCTGGTCGCTGCCGGTCGTGGGCGAGACGTTCGACGGCGTGCTCAACGACGTGAACGGCTTCCACGTCCGCCCGGAGCATCTCGATGCGGCCCTGGAGGCCGCGGCGGGCGGCCCGGTCGCCGAGGGCGCGGTCGGCGGCGGGACGGGGATGATCTGCCATGAGTTCAAGGGCGGGATCGGCACGGCATCGCGGGTCGTCCCGGCCGCTGCCGGCGGCTTCACGATCGGCGCGCTGGTCCAGGCGAACTACGGCTCGCGCGAGCTGCTGCGCATCGACGGCGTCCCGATCGGCGAGGCGATCCCGGTGAGCGAGGTCCCCAGCCCCTGGGATGCCGCGAATGCCATGGCGCGGGCGCGGGCCGGGGGGCGCGGCAGCAGCCTGGAGCCGGGATCCGGCTCCATCATCGTCGTCCTCGCCACGGACGCGCCCCTCCTCCCCCACCAGTGCGAGCGGCTCGCCCAGCGGGCCGGCCTCGGGATCGCCCGGATGGGCGGGATCGCCTCGACGAGCTCGGGCGACATCTTCATCGCCTTCGCGACCGGCAACCGGGGGCTGCCCGGGCCGGCCATCGAGCCCGCGAGCCGGATCGTCCACGACGTCCGGATGGTCGACGACGCCCGGATCACGCCGCTCTTCCAGGCGGCCGTGGAAGCGGTGGAGGAGGCGATCGTCAACGCCCTGCTCGTGGCCGAGACGATGACGGGTGCCGACGGGATCACTGCGCACGGCCTCGACGGCGAGCGAGTCGTCGAGATCATGGCCCGCCACGGCCGCGGGCCCATGGCGCGTCCGGCCTGATGGCGCGTCCGGCGCCGGGTCCATGGCGCGTCCGGCCTGATGGCGATGCCGGATGCCGAGTGACGGGCCGGCCGGTGGCACACCGGACTGCCGCAAGCGAACGGCTGATCGCGGCGCTCTCTCTCCATCGCGAGCGCCGCGCGGGGCACCCTCTCCGGCCTCGTCTCAGCGGATCGCCGCCGCAGCGCGACGTCTCGTCTTCTCGCATGCGACGGCGGATCGACTCCAGCACCGCTCGATGTCGCCGGCCTGCCCCTACTTCCACCGCCGCGAGATCTGATCGCGCTCGACTGGACGCGGCGCCGGCCCGTCTCCGCTCTGACAGGCGATCCGAGTGCGCTGCCCCCCGGGCGCGCGATCGTCTCCGCGACGCCCTCACGCCGAGACGTCCGGCCCCCGCCGCATCGCGTCCGCCCGATCTCGCGTGCATGCCGATGCCGACGATGCTCGTTCGCTGACGGCGATGCCGATGCCGAGTGACGGGCCGGCCGGTGCACACCCTGTCCTGGTGCCGCGGCCACGCCGGAACCGTCGGTTGCCTGGTCAGGGCCGGCCCTCAGCCGACCTGATTGGTCCCATCGCGACGGGCGAACTCGGCGAGGCGCTCGCGGCAGGCGGCGGCCTCGCGCAGCGCCTGGCGCACGATCCAGGGATCCACGCGCGGCGAATCCTCCAGGACGAGCGTAGGACCGTAGGGGCCGTCCTCGAGGACGATCCCCGACGCGTTGCGGTAGTCGGCCATCCAGTTCGCCTGCAGGGCGATGAGCACGTCCAGGACGGCCGCGCGGTCGAAGAGCCAGTCGAGGTGGCGGGCGTTGAGCGTGCTGACCAGGTCATCGAGCCGGACCGGCTGTCCGCGCTCGACGCGGGCGACCAGGTCGATCACGCGAACGGCGGTGAACGGGTCACCCGCTTCGGCCACGACGGGCGGCGCGAGGCGCGGGTCGGGGAGGCCGTCGGGTGCGGCCCGCAGCCGCAGGTCGCCGGGAGCCGCGGCGCGTCGGTCGATCACGGTCGAGTCCCCCTCAGCAGCCCCGGATGGGGACCGGACAGTAGCACAGGGTCGCGACCGCGGAGTGGGCCGCGGCGGAGGCGGCGCCGCCGGCGGAGGCGGCGCCGGCGGAGGCGGCGCCGGCGCTCGACGGGCCGTTCGTCCCCGCGGAGTGGCGGCCCTCCGGCACTCGCCCCGAATCGACGCCAGCCCCACAATGGAACCGTGCCCCGCCGTCGTGCGGCGCCCCGCGGCAAGACCGCCGGCAGAGCAGCCGGCAGAGCGGTCGGGCGCGCGACAAGCGGAGCCCGAGCGGGAGGTGCTGCGGTGTCGGACGAGGTCCTCGTCGCATACGCGACGCGACACGAATCGACGCGCGGGATCGCCGCGGCGATCGCGGAGGTGCTGGGCGCGACGGGCGTCGCGGTGCGCCTGGAGGAGCTGGACGCGGTCGGCGACCTGCGGGCGTTCCGCGCCGCCATCATCGGCTGCACCGTCTTCGCCGGCGAGTGGATGCCCGGTGCGCACGCCTTCCTCGTCGCCCACGAGCGACAGCTGGAGGCGATTCCCGTGTGGCTCTTCGCGTCGGGGCCGGCGGAGCCGCTGCCCTACGGGACGACCGTCGAGGTGCCGCCCGCCCTGATCGGCGTGATCGAGCGGATCGGACCGCGGGACGTCGCCCTCTTCGCGGGATCGCTCCAGCCGCATCACCTCGGGGCCGGCCTGCGAATCCTCGCCCGGCTCGCCAAGTCGAGCTTCACCGAGCACCGCGACTGGACGGCGGTGGAGCGCTGGGCCCGCCAGGTCGCCAGGGAGCTGGGCCCGCCGGGCCCCGAAGGCCAGGCGGGCCTGACGCGGCACGCACGCGGCCCTGACGCGGCACACACGCGGCGCCGACGCGGCCCCGACGCGGCCCTGCGCGGCCGGGTGAAGGAAACCTGATCGTCTCGCCACCCGTTCTTGGGGTGGATGGTGCATCGTTCGCGCACCATGGATGAAGACCGCCTCCGCGCACCCGGCGCGCCCGACCCCGCCCCACCCGCCTGGCCGCCGTCCGGATGGACGCCGCCGCCCCGCGCCGGCGGGCGCCCGGCCCTCCTGCTCGCGGCGCTCGTCCTTGCCGCCTTCGTCACCTTCTCCCTCGGCGTCTCCGTCGGGCAGGGCGGCCTGGCGGGGCCCGGACCGGGGGCGACCCCGGCCTACTCCCCCTCCGCCGAGCGGCCGGACTGGCGCCTCCTCGACGAGGCCTACGACCTCCTCGACCAGCACTACGTCGACCCGCGGGCGCTCGATCCCCTCGCCCTGGAGCGGGGCGCCCTCACCGGGATGACCGCGAGCCTCGACGACCGGGGCCACACGGGCTACCTGACGCCCGAGGAGGTCAAGGCACGCGACGACTCGCTCTCCGGCACGTTCGTCGGCGTCGGCGCCGTGCTGGACCTGCAGGACGGGCGCCTGGTGATCGTCCGCGTCCTCCACGACAGCCCCGCCGAGCGGGCCGGCGTGACCGCCGGCGACGAGATCGTGACCGTGGGCGGGGTCAGCGTGACCGGCCTGGCCGTGGACGAGGTCGTCGCCAAGGTGCGCGGGCCGGAGGGCTCGAAGGTGACGCTGGAGCTGAAGGCGAGGGGCGGCGCGACGCGCTCGGTCACGATCACCCGCGCCAAGCTGGACCTGCCCCTCGTCTCGTGGGCCTTCGCGCCCGGGGTCGCGGGACGCGGTGATCCGCCTCGAATCGTTCTCGGCGGGCGCGGCCAAGGCGATGGCGGCCACGCTCCGGGAGGCGCTGGACAAGGGCGCCGAGGGTGTGGTCCTCGACCTGCGCGGCAACCCCGGCGGCTACGTCAACGAGCCCGTGGAGACGGCCGCGCTCTTCCTCGAGGACGGGGTGGTCTATCGCTCGGTCGACCGCAGCGGGAAGGAGACGCCGCACCCGGTCGAAGGGGCCGCCCTGGCGCCCGACCTGCCGCTCGTCGTTCTCGTCGACGACCAGACCGCGAGCTCGGCGGAGATCCTGACCGGTGCCCTCCAGGATGCCGGCCGCGCCCGCGTCGTGGGCGTGAAGACCTACGGCACCGGCACGGTCGTGAACACCTATCCCCTCAAGGACGGCGGCGCGCTCACGGTCGGCACCGAGCGCTGGCTCACGCCCAAGGGCCGGGCCATCTGGCACGAGGGCCTCGTGCCCGACGAGGTCGTCGAGCTGCCGCAGGGGGCCGCCCAGGTCGTCCCGGACGACTTCGCGACCCTGGGCAGCGGCGGCCTCGCGGCCACGGGCGACGCGCAGCTGAAGGCGGCCATCGCGGCGCTCGACCGGGCGGAGGCCGGGACCCGCGGCCCGCTGGATCGGGCCGCCTGACGCCCCTGGGACGGTCGCCTACAGGATCTCGTGGTTGGCGGTGGCCGTCGGCTGGCCCTCGGCCGGGCGCGGCTCCTCGCCGGGCCCGTACGCCGCCGGCGGGTCGCCGTGGTCGGCAGCAGGACCCGACTGGAGGACCGACAGCGGCTGGCCGGCCTGGCCCTCGAGCGCCCCGACGCCATAGGGCACCCATTTCGAGGGATCCTGGAGGCGGTGCGCCTCCTCGTTGCCGCGGGCGTGCGTCTCGACGAACCCGGCCGGCTCGATCCACATCTTCTTGCCGTCGAGGAGCGCGGTGATTCCCTCCTGGCCGGGCTCCGGCCGCGGGTTCTGGCACCAGCGGCAGCCCGCCCGGTCGTGGGGCGTGTAGGTCGTCGGCTCCTCGTAGGTCGTGATGTAGCCCTCGTAGTTCCGGAGCACGATCTTGTGGTCCGAGTACGAGATCAGGTAGTTCGGCATCACCGGGATCTTCCCCCCACCGCCGGGCGCGTCCACGATGAACTGCGGGACGGCGTAGCCGGACGTGTGGCCCCGCAGGCCTTCCATGATCTCGAGGCCCTTGCCGACCGGCGTCCGGAAGTGGCCGGCCCCCTCGACGAGGTCGCACTGGTAGATGTAGTACGGCCGCACGCGGATCTCGACGAGCCTCTGGACCAGGTCGCGCTGGATGTGGACGCAGTCGTTCACCCCGGCGAGGAGGACCGACTGGTTGCCCAGCGGCACGCCGGCCCGGGCCAGCGTGTCGCAGGCGCGGGCGAGCTCGGGCGTGATCTCGTTGGGGTGGTTGACGTGGATGTTCAACCAGATCGGGTGGTACTTCGCCAGCATCTCGCCGAGCTCCTCGTCGATCCGCTGGGGCAGGAAGACGGGGACCCGGGAGCCGATCCGGACGATCTCGACATGGGGGATCTCGCGGAGGCCGCGGAGGACGGTCTCGAGGAGCCTGGGCGCCAGCGTCAGGCCGTCGCCGCCGGAGATCAGGACGTCCCGGATCTGGGGTGTCCGGCGGATGTAGTCGAGCTGGGCCTCGTGATCCTTCCGGTTGAAGTTCTGGCCCGCGTCGCCGACGATCCGGCTCCGGGTGCAGTAGCGGCAGTAGCTGGCGCACTGGGTCGTGATGAGCATCAGGACCCGGTCGGGGTAGCGATGGACGAGGCCGGGGACCGGGGAGTGGCGGTCCTCGGCCAGGGAGTCCTCCATCATCCCGGTGAAGGCGCGCAGCTCGGAGCCGACGGGGATGACCTGGCGGCGGATGGGGTCGTCGGGGTCGTCGGGGTCGATGAGCGAGACGAAGTACGGCGTGACGTCGACCCGGAACTTGTCGGGGGCCGAGAGCCCCTCGCGCTCGTCGTCGGTCAGGTTGAGGACCGGCTCCAGGTCCTCGAGCGTGTTGAGCCGCTTCGAGAGCTGCCAGCGCCAGTCGTTCCACTTCTCGTCCGGGACGTCCTCCCAGATCCGGGCCCGGCGACTGACCGCAGGCTTCCCGTCCGGGCCCAGGCGCTTCGCCGGGTCGCGGAGGTTGACGAACGGCGCCGCGTCCCTCCCTGCGGCGACCGCCGCCGTGATCTCCGTCGCGTCCATCCCGTCGTGGTCCCTTTCCGCGGCCCCGGTGCCTGCATAGATCCTATGCAGAGTGCATGGTGCGGGGATGATACCGGCCCCGGCCGCGGGGGTCCACCCGCCGGCAGCCGGGCCGCCCGGACTCGCCATGGCCCGATCGGGGGATATCGGCGGGGCTTGGAGCTGGGTCTACAATCCGCACCTGCCATCCGGCACCGGACTCATCGAGGGGTACTCCACATGACCATCGACCGCAGGGCGCTCGCAGCCGTCCTCGCCACCGTCGTGCTCGTCGCCGCGTGCGGCGGCTCGGCCACCCAGTCGCCGGGCGGCGACGCAGGCGCCCGGAGCGACGCAGACGCCGAGCGCCACCCAGAGCGCCAGGGCGCCGACGCCCAGGAGCCGGGCGAGACGCCGGAGTCCACGGGTCCGGAGGTCAGCCTGCTCCCGGGCGGCGCCGCCGACCTCGAGGCGAAGCTGCCGACCGAGGTCAACGGCGTGAAGTTCGAGCGGACGAGCTTCAATGGCGAGAACTTCCCGGGCGGCCTGCCGATCGGCGATTCCGACATGGAGAAGTTCCTCGCCGCCAACGGGAAGACGGTCAACGACGTCAAGGTCGCGATCGCGACCGCGGCCGAGTCCGAGAGCGCCGGCACCTTCGTCATGGCGATCCAGATCAAGGGGGTCCCCAGCGACAAGATGCTCGCCTGGGCTGCCGACACCATGGGCCAGGACACCGACCAAGTCGACGGTCGGCGGCAAGGAGGTCTACGGAGGAGGCGCGGCCGGCATGGCCGCCTACCTGTACGTCAAGGACGACATCGTCTTCTACGTCTTCGCCATCGGGACGAGCAACATCGCGGAGGCCCTGCTCCAGAAGCTTCCCTGACGTGACCGGGCCCCCACGGGCTCCCATCGAAGCGACAGGCCCGGCGCCGTGCGCCGGGCCTGTCCACGTCCGGGGTGCGCTACCGTGACGCGATGACGGACTCCGAGCTCCCCGATCACGTCGTCGCCAACCGGGCCTTCTGGACGAACGAGGCCGCCGCCTACGTGGAACCCGGGCGGCGCGCCTGGGCCGACCCCGAGCCGAGCTGGGGGATCTGGGGCGTGCCCGAGTCGGAGGCGCGGATCCTGCCGGACGTGGCCGGCCTCGACACGATCGAGCTCGGCTGCGGGACCGCCTACGTCTCGGCCTGGCTCGCCCGCCGGGGCGCCCGACCGGTCGGCGTCGACATCACCCCCGCCCAGCTGGAGACGGCGCGGGCGCTGCAGCAGCGAGCACGGCCTGGTCTTCCCGCTCCTCGAGGCGAGCGCCGAGGCCGTCCCCCTCCCCGACGCCTCGTTCGACCTCGCGATCAGCGAGTACGGCGCCGCGATCTGGTGCGACCCGTACCGCTGGATCCCGGAGGCCGCGCGGCTCCTGCGCCCGGGCGGCCGGCTCGTCTTCCTGGGGAACTCGACGATCCTGATGCTCTGCTCGCCGGACGAGGAGGTTCCCGCCGAGGACCGCCTCGTCCGCGACTACTTCGGGATGCACCGCTTCGCGTGGCCCGACGATGGATCGGTCGAGTTCCACCTGGGCCCCGGCGACATGATCCGCCTCCTCCGCGGCAGCGGGTTCGAGGTGGAGGACCTGGTCGAGCTGCGGGCGCCGGAGGGCGCGACGACGCGCTACCCGTACGTCACCCCGGAGTGGGCCCGGCGCTGGCCCTCCGAGGAGGTCTGGATCGCCCGCAAGCGCGGCTGAGGACGCGGCCGCCGCGGCACGATCCGGCCGAACCGGCGACACTCCTGGCGCAGGTGCCGTCGCGGCCGGCCGGCGCCCGTCCCGCGCGACGACCGGCCGCACCCGGAGGGATCCCTGTCGATGAACGCCCTGGCGGCCGCCACCTGGACGGTTCGCATCACCGGCCTCGCCCTCATCGCCCTCGGCCTGCTGCTCTGGGCCGACATCGGCGGCAGCGTGCGGTCGATCCACATGATCCTGGGGATCGTGCTCGTCGTGGCCCTCGCGGCCGCCGCGGCCCTCGCCCTGCGCGGGGGCGCGAAGCCGATCCTGCCCGCCATCGCGATCGCCTGGGGTCTCCTGACGATCGCCTTCGGCCTGACCCAGACCACCATCCTGGCGGGCAGCGGGCACCTCATCGTGGAGGTCGCCCACCTCCTCGTCGGCCTCGTGGCGATCGGGCTCGGGGAGGCGCTGATGGCCGCAGGCGACGGGGCCCCGGCGTCCCGGCCTGACGCCACATTCGTGGATGCCGGCCTCGCGACGTTCGACGGGCGCGCGTTGCGCGGCGGCGCAGCCGCGGCCGCCGCCGGCTACTCGCCGATGACGCTCCAGAGCAGTCCCATCATGATGAAGAAGCCGCTGAACAGGGCGATCAGGGCGACGGCGCCGTACGGCGACGCGGCGGTGTTCGCGAACTGGGGGATCAGGAAGCCGAAGCCCAGGACCCAGGCCACCGCCAGGAACGCGAAGAAGTAGCGGGTGCTGGGGCCCGGTCAGGGCGCGAACCCAGCCGATCGACCCGGTGCGGCGCTCGGGCGACATCGCGGCCCGCAGGAAGATCAGGACGAAGCCGCCCGCGATGATCGCCGCGATCCCGAACTGGATCGGGTGCTGGATCGCCGTGATGAAGATCTGCACCGGGACGGCCTCCGCGCCGAGGAGCTGGGTCGGCCCGCGGCGCCGGCCTCGGCCGCGCAGCGGATGAACGCGCGGATGATAGCAGCGGTGCTCCCGCGCTGGCCACCGGTGCTGACGTCGTGTCGCGCGGCGCCCTGGTGCATGATGCGGGGGTCGTCGCTCGACCGTGACGGCCGGACGACGGCCGGCAGGGAGCGCGGGCGCGCCGTCGAACCCGTGTCCCAGGAGCAGCCGTGAAATCCATCGACCTGCGCTGGCGCCCCGGCACCGCTCGCTTCGAGGCCCGCGGTCACTCCGGGGCCTGGATGACCCTTGCCGCGCCCGACGAGCCCGAGGGCACGATCCTCGACGACGGGCCGCATGGCGGCGCGGCGGACCGGGCCCCGCCGAGCTCCTCCTCGTGGCCGGGGCCGGCTGCGCGGCATGGGACGCCGTGGAGATCCTGCGCAAGCAGCGCCAGGACGTGACGGGGATCGACTGCCACGTCGACGGGGAGCAGGAGCCCGACGCGCCGTGGACGTTCCGGCGCATCGTCCTGGCCTTCACCGTCCGCGGCAGGGACCTCGATCCCTCCGGGGTGGCTCGAGCCGTCGACCTGGCCGTGGAGAAGTACTGCGCCGTCCTCTCGACCGTCGCCCAGGCGGCCAGGATCGAGCACGCGACCCGGATCGAGGACGACGGCGCCGGGGCCTGACCCGCCTAGGGCGTCGGGACCGCGTCCAGCAGGGCGATCCCGGCCCGGCCGGCGATCTCGCGCGTGGCCGCGGCGATGGCCGGCAGGGAGTCGAGCGCCGTCAGCATGCGGTGGCCGGCCGCGGCGTAGGCGGCATCGTCGCTCAGCGGGGCGCCCAGGCCGTCCTCGGCGACGGTCGCCGCGCCGTCGTAGAGGGCGAGGACGTTGGCCGGGAATGCCCCGGCGGCCGTCCACGCCTCGACCCGCCGCGCGCCCTGCTCGCCGGACCGGGCGTCGGCCGCGATCTTGCGCAGGAGCGGGGCGATCTCGGCCGCGGACGGATCCCGCACCGCGAACACGGCGGCCAGGTCCGCTGCCGCGCGCGAGAGTCGCTCGTTGACAGTGGCGACCTGGAGGATCCCGCCGGCGACGCCGTCGGGAAGCGTGGCTGCGGAAACGGCGGAGGCGACGGGAACGGCCGACGCGGCGACGGGCGCCGCCGGAACGACCGCCGCGGCCCGGGCAGCGTCGGCCGCGGCGAGCCGGGGCGCCATGGCCACCCTCGCGACGAGGGCGCCGCCGATCATCCCCACGAGGCTCCCCGCCAGCACCAGGAAGAGGGCCGTGCGGACCAGCACGCCGGCCACCATGAGGCTGCCGCAGCCGGGGCAGCGGCCCTGGCCGATCGCCAGCGGGCGCGCGCAGCTCGGGCAGGAGAATGTCCGCTCCGACGCGGCGCCGATCAGGGATTCGTCGGCGGCTGGGCGAAGGCCGCCGGGACCCCGGAACCGTCGGGTCAGGCTCGTGAACGTCATCGTCGGGCAGCGCTCCGAGCAACGGGCGGCTTGTCGCCGGCGGCCAGCGGCCGCCTGCGCCATTGTCCGAAGCGGGGCCCGGGCTGTAGAGGGAGACGATGGTCCCGATCGCCGGGGGGACCCCGACGATCGGGCGCGAGGGGACCGGGGGCCGGCTCGGCTACGGGGTGGGCGAGGCCGACGGGACGACCGAGGCCGACGGGACCGGCGAGGCCGACGGGACTGGCGACCCGGAAGCCCCCGGCGCCGGCGAGACCTTGGCCAGCTCGGCCGCGATGAGCGTCCGCAGGTCCGTCATCGGCAGGGCGCCAGCCTTCTGGAGCACGCCGTTGACGGCCAGCGTCGGCGTGGAGGTGACGCCTGCCGCCTTTCCCTGGGCGGTCTCCGCCTTGGTCGCCTGCTCGGGCGCGTCGCCGTCCATGCAGGACCGATAGGCGGTCAGGTCCAGGCTCACCGCCGTCGCGATCCTGTCGAGGACCTCGCGCCGGAAGGCGCCCTTGTTCTCGTCCTTCTGGTTCTCGAACAGGTAGTCGTGGTACTGCCAGAACTTGCCCTGGTCGCCGGCGCAGCGGGCGGCCGCCGCGGACTGCTGCGATTCGCCGGCCGGATCCCCCCCGTCGATGAACGCGTTGTCGCGGTAGACCAGGCGAACGGTGCCGGCGCGGACGAACTCCTCGATGAGGTCGGGCTCGATCGACTTCGCGAAGAACCCGCAGGCCGGGCACTGGAAGTCCGACCAGACCTCGATCGTCACCGGCGCGGTGGCCGGCCCGAGAGCGCGCGAGTTCGCCGGATCGACGAGCTCCGGCGGCGTCGGCCGGATCGGGATCAGCACGTCACCGGTCGAGCCTCCATTCTTCGCGCCGAGCACCCCGGAGGCGAGGAGGATCACCACGAGGCCGACGGCGACGGCACCGACGGTCATGAGGACCATCGGCGACTGCCAGGCCGGCTTCGGCGGGGCGGTGCGGGCCGCGGTCAGGCGCTGGTCGCGGCGGGCGGCCTCGCGGCGATCGCGACGGGAGGACGGCAGCTGGCCGCCGGTGGGCTGGTTGTTCGGCATTCGTGATCCCAGGTGCCTGGAGTGGGGGCCGCGCTCGGGCGGGGGACGCGTCGGGTAGGGTAGCGTGCCCGGCTCCGGACCGCCGGAGCGGGGCTCAGGCGCCGGGAGCCGGCGCCGCCTCCGTGGGTTCGCCCGGCATCGGGGTCCGGTGCGGCGGCAGCGGCCGCAGGTAGAGCGCCAGCACGACGATGACGTACGTCGCCCAGGTGACGAGGGTGGCCAATTCCGGCGTGGCCGTGTAGCCGAAGACCACCCGCAGGATGAGGCCGACTCCCTGGTCGTGGGGGAGGATGGCGCCGATATCGAACGCCGTGGCGGTCCCGACCGTGATCCAGCCGATCTCCACGAGCTCGTGGACCGCGTTCGAGAGGAGGCCCGCCGCGATGAAGATGAGCAGGACGCCGGTCCAGCGGAAGAAGAGCCGCAGGTTCAGGGCGCGACTGCCGCGGTACAGGCCGTAGCCGAGGACGACGGCGATCGCCAGGCCGACGATGGCGCCCCCGAGAACGGACAGGGATCCGCCGCCGCCCGCCTCCCCTCCGGCCGCGGCCGTTGCCTGCCCGACGAGGAAGATCGCCGTCTCCAGTCCCTCGCGGATGACGGCGCTGAACGCCAGCACCGCGAGACCCCACGCCGTCCCCTCCGTCAGGACCCGGTCGACTGCGCGCTGCAGGTGCCCCTGGACCGAGCTTGCCTGGCGGCGCATCCAGAAGAGCATCCACGTCACGACGCCGGCGGCCAGGAGCATCGTTGCGCCTTCGAAGATCTGCTCGTACGGCTCCTCGAGGCTGCCCAGGGTGCCGAAGATCGCGGCACCAAGCGTGATCGAGGCGAGCACGGCCGCGCCGACGCCGACCCAGATCTTGCCGAAGTGCCGGGCATTGCCCGTCCGGGCCAGATAGGCGCAGACGATGGCGACGATGAGCGCCGCCTCGACGCCCTCGCGGAGGCCGGTCAGGAGGCCGCTCGTGAACGCTCCGACATCGAACATGGGCGCGGGATCCTCACGTGGGACGCTGGGACGCGGGCCGGCCCGGACGGGGGAGCCGAACGGCCGGAGTCTACGGCGTTCCTTGCCCGCTGGTCAAGTGCCCTTGAATACGACGTGCAGGGTCGCCTTAGCTGGCTCGACCGGCGGGCCTGATCGAACCCGAGGACTCACTCGCCCAGCGCCGCCCGGATCGCCGCCCGGATCTCGTCCGAGCCGACGATCAGCTCGAAGCTCGCCACGATCCGGCCGTCGGCCCCCACGACGAAGACGTAGGGCTCCACCGGGATCCCGTAGGCCTGGCTCCACGAGGCCCAGGCGTAGCCGTTGCCCTCGTACTCCGGCTGGATCCGACCTCCCAGGTCGCGCATCACGTACGGCTCGGCGTGGACGAAGGTCATGGCCGGGAGCTCGGTGGCGATCTCCTTCAGGTACCGCAGGAGCGGCCCGCACGCCGTGGTCGGACAGAAGGCCGGCGAGTAGATCGTGAAGACGAACGGCTCGTGCGCGGCCAGCAGCTCGTCCACCGAGTGCTCGTAGAACCGCGGGTCGGGGAAGACGTCGCTGGAGATCAGCTGCAGGTTGCCGCCGACGTCGGCCGCGACCGGCGTGCGGACGCTGGGGGCGGCCGCGCCGATGGGCGGCGTGGGGCTCTGCTCCCGGGCGACCATCGCGAAGCTGGCCGACCCGATCCGGCCGGCCGGCCCGTCCAGGGTGATCGTGGCGTCGTACGCGCCCGGGCGGGGGAGCGTCATCTCGGCCACGTAGGCCGCCTTCCCGCCCCGCACCACCCAGATGAAGGTCCCCTGCACCCCCACCGGCGCCAGGGCGGGATCGTCCGTCGAGCTGAACGTGAAGGAGGCCGCCACGTCGGGTGCGGCGAGCTCGCGGTTGTCCGGGTCGCTCACCGTGACGACGATCCGGTTCGGGCCGGCCCGCACGACGGTGGACTCGAGCCGCGCCCGGACCGCGGTCGCGGGAGTCGGCGACGGACCCGTCGAGGGCGACGCAGACGGGGGCCCGGCCGGGGCGCTCGCGGTCGGCGTGGCGGCCGGCAGCGAGGTCGGCGCCGGCGTCGCCAGGCTCTCCGTGGGGAGCCCGTTCACGCGGGCGGCGATGACCTCCGGCCCGGCCCCGAACCAGATCCGGTGCCGGAGCCGGCCCTCGGCATCCACCAGGAAGGCGTCGGCGGTATGGGCCATCGCGTAGCCCGACGCCGAGCCCGTCTCCACCCTGGCATAGGAGACGCCCCACGCTCCCGCCGCGGTCCGGATCGCGTCGTCCGTGCCGGTCAGGCCGATGAATCCTGACTGGTAGTAGCCCACGTACCGCTTCATCGCCGCCGCGTCGTCGCGGGCGGGATCGATGGTCACGAAGACCACGCCGACCTCCTCGTCGATCAGCCTGAGCGCGTCGCGGACATCGGCGAGCGTCGTGGGGCAGACGTCGGGACAGTGGGTGTAGCCGAAGAAGACGAGCACCGGGCGGCCGCGCAGCGAGGCGAGGTCGAAGGGCCGGCCTTCCTCGTCCGTCAGGCGCAGCGGCGGGGCGGGGGCGGCCGGCCGGACGGCCGTGTCGCGATCCAGGCCCGCGGGCGTCGGCGAGACCGGCCAGATCGCGCCGCCGGAGGTCGACGAGGGCGGCACCGGCGCCGGGAGGGAGAGCCAGGCCACCGAGCCGATCGCGATCCCGGCGAGGGCGGCGAAGCCGAGGGCGAGCGCGGTGAGCAGGGCGAGGCGGGTCGGCGCAACGGGCCGGGGGGACGCAGCCATGGTGGAGGGAGCAGGGGGTCCCGGGCGGCCCCCCGGGGCTGGCGGCCGGCCCGTCCCCGACGCGCCGTCGGTCATCGCGGGCGTCGCCTCAGCTCTCCCGCACCGTGGCCGTGACCTTGATCTCGCCGACCTTCTCGAACTTCAGGGTGATCTCGATCTTGTCGCCCGGCTTCAGATCCTGCTTCAGGCCGATGAGCATGATGTGGTAGCTGCCGGGCTTGAGCTCGACGCTCCCGCCGGCCGGGATCTCCAGGCGGGCGATCGGCTGCATGCCCATCATCCCGCCGTCGCCCGAGGCGTCCGGGGCGGGCGATCCCATGACCACCGTCTCGTGGACTTCGACGGTGGTCGCGGCCGGGCTCGAGGCGCCGATGAGCGCGTCGGCCGCCGAGCCGCTGTTCTCGATCTTCATGTAGGCGCCACCCGAGCTGGCCATCGCCGATGCGGCACGGGCCCACGGGTCGGCCACCGTGATCGACGCGCTGCCGGACGAGCAGCCGACGGCCAGCGAGGCGACGACGAGCGCGGCGAGGAGCAGCCCGCCGAGGCGAGCGTGACGGCGAACGGGATTCATCGGGTTCCTCCTTGTGTCTTCACCATGATGCGCCGGCAGCGGGCAGCCGGTGACCTCGCCGTCCGCCGGGGCCGGTGACCTGCCGATCCGCTCGGCGGCTCCCTCCGGGCGGGCGCCGGCCGCCGTCCACGTGTGATACTCAGTCTCGACAACAGGAGCCGCTGGTGCTAGGCTCGCGCCATGGCCGCCTCCTCCCCCATCGTCACCGCGCTCGAGAATGCCGGTTACCGCCTGACCGGGCCCCGGCGCACCCTCGCCGAGCTGATCTCCGCCCGCGACGGGGCGGCCTTCACCGCCGCAGATCTCGTGGCCGACGTGCGGGCCCGGCGGCTCGGGATCGGGCGGGCGACGGTCTTCCGGGCCATCGACCTGCTCGAATCGGTGGGCTCCGTCGAGCGGATCGACCTCCAGAACGGCGAGCACGCCTACGTGGCGTGCCTTCCCGCCCACCACCACCACGTCATCTGCTCGCGCTGCGCCAACGCCACCGAGATCGGCGATCTCGGGCTCGGCAGCGTCGCCCGCGAGGTCGCCCGGCGAACCGGCTACCGCATCGACGAGCACCGCCTGGAGCTCTTCGGCCTCTGCCCGGCCTGCCAGCGCGCGACCGCGCCGCCCTGACCCCGCACTCGCCCGCCAGGAGGAGGACCGTGATCGGGCATCGCCACCATCGGGACTCGGCATGAGACTTCGTCTCGTGTCGGCCGCCGCCCTCACGGCGCTGCTGGCGGGCGCCTGCGGGGCTCCCGGCGGGTCGTCCGACGGCCCGAAGACGATCGTCGTCACCTACTCCGTCCTTGGCGCGGTGGTGAAGGACCTGGTCGGGGACGCCGCGGCGGTCAAGGTCCTCATGCCCAACGGCGCCGATCCCCACGAGTGGGAGCCCTCCGCGAAGGACATCGAGACCCTGACCAGGGCCGACCTCCTCGTCGAGAACGGCCTTGGTCTCGAGGGCGGGATGGGCAACGCCTTCGCCCAGGCCGAGGCGGCGGGCGTGAAGCGCTTCGTGGCCAGCGATCACGTGACGATCCGACGGGTGGGCTCGGGCGAGGGGGCGAACCCCGTCGACCCTGACCAGGCGCCCGGCGCGGAGGACCCCCACCTGTGGATGGATCCCCTCACCGTCCGCGACGCGATGGGTGCCCTCGTCCCCGCAGCTGAAGACGGACCTGGGGATCGACGTGGCGGTCCGGGCCGCCGCCCTCGACGCGCGGCTGGCCGCCCTCGACGAGGATGTCGCGGCGATCGTCGCCACGATCCCGACGGAGCACCGCACGCTGGTCACCGGGCACGAGGCGCTGGGCTACTTCGCCGAGCGCTATGGCCTGACCCTGATCGGGGCCATCATCCCCAGCATCACCACCTCGGCCGAGCCGTCCGCGGCGGACCTCGCGGCCCTCGCCGACAAGATCCGGGCGGCGGGCGTGCCCGCGATCTTCACCGAGCTGGGGACGTCGCCGGCGGTGGCCCGCGCGGTCGCCGGCGAGACCGGGGCGAAGGTCGTGGAGCTCACGACGCATGCCCTGCCCGCCGACGCGTCGTACGGCACGTTCCTCGAGAACATCGCCACCCTGATCGCGGACAATCTGCGCTGAGGCGCGGGCCGGCCCACCGGGGACCGGCGCTCACCACGGCCTGCGAGGATCGTCGCCCTGGGACCACTGCTCGATCCCTTCCTGCAGAACGAGTTCATGCTGCGGGCGCTCGCGGCGGGAATCCTCGTCTCGATCGCCTGCGCGATCGTCGGCACCTTCGTCGTGCTGCGCGGGCTCGCCTTCATCGGCGATGCCCTGGCCCACGGCGTCCTGCCCGGGGTGGCCATCGCGCTCATCCTGGGGATCCCGGGGATCGTGGGGGCGGCCGCCGGGGCCGTCGTGATGATCGGCGGCGTGAGCCTCGTCACCGGACGATCCCGCCTCTCGTCGGACAGCGCGATCGGCCTCCTGTTCGTGGGCATGCTGGCCCTCGGCGTGGTGATCGTCTCCCGCTCGACCACGTTCAGCGGGGACCTCATCCGGATCCTCTTCGGCGAGATCCTCGGGGTCGGGCTGCAGGACCTGCTGGTGCAGGCGGTCGCCGCCGTGCTCGTGGGCGCCGCGGCGTTCGTGTTCGCCCGCCCCTTCCTCCTGCTCTGCTTCGACCGCGACCAGGCGCAGGTCGCCGGCTTCCCCGCGCGCCGGTACCACAACCTGATGCTCCTCCTGGTGGCCGGAACGGTGATCGCCTCGTTCCAGGCCGTCGGCACCCTCCTCGTCTTCGGCATGCTCCTGGCGCCGGCCAGCGCCGGCGCCCTCCTGGCTCACCGGATCGGGGCGATGATGGCCACGGGCGCGGTGATCGGGGCGGTCTCGTCCTACGTCGGCCTGCTCCTGAGCTACCACCTCAACACCGCCGCGGGGGCCACGATCGTCCTCGTCGCGACGATCATCTTCTTCGTCGTCCTGGCCGCCGTGAACCTCCGGTCGCGCGTGCCCCCGCCGGACGAGGTGGCGGCGTGAGCGGGACGGCCGGCCTGGCCCCTCCCGCGGCGTCCGTCATTGCGGCGCACGGCCTGGCCGTCGGCTACGACGGCCGGCCCATCGTGGAGGGGATCGACCTGGAGGTCCGCGGGCCGGACCTCGCTCGCGCTCGTGGGCACGAACGGCTCCGGGAAGTCCACCCTGCTGCGGACGATCGTCGGCTTGCTGCCCGCGCTGGGTGGCGAGCTGTCCGTCCTTGGTGCACGTCCGGGCGGCGCGCCGGCCCGCCTGGCCTACGTCGGCCAGTTCCACGCCTCGGGGTTCGTCCTGCCGCTCCGCGCCGTCGACGTCGTCCGGATGGGTCGCTACCCCGACCTCGGGCTCTTCGGCCGGATGCGGTCGAAGGACCACGATCTCGTTGCCGCGGCGATGGCGAAGATGGGGGTCGCCGGTCTCGCCCGATCCCCCCTCGGCAGCCTCTCCGGGGGCCAGCAGCAGCGTGTCTACCTCGCCCAGGCGCTCGCCCGCCGGGCGGACCTCATCGTCCTGGACGAGCCGACGGCCGGCCTCGACGCGGGCGGCCGCGAGCTCTACCTCCAGACGTTCGCCGAGGAGCTGGCCCGGGGGGCCGCGATCGTGACGGCGACCCACGACATCTCCGAGGCGGTCGAATACGACCAGGTGATGCTGCTCGCCCGACGGGTGGTCGCCCTGGGCCCCGGGGCGGAGGTCCTCACCGCCGACCGGCTGCTCGACACCTTCGGGATCCTCCTGCGGGATCCGCACGCGGAGCACGCCCGGCGCTTCGTCGTCGCCGAGGTGAGCCACGGCCACCCCCAGGTGGTCGACGTCGGCCCCGAGCTGACCCCCTAGCGATCCCGCACGGCGGCGGCGCCGAGCGGGCGGGCGGCTGCGGCGGCGAGAGGGCGGCGCGCGGCGGGGGCGGTGAGTCCAGCCCGTCAGTGCTCGTCGTAGTGGACGTGGTGCCCCGCGTGGCGGTGGTCCCCGTGGACGTAGTCGACGTGGTCCTCGTGGGCGACCGCCACGTGCCCGCAGCCGTCCTCGTGCACGTGCATGTGCCCGTTGTGGGCGACGTGGGCCTCGGAGGTCGCGAGCGCATCGTCCACGTGGTCCTCGTGAACGTGGTGGACGTGGCCGTCGTGCAGGAAGTCCACGTGGTCCTCGTGCGGGACCGCGGCGTGGCCGCAGAAGCGGTCGTGGACGTGGGGATGGGGCTCCAGCGGACGGTGTGGGGTGGTGATCGGACATCGCTTCCCTCCGCCGGCCACGGTAGTCCCATCGGTGGGGGTCCGCAATCGAAGGTCCGGCCCTGAAACCTTCCCGGGTCGGGCGGCCTCAGACGGGGTACGGGCGACGCCGCCCCATCACGCCGCCGGGAGCCTCGCATGACCGCTTCGATCTTCCGCCGCCCCGCCGAGGGCCGACCCGGATGCGCCTGAGCGCCCGCGCCTGGGTCGTCCTCGGAGCGATCCTCGGCATCCTGATCGTCTTCTCGACCGACCAGGTCGTGCCAGCGACATCCGAGTACCAGGCGCAGATGCGCGTCTGGCTCGCCGGCCGGGCGACCGGGATCACCGCCTACGCACTGCTGACGGTCCTCGTGTCCTTCGGACTCATCCTGTCCCACCCGACGAACCAGTCCACCTGGAAGCTCTCGAAGCGTCTCTTCCCGTGGCACGAGAACCTGTTCGTGTTCGTCGTGGCGTTCCTCGTCGCCCACGTCGTGAGCGTCATCCTCGACCCCTACGCCGGCGTGGGGATCGCCGGCTCGTTCATCCCGGGCCTGTCGGCCTACCGGACCGCCCCCGTGGCCCTGGGGACGCTGGGGCTCTACGCGGCCCTGGTCTCCGGGATCACGGGACGCTGGACGAAGCTGCTTCCCCAGGGCCTGTGGCTCAAGATCCACCGCTTCTCCCTGGTCGCCTGGATCATGTCGTGGATGCACGGGATCCTGGCCGGGACCGACAGCGCCGCCCTTCTCCCCATGTACCTCGCGACGGGGCTCCTCGTGCTCGGCGCCGGCGCGTACCGCTACTGGGTCGCCAGGAAGGCGCGCCCGACCTTCGCCACCAGCCTGCCGGGCGCGACACGCCCGGCGACCACCCCGCGGCCGGCGTCCACGCCCCGGCCGACCATCCTTCCCACCCCCACCCTGGAGGAACCGACCCGATGAAGATCGACGTGCGACTGATCCTCCGAAGGACGGCCGTCACGATGGCCGTCGTCGGAAGCCTCGTCCTCGGCGCAGCCACCATCCGCGCGGCGAGCCAGTGGACCGCGACGCGAGGCTCCGCTGGCCGCTCCACCGGTGACGGTCGAGAGCCTGGCGTCGCAGCTCGCCACCGAGCGAGGCCGAACGTCCGACCTCGCGACCCGGCTCGCGGCGATGGCCGGCCAGACCGTCGAGCTGCAGGCGGCGCTCGACGCGGCGAATGCACAGATCGAGCAGGACACGGCGACCGCGAAGAGCCTCACGGACCGGATCGCCGCCGCGAAGAAGAAGCTGGCGGCCCTCAACCGCCAGATCGCGGCCACCGCGCGCCAGGCGGCCGCGGCCAGGACCGTGGTCGTCACCCGCGTCGTCGCCCGCGCCGCGCCCACCCCGCGGCCGACCGAGGAGCCCGAGCACGATGACTGAGGGCGCCCTTCGACTCCCGCCGGCCGGCCCGGCCGGCCCCGCCCTGTGGGCCGTCCCGAATGCCCGGGCCGCGACCCGGGCCGGGACCCGGACCGCGGCGCCGGCCCGCCACCCGGTGCACGTGGCGGTCGCCATCGGCGTCACGGCCGGGCTCTACGCCGTCTCCCTCGCCGGCGTCTCGGCACTGCAGGCCGGCACCGACGCCCGGCTCGCCGCGGAGCGCGCCCCGGCGGCCGCGGCGGTCGACGCCCTGCGCACGAGCCACGATCAGGCCGAGGCCCAGCTGGCGCGGATCGCAGCCGGCTTCAGCGGCGCGGCGGTGACGTACCGCCAGATCGCCGACGGCATCGCCGGCCACGAGGCGGCACTCGGGCTGCTGGGGACGCAGGTCGCGACCGTCGAGGGCTCGGCCGCCTCGCTCCGCGTGCCGACCTTCTCGCGCCTGCCGGCCGTCTCGTCCCGGACGATCTCCGTGTCCGCCCGGCCGGCGACCAACGCGTGCACGACGGCATCCGGCAAGCCCTGCTGACGCCGCCGGTCGCCCGGTTCGAGCGGCGGGCGATGGGCTCGCCGCTTCGACTGACGATCGTCGGCGTCACGGACGCGCGGGCCCGTGCTGGCTGGGCGACCGTCTCCGGCGCGATCGAGGAG
The DNA here is from genome assembly GCA_963827965.1 of uncultured Chloroflexia bacterium. Classification (GTDB taxonomy): domain Bacteria; phylum Chloroflexota; class Limnocylindria; order Limnocylindrales; family CSP1-4; genus CTSoil-043. The sequence continues at coordinate 23,308 of CAWHCW010000009.1, read as the reverse complement.
CTCGAGGAGGTCCTCTCCCGGTTCCGGCCCTCGGCGGACCTCGTCGCCCTCAACGGTCGGGCCGGCGACCCCTCGTGCAGGACGGTCCACGCGCGGCTCTACGACGCCCTGTCCGCGGCCGAGCGCGCCTGGCGCAGGACCGGTGGCGCGTTCGACCCGCGGGTCCTCGGCGATCTCGAGCGGCTCGGCTATCGAGGCGCGGACGGCCCGGGGCCGGGCGGCTCAGCGCCGCCCGCGGGCAGCCACGCGACGAGGGCGGCCACCTTCGGCGATGGCCGCTGGCTCCATCGTGACCCGCAGTCCCGTTCGGTCGCGATCGCCGCCCCCCTCGACCTCGGCGGCATCGGCAAGGGCCTGGCGCTCCGCTGGGCATTCGGCGCCCTCGCTGCCGCGCTCCCCGAGCTCGACGCGGGGAGCGGCCGGCGCGCTCCTCGAAGCCGGCGGCGATCTCGTCGCCCGCGGGGCGGCACCGCAACCGGGGCCGTGGCTGATCGGGATCGAGAGCCCGCTCGTCGACGAGGAGATCGCGGTCGTCGGGCTGGACGCCGGCGCGGTCTGCACCTCGTCGATCGGCGTCCACGCCTGGACGACGGCCGACGGACGGGCCGTCCACCACCTGCTGGATCCGCGGACCGGCGAGCCGGGTGGCGCCGGGCTCGTCTCGGTGACGGTCGCCGCCACGGACCCGGCGTGGGCCGAGGTCTGGTCGAAGGCGCTCTTCCTCGAGGGGTCGCGGGGGATCGCGCCGCGGGCGCGGGCGCTTGGCCTGGCCGCGTGGTGGATCGCCGAGGACGGAGCGATGGAGATGACGGCGGCCGCCCGGGCGCGGACGGCCTGGGTCGCTGGCGAGGCCTGAGGGCGCGAGCCCGGACCGGCGGTGCTACCCGGTGTGGAACTCCCCGCCGTCGACGTTGATGACGTTGCCGTTGATCCAGTCCGAGTCCGTCGATGCGAGCGTGACGATCGCCGCGGCGACGTCCTCGACGGTCGTCAGCCGGCCGTGCGGGTTGCGGAGGAGCGTGTGCTCGACGACGCGCGCAGCCTCGGGGATCTTGCGGAGCGCCGGGGTGTCGGTGACGCCCGCCCGGATGGCGTTGACGGCCACGCCGGAGTCGAGCCGCGCAAGCTCCATGGCGAGCTGGCGGCAGTGCGATTCCAGGGCCGCCTTCGCCGCGGAGACGGCACCGTACGAGGGGATCGTCCGGGCCGAGCCCTCGGACGTCATCGCGTAGATCTTCGATCCGCGCTCGAGCAGGCCCGCCCGCCACAGGTCCTGGACCCAGTAGACGAGCGAGTTGGCCATGACGTCGAGCGTCATCTCCATCTGCCTGCGGCTGATGGCCCCCTTGGGGTCCTCGGCGAGGAACGGCAGGAGCGAACCGAAGGCGAGCGAGTGCATCACGACCCGCAGGTGCGGGCGTTTGCCGGCCGCCCGCGAAGCCTCGAAGCGCTCCGATCACCCTGGCGATCGCGGCGGCCCGCTTGTGGTCGTCGGCGGCGTTCATGTTGATGAAGATCGCCTCGGACCCGGTCGCCGCGATGGCGGCCTTGACCTCCTCGACGTGCTGGAGGCCGGCGCGGAAGTCCAGGTGGATCCCGAAGATCCGGTATCCCGCCCGGGCCAGGGCAAGCCCTGCCGCCTCTCCCATGCCGCTCGATGCGCCGAGGATCAGCGCCCAGCGCTCGCGGTCGTCCGCCATCGGTTCCTCCCTCGTGGCCTCCGCCGCGCGCCCCAACAGCGGGAGGCGGCGCGGGCCGTCGTGGCGGCGAGTCTAGCAGCGGCCCCGCGGTGGGCTCCGGCGGTCCGGTGCATGGCTGCACGGATCACCGGCCGCACCTCGCCCCCGCGGCGGGCGGGCGGCAGGCGGCGCGTCGCATACTCCGGGCGTGCGGATGGAGCTCACGAAGCGGGGCGACTACGCCGTCCGGGCGATGCTTGCGCTCGCGCGCACGCCTGGCGGGCGGCTCCTGTCCGTCCGGCGCATCGCCGAGGAGATGGCGATCCCCGTCCGCTTCCTGCCGCAGGTCATGGGCGACCTGGCCGCGGCCGGCCTCGTCGAGGCGACCACCGGCCGGGCCGGCGGGTACCGTCTCGCCCGGCCCGCCGCCGAGGTGAGCCTTCTCGACGTGGTGGAGGCGGCGGAGGGCGACAGCCGACGCCGGACGTGCGTCCTCCGCGGCGGCCCGTGCGGCCTCGACGGCCACTGCGACGTGCACGACGTCTTCTTCGCGGCGCAGGACGCGATGCTCCTGGCGCTGGCCAGCGCCAGCCTGGCGGACCTGCCGATCCGCCGCGGCGGGCAGCTGGCGGATGTCGCCGACCGCTCCGGCCGCCAGGGCGAGTGAGGCCGCCGGGCCAGGACCGCGAGGCCGTCGCCCGCCGGCAGTGGGGAGGCCGACGCCAACGGCGCGGGCTGCGACGAGGCTCGCCCCGAGCGCGACGAGCACCGGGTGCCGGCCCTGACGGGAACGGCGACCCGCGGAGCGGCGCGAGCGCCGCGCTGAGGGACGGCACCCCGGCGGCGATCGCCGCGCCGGCCGCGCCGCGCGGGTCGAGCGTCACCACCGCGGCGGACCGTAGCGAGCCCGTCGCCACGGGCCACCACCTCCTCCTTCGGTCCCCTTGACAACACTAACTAACTTGGTGATAGATTACCCGTGACAGGGAACCGACCGAAGCGACGAAGGCGAGGCGATGCGACTCCAGCTCACGAAGCGCACGGACTACGCGATCCGGGCGTGCCTCCACCTCGCGATGGAGGACCGCTGTCCGATCTCGGGCCGCCACATCGCCGAGCGAATGTCGATTCCCGATCGGTTCCTCCCCCAGGTCATGGCCGACCTCGGGCGGGCCGGGATCGTCGGCGCCGTGAGCGGCAAGAACGGGGGCTACTGCCTCCGCCGCGACCCGGCCGGGCTGTCACTGCTGGACCTCGTCGAGGCCGTCGAGGGTTCCGGCCGCCGCCACGAGTGTGCCGTGCGAGACGCGCCGTGTGACGGCGACCCCTCCTGTGCGCTCCACCCCGTCTGGGCAGAGGCCCAGGACGCGTTCATCGACGTCCTGGCCGGGTCGTCGATCGGCGAGCTTGCCGCGCGCCAGCGCGCGGTCGACATGGTCGGGCCGCTGGGCCCGGAAAGGATGCACCGATGAAGCGAACCCAGGTATGGACCGGGCTCGCCCTCGTGTTGACCGTCAGCCTCGCCGGCTGCGGCGGCGCGGCGGCCCCCCAGTGGAGCTACGCACCGGCCCCGTCCGGAGGGATCGCGGTCGGCCCCGCCGCGTCGCCCGCGGCCAGCCAGGCGCCCGCGGCCAGCCAGGCGCCATCCGGCGAGGTCCTGGCCACCCTCGAGGTGACCGGCGTCGACCTCGGCTTCAAGCCGAGCGAGCTTCTCGTCGACAAGGCCGGCGCCTACGAGGTGAAGCTCATCAACACCGGCTCCATCCTCCACGACATCACCTTCCCGGACGGCACGAAGATCGAGGCCAAGTCCGGCGAGACGGCGTCAGCCGTGGTCACCGTTCCCGCCGAGGGCCTTTCGTTCATCTGCTCCATCCCCGGCCACGCGGACGCCGGCATGAGGGGCACGATCTCGGTGAAGGGCCAGGCCGCGAGCCCGGACCCGAACAGCCACGGCGGGCCGGCCCCGGTCACCGACGTCGCGGCCGACCCGAACGCCCCGAAGTACACGCTCCACGACCCCAAGGCGCCGGCCCTCCTTCCGGGCACCACGCACGACGTCGACCTCGTCGTCGAAGAGAAGCTGATGACGATCGCCGATGGGTTCCAGCAGGCCGTGTGGACCTTCAACGGCACGGTCCCGGGCCCGGTCCTCCGGGTCAAGCTCGGCGACACCATCCGGATCCACCTCAAGAACCCGGCGACGAGCAAGCTCCCCCACAGCGTCGACTTCCACAGCTCGATGGTCGCCTGGAATGACGAGATGGCCTCGATCAACCCCGGCGAGGAGAAGGTCTACGAGTTCCAGGCCAAGTACGCCGGCGTGTGGATGTACCACTGCGGCACCGCCCCGGCGCTCCACCACATCGCCAACGGCATGTACGGGATGATGATCGTGGAACCGAAGGGCGGCCTGGCGAAGGTCGACCAGGAGTTCGCCATCGTCCAGAGCGAGTGGTATCTCGGGCCGCAGGGCGAGCCCGCCTCGCTCACGAAGGCCGCGGCGGCCGCCCCGGCCCCGGACTTCGTGATGTTCAACGGCGTCGCCAACCAGTACAAGGACAACCCGATCCAGATCGCGACCGGGAAGCGCGTCCGCCTCTTCATCCTCGACGCCGGCCCGAGCATCGACAGCTCGTTCCACATCGTGGGGACGATCTTCGACCGCGTCATCAAGGAGGGGATCGAGCTGCAGATCGGCAACGCCGGCGGCTTCGGGTCCCAGGCCGTCGATCTCTCGCCGGCCCAGGGCGCCATGGTCGAGTTCACGATGGCCGAGGACGGCCTCTACCCCATCGTCACCCACGCCTTCAACTTCGTCGGGCGAGGCGCCCTCGGCCTCTTCCAGGCCGGGGACGGCGACCCGAAGAACTAGCGCGCAGATCCCTCGACCGGACGCCTCGTCTCCCCGCGAGGCGTCTGGTTTCTTCTCCTCCCGGGCCGCGCGGGCAGGGATTCGCTAGACGGTTCCCGCGTCGCGCAGGCGGGCGACCTCCACGGGCGCGTAGCCAAGCTCGGCGAGGATCTCGTCGGACTGCTCGCCGAGGAGCGGCGGCGCGGTCCGCACGGATGCCGGCGTCCCGTGCAGGTCGAACGGCGGGCCCACCTGGCGGAGCGCCCCCAGGACCGGGTGGCGGACCTCCGTCAGCAGCCCGCGGGCAGCCACCTGCGGCGAGGCGAACGCCGCCGCGAGGTCGTTGATGGGGCCGGCGGGCACGTCGGCGTGGGCGAGACGGGCAAGCCAGGTCGTCGTCGGCTCCGTGGCGAGGCGGGCCGCGATGAGTGGACGGAGCGTTCCGCGGTTCGCGACCCGGACGCCGTTGGTCGCGAAACGCGGGTCGTCGGTCAGCTCCGGCGCACCGATCGCCGCGGCGAACCGTGGCCACTGGCGCTCGCTTCCCACCGCGATCGCGATCTCGCCGTCAGCCGTGGCGAACGATTCGTAGGGGACGATGCTCGGGTGGGCGTTGCCGCGCCGGACGGGCGATTCCCCGGTGGCGAAGAGATTCTGGGCCTGGTTCGCCAGCCACGACAGCGTCGATTCCAGGAGCGAGATGTCGATCCGCTGGCCACGGCCGAAAGCCGGCGACCCGGGACGATCGCGCCCGGCGATCGCGGCCAGCACCGCCGTCGCCCCCAGCATCCCGGTCGTGAGGTCGCTGATCGCCACCCCGACCTTCGTCGGCTCGCCGCCGTCGGCGGTCGCCTGCCCCGTGATCGACATGAGGCCGGAGACGGCCTGCACCACGAAGTCGTAGCCGGGGGCCGCGGCCTCCGGCCCGGTTGGCCCGTAGCCGGAGATCGCGAGGTGCACCAGGCGCGGGTTCAGCGCCTCGAGGGTGGCGTCGTCGAAGCCGAGGCGGGCGAAGCCGCCCACCCGGTGGTTCTCCACCAGGACGTCGGCGCGGGCGAGCAGGCGTCGGAGGACCTCGCGGCCGGCGGCGGTCTTGAGGTCGAGGCGGAGCGACCGCTTGTTGCGGTTGACGGCGAGGTAGTAGGCGGCCGTCCGGGTCGATCCCCCGCCGATCCACGGTGGGCCCCAGCCCCGCGTGGCGTCCCCCTCGGGCGGCTCCACCTTCACCACGTCCGCCCCGAGGTCGCCCAGGAGCATCGTCGCATAGGGACCCGCGAGCACCGTGCTGCAATCGGCGACGCGGAGCGCGGCGAGCGGGCCGGGCGCCTGGCTCGCGGTCATGACCCGCGCATCGTAGCGACCGCGGGCTTGCGCCCGTGGCGTCCCGCGCCGGCGGACGCCCCCGCGCTCCCCGCGCTACGACCCCGGCGCTACGACCCGGTGATGCGGAAGATGCGCCCGCCGCCGTAGTCCACGACGTACAGCTCGCCTGTCTCGCCCTGGCCGAAGGCGCTGATCGTGAGCGCGGTATCGCGCAGGAGGACGGGCTTCTGGCGAGCGGAGCCGGCCGCGGTCACCATCCAGATCCGTCCGCTGCAGTAGTCGCCGAAGAGGTAGCGGCCGGCCAGGACCGGGTAGCGGCTCCCGCGATAGACATACCCGCCGGTGACGGAGCATCCGTTGGTGCCGTGGGAGTAGTACGCCAGCGGGAAGGTCTTGCCGGTGGTCGTGCAGGGGCCCTCGAAGCAGCTGAACGCCTCGTACTGGTCCCACCCGTAGTTGGCCCCCCGCCCGCCGCCCGCCGACCGCAGCGAACGGTTGACTTCCTCGTACCGGTTCTGCCCGACGTCGGCGATCCACAGCGAGCCGGTCAGCCGGTCGAAGCTGAACCGCCACGGGTTGCGGAGCCCGTACGCCCAGATCTCCCGACGGACGGTCGTGCTCTTCGCCCAGGGGTTCGTGGACGGGATCCGGTAGGCGGGCGTGGCGCTGGCCAGGTTGGGCGCGATCCGCAGGATCTTGCCGAGGAGGGTCGTCCGCTTCTGGCCGTTCTCGTAGGGGTCGCCGGCGCCGCCGCCGTCGCCGGTGCCGATGTAGAGATAGCCGTCCGGCCCGAAGGCGAGCTGGCCGCCGTTGTGGTTGGCCTGGTTGGGGTGGGCGATCCGCAGGAGGCGGCGTTCCCCCGTCGAGGCGCGGTTGGCGTTCGTGCCGCTCCGCCGGTACTCGGCGATGACGAGCGAGCCCCCCGTGTCCGTGTAGTAGACGTAGAAGCGGCCGTTCGACTTGTAGGACGGGTGGAAGGCCAGCCCCAGCAGGCCCCGCTCGCCGCAGCAGGACACGCGGGCGTGGATGTCGAGGAACGGCGTCGCGAGCAGCGTCCCGGCCTTCGTGATGATCCGGATCCGGCCCCCTTGCTCCACCACGAACAGCCGGCCGGTGCCATCGCCGGCGTTGGCGAGGGCGACGGGCTGCGTGAACCCGGTCTTCACGATGGCGAGGCCAAGGGTGATGGCCGCCCGGGACGACGCCGGCGCCAGGCCGGCGACGAGGGTGGCCGCCAGGAGGAGGCCGGCGGCGCCGGCGGCGACGCGTCGGCCCCGCTCCCTGGACGTGGCTGCAAGCGTCATCAGCGTTCCCTCCTCGAGCCCTCGCGGCGCCCTCGCGGCGCCGTGCGCCCCACCGGCGCGTGGGGCGGATTGTGCCCCAGGTGGCCGGTCGTGACCAATGCGGCCCGTTGTCGGGGTAGGATCGCGTCATGTCCGCGTCCCCTTCCCCCACGATCCGCCACACCCTCATGACCGTCCACGCTCATCCCGACGACGAGACGATCGGGACGGGAGGCGTCATGGCGAAGGCCTCGGCCGACGGCCACGGCGTCGTCGTCGTGACCTGCACCCGGGGCGAGCTCGGCGAGATCGTCGCCGCCGAGCTCAACACGCCTCAGAACCACCGCCGGCTTGCCGAGATCCGGGCCGTCGAGCTGGAGGCCGCCCTGACGGCCCTCGGCGTCACGTCCTGGGAGAACCTCGGCTACCGGGATTCCGGGATGATGGGCACGCCTGGCAACCACGACCCGCGCTCCTTCTGGCAGGCCGACCTCGACGACGCCATCCGCCGCCTCGTCTGGCTCATCCGGCTCCACCGCCCCGACGTGATGACCCACTACAACGACTTCGGGGGCTACGGCCACCCCGACCACATCCGGGCCCACCAGGTGGCCATCGGCGCCTTCTACCGGGCGGGCGATCCCGAGTGGCACCCCGAGCAGGTGGCGCCCGAGCACGGCGGGTCGGGGCCCACGACCGCCGACGGGGGCCTCGAGCCATGGGCGCCGGCCAAGCTCTACGAACAGGCCATGCCCCGGGCGCGCCGCGAGGCGATGGCGGCCCGCGCCGAGGCCGCCGGAATGACCTCGTGGTGGTCGCGCCCGACCGGGGCGAGCCCCGCGGAGCTGGCCCGCTGGGACGAGTTCATGCGCCGCTCCACGGTGGATGACGCCCTCGTCACGACCCGCATCGACGTGCGCGCCTTCGCCGACGCCCGCTGGGAGGCGCTCCTGGCCCACCGGACGCAGATCTCGCCCACCGACAGCCCGCTCATGGCCCTCGGCAAGGAGGCGCTCGCCGAGCTGTGGGGGGAGGAGACGTTCATCCTCCGCGCCTCGCGCGTGCCGCTGGGCGAGAGCCGCCCGGAGACGGACCTCTTCGCCGGCCTGGACTGAGCTCCCCGCGGCAGGCGAGGGCGCGACCGTCCGTTCGCGGCGGTGGTCGTCGTCGAGGAGGAGCAGCCGGCCACCCGGTGACGGCGGCGCCGCGGGAATCGAGACGCCCCATCGCGACGACGGGGCGTTGGCTGATGCTGGATGGCGGACCCGACCGGATTCGAACCGGCGATCTCCAGCGTGACAGGCTGGCATGTTGGGCCGCTACACCACGGGTCCGCGGCCGGCGGATGTGCACGAAGCCGCCGCCGGCGCAGCCCGACGACTGCCGCGACGGCCGGCCGGGGGTGCGTCGCGTGACCTGCCGCACCTTCTATTCGGCCACCCGGCTGCCGCCCTCGCTCGCCCGGGTCGCCCGCCACCGACCGGCGGCAGGCACGCTCGCTCGCCCGGCCGTGGCCGGCGGCGGGGCACGACGAGGGCCGCGAACGGCCCTCCCGGCCTCCCCGCGCTATCCTGCCCGCGATGCTCCGGATCGACCTCCGCTCCGACACGGTCACCCACCCGACCCCCGCCATGCGCCGCGCCATGGCCGACCGCCGAGGTGGGCGACGACGTCTTCGGCGACGACCCGACCGTCAACGCCCTGGAGGCGCGCGCCGCCGAGCTGCTCGGCAAGGAGGCCGCCGTCTTCGTCGCGTCCGGGACGATGGGCAACCTCGTCGCCCAGATGGCCCACCTCGCCCGCGGATCAGGAGCTGATCGCCGCGGCGACCAGCCACCTCGTGACGGACGAGGCGGCCGGCCACGCGGTGGTGGTCGGGGCGTCCGTGCGCTCCCTGCCCGAGGACGCCGACGGGACGATCAGCCCGGCGGCCATCGAGGCGGCCTTCCGCGACCCGGACGACGCCCACGAGCCGCTCACGGGCCTCATCGCCCTCGAGAACACCCACGCCCACTCGATGGCCCGGCCGCTCCCGCTCGCCTACGAGGAGGCGGTCGCCGCGATCGCCCGCCGGAACGGGGTCCCCCTCCACCTCGACGGCGCCCGCTTCTTCGACGCCGTCGTCGCCCTGGGCGTCACCCCGGCCGCCCTCGCGGCCCCGGCCGACTCGGTGACCTTCTGCCTCTCGAAGGGCCTCGCCTGCCCGGTCGGCTCCGTGATCGTCGGCGGGCACGACTTCATCCGGCGCGCCCGGCGGGCGCGGAAGCTCGTCGGCGGCGGGATGCGCCAGGTCGGCGTCCTGGCCGCGGCGGGCCTCGTCGCCCTGTCCGACGGCCCCGACGGGATGATCGAACGCCTGGCCGAGGACCACGCCAACGCCCGGCTGCTCGCCGAAGGCCTGGCCGACCTCCCGGGCGTCGAATCGCCAGGCGGGATCGCCCAGCCGACGCCCGGCCGCCTGGATCCCGGGCGAGCCGTGACGAACTTCGTCATCTTCCGCGTCGCCCGCGACCGGGCTGCGTTCCTCGACGCGCTCGCCGCGCGGGGCGTCCTGATGGTCACCTACCCCACGGCACGATCCGCGCCGTGACCCACTACGGCGTCGAGCGGGCGGACGTGGAGGCGATGATCGCGGCCGTCCGCGGGGCCCTCGCCGACACGGCCGGGACACGGCCCGGGCTGGGTGCGGACGCCGCTGGGGCAACCGGGGCCTGGACGAAGCCGGCGCCGGTCGGCGCCCCGCGCGCCTGACCCGGCACTCCGGACACGTGCTCGTCATCCCCTCCCTCGACCTGACCGCCGGCCGGTCGCGGATCGTCTTCTGGCCCGGCGCCGCGGCCGGCGTCGGCGCCCCGACCGACCGGCCCGAGATGATCGCCGCCCGCTTCGTCGACCAGGGGGCGCGCATGGTCCACCTCGTCGACTTCGACGGCGCCCAGCAGGGCCGGCCCGCCAACCTCGACGCCGTCGCCCGGATCGCGGCGCGCGTGGCCGTCCCGCTCCAGGTCGCCGGGGGCCTCGACGGGCCGGAGCAGATCCGCCTCGCGTTCGCGGCCGGGGCGACCCGGGTCGTCGTCGCCATGAGCATGGCCGACGACCACGCCACGCTGCGCGCCTGCCTCGCCGTCGCCGGCGACTGGCTGGCCGTGGGCCTGGACCCGCGGCCGGACCGCGTGGCGGCGTTCCCCTGGCGCTGCGGCCGGCACCCCACCTTCGACGAGGTCGCAGGCGAGCTGGCCGGGCTCGGCGTGCGCCGCCTCGTCCTGACCCACGGGGGCGCCGAACCCGACGTCGCCCTGATCGGCCGCCTGGTCCGGGACCTCGACCTCGAGGTCCTCGTGGCGGGCGGCGTCGTCGACCTGGCCGGGATCCGGCGCCTCCGCGAAGCCGGCGCCGCCGGCGTCGTGCTCGGCGAGGCGCTCCTCACCGGCCGTATCGAGTACCCCGCCGCCATGGAGGCCGCCGCATGACCCCCGCACCCGCTCGTCGCCTCGTCGTTCTCGCCGTCGTCGCCGCGGCCGCCCTCGCGGCGTGCGCCGGCGGCCCCACGGCGGCCCCGATCATGCCGTCGGGCCTCCCCACGCCGGCGCCGTCGGAGGCGCCGTCCACCGTCCCGGCGAGCCAACCGGCCGGCGGGATCCCGGACGCCTGCCCGAAGGACGCCCCCGCGCCGCTGGCCGCCGACGCCACCGCGACGGTCACCCTGGCGACCGAGAAGGGCGACATCGTCATCGAGGTGAAGGGCACGCTCGCCCCCAACGCGACCGGCAACTTCGTGGCCCTCGCCGAGTGCGGCTACTACGACGGCGTCGTCTTCCACCGCCTCGCCCCGGGCTTCGTGATCCAGGGCGGCGACGGCGAGTACGGCCGTGCGCCGAACGTCGACACGAACCTCGTGGGGACCGGCGGCCCCGGCTACACGATCGCCGACGACCCGGTCACGACCCCCTACACGCGCGGCACCGTCGCCATGGCCAACTCCGGCGCCAACTCGAACGGCAGCCAGTTCTTCATCGTCCTGGCCGACGCCGCCAGCTTGCCGCCTAACTACGCCATCATCGGCACCGTGGTCTCCGGGATGGACGTCGTGGACACGATCGCCGCGATGCCGAACGCGGGCGGCCAGACGAACGCCGCCCTCGAGCCCGTTGCCATCACGAAGGCCACCGTCAGCCGGCCCTGACCGTCCGCGCCGCCCGCGGCGCCCACCCCACCACCCGAGGAGGACCCCGTGACCAAGGCCACCATCGCGACCACCGTCGGCGACATCGTCGTCGAGCTCGCCGACGCCGACGCCCCGAAGGCGACGGCCAACTTCCTCAAGCTCGCCCGGGAGGGCTTCTACGACGGCGTCATCTTCCACCGGGTCATCCCCGGCTTCATGATCCAGGGCGGCGACGGCGAGTACGGACGCGTCGACGAGAAGGGCCAGGTCCGCAACCGCGGGGCGGTCGGCCCGGGCGGGCCCGGCTACCGGTTCGACGACGAGAAGTTCTCGGGCGACTACGCGCGCGGGGCGCTGGCCATGGCAAACGCGGGCCCGAACACCAACGGCTCGCAGTTCTTCATCTGCCACGCCGACATGCGGGAAGCTGCCGAAGAACTACACGGTCTTCGGCAAGGTCCTCACGGGCCTCGAGGTCGTCGACGCGATCGCGACCGCCGGCCGCGACAGCCGCGACTACCCGCACAAGCCGGTGGCGATGACGGCCGTGACCGTCAACGAGGACTGACCGAGGCGCGCGATCCGGGCCTGCTGCGGGACTCATCCGGCCGCCCGGCCGCTGGCGGGTCTCGCCCGAAGGTTGCGGATTATTAACCGCCAAATCCACGAAAACCCTTGAGTCTTGGGTGTGGTCGGCTAGACTCGCGCAGTCGCGAGAGCGACCGCTGCCCCAGTTACAAGGTCATGGGTAGGTAGGGTCAGGGTAGCCGGTGCAGCCGGCGTGATAGATGCCCTTGGAACGTGGCAGAAGTGGTCCGGCAACGGGCCCGCTTCACCGGGACAGCATCGAAGCGGCTCCCTCGGGAGCCGCTTCGACGTTTCCGGGACCCTGGCGCGGCCGGCCGGGGTCCGGTTTCGGTCATCCGTGGGCCATCGTCGCGTGCATCGTCGCCTCGACGATCTGCTCCTTGTGGATGAAGGCGCTCTGCAGCGCCTCCTCCCAGCGGCGGGCCTCGTCCGTCACCATCCACGGCTCGGCGTCGGGGCTCGTGGCGTTCTGCCACTCCAGGTCGAGCTCCTGGCGCGGCATGTACGCCCGGATCTCCGCCAGCGGCGCCCGGGCCCAGTGCCACTGCATCGTGCGGATGGCGTGCTGCAGGCGGGCCTGCTGGTCGCCGAGGGCCCGCCGCACGCCCCCCGCGTCGCCGGGCGCGGCCTCGTCGAGCTGGTCGCCCCAGCGATTCCACGCGCAGGCGGGCCTCCGTCACGGCCTTGCCCAGGTCGTCGAGGCCGCCCGGCCGGAACATCCGCTTCCCGGCGAAGATGGGGTCGCCCTCCATCTCGTTCGTGACCTCGACCATGGAGAGCCCGCCCACCACGTTGGAGTAGGTGTACTCCGCGAGCGCCTTGTAGGCCTTGTAGTTGATGGTCACGGCCGCCGCCCACGGCGCGGCCTGCCCGGCCGCCGCGGCGACGCTCTCGGCGCCCACCGCCCCGGCCGCGGCGCCGGTCACGGAGATCCCGCCCGAGATCACCTCGAGCGCCGCGCCGACCTTCTCCGAGCCCCTGGCGTTGCTGTCGAGGAGGACCATCGTGCCGTGGAGGATGTCGATCGCCGCCAGGGCCCCTGACAGCTTCTCGAGGCCCTCCAGGGCCCTCCCCACGGCCGCCGCCGCCTCCAGCATCCCCCGTCCCGCGAGGACGGCCTTCATGCCCATCCCGACCAGGGTCAGCGACGCGGTCGTCCACTCGGTGGCCTTCTTGGCGTGCTCGAGCACCGCGGCGCCGGCGCCGAGCATGCGGTCCGGATCGGTCCGCTCGAGCTGCCTGTCGACGTCGTCGCGGAGCTTCGTGTAGGACGGCCATTCGTAGTGCTGCACGCCGTCGTGGAGGTCGCGCTCGATGCGGCGGCGCTCGGCGTCCATCTCGGACACCGCCGTGCGGCGCGAGCTGGCGATCTCGGCGCTGTGCGCCACCGCCGCGCGGAGCTGCCGCTCCAGCTCGATGCCGATCCGGTGCGCCTCGACGACGGTGCCGAGGACGCCGGCGATGTCCTCGAGCAGCTGGCGGCGGTCGGCGTGCATGCCGACGACGGCGGCGTGCTCGACGGCCAGCGTGCCGATCTGCTCGTCGCCGTGGCGGATGGGCACCGACAACAGCGCGGATGCCTCGTCGGTGCCCGACCGCGACCACCGGTAGGTCCGGTCGGACAGCGAGTGCCGCACGACCGTGATCCTGCATTCCTCGGCGTCGAGCGCGTTGCCGACGGACCGTGCGACGTCGGAGAGGTCGAAGCCCGCGGCCGTCGAGGTCGGAGCGAGCTTGGCGATGTCGGCGAGCACCCGGTACGGCGGTGGGTCGCACCCCGTAGAGCAGCCGGTCGGTGAGGCCCTCCGCCATCAGCCGCACCGGCAGGAAGATCACCCCGGCGACCGCGGCGGCGATCAGCGACGACAGGACGGGGCTCAGCCGCAGCGACCAGCCCACGGCTTCGACGCCGACGGCCACGCCCCCGGCGACGACGGTCGTCAGCACGGCGGCGAGCCCGCGCCCGACCAGCCGCTCCGCCCCCCACAGGCGGGTCATCAGCACCGTCAACAGCATCACGGCCGCGATCGCCAGCGCCCATCCCCGCGCCGACCAGAACAGCGGTGCGAGCGGCCCGGTCGCCGGTGTCCGCGGCCGCCAGCGCGAGGCCCGGCACGCCGAGCACCCACAGCGCGAGCGTGGCGATCCCCAGCACGAAGTTGGTGGTGAGCGCGGCGATCAGCACCGCGAGCAGCAGCCGGGCCGTGCAGAAGGTGGCTGCTGGCAACTGAATGGGCGCAGGTGGAGCGGGTGGCTCCGCGCTTGCGCCTGCACAATCCCAGTGCTGGCAACGATGACGCCAGGCAAACTATCAAAACGATAGGGTAACGGTGGTGTGAGCGCATCGTAAGTCCTGCTGCTGTGCTGAACGATAGAATGCTGGCGAAACAAACCCCAAAATTGCAGCGGGCGTGAATCGTAATCAGCCTAGCGATCTTTGTCAAGTGACAGCAATAGCGGCCTGTTTCACACTGAGGTGCATCTTGTGGTGGCAGCCCGAGCCGCCAGGATAGCCTGGGCGTGTGCCAGGCCTTCCAATTTCTCCAGGCGATCCACCATCCGCTCATAATCCTGTACGGACAGCAATACAGCTGCGGGTTTGCTTCTTTGGGCAAGAAAGACGGGCCCCTTCCCAAGTTTGGCAAGTATTCGTACGTTAGTCCAGTGAGAGACCAGTAATCAGCTCAATTTGTAGTGTATGCATCGTATACCTCAAGGTCGAATCAGACAGCGTATCTGGGTACGTATTTAGGTACGAATGCCGGTCCAGGTGTCAACCGAGCGACAATCTCCAAATCCTTCCAACGTGCATGTTTGATCGATCCGCTGTAAGATAATGTCACTTGTTACCTTGAACGCCAACGTTGCCCACACGTGGAGAACATGCATGTTCCGTCGCCTCCTCAGCCTCATCCGCAAGGAATTCATCCAGATCGTCCGCGACCCCCGCACGCTGGCCATCACCTTCGTCCTGCCCGGTGGTCATGCTCTTTCTCCTGGGCTTTGCCGCCACCAACGACGTGCGCAACATCGCCCTGGTGGTCTTCGACCAGGACCACTCGCCCGCCTCCCGCCGCCTGCTGGACGCCTATCGGGCGGCCGACTATTTCCAGATCACCCATGTGGTCTCCTCGGAAGAAGCCATGCGCGCCCTCATCGACAACAACTCGGCGCGCGCCGGCATCATCATCCCGCCGGGCTATGGGCGCGCGGTCAATGGCTGGCGCACGGCCCAGGTGGCCTTCGTGCTGGATGGCTCCGATCCCGACCGTGGCCGCGACGGCCCTGGCCGCGGCCACGCTCATCGGCCAGGCGCAGTCCACCGAACTCAATGTGGAACGGATCGATCGGCGCGGCATGGGCGATGTCATGGCCCCAGCCATCGACGTACGCATCCAGGTCTGGTACAACCCCGGCCTGCTCAGCGCGCTCTACATGATCCCGGCCATGATCGGCATGATCCTCCAATACCAGTCCACCATGCTCACCTCCACCTCCATCGTCCGCGAACGGGAGCGCGGCACCATCGAGCAACTGATCGTCACACCTCTGCGCTCCTGGGAGCTGATCATCGGCAAGCTGACGCCCTATGTGATCATCGCCTTTCTCAACACGCTGGAGATCCTGCTGATCGGCGTCCTGGTCTTCAAGGTGACCATCGCCGGCAGCCTGGCGCTGCTGCTGCTGCTCACCGCGCTCTTCCTGGTCACCGCCCTGGGCATCGGCCTGCTCATCTCCACCGTCGCCAGCACCCAACAGGAAGCCATGCTCACCACCATGTTTACGCTCCTGCCCAGCATCTTTCTCTCAGGTTTCTTATTCCCGCTGGCCGCCATGCCCACCTGGCTGCAGCTGATCAGCTACCTCATTCCCCTGCGCTACTACCTGATCATCGCCCGCGGCATCGTCATCAAGGGCGTCGGCATGGCAGCGCTCTGGCCTGAAATTCTGGCGCTCTGCATCTTCGCCGTCGTCGTGATGAGCGCCGCCATCAGCCGTTTTCACAAGCGCCTGGATTAGAAGGGACAGACTATGCAACCCAGGGCAATCATTCCCGTCGTGGTGGTTGCCGCCCTTGTGGGCGGAGGCGTATTACTATTACAACCAGACCATGGCTGACGCCAATCAGCTCATCATCTCCGGCACCGTCGAGGCGACCGAAGTCCGCCTGGGATCGATTACCGGCGGCCGTGTGACCGAGGTGCATGTGAAAGAAGGCGATCCCGTGCGCAGCGATCAGGTGCTGGTGGAGGTCAGCGCCGCAGGGCGCGGCAAGGAGATGATCCACTCGCCCATCGACGGCGTGGTGCTGGTGCGCTCCTACGAGCCGGGTGAGATCGCCGCCCCCGGCGCCCCATTGGTCACCGTGGCGGACCTGGACGATCTGACCCTGACCGTCTACGTGACCGAAGACCGCTATGGCCAGTTGGCACTGGGCCAGCAGGTGCCGGTGACCGTGGATTCCTTTCCGGGCGAAGAATTCAGCGCCACGATCACCCAGATCGCCGACCAGGCCGAGTTCACCCCCCGCAACGTGCAAACCACCGACAGCCGCAAGACAACGGTCTTTGCGGTAAAACTGGCGTTGCCGCCGGTGGGCGGCAAACTCAAGCCCGGCATGCCGGCAGACGTCCACTTCGAACGTGCCCAATAACAATCGCCACATGTCCGATCTTCTGATCCAGGCCATCGACCTCTATAAACACTTTGGCCCGATCCATGCCGTGGATGGCGTCAGCCTGGACGTGTCGAGCGGCGAAATCTACGGCCTGGTGGGGCCGGACGGCGCGGGCAAGACCACGCTCATGCGCCTGCTGGTGGGTGCGCTGCTGCCTGACGCCGGCCAGGTCTGGCTGGGCCAATATCGCCCTGAACCGCCAGGTCGAGAAGGCCCGGGAACAGATCGGCTACCTGGCCCAGCGCTTCTCCCTCTACGAAGACCTGACCGTGCTGGAGAACCTCCAGTTTTTCGCCGAAGTGCGCGGCCTGCGCGCGAGCGAATGGAAGCCGCGCAGCAGGGAAATCCTGAGCTTTGTTGGCCTGGATGAATTCCGCCAGCGGCGGGCCGGACAGCTTTCGGGGGGCATGAAGCAGAAGCTGGGCCTGGCCCTGGCGCTGGTCAATCGGCCGCGCATCCTGCTGCTGGACGAACCAACCACCGGCGTGGATCCGGTCCACCCGCCAGGACTTCTGGCGCCTGATCATCCCCCTGCTGCGCGAGCGCGAGCTGGCCGTGTTGGTCAGCACGCCCTACATGGACGAGGCGGCGCGCTGCACCCGCGTCGGCTTCCTGCGCGACGGCAAACTCATCCGGGAAGGGTCACCCGCCGAGCTGCGGCGACCGTTTGCCGGGCGCATCGTGGAACTGGCCGGCACACCCCAGGGACTCCTGACTGCGACCGCGCAGGCCGACCCTGGCGTCGAGACGGTGCAGCGCTTTGGCAACCGCTTCCACCTGCGGGTGCGTTCGGGAGCAGGCGCCAACCGTGATCGCACGGCTCCAGGCTGCCATCCCTGCTGCGGGCGGCAGCATCGATGCGCTGCATGGGATCGAGCCGCAATTGGAGGATGTCTTCATGGCGTTGGCGGAGGAGCAATCGTGACGATTGCCATCACTGCCGACAACCTCACCCGCCGCTTTGGAACCTTTGTGGCCGTCGACCACCTCTCCTTCACGCTGGAAACGGGGCAGATCATGGGCTTTCTCGGCCCCAACGGTTCGGGCAAGACCACGACCATGCGGCTGCTGTTGGGGCTCCTGCGCCCAACGGAGGGGCGGGCGACCGTGTTGGGCTTCGACGCCGAACGCCAGTCCGAACAGGTGCGCGCCCACACGGGCTATATGTCCCAAAAGTTCGCCCTCTACAACGACCTGACGGTGCGTGAAAACCTGGATTTCTACGGCGGGGTCTATGGTGTGATGGAGCGCGCGGCGTTCCGGGAAGTGCTTGAACTGTTGGGACTTGCCGCGATCCAGAATCAGCGGGTGCAGAACCTCTCGGGCGGTTGGCGGCAGCGGCTGGCGCTGGGCACGGCCATCATCCATCGCCCCGGCTTGCTCTTTCTGGACGAGCCCACCAGCGGCGTGGATCCAGTTGCAAGGCGCGCCTTCTGGGAGCTCATCTATGGTTTCGCCGCCAGCGGCATCACGGTCATGGTCTCGACCCACTACATGGACGAGGCCGAGTACTGCTCGACCGTGGGGATCATGCGCGGCGGCAAGCTGCTGGCGCTGGAGGAAACCGAACGGCTGAAGCAACGGCTTCCCGGCCAGGTCTGGGAGATCTATGCCGATCCGCTCTTGCCCGCATTGGCCGCCGTCGAAAGCCTGCCCGGCGTGATTCAGGCGATGCTCGCCAGCGACCATCTGCGGGCCATCTTCGCTGCCAATGTCACCGGCGAGTCGATCCGCGCCGGGCTGACCGCAGCCGGAATCCAGGTAACAGCCGTAACCCCTGGTGCAGCCACCATGGAAGATGTTTTCATGACGCTTGCCGAGGGCTGAATACAGCCTGGAAATTTGTGATAATTTTGACAATCACCCAACCGTATGCTATAGTCTCACGCTAGTTGCCGTCTGATCGGGCGGCCAATCGATCCTCGTTTCATGTGCAATCATGACGCAACGCACCGGCTAACACGTCGAGGAACCTTCGGCAACAGAGGAACCGCGTCCGGTGCAGCAGCAGTAAGGAGATCGGAACCACATGGCAGATAAACTCGCCGATCTGAGCCCGGAAGAGAAAGAAAAGCGCCTCGCCGAAATGAAGGCGAAGATGCAGGCTTCCGCCAAGAAGGCCAAAGCCGCGTCGGCTGAAGGTGAGGCCACTCAGGAGGCCAAGCCTGCGGCATCTCCCGCGCCGGCTGCAGTTCCTGCCGTTGCTGCAGCAGAGGCAGTCCTGATCCAGGCTGAGCCAGAGGTGAAGCCGGCAACAGCGGCTCCCACCAACGGCACGCCCCAAAATGGCGCGGCGGGCGTGGCGGTCACCGTTCCGTTTGCAGCCGCTGAACCCGTCTTCGTGGAGGATACGCCTGAGCAGAGAGCGCGCAAGGAGATGAACCGGCGCGAATTCCTCACCTATGCCTGGGGCGGCGCACTGGCCTTGCTGCTGCTGGAGACTGGCGCTCTGACCTATTTCTTTATGTACCCCCGCTTCAAGGCTGGTGAGTTTGGCGGCAAGTTTTTCATCGGGCCAGAGAGCGCACTGCCTGCCACTGACGTGCCGCCCGAGCCATACACGGCAGGCAAATTCTGGCTTGTCAACACCGTGGATGAAGGCCCCAAAGCTCTATATATGGTCTGCACGCACCTGGGATGTCTGTACAAGTGGGCCGAATCCAACAACCGTTTCGAATGCCCTTGCCACGGCTCCAAATTCAGCCGTGAAGGCTTCTACATCGAGGGACCGGCGCCCCGCTCGCTGGACACGTTCCCAATCACAATCGAAGAGGGCCAGGTCGTGGTAGACACAGGCAAGAAGGTGCTGGGTACGCCCTCAGCTCAGTCTCCCGCCAAGGCCGTGCCGGCGTAATTGTTGTTCCGCTTTGGTGATCTGAGGAGAGCGAATCTCATGGCTGTACAACCAGATGTCAATAAGAAGAGCATCGTGCAGACGGTTGTAGACGTGGCAGATGATGTCTTCACGCGCATCACAGCCGGCATCCCTGCCGCTGAGGTGCGCCGCATGCTGCGCGGAGAGGCGCCAGGCCGCCCGAACCCACGCCTGAAACCCCATTCGGAAGCATTTCTGCTCCACATCAAACCCACTTACTATCACGAAAGCGTCAGCAAGTTCACCCATACCTTCCGGTTGGGCCTGCTCTCCACCTATCTTTTCCTGGTGGAGACCATCACCGGCCTCATCCTGATGATCTGGTATGCGCCGACGCCTGAGCGCGCCTACACCGACATGATCCGGCTGCTGGGCAATGTCCCCTTTGGTCAATTCCTGCGCGACATGCACCGCTTGGGCGCCGAGATGATGGTGATTGTCGTGACCTTGCACATGGTGCGCACCTACCTGACCGGCAGCTACAAGGCGCCACGCCAATTTACCTGGTTTACGGGCGTGATCCTCCTGGTGCTCACCCTCTTCCTGAGTTTCTCGGGCTACCTGCTGCCGTGGGACCAGCTGGCCTACTGGGCGGTCACTATCGGCACCTCTATGGCCGAAGCTGTGCCGCCCGCCATCGTCGGTGAGACAGTCAACTTGCTGGCTCGCGGCGCCCCCGACATCGGCGCCAATGGGCTCATGCGCTTCTACCTGCTCCATGTGCTCTTCCTGCCCTTGATCCTCTTCCTCTTCTTCTTTGTGCACTACTACAAGGTCGTGCATTTCGGCATCAGCCTGCCGTCAGATGAAGAAGAGGTAGGCCAGGATACGGCCAACAAAGTGCCTGCCGACCGCCGTGTCTACTTCCTGCCCGACGTGATGATCGACGAAGCTTCACTGCTCATTGTCTTCACGGCATTCATGGTTGTGGCTTCCGCCTTCTTCTTTGCAGCGCCCCTGGAATCAATTGCCAACCCGCAGTCCACACCGCTCCACACGGTGGCGCCGTGGTACTTCTACTGGCTGCAGGGCTTGCTCAAAATCGCCGACAAGATCATCGCCGGCGTCATCGTGCCCGGCGTGCTGCTGGTCCTGCTCATGGCGATCCCTTACCTGGATCGCAACCCCAGCCGCCGCGGACGCGACCGCCGGGTGGCCATCATCAGCGGCGTCGTGGCCGGTGTGGTGATGACTCATCCTCAGCTGGATGGGCACCCCTTACTATGCCGTGCAGGGTGCACCCGCCGTGGAAATCGTCCAGGAGCTGATGCCTGAAGAGGGCATGGGGCCTATCCGGGAGATGGGCTATGCCCACCTGCCCATGGGCGTCTACGACACACGGGAAAACCCCGAAAGTCCGAAGATGAGGAATTCAACCACGTCCTCCACGAGTTTGAGGCCTCCATCAAGGCCTTCGACGAGAAGGATAAGTCCTTCAACGACGCCTATGGTGTGCTGACCGTCAGCGAGGAACAGCCGCAACTCAAGCGCATCACGTGGGATGTCTTCTGGCTGAGCCCGGAAGGCGAAAGAAGAGACCTACAAGCGCATCTTCTTTGTCCATGAAAACGCTCTAGTACTGGGAACAGTACGGAGCTAAGGACTTCAGCTTTGTGCGCCCGCCCGGCAGCTGAAGGGGAGTAATCGACCATGAAACGACCTTGGTACCGCTTTTCTCTATGTTCGTTCACCCCTGGCCAAGATCGGCTTTGGCATTCTGGGTGTGTTGGTGAGATCGGCTGCGCTGCTGTTCCAGGGCGTCATCGAAGAGCCGCGGCATGCAAGCCCAGACGCTAAACTTCGAGGGCCGCTCGATCCAGAATGGCGCCACCATCTTTGCCAACAACTGCTCATCCTGTCACGGGCCGGATGGCAAGGGTCTGCCCGGCGTGGCGCCGGCGCTGCACAGCAAGTACTTCTTCACCCAGCGCCTCGAGGACCTGGAGTTCGCCGGATCGCTGAATGACTATGTCAAGTCAACAGTCGCTGCTGGCCGCCCAGCCAACAAGAAGACCCAATGGGCGGCGATGATGCCGACCTGGGGACAGGAATACGGCGGCCCCCTGCGCCTGGACCAGGTGCGCGATGTGACGGCATTTGTGCTGAACTGGGAAGAAGATGCCCTGACCCAGACGGCCGAGACCGATCCGTGGCAGCCCTTCCTGAACGCGCCGACCACGGATATCTACTCTGGCACTGGCACCCTCGCCGAGACCTGCGCCGGTAACTGGCCACTGGTCCTCAGCCGCCACAGCAGCTGTTTGTGAGCATGGGGTGCCAGGGCTGTCACAATATCGATCAACCCCAGACAGACCAGAACAAGGGCGTCATTGCCCCCAATATGGCCAACCTCTATGAGACGGCTGGGACCACGCGTGGCCGGTGAGGATGCACCGACCTACGTCCACAACAGCATTGTGAACCCGACCGCGCATACGGTCGCCGGCTACAATCCGGTGATGCCGGCGAACTTCGCCGAGCGCATGTCCGAAGAGGAAATCACCGCTCTGGTGCAGTGGATCCTGGACCCGAACCGCCAGAAATAGCTACCGACAAGGCAGTAGCCATGTGCGGGGTGGCTGAGTGATCAGCCACCCCGTTTTATTGTACAAAGCAGCTGACACCGCATGTCCAAGGCATACCAACTCACCCGCGATCCAATCTACTTTCTCACGGTTGCGCTCTTTGCGCTGCTGACGACCGGCTTTCCAGCGATCCTGGGCCAGCCACGCTTTCTTGCCCATTGCCCAAACCGTGGCGCTGACCATTTTCCTTGCGATCCCCTTGCGGCGGCGGGGATCTGCGGGCAGCGCTGGGCGTGGTTTTTCTCTGGCTGGCCCTGGCCATGCTGACCCTGGCCATCCTGACCTGGCTGGCGCCCAGACCAGGTGTCACGGGCCTTCGACGACGACTGGCTGCAGCGCTATGGGTGGGAGCATGCAGCCTACTATTCAGAGTGGTACTATGCCAACAGCGTGCTGCCAGCCAGCTTTGCCGACCAGCCGATCATGAGCCTGATCGAGATCGTGGGCATCACCTTGGGCAGCCTGCTGACCGGTGGACTGGTTGGCGCCTGGTTTCTCCTGCGGCTCGCCAACCTGGCTGCCTTCAGCGCCACGATGCTGCTGACCACCCTTGGCAGCCCGGTACTGCTCCCCATTGCGCTGCCGATCTGGAGCATCTTGCAGATCGTGGGCGGCGGCGGCCTGGTGGTGCTCCTGGCCGCACCGATCTACAGCAAAGGCTTCGGCGCCGCCGTGCGCGACCTGTTTGGCCCACGCCGGCGCCTGCTGCTGATCTTGGCGGCCTCTACTTGCTCGGCCTGATCCTGGAATTCGTCCTGCCACCGTTCTGGCACTTTCGACAATGGGTGACAGGTGACGAGGTGACGGGTGACGATGGCGAATCCATCACTGTGACTGGCACCTGTCACCCGCCACCTCGTCACCCATCACCCCTCACCCAACTCATGCTCATCAAACGCGTCGTCATCCACGGTTTCAAAACGTTCGCCCGCCGCACCGAGTTTGTCTTCGACCCGGGCGTGACGGCCGTTGTCGGCCCCAATGGCAGCGGCAAGAGCAACGTCGTGGACGCCATCCGCTGGTGCCTGGGCGAGCAGAGCTTCACCCTGCTGCGCTCCAAGAAGACCAGCGACGTGATCTTTGCCGGCAGCGACAAGAAGGCACGCCTGGGCATGGCAGAGGTGAGCCTGACGCTGGACAACAGCGGCGGCGAGATTCCCATCGACTTTGCCGAGGTGGAGATCACCCGGCGCGCCTACCGCGACGGCGACAACGAGTACATTGTCAACGGCCAGCGCGTGCGCCTTCAGGATGTCGTCGACCTGCTCGCCCATCGTG
>CAWHCW010000008.1:0-200122 GCA_963827965.1 uncultured Chloroflexia bacterium | reverse complement strand
GGCGTTCATGGTGGGCACCCTCGTGGTCGCGCTCGCGCGCGACCGGGGGTAGGCCCCGGCCGGACCGGATCGCGGCCTCCGGGCGCCGTGTCGGGCGCGGCGCCGGCGCGGGGCCAGGATCGCGGCCCCCGGGCGCGGGACCTGCGGGCTCATGCCGGGATCCCCGTCGGTTCCTCGGACGCGCGATCCGGCAACGGCTCCTCGGACCGGGGCTCCGGGGCCACGGGGACCTCCCGGGCCTGGAGGGGCGTGAGCAGGACCTCGATCGCGGCCACCACCGGGACCGCGATCAGCGCCCCGGCGAGGCCGCCCACCGCGGCGCCGCCGACGAGGCTCAGGAGGACGAGCAGCGGCGAGAGGCCGACGGCGTTGCGCATGACGACCGGCACGAGGATGTTGCCCTCGATGAGGTGGATCACGATGTACACGACGGCCACGGCGAGGGCCGTCGTCGGCGAGATCGTGGCCGCCACCAGGAGCGCCGGAACGGCACCCAGCAGCGGGCCGACGAGGGGGATCGCCTCGCAGAGCGCGGCCACGACCCCCAGCATCACCGCCGACGGCAGGCCCAGCAGCAGGTAGGCGATCCCCGACGCGACGCCCACCGCCACCATCAGGGTGAGCTGGCCGCGCGCCCACATGCCGAGACGCCGCTCCACCCGGTTCCAGGCGATCCGGGATCCCGCGCGTCGATTCGCCGGCACGAAGGAGAGGAGATAGCGCTGGAGGCGGGGACGCTCCACGAGCCAGAAGGCGACGACGACCAGGAGCGTGGTCACGCTCACGGCGGCCTCGGCGATGGTGAGACCGACCTGGACGACCTGGCCAGGGTCGGGTGGGCGCGCCGGCTCCAAGGAGCGCGGACTCGGCGGCGTCGGCCAGGCTGGAGATCGTCGAGCCGAGCGCTTCGGGGCGCAGGCTGGCCGCCCATTCGCGGATCGAGTCCAGGAACGCGGGCAGCCGGTCGCCCACCCGGCCGGCCTCGGCAAGCGCGGTGGGGACGACGAAGAGGGCGACCCCGACCACGAGCACGAAGAAGGCCGCGTAGACGACACCGATCGCCTGGCCCCGCGACAGGGGCAGGCGGCGCCGCAGGGAGGTCACGACGGGACCCAGGGCAGCCGCCAGGAGGATGCCGAGGAAGAGGAGCAGGACGGCCCCGACGGCGCGCGACCCGAGGTAGGCGAGCAGCACGACGATGCCGGCGCCGAGCGCCAGCCCGGCCCCGCGGATCGTCCACAGCACGCCCTCTGCTCTCACCCGCGCAGCGTGCCACGAACCTCTCGCGGTCGCGAGGGCCGGTGCGGCCCGCGGCGTTACAGCGGCGTTGCGGAACGGGCCGATCATCCAGGCGACCGGCGCCCGCCCTCGCGCCGTGCGTCGGCGCCGATCCCTCGGCGGCGGCCTTCGGGGGTCAGCCCCAGAGCGCGTCGATCGAAAGGTAGCGCTCGCCCGTGTCGTAGGCGAAGGTCAGGATTCGGGCCCCGTCCGGGAGGGACGGGATCAGCTGCGCCACCGCCGCCAGCGACGCCCCGGACGAGACCCCGACCAGGACGCCCTCCTCGCGGGCGGATCGCCGGGCGTAGGCCATGGCGTCCTCGGGTGCCACCTGGAGGATCCCGTCGAGCAGCTCGACGCGCATGACGCCCGGGATGAACCCGGCGCCGATTCCCTGGATCGGATGGGGGGAGTGCGTGCCGCCGGACAGCACCGGCGAGAGGGTCGGCTCGACCGCGTACACCTTCACGGCAGGCCAGCGCTCCTTGAGGACCTCCGCGACCCCGGTGATGTGGCCGCCGGTGCCGACGCCCGTCACGACGTAGTCCAGGCCATCGGGGAAGTCGCGCAGGATCTCCGCCGCCGTCGTGCGGCGGTGGATCGCCGGGTTCGCCGGATTGTCGAACTGCATGGGGATCCAGGCGCCGGGGATCTCGGCGGCCAGCTCGTCCGCCCGGTCGATGGCGCCCTTCATGCCGAGCTCGCGCGGCGTCAGCTCGAGCTCGGCGCCGTAGGCCGGTCATGAGCTTGCGCCGCTCGATCGAGAACGACTCGGGCATGCACGAGGATGAGCCGGTAGCCCTTGACCGCGCAGACGAGGGCCAGGCCGATCCCGGTGTTGCCGGAGGTCGGCTCGATGACGACCGAGCCCGGGCCGAGGATCCCGCGCTCCTCGGCGTCCTCGATCATGGCCAGGGCGATGCGGTCCTTGATGCTGCCGCCGGGGTTGGCGCGCTCCTGCTTGAACCAGACCTCGACGCGGGGGTCGAAGAGCCGGTTGACCCGGACGTGGGGCGTGTCGCCGATGGTGGCGAGGATGGACGTGGCCTTCACGGGGCGCTCCTTTCGGACGGGGCCGGGCAGCGGTCGAGCCGGGCCGGGCGGGTGGTCAGATGACGAAGTCGGCGTCCTCGAATCCGTCGCGGACGCGACGGATCCGGATCTGGCTGGCCTGGTAGACGATCGAATTGGGGGGCACGCTGTTGGTGAGGAACACGTTGCCGCCGACGACGCTGTCGTCGCCGACCACGGTCTCGCCGCCGAGGACGGTGGCGTTGGCGTAGATCACGACGCGGTCGCCGATCGTGGGATGGCGCTTGGTGCCGGCCGCGCTCTTGACGACCGAGAGGGCGCCGAGGGTGACGCCCTGGTAGAGCTTGACCTCGTCGCCGATCACGGCCGTCTCGCCGACCACGACGCCGGTGCCGTGGTCGATGCAGAACGAGCGACCGATCGTTGCGCCCGGGTGGATGTCGATCCCGGTCCGGGTGTGGGCCACCTCGGCCACGAGTCGGGGCAGGATCGGGACGCCGAGGTGGTGGATCGCGTGGGCGATCCGGTGGATGGCGATGGCCAGGAAGCCCGGGTACGCCGCGATCACCTCGTCGACGGACTCGGCCGCCGGGTCGCCGGCCGAGATCGCCTCGGCGTCGAGGACGAGGCGGGCGTGGATCTCCGGCAGCGCCTCGGCAAAGGCGTCGACGACGGCCGCGGCATCCGCCTCGCCGGTGAGCGGGGCGACCAGGCGGCGCAGGTGGCGCCGGGCGAGGACCAGGCGGGCCGCCAGCTCGTCCGCGCTCGCGGCGGCATCGTCGGACAGCTGGGGGAAGAGGACGCCGAGGAGCTCGTCCACGGACGCGGCCACGTCGCGCTTGAGCGGGTAGATGCGGCCGTGCTCGGAGCGGCCGGCGGCGAGGAGCTCCGCGAAGGCGTGCTCGCGGTCGTGGTCGATGGGCGTGGACATGCTGCTCCTTCGGGACTAGCGGTCGACGTATCGGATGGGAGCCCGCACCGGGATTCCGACGAGCTGGTCGGCGCGACGGAAGAGCCGCGCGAAGAGCGACGGGACCCACCAGCGCAGGACGTAGAGGCGGCAGCCGACGCAGATGCCGGTCGCCGCGAGCAGGACCTGCAGCGCCCCGACGGCTCCCACGAGGAGCCAGCCGAGCGGCGCCGCCCCCATCGCGAAGGCGCCCGCCGCCAGCCCGATGAAGGTTGCCCCCAGGGCCTGGGCAAAGCGCGGCGGGTACTCGTGCTCGAGCTCGGCGGGCGGGCCGAGGCCCAGGAGGCGGCGCACCGGCGGCCAGGCGCGGCCCGGCAGGAAGAGGCGGGTGCCGAACGCCGCGGAGACGGCCAGGTTCAGCCCGACGAGGATCGCGAGCCAGGGTGCGGCGACGAGGTAGGCGGCCGCCAGGGCGACCGCGGAGACGCCGGCGCCAAAGCGCTGGCCGCGCGGGTCGATCCGGCGGGCGGGTGGAGTGAGGATGGACACGGGAGACCTCCGGGAACGCGGAACGGCGGAACGCGGGTCGCGGCGCGCGCGATCGCGCGGCCGGCGACGAGTGGGAGATGCGAGGCCCGCGCGAGGGGGCCGGAGGTCAGCGAGCGATCGCGACCGTGCCCCGCGCCGGCTCTCGCCGGGGACAGGAGCAACAGGCAGCACTGGGAAGGCGGCGATCGCGGATCGTCATGGGTGGAGCATAGCCCGGCGCGCCCGATCGTGCGACAGCAGCGAGCTTCGTCATGGGGCTGGCCGCGCCTCGACCGCCTCCCGCAGGCGGCGCAGCGTGTCGGGGACGGCGGCCCGAAGCTCCTGCTCGATCCGGCCGGCGGCCAGCCTGGCGAGGCCGCGCGGTTCCACGGAGGCGCCCACGGCGACGCGCGACCGCGTCGCGTCGAGGGGCTCGACCGTGCAGGTCGCCGTCAGGCCGAAGAACCCCGACGCGGCCTCGATGGTGATCGAGCGCGGCGGGTCCAGGGCCTCGACCCGGCCGAGCGACACGATCTCCACCCCGCCCGGACCGGACGAGACCAGCCGGAACTCGGAACCCTCCCGGATCGTCGCGGCGTCGGCGATCGCCGCGGTCCACGGGCTCGGCGCGGATCACGCCCGGCAGCCACGCCGGATAGCCCTCGATGCGGGTGACGAACGCGAATGCCTCGGCGGTGGTGGCTTCGACCTCGACGGCGTCATCGATGCGAATCATGGGACGAGCCTAGCAGGACGCGGGCAGGTGGCCCGCGGCAGGAGCCTCCGTTCGGCGGCCGTCCGTTCTGCGGGAGCGGCGCCCGGCGCCTGATCGGCGGGCGGCGACCGTCCGGCCACTTCACCCCTCGACGCGGGGCGCCGGGCGCGCCACACTCCGTCGATGATCTGCGGAGCGTGCGGAACCGAGAACCGGGAGGGACGGAAGTTCTGCCGGTCGTGCGGGGCCACCATGGCCGCGACCTGCCCGGCCTGCGGCGCGGCCAACGACCCGGAGGATCGCTTCTGCGGGGATTGCGGCGCCGTGATCGGCGGCGACGCACGGGTGGCCGGCCCGGCCAGCTTCCCGCGCCCGGCCATGGCCACGGGCCCCGCCGGCGCGGCCGCCGCCGTCGCCGGCGGCGGCGGCGCTTCCGCGCGCGACCGAGCGCCGGCTCGTCAGCGTCCTCTTCGTCGATCTCGTCGGCTTCACGACCCTGGCCGGCGACCGCGACCCGGAGGCCGTCCGCGAGTTCCTGGGCCGCTACTTCGACGTCGCCCGGGAGGTCGTGGAGCGCTACGGCGGGGCCATCGAGAAGTTCATCGGCGACGCGGTGATGGCCGTCTGGGGGACGCCGACCGTCCGGGAGGACGATGCCGAGCGGGCGGTGCGCGCCGCGCTGGATCTCGTCGCCGCGGTGCCGGGTCTTGGGGCGCCGGGCGAGGATCGCCCGGCGGCGCGGGCCGCGGTCCTGACCGGCGAGGCCGCCGCGGTCGTCGGCGCGCAGGGCCAGGGGATGGTGGCCGGCGACCTCGTGAACACCGCGTCGCGGCTCCAGGCGGCCGCGCCCCCCGGCACCGTGCTCGTCGGCGAGGCGACGCAGCGGTCCGCCGGCGAAGCGATCGTCTTCGAGGCCGCGGGCGAGCAGCTCCTCCGCGGCAAGGCGGCGCCGGTCCCGGCGTGGCGCGCCGTCCGGGTGGTCGCGGGGCGCCGTGGGGCGGGCCGGAGCAGCCGGGTCGAGCCGCCCTTCGTGGGCCGCGACGAGGAGCTCCAGCTCCTCAAGGACCTCCTCCACGCGACGACCCGCGATGGCCGCGCCCGCCTCGCCTCGGTCGTGGGGATGGCCGGGATCGGGAAGAGCCGCCTCGCCTGGGAGCTGGAGAAGTACGTCGATGGCGTTGCGGCCGACATCTACTGGCACCGCGGTCGCTCCCCGGCGTACGGCGAGGGCCTTGCCTTCTGGGCGCTGGGCGAGATGGTCCGCGAGCGGGCCGGCATCGCCGAGAGCGACGACGCCACGACGTCGCGGGAGAAGCTGGCCGCGACGCTCCGCGAGTACGTCGCCGACGCGTCGGAGCGGACCTGGATGGAGCCCCGCCTGGCGGCCCTCCTCGGGCTGGAGGCGGCGCCCCCCGGCGAGCGCGAGGAGTTCGAGGCCGCCTGCCGGACCCTCTTCGAGCGGATCTCGGAGCGGGGCACCGTCGTCCTCGTCTTCGAGGAGCTCCAGTGGGCCGACCCGGCGCTCCTCGACTTCATCGAGACCGTCACCGACCGCTCGCGCGCCCGGCCCATCCTCGTCGTCACCCTCTCGCGCCCCGACCTGCTCGACCGGCGACCGACCTGGGGCGCCGGCCTGCGCAGCTTCTCGAACCTCCCCCTCGACCCGCTGGCGCCCGACGAGGTGGAGATGCTCCTGGTCGGCCTCGCCCCGGGGCTCCCGGCGACGGCCATCGCGGCGATCGTCGAGCGCGCCGAGGGGATCCCGCTCTACGCCGTGGAGATGGTCCGGATGCTCCTGGACCAGGGCGCCCTGCGCGAGAGCGATGGCCGCTACCATCTCGACGGCGAGCTGGGTCCGCTCGCCATCCCGGCGACGCTGGCCGGCCTCCTCGGATCGCGCCTCGACGGGCTGGCGGAGCCGGAGCGGATGCTCATCGGGCACGCGGCCGTGCTGGGCCAGTCGTTCACCGTCCGGGCGCTCGCGGCGGCGACGGGGCACTCCCCGGAGCACCTGGGGGCGACGCTCGACGGGCTCGTCCGCAAGGAGATCCTCGACCTCGAGCAGGACCCCCGCTCCCCCGAGCGCGGCCAGTACCACTTCGTCCAGGGGCTCATCCGCGAGGTCGCCTACGAGCGCCTGGCCAGGCGCGAGCGACTGGCCCGCCACCTGGCGGCGGCTCGCTACTTCGAGGAGCTCGACGACCCGGAGCTGGCGGGGATCGTGACGACGCACTACCTGGAGGCCCACCGGCTCTCCCCGGAGGGCGCGGAGCGCGACGAGATCGCGACGAAGGCGCGGACGACGCTCCTCGACGCGGCGGCGCGCTCGCGGGACCTCCACGCCTACGCCAGCGCGCAGCGATTCCTCGAGCAGGCCCTTGCGTTCGTGGCCGATCCCAGCCGACGAGCGGGAGATCCTCACCCGGCTCGCGGAGGCGGCGTTCGACGCGGCGAAGGAGCTCGCCGACTTCGACAGGGCGGAGGGGTACGCGCCATCGCGCCCTGGAGGCCGCCCGGGCCGGCGGCGACCCGGCGATCACGGCCCGGGCGTACACGACGCTGGCGAGCATCCTGGCCTCCAACAACCACGCCAAGGAAGCCCGGGACATCCTCCGCCAGGCCGTCGACGATCTCTCCGGCCGGGCCCCCGACGCCGACATGGTGCGCCTGGAGGCCGAGCTCGGGCGGGCCTACCTGATGTCGGGCCAGCCGGCGCTGGCGTTGCCCGTCATCGAGGCGGCGCTCGTGCGAGCGGAGGCCGCCGCGCTGCTCGAGTCGATCGCGGAGCTGCTCGTCAGCCGGGCCTGGGCGGTCACCCGCGCCGGTCACCCGCGGGAGGCGCTGGTGCTCCTGCGCGGCCTCGTGCCGTTCTGCGACGAGCACGACTTCCTGAACGCCCGGATGCGCTGCGCCATGAACCTCTCGGCCTGGGAATCGGTCGACATCCCGCGGCGGGCGATGGCCGCGGCGTTCGAGGGGCTCGCGATCGCCCGCCGGCGGCGGTTGGCGGGCTGGTCGGGCGCGCTCGCCGGCAACTGGGCCGAAGGGGCGTTCGAGGTGGGGGAGTGGGACTCGATCCTGGCCCTCGCCGCCGACCTCGACGCGGAAGGGCTGCTGCCGGCCGACGAGACGGCCAACATCTTCAGCGGGGTCTACCTCGTCCGGGCCTACCGCGGCGCCGTCGACGAGGCGGCCGCCGCCCTCGAGCGCATCTTCGAGCCGCTGATGGACGACTTCCAGCTCAGCCGCTCGTACCACGACATGCGGGCCCACCTCTGCTTCGTCGCGGGCGACGACCGCGGCATGCGGCAGCACGCGGCGGAGCTCGTCGCCAACCGCGAGATGTATCCCTACGACGTCATCCCGGCTGCCCGCGCGGCACTCTGGCTGCGCGACGCGGCCGGCATGCGCGAGGTGCTGGGGGAGCGCGACGTCCCGGCGGGTCGCGCGACCGACCTGCGCTTCGGGGCCATCCGGGCCGGCCTGGCCGCGCTCGAGGGCCGAACCGAGGACGCCCGGGCGTCCTACCTTGCCGCCGAGGCAGGGCTTCGCGACCTGGGGATCCTCTTCGAGCTGGGCCTCGCCGCGCTCGAGCACGCCGTCTTCCTCGCCGGCGATGCGTCTGCCCCGGCGGCCGCGGAGGAGGCCCGGACCATCCTCGAGCAGCTGGGCGCGACCAGCCTGCTCGCCCGCCTCCCCGCGGTCGTCCACGCGGTCCCCGCGGTCGCCTCCGGCGTCGTCCCCGCCGCCGGCGTCTCGTCCGCCGACTGACCCGCTCTACCCCGCACCGGCGCGGACCCCACCCCGACCGCGCATCAGTCCCATCGCCGGCCAGATCTTCGGGTCATGGTCGTGTCGTCCCGCGGCCGCCACCCTTGCGCCATGAACCGCCTGCGCCCCCTTGTCGTCGCCCTCGCCCTTGCCCTGGCCGTCTCGGCCGGGCTCATCGGCCCCGCCGCGCAGCCCGCCGGGGCCCTCTCGACCGCGGGGTGGCTCCGTTTCGGGGGCCTGGGCGCCGCCGGTGGTGACGTGATCAGCGGTCCCGTCTACAACTGGGGCTGTCGCGGGGGCGAGCTGGGGCGGTACGCGTATCGCTGGGGCTGCGCCGGTGCCAACAACCGCTACCTGATGGGCCACGCCTACGCCGAGTTCGAGCCCCTCTACCGCTTCGTCCGCGCCCGCGGCCCGGCCGCCGGGACACGCGCGCTCGTCGGCAAGCTGGTCACCTGGAAGACCCCGTCCGGCGACGTGCAGCGCTACCGTGTCTCGTGGGCGCGCGTTGCAGCGGTCGGCTGGTGGGGCCGCACCGGACACCTCTGGGCCTGGAACGCGACCACCGCACCGACCATCACCTTCCAGACCTGCTACGGCGCCCGCTCCGAGTACCGGATCATCGTCAGGGCCGTCCTGGTCGGCTGATCACTCGGCCGCGCTCATCCTGCGCCGCCCGCCCTGCGCGCCCGCCCTGCGCCCCGCCCTGCGCGCCCGCCCTGCGCGCCCCCCTGCGCGCCCACCCTGCGCCACGCTTCGCGCGGAGCGACCCTTCGGAATCTGATGCCCGTGGCCGCATCACCCGCGCATCGGGGTTGTCGAATACGGCCTCCTGACCGCGACGCGTCGTCCCGTGAGCCGCCAGGTACGTGGCCGATACGTCGTGGTGAAGCGTTGCCTGCTTGAATGCCGTCATGTGGGACAAGCCGGTCGACGATGAGACTGCCGCAGCACTCGAGGCGCTTGGCCGCCAGGTGCTCGGCGCACGCCGGCACGCCGCCCTCTCGCAGCGCGCGGTCGAGGCCATGACCGGCATCGATCAGACGACGCTGGTGCGCGTCGAGCATGGCAAGGCGACCGGCCTGCCGCTGCGGCGGTTCGCGGTACTGCTCGCGGCCCTCGATGCCGGAGTGGCCACCCGGCGGCCGGCGGTCGCCCTCGGCCTGGCCACTCCCGGCTCCAACGAGTGGATCAACGACGGTCCCGCCTGGGACATGGCGGTCCCGGCCGTCGACGTCCTCGACGACGAGCCCTGACGCCGCTGCGCCCGGACTACCACCGGCGATCGGGGCACCCGTCCGCGCCGGCGCCTGATGCGCCCGTGATGCGGACACGGGCATCGATCTGCGGGCACCCGTCGCGCGCCGGGGCCTGATGCCCCCGCGCGCTCGGCGCCGTGATGCGCCCGCGATGCGGACACGGGCATCGATTTGCGGGCACCCGTCCGCGCCGGGCCTGATGCCCCGCGCACCGGCCACATGACAGTCACGCCCGTGCCACACGACCCGGCACGCCCGGCCCGTAGGATGAACCGCGATGCAGCTCCTCGAAGGCGCTCCCGTCTATTCGGCCACCGACCTCGTCGGCTTCCTCGCCTGCGGCCACCGATTCCAGCTGGAGCGGGCGGCGATGACCGGCCTGGTCAGGAAGCCGATCCGCAGCGATCCGACGATCGAGCTGATCCAGGAGCGCGGCTACGAGCACGAACGCCGCTACCTCGATGACCTCCGGGCCGCCGGGCGGACGATCGTCGAGATCCCCCGTGACGGCTCCGCCGCGAACACGCGGGCGGGTCTCCGCGCGGCGGCCGCCCTGACGGAGGCGGCGATGCGAGAGGGGGCCGACGTCGTCTACCAGGCCACGTTCTTCGACGAGGCCTGGCGGGGCCACGCCGACTTCCTCCTGCGCGTCGATCACGCGGCCGGCGAACCGCCGAGCGCCCTCGGCGCCTGGCACTACGAGGTCGCCGACACGAAGCTGGCGCGCCACGTCAAGGCCGGCGCCGTCCTCCAGATCTGCTCGTACGTCGACCAGCTGGAGCGGATCCAGGGGCGGACGCCGGAGCTCCTCCACGTCGCCCTTGGAGGAAGCGCCCGCGAGACCGTGAGCCTGCGCGTCGACGACTACATGGCCTACTACCGGCGGGTCAAGGCCGACTTCCTCGCCGGGGCGGATGCCGGGGCGGCGGGCCCGCCGGCATACCCGCCGACGAACACGTACCCCGAGCCGGTCGAGCACTGCGACGTCTGCCGCTGGTGGGCGGACTGCTCGGACCGCCGTCGGGCCGACGACGACCTGAGCCTCGTGGCCGGCATCAGCTCCCGCCAGCGCCGCGGCCTCAAGGATGGCGAGCCGGGCGAACGGCCCGGGAGGCTCGCCACGCGGCGGGGGCTGGCCGCGCTCGACCTTGCGGGGCTCCCGAAGCTCGACTGGAGCAGTCGCCCGGCCCTCGAGCGCGTCCGCGAGCAGGCGCGGATCCAGGTGGAGGGCGAGGATCGCGGCGAGACCCTCTGGGAGCTCCTGGAGCCGGAGCGGGCCGTGGACCCTGGCACCGGGCGAGCTGGCGCTCGTGCCGGACCGGGGCTTCCTCGTCCTGCCCGAGCCGTCGCCGCACGACCTCTTCCTCGACCTCGAGGGAGACCCCTTCGCCTTCGACGACGGCGTCGACTACCTCTTCGGCGTCCTGGACCCCTCGACGACCGAGGACGACCCCCGGTGGGCCGGCGCGGGTGCGGCCGCTCACGCGCGCGGTCGGGATGACGCCGGTCCCGCGGTTCCGCGCCTTCTGGAGCCGCGACGCAGAGGGGCGCGTCACGCTCGGTGCCGAGAAGGCCGCCTTCGAGCGCCTGATGGACTTCCTCGTCGCCCGTCTCGACGCGGACCCGACCCTCCACGTCTACCACTACGCGGCCTACGAGAAGACCGCCCTGGCCCGGCTTGCCCAGCGCCACGCGACGCGCGAGGACGAGGTCGACCGGCTGCTCAAGGGCCGGGTCCTCGTCGACCTCTACCGCGTGGTGCGGCAGGGGATCAGGGCCAGCGTCGAGAGCTACTCCATCAAGCGCCTCGAGCCGCTCTACGGCCTGATCCGCGAGGTGGCCCTGAAGGACGCGGGGAGCAGCATCGTCCAGTTCGAGGCGTGGCTCGGCCGCGGCGCCACCGCCGAGGGGCTGGTCGGCGACGAGATCCTGCGCGGGATCGAGGGCTACAACCGCGACGACGTCGTGAGCACGCTGCTCCTCCGCGATTGGCTGGAGGCCCGACGCCTGGACCTCGGGGAGCGGCTGGGGACGGAGATTCCCCGCCCACCGCTCCGCCCCGAGGCCGTCGAGCCAGCGGAGCCCGAGGGGCGCGCGGCAGAGGTCGCCGAGGTGGTGGCGGCGCTGACGCGCGGTCTCGAGGGCGTCGATCTCGCGGCCCCCGCGGCCTCCGACGAGCAGCGGGCGACCTGGCTCCTGGCCCAGCTGCTGGGCTGGCACCGCCGCGAGAACAAGGCGTTCTGGTGGCGCTACTACGAGCTCTGCGGCATGACCGACGCGGACCTCGTCGACGAGCGCGAGCCGATCGGGATGGTCGAGCTCGACGCCGACCTCGGCCAGGCCAGCCGGAATGGCGCCCGCCTCCAGCGGTTCCGCTTCCCGCCCCAGGACCACGGGGCGAAGGAGGGTCGCGACGTCGACGACCCGCGGACGCAGGCGTCCGTCGGCACGGTCGCCGAGGTGGACGAGCTGGCCGGCACCGTCACGGTCTACCGGACGAAGAAGCAGCTGGCGCGCGGCACGCCTTCGTCGCTCGTCCCGAACGACTTCGTGCGGACGACCGTCATCGAGGACTCCCTGCTCCGGATCGGCCGCTGGGTGGCGCCGAGGAGGGGATCGCCGCCCCGGCACGCCCGACGGGCGCGGACCCGTACCGCGCCGGGCGGGAGCTCGCTCCTTCGCCGCCCCCCCCGGATCGCGCGGGGAGCGACCGGCTCCCCGCTCCGTGCCCCCGACGAGAGCTTCCTCGACGCCGCCGTTCGAATCGCCCTGGCCCTCGACGGGGGCACCCTCGCCATCCAGGGACCGCCCGGGACCGGCAAGACCTACACCGGGGCGCGGATGATCCTGGCCCTCGTCGCGGCGGGGAGGACCGTCGGGGTCACGGCCAACAGCCACAAGGTGATCGGCAACGTCCTCGACGCCGTCGTCGCGGCGGCGAAGGAGACGGGCGCCAGGACCGCGACGGGACGGCCCATCGTCCTCGGCCAGAAGCCGGCCGCGAACGAGGACCCCACCTGCGCCGACGCCGCGTCGCTGGGCGACGCGCGGGACATCGCGGCCGCGTTGGCGGACGGCACCCTCGACGTCGTCGGGGGCACGGCCTGGCTCTGGTCGTCGGCCGCCCTGGCGGGGAGCGTCGATGTCCTCCTCGTCGACGAGGCCGGCCAGTTCAGCCTCGCCAACACGGTGGCCGTCTCGCCCGCCGGCCGCTCGCTCGTGCTGCTCGGCGATCCCCAGCAGCTCGACCAGCCCCTCAGGGGGAGCCACCCGCCCGGCGCCGAGCGGAGCGCCCTTGCCCATCTCCTCGCCGGCGCCCCTGGCGAGCCGCCGCACGCCACCATGCCGCCGGAGCGGGGCCTCTTCATCGAGAAGACATGGCGCCTCCATCCCGCGATCTGCGCCTACACCAGCGAGCTCTTCTACGCTTCCCAGCTGCGACCGATCGAGGGCCTCGAGCGCCAGGCGATCGTGCCCGACGGCGCCGGCATCCGCTGGCTGCCCGTCGCGCACGCCGGCAATGACACCGACTCGATCGAAGAGGCCTCAGCGATCGTCGAGGTCGTCCGCGACCTGCTCGACGGCGACGCCCGCTGGACGAACCGCCAGGGGGTCGAGGCGCCGCTCCGCCTCGAGGACATCCTGATCGTCGCGCCCTACAACGCCCACGTCGACCGCATCCGCGCGACCCTGGCCGCCGCCGGCTTCGACCGCGCCCGGGTCGGCACCGTCGACAAGTTCCAGGGCCAGGAGGCGCCGCTCTCGATCTACGCGATGGGCTCGTCCTCCGCGGAGGATGCGCCACGCGGCATGGAGTTCCTCTACTCCCCAAATCGCCTCAACGTGGCCACGTCGCGCGCCCGCTGCGTGGCCCTCGTCGTGGCGTCGCCCGCGCTGGTCCGCGTCTCGTGCGCGACGCCCCGCCAGATGCGGCTGGCCAACGCGCTCTGCCGGCTCGTCGAAGTGGCGGGCAGCCCGACCTGATGCGAGACGCCAGCCACGGCCGGCGGCCGACCCGTGGCCTTCGGCGGCAGACCCGGGGCCTCGCGGCAGACCCGGGGCCTCCGCGGCAGGCCCTGGGGCCCTCGCGGCAGACCGCCCTTGTTTTCGATGCCCGTGACCGCATCACGGGGGCATCAAGCGTGCCCCTCCGCGGCAGGCCACCCGTGTTCGATGCCCGTGACCGCATCACGGGGGCATCACGCGTGCCGGGGAGGGCAGTGCGGCCGCCACCACGCTGCTGCCGGCTGGCGGTGATGCGCGGCTGATCCGCCCGGCTCGATGCACGGGCACGTCACGCGCGCATCATTCGCAAAGGCACGTGCGAGCGCCACCGGCTCCCGCGGCTGGCAGGCTGGCGCTTCGGCCGCCGCGTCGGCCGGTGAGGCCGAACGCCGGGCGCCCCGCCGGGGCAGGCTCGCCCACCGTGGCCCGGACCTGACCCCTGTAAGGTGCCGCGCATGACGACCACCGACCCGGAGGCGCTGCTCGCCGGCCTCGATCCGGCCCAGGTCGAGGCGGTCCGGATCACCCGCGGGCCGCTCGTCGTCCACGCCGGCGCCGGATCGGGGAAGACGCGGGTCGTCAGCCACCGCGTCGCCTACGCCGTCGCCACCGGGGCCGTCGACCCCCGGCGCGTCCTCGTCGTCACCTTCACCGACAAGGCCGCCGGCGAGATGGTGGGGCGGCTCGGGGCGCTGGGCCTTCCGGGCATCGCCGCCCGGACCTTCCACGCGGCCGCCCTTGCGCAGCTGCGGCATTTCTGGCCGCAGCACCACGACGGCGAGCCCGTGCCTGCCGTGCTCGACTCGAAGATCCCGATCGTCGGCCGCCTCGCCCGGGCGCTGCCGGGCGGCTACCGCTTCACCACGGCGAAGGACCTGGCCGACGAGATCGAGTGGGCCAAGAGCCGCCGTCTCCGGCCGGCGACGTACGCGACCGAGGCCGGCGACCGGACCTCCCCGATCCCGGTCGAGCTGTTCGTCCGCCTGTGGGCCGCCTACGAGCGCGAGAAGGATCGAGCGGGGCGGCTCGACTTCGACGACATGCTCACCCGGACCGTCGACCTGCTGGAGGCGGACCCGACGACGGCCGAGACGGTCCGGGCCCGCTACGGCTGGTTCAGCGTCGACGAGTACCAGGACACGAACCCGCTCCAGCAGCGCCTCCTCGAGCTCTGGCTCGGCGACCGCGACGATCTGTGCGTCGTCGGTGACGAAGACCAGACGATCTACACGTTCGCCGGCGCGACCTCACGGTTCCTGACGGGCTTCGCGGACCGCTTCCCGGCGGCTCGCCAGGTGACCCTGGAGCGCAACTACCGGAGCAGCCCGGAGGTCCTCGCCCTCGCCAACCGGCTGCTGGCGGCCGAGGGGCGCCGGAAGCGGCTCGTGGCGACCCAACCTTCCGGTCCGAAGCCGGCGATCCGGCGCTGCGCCGACGGCGAGGCCGAGCTCACGCTGCTGGTCGCGACGATCCGCCGCCTGGTCCGCGACGGCGTGCCGCCCGCCGAGATCGCCGTCCTCGTCCGGATCAACGCCCAGGTCCCCCCGCTGGAGGCGGCCCTCACGAAGGCCGGGATCGCGTTCCGCGTCCGCGGGCAGCGCTTCTTCGAGCGGCCCGAGGTGCGCGAGGCGCTTCGGCTCCTGCGCCGGCTGCCGGCGGCGGCGCGCGGTTCCGGGGTCGCCGATGCCCTCGAGGCGCGGCTGCGGGAGGACCTCGGCTTCGACCCCGACGGCGATCTCGTCGGCGCGGAGGCGCGGGAGCGGACGGCGTCCCTGGCGCTGGTCCTGGAGATCGCCCGGGAGGCGGTGGCGGCGCGGGTGGAGGGCGCGGCAGCGGCGCGGAGCCCGGCAGCGCGGAGCCCGGGACGGCCCCCCAGGTCGACGCCCAGGCCCTTCTCGCCGACTTCGCGGCGCGGGCCGCGGCCGAGGCAGAGGGCTCGGCCGAGGGCGTGAACCTCCTCACGCTCCACCGGGCAAAGGGGCTCGAGTGGGACGCGGTGCTGCTCCCCGGCCTCGAGGAGGGCACCCTGCCGATCCGCCAGGCGGCCGACGACGACGAGGCGCTCGCGGAGGAGCGACGCCTCCTGTATGTCGGGCTGACGCGCGCCCGCCGCCACCTCGCGCTCTCCTGGGCGGAACGACGGGTCGGCTCGGGCGCTCGCGAATCCCGGCGACTCCCGAGCCGGTTCCTGCGCGCGCTGGAGGGCGGCCACGCGGGCCCGGCGGCGGTGCCGGGGGCGGGCGCGGCGGCCAGGTCGAGAGGCGACCGTGCGTCGCGGGTGCACGTCCTGCCCGGAGCCCCGGCCGCCGGCCCCGGGCCCGCGGGACGCCCCTCGGACGCGCCGCTCATGGCCGACCTGCGCGCGTGGCGGTCGGCCCGGGCTCGCGCCGACGGCGTGCCCGCCTACGTCGTCGCCCATGACGCGCTGCTGGCCGCGATCGTGGAGGAGCGGCCGGGGTCGCCGGCGACCCTGCGCCGCATCAAGGGCATGGGCCCCGCCAGGCTCGATCGCTACGGCGAGGAGATCCTCGCGATCCTCGGGCGCCACTGACGTCTGCCACGTGGACCGCGCGCGGGTGGCGCCTCAGTCGTCGAGGCTGAACGGCGGATAGGGACCCGTCATCAGGAGGGCGTAGCACGAGATCCGGTTCTGCCAGCGCATGTAGCCGCCGACGATCCGGTAGCCCCAGTCGGGATACCGCCCGTTGAGGAGGACGGGGATCCAGGTCACGAGGGCCAGGAATCCCACGGCGATCCCCAGGAAGTAGACGATGATCAGGTGGGGGATCAGGAGGATCATCCGGATCCAGACGCCGAACAGGGGGATGCCGGCCCACCGCGCGACGGGCTGCGACTCGTCCCAGCGGACGTCGACGTCGTGACGCCCGCTCGTCGAGAGGGGCGGGTAGGCCGAGGCGGCGAGGGTCGCGTAGGCCTGGACGCGGGTGACCCAGCGGATGAAGCCGCCCACGGTCGAGTAGCCCCAGGCGGGGTACTTCCCGTTGACGAGGACCGGGATCCAGACGACCAGCTGGATCAGGGCGACGAGAAGGCCGTAGAACGCGAGCACGACGTAGTGCGGGATCAGGAGGAGCCAGCGGACCATGATGCCCAGGAGCGGGATGCCCCACGAGGCGGCTCATCGTGACCGTCTCGTCGAACGTCGTGACCATCGGGTAGATGGGCGGGCGGGGACCCGGCGGCGGGGCCGAAGCGCCGGGCGGGGGCGGGGGCGGGGGCGGCGGGGCGAACGGTGGAGCGGGCGGTGGCGAGGCGGGGGGCTCCATGACGCCCTGCGGGGAGGGCGCGACGCCCGGATCCTGGGGAACGGGCGGGATCGGCTGCGTCGGCTGGGTCGGTTCGGTCACGGGCGTGCTCCTGGCTGCTGGCGGCCTCGATGGTACCCGCCGCGCCGCGGCGGAGTCAGGCGCTCGGCATGATCAGCCGCGCCGCCAGGATCAGCCCGCTCCGCCAGGATCAGTCGCTCCGGCGGGCGCAGCGGATCGCCCAGCGGCCGTCGAGGTCCTGGCGGGCGCCCTCGATCTTGCCGGCGCGGAGGAGCTGGCCGAGCGCGCTCGGCGGCCGCGAGGGGTCCTCGCGGAGCAGCCGCCGGACGGCGCCCTCGGCGTTGGCCTGGGACGGCGTGATCTGGAGGGCGGGCTCGCCGCAGGCGATGCGCTGGAGGAGGTCGTTGAGGCGGGCCAGGTCGTCCTCCGAGTAGTCGCCCGGGCGTCGTCGGGACCCGCCGAGGGCCCCGCCCGCAGCGGGTGCCCCGGCCGCCGCTGCCGACCCGGCCGCCGGCTCGGCGGTCGATCCCGTCATCCCGTCGGGCCGGACCGGCCCCCCGGGCCGTCGCCGGTTCGCGAAGGGGAGGATGGGCGCTCCGGCGGGGAGAGCCGCGGCAGCGGCGGCCGGCACCGCGGCGGTGAAGGCCTCCAGGAGCGCGTCCTCGTACTCCTCGACGGCAGCCGTCGCGGCCCACCACAGCCGGGCGCCCTCGAACCCGCGGAGGGCCTTGAGCCACTGGCCCGCGGGGTTGGGCCGGGCGTCCCCGAGCGGCGTGGCGGCCATCGCCTCGATCCGCCGGCCGAGCGCCTTCGCCGAGCCGACGTAGACGATCGTCTCGCCGGGGAGCCACCACGCGGCAAGCCGCGCGGCGAGGGCCTTGCCGGTCGGTCGCTCGCCGTCGAGGCGGAGCGCCTCGACCCGCGCCAGCCAGGTTCCCACGGCCGAGATGTCGACGGGGGCCCGCTCCGCCGGCCCCGGCCACTCCACCAGGAAGACGCCCGGGCCGGCCGCCCGGATCGAGCGTGCCCCAGCGGGCTGGTCCGTCGGGCGTCAGGCCGACGGCGCGGAACAGGGCGGCGGGCTCGATCGGCACGCGGCTACCCGGCCACGACGGCGGCGAGGGCGTCGGCGAAGGGCCCGAACGTGGCCGACGTGAAGCCCGCGACGTTGATCCGGCCCTTCCCGACGACGTAGACCGCGTGCTCGTCGCGGAGGCGCGCCACCTGCTCGACGGAGAGCCCGAGGAGGGCGAACATGCCCCGCTGCGTCGCGATCGGGGTCCAGTCGCCCGGGAATCCCGCGCGAGGTCAGGGCCGCGACGAGCGCGCCCGGTTGTCCTTGATCCGGGCCCGCATCCCGGCCAGCTCCAGCTCCCACTGGGCGCGCAGGGCCGGGTCGCCGAGGATCGTGGTCACGATGTCCGCGCCGTGCGAGGGCGGGTTCGAGTAGTTGGAGCGGATCGCGATCTTCACGTGGCTCTGGGCGGCCGCCGCGTCCTGCTCCGAGCGAGCGATGATCAGGAGCGCGCCGACCCGCTCGTTGTAGAGAGCGAAGGTCTTGGAGAACGACGTCGAGACCAGGAGCTCGGCCCCCGGCCGGATCAGCCCCTCCATCCAGTCGGCGTCCTCGCGGATCCCGTCGCCGAAGCCCTGGTAGGCGAAGTCGACGAACGGGAGCAGGCGGCGCTCCTCGACGAGGTCGCCGATCGCGCGCCAGAGGGCGGGCGAAGGGTCCACGCCCGTCGGGTTGTGGCACGAGCCGTGGAGGAGGACCGTGTCGCCGGGCGACGCCTCGCCGAGGGCGGCCAGGAGCGCCTCCTCGTCGATCCGACGGCCCGAGGGGTCGGTGTACGGATAGGTGCGGATGCGGAACCCCGCCAGGGCGAAGAGCTGGGGGTGGTTCGGCCAGGTCGGCTCGCTCATCCAGATCGTCGGCGAGGCTCCCGTCTGGCGCAGGAAGTCGGCCGCGACCCGCAGCCCGCCCGTGCCGCCGGGCGTCTGGCTGACCGCGACGCGGGCGCTCTTCGCCAGCTCGTGGCCCTCCCCGAAGACGTAGGCCCGGACGGCGTCGCGATAGGCGACATCGCCGTCGATCGGGCGGTAGAGCTTCGTGGCGCCCTTCGCCAGGATCCGTCGCTCGGCCTCCCTGACCGACGGGAGGATGGGCGTGGTCCCGCTCTCGTCGACGTAGACGCCCGACCCGAGGTTGATCTTGGCGGGCCGCGGGTCGCTCCGGTACGCCTCGGTCAGGCCGAGGATCGGGTCGGCCGGGGCGGGGATCCGGGAGAGCGACGGAAGGGGCACGGCGAAGGATCTCCTTGATGGCGGTCTCGGGCGCGTCTGGGGTGCCGAAGAGGCGGGGGCGCGCCGTCGTGCAACTGTAGCCGAACCTCGGCTCCGGCCGGCCGCCCGGATCGGGCCACCGGATCAGGCACAATGCGCAGACGGCCGACGGCATCACGCGGGCGGCGCACGCAAGGGAGGACGCCGCTCATGTCCCGACCGGACCTCTTCCGGGCCGCCGTCGCCGGCGCGCTCGCGGTCGCCCTCGCCGCGTGCGGCGGTGGGGCCACGCCGACGCCGGCGCCCACGGCAGCCACGACGGCATCGCCCACGCCGGCGCCGACGCCACGCCCGCCGCCGCGGACGTCGCCACGGAGTTCCTCGCCCGCCTCCTCGCGGCACGAAGCGGCGTCCTGGCGATCTCCGGAAGCGTTGCCGTGGGGACCGTGGAGGTCCCGATCAGCGGGACCATCACCATCAGCGGGAAGGACTCGCAGTCGAGCATCACGCTCGAGGCACCCGGCGCCAGCCAGACCCAGGAGTCGATCCGGGTCGGCACCCAGCAATGGAACCGCGCGGCCGGCGGGCCGTGGGTCCTGAACCCGACGCCCAACGACCAGGCCAAGTCGCTCTCCGCCTTCCTCCAGACGCTGACCGCGCTCGAGGACCACGGCGTGGCGACCAGGGGGGGCCGGGAGCTCCATCGCCTGCTGCCGCCCGCAGGGGTGACGATCGCCGCGGAGGCGCTGGGGTTCAACAGCCCGGGCGTGCAGGACGCGAAGATCGGCATGGAGTTCTGGGCCGCGGTCGACGGCACGCCGGCGGCCTGGTCGTTCGACGTCGCCTGGAACCAGGCGGACGGCGCCACCTCGGTTCCGGCGCGGCTCGTCATGGAGTTCGACCTCGCCGGGCTGGGCAAGCCGGCGACGGTCGCCGCCCCCGAGGACGCCTGGGTCCGCTTCGTGTCCCAGCGCTTCGCCTATTCGATGGCCCACCCCGCCAGCTGGACCGTCACCGAGGCGGAGGGCACGGACTCCTACCTCGTCGATGGGACGCCCTACGTGACGGTCACCCCCTCGTCCCTGGCCGGGTACACGCTGGAGCGGTTCGCGGACGAGCTGCTCGCCCTGTACGAGGAGCAGCTCGGCGCGAAGCCGGAGACGACCGAGGAGATCGCCCTGGGCGGCCAGCCGGCCCGCTTCTACACGTATCACTTCAAGAACGAGCAGGGCGTCCAGATCTACGTGGCCGAGGCCATCACGATGCGGGGCGACGCGGCGTGGGAGGTC
This sequence comes from uncultured Chloroflexia bacterium, assembly GCA_963827965.1. Lineage (GTDB taxonomy): Bacteria > Chloroflexota > Limnocylindria > Limnocylindrales > CSP1-4 > CTSoil-043. The sequence goes on along the minus strand of CAWHCW010000008.1, from coordinate 179,765 downwards.
TTCCTCACCGAGCAGGCCGGCTCGGAGGCGGACGACACGCCGGTCTTCGCGGCGATGCTCAGCACGTTCGCCCTGCTCAACGCCGCGCAGTAGCCCCGCCGCGCCCCGGCGGCGCGCGGGTCGTCCAACGCTCGCCGGTCGCGCCCGGTACGCTGCGCCCATGCGCCTGCTCGCCCTGACCTGCGAAGTCCTCGCCCGTTCCGTCTACCTGTGCGCCGCCCGATCGCCGCACGTCGTGGACGTCCACCTCAACCGCCGGGGCCTCCACGACGACCCCCCGAACCTGCGGACGATCCTCCAGGCCGAGATCGACGCGGTCGGCGGGGCCGACGCGGTCGGCGGGGGCGGTGGCCCGTACGACGCGATCCTCCTCGCCTACGGCCTCTGCGGGGCGGCGACCGCCGGGCTGCGGGCGGGTTCGATCCCGCTGGTCGTGCCCCGGGCGCACGACTGCATCACGCTCTTCCTGGGCTCCCGCGACCGGTACACGGCCGAGTTCACGGGCCACCCCGGCACCTACTGGTACGTGCAGGACTTCGTCGAGCGCTCCGACGACGGGGGCGCGTTCGCCGGGATGGGTGCCGTCTCCGACGCCGCTGCGCGCGCCACGTACGAGGAGTACGTGGCGAAGTACGGGGAGGACAACGCCGCCTACCTGATGGAGGCGCTGGGCGGCTGGCGCTCGCACTACGACCGGGCGGCGTTCGTGGACATGGCGGTCGCCGATCCGGGGGCGGTGGCTGCGGTCGAGTCGAGCGCGCGCGACGACGCGGACGCGGCGCGGCTGGGCCTTCGAGAAGCTGGCCGGCGAGCTGATCCTCGTCCGCCGCCTGGTGGACGGCGACTGGGGCCCGGAGGACTTCCTCGTCCTCCAGCCCGGGGAACGGCTGGCGATGTCCTACGACGAGGCCGTGATCCGGGCCGAGCCCGCGGGCTGACTGCCCGCCACGAGCTGGACGATGTCGGCGAGCACGGCGACGTGAACATGGTCACCGTCGCCACAGAGCCGGTAGGGGTCGAGATGGACCGGCGTCACGCCCGCGGCGATCGCACCCGCCACGTCGGCGCGCCGTGAGTCGCCCACGTGGATCGCTCGCTCGGGCGCCACGGCCAGCGCGCGCAGCGCGATCTCGAAGATGCGGGGGTCGGGCTTCTCGAATCCGACGACCGTCGAGTCCACGACGATCCCGACCTCGACCCCGGGCCCGGCGCCCACCTGGCACACGCGGAGCTCCCTGAGGAGCGCCTCCACGCGACCGTCCGCGTTCGAGACGATCCCGATCGGGATCCCGATCCGCGCGAGCGCACGGAGCGCGTCGATGGCCGCGGCGATCGGGCGCGACCAGATGGTTGAGCTGAACGCCGCCTCGAGCGTCGGCAGCGCCGCGTCGAGCTGAGCCGCCGGAGTCTCCGGCTGTCTCGAAATAGGCCGCCACGTAGGGACGCCACAGCTCGACCTCCGTCGAGCGGTCCCAGGCCGCGATGGCCGCGTAGTGGGCGGCATCGAGGCGCCCCGGATCCACGGCGATCCCAGCGCGGGCCCCGGCCGCGACGATCTCGGAGTGGTTCGGGAGGACGAAGACCCCGCCGACGTCGAGGAGGACGGCATCCACCCGCCCGGGCAGCCGCGTCGCAGGGGGACGCGTCGCGCGGCGACGGCATCGCCACCGCCTACGCCATCCCGACGGCCGTCTTGGCCACCTCGACCGCGCTGGCGGCGTCCGGCGGAGTAGGCGTCGGCCCCGATGGAGGCCGCGAACTCGGCGGTGACGGGGGCCCCGCCGACGATGACCTTGACGCCGGGCAGGTCGGCGGCCCGGATGGCGGCCACGACGTCGCGCATGCCGACCATCGTCGTGGTCAGGAGGGCCGACACGCCGACGATGGTGGCCCGGTGCTCCCGGGCGGCCGCGACGAACGTCTCGGGGGTGACGTTGGTGCCGAGGTCGACGACCTCGATGTTGGCGCCCTTCCACATCATCCCGACGAGGTTCTTGCCGATGTCGTGGAGGTCGCCCTTGATCGTCCCGATGACCGCCGTGTGCTCGGGCTCGATGCCGGCCGCGGTGAGGACCGGCTCGAGGATCGCGGTGGCCTCCTTCATGGCGCGGGCGCTGATGAGCATCTCGGGGACGTAGATCTCGTTGCACTGGAACTTCGCGCCGATGACCTCCATCGCCCTCGTCATCGCGTCGAGGACCGACCGCGGGTCCATCCCCTCGGCGACCGCCTCCCGGGTGATCGCGGTCGCCGTCGCCCGGTCGCCCGCCTCGATGGCGGCCGTGAGGGCGGACAGATCAGCCATGGTGATGCTCCTTTGCGCTCGTCGTCGGTTCGTCGTGTCGGCGCGATCGTGCGCTGGTTCCCGGGTGGCGGGGCTCAGGCGAGCTCGCCGGCGCGGTAGGCGGTGAGGAACTCCATCCCGAACGGATCGCGCCCGGTCAGGAGGTCGGCGGCGAGGGCGTAGGCCCGGCTCGAGCGGTCCTGGGCGAAGATGCGCCGCGGGTCGCTGGCCACGGGATCGATGATCCCGCTGTCGGCGCCGGCCTCGGCGGCGAGGTCGATGAAGACGTCGTTGAGGAGCTTGCGCAGCGGCAGCCCGAAGCTGACGTTGGAGAGGCCGCCGGTCAGGTGGATCTCGGGCCCGAACGTGGCTCGCAGGGTGCGCACCGCCTCGAGGAACCAGGCGCCGACCTCCGGCTCGACGGCGACCGGCATCACCAGGGGGTCCACGTGGAGCGCGCCGAGGGCCATCCCGCGGCCCGTCGCCTCTTCCACGATCCGCTCCGCGTTCGCCACCCGCTCCGCCGCCGACCCCGGCATGCCGTGCTCGCCGCTGGCGCCGAGCACGACGGCGCACCCCTCGGCCGCGGCCAGGTCCAGCACGTCGAGCCGCTCGAGCGAGGCCGAGTTCAGGAGCGGCGCCCGGCCGGTCCGGGCCGCCGCGGCCAGCCCGGCCCGCAGCACCTCGGGCGCCGACGAGTCGAGGGCCAGGGCCGCCCCGGTGGCGTCCTCGACCGCGCCGACGAGCCAGCGGATCGCCGCGACCCGCCCGTCCACGTCGTTGTCGACCTCGTCCACGTTGAGGTCCAGGTAGTCGGCGCCGGCCTCGGCCTGGCGGCGGGCCAGGAAGCGGACGTAGCCCCGGCCCAGCGCGCCGTCGGCGCCGCCGGCCAGCCCGGCGAGGACGGCGGCCTTGACGTGCTTGACCTTCTGCTTCGCGCCGGCCCCGTCGAGGGCCGCGTCGGGGACCGGCAGGAGCTGCGCCGCTCCCTCGTCGTCGGTGAAGGGGAGCGCCGGCCGGCCGTCGGGCAGCGACGCGACCCGGGCGCCGCTGCGGAGCAGGACCCGCGTGGCGTGGATGTTCTCGCCGATGACGATGAAGGGGCCGCGGACGGTGTCGGTCATGCTGGGGTCTCCTTCGGCGCCTCGACGGCGGCGGGCTGGGCGGCGGGCTGCGGCCGGACGGGCGGCGGCGCGTCGGCCGGGGCGGCGGCGCGTCGGCAGCGGCGGCGCAGCCGCAGCGGCAGCCGCGGCCGCCTCCGCCTTCGCTTCGCGACCGTAGTGGTCGCGCCCGAGGTAGGTGTTGGCCCAGGCGCTGGTGCGCTTGAGGGCGTTGTCGACGATCACCGGCGGCCGCTCGAGCATCGTCAGCTCCTCGCCGTACGGCTTGAGCCGGTCGTAGGCGCGGACCCAGACGCACTGCCGGGGCAGGACCTCGCAGATCCCGTCGTGGCTCCCCCCGCAGGGCCCGTTCCGCTCGCCCTTGGGGCACTGGCTCTCGGGGCAGAGGTAGGCGACGTCGGGGAGCGAGCAGTCGCCGCAGTCCCGGCAGTCGAAGAGCGGGACCTTGACGGCATGCTCCAGGACGTGGGCCGGGCGGCCGAGGTGGTACTTCTCGACGGCCCCGTAGAAGCGGGTCGCCGCCCGGTAGCCCGGCGTCCCCGGCGTGAACGCCAGGTCGTGGGTGAGCCGGTTCGCCTTGTAGACGAGCGAGCCGCGGCGGCGGGCCCGGGAGCGGGCGGCCGGCGTCAGCGAGCGGGCGTAGCGGGGGTCCAGGTCGTCGGTGTTGAGGCCGGTGCCCTGGATCGCGGCGGTAGACGAAGAAGGTCCCCGCGGGGGAGTGCTGGACCTCCCGGGCCAGGTCCGGCCACGACGGCGCGAAGGTCTCGGCGAGGGCGAGGATGCGGTCCACGTCGGCCGCCGGGAGGGTGTGGCCGGCGACGTAGGCGCCCCGGAAGCCCATGCCCGCGGGCGATCGCGACCTGCTTGGCCGCGAGCTCGAGGAAGAAGCCCTTCCCCTTGTCGGGCCCGGCGGCCGCCTTCTCGATGGTCGCCAGGAGGTCGTTCGAGACGACGCAGCCGGGGATCGCGTTGGCGTTGAAGAGGCGGGCGACCGTCCGGGTCAGGACGTAGACGTTGGCGAGGACCGGCAGGCGGAGGTCGTGGAGGCGCATCCAGCGCAGGAGCTCGTCCCATTTCCGGCTGTCGTAGCCCAGCTGGGGGATCACGAAGTCGGCCCCCGCCCGGGCCTTGAGGGCGAGCTTCAGGTACTGCAGGATCACCTCGGACTCGAGGCGCTTGAAGGGCGAGACGGCCGTCCCGATGTAGAGGCCCGGGGCGTGGTCCGCGCCGTCGGGCCCGGGCTCGTTGACGAGGTCGTGGTAGAGCGAGATCAGGCCGACCGAATCGAGGTCGAAGACCGGCTCGGAGAGGCCGCCCGTCCCCTCGACCGGGTGGTCCCCGGAGACGGCCAGGACGTTGCGGATCCCCCGCGCCTCGAGCTCCCAGGCGAGCGAGCGCAGCGCGTTGCGGCTCCGGTCGCGGCAGGCGACGTGGACGATCACGTCCTGGCCCCGGGCCAGCAGCTCCTCGGCGAGGGGCACCGGGTTCGCCATGGCGTGGCCGCCGGCGCTGTCGGTGATCGAGATCGCGGCGATCCGCGGGTCGTCGACGAGGGCCCGGGCGGCCTCCAGGCTGCGCCGGGCCGGGCCGTCGAGGGCGAGGCCCCGCGAGGGCACGATCTCGGTGACCGTGACGAACTCGTCGGTCGCGGTCAGGCGAGAGCGGAGGGTGGGCTTGGCGGCGGCGGTCATGCGGGCGGTGCCTCCACGTGGGACGGCAGCGGCTCGAACCGGAGGCCGTCGACGAACAGGTCGAAGAAGTCGGGCTCCGCCTCGAGCTCCACGTGCTCGATGCGGCCCACGAACGCGACGAGGCGGGCCCGAGCCCGCCGGGAGAGGAGGAGCACGGCGGCGCCGCGGACCGACGCGTTGCCGTGCTGGACGACGCGGTCGGCCGGGACGGGGGGCAGGAACCCGATCCGCTGGGCGTTGGGGACGTCGAGGTGCGACGCGAACCCGCCGGCGAGGTGGAGGGCGGCGAGATCGCCCGGGGCCAGCCCCAGGCGGCGGAGAAGCACGCGCATCCCCACGGCGTTGGCCGCCTTCGCCTGCGCCAGCTGGGCCGCGTCGCCGCGTCCGAACGTGATCCCCTGCGAGGGGACGAGGACGACCTCCCTGGTGCCGGCGGCGAAGGCCCCGGTCGGCGTCATCGCGCCGCTGCGACGGAGCTCGGCGAGGACGTCCACGAGGCCGGAGCCGCAGATCCCCTCGGGCTCCACGTCGCCGATGGTGCGGACCACCCAGCCGGCCCCGTCGAGGTGGGCCGCCTCGATGGCACCCTCCGAGCCGGGCATCCCGTAGCGGATCAGGCCGCCCTCGAAGGCCGGGCCCGCCGGGCACGACGCCGCCAGGACCCGATGCCCGTCGGTGATCACGACCTCGGTGTTCGTCCCGACGTCCACGAGCATCGCCGGCCCGCTCGACGTCGCGGGATCGGCCGCCTCCAGCATCCCCGCCGGCAGGAGGTCGGCGGCGGCGTCGGCGCCGACGTGGCAGGCGATGAGCGGGGCGCCCCAGACCCGGGCCCGCGGGTGGACGAGGATGCCCAGCTCGTGGGCCAGCCGGACGACGCTCGAATCGGGGGCCTCGCCGGCCCGCCAGGCCGTCTCCGTCACGCTCCGGAAGGGCGAGCGCCCGATGGGGGCGACGTCGAGGCCGAAGAAGAGGTCGCGCATCGTCGCGTTGCCTGCGACGACCACCTCGAGGACGTCGTGGCGCTCGATCCCGTTCTCGGCGTAGATGCGGGACAGCTCGTGGTTGAGGGCCCGCCGCAGGGCCCGCCGCAGCTCCCCGGGCCGTTCCGCCTCGTAGGAGATGCGGCCGATGACGTCGCTGCCGCCGAAGCGCTGGGGGTTCTCGAAGGCGCCGACGGCGAGCGCCTCGCCGGTCCGGAGGTCGAGCACCTGGAGGACGACGGTCGTCGTCCCGACGTCGAGGGCGATCCCCAGGAGGCGCTCGCGCTCCGCGTCCACGTCCTCGTCGTGCCAGCGGACGCGGCCGTCCCGGACGGTGATCGCCGGATCGACCTCCAGGGGCGGGCCGGGCGGCGGCATGAGGATCTTCAGGTGGCGGCGCAGGACGATGAACTCGAGATCGCTCTCGGCCGGCTCGCGGGCCACGGTCGCCCGGCAGGCGAGCCGGTAGCCCGGGCGGAGGAACGCCTCCTGCTCGTCCGGGGGCGTCAGCGCGTCCCCACCCCGGAGGACCTCCACGACGCACTCGTGGCAGCGACCGGACCGTCGACAGGAGGCCGGGACGACCATCGCCAGCTCGTCGGCCGCGTCGAAGAGCGTCCTGCCCACGACGAGCGGGACGCGGCGACCGGCGTGGACGAGATCACGGGCCACGCGCGCAGCATACGTGTGCACCACCCGCCGGCGCCGGGGTGCAACGGCCCGCGCGCGGGGGGCCGAACGGACCGGGGGCTTGACACGATCGGCCCCGAGCCGCAGATTACCGTTCGTGAACGCTTACCGAACCGCCATCGACCCCTTCGAAGCCCTCGGCGACGCCACGCGGCGGGCCATCGTGGAGGGCCTCCGCGACGGCGAGCGCACGGTCGGGGACCTGGCCGCGGATCTGCCCGTGAGCCGCCCGGCGGTCTCCCAGCACCTCGGCGTGCTCAAGGCAGCCGGCCTCGTCCAGGAGCGGCCCCAGGGTACGCGCCGCTACTACCGCCTGGACCCGATCGGGCTCGTCCGCCTCCAGGGCCGGCTCGATGCCCTGTGGGGCCTGGAGGCCGCAGGGGACGGGGGCGCCGCGCCGCCGCCCGTGCCGGCCGCTGCGCTCGGCCCCTCCCCGGCTCCCCGTCCCGCCGTGGCCGACGGCGGCGACGGCAAGAGCGGCGGCAAGAAGCACAAGAAGAAGCACGGCCGCAAGTAGGCTCGGCCGCAGGCGCGGGGCTCGGCCGCCCGCAGGGCTCGGCCGCAGGCAGCGGCCGGGAGCGGCAGCCTGCCCCGGCCGCCGGCCACCGGCCGCCGGGACGGGCGTCCCCGGCCCCGGGGCGGCGCCCCGGGTCAGTGCGTGACGACCTTGGGCAGCTTCTTCGCCTGGTCGATCCAGCCCGCCACGACGTCCTCGGTCGGCAGCCGCCGGACCAGCGCGCGGACGGCGTTGGCCTCGGCCATCGTGGTCGCCAGGTTGGCCGCGTTGCGCTGGGCGAGCTCGGCGCAGGAGTCGACGCCGCTCGCCTCGAGCAGGTCGGCGTACTCGGAGCCGACGCCCGAGATGCGGTAGAGGTCGGCGTGGTTGACCCAGCGCAGGAGCTGGTCGGGGCTGACGTCGGCGGCGGCCGCGAGCGCGCGCCGTCCGGCGGCCGGGCCGGCCTTCTCCAGCAGGTCGTCCGTGGTCTGGACCCCCGCCGCGCGGAGCTTCGCGCCGTGGACGGGGCCGACGCCCTCGAGATCCTCGATCTTCATGGCCCTTCCTCCGGGATGGGACTGGACGCGTCGCGCTGATGATCTCACGCCGGAGAAGCGCTCCGGGGCGCGGTCCACCGTCGCCGCCGCCCGGCGGCGCTGCGTCGCCACCGCGTCCGGGCACGGCCCGCGGGTCGCGGCCGCTCAGGCGCGCCGGAGGAGGGGCCGGGTGAGGCAGGTGGGTCCGCCCGAGCCGTTCATCCCGATCTCGAACGCGGGGTAGGGGTGGACCTCGCACCCGGCGGCCTCGAGGGCGCGGCGGGTGGCGGGGTTGCCGTCGGCGACGACGCAGACTCCCGGCCGCACCGCCAGGACGTTGCAGCCGAGCGTCGGGAACTCCTCGTCGGGAACCGGCAGCGTCCGGATCCCGAGGTCGCCCAGGAGCTCCCAGAGGCCGGCCGGCAGGAGCGGCAGGTAGACGACGGCGAGGTCGTCGGCGATCGGCGAGATCACGGAGAGGAGGTGGACCAGCTCCTCGTCCCCGCGCCAGTACGGGACGTCGAACACGCGCACGTCGCCGCCCACGAGGCCGGCCAGCTGGCGGATGCCCTCGCCGCTGGTCCGCAGCGTCCGCCCGACGCACAGCAGGTCGGGTCGCAGCCAGAAGGTGTCGCCCCCGTCGACGGTGCCGGGCGGCGCGATCCGCCCCACGGTCGGGACGCCGCGGGCGGTCAGCCAGGATTCGATCTCGGCCTCCTCGCCCCGCCGCGTCGGCTTGCCCGAGCGCAGGGCGATCGACCCGCGGTCGGTCACGAGGAGCGGGTCGAAGGTGTAGACGAGATCGGGGTGCGGCGTGTCGACCGCCCCCAGCTCGTGGACCCGCACGCCGAGGCGCGCCAGCAGGTCGGTGAAGGCGTCGTGCTCGTGGCGGGCCAGCGCCAGGTCGACAGGGTGCAGGAAGCCGTGGGCCGGGTCGTCGAAGGCCGCCCCGAACGCGGAGCCCGGTCGCTGGACCAGGACGTCGCGCAGCGGCGCCGTCATCGACTGGGCCCCGAAGGCGGAGAGTGGCGGCGCGGTGCCGCCCTGGGCCGGCTCGGGGGTCATGGCCGGCAGGATACCGGCACCATGCCCGCGGCGATGTCGATCGCGGCGAAGTCGCCGAGACCCGCTGCTCAGGCGGTGGCGCGCTCCACCAGTCGCCCGACCTCGTACCCGGCGGCCTCGGCGTCGGCCGCGAGGCGCAGGGCGAGCGCGTGGGCGCCCCCCAGGTCGGCCGCGGCTGCGCGCCTCGTCGCGGCCTTCCGCGGCGCCGCCCACCGCGACGAGGACCACCATCCAGCGCAGTGCCGCCTCGAACGATTCGCGGTTGAGGTAGGCGATCCCGTCGTGGCGGTTGATGCCCAGCCAGCGGCCAAGGTCGTCGTCGGCGAACCAGGCGCGCACCAGGCGCCCGGGGCGGTCCGCGGCCGGTGCCGCGAGCGCCGCCGCGCCGGGACGGGCGACGAGGTGGCGCACCGTCTCGACGGTCCACCATGCCGCGCCCTCGTCGAGGCCCCGCCAGCGGTAGGCGTCGGCGAAGACGCGGCCCAGGCCGGCCCGGTCGAACCATCCGCGCGCGGCCCGAGCACCGGGGTCGGGCTCGAGCACGGCGGCGATCGCATCGGCCGCGAGCCACCCCAGGAGCGCTCCCCAGGTCGCCGTGTCCGGCGCCAGCGCCGCCGCCACGAAGGCCCGCGGGGCGTCCGCGGCGAGGTCGGCCGCGGGCTCCACGAGGGCCGCGTCGAGCGCCGCCCGGAGGCGCGCGGCGAGCTGGTCGGCGTGCTCATCGAGGTCGTGGTCGGGGACGGTCGGGCGGGCCACGGCACGGATCGCCCGCAGGGCGTCGCGGGCCCGTTCGCGCCACGCCTCGACGAGGGCGTCGAGGTCCGGCAGGGCCCGCGCCGCCGGCGTCTCCGGGAGCGGTGTCGCCGCCCGCGACCGGGGAGCCGTCGCCGGTCGCAGCCGGCGTCTCGGGGAGCGGGGCCGCCGCCGGCTGGGCCGCGAGCGCCGGGCTGGCCGCGAGCGCCGCTGCCCGGGGCGGGAGTGCAGCCGGCGCCGCCCGGGCCGCGGCCGCCAGGTGCGCGGCGACCGCCTCGGTGACGTCCCGCACGAGGGCGTCGTTGACGAGGATGGCGACCGCGTCGTGGAGCGGCCGCAGGCGTCGCTCGGCCAGGGCCGCCTCGACGCTGGGCACGCCAGCCCCGCCCAGGTCGCCGGCGAGGGCCCGGTACTCCGCGGCCGCCTCCCCGCCGACCTCGCGCCAGTCGAGGAGGACGCGGGCCCCGTAGGCATCGAGCTCCACGCGAAGGCCCCGGTCGCGCAGGTCCCCCGTCTCCCGGACGTACTCCATCCCGTCGAGCGCGTCGCGGAAGAGCACGACCGCCCCCGGGTCTGCCGGAGAGGCCGAGGCCCTCGGCCAGCGACGACCGCACGAGGTGCTTCGCCCCGCCCTCGTCCTTGACGGCGAAGGCCACCGAGTCGCGGATCCGCCCGCGCATCGACGCGAACCGGTTGTGGTAGATGACGAGGGTTCGCTGGTCGCCGCTCCGATTGGAGTAGGCGAGGACATCCTCGTTGACGTGGCCAGCGTCGTCCACGACGTCGTAGAAGCGGAAGTCGCGGACCTCGGCGAAGAGGCGGCGGCGATGCAGGAGCGGGAACAGCTGCCACTCGTGGCGGGCCACCAGCCCTTCGTTGGGGCGCTCGTCCCAGTAGGCGCGGCGGAACTCCATCCCGTACTTCTCGGCGAATCCCTCCACCTGGCCGTGCCCGAACATCGGCAGGCCCGGCATGGTCGCCAGCACCGTGGCGACCCCGAAGTACTTGTCGCCGGTCCCGAACTGCTCGATCGCCGTCTTCTCGTCGGGGTTGTTCATGAAGTTGACGTAGCGCTTGAGGATCTCGGGATCGAACTCCAGGGTGTTCTTCACGAGGTGCCGGTAGTCCGCGTTCTTCTCGTCGCGGAGCATGTGCATGAAGGCGCTGTTGTAGACGCGGTGCATGCCGAGGGTCCGGACGAAGTAGCCCTCCATCATCCAGAAGGCCTCGGCCAGGAGGAGCGTGTCGGGCACCTCGGCCGCCACGCGGTCCACGACCTCCCGCCAGAACTCCTCGGGGATGGCGGCGTCGAAGGCCTCCCTGGTCATGGCCGATTCGGCGCGCGACGCGATCGCTCCGCCCTGCCCGGGCTCCGGGTACCAGAGGCGGGCGATGTGCTTCTTGGCCAGGGTCATCGCGGCGTCGAAGCGGATGATCGGGAAGCGCCGGGCGACGGCGAGGATCGTCTGGATGACGGCCTCGCGGACCTCGGGCTTCAGGTAGTCCAGCTGGGCCGTGTCGTTCCACGGCATGCTCGTGCCGTCGTTGCCGTGGTAGACGTAGCGGACGTCGCCGGTCCAGCGGTCCTCGCGGCGGAAGACGACCGCGGCGTCGGTCGAATCCCAGTAGTGGTCCTCGATCTGGATCCCGACCCGCGGGTCGTCCGAGAGGTCGACGCCGCCGAAGCTGTAGGCCGGGTACGGGCTGTCGGGCCGGGAGAGGAACCAGTCCGGCTGCTCCACGACCCAGCGCGAGTCGATCCCCATGTGGTTGGGGACCATGTCGGAGGCCAGGCGGATGCCCCGCGTCCAGGCGCGGTCGCGCAGGATCGCCCAGGCGGCCTCGCCGCCGAGGTCCTCGGCGATGGCGTAGTCGCGCAGGGAGTAGGCGGACGCCACCGCGTCCGGGTTCCCCCGCGAGCTGCTTGATCTCCCGGCTCGCCCGGCTCCGCTCCCAGAGGCCGATCAGCCAGAGGCCGGTGAACCCCCACCGGGCGAGCCGGTCCAGCTCCTCGTCGGGGACCTGGTCCAGGCGGCGGATCTCGCGGCCGTACCAGCGGCTCAGCTGGTCCAGCCAGACGTACGCGCTCTTGGCCATGAGCACGACGCGCGGCATCCAGTCGCGGTCCTCGGAGAAGCGCTCCTGCTCCAGGTCGAGGCCGGCGAAGGAGGGGGCGGGGCCCGCTCCGCCGCCGCCGCCCGGGCCCGGGTGGTGGCGCATCCAGAGGGCGCGCTCCTCCTCGGCCGCCACGTCGAGGCCGGTCACGAGACGGTCCAGCAGGGCGCCGAACCGCTCGCCGAGGTAGGCCGCCAGGAAGCCGCCCCAGCGCGCCCGGATCCAGCGGAGCTGCCCCGCCAGCGACCCGGGCTCGGCCAGGGCCGGCGCCCGCAGCATCGTCACGCAGGTCCTGCTGGTCCGGCCCGAACGGGGCTCGGCCGGCGAAGAAGCGCCCCAGCTCCGCGACCACGGCCCGGTACGCGGTCGCCGCCGCGAGGGCGCCGTCGTCGAACAGCTCCCGATAGGGGGCGAACGCCGGGTTGGCGTTCTCCAGCCAGCAGGCGGCCAGCTCCTCGAGGGCCACCTCGCGGTTGGGGGTTCCCGCCGTCTCCCCGGCGAGATACGCCTCGGGGGTCAGCTCGCCCCGATGGACCGCGAGGGGCGGGAAGTCGGTCGTGAAGCGCAGGAGCACCTCGTCGACCGCGGCGGTCCCCAGGACCTCGTCGAGGTGGTCCAGGGCGTCGTCGACCGCCTCGGGATCCTCCTGCTCGCGGTAGACCGCCACGACGACGTGGAGGATCTCGTCGATGAGCCCCATCGCGTTGAGCGAGCCGGGGGCGACGACCGGGTCCGGCGTCCCGGCGGTGCGCCGCTCGGCCGTCATCGAGGCGGCCAGGGCGCGAACGGCCGCGAGGTTCGGCAGGATGGCGTTGCCCGACAGGGTGAAGAGGGCGTCGTCGAGGTGATGGCGGGCCCGCGCCTCGCGACGGACGTGCAGCTCGCGGACCTGGTGGATCACGCGGGCTCCTCGCGCGGCCGCGCCGCGGTTGCCACGGCCCGGCTCACGGCGCGGCCGGGACGCCGAAGACGCGGATCTCGCTGATCGCGACTTCCTTCGACGGGCTTCCGGCGGCCGAGGTCTTGCGCGAGGGATAGGTGTCGATGATCGTGATGCGCAGGCGCGTCGCCCCCACGATCCCCAGCTCGGGCGGGATGGGCACGCCCTGCGGCCCCGAAGGCGTCCTTGAGCTCGACGGGCTGGGGCACGCCGCCATCGAAGGCGACGGTCACGTTCCGCGGCCGGTGGTTGCCGTAGAAGGCGGCGTCGCCCCGCTGCCAGCCGGTCCAGATCTGGATCTTCGTGACCGCCGTGGCGGCGAAGGAGACCTCGACCCACGAGCCGTCCAGCTTGCCCGTCGCGCTCTTCCAGGCCGTCAACGGCGACCCGTCGTAGAGGTACTTCGGAGCCCGGTTGGCCGCCTGCTGGCTCGAGGCCGTCGCGGCGGTGATCACGATGCCGACCGAGGGGCCGGGCGGGATGGTGGCCGGCGCGGCCGTCGGCTCCGGCGTGATCGACGGCGTGTCGGTCGGCGCGGGCGTCTCGGCGGGTGCCGTCGGCTCGCCGCTCTGCCCCGCGCCTGGGCTCGTCGAGGCAACGGCGCCCGACGGGGCGGGCGCTGGCGCTCGGACCGGGGGTTCCGCCGCCCAGGCCGCCCCCCAGCACGAGGACGGCGCCGCCGCCGAGGAGCGCCAGGACGACGAGGGCGCCGCCGATGAGCGGGAGGCGCGAGCCGCCGCCGGACGGATGCGCCGGCCGCGGGCGCGGCCGCCGAGGCCGCCGCGGGCGGGACCGGGGCCGTGGGGAACTCCCAGGCCGGCCTCGGCGGATCCGCCCGACGACGGCGGCGACCCCGGGCCCGGGACGGCGGTCGGCGACGCCGCCGGGAGGTGGCCTCCGCACGAGATGCAGAAGCGTCGCCCGACGGGGTTCAGGCGCCCGCACGCGGAGCAGGTCGGACCGGACGGCGCCACCGGCGCCGGAGCCGCGGCCGCGGGCATCGTCCCAGCGGGCGAGGCCGAGGCCGGGGCGGCGAGCGGCGGCGGACGGCGCGCGGAGGCGGGGGAAGCGTCGCCGGTGAGACAGCCTCTCCGCGTCGGTGGCGTCCGCCGGCGCGCCTTCGCCAGCCTGCGCCTCCTCGGCGGCCTCCTCGGCGGCGAACTCGAGGAAGGCGCCGCAGCCACCGCAGAAGGCGTCGCCCGCGAGGTTCTCCGTTCCGCACTTCGCGCAGGTGGTCATGTCGGGCCGATCGTAGCCCACGCGGGCCCGATCGGGGCACGAATCGGCGGGCCGACGGGGTCCGAATCAGCGGCGCAGGATGATCGGCTCGCCCGGCGTGGCCGCGAAGACCTGGACCAGGCCGCTGATCGGCGGCCCCGCCGTCGACTGGACGACGAGGAAGCGGGCGCTCACCGGGTCGACCGTCAGGCCCGGCACCGAGGCGACGGCGCGCAGGTTCCGCCTCCCGACGCGGTCGCGGGGGAGGATCAGGACCTGGGCCGTGAAGGAGCCGGTGGCGTCCGAGACGACGGGCACGAGGGGGGTCGTGGTGATCCCGGCGGACCAGCGCAGGGCGACCGGGGCGTTCGGGGGGAAGCCGGTTCCCGTCGCGATGACGACCAGGCCCGGGGGTCCGCTCTCCGGCTCCACGGTCAGCTTCGGGATCCCGACCGCGCCGACGAGGCGCAGGACCACGGCCTTGCCCGCGTCGTTCGCGATCTGGAGCGTCGCCGTCCGGTTGCCCCTGGCGGTCCCGATGAAGAGCACCTGGAGCTCGCACGTGGCGCCCGGGGGAAGGGTCCGGTCCGAGCACGGGTTGGCGGCCACGACGAAGTCCGACGCGTTGGCCCCGCCGATCGAGATCGCCCCGATGCGGGCCGGCGTGATGCCCGTGCTGCGGATCGTCGCCGGGCGTGTCGTCCCCAGCGACCCGAGCGGGGCGGAGCCGAAGTCGATCGGGTTCGGGCGCCGCCTCGACCCGCGGCGGCCGGTCGCGCACGAAGACGTCGCTCGCCTTGTTCCCCTCCGTCGCCACGAGGTTGTCCGCGGCGGACGTGAACGCGACGAAGCGTCCCGACGACGAGATCGACGGGTAGGAGCTGAGGCCGTTCGCCTCGCTCGCGTTGTCGCGGCCGACCGAGATGCGGGTGGTCCGGGCCGTGCCGCGATCGCGGACGAAGATGTCGCCGGCGATGGCGAAGCGGGCTGTTCGCGGCGCGGAGAGTCTGCGGGACCGGGGCCCGCGGTCGTGTCGCCCGGGACCAGCGTGGTGGCGGCCGACGCGAAGGCCACCTGCGCTGCCGTCGCCGTTCACCGCGGGATAGCCGCTGCCCGCGTTCCCGGCCGCGCCCGCCGTCGAGCGCGAGACGAGCTCCAGGCCCCCGGCCGCGCCGGACCAGGCGAAGACATCGACCTGCTCGTTCCCGTCGTCGGCGACCAGGTCGTCGGCGGCGCTGGCGAAGGCGACGAGCGCGCCGTTGCCGCTGATCGCGGGCGCCAGCGAGGGGGCCCGGCCCTGCGTTCCCGCGGGGCCGATCGACAGCAGCGTCGTGGTCCCGGCCTGGCGGTCGCGGAGGTAGACCTGCCGGTAGTCGTTGCTGGGCTTGGGCGTGACGGTGAACTGGGCGAACGTCGCCACGGCCGTGAAGGCGACGAAGCGGCCGTCCCAGGAGATGGCGGGCTGAGCCGCGAGGGCGCTCGGTGGAGCCGGTCGGCCGGCCGTTCACGTCGACCGAGATGGTCTCCCAGGCGGCGGTGGACCGGTCCAGGACCAGGATCTCCGTCCCCTCGCCGGCCTGCGTCCGGACCGCGAGGAACCGTCCGTCGCGGCTGAGGGCAGGCTGGTCGGGAAAGAAGTTGCGGCCCGGCAGATCGGGGATCGCGACCTCCCCGCCCGTCGTCCGATCCACGAGGACGATCCGCGTCGGGTTCGGGCCGTCGATGGACCGGGTGTAGGCGACCCAGCGCCCGTCGGCCGAGATCGTCGGGTGGCGAAGGGGCCCGTTCCCGTCGGACTCTCCCAGCGCCGTCGTGGTCTTGGCCGTCCGGTCGCGGACCATGACCAGGTTGCCGCGCCGGGTGTCGGCCACCTGGAGGAAGACGACGTACCGCCCGCTGGCCGAGATCGTCGGGGCGGCGAAGAGGTCGTCGAGCGCCACCGCCGGCGTCGCCCCCAGGGCCCCGCCGGCGACCTGGGGGGTCGAGACGAGCTCGGTGCGGCCGGGGGTCTCGACCGAGCCGGCCGGCAGTGCCGCCGGCGCGGTCGGCGGAGCCGGCGTGGGCGGCGTCGGTCCCGCGAGGGCGGTCCCCGCGAGGAGGACCGCCAGGCCCGTGGCCGCGACGAGGGCGAAGGGCCGGCCCTGCCGGCCCGGACGACCGGCCATCCGCGTCAGGGCTTCGTGAACCCGGAGTAGTAGACCGACGGGTCGCACGTTCCCCCGTCGGAGCAGCTCACGACCAGGGTCAGGTTCTCGGTGGGCTGGACGACGATCGGGGTGACGTAGTGGAAGTCGAGGTCCCGGAAGTTCTCGAGGCGCAGCGTGATCAGGTCGAGCGACCCCCGCTTGAGCTTCAGGGTCCCGGCCTTCCCGCTCGGGTTGGCGAAGACGAGATCGGTCAGGTAGTAGACCTTGGCGAACGTCGTGCTGTTCGGGTAGGTGCCGTCGACCGCGAGGCGGCCGTCGCCGGGCACGCCCTCGCCGACCGGCGGCGGGCTGGTGGTGGGCGCCGGGGTGGGGGTGGGCGCCGGGGTCGCCGTCTCCCCGGGCCCGGGGGTCGGACCCGGCGTCGGCGTCGGCGTCGGGGCGCCGGGCGGGGTGGCCTTCCCGCCGCCGGCCTGCGTGGGGAGGGGAGTGATCCCGGCGTCCTCGAGGGCCTGCGTGGCGGCGCTCTTGATGGCCGGCTGGAGGAACATCAGCCAGATCACGACCAGGGCGACCAGCGCGGCGAGGGCGGCCAGGAGGGCCGGGATGAGCCAGCGCGGCAGGACCGCCTCCTGGAGGAGCGATCCGTCGAGGAGGATCGGCGGCCCGCCTTCGCCCTGGACGGCGACCTTGAACGGCCGGGTCTTCGGCTGGCCGCGCCAGAAGCGCTGGCGAGGCTTGACCCGGATCTTGGCGAAGCCGGCCGTCCCGGGATCGACCACCAGGCCCGGCGGCTCCACGTCGAAGCCGAGCAGCTGGTCCTGGTCGCCGGCGGTGACCGTGGCGTTGAGGCGGCTGTTTCCGCGGTTGTCGACGGCGAGCTCGTGGGTGGCGCCGCGGCTGCCGCGCGAGGTGCGCGGGACGAGCTCGGCGAACGCATCCTGGTAGGCGCCCACGACCAGGACGCCCTCCTCGACCGCGGACCCGGCGGGATCCTCCCGCGACCTGGCGCGGACGCCGAAGGGCAGCTCGCCGGTCGGCGTCTCGGCGGCCCGGGGCGGCCGGAAGAAGACCGTCGTCGTCCCCTCGGCGCCGGGGAAGAGCGACAGCGTGGCGGGCTCGGCGGCGGTCCAGGCGGCCGCGTCGCCGAGGATGTCGATGGTGAACTGGTCGACGACGGTCCCGGTGTTCTTGACGGTCACCGTGCACGTGGCGACGGCGCCGGGCAGAACCTCGATGGTCTTCTCGGACAGCGTGACGAGGGCTCCCATGGGCGCGAGTGTACGGGCCGCCCGCGCCCGGCGCCAGCGCGATTCGAGGTCGCGCGGGCAGTCCTCGCGGGCAGTCCGGGGGCCGCTGGACGGGCACCCGGCTGCCCGATCGGGCGCCCGTTAGGTGGGCGTTAGGTGCCCGTTAGGTCCGCCGCCGCATCCTGCGGTTGCGTGGCCGGCAGGGGACCGGTCCTGCAGCAGGGGGTTCTGCCGATGACGCCGTCCGCCGCCGTCCACGCGCTCCGCAGCCTGCCCATGGAGCGTCTCGCCGTCGCGATCGCGACCGCCGATCCGGTCTCGCGGGCCGGTCTCGCCGCCCAGCTGCAGGGCCAGCCCGCGATGGAGGTCGTGGATGCCGTCGAGCCCGGCGCCGCGGGGGTCGTCGTGGTCGTGGCCGACGAAGTCGACGACGCGACGGTCCTGGAGATCCGGACGATCCGCGCCACCGGCCAGGAGCACGTGGTCCTCCTGGTGGCGAAGGTCGACGACGCCGGGCTCCTGGCGGCCGTCGAGGCCGGCGTGAGCGGCGTCGTGCGCCGCAGCCAGGCGACCCCCGCCCACCTCGCGTCGGCGATCGGCGCCGCCGCCGTCGGCGAGGGGACCCTCCCGCCGGACCTCCTGGGCCGGCTCCTCTCCCAGGTCGGCCGCCTCCAGCGGCAGGTGCTCCACCCGCGCGGCCTGACGTTCGCCGGCCTGACCGAGCGCGAGGTCGCGGTCCTGCGGCTGCTCGCCGACGGGCTCGACACCGCCGAGGTCGGGCACCGCCTCTTCTTCTCCGAGCGCACCGTGAAGAACGTGATCCACGACATCACGTCGCGCCTGGACCTGCGCAACCGGACGCACGCCGTGGCCTACGCGATCCGCCAGGGCCTCATCTAGCCGCCAGCTCGCGATGGTCACCCGATGGCGCGCTTCGTGTCGATCCCCGTAGGGGGTCGATGACGGAGGCCGTCTAGAGGAGGAGGCGTTCCTCTTCCTCCTCGCGCTGGATGCGCTGGATCGCGAGCTCCTGGGCGGTCTCCTCTTCCTCGCCCTCCGCTGCCGCCTGCTCATCCTCCTCCGGCACGGCCTCTCGCTGGATCGCGAGCGTCTGCAGGTCCTCCTCGTCCTCGGGTTCGGCCGCGCGCTGGACCGAGCCGCCGCCGCCCGTCGCTGCGCGTGCGTCCGGAGCGCGCCCGCTGCTGACCACGGCGTCGGCCGTCGTGTCCGCGGCCCGCTCGAAGCGGTCCGCAGGGTCGGAGACGCTGATCCCGTCCCGCCGCGGGCGTGCCGTCCACGGGTCCCGAGCGCTGCTGGACGACGTGCGAGAGCTCGTGGGCAAGGGTCCGCTCGTGCGTCGGTGAACCCGGCGTCTGGCCGGCGCCGAGGACGATCTCGTTCCCCACGGTGTAGGCGTGGGCGTCCAGAGCCTGCGCCGAGGCGGCGGCGGAGCTGCCCGTGTGGATCCGCACGTCAGAGAAGTCCTCGCCGAAGCTGGCCTCCATGCGCTCCCGGGCGGCCTCGTCCAGCGGGGCTCCCGCACCATGGCCGACGACCTCCTTCACCGGCGACTCGGGCTCGCGGTCCTCGCCCAGGAGCCGGGCGACGCCGGCATTCCCGGCCGCGCGCTGGAGGTGCAGGACCGCCCCCGGTCGAAGCCTTTCCGGTTGACCGGCCGCGAGTGCCCGGGATGCCTCCGCTTCGGGTCCCGGATCCTGCCGGCGACCGGCGATCTTGCGCGTGCGCTCGGCCGTGGCGCGCTCGTGGTCGGTCTCCCTGGGATGGGCGACGGCGTCATTCCGCAGCCAGGCGGGTTCCTCGTTCATCGCTCTTGCCACCTCGTCACTTGCCGACCCGATTGACGAGCCCCTCGAGCTCGTGCGCGTCGCGGTCGCCTTCGCCGGCGATCTCGCGAATGAGCGTCTCCCCTTCCATGACCGCGTCGGCGACGGCGCCTGTCGCC
Source organism: uncultured Chloroflexia bacterium (assembly GCA_963827965.1). Lineage (GTDB taxonomy): Bacteria > Chloroflexota > Limnocylindria > Limnocylindrales > CSP1-4 > CTSoil-043. Next base: position 160,516 of record CAWHCW010000008.1, on the reverse strand, counting down.
ATCACTGCCGCCTCGCCCACGGTTGCCCTGAGCTCATCTGCCTCGTTGACCGCCGTCGTCTCCAGGTCCATCAGCGACGTCCGCGTTGCCCGGTAGTTGGCGCGGGCCTCGGCCCGCACCGCCCGGACCACCGCGTTGCCGGCCGTCTCGAAGCCCTTGACGCTCGCCATGCCCGACGCGAACCGGACCATGGCGCGCGTGCGCAGCGGCTTTGCGAACGCCAGCCACATCCGCGCATTCTGGCGAAACGCTCTTCGCCCGCGCCCCGACCTGAGCTGGGGGTAGCCGTTGGCCCGGACCGTCGTGAGGAGCGCCATCGATGCCGCGATTCGCTCCTTCGCCCGCGACCGCGCGCCGACGATCATCGTCCTGGCGAGATGCACCATGGCGATGAGCGGTGCGCGGGCAGCGTTGACCTTCAGGTCGATCTCGGCCTTCGCCCGCAGCGCCATCTGCAGGGCGGACTTGACGACCGCGCGGACGAGGCTCACGACCTTCGCGAGGGCCGCCTCGAGGCGTGGGCCCACCTCCTCCACCACGAATGCGACCGCCGCTGCGGCGGCGACACGCACCTGCTTGATTCCCTCGAGCAGGACCTCGGATCCGGCCTTGAGGAGCCGCTCGAGCGCACTGCGGGCAGGCGCCAGGAGACTCGAGAGGACTTTCAGGACCGCCTCGCCCACGCCTCCGAGCGCCGATCGGAGCTGCTTGGCGAACGATCGAACGGTGGAAAGCGCGGCGCTCACGGCCTTGCGCGCCCAGGCGAGGACGCCCTTCGCAGCGTCGGCAACCGACTTCACCTTGAGCGCAATGTTCTGGATCGTGAGGCTGGCACTCGTGCGCAGGCCGGTGAGCATCCGGGTCGCCGTGCGGACCACCTTGGGGCCGATGTCCAGGAGCTTGCTGCGCCACTGGACGGCCCGGCTCATGGTCTGCCGCAGCGCGAGGGCAAACCCGACCGCGGCGAGTGGGACCGCGACCGCGGACACCTTGTTCGCGTCCGCGCTCGCCTTGACGGCGCTGCCGACGGCGTTGGCTCCGGCTGCACTCAGGATGGCGATCTGCGTCTGGTCGCTCGCCGGCAGCGACTCGCCCTCGGGTGGCGCTGCGGTGGGCTCCGGCCCCGCGTCGGACGGGACGGGCTCCGCAGGGCCGCCCGGTTCCGGTGTCGGGGCTGCGGGCATCTCGGTCCCGGGGCCGGCTGCGCCGGGGCCGCCCCCGGCGGCGGGGCCAGGCACGCCGACCGGCGCAGCGGCACCCTCGGGCGCACCCGGACCCGGCGTGGGTTCGACGTCCGCGCCAGGCAGGACGCGGCCACCCTCGGGCGCACCCGGACCCGGCGTGGGTTCGATGTCCGCGCCCAGGCAGCGACGCGGCCACCCTCGGGCGCACCCCGGAGTGGCGCCTGGGGTTCGACGTCCGCGCCCGGCAGCACGCGGCCACCCTCGCCGACGATCGGGGAGATCCTGTCCTGGACGAGCTTGTCGAGGCCCGTCGGTCCGTGCTCCACGCCGGCCGGCTTCTTGGCCGACTCCACGATCCCCGCCTTGGCCGCCTCTTCGGCGTTCGGCGCCGCCATGGCCTCGACCGGCCCCGCCTGGGCGGGCGGAGCCACCCCGCCCTCGGCCTCGGGAGCCGCCTCGACCGGCCCCGCCTGGGCGGGCGGAGCCACCCCGCCCTCGGCCTCGGGAGCCGCCTCGACCGGCCCCGCCTGGGCGGGCGGAGCCACCCCGGCCTCGGCCTCGGGAGCCGCCTCGACCGGCCCCGCCTGGGCGGGCGGAGCCACCCCGCCCTCGGCCTCGGGAGCCGCCTCGACCGGCCCCGCCTGGGCGGGCGGAGCCACCCCGGCCTCGGCCTCGGGAGCCGCCTCGACCGGCCCCGCCTGGGCGGGCTCCGGGATGGGCTCCTCCTCGTCGCTGGTGCGATTCCGGGACCGCTGGATTGCCTGGCCGCTGCGCCCGAGCCGGTCGGCGACCGCCCGGTTTCCAGCCAGGCGCTGGAGCCGGGCCACGGAGGTCTGCGGGACCGCCCCGCCGTTGCCGTTCCCGCTCTCCGGGCCCTTGGCGATGAGCAGCTCCGTGAGCCTGGCGTTCACCCGCTCGTCCGTGAGGACAGGCGCGCCGGGCCCGGTCGACGCGAGCTCAGGGTCGGCGCTCTCGTCGAGACGGCGGCGCGGCAGATAGCGGCGCGGCACCTCAGCCTCCGACCACGTTGGCGACCAGCGGGAAGTACGGCCCGAACTCCGCCTCCACGCACAGGCGGCCCAGCTTGCGGTACTCGCGGGCCGTCTCGCGGACGAGGTCCTCCATCCCCAGCGGCCGTCCCGCCTCGGCGGCCAGGAAGGCGGCCCCGACGGCGACGTTCCGGATGTTGCCGCCCGAGAGCGTGAAGCGCCGGGCCAGGAAGTCCACGTCGATGTCGTCGGCCTTCGGCGCGCCGGCCGAGAGGTTGCGCTCCCAGAGGCGGCGCCGGTCGTCGATCTCCGGCAGCGGGAAGTCCACGATGGCGTCGAGGCGGCGGAGGAACGCCTCGTCGACGTTGGCCCGCAGGTTCGTGGTCAGGATCGCCATCCCGTCGAACTGCTCCATCCGCTGGAGGAGGTAGGCGACCTCGACGTTGGCGTAGCGGTCGCGGGCGTCCTTGACCTCCGAGCGCTTCCCGAAGATCGCGTCCGCCTCGTCGAAGAGGAGGACGCCGTTCACCCGGTCGGCCTCGGTGAAGACGCGGTCGAGGTTCTTCTCCGTCTCGCCGATGTACTTGTCCACGATCGTCGAAAGGTCGATCACGTAGAGGTCGAGCCCGAGCGAGCCGGCGATGACCTCGGCCGACATCGTCTTGCCGGTGCCCGGAGTCGCCGGCGAAGAGCGCCGTCACCCCGCGACCCTTGAGCGACGTGCGGGCCATGCCCCACTCGTCGAGGACCAGGTCGCGGTGGCGGGCCCGGGCGGTCAGCTCGCGGAGCTGCTCCACGACGCCGGCGGGCAGGACGAGGTCGCCCCAGGCGACCCGCGGCTCGACCCGCCGGGCCAGGCGCTCCAGGCCGGCCGCGTTCTGGGCCCGGGCGCCGGCGGCGACGTCGCCCACGTCGAGGTCCCGCCCGGCCGCCGCGGCGGCGAGGCGCCCGGCCTCGGCGGCGCGGCGCCACGGCCTCCGGGGTCAGGCGGAAGGGGAGCGCGGCCACGGCCGCCCCCAGCTCGGCCGAGGCGGTCCCGTCGAGCGAGGCCAGCCAGACGGCCCGCCGCTCCGCGGCGGACGGGAGGTCCGGGTCGAGGACGAAGGGGACCGACCGCGACCAGGTCGGGTCCCAGCCGCGGGTCCCGTGGAGGACGACGGGGCAGGCCGCCTCGGCCCAGGCGCGGACGGCCCCGGGCCCGCGCTCCGCGACGACGTCGAGCGGTCCGGCGACCAGGCCGGTCCCGCGGAGGCGCGCCTCGCGGATCGCGGCGGCCGCCGCTTCGCGGGAATCGTCGCCCGGGCCGAGCCGTCCCAGGTCGACCACCACCGGCGGCGGTCCGACGCGCCCCAGCGCCCGGGCGGCCAGGGTGACCGCGGCGGTCCCGATCCGCTCGCGCACGTAGGCCAGGCGGGCGCCGGCGCGCAGGCCGCCCTCGAGGGCGTCGGTCCCGGCCGCGTCGTGGGCCACGGGGATCGTGGCCAGGGCCTCCACGGCCGGGTCGGGCGTGGCGTCGCCCAGCAGGTGGGCCGCCACCCTGTCGGGGACGCGGAGGGCCCGGGTCAGGAACGGGCGGTCGGCGTCCTCGACGACCAGGAGACCGCCGGCGACGAGCGGGGCCAGGGGGCCGAGCCGCGCCCGTCCGACGCCGGAGCCCTCGCCCACGCCGGACAGCTCCAGGGCCAGGCCGACGCTGGCCCGCCGCCGGGAGACGTCGTCGTGGAGGTAGCCGTAGAGGCGCTCGAAGCGGGGGTCGAGATCGGGCGCCAGGGCGACCAGGAGGAGCTCGAGGTCGAGCGGCTCCAGGGCGAAGCTGCGGGCCAGGCGGCGCAGCCGGACCTCCTCGCCGGCCGCCTCCGCGGCGTCGGCCTCGGCCTCGACCGCGGCCCGGCGCGCCGCCGCGGCTCCGTCGGGGTCGGGGCCCAGGAGCGGCCCGTGGCCGCCGCCGAGCAGGTGGTCGACCTGCGTGTCGGAGACGTAGAGCCCCCGGAACCGGTCGTCGGGGTCCGGATCGCCGCTCCGCCGTCGCTCCACGGCGAGGCGGACGTGGTCGGCCACGAGGCCCAGGCGGCCGGCGAGGTGGCGGGCGGATGCGTCGGTCGGGGCGGCGAGGGCCATCGCCGATCAGGGTCGCGGGTGGCCGCGCACCCGGAAGAGGCGGCCGGGGTTCTCCTTCGTCCCGCCCACGACCGTCTCGTCCTGGACGATCGGCTCGTCGGGTCGGAGGGGTCCCGTGCGGGCCCCTGCCGGACCGCGTCCGACCCTGGCCCGGGCGATCCGGCGGCCGCCCTCGCCGTCGGGCCCCACGACGGAGATCCGGGGCATCTCGCGCACCGGCGCGCCCGCCGCCACCTCGCGGCTCACGACGAACGGAACCGTCACGACGACGTCGAGCGACGGCTTCATCTCGCCGCCCATGGCCGACCAGATGTCCGCGATGGAGCGATCGGGGCCGAGGGGGAGGGCCGACGGTCACGAGGGCCGGGATCGGCTGCTCGGCGAGCGCGCCGTGCATGTCCGCCGGGGCCAGGACGTCGTACCGGATGAGCGCCCCGAGGCAGGCCGCGAGGAGGCGATGCTCGTCCTCCGGGCGCTGGGTCCAGGCGGTCAGGAGGTAGGACAGCTTGAAGCGGCGGGGGATGGGGGAGTGGCCGGCCACGTAGCCCTCGTCGGAGCGGACGGGGGCCATGGCGGCGTCGCGCCGGGTCATGTCCTCCCGGATGTCGTACAGGTAGAGGTTGATCGTGGGGGCGTTGCGCCGGGCGGACCAGTCGCGGGTCGGGGCGTCGAAGGCGATCTCGACCTGGCTCCCGTTGAGGGCTTCGCGCTTCACGAGCGCGCGCAGGGTCTCGTCGACGTCCTGGATCATCGCCCGCCCAGCGTCCGCATGGGCGCCCCCGCGGGCAAGCCGCCGGAGGGCAGCCGATCGGGCGCCCCCGGTTGCCCGATCGGGCAGTGCGACCGGCCCGTTCGGCTGTCCGGTCGTCCGTTGCCGGGGTCGCGGCGGCGGTCCACGCTCGGCCTGCTTCCACGCAGCATCGCCCGGAGGGCCGATCCGCATGCCGAACTACCTTTCGCCCGGCGTCTACGTCGAGGAGGTGCAGGCCGCCTCCCGCCCCATCGAGGGCGCGGGCACGGCCGTCGCGGCCTTCGTGGGGCTCGCCGTCCGCGGCCCCGCCAACACGCCGGTGATGGTCACGAACTGGACCCAGTTCGTCGCCTCGTTCGGCGACTTCATGGAGGGGTCCTACCTCGCCCACGCGGTCTACGGCTTCTTCCTCAACGGCGGCACGACGGCCTACATCGTCCGCATCGGTGCCGACGGCGCCGATGCGCCGAGCGCCCGCCTGGAGCTCCCCAGCTCCACCGACAAGTCGCAGGCCGCCTTCCGCGTCGTGGCCCTCGAGGCCGGCGGCGCGGGCAACGAGATCTCCGTCGAGGTCGGCGAGCCGTCCGAGGCCGGCGAGGGCGTCTTCAAGCTCACCGTGACGCGGGGCTCCGACACGGAGGTCTACGACAACGTCACGGTCAAGCGCGGCAAGCAGAGCGTCTTCACCGCGGTGAAGACGTCGAAGCTCGTCCGCCTCGAGGAGGTCGCCAAGGGCGAGGTCGCCCCGGCGGTGGGGACGAAGTCGGTCCTGGCCGGCGGCATCGCCAGCGGCCCCGTGCGGGTCACCCCCAGCGAGTACGTCGGGAACTCGGCGGACCGGACCGGCTTCGGCGGCCTGGAGGCCGTCGAGGAGATCACGATGGTCGCCGCGCCCGACCTGATGGCGCTCTACCAGGCCGGCGTCGTGGACATGGACGGGCTCAAGGCCGTCCAGCTGGCGATCATCGCCCACTGCGAGCTGATGGGCGACCGGGTCGCCATCCTCGACACCCCGCCCGACTACAACGCCCAGCAGGTCAAGGAGTGGCGCCAGGACAAGGCGGGCTACGACTCCAAGTACGCCACCCTCTACTGGCCGTGGATCAAGGTCTTCGACCCGGTCGCCGGCCAGGCGACGTTCGTGCCCCCGTCCGGCCACATCGCCGGCATCTGGGCCCGCAACGACGGCGAGCGCGGCGTCCACAAGGCGCCGGCGAACGAGGTCGTGCGCGGGGCGATCGCCCTGGAGCTGAACCTCACCCGCGCCGAGCACGACCAGCTCAACCCGATCGGGGTCAACTGCGTGCGCACGTTCCCCGGGCGCGGGATCCGCGTCTGGGGCGCCCGGACGCTCTCCTCCGACCCGGCCTGGCGCTACCTCAACGTCCGCCGCCTCTTCAACTACATCGAGGAATCGATCCTCCTGGGCACCCAGTGGGTCGTCTTCGAGCCGAACGACATCGACCTCTGGGAGCGCGTGAAGCGGACGATCGGCGCCTTCCTCGTCCGGACGTGGCGCGACGGCGCCCTCTTCGGGTCGACCTCGGCCGAGGCCTTCTTCGTGAAGTGCGACGGCGAGAACAACACGGCCGAGACGATCGACGCGGGACAGCTCATCGTCGACATCGGGATCGCCCCGGTGAAGCCGGCGGAGTTCGTGATCTTCCGCCTCGCCCAGTTCTCCGGCGGCACGTCGCTGAGCGAGTGACGGGCGCCACCGACCCTGCCTGACCACAGACTGGAGGATCCTCACCCATGCCAGCCGGAGTCCCCTCGCTGCCGCTCGACACGCTCGTCGCGCAGCGCTTCCTCATCCAGGTCGACGGCACGGCCATCGCCTCGTTCCAGGAGGTGAGCGGCATCACCTCGGAGATCGAGGTCGTGGAGCTGAAGGCGAACGACGCCCTCGGCAAGCCCATCCTCAAGAAGATGATCGGCGGGACCAAGCCGCCGACGATCACCCTCAAGCGCGCCGCCGACTCGTCGATGGACCTGTGGAACTGGCACAAGGCCGCCCTCGATGGCGACCTGATCGGCGCCCGCAAGAACGGCTCCATCGTCCAGCTCGACTTCATCTACGGCGAAGTCGCCCGCTACAACTTCTTCGACGCCTGGGTCTCCAAGCTCACCGCGTCGGGGATGAAGGCCGGCGACAACACCCCGGCGGTCGAGGAGGTCACGATCGTCTGCGAGCGGCTCGAGCGGGTGAAGTGAGATGGCCCTCGACCTGATCGCGGGGCCGGCAGCCGCCGGCGGCGGCGCGTCCGGCCCCGCCTCGGGGGGCCTGCGGACCGAGTTCCCGTTCGTCCTGCCGCGCGGCTACGTCGACGACGCGGGCACCCTCCACCGCGAGGGGGCCATGCGCCTGGCGACGGCCCGGGACGAGATCCTCCCGCTCCGCGACCCGCGCGTCCGGGAGAACGAGGCCTACCTCACGGTGATCCTCCTCTCCCGCGTCGTGGTCCGGCTGGGCAGCCTCGTCCAGGTGACCCCGCAGGTCGTCGAGGGCATGTTCGCTTCCGACCTCGCCTTCCTCCAGGACCTCTACCGCCGGGTGAACCAGGAGGGCACGTCGCAGGCCGCCGTGACCTGCCCGGCGTGCAGCCACCCGTTCACCGTGGAGATCGGGGGCGCGGCGCCGGGGGGGTCGTGACGTACGCGGCCGACCGTCTCTTCGAGGAGGTTGCGTACGTCGCCTATCACCTGCACTGGTCCATGGACGCGATCCTCGACCTCGAGCACCCGGACCGCCTGCGGTTCGTCGAGGAGATCGCCCGGATCAACCGGCGCCTGACCGAAGGGGAGTGATCTCGTCGTGCGCTGGCCCCTCTCGCTGCTCTTCCGCGGAGACCGGGACGCCTCCGCCGCGGCCGACGCCGTCGCGCCTGGTTGCGGGCGCGCCCGGCGGGGACGCGGACCCGGCCCGGGCGACGGCCGTCCCGTCGCGTCCCGCGGCCTGGCGGTCCCTCCCCCCGGTCCAGCGCTCGATCGGCGACGCTCCGCTGACCGCGCCCGCCGTCGCGTTCGGCCGCGAGCTGGCCGGGCTGCGCCCGCCCGACCCGATCCTCCGCCCACTGGCCCACGCCCTGGCGGCCGACGGCCCGGCCGGGCTGGTCAGCGGGATCGCGACGCCCCTCGCCGGGCGTCCCTCGCCGGCCGTCGCTCCCGCCGACCATCCGGCGCTGCCGTCGCCGCGGGGGGTGCAACGGCGGGCGCGGACGGTCTCCGCCGCCCCGCTGCCGGCCCGCGAGGCTCGATGCGTCCGCGGCTGATGGTCCGCCGCCGTCGTCGGTGGCCGGAGCAGGAGCGGGCGCCGGCGCGGGTGCCGGAGCCGCCGACCTGCCCGCCTCCCCGCCGGCGCGGGTGCTTCCCGTCGTGACGCCGGGCGCGACGGCGCCCGCGCTGGCCGCGACGCGGGTGGGGGCGTCAACCGCCCCCGCGGTCCCGGGCGCGATCGCCCCCACCCTGGGCGCCGCGACAGCCACGGCCGCCGGGTCCCCGGTGCAGCGGAGCGCGGCACGCCCGGCGCCGACCAGCGCAACGCCCCCCGCCGTGCCGGCGCCGGTCGCGCCGTCCGCGGGCTCCGCCGCGGCCCCCGACGCTGGCGACGCCGCGCCGGGCCGGGAATCGCCCGCGCCGCGGCCGGGCCAGGCTCGCTCGCTCGGCGAGTCGCGCCGCCTGGGCCTGGGTGCTCCGCTCGCCGGCCGCCCGGGCGTCCAGCGCACGGCCGCCGGCCCGGACCTTCCCCTCGCCCGCCCTGGACGGTCGGCCACGCCACCCGGCGCGCCGGTCGCGGCGACGCCGCCACCGCGTCGCGCGGCTGCCGCGGAGGCAACCCTGCCGGTGCTCCGCGTCGCGTCGGACGGCGCGCGGACGGCGACCCCGTCCGGGCGGGGCGCCGCGCCTGCCGGCGACACGGCGACCGCCGCCCCGCCGGCCGGCGCGGCTGCCCCGGACGCGAACGGCGGCCTCGCCGGCGGCCGCGACCCTGCCCGTCCAGCGAAGCGGCGAGCGCCCGCTCGTCGGGGATGCGGCCCGCCCCGCTGCGACGTCCTCCGGCGACGGCCCGGACGCGGAGCCGGCCGCCGCCGAGCCCGCCGGTGCCGAGCCCGGCGAGGGGCTGCCGCTCGTCGGGGGGACGGGGATCGGCGGCGGGGCCGGCCGCCCGGCCGCCCGCGCCGGGGATCCCGCCGGTCCATGGCCGGAGGCGGGCTCCGCGACCGCCGCGGACGCCGGCTGGCCGCGCTCGGCGGGCCACGGCGGAGCGACGCCGCCCGTCGAGCCACCGGCCGACCCGGCCGCGATCTCCCCGCGGTCCGTGCCGCTCGTCGTCGCGCGCTCGCTCCGCGGCGGATCTCCCCTCCGGCCAGCCGCGGCCGTGCCGGTCGCCCCGTCGCCGATGGCCGGCGGCACGGAGCCCCCGCCCGGAGGAGCTCCCGGCCCCGGGCGCGCCGCCCGCGCCCTCCCCGCCGCCCGGGCCCCGGGGGAGATCGGCCGTGGCGCCGGGGGGTCGGAGTGGCCCGTCGCCCAGCGCTCGTCCGTCGAGGGCGGCGGATCGCGACCGGGACCCGGCGCCCCGACGGCGAGGGACTCGCTGCCCGTGGCCCGCCCCGCGTCCGCGGCCGGCTCGCCCTGGCCCGGCAGCGGACGCGCCCCGGAGCCGGTCGCGGTCTCGCGCCTGGCCGACGGCGGCGGATCCGCGCCGCCCCCGCCGGGACGCGTGCTCGGCTGGAGCGCCGGGAGCGGCTTCGCGGCGCTGGCCGCTCCCGAGGCGATCGTCCAGCGGGCCGTCACGATCGACGAGATGGCGGCCGAGGTCGACGCTTCGCCCACCGCCGGGGCGGCCCAGGGCGGGACGGCCGGCGCGGGCGCCGGGAGCGGCGGCCAGGACTACGAGGAGATCGCCGATCGCGTCTACGACCGCATTCGCTCCCGCTTCGCGACCGAGCTGCTGCTCGACCGCGAGCGGATGGGCCTCCTGATCGACGGGTGATGTCATGTCCGAGCGCGTGAACTACGGCCTCAGCCTCTCCTTCAAGGTGACCCTCGACGACCAGACCGACCTCGGCTCGTGGACGAAGTGCGAGGGGCTGACGGTCGAGTACGACGTGCAGGAGGTCAAGGAGGGCGGCAACAACGACTACATCCACCGCTTCCCCGGGCGCGCCAAGTACCAGAACCTGAAGCTGACCCGCCCGATCGACGCGGACACCCAGAAGGTCGCCGACTGGCTGGCCTCGGTGGCCAGCGATCCGAAGCGATCCACGGCCGAGATCGCGGTCCTCGACGGCGGAGGGGCGACCGTCGCCAGCTGGCGCATCCAGGGGATCTACCCGGTCCGCTGGACCGGGCCCACCCTGGACACCGGGACCAACGCGGTGGCGCTCGAGGTGCTCGAGCTGGTCCACAACGGGTTCGCACGCTGATGCTCAACGGCGGCCAGCTCGCGAAGGCAGTCCTCAAGGTCGTGGACGGCGACCCGAAGACGATGAAGCTCCCCTTCATGTACAACCCGGCCGAGCTGACGACGGCCAAGTCCGCCAACTGGAACCGGCCGCAGCAGAAGGGAGCCGGATCGGCGGGCAAGCCGCAGTTCACCGGCGCCGGCCCCCAGACCGTCCAGATGGAGGTCTGGTTCGACGCCTGGGACGCGGCGGACGCGGACGTCGCCCGGAGCGTCATGACCCTCTTCGAGTGGACCAAGCCGACGCCCACGTCGATCACGAAGAAGCTGCCGCGGCCGCCGGTGCTGGGGTTCGAATGGGGGACCAACTTGATCCTCGCCGACCTCAAGTTCTTCCTCAAGACCGTCAACGCCAAGTACGTCCTGTTCAAGCCCGACGGGACCCCCGTCCGGGCGAGCGCGACGATCAGCCTGGAGGAGGTCCCGGAGGACCCGCCCAAGCAGAACCCGTCGTCCGGGTCGCGGGAGAGCCGCCGGGGCCACCTCGTCGGGGCCGGCGACAGCCTCCACTCGGTGGCCTACCACGAGTACGGGGACGCCAGCCTGTGGCGGGGGATCGCGGCCTTCAACGGGATCGACGACCCGCTCCGCGTCGCGGCCGGCACGCGGCTCCTGGTGCCCACCGCCGACGAGGCGCGGCGGCTCGCGTCCCGGGAGGGCTGAGGCGTGCCCGACGCCGCGCTGGCGAGCGCGATCAAGGTGGAGGTCGACGGCCAGCCGCTCGACGCCGCGGTCGAGACCGCCCTCCTGCGGGTCGTCGTGGACGACCACCTCCACGTGCCGGACACGTTCGAGATCACGTTCCAGGAGACCGCCGACATGACCGTCGCGGAGACTGCCCGCCTCCGGGTGGGCAGCGTGGTGAAGGTCTCCACCTCGGCCATGGGCGACGGCACGCCGAGCCTGCTGGTCAACGGCGAGGTGACCGCCCTCGAGGGCGTCTACCGCGAAGGAAAGGCGCCGCTCCTCGTGGCCCGCGGCTACGACCACGCCCACCGCCTGTCCCGCGGGCGCGGCTCGGCCACGTTCCAGAACGTCAAGTACTCCGACGTCGCCCGCACGATCGCCTCGCAGGTGGGCCTCGAGTGCGGCACGATCGACGACAGCGGCCAGGTGCACGAGCACGTCGGCCAGACCGGCCAGACCGACTGGGAGTTCCTCAGGCGGCTGGCCCGGGAGGTCGGCTTCGAGGTCGCCGTCGTCGAGGGCAAGCTCGAGTTCCGGCGGCCCCGGGAGGCGGCCGACGCGCCGGAGGGCGGCGACTTCAGCTCCACGGACCCGCTCCAGCTGGTGTTCGGCCAGGATCTCCTCGAGTTCCGGCCGCGGGTGACGTCGTCGGGCCAGGTCTCCAGCGTCGAGGTCCGTGGCTGGGACCCGGCGACGAAGCAGGCGATCGTGGGGACGGCCCAGGCCGGCACCACGGCCGCCCGGCTCGCGGACGACCCGGGGAGCCTGGCCGGGCGCTTCGGCAGCCCCGTCCTCGTCGTCGAGGGCGGCTACCCCTCGCAGGCGGCGGCCGATCGGGCCGCGGGGGCGCTCGCCGAGCAGGTCGGCAGCGCGTTCGCCGAGGCCTCCGGGATCGCCCGCGGCAACCCCCGCGTGAAGGCCGGCGCCGCCGTCAGCGTCTCGCAGGTCGCCGCGCCGTTCGCCGGGCGGTACACGCTCACCCACACGCGCCACACGTACGACCCCCAGGACGGCTATCGGACCCATTTCGTCGTGAGCGGCCGCCAGGATCGGTCGCTCATGGGCCTCGTCGCGGGGGCGATGGCCGGCGGCGGCGGGGGCGGCGGGGGCAGCGGCGGGGGATCCGGGGGATCGGGATCAGGCGCCGCCGCGGGCGTCGTGGTGGGCATCGTGACCGACAACGACGACCCGCAGCAGCAGGGGCGGGTGAGGCTGCGCTTCCCCTCCCTGTCGGCCGACTACGAGAGCCACTGGGCCCGGGTCGCGGCGCCGGGCAACGGCGCATCGCGCGGCATGGTCTGGATTCCCGAGGTCAACGACGAGGTCCTCGTCGCCTTCGAGGGCGGCGACCGCCAGCGCCCCTTCGTCGTCGGCGGCCTGTGGAACGGCAGCGACACGCCGCCGCCCATCGCCGTCGCCAACGGGAAGCTCGATCGGCGGGCGCTCGTCAGCCGGGAGGGCAGCGAGCTGTACATGTCGGACAAGGCGGACGACACGTCCCTGGGCCTCCAGACGAACGGCCAGGAGGTCGTCCTCCACCTGAGCCGGACGGACAAGGAGATCAACGGGACCTCGCAGGGGAAGATCGTGCTGACCGCCACGAGCGACATCGAGATCAAGGCGACCGGCAAGGTCAAGATCAGCGGCGACGGCGGGGTCGAGATCACGTCGAGCGCCCAGGCGAAGCTCACCGGCTCGGCCGGCGTCGAGGTGGGCACGAGCGGAATCGCCAAGGTCAGCGGCAGCCAGGTCCAGCTGGGCTAGGCAAGGAGAACGACCCGATGGTCAACGACGAGTTCATCGGCGCCGGCTGGGCCTTCCCGCTGCGCACCGACGCGACGGGCGGGATCGCCCTCGTGACCCGCGAGCGGGAGATCGAGGAGAGCATCCGCCTGGTGCTCGGCACGGCCTACGGCGAGCGGCCCATGCGGCCGGAGTTCGGGTGCGGGATCCACGACGAGGTCTTCTCGCCAGCCTCCGCGGAGACGTTCGGCCGGATCGCCGCCGACGTGCGCGCCTCGCTGCGTCGCTGGGAGCCCCGCATCTCCGTGCAGGAGGTCGACGTCTCGCCCGACCCGGACGACGCCTCGACCCTCTACATCGACATCCGCTACGCGGTCGGGTCGTCCAACGACCCCCGCAACCTCGTCTTCCCCTTCTACGTGATCCCCGCGGAGGACTGACCGATGGCCCTGCCGGTCCCGAACCTGGACGACCGCCGCTTCCAGGACCTCGTCGACGACGCGAAGCGGCTCGTCCAGCAGCGCTGTCCGGAGTGGACGGACCACAACGTCTCGGACCCGGGGGTCACCCTCATCGAGGCCTTCGCCTGGATGACGGACCAGCTCCTCTACCGCCTCAACCGCGTCCCGGACCGCCACTACGTCAAGTTCCTCGAGCTGATCGGAGTCCGCCTCTTCCCGCCGGCGGCGGCCCGCGGCGAGGTCACCTTCTGGCTCTCGGCGCCCCAGGCGGACGCGGTCCGGATCGCCGGCGGAACGCAGGTCGCGACGATCCGCACCGAGACCGACGACGCGGTCGTCTTCACGACCCTCGACGACCTTCCGATCGTGCCGGTGAAGCTGGCCTACGTCCTGACCACGGCCGACGGCAAGAAGCACGTGGACCGCACCACCGAGGCCGGCAACGCCCGCGACTTCGCCGCCTTCGAGGCGCCGCCGGCCGCCGGCAACCTGCTCCTCGTCGGCATCTCCGAGCCGGCGCCCGCCAACGTGCTGCGCCTCGACTTCCGGTGCACGATCGAAGGCGTCGGCGTCGACCCCACGTGGCCGCCGCTGGCGTGGGAGGCGTGGACCGGCGATGGCTGGACGTCCTGCGAGCTGGAGCGGGACACGACCGGCGGACTCAACCGCGACGGCGAGGTGATCATCCACGTCCCGGCCGGCCATGCGGTCTCGGTCGTCGAGAAGCTCCGGGCCGCGTGGCTGCGGGCCCGCGTCACCGAGCCCGAGGAAGGTCAGCCGTTCTACTCCGCGTCGCCCAGCGTGCGCGGGGTGACCGCCTCCACGGTCGGCGGCACGACGGCCGCGGTGCACGCCGACGTGGTCGTCGACGAGATCGTCGGCACCTCCGAGGGGGTGGCCGGTCAGCGGTTCCTGCTCAAGCGGCGACCCGTCGTCCCCGGCGACCGGCCGACGTCGGTCCGGGTCTCCGACGACGAGGACGGCTGGAACGAATGGACGCAGGTCCCCGACTTCTCCGGCTCGGGGCCGGAGGATCGCCACTTCGTGCTGGATTCCGTGGCCGGCGAGATCTCGTTCGGCCCGGCCGTCCGCGAAGCGGATGGATCGGTGCGCGGCCACGGGGCGGTGCCCCCCAAGGGATGCCGCATCAAGGTCGACGTCTACCTCACGGGCGGCGGCCGCCTCGGCAACATCGCGTCGCGGTCGATCAGCATCCTCAAGTCGTCCATCCCGTACGTCAGCCGGGTGGAGAACCGCCGGGCGATGGCCGGCGGCGTCGATGGCGAGGAGATCGAGAACGCCAAGGTCCGCGGCCCGATCACGCTCCGCTCGCGCGGGCGCGCCGTGACCACGGAGGACTTCGAGCACCTCGCCAGGGAGGTCGCGCCCGAGCTGGCCCGCGTCCACGCCGTGGGCGCGGGCGAGGGCGCCGACGCCGGGTCGGTGCGGGTCCTCGTGGTTCCCGCGGCGGAGGCCCCCGACGGGCGCCTGCGCTTCGAGCAGCTCGTCCCCTCGGACGACACCCTGGCCCGCGTGGCGGGTCGCCTGGACGAGACGCGCGTCGTCGGGACGCGGGTGATCGTCGAGCCACCCGTCTATCGCGGGATCACGATCGTGGCCCGCCTTCGGCCGCGTCCGCGGGTGACCCCGGCGCGCCTCCAGGAGGCGGCGCTGCGAGCGCTCTACGCCTACTTCAACCCGATCTCCGGCGGGCCCGAGGGCGGCGGATGGCCGTTCGGGCGACCGGTGCAGATGGGCGAGGTCTACTCCGTCCTCCAGCGGGTGCGCGGGACGGAGCTCGTCGAGGACGTGCGGCTCTTCGGGGCCGACCCGATCACCGGGCAGCGCGGCCAGGCCACCCAGCGGCTCGACCTGGAGCCGCACGCGCTGGTCTTCAGCTACGAGCACCAGCTCATGGTCGAGGAGGGCTAGCCGTGCGCGGCACTCCCCCCGGGCTGGCGAGCCCCCATCCGATCGGCGAGCATCTCCCCGGCCTCTACCGCGACGACGCCTTCACCCAGCGGTTCACGGCGGCGTTCGACGAGGTGCTGGCCGGGGCGATCCAGGTGCTCGACTGCTTCCCGGCCTACCTGGATCCGGCCCTCGCTCCGGAGGACTTCCTGGAGTGGATCGGGAGCTGGGTCGGCGCGACGCCCGACGAGACGTGGCCGCTGGAGCGGCGCCGGGCGTTCGTGGCGTCGGCCACCGAGCTGTTCCGGATGCGCGGCACCGCCGCCGGGCTGGCCGCCCACGTCGCCATCTTCACGGGGGGCGAGGTCGAGATCGCCGAGCCCGGCGCGGCGGGCTGGTCGCGCGACGCCGGGGCGGCCGTGCCGGCGGGCTCCTCGCCCGACCTCCTGATCCGCGTCCGGGTGAAGGATCCGAAGGCCATCCCGGCGGCCCGCCTGGAGGCCCTCGTTGCGGCCTCGAAGCCGGCCCACGTCCCTCACCGCGTCGAGATCGTCAAGGCGTGAGCCACCACCGCGCCGATCCGTCCGAACGGGTGGCGGCGCGCGCTACCATGCGCCCACGAATGCGGCCCGGCCGCAGCGGCGGTGTCGAGGTCACCCGTCCACGAGGAAGCGCCACGTGATCGTCTGCACCAAGTGCGGGCTCCAGAACGACCCGTCCGACAGCTTCTGCGGCTCGTGCGGGAGCTTCCTGGAGTGGACCGGGGCCAAGGTCGAGGAACCGGCGCCCGCGCCGGAGCCGCCGCCAGCCGCGCCGGAGCCGCCCCCTGCGCCCGAGCAGGCGGGGCTCATCGGCCGCGTCCGCGACGCCGTCGGGCTGGGGGGCCACCCATCCGGGCCCACCGCGGACGCCGAGGCAACCGCGGCCGCGGAGGACGCGGCCCGCCTCGACGCGGAGGTGGCCGCTGCCGATGCGGCAGCCGCAGCTGCAGCGCCGGCGAAGCCGACCGCGGTCGTCGTGAGCGGCCCGAGGGTCTTCCACGTCCTCGACGAGACGCCCGAACCGGAGCCCGCGCCCGAGCTCCGCGCCCGGACCCGCTCGGCCCGCGTGCCCGCGAGCCCGCCCGGACCGCGTGCCGAGCCCGCCCCGGAGCCCGCCGCGCCGGAGCCCGAGCCCGAACCGGCGCCCGCGCCCCCGAACCCGAGCCCGAGCCCGAGCCCGGAGCCCGCCGCGCCGGAGCCCGCCCCGGAGCCCGAGCCCGCGCTCCCGAACCGCCGAGCCCGAGCCCGCGCCGGAACCCGCTCGCCCGAGCCCGCCCGGAGCCCGCCCCACCGTGCCCCCGAACCCGAGCCCGAGCCCGCCGGCGCCCGCGTCCCGAACCCGAGCCGGCGCCCGCGCCGGCGCCCGCCCGAGCCCGAGCCCGCTCCCGCCCGAGCCCGAGCCCCCGAGCCCGACCCGCCGGAGCCGCCCCGGAACCGGCCCCCGAGCCCGCGCCTCCCGCTCCCGAACCCGAGCCCGAGCTCCCCGCCCCCGCACTCGTGGCCGCCCGGAGCCCGCTCCGCCCGAGCCCGAGCCCGCGCCCGCTCCGGCCCCGAGCCCGAGCCCGCCCCCGAGCCCGCGCCGCCCGCGCCCCGCCGAGCCCGAACCCGAAGCCGCCCCAGAGGCGATGATTCCTGACTTCGGGCCTGGTGGCACGACCCCGGCGACTGTCGCGACGCCGGCCGTGGCGCTTCCCGCCTCCAGCGCGACCGTCGCCGCCTCGGCGCCCGACGATCTCGAGCGTGCGCCGACGACGAGCGACCCTTCATCGGCCCGGGAGGCCCCGCTGTCAGGGGCGGACGAGGAGCCCTTCCCCCAGCCAGGTCACGAATCATCGCCTGACGGGCGGCCGCTCGAGCCTGATGTTGCGGATGTCCCGCCATCCGCGCCCGCGCCCTCCGAATCCACCCCGGAACCGCCCCCGGCGGGCCCCCTCTGCTCGGCCTGCGGCCGGGTCAACCCGGTCGGGAGGGTGTTCTGCATCTCGTGCGGTGAGCGTCTTTCGCACGCCACCATCGCCCCGGCCGCCCCCGCCCCGGTCCCCGGGGCGCCAGCAGGTGCGCCCGTCCCGCCGCCGCCTCCCGCCCGGGAGGAGCGCCGAATCCGCCCGATGCTCCCCGGCGCGGCCGCGCCATCGAAGCCGAGATCACTCGTCCAGCCGTCGAGGGCCGTGGAGCCTCCGCCACCCGTGGTGGCTGTCGCCACCCGTGGTGCGCCGCGCCCCCCGCCGCGCCACCCCGCCGCGCCGCCGTGCCGCCGCCGCGCCGCGACGGCGCTGCCCGCGCCAGCTCAGCCCGCGGCCCAGCGACCCGGGCCCGCCCAGCCGCCCGCCCGGCTGCCTGGTGCTCGCGCCGCGGCGGTTGCCGGAGCAGGCGCGCCCGTGGCCCCTGCCTCCGCCGCGGCCATCGGCGCGCCTCCTGTCGCGCCGCCCGTGCCGCCGGACCAGCCGGCAGCGCGCCGCCCGGAGGCGGTGAAGCCCGGCCCCGAGCGGCCGCGTCCCGCGCCCCGCCCGGCGCAGGAGGCCACGCCGGCTCCCAACCCTGGCGATCTCGTCTGCGGCAACTGCGGCATCGGGAACGATCCAGCACGGAAGTTCTGCCGCCGCTGCGGCCAGAGCCTCGCGACGGCCGCTGTCGCTTCGACCCCCAGGGTCCCCTGGTATCGCCGCATCTTCGGTGGCGGCAAGCCCAGGACCAAGGTCGCAGCTGGCGAGCGGCCGAAGAGCATGCGGACCGACGGCAAGACCGGCGGCGGGATCAAGGTGGGCCGGCTCCTGACGGCCGGGATCCAGGTCGTCATGCTCGCCGGGATCGTCGGGCTCGTTGCCGGCTACGCGCTCGTCCCGAGCTGGCGCGACGCGGTGAACGGGTTCGTCAACTCGGTCAAGGAGATGGTCGTCCCGTCGGCCGACCAGTTCTACACCTCGGGCCCGACCGTTGGCCCGGGGACCAAGGAGCACCCGGCCCGCTTCGCCTTCGACCGCACGCTCGGCTTCTGGGCCGCGCCGTTCGCCGACGGGTCCCCGCCGACCGCCCAGGGCTCGTTCACACCCCCCGCCAGCGTGGCCAAGATCCTGGTCACGGCCGGGGCGTCCGGCAACCAGTACAAGGCGTTCGCCCGGCCCCACGACGTGACCCTCGAGTTCCTCGATTCGGCAGGCACCGTCATCGTCTCGAAGAGCTACGAGCTCAAGGACCAGGCCGATCCCCAGCCGTTCGACGTCGGGGCGAAGGGTGCCGCACTCGTCCGCCTGACGGTTCGGTCGGTCTTCCCGGCCGAGGATCCGAAGGCGCCGGTCGCCATCTCCGAGGTCGAGTTCTTCGGCTCGCAGGCGGGCTCGTCGGCGACCCCGCCGCCCTGATCCGCCGGAGTCGTCGCCGACCCCGCCGCCCTGATCCGTCAGGCGTCGTCGGCCGCCGTCACGCCCAGGTCGGCGAGCATTCGCGCGTAGCCCGACCGGGCGCTCGTGGCGGCCGCCGGGTCGCCGGCGCGCTCGCGCGCCACGACCAGGATCCGCCACAGCGGGTCGTGCTGCGGATCAAGGGCCAGGCCGGCCGCGCAGGCCTCCGCGGCAGCGGTCGGATCGCCGTCGAGCAGCAGCTCGGCGAGTGCGCGAGCCGCCTCCACGGCCTCGTCCCGGGCGCGATCGCGGCGGCCCGCCGCCCACGTTGCCGGTCCATCCTCGGGCAGCAGGTCTCCGCCGTACGCGGCCAGCGCGGTCCGGAAGGCCTCGATCGCGACCTGCGTCGCCCCGCGAGCCCGGACCGTCCGGGCCTCGGTGACGGCCCTCTCGAAGTCCGCGAGGTCGATCCGGGCGGCCTCGGGCAGGGCGAGCCGATAGGCGTCTCCGTCGCGCACCAGCAGCTCGGAAGCCCCCCGCCCGGCGCGCGGCGTCAGCTCCCGCCGCAGCGCGGAGAGGGCGACGTGCAGGTTCTTCGCCCCGGTTTCCGGGTCCGCCTCCGGCCAGAACGTCTCCTGGAGGACCTCGCGATGGACGGGCCGTCCCGCGTTGAGAGCCAGGAAGCGGAGGACGGCACGGGGGCGGGGCTTCAGCCCGCCGAGATCGAGCGGACGGCCGTCGATGGTCATCGCGAACGACCCGAACAGGCGGATCTCGACCCGCCCGGCACCGTCCGGACCCGTCGCGGGGGCGCCGCCACCGGTGCCCGGCGGCGGCGGACGACGGATCGTCCGCCGGCCGGCAGGGCGAGGCCGGCCTCGGCGAGGAGGCCGTCGGCGGCCGTCCCCAGCTCCCCGAGCGCGAGCGGGTCCAGCTCCGCCAGGGCGCGCTGGGCGACGGCCGCCAGGACCACGATGCCGGTGGAGCGGGCGACCGCCTCGGCGCCCAGGGCCGCCTCGCGCGCGTCGGGGGCGCCGGCCCGGGCGAGCGCCAGCGCGGCAAGCCCGCGGGCCCAGGCCTCCAGGCTCCCCGCCCCGAGGCTGCGGAAGCGGGCCGCCGCCGCCTCGAGCGGTTCCAGCGCCGCCTCCGGTTCGCGCATCGCGGCCCAGCCCTCGGCGAGCGCGGCCAGGGCCTCGCCCCAGCGATCTCTCGTCGCGCGCCGCGGCGTGCCGCACGGCCGTCGCGTCGGAGCGGGCGTACTCGGCGCCCGCGGGCGCGCCCGCGATCGAGAGTGCAGCCCGACCCACGCGGGCGAGCCACCCGAGTCCCGCGCGTTCGGTTGCCGCAACCGCCTGTTCCGTCTCGACGACGGCCCGCGCGTCGCCGGCCAGGAGGCCCGCGATGGCCGCGCCGAGGGCGGCCGTGGCTCCCATGACGGGGCTGCCCGATTCCTCGTCCGCGGCAAGGCGCAGGATCCGGCGCGCCTCGGCGACCCGCCCCCCGACGAGGGCCCCGAGGCCGGCGGCGACGAGCCTCCCGGACGCGTCGTCGCCGGCCGGTCGACGGACCAGCGGGTCGTGGGCGATCGCGGCCCGGAGCGCGCCGCTCCAGTCCGCCGCCGGCGCCGGGAGCGGATCCAGCCACCCCGCCAGCGCAAGGCGCTCCCGGCGGCACGCGGCCCCCGCCTCGCCGGACCCGAGGAGCACCTCGGCCCGGCCGTACGCGTCGAGCGCCGGGGCCCAGCGGCCCTCCGCCCGATGGCGTCGTGCCGTCGCCAGGATGAGCCACGGGTCCTGGACGAGGAGGGACGGGGGCAGGGTGTCCATCCAGGCGCCCTGCCTCGCCGCGAGACGCTCACCGTGGCGGTCCAGCAGCCGATCGACGGCGGCCCAGTCCTCGGCCCGGCAGTACGCCGCCACGGCCTCCGCGATCGCCCCGTCGCCCTCGAGCAGCTCGCCGCCCCGCCGGGCGCGGGCGCGTGCCGCCGTCTCGCCGGCGGTCTCGACGAGCATCCCCTCCAGGTGGCTGCGCAGGACCTCGTGGTAGCGATAGGTGCCCTCGTCGTCGACCGCCACCGTGAAGACGCTGCGCCGCTCCAGCTCCTCGAGGAGCGCCCGGCTGCCGTGGCGCTCCAGGAGGCGGTCGCAGAGGCTCCCGGTCAGGCGGCGGAGCACGCAGGTCCCGACGAGGAACTCGCGCAGCTCGTCGGGGAGCTCCGCGACGACGTTGCGGGCGAGGTACTCGCGCATGAGCCTCGAGCTGGGCCCGAGGCCGGCGAGCAGCCGCTGACGCTCCGCGGCGGCCTTGCCGCGCGTGGCCAGGTGGAAGAGCTGGAGCCCCGCCGCCCAGCCCTCCGTCCGCCGGGCGAGGCGGGCGAGCTCGTCGGTCCGCAGCGCCTCGCCGTAGAAGTCGCGGAACAGCCGCTCCACCTCCCATGGCCGAAAGCGGAGGTCGTCGCCCGAGAGCTCGAGGATCTCGCCGGCGACGCGGCGGCGCGACAGGTTGAACGACGGGGCGACCCGGGTGCCCGCGACCACGGCCAGCGACGGCGGCGCGTAGTCCAGGAAGCGCTCAAGGGCGGCCTCGGCGGGCGTCCCGGTGAGGAGGTGGAGGTCGTCGATCACCAGGAGCAGGCGGTCCTCGGGTCGTGCGTCCAGGGCGGCGGCCGCCTCGTCCACGGTCTGCCACGTGGCCTCGAGGTCGGGGAGGACCGTGGCGAACGCGGCGGCGAGGTGGGCGGCCAGGCTCCGCTCGGATCCGTCGACGCTCTCCGCGCGGTACCAGGCGGCCGGGGCGTCGACGAGGCCGGCCCAGGCCGCGAGGAGCGTCGTCTTTCCCGAGCCGGCCGGGGCGACGACAAGGGTCAGGCGGTGCTGCCAGAGCCGGGGAACGAGCTGGTCGAGGCGCTCGCGGGCAAGCCAGCGCACGCGCGGCGCCCGCACCTTGGCGGGGACGATCCCCGCTGCAGCGCCCCCCGTGGACGATCCGCCGCTCCGGCGCGCGTCTGCCGGCTCCATCCGCATCAGGCGCTACGGACCCCCTCCCGTAGGCCGGGCTGCCCGTCTGCCCCGGCGAGCCTGCATTCTGGCCCTTCCGGGCAGCGGGGTCCAGCCGTTTGTTCAGGGGCCGGTCCGGATCCGGGCCGGTCGGTCGAGGGCAGGTTCGGCCGGGAGCTGGAGGCTCGGCGTCCCGATCAGCCGGGGTGCGAACGGAGCCCGCGCAGGCGCTCCAGGAGGGCCTCGGGGTGGGCGTCGTGAACGCTCGCATCCTCGACGAGCCGATCCGGGCGGTGGGAGACCATCACGAACTCGCGCTCGAAGGCGGTGCGTTCGGGCGACGCTCCCAGGATCACGACCGGCGCCCGGTCACCGAGCTCGTGGAGGATCCGCACGAAGAACGACGGGGCGCCGGCGCGGCGGCTGCGCCGCGGCACCCGGGCGATCTCGTCGCGTCCGTCGGGCCGGGTCCGGGCGACGACGGCCTCCGTGGCGGCGAGGAGGACGACCGCCCCTCCCAGGCGCCCGTGGGGCAGCGTCGCCGGCGTGCGGCTCGTCGCGCCCGGGCTCGTCGTCCGCTCGCCGGGACTCGGCGCGTGCCCCGCGCCGGGGACGGGCGCGGCGGGCGAGTGGGTCGATCGGCCGTGCATCAGGACACCTCCACGACGCCATGGTGGGGGAGCGGGCCCGTGCGCTCGACGGCCGTTCGGATCGGTTCGCCCCGCCGAAGGTCACCGGAACCGGCCGCGTCACGGTATCGTCTGGAGGCCATGAACGTCCGCCGCCGCCCCGGCTCCCGCGGGCCGCTCGCCGCCGTGCTCGTCGCCTTCGCCCTCGCCGTCGCCGGCTGCGGTGCGGCGGCGAGCTCCCCGTCGGCGCCCCCCTCGGGGCCGCCCTCGGCAACGCCGGCGCCGACGCCTGGTGGGGAACCCCTCACCCAGGCGGAGGCGGTGGCGCGGGTGCTGGCGCAGGATCCCCGCTTCGCCGGCATCCACCCCCTGGACCCGAACCTCATCGGCGCATCTGCCTGGTACGAGGTGTCGCCCGCCGTGGTCGGCTGGCGCGTCACGGTGACGATCGGCTGGGGCGACTGCCAGGCCGGCTGCATCAGCCGCCATGCCTGGGTCTACGACGTTGACGGGACGGAGACGGTGACCCTGGTCGAAGAGCGGGGCGATCCGCTCGAAGGCGGGTCAGGTGGGGGCTCCGGCGGCTCCGGCGGTACGGGCGTCGCCAGCCCTCCCGTGGTCATCCCCGCCGACGGCGGGCCCTGGATCGCCGGGCGAGCAGTCGCCGGGCCGGTCTGCCCCGTGGAGCAGGTGCCTCCCGATCCCGCGTGCGCCGACCGTCCCGTCGCCGGCGCCGTGATGGTCGTCCGGGGCGCGAATGGCGCGCAGGTCGCCCGCGCGACGACCGCCGCCGACGGGACATTCCTCGTCGGCGTGCCGGGAGGCGGCAGCTGGACCGTCGAGCCGCAACCCGTCGAGGGGCTGCTGGGCACCGCCCCGGCGGTCGTGATCCAGGTTCCCGACGGGCCGGCGTCCTGGGTGGCGGCGGCCGTCGCCTACGACACCGGCATCAGGTAGGTTCCTCCGGCCCGCGCCCGCGCCGGAAGTGATCGGCGCCTGGCGCTGCTACGCTCCCGCCGATGCGTCACCGCCGGGCCGCCGCCGCGGCAGTCCTGTCGCTCCTCCCTGGCCGGCATCCTCGCCGCCGGCACGGTCCTGGCTCCTGCGCCGCCGCCGGTGGTCGCCCCGCCCTCGGCGCACCGCCTGGGGGCACGCGCGGCCCGGTGGCGCGCGGCCACGTCGCCCGCGGCCCGGTGGCGCGCGGCCGTCCTGGTCGTCCTGATCGCCGGGGCTGCGCTCGGCGCGGGCGCCTGCGGTGATCCGGGAAATCCGCGGCCGGGCTCGTTGTCGCCGTCGATGCGCCCGCTGGCGAGGTGACCGGCTTCACCCTGCGGACCCAGCAGGGTGAGACCATCACCTTCGTCATCGGGACGCTGGAGATCGACGGTGCGGCGTTCGCCGCCGCGCACCTCGTCGAGCACGCGGCCACGCTGCAGCCGATCGCCGTCGGGTACCGGGTCCGTGACGGGAGGAACGTCGTCCACCGGATGGTCGACGCGCCGTGGGCGGCTCCGTCCGGGTGAGGCCCGGCTAGACTTGCCCGCTGATGGCCCTCGTCAACACCCAGGCGCTCTCGTTCCGCTACCCCGGCGGCGGTGGCGGCGTCCTCGCGCTCGACGACCTGACCGTCGCGATCGAGTCCGGCATCGTGGGCCTGGTGGGGGCGAACGGGGCCGGCAAGAGCACGCTCCTGCGGATCCTCCTGGGGCTCCTGGCGCCGACCGCGGGCTCGGCGGCCGTCTTCGACCTGGACGTGCGACGCGACGGGCCCCGGATCCGCGAGCAGGTCGGCTACATGCCGGAGCACGACGTCCTGCCGCCCGACGTCTCCGCCACCGACCTCGTCACCCACCTCGCCGAGATGTCGGGGCTGCCCCGATCGGCGGCCCGCGAACGGGCCGCGGAGGTCCTCCGCCACGTCGGCCTCTTCGAGGAGCGCTACCGCGCGATCGGCGGCTACTCCACGGGCATGAAGCAGCGGGTCAAGCTCGCCCAGGCCCTGGTGCACGACCCGCGGCTGCTCCTCCTCGACGAGCCGACGAACGGTCTCGACCCGGCGGGCCGCGACGAGATGCTGGACCTCGTCCGCCGGACCGGCACCGAGTTCGGGATGGCCGTCATCGTGAGCTCGCACCTGCTCGGCGAGATCGAGCGGGTCTGCGACCACGTGGTCGCCATCGACGCCGGGCGCCTCCTCCAGGACGCCCCGCTGGCCAGCTTCACGAAGCGGACCGGGACGCTCGTCGTCGAGCTCGACGAAGGGGCCGTCGGCGTCGCAGCCGACCTCGTCGCCGCGGGGGTGGATGCCCGGATCGACGGTCCGCGGCGCGTCCTGGTGGTCGTCGTCGACGGGCGCCCCTTCGACCTGATCCGCGACTCGGTGGCCGAGCGTGGGCTCGCCCTCACCCGCATCGAGCCGGCGCGACACCGGGTCGAGGATCTCTTCCGCGACGTCGGCGAGGCGGATGGCCGTGACGACGCCGCCTGACCTGCTTGCCGGCTCGGCCACCGGCAGCATCTACGACCTCGGCTACCGCCGCTACGACGGCCCCCGCCTGGGCCGGCGCCACGCGATCGGGGCGCTCTTCGTCCACGGCCTGCGGACGACATTCGGGCTGGGCCGGAGCGGCCGGGCCAAGATCGCCCCGCTCGCCCTGGGCGGCCTCCTCGCCCTGCCGGCGGTGGTGAGCGTCGCGTTCGGCGCCCTCGCTGGCGGTGCCGCAGCGGAGTTCAACCCGATCACCCTGGAGGGCTACCTGCCGTTCGCCCAGACGCTCCTCGTCTTCTTCGTGGCGGCGCAGGCTCCGGAGCTCCTCGTCCGCGACCAGCGCCACCGCGTGCTGACCCTCTACTTCAGCCGGGCCATCGAGCGGACCGACTACGTCCTGGCGAAGTACCTCGCCCTCCTGGCGGCCGTTGCCATCGTGTTCGCCCTGCCGCAGGTCATCCTGCTGCTCGGGATGCTGTTCGCGACGCCGAGCCTGGCCGATGGGCTGGCGAAGGCCGTGCCCCTGGTCTGGCCGGTGGTCGGCCGGACCATCGCGGTCTCGGCGCTCCTCGCCGGCGTCGGGCTGGCGGCCAGTGCCTTCACCGTGCGCCGTCCCTTCGCCGCAGGCACGATCATCGCGGCCTTCCTGGTCCTGAGCGGCGTCGTCACCGTCCTCGTCAACCGGGTCGGGCTCGACGGCCCGCTGGCCCTGGTTGCCCTGGCCGATCCGTTTGCCCTCATGGACGGAGTCTCCGCCCTCCTGTTCGACGTCGCGCCGAACATGCCGGCCATCCTTCGCTCGGACCTGCCCGTCTGGCTGTTCGCCGCCACCGCCCTCGTGGCCTCCGCCGGGGCGTTCGGCCTGGTCCTCCTCCGCTACCGGCGGATCTCGGCATGACCGGCGCCGCTCGTCGAGCTCGCGGACGTCTCCCGCTGGTACGGCAACGTCGTCGCCGTCAACGGGGTCGGCTTCTCGCTGGCAGCCGGCGTCACGGGCCTCCTGGGCCCGAACGGGGCCGGGAAGTCGACGATCCTCCACATGATCGCGGGCCTCCTCCGGCCGTCGGCGGGAACGGTCACCGTGGATGGCCGGCCAACCTACGGCGACCCCGAGGTCTTCCGGCGGGTGGGGCTGGTTCCCGAGCGCGAGGCGGTCTTCGCCTTCCTGACCGGCCGCGCCTTCGTCCGGCTCAACGCCGACCTGCAGGGCATCCCGGCGCCCGCCGACGCCGTCGAGCGCGCCCTCGCGACGGTCGAGCTGACGGGCGCCGCCGACCGCGTCCTGGCGACCTACTCGAAGGGGATGCGCCAGCGGGCCAAGATGGCCGCGGCCCTCGTCCACGACCCTGCGGTCCTGGTCCTCGACGAGCCCTTCAACGGGATGGACCCGCGCCAGCGCCTGCACATGATGGACCTGCTGCGGGGTCTCGCCCGCGACGGCCGGACGATCATCTTCTCGTCCCACATCCTGGAGGAGGTGGAGCGGGTCGCCGAGCGGGTCCTCGTGGTGGTCGCCGGGCGGCTCGCGGCGTCGGGCGACTTCCGGGAGATCCGGCGCCTCATGACGGACCGGCCCCATGCGTTCCGCCTGCGGACCTCGGACGACCGGGCCCTTGCCGCGGCGATCGTGGCCCGGCCAACCGTGGCGGGCGTGGCCCTCGAGGACGACCGCCTGGTGGTCCGCGCCGCCGACTTCGCCGCATTCACGGGGGACCTTGCCGGGATTGCGCGCGCCGCGGGCATCTCCATCTTCGAGCTGATCCCGGCCGACGAGTCCCTCGAATCCGTCTTCGCCTACCTGGTGCGCGGATGAGCGGGCCTGCCGCCGCCCGCCCGGCCGCCCTTGGCCCGCTGGTGCGCCTGGCCGCCGCCGGCCTGGTGGGGCGTCGCCGGTCGCTCGGCGTCGTGCTCCTTGCCGCGGCGCCCGTCCTCGTGGCGGCGATCATCGCCGTCGGCGGCGGCCTGGGCGACCCCGCCGTCATGGCCGCCGACGTCTTCACGACGATCACGCTGGGGCTCGTGATCCCGCTGGCCGCCCTGATCTTCGGCACCGCGACGCTGGGGACGCTGATCGACGACGGCACGATCGTCTACCTGCTCGTGAAGCCCGTCCCCCGCCGCACGGTGGTCCTGGCCGCCATGCTCGCCTCGACCGCCGCCACGGCCCTGCTCGCCGTCGTCGCGACGCTCGTCTCGGGGTTCCTCCTGGTGGGCTTCTCGTCGCCGGACCTGCTCGCCGGGATGGCTGCTGCCGCCCTCCTGGCCTCGCTGCTCTACGTCGTCGTGTTCGTCGCCCTCTCGCTCGTCACGAGTCGGGCTCTCCTGCTCGGACTCGGGTACGTCCTCCTCTGGGAGGGGCTCGTGACCACGCTCCTGGCGGGGACGCGGATCCTCTCGATCCGGGAGTACGCGACGTCGACGATGCTCGCCTTCGCCGGGACGGCCGGGGGCGGCGGCGCGGCAAGCGTCGAGCTGCCGGTTGCCCTCGCCCTCTCCCTCGTCGCGGTCGTCGGCGCGTTCCTGCTGGGGGCGTGGCGCCTCGGCCGATTCGAGGTCGCCGAGGCCCCGTAACGCGCGCCGACGCTCCGCCGACGCACCGCCGTCGCGCACGGGTCACGGGGCCCTCGTACAATCCGGCGAAATGCCCGACCCGCGGATCCGACGCGCGAAGCCCGGCGCCCACCGCGGCCGCCGACCGCAGGACGACGCGCCCGACGGGTTGGCTGCCTCCGAGGCCGCGTCTGCGGAGGCGGAGGCCCAGGCCGAGGCTGCCGCCACCGTCGCGGACGGCGGCCAGGAGACGGCCCCGAAGCCGCGCCGGACGACGAGCCGGACGCCGTGCCGACGCCGAGCCGGCCGCGGACGCGCCGGCCGCCCGAAGCGGCCGCGGTCCCGGATGGCGCCCCGGCCGCGGCGGCGGAAGCCGCAGGCGCCGGCGCAGCGTCCGGCTGGTTCCGCGATGCGCCGCTCGTCGACGGCGCGCCGGCACCTGCCGACGAGGCCGAGCCCGTCGCGCCGTTCGAGCCGGAGGTCGAGCCTGGCCCCGAGCCCGGCCTCGAACCGGGATCGGCGCTCGACGACGAGACCGTCGTCCGGGAGCGCGATCGGCCGGTCGTCGTCCCGCTCCCGGCGCCCGAATTGCCCGCTTCGCTGCGGCGCGGCCACCGCCTCCGGGGATTCCTGATCGCGGTGGCGACGATCGTCGTCGTGGCCGGCGCGGGGTTCGGGGCGGGGCTGCTCCTGCCGACGATCCTGCCCGGTCCCGGCATCGGGTCGGGTTCCCCGTCTCCCAGCCCGGTGGCGACCGCGATCCCGACCGCCCCATCCTCGCCCACGGCCGAGCCGAGCGTCGCGCCCACCCCGGCCGCGACGCCCACCCCGGCCGCGACGCCCACTCCCGCCGCGACCCCCACGCCGGCCGCGACGGCGACGACCTACGTCGTCCAGGCCAACGACACCCTCCAGGGGATCGCCGACCGCTTCGGCGTCACGCTCGCCGCGATCGTCAAGGCGAACAAGATCACCAACCCGAACATCATCTACAAGGGCCAGAAGCTCATCATCCCGCCGAAGGTGCCGACCCCGTAAGGCCCGCCCAGGCCCGCCCCACGGGGCGCAGGGGCGGCGGCCGGCACCGTCCCGGCACCCCGCCGACGCTCACGGTCGCTCGAGCCCGTGCGCCTCCAGGAAGGCGTCGTCGGCGAGGATCGCCGCCGTCGGCCCGTCGCCGACGATCCGCCCGTCGTCCATCACGACGAGCCTGGGGAAGACCTCCGCGACCAGCCGCATGTCGTGCGTCGAGACGAGGAGCGTCTGGTCGAGCGAGCGGAGGAGCGCGATCAGCTCGCGGCGCCCGCGCGGGTCGAGCCCCGCGGAGGGCTCGTCGAAGACGAGGACGCTGGGGTCCATGGACAGGACCGTGGCCAGGGCGACGCGCTTGCGCTGGCCCAGCGACAGCCGATGGGGGAGCCGGCGCTCGAAGCCGGTCATGCCGACGGCCGCGAGCGCCCGCTCGACGCGGACGTGGATCTCCGCCTCCGGCACGCCCATGTGAAGCGGGCCGAAGGCCACGTCCTCGAAGACCGTGGGGCTGAAGAGCTGGTCGTCGGGGTCCTGGAAGACGAGGCCGACCTCGGCCCGGATCCGCTTCACGCTCTTCCGGTCGACGAGCGTCCCGCCGATCCGGACCGTCCCGTGGACGGGCGCGTTGATGCCGTTGAGGTGGAGCATCAGGGTGCTCTTGCCGGCGCCGTTGGGACCGACCAGGGCGACCTTCTCGCCGCGGGCGATCCGCAGGCTGATCCCGCGGAGCGCCTCGAAGCCGTCCGGGTAGACGTAGTGGAGGTGCTCGACGTCGACCCAGCGCCCGGCGACCTCCCGGGCGGGCCCCGGCACCTCGACCGGCCGGCCGTGGAGCGCGCCCGGGGGATGCTCGTGCTCGTGGACGTGGCCGTGCGGGGCCGCGTCGTCGTGCTCGTGGCCGTGCTCGTGGGGGTGGACGTGGGCACCGCCGGGCGGGGCGGGCGGGCGAGCCTCCGGCGTGGCGGGCGGGCGAAGCTCCGGCGTCATGGTCGCGGGAGGATGAGCTGGCCGGCGACGACGAAGGCGACGAGCGCGGCCGCGACGATGGCGAAGGCGGTCCAGTCGGTGGCCGTCAGCGCCCGCCCACCCATCGAGCGGAGCTCGCCGTCGAAGCCGCGCGCCTGCATCGCGGCGTAGATGCGCTCGCTGCGCTCGTAGGAGCGCAGGAAGAGCGACCCCACCATGCTGCCCACCACCCCGGCCCGCCAGCGGATGCTGGCGCCGCCCCGTCCCTCCACCACCGCCGAGCGGCTCTGGCGGGCCCGGTTCAGGCGGCCGGCCTCGCCGGCGAGGACGGCGAGGTAGCGGTACATGAAGCCGATGATCGCCACGAGGAGGCGGGGCACCCGCAGCCGGCGCAGCGCCTCGACGAGGTCCGGGAAGGGCGTGGTGAAGGAGAGGAGGAGCGCCGCCTGGACGCTGACCCAGCTCTTGAGGGCGATGGTCGCGAACTCGCGCAGCCCCTGGCCGCTGATCGTGAGGTCCAGCGGCCCGATCGCGACGGTGCCGAGCGGGTCGCCCGGGCGGGTGAAGACGAGGGGCAGGGCGGCCAGCACGAAGGGCAGGGCGAAGAACGCCGAGCGGGCCAGGCGGAGCGGACCGAGGCGCGCGACGGTCGAGAGGGCGACCAGGCCGAGCCAGCCGATGGCGAGCGCGATGAACGACCCGACCGGCAGGAGGCTGATCGCCAGGATGGCCGCCGACGGTCAGGACGAACTTGAGGCGGGGATCGACCCGGTGGACGATGCTGTCGCGGGCGAGGTAGCGGTCCAGGTTCAGGTCAGGCCGCCGTGTCCTTCCGCCGTCGCGCCAGGAGGCGCCCGAGCAGGAGCACCAGGAGGAAGACGACGGCGATCCCGATGACCGCGGCGACGATCGTGGAGGCCGTGCCGTCGAGGCCCGCGATCGTGTACCCCGGGAGGACCTGGAAGCCGGGACTCTGGGCCGCCTCCTCGAAGCCCTTGTCGGCGGCCACGCTGATGAGCCCGTCCGGGTCGCCCGAGGCGAAGAGGGCCGCGAGGACGGCGACGCCCCCGGCAATGGCGAGGCCGACGACCCACCAGTAGCGGGCCAGGGCGCTCTTCGGGGCGGCCTCCGGGCCGGCGGCGGGAGTGGGGGAGCGCTCGGTCACGGGGATCTCCGTCACGCCGTGGCGGCGGCGCGCGCGTCGCGCAGGCCGAACAGGTCCGGCCGGGTCGCCCTGATGAAGGCGAGGGCTGCCATCGTGATGAGCGCCTCGCCGATCCCGATGGGGACGTGGACGGTCAGCATCGCGGTGAGCGCGAGCTGCAGGTCCGTGGTCCCCGAGAGCCCCAGCTGGATGGACATGGCCGTCGCGGCCGCGACCACGGCGATCCAGGCGGCGATGCCGGCCGCCGGGATCCGCCCCCGCTGCTCGCCGCCGAGGGCAGCGCCGATGGCGCGGTAGACGGCATAGCCACCGATCGTCCCGATGATCCCCATGTTGAAGATGTTGGCGCCCATGACCACCAGCCCGCCGTCCTGGAAGACGAGGCCCTGCACGGCGACGACCGCCACCATCACCAGGGTCCCGGCCCACGGGCCCAGCAGGACCGCCGCGAGGACCCCCCCGAGCAGGTGCCCGGAGGTCCCGCCGACGACCTGGAAGTTGAACATCTGGGCCGCGAAGATGAAGGCGGCGGTGACGCCCATGAGGGGGATCGCCCGCTCGTCGAACGTGGCGTTGGTCCGCTTCACCGCGTAGGCGGTCACGAGCCCCGTGACGACCCACATCACGACCGCGATGGGAAGGCTCAGGAAGCCGTCGGGAGCGTGGAGCAGCGGCGGTCCGGCCTGTCCGGTCCCGGCGACGACGATCGATGCGAACACGACGGCTCCCCCTGGCGACGGCGGCGGGCGGCGCGACCGGCCCGCGATCCGATTGTAGGCGCGCCACCGTGTCTCTTGCAACAGGTTGCAGTAGCGTGGGTGCGCATCGTTCCCGCCTATACTCCGTTCCATGAGCCGATCCGGATCGCCCGCCGCCCACCCCCGCGACGATCCGCGGGCCTGGGAGAGCGTGCGCGAGCGGCTGCACGACCGCGGCCTCCGCTGGACCCCCCAGCGACGCGCGCTCATGGCGGTCCTGGCCGAGACCGAGGGTCACGTCACCGGCGCCGAGCTCGTCGAGCGCTGCCGGCAGCGCGACCCGGCGACGATCCCCTCGACGGTCTACCGGACCCTCGACGTCCTCGAGGAGCTCGGCATCGTTCGCCACGGCCACGGTCCGAACGGCCGCGAGGAGTACCACGTCCTGCCCGGCGCCGTGCACGGCCACCTGCACTGCAACGCCTGCGGGGCGAGCTGGGAGATCAGCGCGGACGAGGCCGCCGCGGTCGTCGCCTCGCTCGACGCCGAGCGCGGCTTCGAGGTCGACCTCTCCCACGTCACGATCGTCGGCCGCTGCCGCGCCTGCCGCGACTGATCGGCGGGCGCTTCGCGACCCGCGACCCTGTCACGGCCTCCGAATCTCAGCCCTCGGGCGTCGGGACGCCCAGGATGTTGAAGCCGCCGTCGACGTAGATGGTCTCGCCGGTGACCGGCGGCGAGAGGTCGCTGGCCAGCCAGACCGCGGTCCGGCGACGTCCTCGAGCGTGATGTTCGAGCGCAGCGGGGCGACGTCGCGCGAACGAGCCGTACATCGTCTTGAAGCCGGCGATCCCAGGCGCGGCGAGCGTCCGGACCGGGCCGGCGGTGATGGCGTTGACGCGGACGCCCGACGGGTCCGAGGTCGGCGGCGAGGTAGCGGACGCGAGGCCTCGAGGGCCGCCTTGGCCACGCCCATCACGTTGTAGTGGGCGACGACCTTCTCGGCCCCGTAGTAGGTGAGGGTCAGGATGCTGGCGCCCGGGCGCAGGAGCGGCCGCGCCTCGCGGGCGAGGGCCACCAGCGAGTAGGCGGAGACGTCGAGGGCCAGCGCGAAGCCGTCGCGCGACGTGTCGACGAAGGCGCCCTCGAGGTCCTCCCGCTTGGCGAAGGCCAGGGCATGGACCAGGATGTCGAGGCCGCCGACCTCCGCCCCCCAGCGGTCGAAGACCGCCTTCATCTGCCCGTCGTCGCTGGACGTCGCAGGGCTCGACGAAGGTCGCGCCGATCGATCTCCGCCAGGGGGCGGACGCGCCTCTCGATGAGGCTCTCGACCGAGCTGAAGCCGACCGTCGCGCCGTGCTCGTGGAGCGCCTTGGCGATCCCCCAGGCGATCGAGTGGTCGTTGGCGACCCCGAAGATCAGCGCGTTCTTGCCGTCGAGCAGTCCCATCCCGTTCCTCCCACGCCGCCCGCGTCGCCGGGCGCCATCGTAGCGGCTCCCGCCGGGCGCCCGGCGCGGCCGTGGCCGCGCTACGCTCTCGGGCATGAGCGCCTCGACTCCCGCCGCCCTTCGCGCCGCCCTCCGCGGCGTCCGCGCCCTCGTCCTCGACGCCGACGGCGTCCTCGTCATGCGCGGCGCCGCCGCTGCCCGGCGCGCCGGAGGCGCTGGCCCGCCTCGACGAGCGCGGGATCCCGTACCGGGTGGTGACCAACATCTCGTCGATGCACCGGGAGACGCTGGCCGCGAGGTTCGCCCGGATGGGGCTTCCCATCCCGGCCGAGCGGATCGTCACGGCGCTCTCGGCCACCGCGGACGACGCCCGCCGGACCTACCCGGGCCGGCCGCTCTTCGTCATCACCCGGCCCGACGGGCTCCGCGAGTTCGGCGACCACCCGATCATGGCGCCCGCGGAGGCGGACGCGGCACGACGCGCGCGCGGCGGCCGTGATCTTCGGCGACGGCGACGAGGACCTGAGCTACGCCAACCTGGACCGCGCCTTCCGCCTCGTCCGGCGCGGCGCCGAGCTCATCGCCATGCACCGCAACGGCTGGTGGTTCACGGCCCGGGGCGAGACGATCGACACCGGGGCCTTCGTGGCCGCGGTCGAGTACGCCACGGGTGCTCGCGCCCGCGTCACCGGCAAGCCCGGGCCGCTGATGTATCGGACGGCCTTCCGCGGCCTGGCCGCCGAGGTCGCCGCGGCCGGCGGCCGCCGGCTGACCCGCCGGGACGTCGTGATGGTCGGCGACGACGCGCGGGCAGGACATCGCCGGCGGCGCGGCGGGCGGGCCTGCGCGGGATCCTCGTCCTGTCCGGCAAGGACCGACCATCGGCGACGTGGCCGGCCTGTCGCGGCGCCAGCGTGCCGGAGGCGGTCGCGGGGACGCTGGGCGACGTCGTCGCCGCGCTAGACTGACCGCAAGACACCGAACCGCAACCCTGTCGGTCACGTCGCCACGGCTCCACCCGGCCGCCGGCCGCGCCCGACCCCGGACTCGACGAGCCTGCACAGCGAGGAGCACCTCATGGCCGAGCGGATCAAGATCACCTACGCGACCCTGCGCAACGACAACGAGGAGCTCCACGCCCTCTACGAGGCCGGGATCGAGAAGGCGCGGGCGCGCCTCGGCGGCGTACCACCCGAACTGCGTCGGCGGGACAGGCGCGCGACGGCGACGGCACGTTCGAGCTCCGCTCGCCGATCGACCGCGACGTCCTCGTCGGCACCTTCGCCAGGGGCACCGCGCGCAGGACGTGCAGCGACGCGGTCGCCGCGGCCCGGGCCGCCCAGCCGGCCTGGCGCGCCACGCCCTGGCGCGAGCGCCTGGCGCTCCTCCGCCGGGCCGCGCGACCTCATCAGCGAGCGCCAGATGGAGTACGGGGCGCTGATGGCGATCGAGGTCGGCAAGAACCGGCTCGAGGCGCTCGGCGAGGTCGAGGAGGCGGCCGACCTCATCCGCTACTACGCGACGTCTACGAGCGCAACGACGGCTACGACCACCCGATGGACAACCTCGGCGACGCGACCGTCCACACCCGGTCGGTCCTGCGGCCGTTCGGCGTCTTCGCCGTCATCAGCCCCTTCAACTTCCCGATGGCCCTCGCCGCCGGCCCGGCCGGCGGCGCCCTGGTCGCCGGCAACACGGTCGTCTTCAAGCCGGCCACCGCGAGCGCCATGAGCGGCGTCCTCCTGGCCGAGGCGTTCCGCGACGCGGGCCTGCCCGACGGCGTCTTCAACCTCGTCATGGGCCCCGGCGGCGACGGTCGGCCAGGAGCTCCAGGAGAACCCCGGGCATCGACGGGATCGTCTTCACCGGCTCGTACGAGGTCGGGATGGGCCTCTTCCGGACCTTCTCGAAGCGCTGGCCCAAGCCCTGCATCGTCGAGATGGGCGGCAAGAACCCGGCGATCGTCACCGCGACGGCCGACCTCGAGGAGGCCGCCGAGGGGATCATGCGCAGCGCCTTCGGCTTCGGCGGCCAGAAGTGCTCGGCCAACAGCCGGGTCTACGTCGAGCGCCCGGTCCACGACGAGCTGGTCCGGCTGCTGGTCGCAGAAGACCGAGACGATCACGATCGGCGACCCGCTCGTCCGCGCGAACTGGCTCGGCCCGATCATCGACGAGCGCGGCCGTCGACGCGCTACCAGGCGGCCGTCGCCGAGGCGCGCCGCGACGGCCGCGTCCTCATCGGCGGCGAGCGCCTCACCGACGGCCGGCTGGAGCGCGGCTTCTTCGTCGAGCCGACGGTCGTCGGGCCACCTGCCGGCCGACCATCGCCTCTTCCGGGACGAGCTGTTCGTGCCGTTCACCGCGGTCCACGCCGGTCGACTCGCTCGACGAGGCGCTGCGCCTCGCGAACGACAGCACGTACGGCCTGACGGCCGGCGTCTACAGCGAGGACCCGGCCGAGGTCGACCGGTTCCTCGACGAGATCGAGGCCGGCGTGCTGTACGTGAACCGCCGCGCCGGCGCCACGACGGGCGCCTGGCCGGGCGTCCAGCCGTTCGGCGGCTGGAAGGGCTCCGGCTCGACCGGCAAGGCCGGCCTGAGCTTCTACTACCCGGCCCAGTTCCTGCGCGAGCAGAGCCACACCATCGTCGACTGAGGCGCCCGGGGCGACATCGTCGCCCGTGTCATCGGCCGGCGAGTGGCGCGGCCGCACGTCTCGTCGAGCACGGAACCCGCGGCCGGCCCGGCGTGATTCCGCGGCCGAAGGTCCCCGGACGCCCGGACCGTTCGGCTATACTCGCGGAGTATCCACTCTGCATAATCTCTATGCGCCCAGCGCGCGTGAGCCGCGTCGGCGCGCACCACCAGGAGGTCCCGGCGTGAGCATGACGGTCCAGGCGCGGCCCCTGCCGAGCATCGTGACGGAGCTGCCGGGCCCGCGGGCCCGCGCCCACATCGAGTTCGACCATGCCTGGACCAGTCCCAGCCTGCCACGGGCCTACCCGATCGTCCCCCTGCGGGGCGAGGGCTGCGCGGTCGAGGACGTCGACGGCAACCTCTTCCTCGACTTTGCCGCCGGGATCGCCGTCAACTCCACCGGCCACGCCCACCCCCGGGTCAGCGCCGCGATCGCGAAGCAGGCCGCCGAGCTGATCCACTTCAGCGCCTCGGACTTCTACCTGCCCATCTACGCCCACGCCGCCGAGCGGCTGGCGCGAACGGCGCCGATGCAGGGGCCCGTCCGCGTCTTCATCGGCAACTCCGGCGCGGAGGCCGTCGAGGCGGGCATCAAGCTGGCCCGCTACCACACCCGGCGGCCGAACATCGTGGCCTTCCTGGGCGCCTTCCACGGCCGCACCATGGGCGCCGTCAGCCTGACGGCCAGCAAGGCGAAGTACCACGCCCACTTCGGCCCGCTGCTCCCCGGCGTCTACCACGTGCCCTTCGGGAGCGCCGGCCTCGACGAGCTGGAGCAGCGCGTCTTCCGGCGCCTCATGCCGGCCGAGGAGTTCGCCGCGATCATCGTGGAGCCGATCCAGGGCGAGGGCGGCTACGTCGTCCCCGACGCCGCGTTCTTCCCGCGCCTCCGCGAGATCTGCGACCGGCACGGGATCCTGCTCATCGCCGACGAGGTCCAGTCCGGCGCCGGCCGGACCGGGAAGATGTGGGCGATCGAGCACTTCGGCGTGGAGCCCGACATCCTCCTCACCGCCAAGGGGATCGCCTCCGGGATGCCGATCGGGGCCATGATCGCGAAGGCCGAGGTCATGGCCTGGGGGCCCGGCTCCCACGGCTCCACCTACGGCGGCAACCCCGTGGCGCTCGCGGCCCTCATGGAGACGATGGCCCTCCTCGAGGAGGGGCTCATCCAGAACGCGGCCGAGCGGGGCGAGCAGGCGATGCGCGGCCTCCGGCCCCTGGTGGAGCACTACCCGGACGCTCGTCCGCGACGTCCGGGGCAAGGGCCTCATGATCGGCATCCAGTTCGACTCCGGCGACACCGCCGAGGCCGTCCAGATGCAGGCCTTCGAGCGCGGGCTCCTGGTCCTCGAGGCCGGCGACGACTGCGTCCGCATGTCGCCGCCGCTCGTCGTGACCGCCGAGGAGATGGCGACCGCGATCCGGATCTTCGGCGAGGCGGTCGCCCACGTTGCCGGCCATCGAGCGGAGGACGTCGAGCGAGGTCGAGGCGGCCAGTCGCGCGGGCCTCATTCGCGATCAGTTCGGCACGTCGAAGTAGCGCGGGCCCCTGCTGACGCGGGCGGCCCGCTACGCTGCACCGGACGAGCTGAGCCGGAGGAGGACGCCAGGTGAGCTCCAAGGTCGCCACGATGCGCGACGCCGTCGCGGAGCTGGTCCGCGACGGCGACACGGTCGCGATCGAGGGCTTCACCCACCTCATCTCGTTCGCCGCCGGCCACGAGATCATCCGCCAGCGCAAGCGCGACCTCGTCCTCGCCCGCATGACGCCGGACCTCGTCTACGACCAGATGGTCGCGGCCGGCGTCGCCCGGAAGCTGATCTTCAGCTGGCTCGGCAACCCCGGCGTCGGCGGCCTCAACGCGATCCGGCGGGTCACGGAGGGCCCGGGCGCCAGCCTGGAGCTCGAGGAGTACAGCCACTTCGGGATGGTCGCCCGCTACGCGGCCGGGGCGGCGAAGCTCCCCTTCATGCCGCTCCGCTCGTACTTCGAGACGGACCTCCCGGTCGCGAACCCGCTCATCCGGACGATCGAGAGCCCCTACGGCGACGGCGTCGTCTACGCGGTGCCGCCGCTCCGCCCGGACGTCACCGTCATCCACGCCCAGCGCGCCGACGCCGCCGGCAACACCCAGGTCTGGGGCCTGCTCGGCTGCCAGAAGGAGGCCGCCTTCGCCGCGGAGCGCGTCATCGTCGTCGTCGAGGAGCTCGTCGACGAGGCGGTGATCCGGGCCGACCCCAACCGGACGATCGTGCCCGGGGATCGTCGTCGACGCGGTGGTCGTCGAGCCGTGGGGCGCCCACCCGTCCTACGTGCAGGGCACGCTACGACCGCGACAACCGCTTCTACCGCGACTGGGACCCGATCAGCCGCGACGCGGAGGCCACCGACGCCTGGCTCCGCGCGTGGGTCCACGACCTCGACGGCCGGGCCGCCTACGTGGAGAAGCTGGGCGCCGAGCGGCTCGCGTCGCTGCGCCCGTCGGGCCCGGCGCCGTCCGGCGTCGTGGACTACGGGGAGTACCGCTGATGGTCGAGCCGGCAGCCGGCGCGCCCGGGGCGGAAGCGGCGGCGTTCTCCAAGTCCGAGATGATGATCGTGGCCGCCGCCCGCGAGCTCGCCGGGCAGCGCGTCTGCTTCGTCGGCGTGGGCCTGCCCAACATCGCGGTCAACCTGGCCAAGCGGACGGTCGCCCCCGAGATGGAGCTCGTCTACGAGGCCGGCGTCTTCGGCGCCCGGCCGGCCCGCCTCCCGCTCTCGATCGGCGACCCGACCATCGTCACCGGGGCCACGGCCGTCGTGAGCATGTGGGAGCTCTTCGCCTACTACCTCCAGGGCGGCCTGGTCGACGTCGGCTTCCTGGGGGCGGCCCAGATCGACCGCTTCGGCAACATCAACACGACCGTGATCGGCGACTACGCGGCCCCCGAAGACGCGCCTGCCGGGGTCCGGCGGGGCCTGCGAGATCGCGATCAACGCCCGCCAGATCTTCGTGATCATGCGCCAGTCCGCCCGCTCGTTCGTCGAGCGGATCGACTTCCGCACCTCGCCCGGCAACCTCGGCGGGGCCGAGAAGGCCGACCGGATCCGGCGCGAGCAGGGCTGGCTGGGGCGCGGGCCGTCCGTGGTCGTGACCGACCTCGGGATCTGGCACTTCGACGAGGACGGCCAGATGCGCCTCGACTTCCTCCACCCGGGCGCCACCCTCGACGAGGTGCGGGCGACGATCGGCTGGGATCCGCTGGTCTCCCCGACGCTCGCCGTGACCCCGGCGCCGACGCGCCGACGAGCTGCGCCTGATCCGCGAGGAGCTCGACCCGGAGGGCATGTACACGAAGTAGGCGGGCCGCGGCGGCCGCGTGCCGGCGCGCCGCTGGCGCGGGCGCCGCGTGCCGCCGGGCCGCGGCCGCGTCAGGCCGAGGCGGCGGACCCGCGTGGGGCGGACCACCATGACCGGGCAGCGGGCATGGCGCACGACGTGGTCGGAGACGCTCCCCAGGAAGAGGCGCCCGACCGCGCCCCGCTCGTGCGTGCCGACCACGATCAGGTCGGCCGCCTCCGACTCGGAGGCCTCCACGATCGACTCCCCGGCGTCGCCGGCCCAGGTGAGGCCGGTGGCCGAGGCGCCGCCGGCGCGGGCCCGCTGCACGATCGCCTCGACGGCGAGCTCGCGCGACGCCCGGGCGGACGGCGCGCCCGAGACCACGGAGAGCACGACCAGGCGGGCGCCGAGGCGGGCGGCGAGGTCGATCGCCTCGTCCTCGGCGGCCCGCGACGCGGCGGAGGCGTCGGTGGCGAGGAGGATGGTCTCGATGCGTGCCATGGCGATGGTCCCGGGCGCGGACGCCCGGACGCTCCCTTCCTAGGCGATCCCGAGGGCCTTGTAGATGGCGTCGATGTGCTTCTTCTCGGGCACCACGATGAGCGAGGTGACCATGCCGAACATGCCGTTGAGGCCCTCGACGTGGGGCAGGATGTGGCAGTGGAAGGCCCAGATGCCCGGGCGATCCGCGGTGATGGTCACGTCGAAGCGCTCGCCCGGGTTGACGCCGAGGGTGTCGCAGCTGAACTCGGCGGTGCCGAGGGGGCGCCCGTCGCGGGCCACCACCCGCTGGGCGAATCCGTGGCTGTGCCACGGGTGCATCATGATCCCCTCGTTCATGTAGCGGACGAGGACCGTCTCGCCGACGGCGGCCAGGACCGGCACGACCGCCGGGAAGCCGTGGCCGTTGATCGTGAAGCCGCCGAGCGTGTCGTTCGAGATCCAGATGTACTCGCGGTCGTACGTCACCGTCGGCGTCCGGCGGGTCGATGATGAAGGCGCCCAGGAGGCCGCGGCCCACCTGGTCGCTGGCGTTGTGGTGCGAGTGGTACATCATCGAGCCGTGCGGCTTCGCCACGAACTCGTAGGTGAAGGTCTCGCCCGGCGGGATCGGCTTCTGGGTGACGAACGGGACGCCGTCCATGAAGAAGCTGTCGAACTCGACGCCGTGGAAGTGGACCCCGGTCGTCTCCTTCAGGTTGTTGGTGAAGATCGCCCGGACCTTGTCGCCCTCGGTGACCCGGATCGTGGGGCCGGGCCACTGCTTGTTGTAGCCGAGGGCGGCCACGGGCGCCATCTTCTCGTCGATCCTGTGCTCCATCTCGTCGATGGTCAGCTCGAAGACCTTGACGTCGCCGTCGAGCTTCGGCTTGAGCGGCGAGACGACGTCGTTGATGACGAGCTGGGGCACCTGGGCGAAGGCGGGCGGCTGGGAGAGCTGGGGGTAGTTGTCGGCGGCCCCCAGGATCTCGGCGAGCTGGCCGAACACCGCGTCGCCGTAGATGCCCTTCAGGGCGGGGGCGAGGTTCCCGATGTAGCGCCGGACGACGTCGCGCGCCGCCACGTCGTGCTCGCTCCAGCCGGCAGGGATGTTGCCGACGGGCGGCGACGGGGCCGGCGTGGCGCTGGGGGCGGCGGTCATCCCCGGCATCGGGGTGGGGACGGCGCTGGCGGCCGGCGTCGACGGGATCGGCTGGGGCTTCGAGGTCGCGTAGCTCCAGCCGGGAGCGGCGGCGGGGGCGCAGGCGGCCACGGTCGCGGCCACCAGGCCCGTGCCGGCGAGCGCGGCGCCGCGCAGGAAGCCGCGGCGCGTCAGGGAGGCGTCGAGCGCCGTTGGCTCGATCGCCTCGAGGTCCTGCAGGGACGGCGGAGGAGTGCCCTGGGGCGTCGTCGATTCCATGGCTGGGATGGTACGGCCTCTTCCGAAAGCCTGACGTGACATTCGGCCCGTTGCGCGCGGTGCTCGACGGCCCGAATGTACGCACGTGCGCATGCGACATCGGCTCGCGCGCGGGCCCAGGGGTGCGCGCGCGCGACGCCCCTGCTACGCTCGAACCGATGACCGCCGCGTCCCGCCCGCAGGCCGATCCTGCGGGGTTGATCGCCGCCCTCGCGGCTCTCCAGGAGTGGGCTGCGGACCCCACGCGCCCGCGGCGGCTCCTCGTCCTGGGCCTGGAGGCGCTGGCGAGGGCCTGTGGCGCGGCCGGCGCCCACCTGGAGGCGGTCGTGGAGCCGCCGGCCTCGATCACGGCCGGGTGGGGGACCCTGGCCCGGCGCCCCGGCCGGACCGGGCGCGGCTCGGTCGTCGCCGCGCCGCTCCACGTTGCGCGCGCCGGGACGAGCCCGGCCGGGCCCCGGAGGCGGTGGGAACCCTGTGGCTCGACGGCCCCGAGCGCCACGCGGAGGATGCGGTGCGCCTGGCGGAGCTGGCCGTCGCCCGGGCCCGCGATCGCGGGGAGGCTGCTCGGGCCGGGCGCCGCCTCGACGCGCTCGACGAGGCGATCCGGGCCATGGCCGGCGTCCTGGCCGTGGACCGCGTCCTCCAGGTGATCGTCGACCGGGTTCGGATCCTGACCGGCGCCCGCTACGCCGCGCTCGGCATCCAGGACCAGGCCGGCGTCATCGAGCAGTTCATCACGAGCGGGATCAACCGCCCGGACCGCGCCCGGATCGGCGCGCCGCCGCGCGGGCACGGGCTCCTCGGCGTGATCATCCGGGAGAACCGGACGATCCGGCTCGCCGACCTGATGACCGACCCGCGCCGCGTCGGGTTCCCGCCGAACCATCCCGAGATGCACCCGTTCCTCGGCGTCCCGGTCGTCGTCCGCGGCCGGACCGTCGGCAACCTCTACCTCACGGAGAAGGCGGGCGGGTTCACCGACGAGGACCAGCGGGAGATCGAGACCTTCGCCCGCCACGCCGGGATCGCGATGGAGAACGCCCGGCTCCACGAGCAGGTCCAGCGCCTGGCGATCGTCGAGGAGCGCGAGCGGATCGGGAAGGACCTCCACGACGGCGTGATCCAGGCGATCTACGCGGTTGGCCTCTCCCTCGACGACGTGCCCGACATGATGGACGACGAGCCGGACGAGGCACGGCGCCGCGTGGAGCGCGCGATCGACAGCCTGGACCAGACGATCCGCGACATCCGCAACTTCATCTTCGGCCTGCGACCCGCGCTCCTCGACGGCGTGGACGTGGTGGAGGGCCTGGCGGCCCTCGCCGACGAGTTCCGGGTCAACACGATGATCGACGTGGAGCTGCGGGCGGGGCCCACGGTCACCACCCCCGTCATCGGACCGGACCGCACGGTCGAGCTGCTCTCGATCGCCCGGGAGGCGCTCAGCAACATCGCCCGCCACGCCCGGGCCACGCGCGCCGAGATCACCGTGGACCCGGACCCGGAGATCGCCGGCGTGGCGATCGTCGTCGCCGACAACGGCACCGGGTTCGACCCGGCCGCGCCGCGCGGCATCGGCCACCAGGGGCTGCGGAACATGCGGACGCGCGCGATCTCCATCGGCGCCACGCTCCTGGTCGACAGCCAGCCGGGGGCCGGGACGCGTATCATCGTCCGGGTGCCCGGCGCCCGGACCGCGGACGACGATGAGCTCGCCGGCGGCCTGCCGGATGCCTGAGCCGCGCGATGCAGGTTGGCCGGGGGCTGCGCGCGGTCACGGAGGTAGCCAGAACGAAATGCCGGAGCAGCCCGAGCCGCGTCCCCTCCGCCTGCTCGTCGTCGACGATCACGAAGTCGTTCGCCAGGGCCTGGTCTCGCTCCTCGAGCGGCGCGAGCGCTTCCAGGTCGTCGCCGAGGCCGGCACGGTCGAAGAAGCCATCGATGCAGCGCGTCGCCACCAGCCGGACCTCGTGGTGATGGATGTCCGGCTGCCGGACGGGTCGGGGATCGAGGCCTGCCGCGAGATCCGCTCCGAGCTCCCCGGGACCCGGGTCGTCATGCTCACGAGCTACCCGGACGAGGAGGCGGTCCTCTCGGCGATCATCGCCGGCGCGTCGGGCTACCTCCTGAAGCAGATTCGTTCGCGGGACCTCATCGCGGCCCTCGAGGCCGTCGGCCGCGGGGAGTCGCTCCTCGACCCGGCCGTCACCGAGAAGGTGCTCGAGCGCGTTCGGCGGATCGCCTCGGGAACGTACACGGACGAGCTGGCCCAGCTGACCGCCCAGGAGCAGAAGATCCTCCAGCTCGTCGCCGAGGGGAAGACGAACAAGGAGATCGCCCAGGAGGTCTTCCTCTCCGACAAGACGGTCAAGAACTACGTCAGCTCCATCCTCTCGAAGCTGAACCTCCAGCGCCGCGCCCAGGCCGCGGCCTTCGTCGCCAAGCACCGCCTGCCCGGCTCCGGCACGTAGGCCCGGGCGGCCGCCCGCCCCTTCCTCAGCGTCGTCGAAAGAGGCCCCGCGGCTGGTCGGGCCTCGCCGTCCCCCCGCGCCGCCCCGTCCGGCGCAGGATCGCGTCGATCTCGGCCCGGTAGGGCCGCCCGATCGGCATCCGATCGAGCCACTCGATGTACTCCAGGTCCAGCCGCGCAACCTCGCCCAGCGACCAGCCCACGTAGCGCCCGAACGTCAGGACGCGGCCGGATGGATTCCCCGGCGGCGGGCCCCCACCGCGCTCGGACGAAGCCGCTGCGCCGCGGTCCGGTGGCTGGGCCGCGGGTCGGGAGGCCGCGGGCCGGGGAGCTGCGGCCGTGTCGCCGGGGGAGGCGGTGGGCCCCGCTCGCCGGCTCCGGTCGTGGGCGGCCCTGGCCACCGGATCCACGAGGAGGTCGCGCGCGGCGTTGAGCTCGGCCATCAGGCGCGCCGCCTCGGGGTCGAGGGCCAGGTCGGGGTGGTAGCGCTGGGCGAGCTTGCGGTAGGCGACCTGGATGATCTCCACGTCCGCCTCCGGGTCCACCTGGAGCAGCTTGTAGGGGTCGGGGCGCGCCATCGCCGCCATCGTCCACGGCGCCCGCCTCCGGCGTCAAGGCGGGCGTTCGCGGCGGCCGGGCGGTCGCGGCGGCAGGCCGGCACGTCGCTTCGGTGCCGAACGGCGGCCGCGAGGGGTCCGGACGGCCGGTCCGTGCCGCCACCGGTGGTTCCTAGACTGCGGGAATGAAGATCGTCAGCGCCGAAGAAGCGGTCGCCGACATCCGGTCCGGCGACCAGGTCTACGTCCAGTGCGCCGCGGCCACGCCGTCCGCGCTCCTCGACGCCCTCGTCGCCCGCGCTCCGGATCTCCACAACGTGAGCATGGTGCACCTCCACACGGAGGGCCCGGGGCCCCACCTGGCGCCGGAGATGGCACCCCACTTCCGCCATCGCGCCCTGTTCATCGGACCCAACGCCCGGGCGGCGGTCAACGATGGGCGAGCGGAGTTCATCCCCGTCTTCCTGTCGGACGTGCCCGGCCTCTTCAGCGGCGGACTGCTCCCCCTCGACGCGGTCCTCTGCAACGTCTCGCCGCCGGACGCCCACGGCTACTGCTCGCTGGGCACGTCCGTCGAGGCGATGCAGGCGGCCATCCACGCGGCGGGCCTCGTCATCGCCCAGGTCAACCCGGCGATGCCGCGGACCCTCGGCGAGAGCTTCGTCCACGTCGACGACATCGACTATGGCGTCGAGGTGGAGATCCCCCCGTACCTCTACCACAACGGCGAGACCGGCGAGGTGGAGCGCCGGATCGGCGAGTTCGTGGCCGACCTCGTGCCCGACGGGGCGACCCTCCAGATGGGCATCGGGGCCATCCCCAGCGCCGTCACGTCCTTCCTGCGCGACAAGAAGGACCTCGGGATCCACACCGAGATGCTGACCGACTGCGTCGTCGACCTCGTGGAGGCGGGCGTCGTCACGGGGATGGCCAAGGAGCGCAACCGGGGCAAGATCGTCTGCACGTTCATGATGGGGACCGAGCGCCTCTACCGGTTCGTCCACGACAACCCGATGGTCGAGATGCGCGCCTGCGACTTCACGAACGACACCCACGTCATCCGCAGCTTCCGCCGGATGACGGCGATCAACTCGGCGATCGCCATCGACCTGACCGGCCAGGTCTGCGCCGACTCGATCGGCTGGCACCTGTACAGCGGGGTCGGCGGCCAGATGGACTTCATCCGGGGGGCGGCCCTCGCGCCGGAAGGCCGGGCGATCATCGCCCTGCCGTCAACGGCTGCCGG
Organism: uncultured Chloroflexia bacterium; assembly: GCA_963827965.1. Lineage (GTDB taxonomy): Bacteria > Chloroflexota > Limnocylindria > Limnocylindrales > CSP1-4 > CTSoil-043. The sequence goes on along the minus strand of CAWHCW010000008.1, from coordinate 115,659 downwards.
CGGCCGGGTCTCGCGGATCACGCCGTTCCTGGCCGAGGGATCGGGCGTCGTCACGACCCGCGCCCACGTCCGCACCGTGGTCACGGAGTGGGGCGTCGCCGAGCTCCACGGGAAGTCGATCCGGGAGCGGGCCCAGGAGCTGATCGCCATCGCCCACCCGGACTTCCGCGACGAGCTGACGGCGCAGGCGCGCAAGACGCACTACCTGTAGGGCGCCCCCGGGCTGCAGGGCGCCGCCGGAGGGCGCCGCCGACCGGGCGGGCCTCCCGACGCTCCCGGACACGGCCGAACCGCCCGATTCGCCCGTCGGAAGACGCGAAGTGGTGGACGCCGCGCGTCCCCTGCGACGTCCACCACGGGCCGAAGTGTCGCCCGCGTTCACGACCAGTGGCAGGGCCGAACGGCCCTAGGTTTCGGGACGGAGCGGGGGTCCGGTCGGGGGACGCACGGGGGACCCTTGCAGCATGTTCCATGAGCGTCCCGACATGGTTCGCCGCCTGCTCATCGTCAGCGACCACCTGGCCGCCAGCGATGCCCTCGCCGCGCACCTCGGCCGCCACGGCTTCGTCGTCGTCGGCGAGGTCCGCTCCGCCCGTTCCGCCGCCCTCGCGGCGCGCACCTGCGATCCCGACCTCGTCCTGGTGGACGGGGCCCTTCGCGGGGGCTGGCGGGCCGTCGCGGAGGCCCTCGACGGCGTCGTCCCCCGCAACCGGATCGTCGTCCTCGAGGCCTACCTCGGCGCCGACGAGGCCCGCCGCGCCCGCGACGCCGGGATCGGCGCCACAATTCTCAAGCATGTCGAAGGCGGCACGCTCGCGAGCCGTCTTCTCGCACTCGGAGGCCCCGCATGACCCTGCTCACGCCGCCGGAGCGGCCCGCTCCCAGCCCGGACGTTGCCCCCCGCCCCACGGAGGCCGGGAGCCGGCCCCCGGAAGTCGCCTGCATGGACGGCAACGAGGCCGCCGCGCGAATCGCCTATGCGCTGAGCGAGGTCATCTCGATCTTCCCGATCACGCCGGCCTCGCCGATGGCGGAGCACGCCGACGACTGGGCGGCTGCCGGGAAGCCCAACCTGTGGGGCAAGGTTCCCGACGTCATCGAGATGCAGTCCGAGGGGGGAGCGGCCGGCGCGATGCACGGCGCGCTGCAGAAGGGCGCCCTGGCGACGACGTTCACCGCCTCGCAGGGCCTCCTGCTCATGATCCCCAACATGTTCAAGATCGCCGGCGAGCTCACGCCCGCCGTGATCCACGTCGCGGCCCGGACGCTCGCGACGCACGCCCTCTCGATCTACGGCGACCACAGTGACGTCATGCACGCCCGGGCCACCGGCTGGGCGATGCTCGCCGCCGGCTCCGTGCAGGAGGCGCATGACTTCGCGCTCGTCGCGCACGCCGCCACGCTCCGCACGCGGGTGCCGTTCCTCCACTTCTTCGACGGGTTCCGCACCTCCCACGAGATCAACAAGATCGCCCTCATCGACGACGACGGGATCCGCGCCCTCGTCCGCGACGATGACGTCCTCGCCTTCCGCGCCCGCGGCATGAGCCCGGACGCGCCGGCCGTGCGGGGCACGGCCCAGAACCCCGACGCGTTCTTCCAGGCTCGCGAGGCGGCGAACAGCTTCTACGACGCGGTGCCGGGCATCGTGACCGAGGTCATGGAGGAGCTGGCCGCGACGACCGGCCGCCACTACGGCCTGGTCGACTACCACGGCGCCCCCGATGCCGATCGGGTCATCGTGATCATGGGCTCCGCGGCCGGCGCGGTACAGGAGACCGTCGACGCTCTCAACGCCGGCGGCCAGAAGGTCGGCGTGCTCGTGGTCCGCCTGTTCCAGCCGTTCCCGGTCGACGCCCTCTTCGCCGCCCTCCCGGCGACCGTCAAGGCGATCGCGGTCCTCGACCGGACCAAGGAGCCCGGCGCCGTCGGGGAGCCGCTCTACCAGGCCATCGTGGCCGCGGTCGCGGAGCGGATGGACTCCGATGAGCCGCCGTTCGCGGCGATGCCCCGCATCATCGGCGGCCGCTACGGCCTCTCGTCCAAGGAAGTGACGCCGGGCATGATCCGCCCGGTCTTCGACGAGCTGTCGGCCGCCCGCCCCAAGCGCCACTTCACGGTGGGCATCTACGACGACGTGACCCACCTCAGCCTGCCGATCGACGTCGACTATCGGACGCCGCGGCCCAAGGGCGAGGTGCAGGCCCTCTTCTTCGGCCTGGGCTCCGACGGCACGGTCGGGGCGAACCACGCCTCCGTCAAGATCATCGGTGAGGGCACCGATCTCTTCGCCCAGGGCTTCTTCGTCTACGACTCCAAGAAGTCGGGCGGCACGACCGTCTCGCACCTGCGCTTCGGGCCGGTGCCCACGAGGTCGGCCTACCTCATCGACGCGGCCGACTTCATCGCCTGCCACCAGTTCGGGCTCCTCGCCAAGATCAAGATCCTCGACTTCGCCAAGCCCGGCGCGACCTTCCTGCTCAACTCACCCTATGGCCCGGGCGAGATCTGGGACCACCTGCCGGCGGAAGTCCAGAGGCAGCTGGTCGAGAAGCACATCGACTTCTGGGTCATCGATGCGTTCGCCGTGGCCGCCGAGACCGGGATGGGCAACCGCATCAACACGATCATGCAGCCGTGCTTCTTCCACCTCTCCGGCGTGCTGCCCGCGGACGAGGCGATCGAGCGGATCAAGGACTTCGTCCGGAAGACCTACGCGAAGCGCGGCCAGGCCGTCGTCGACCGCAACTACGCGGCCATCGACGCCTCGATCGCGCGGCTTGGCCACGTGGAGCTCGGCCCGGCCGGGACCGGCTACGCCATCCCGCCCATCGTCCCCGACACGGCGCCCGACTTCGTCAGGGACGTCACCGCGGTCCTCATGGCCGGCGGCGGCGACCAGCTCCCCGTCAGCGCGTTCCCGATCGACGGGACCTTCCCGTCGGGCACGACCAAGTACGAGAAGCGGGCCATCGCCCTGGAGCTGCCGATCTGGGATCCCTCGATCTGCATCGACTGCGGCAAGTGCGCCATGGTCTGCCCGCACGCCGCGATCCGGATGAAGGTCTTCCCGGCGGCGGCCATCGAGGGCGCTCCGGCCGGCTTCCAGTCCAAGGAGTTCAAGTCCCGCGACATCGTCGACCATCGGCTCACGATCCAGGTCGCCCCCGACGACTGCACGGGCTGCGGCGTCTGCGTGGACGTCTGCCCGGCGAAGAGCAAGACCGAGGTCAAGCACAAGTCCATCAACCTGGAGCCGGCCGAGGCGCATCGCGACATCGAGCGACCGCGGTGGGAGTTCTTCCAGTCGATCCCGCCGCTCGATCGCAGCCTGATCGCCCACGACACCGTCAAGGGCGCCCAGGTCCTCGAGCCCCTGTTCGAGTTCTCCCTCGCCTGCAACGGCTGCGGCGAGACGCCCTACCTCAAGCTCGTCTCCCAGCTCTTCGGCGATCGCATGATCGTGGCCAACGCCACCGGCTGCTCCTCGATCTACGGCGCCAACCTGCCCACGACCCCGTGGACGGTCAATGCCCAGGGCCGGGGCCCCGCCTGGAACAACTCGCTGTTCGAGGACAACGCCGAGTTCGGCCTGGGCATGCGCCTCGGGCTCGATGCGCAGAACGACCAGGCCCGACGGCTGCTGGCGAAGCTCAGCCCGGCGATCGGCGCCGAGCTCGTCCGGGACATCCTCGCGGCCGACCAGGAGACGGAGCCCGGGATCGACGCGCAGCGCGAGCGAATCGCGAAGCTCCGCGACGTCCTTGGCACGCTGACCGGCGAGCTCAGCTCCGATGCTCGCCACCTCCTCGCGCTCGCCAACGATCTCGTCCGCAAGGGCGTCTGGATCGTCGGCGGCGACGGATGGGCCTACGACATCGGATACGGCGGCCTCGACCATGTCCTTGGCTCCGGCCGGAACGTCAACATCCTCGTCCTGGACACAGAGGTCTACTCCAACACCGGCGGCCAGGCCTCCAAGGCCACGCCGCGCGGTGCGGTCGCCAAGTTCGCGGCGGCCGGCAAGGCCCGCGGCAAGAAGGACCTCGGCGCCGTCGCCCGTGCCTACGGCGACGTCTACGTTGCCCAGATCTCGATGGGCGCCAACGACGCGCAGGCCGCCAAGGCCCTCCTCGAGGCGGACGCCTGGCCCGGACCGTCGCTCGTCATCGCCTACTCCACCTGCATCGCCCACGGCATCGACATGGGCAAGTCGATGTCGCACCAGAAGGACGCCGTCAAGAGCGGCTACTGGCCGCTCTACCGGTTCCATCCCAGCGAGACCGAGGGTGGCCAGCCCTTCAAGCTCGACTCGTCCACGCCGTCGATCCCGGTCAGCGAGTTCGTCGCCAGCGAGACCCGCTTCGCCGTCCTGGCCCGGACGCAGCCCGAGCGGGCCGCCGAGCTCGCCGAGCTCGCCCAGGCCGACGTCGACGAGCGCTGGCGCTACTACGAGCAGCTGGCGGCGATGCACCGCAGCGTGCCCCACGTCCACCACGACCCCGACGCGCATCCCGAGGCCGGCGACGGCGCTCGCCCGCGCGCCGACGACCAGGGAGACCAGGCGTGACCGTCGATCTTCGGACCCGCTACCTCGGCCTCGAGCTGCGCTCGCCGATCGTCGCCTCGCCCTCTCCGCTGACCGGCGAGCTGGACTCCGCGCTCCAGCTCGTCGACGCGGGGGCGGCGGCCATCGTCCTGCCGTCGCTCTTCGAGGAGGAGATCGTCCACGAGGAGATCGAGCTCAATCGCTCCCTCGAGGTCGGCGCCGACCAGTTCGCCGAGGCGCTCGACTACTTCCCGCACATCGCGTCGTTCGCCGGCGTCGGGGACCGCTACCTCGCCCGGCTTCGCGCAGATCAAGGCCCAGGCGGGCGTCCCGGTGATCGCCAGCCTCAACGCCAGCACCCCGGGCGGCTGGGTCCGCTACGCGGGGCTCATGGAGGAGGCGGGCGCCGACGCGCTCGAGCTCAACCTCTACCACCTCGCCGCCGATCCCGACCGGACCGCGCGCCGACATGGAGACACGGGACCTCGACCTCATCGCGGCGGTGCGCGATGCGATCTCGATCCCGCTGGCCGTCAAGCTCAGCCCCTACTACTCGGCGCTGGCCAGCTTCGTCCGCGCGGCCGTCGAGCGCGGGCGCGGACGGGCTGGTGCTCTTCAACCGCTTCTACCAGCCGGACCTCGACCTCGACACGTTCGAGGTCGTGCCGCGCCTCGAGCTCAGCCGGCCGTCCGAGCTGCGCCTGCCGATGCGCTGGACGGCGATCCTCCGACCGCAGCTGGGCCCCGCCGTCGCGCTGGCGGCGAGCTCGGGGATCCACGGCGGGACCGACGCGGTCAAGGCGCTCATGGTCGGCGCCGACGTCGCGATGACGACCTCCGCGCTCCTCCACCACGGGCCGGAGCACCTCCGCACGATCGAGGCCGAGCTCGTCGCCTGGATGACCGAGCACGAGTACGAATCGGTCGACCAGCTGCGCGGCAGCGCCAGCCAGGCGGCGGTGGAGGACCCCTCGGCGTTCGAGCGCGCCAACTACATGCGGACGCTTCGCTCCTGGACCTCGCCCCGCGACCTCGCCTCGGCGCCGCGGAGCCTGATCGCCCTTGCCGGTCCGGGCGCCCAGCGCCAGGCCTGGCCGCTCCCCCATACTCGCATCGCACCCGCCCCGCCCGAGGAGCCCGCCCGCCCATGCCCCCGATCGCGCAGATGTGCCGCAGCGTCTGGCTGGCGTTCGCCGCGGCGGGCGCCGTTGCCCTCGTCGTCGCCGCGCTCGTCGCGCCCGGCCTCGTCAGCCCCCCGCTGGGCTCGGCCGCCTGGCTGACCCTTGCCGGGGTCCTCGTCTCCTTCGCCGCGTACCGGGCGCCGGGCGGCTTCCGCCAGGCCCTCCCGTTCGTGGGGGCGGCGGCGACCGGCGTGATCCTCGGCGGCGTGGGGCTCCTCGTGCCGACGCTCGACCCACGGGTCGGCCTCATCGGCGTCGGGATCTGGGGCGTGGTCGCCGCCGCCGGCTACCTCGCCGTCGCGCGGTTCGCCCGCGCGTTCCACGTGCCCGACGGGGGCCTGATGACCGTCGCCTGGCTGGGGCTGGGAATCGGGATCGTCGTCTCGACGCTCCCGACCTTCGGGCTCGGCGGGTCGGCGCTCGTCCTGGCGGGTGCCGTGGCGGCCACCGGCGCGGTCTCCCTCCTGGCCTCGGCCCGACTTCGCGTCCTCCCGGACGAGGCGCCGCCCGTGCTCTCCCACCGCGAGGCGCGACGGCGCGAACGGAGCGGTCCGCGCCCCTGAAGGTCCGCGCCCCTCGGCGACGCCCCGGCGACCCTGGCGGGTCAGAGCGCGACGGCGACGCGAGCGGCGCGCGGCCCGCGGCTGCGCGTCCCCACGCGGTGCCCGACGTCGAATGCGGCAAGGTCAGCCGCCAGCACCTCCAGCCGCCTGGCGCCGACCGTGTCGCGGATCGCGTTGCGGATGGAGGCCGCGCGGACGAGCTGGAGATAGCCGACCAGCGCGCCGAGGGCCACCACGCTGACCAGGGAGTCGTCGCCGGCGTCCTTGGCAAGGCGAGTGCAGGGGATCCGCAGCTCCGTGATGTCGGTCCGGCCGGAGGTCTCGCTGACAAGCGTCTCGTTCACCACCAGGAGGCCGCCGGGGGCGACGTGCGAGGCGAACCTGGCGTGGGACGGCGGGTTGAGGACGACCGCCGCGTCGGCCTGGTCGACGATCGGCGAGCCGATCGGCTCGCTCCCCACGATCACCGTGCAGGATGCCGTCCCGCCGCGCATCTCCGGCCCGTACGAGGGGATCCAGAGGACCTCGCGCTCCTCGTTCATGGCCGCCCGGGCCAGCACCTTGCCGGCGAACAGGATCCCCTGGCCGCCGAAGCCGGCGAAGATGATCGAGCGTTCCATCGTCACGCGCTCCGCCACGCGCCGTGGCGATCCCATCGACCGACGGTGCGCCGCCCGGGCCGTCCGTCGCGCCGGCGCCTTCGTCCGGTCGACGATGACGCCCGGCCGGTACTCCAGGGCCACGACCTCCTTGAGCCGCTCGATCGACTCCTGCGGGCGTCATCCCCCAGCCGACCGGGCAGTTGCTGATCACCTCGACGATCGCGAACCCGAGCCCCTCCAGCTGGACCTCGCAGGCCCGCCGGAGGTACTGCTTCGTGCGCCCGATCGATGCCGCGTCCGCCACGGATCCGCGCGCGGCGTAGGCGACCCCGGGCAGGACGGCCAGCATCTCGGTCATCGGGACGGGGTACCCGTGGAAGGCGGCCTCGCGGCCCCGCGGCGACGAGGTGGTCCGCTGGCCGAGGAGGGTCGTGGGGGCCATCTGGCCGCCGGTCATGCCGTAGATCCCGTTGTTGACGAAGACCGCGGTGAGCAGCTCGCCGCGGGCGGCCGCGTGGACGATCTCCCCGGTGCCGATCGCCGCGAGGTCGCCGTCGCCCTGGTAGGTCAGGACGAAGGCGTCCGGGCGGACCCGCCTGATCCCGGTCGCGACGGCCGGCGCGCGGCCGTGGGGCGCCTCGACGAAGTCGAGGCCGAGGTAGTCGTAGGCGAAGACGGCGCAGCCGACCGGGGCCACCGCGATCGTCCGGGGGCCGAGGCCAAGGTCGCCCAGGACCTCCGCGATGAGGCGGTGGACGACGCCGTGGCCGCAGCCGGGGCAGTAGCTGTTGGTGCGGTCGACGAGGAGCTCGGGGCGGCTGAAGACGACGCGGGCGCCGTCGGGAATCGCGACGCTCATCGGGTGGCCTCCCGGGGCTGCTCCGCGGTGGTCTCCGAGAGGTCGCGCAGGGCGGCGACCACCTCTGCCGGCGCCGGGACCATCCCGCCGGTCCGGCCCGTGAACGCCACCGGGACCCGGCCCTCGACGGCGAGGCGGACGTCCTCGACCATCTGGCCGGCCGACATCTCGACGACCAGCAGGCCGCGAACGCGGCCGGCGAGGTCGCGCAGGGCGTCGCTCGGGAAGGGCCAGAGGGTGATCGGCCGGAAGAGGCCGGCCCGGAGGCCGGACTCCCGGGCGCGGGCGATGGCCGTGCGGGCGACGCGGGCCGCCGTGCCGTAGGCCACGATCACGAGGTCGGCGTCGTCGAGGTGCTCCCCGTCGTGGCGCACCTCGCGATCGACGATCGCGCGCGAACTTCGCCTGGAGGTGCTGGTTGTGCGCCTCGAGGTCCTCGGGCTTCAGGTGGAGGGAGCGAACGACCCGCGGCGGTCGCCCGGCCGCGCCGGTCAGCGCCCAGTCGGCGGCGACGCGCGGCGGCTCGCGGAAGGTCAGCTCGACCGGTTCCATGGCCTGGCCGAGGATGCCGTCGGCGAGGATCATCACCGGGGTCCGGTAGCGCTCGGCGAGCTCGAAGGCGTCGGCCGTCAGTGCCATCGCCTCGCCGATCGAGGCGGGCGCGAGCACCGGGGTCCGGTAGTCGCCGTGACCGTGGCCCTTGGTGGCCTGGAAGTAGTCGGACTGGCTGGGCCCGATGCTGCCGAGCCCCGGGCCGCCGCGCATGACGTTGACGAGCACGACCGGGATCTCGGAGGCGGCCATGTAGCTCATCGCCTCGGCCATGAGGCTGATCCCGGGCGAGGACGAGCTGACGAGGACGCGGGCCCCCGTCGCGGCCGCGCCGAGGGCCATGTTGATGGCCCCGAGCTCCGACTCGGCCTGGACGAACGGCCGGCCCTCCTCGGGCATCCGGCGGGCCATCCATTCGAGGAGCTCCGCCTGGGGCGTGATCGGGTAGCCGAAGTAGGCGTCGCAGCCGGCGCGGATCGCGGCCTCGGCCATCGCCTCGTTGCCCTTCATCAGGACGCGGCGGCCGGCGTGGCGCGGGCCCGGCGCGGCGGTCTGCCGGGCGTGAGACGGTGCGGGGGCCTGGGGAGCCGTCATGGCGGACCCTCCCGCCGCGGCCGGGGGCGGGCGAGGATGGTGAGGACGCAGTCCGGGCAGACCCGCGCGCAGTGCGCATCCGAGGTGCAGGCCTCCGGGTTGGTGATCCGCACCGGGTGATAGCCCTGCACGTTCACCGCGCTCTCGTCGAGGGCGAGGATGCCCTTCGGGCACGCGGCGACGCAGAGGGCGCAGCCCTTGCAGCGGTCAACGTCGATCAGGACGGGCTGGAATGGCGCGGGCGCGGCCCGACCTGCCCCGGTCGGGTCCGCCGCGCCGCCTAACGACAGGTCGTCGGCTGCGGCTTCTGGGACGGCGATCATGCAGACCGATTCCTCCAGCGATCGCGTGGTTGGGATCGAGCGTCGCCCCGGGGCCCGGGGCGGGGGAGTGCCGAACGGTTGCGATTCGGTGTCGGAACGGCCCCTTCGGGCCGCTGCCCACCGGCCGCGGGTTTGGCCCGGACGAGGGTCAACGCGGGCCTGCGTTGGCCGGCATCCGGCGCTCCGGCGGGGAGCCAGACGAGGGTGACGGGCCGATGCTGATGCTCGCCGTGGAGCTTCATCGGATCGCCTCCGGGCGTTGTTCAACGACGGGCCGGACGGCCCGCGCTCGGGCTCGATCCTGCGCCGCCTCGCGAAGCCCGGCCACAGTCCACCGTCACGATCGCGAGGCCGGGCCATCCACGGGCTCGGCCCATCCGGGCGGTCCGGGCGCCTGCGTTCTCCACGGTCGGGAGCGCCGCGGGCCATCCACGGGCCATTCGGCCCATCCGGGCGGTGGAAGGCCCGGGCAACCTATTCGCATGGCTGCATTCGTGGAGCCGGGCGCGCGCGTCCCCGCCGCCGGGGGATCCGCTGCAGCCCGCCGCATCGTCGTCGAGGGCGTCGTCCAGGGCGTCGGCTTCCGGCCGTTCGTCTGGCGCCTGGCCACCGAGCTGGGACTCGCCGGACGGGTGCGCAACGCGGCGGGCCGGGTGGAGATCGAGGCGGCAGGCGATTCCCACGCCCTGGCCGCGTTCGCTCGCCGCCTCCGCAGCGAGGCGCCTCCCCGCGCCCGCGTCGACGCCGTGATCGCGACGCCCATGGCGGTGGGGGAGGCAGGCAAGCTGCCCCTGCCGTTCGCCATCGACGAGAGCGTGAGCGCCGCCGCGACCGAGCGCCTCTTCCCGCCCGACATCGCCACCTGCGACGACTGCCTTGCCGAGGTCCTCGACCCGGCCGACCGGCGGTACCGCTATCCGTTCACCAACTGCACGAATTGCGGGCCCCGGGCGACGATCATCGAGGAGCTGCCCTACGACCGGGCGCAGACGACGATGCGGGCCTTTCCCCTCTGCCCGGCCTGCGCCGCCGAGTACGCCGACCCGGCGAACAGGCGCTTCCACGCCGAGCCGGTGGCCTGCCCCGCCTGCGGGCCGCGCCTCGCCTACCGGCCGACCGACGCGCCCGGCGCGACCTCCCTGGAGGGCGCCGCCCTGGCCGCCGCCGTCGCCGACCTCGTGGCGGGGCGGATCGTCGCGATCAAGGGCCTGGGCGGGTACCACCTTGCCTGCGACGCCACCGACGAGGCTGCCGTGCAGCGGCTCCGCGACCGGAAGCGGCGGTGGGCCAAGCCGTTCGCGATCATGGTCGCCGACCTCCCGGCGGTGGAGCGCCTGGCCCGGACGGGCGCGACGGAGCGGGCCCTCCTCGGCGGGCCGGAGCGGCCCATCGTCCTCCTCCAGGCGCGGCGGCGCGGGACGCCGCGCCTGGCACCGTCCGTCGCCGCCGGCAACCACCGGCTGGGCATCTTCCTGCCCTACACGCCGCTTCACCACCTCCTCCTGGCGGCCGTCGGCCGCCCGATCGTGCTCACCTCGGGCAACCAGTCCGACGAGCCGCTGGCGACGGACGACGCGGACGCGGCCGACCGGCTGGCCGGCCTGGCCGACGCCTACCTCGTCCACGACCGCGAGATCCGGGCGCGGTACGACGACTCGGTCAGCCGCGTGGTCGCGGGGCGGGCCTCGATCGTGCGCCGGGGACGTGGGTATGCCCCCGAGGCGCTGGAGCTCCCGGTGGCCGCGCCGCGGCCGCTCCTGGCGGTCGGCGCCGAGCTGAAGCACACCTTCACCCTGGCCCGCGGGCGGCGGGCTCACGTCGCCCCCCACAACGGCGATCTCGAGGACCTCGCCACGCATCGGGCCTTCACGGACGGCCTGGAACACCTGGGGCGGCTGCTGGCCCTCGAGCCCGAGGTCGCGGCGCACGATCTCCACCCCGAGTACCTGTCCACGAAGTACGCCGTCGCCCACTTCCCGGCGGGTCGCCGCATCGCGGTCCAGCACCACCACGCCCATGTCGCCTCGTGCGCGGCCGAGCACGGCATCACCGCCCCCTTCATCGGCGTCGCCTACGATGGCCTCGGGATGGGCGACGACGGGACGCTGTGGGGCGGGGAGATCTTCGCCGCGGACCTCGTCGGCTACCGCCGCCTGGCGCGCTTCGGGCGAGCGCCGCTGCCCGGCGGGGCCCTGGCGGTGAAGCGCCCCTGGAGGATGGCCCTGGGGTACCTCCTCGCGGCCGAGGCACCGGCGGGCGCGGGTGGCGCGCCCGAGGGCGCGATCGACCCCGATCTCGCCGGGGCCTTCGTGGCCCGCCTCGAACCCCGCGAGGTGGCGGTCGTGCGGACCCAGGTCGCCCGCCGCCTCAATGCGCCGCTCGCCTCATCGGCGGGGCGGCTCTTCGATGCCGCGGCCGCCCTGCTCGGCCTGCGCGACGTGGCCGAGTACGAGGCCCAGGCCGCGATCGACCTGGAGATCGCCGCCGGCGAGCGCTCGGCGCCGACCCTGCCCACGCGGCTGGTCCGCGTCGACGGACTGCTGGTCTACGACCCGCGACCCACGCTCCGCGCGCTGCTCGAGGGCGTCGCGGCCGGGCGTGCCGTCGGACCCCTCGCCGCCGCCTTCCATGAGACGATCGCGGAGGTGACCCGGGAGCTGGTGGCAGCCGCGGCGGCCGAGACCGGGCTGCGCACGGTCTGCCTCTCCGGCGGCGTCTTCCAGAATCGCCGCCTTGCGTCGACGCTGCTGCGGCGACTCGCCCGCGACGGCTTCGAGGTCTTCATCAATCGCCGGGTCCCGGTCAACGACGGCGGGATCAGCTACGGTCAGGCGGCCATCGCCGCCGCGAGGATGACAGCCGCCGGGGCCGCGGGGCCCGACGCCCCCGTCCGCCGCGCCTGAGGAGGAACGCGCCATGTGCCTTGGGATCCCCGGCCGGGTGATCGAGATCCGCGACGACGCCGGCCTGCCGATGGGCAAGGTGGACTTCGGCGGGGTCCGCAAGGAGGCCTGCCTCGCCTACCTCCCGGAGGTCCAGCTCGGCGACTACGTCATCATCCACGTCGGCTTCGCCATCAGCCGGGTCGACGAGGAGGAAGCCCTCAAGACGCTCGAGATCCTGGCGACGATGGGCGACATGGTCCGCTCTGAGCTGGCGACGATGGGCCCGGGGATGGACGAGCCCGCGGTGGTCTCCGACGACGGGACGCCCGCGACGGGGGTCTTCGGGGGGACTCCGGCGTGAAGTACCTCGACGAGTATCGCGACCCGGTCCTGGCGAAGAAGCTGATCGCCGAGATCCACCGGATCACGACCCGTCCCTGGACCCTCATGGAGGTCTGCGGCGGGCAGACCCACACCATCGTGAAGCAGGGGATCGACGAGGCGCTCCCGGAAGGGGTGCGGATGATCCACGGGCCCGGCTGCCCCGTCTGCGTGACGCCGCTGGAGCAGGTCGACAAGGCCCTCGCGATCGCCGCCCGCCCCGACGTCATCTTCACGAGCTACGGCGACATGCTCCGCGTGCCGGGGTCCAGCACCGACCTCCTGGCCCTCAAGGCCCGCGGCGCCGACGTGCGGATCGTGTACTCGCCGCTCGACGCGCTCAAGATCGCGATCGCCAACCCTGACCGCCAGGTCGTCTTCTTCGCGGTCGGCTTCGAGACGACCGCCCCGGCAAACGCGATGGCGGTCGCCGAAGCCGCCCGGCGCGGCATCGACAACTTCAGCGTCCTGGTGTCGCACGTGCTGGTGCCGCCGGCCATGATCGCCCTCCTCGACTCGCCGAACAACCAGGTCCAGGGATTCCTGGCGGCCGGCCACGTCTGCGCCGTCATGGGCTGGACCGAGTACGAGCCGATCGCCGCCCGATACCGGGTCCCCATCGTGGTGACCGGGTTCGAGCCGCTCGACCTCCTCGAGGGGATCCTGATGGCGATTCGCCAGCTCGAGGAGGGTCGCGCCGAGGTGGAGAACCAGTACGTCCGCGCCGTGAAGCGGGAGGGCGTGCCGCTGGCCCAGCGCCAGATCTTCGAGGTCTTCGAGGTCGGCGAGCGCAAGTGGCGCGGCGTGGGCGCCATCCCGGAGTCCGGCTACCGGCTGCGCGCAGGCGTACGCGCGATTCGACGCCGAGCAGAAGTTCGACGTCGGCGAGATCCGCACGAACGAACACCCGGCCTGCATCGCGGGGGCGATCCTGACGGGCGAGAAGCTGCCCCTGGACTGCACGGCCTACGGGACGCTCTGCACGCCCCAGAAGCCGCTGGGCGCCCCGATGGTCAGCTCGGAGGGGACGTGCGCCGCCTTCTTCTCGGCGGGCCGCGGCCTGGGCGGGGCACGGTCACCCCTGCCGGTCACCCCGCTGCTGCAGGTTGCCCCCATCGGCGGGGCCGGCGTGGCGGAGGCATCGCGATGAGCATTCGGCACGATCCGTTGGTCGCGAATGACGGTTCGCCCGCGCCGACGATCGAACCGGAGGGCGTTGTCTGCCCGGCTCCCATCGCCGAGGGCGAGCGGGTCATCCTGGGCCACGGCTCGGGTGGGCAGCTGTCGGCTGCGCTCCTGCGGGACGTCATCGGGCCGGCGCTTGCGCGCCGCATCGCCGGGCGGACCGCTCAACGACGCCGCCATCGTGGAGGTGGCCGGGACGCGCGTTGCGTTCACCACCGACTCGTTCGTCGTGAGCCCGATTCTGCTTCCCGGGCGGCGACATCGGCGAGCTGGCCGTCAACGGGACCATCAACGACCTCGCGATGATGGGCGCCCAGCCGCTCGCGATCTCGCTCGCCTACGTCATCGAGGAGGGGCTGCCCCTCGAGGAGCTTGCCGCGATCACCGCGTCCGCCGCCCGGGCCGCGACGCGGGCCGGGGCCCGGATCGTCACCGGCGACACGAAGGTCGTGGGGCGGGGCGCGGCGGACCGCCTGTTCGTCAACACGGCGGGGATCGGGATCGTGCCCGATGGCGTCGGCGCCGGCGGCCGACCGGGCCCGCCCCGGCGACGCGATCGTCCTCTCGGGACCGATCGGCCTCCACGGGGTGGCGATCATGAGCGTCCGCGAGGGCCTCGAGTTCGAGGTCGAGATCGCCTCCGACACGCAGGCCCTGCAACGGGCTGGTCGCCGCCATCCTGGCCGTGGAGCCGGACGTCCGCGTCCTGCGCGACCCGACCCGCGGCGGTCTCGCCTCGGCGCTCAACGAGATCGCGGCCACGTCCGGCGTGGGGATGGTCCTCGACGAGGGGTCGATCCCGATTCCCGGGCCCGTCCGCGCCGCCTGCGAGATGCTGGGCCTCGATCCCTTCCACGTCGCCAACGAGGGGAAGCTGGTGGCCATCGTGCCCTCCGCCGCGGCGGACGCGGTGCGTCGCCGCGATGCGGGCCCTGCCCGAGGGGGACGCGGCCGCCCGGATCGGCGAGGTGGTCGCCGACCACCCCGCCATGGTCACGATCCGGACCATCGTGGGGAGCGAGCGGATCGTCGACATGCTGGTGGGGGAGCAGCTGCCCCGCATCTGCTGAACCTTCAGCTCGGCCAGCGGGGCTCGAAGCCGAAGAGGCTGCCCGTCCCGCCGGGCGCCGACGCTCGGCCGGCGGTCGCCCCCCGCCCCCCTGCCATTCGGCCCCCCGCCCCCCTGCCGGGTGGGCTCGCGGACGGGCCATCTGGCAATGATGCGCAAGTGCGCATACATCTACGATACCCGCATGGACCCGATCTGGAGCCTCCAATCGGAGGTGATGAAGATCCTCGCCAGCCCCCGCCGGCTCGAGATCCTGCACCTGCTCGCCGAGGAGCCGAAAGAGGTCGGCCGCCTCGCCGAGGAGATGGGGATCACCCAGCCGAACGTCTCCCAGCACCTCGCCGTGATGCGGGCCGCCGGGATCGTCGAGGCGCAGCGCGACGGCCGCGAGGTCAGGTACCACCTGACCGACCCCGAGGTCATCGACGCGCTGCAACCTCATGCGCGGGGTCCTGATGCGCCGCCTCGCCCGCCTTGGCGAGCTGTCCGATCGCCCGAACCCGTCCGACGAGCGGCCGATGCCTGCCGCCTCGCCCGCCGGCGCCGGCTAAGGAGATCGCGTGGAAGACGAACCCATCAACATCGTCCTCTTCTCCGGGACCGAGGATCGCCTGCAGGCCGCGGCCGTCATGGCCAGCGGCGCCGCGGCCCTCGGCCGGAAGGTCAACATCTTCCTCCAGTACTGGGGCCTGGAGGCCTTCCGCAAGGACAGGATCGTCGACCAGCCTGGGTCTCGCGCCCGAGGCCGGCGAGCGCGGGGCGATCCTCGTGGCCGAGGCCGCCACGGCCGGGCAGCAGCCCTGGCACGCGACCCTCCGCGTGGCCAAGGAGCTCGGCGAGATCGACATCCAGGCCTGCTCGCTCTCGATGGACGTCCTCAAGATCGAGGAAGAGGACCTGGATCCGCTTGTCGACGGCGTCGAGGGCGTGACCGCCTTCTACCTGAACGCCGGCGACGGCCACATCCTCTTCATCTGATCCAGCCGCCTCGCGGCCGGAGCCGGCCGCCGAAAGGAATCGACTGATGTCCACCGAGCAGATCGCGCAGGTCGTCGACGCCAAGGGGCTGTCCTGCCCGATGCCGATCGTGAAGACGGCGCAGGCCGTCAAGGGACTCGCCTCCGGGCAGCTCCTCGAGGTCCTCGCGACCGACGCCGGGCTCGCACGAAGGACTTCGCCGCGTGGGCGCAAGGCCACCGGCAACGAGCTCGTCGAGCAGACCGTCGAGGGCGGCGTCTACCGCTTCGTCCTCCGCAAGAAGTGAAAGGCGAAGACGCCGATGACCGCCACCGCCGAGACCGACGCGACCGTCGTCGCCGAGCCCGCCCCCGTCGCCGCCACGGCCCCCGAGGCCGAGGCTCAGCCCCGGGACATCCTGATCATCTGCTACAGCGGCGAGCTCGAGAAGACCTGGGCGACCATGATCCTCGCCACGACCGGCGCCGCGATGGGCGCCAAGGTCCGCGTCTTCCTGACGTTCTGGGGCCTCCAGACGTTCGTGAAGGACAGGAAGCGGATCACCGGCGACGGCACTGATGCAGAAGATGATGTCCTTCATGCAGCGCCCGGGCGTCTCGCACCGCAAGCTGTCGAAGATGAACTTCCTGGGCATGGGGCCGTGGATGATGCGCAAGCTCGCCAAGCAGTACAACGTCGCGAGCCCCAAGGAGCTCCTCGAGATCGCCCAGGCGATGGGCGTCGAGTTCATGCCCTGCCAGATGACGATGGACATGTTCGGCCTGAAGAAGGAGGACATGATCGACGGGCTCGGCGAGCCGGTCGGCGCCGCGACGGTCATCGCGCTGCTCGCAGGGCGGCGACGCCCCGCTCTTCATCTGACCTCCCCCGGGCACGGCGGGTCGCCTACCCCCCAGGCGACCCGCCGACCGGCCCGCGCGATCCCGGACGCGTCCCCGCCCAGCCTCGTCGCGTCCCGGAAACGAAAGGAACGAACCCATGGCCGCCACCATCAGCCGCACGGTCGACGCCCGCGGCAGCTTCTGCCCGGGCCCCCTCATGGAGCTCATCCGGGCCATCAAGGAGTCCGAGGTCGGCGACACGATCGCCGTCTGGTCCGCCGACAAGGGCAGCAAGATCGACATCCCGAAGTGGGTCGAGAAGGCCGGCCACACGCTCGTCAGCCTCGAGACCAGGGACGGCTACGACGAGATCGTCGTCACGAAGGCCCGGTAGGAGCAGTCGATGCAGCGCGTTGTCATCCTCGGCGGCGGTGTCGGCGGCACGCTGACCGCCAACCTCGTCGCCCGCAAGCTGAAGGCCCGGATCGCGAAGGGCGAGGCCGTGGTGACCGTGGTCGACGCCACCGGCAAGCACCTCTACCAGCCCGGCTACATGTACATCGCGATGGGGCACGAGCGGGCGAAGAACCTCGAGCGACCCGAGAAGAAGCTCCTCGACGGGAACGTCGAGCTGGTGGTCGACACGGTCGTGAAGGTCGACACCGAGGGCGCGCGCGTCGAGCTCGCCTCCGGCGGGGCGCTCCACTACGACCAGCTCGTGATCGCGACCGGGTCGCGGATCGTCCCCGAGGCGATCGAGCACTTCGACCAGGAAGCCCACCACTTCTACACCGCCGAGGCGTCCGCGAAGCTGCGCAAGGCGCTCGATGCGTTCACGGGCGGCAAGATCCTCATCGGCATCGCCGGCATCCCCTACAAGTGCCCGCCGGCGCCCCTCGAGGTCGCCTTCCTCGTCGAGTCCGAGCTCCGCGAGCGCGGGCTGCGCGACAAGACGGAGATCCAGTTCCTCTCGCCGATCAACCGCGCCTTCACGATCGAGAGCGTCAGCGAGATGGCGACGCCGATCTTCGCGGAGAAGGGGATCGACCTCCAGCTGCTGGCCGGGATCGACTCGATCGACGCCGAGCGGAAGGTCGTCATCACCGACGCGATGGAGGAGTACCCCTACGACCTCCTGATCTGCGTCCCCCCCCACAAGGGCGCCCAGGTCGTCACCGACTCCGGGCTCGCGCCCAAGTCGGGCTGGGTCCCGACGGACCGCTACACCCTGCAGGTCAAGAAGATGGCCGGGCCGGGCACGAAGGACGAAGACGTCGAGCGCTACCCGAACATCTTCGCCCTCGGCGACGCGACCGACCTGCCGCTCTCCAAGGCCGGCTCCACCGCGCACTTCGAGGCGCCGATCGTGGCCGAGCGCGTGGCCGCCGCCGTCCTGGGCCGCAAGCCGTCCGGCAAGCACGCCCTCTACACGGGCAAGGTGATGTGCTTCTTCGAGGTCGGTGACGGGAAGGGCACGATGCTCTCCTTCGACTACGACAACCCGCCGAAGCCGCCCCGGCCGAACCAGCTCTGGCACCTGGGCAAGATCATCTTCAACAAGACCTACTGGCAGACCATCCCCCGGGGCCGCATCTAGCCGCGAACCGGCCGCGCGCCCGCGGCCACCCCGACGGCCGGGTCCGCCCTCGCGGGACGACCCGGCCGCTGCGCGTGCAGGGGAGCCTCCGCTGCGGGTACGATCCGCAACGGTGTCGGGCGGGTGGTCGGTGTCGCGAGCGGTCCGCTGGACGGGCCGGCGAGCACCGAGGCGGCCGGAACGCGAGTGGCGGCGGTTCGATGACGGCTGGGGGGTCCTCGCGCAATCCTTCGCCGATCCGGGCCGGGAGCGCGCATTCCGGCTCGAGCAGGCCCGGGAGACGCGTGCCCGTGGTCCGCGCCGGATTCGTGGTCGGGATCCCCCTCTGGATCATCGTCTGGCTCGCCCTCCCGCTCGCCGCCGAGATCGACGCGACCGTCCTGCCGCCGTGGCGGCCTCGATGGTCGCCCTCGACCTGGTGTCGTTCTGGCTCGTGCGCGGCTGATCCGTCGCCGCGGCGGATCGAGGCGCTGGGCGATCGTCGGGACGATCGGCAACGCCGCCGCGATCATGGTCCTGACCGTGGCGGCCCCGGCCAACGACCGCTACACGCTGCCTGGCCTGATGCTGTCGGTCCTCTACGCCGTCGCCGTCTTCCGGATCCGCGTTCCCACGGCCCTGGTGCCGGGCCGCCGTCGTCCTTGGTCGCGTTCCTCGTGGGAGCCGCTCCCCACGAGCCGGCCGGCCAGCTGGCCTTCGACGCCTTCCTCCTCGTCGCGATGATGACCGTCGGCCTGCTCGGGGTCGTGGTGCTGGAGCGCGCGTCCCGGGAGCGGTTCCTGCAGCGGCGCGTGATCGAGGCCCAGCGGCGAGGAGGTGGCCCGCGAGCGGGCGAAGTCGGACACGCTCCTGCGGGCTGATGCTGCCTGCCCCGATCGTCACCCGCCTCCGGGAGCGGCCGGAGGCGGTCGCGGAGGGATTCGACGCGGCGACGCTCATCTTCGCCGACCTCGTCGGCTTCACCGCGCTGGCCGAGCGCCTGGGCCCGCAGCGGACGGCGGCGCTCCTCAACACGCTGGTGAGCCGCTGGGACAACCTCGCCGCCGAGGCCGGGGTGGAGAAGATCAAGACGATCGGCGATGCCTACTTCGCCGCGGCCGGCGTCCCCGAGCCCCAGGACGACCACGCGGCGCTGATCGTCGACCTGGGGCACGCCATGATCCGGGCGACGGCCGAGGTCGCCAGGACCACGGGGGAGCCCCTCGCGATCCGGGTCGGCGTGCACTCGGGCCCGGTGGTCGCCGGGCGTCATCGGGCGCACCAAGTTCAGCTACGACCTGTGGGGCGACACGGTGAACGTCGCCAGCCGGCTGGAGTCGACCGGGGTGCCGGGCGAGATCCAGGCGAGCGCCGCCACGGTCGACCTGCTCGGCGAGCGCTTCGAGGTGGTCCCGCGCGGGCGAGGTGACCCTCAAGGGCAAGGGCCCCATGAGCACCTTCCTCGTCCGCGCCCGCCGCGAGGCGGGCGCTTCTCTACAATCGTCCCATGCGTGACCTCCCTCCCGACGCCGGCCACGTCTTCCCCCGCGTCTTCGGCCGCCGCCTCCCCGTCGCCGTCCGCGCCGCGGGCGCCACGATCTGGGATGCCGACGGGCGCTCCTACCTCGACGCGGCCGGGGGCGCGGTCGTGGTCGGGATCGGGCACGGGCGAGCCGAAGTGGCAGCGGCCATGGCCGCCCAGGCCGGACGCATCGCGTATGCCCACGGGACCGCCTTCACCAGCGAGGCGCTGGAGGCCTACGCGGTCGAGGTCGGGGCGGTCCTGCCGCTCGACGCGCCCGGCCATCTACCCGGTCTCCGGCGGGTCGGAGGCGATCGAGACGGCCCTCAAGATGGCCCGGGCCTACCACCTGGCCCGCGGCGAGGCGGGGCGCGACGTGGTCATCGCCCGCTGGGGGAGCTATCACGGCAACAGCCTCGGCGCCCTGGACCTGTCGGGCCGGCGAGCCCCTGCGCCGTCCCTACGACCCGTGGCTGGGGCGCTTCCGGCACGTCTCGACGCCCTACCCGTACCGCGCCGGCCAGGCGGCCGCGCACGCGCTCGGGGACCCCGCCGCGCTCGCCGCCGAGCTCGAGGCGGCCATCGGGGCCGCCGGCGACCGGCGCGTCGCGGCGTTCGTCGCGGAGCCGATCGTGGGGGCGACGCTGGGCGCGGTCGCCCCGCCGGACGGCTACTGGACGGCGATCGCGGACGTCTGCCGGCGGCACGGGGTGCTGCTCATCGCCGACGAGGTCATGACCGGGTTCGGGCGCACCGGGCGCTGGTTCGGGAGCGACCACTGGGGCCTCCGGCCCGACATCCTGGTCGCCGCCAAGGGCGCGACGTCGGGCTACTGGCCATTCGGCTTCGCCGCGGCGAGCGGCCCCGTCTACGAGGCGATCGCCGGCGGCGGGTTCGTCCACGGCTTCACCTTCAGCCACTCCGCCGTCGGCGCGGCGGTCGCCCGCGAGGTCCTGCGGATCCTCCGCGAGGAGGACCTCGTCGCGGCCTCCGCCGCCAAGGGCGCCCGCCTGCAGGGGCTGCTGCGGGAGCGCCTCGGCGACCACCCCCACGTCGGCGACGTCCGGGGGAGCGGGCTCATGGTCGGCATCGAGCTCGTCGCCGACCGGGCGACCACGGCGCCCTTCCCGCGGGCCGAGCGGCGGATGGAGGCGGTCGTGGCGGCCGCCCGCCAGCGGGGCGTGCTTGTCTACCTGGGGACGGGGGCGGCGAACGGCGTCGACGGCGACACGCTCCTCCTGGGGCCGCCGTTCGTGACGACCGACGAGGAGCTGGAGCGGATCGCCGACGGCGTGGCGGCCGCGATCGAGGCCGCGACGGCGCTGCCGGCCGCGGGGCGCTGAGCGGGAGCTGCCTGAGCTGGGGGCGCCCTGCGCCGGGCGCCCTGACGCGAGCTCCCTGATGCGGAGCTCCTGGGCATCTACCCCTGGCGGAACCCGCGCCGGAGGACGACGACGCCGATCACGACGAGGACGACGGGCACGACCAGGTCGCCCAGGGTCGGGAAAGCCCGGGATGGTCGCCCCCAGGACGCCCCACCCGCCGAAGACCGCGAGCGCGCCACCGACCCACGCCTGCCAGCGGACGCCCTCCCCGCGGGCCACGCGGACGACCGCGATCAGGAGCAGGCCGAGCCCGGCCCCAAGGGTGCCCCAGCCGGCCGACGGCAGGCCGGCGACCTCGGCGACGAGCCGCGCCGCACCGAACCCGGCGAGGATCATGCCGGCGTGGACGGCCCACGCGCCGGCTCGGCCGGCGAGGTGCCAGGCGACGAGGACCACGCCCAGGGTGGCGAGGGCGAGGGAGCCGAGCAGGGCGACGCCGGGCACGAACGAGGCGAGGACGAGGTAGGCGCCGAAGGCGACCAGGGCCAGCCCGATCCACAGCCCCAGGCGTCCGGCTTCGGCCTGGCTGATCCCCCAGGTGACGGCGCGGACCGCCGGCCCGGGCGATGGCGCGCCGCTGCCGGGTGCCCCCGGTCCGGCCGCGCCGGGCCGGCCCGGGCCCGGTCCCGCCGGCCGCTCTCTGCGTGGTGCCCAGCCCCGGCCGTCGTCGAGGACCTCGCCGACGAGGGCCGGTCGGTGGCCTCGGCCCCGTGGCGCCCCGGACGCCGCTGCCTCGTCCTCGAGGCGCGCCGGGTCTGCCCCGGCCTTGAGCGCGGCGAGGCGGCGCGCGACCTCGTCGTCGGCGGGCGGCTGCGGCGCGGAACCGGTCATCCGGGCAGCCTACCGCGTTCGACGGACGGCGTGCGGCCCGGGTCCTGGCGAGCGGTGGCCGACGCTACTTGCCGAGAAGGCGGGCCAGGAACTTCGCCGTCCGCGGGTCCTGCGGCGCGTCGATCACCTGCTCCGGCGGCCCGGCCTCCAGGAAGGCGCCCTGGTCGATGTAGTAGACCCGGTCGGCCGCTTCCCGGGCGAACTGCATCTCGTGGGTGACCACGAGCATCGTCGCCCCCTCGTGGGCCAGCTCGGCCATGACGACGAGGACCTCGCCGACGAGCTCGGGGTCCAGCGCGGACGTCGGCTCGTCGAAGAGCAGGACCTTCGGCTCCATGGTGAGGGCGCGCGCGATCGCCACGCGCTGCTTCTGGCCGCCGGAGAGCCGGGCGGGATACTCGTCCCGCTTGTCCGACAGGCCCACCTTGTCCAGGTACCTCTCGGCCGTGGCGATCGCCTGGTCCCGGGCGACGCCCTTGACCCGCACCGGTGCCTCGATGAGGTTGTCGATCACCTTCATGTGGGGAAACAGGTTGAACTCCTGGAACACCATCTGGGCCCGCATCCGGATCTGCCGGATCTGCTCGCGGTGGCTGCGGCTTCGGGCGTGGAGCGGATCCGCGTCGATCCGGAAGCCATCGATCTCGACCGCGCCTGCCGTCGGCTCCTCGAGGAAGTTGAGGCAGCGCAGGAGCGTGCTCTTCCCGGAGCCGGAGCGGCCGATGAGGCAGACCGTCTCCCGCGGATACACCTCCAGCGTGCAGCCGCGCAGGACGTGGTTGGAGCCGAAGTACTTCTCGAGCGCCAGGGCCCGCACGATGGGCGTCGAGCCCGTGGGCGTGAGCGCGCCCGGGGCCGCGAACGGGTCGCGGAGCAGGGAGAGCTGATCGTGCCGGGCGGCCGTCGTCGACATCGTCATCGTCGCTCCCCTCAGATCCGCCGGTCGCTCTCGGCCATCCGCTTCTCGAGGCGGTCCTGGACGATCGAGAAGCACGATCGTCAGGAGCCAGTAGACGAGCGCGGCGAAGAGGAGCGTCTCCAGACTCCGGAAGTTGGACTGCCCGACCGTCCGGGCCCGCCAGAGCAGCTCCTGGACGGTCATCAGGGAGACGAGCGCCGAGTCCTTGATCATCGAGATGAACTCGTTGCCGATCGCCGGGGTGATGATCCGGATCGCCTGCGGGCAGGACGATCCGGCGCATGCGCGTGCGCCCCGTCATCCCCAGGGCCTGCGCCGCCTCCGTCTGGCCGCGCGGGACCGCCTGGATGCCGGCCCGGAAGATCTCGGTCATGTAGGCGCCGTAGTTGAAGGCCAGGGCGAAGATCCCGAGGGCCACCGCCGGGATGTCGGCGAAGCCCAGCCCAGATCTGCGGGCAGGGCCAGGTAGATGAACAGGATCTGCACGATGAGCGGCGTGCCCCGGACCAGCGACACGTACAGCGTCGCGACGGCATAGAGCACGGGGTTCGAGCTCAGGCGCCCGAGGGCGCCGAGGATCGCGAAGACGATCGCGACGATGATCGAGCAGACCGCCACGAAGACGGTGATCCCGACGCCCCTGGAGGATGAACGGCGCCCCACTTCGACAGGAAGGCGATGTCGATCTTCCCGCTGAAGAAGAGCCAGCCGACGAGGGCGCCCACGAGCACGATCCACGTCCCGACGAAGATCAGGCGGAACCGGAGGGTCTGGCGCCGCCGCTGGGCGGCGATCGCATCGACGATCGGGTTCGGTGGCTCGGCGGGCGCCGGGCCACCGGCCGGCACGCCCGCCGCTCTGGCAGATGCGCTCAATCCTCGCCCTCCTGCCGTCCGGACATGCGCGACGGGGGCGCCGCGGACGACGCCCCCGTCGGGATCAGGTGGCCGCGGTCGGCCGTCAGGCTCCCTGTTCGACCGTCAGGTCGAGGCCGAACCACTTCTCCGAGAAGCCGCTTCAGGGTCCCGTCGCTCTTGCATGTCGCCAAGGATGGTGTTGACACGCGCGACGATGCTCGTCGGATCGGGGCCGCTCTTGTCGAAGGCAACGCCGAGCGGCTCGAAGTAGACCGGGTCGCCGACCTTCACGAGCGGCAGACCGTCCTTGATCGCCTGCTCGACTGTCGTCGAGGAGCTCAGCCAGCCCTCGAAGTCAGTGCGGCCGGCCTTCCACGTCTCGGCGCAGAGGCGGTCGGTGTCGAGCGTCGTGGCCTTCGCGCCTGCCGGCGGCCCTGCTGCCGGAGTCGGAGGACCCCGAGGTCGAGCGCCCGTGAGCCAGTCGTCGTAGGTCGTCGACGCGCCGACGCAGATGGTCTTGCCCGCCGGGCCGTCGACGGTCGTGATCGCCGGAGCCGTCTCGCCGCCATCGGGCCGGAGTCGTAGTAGTAGGGGTCGGTGAAGGCGACGACCTTCTCACGCGGCGTCGTGATGGTCATCGAGCCGACGCTGAAGTCCCAGCGGCCGCCCCAGAGCCGGCGGTGATGGTGTCCCAGGTCGGGGTGCGTGAACTCGATCGTCACGCCGAGGCGCTTGGCAATCTCGTTCCCGACGTCGATGTCGAAGCCGTCGTAGCTGCCGTCGGTCTTGAGCGACGACTGGGGCGGGTACTTCGGGTCGGTCGACATCACGATCTTGCCCGCGGCGAGCACCTTGCCGAGGAGCGAGTTCGGATCGTCGGTCGGGGCGGCGGTCGGCGTCGCGGGCGCCTGGCTGCCCGGTGCCGCGGTCGGTGCCGCGGTCGGGGCGGCGGTCGGTGCCGGGGTCGGGGTTGCGCCCCCGCCGCAGGCAGCCACCATGAGCACGGCAATCGACGCGACCGCCGTGAGCCGAAGGCTCTTCAATTTCTCCTCCTCCAGTTCGATGTCCGATCGAGAGGCCCGAGCGCAGGGACGTGCGCGGGCCTCTCCAGGTCGCCGGGCCAGCTCCTCCGTCCCGCGCGAACGCCCGCACTATCGCACCTTCGCGTTTCCGCCACAACGCGCTGGCGCACAGGGCCGGACGGCCCGACCGGCAGGGTCCCGCGGGCGGATAATCCGGGCCATGGCGACCTTCGTGCAGACCGTCCTCGGGCGGATCGACCCTTCCGAGCTCGGGTTCACCCTGCCCCACGAGCACACGCGCTGCGTCCTGTGGCAGATCCCGGCGCGCTGGGACTACTGGGAGCTCACCGGCGAGGACGACCTGATCCTTCCCGAGCTGGCCCGCTTCCGCGAGCTCGGCGGGACCTGCCTCGCCGACGTGACCCTCCAGTCGATCGGGCGCGACCCGGCCCGCCTGCGCCGGCTGGCCGAGGCGTCGGGGCTCCACCTCGTGATGGGCTGCGGCTGGTACCGCGAGGCCTACTACCCGGCCGAGGCGCTCATCGACCGCCGCTCGGTCGGCTCGCTGGCCGATGAGATCGTCCGCGAGTTCGAGGAAGGCGCCGAGGGGACGGGCGTGCGCCCCGGGATCATCGGCGAGATCGGGACCGACAAGCCCTGGCTCTCTGCGCAGGAGGAGCGGGTCTTCCGGGCCGTGGCGCGGGCGTCGCGGGCCACCGGGATGGCCGTCATGACCCACGCCGTCATGTCGGACGTCGGGCTGGCCCAGCTCGCGGTGCTGGAGGATGCCGGGGCCGATCCGGGGCGGGTGGTCATCGGGCACGCGGATTCGTTCCCGGAGCTCGACCACTACGAGCGGATCATCGAGCGGGGAGCGAACATCGAGTTCGACTTCCTGGGGATGAGCTTCACGCCCCAGGAGCGCCTGGGCGAGGCGCGGCTGATCCCGCTCCTGCTGGAGATGCTCTCCCGCGGCCACGCCGACCGGGTCTTCCTCTCGCAGGACGTCTGCCACAACCAGCAGCTGCGCTGCTACGAGGGGAACGGCTACACGTACCTCCAGGAGACGTTCCTGCCGCGGCTGCGCGCGGCCGGGGTGGGCGAGGCCGAGATCCGCCAGGTGACGGTGGAGAACCCGCGCCGGATCCTGTCGATCGCGGGGCAGGCGACCCCCGGCACCGGGGCTGCCTGATCCGCCGAAGGGATCGGCGCAGGGGCGGTCGCGACCCGGCGTGCCGCTCAGCCCGGCAGCCTGCCGGCTTCCCTCCAGCGTGGCCTCGACCGAGAGGGCCACGTTGCCCTTGAGCGCCTGGCTGATCGGGCAGCCGTCCTTGGCCGCCTCCGCGAGCTGGGCGAAGGTGGCCGCGTCGAGGCCCGGCACGATCCCCCTCACCGTCAGCGCCGACGAGACGACCTTCCAGCCACTCTCGACCTTGTCGAAGGTCACGGTCGCCGTCACCTCGAGCGACGCGGGCGGGGTCCCGTTGCGGCCGAGCCCGCCGGAGAAGGCCATCGCGTAGCACGAGGCGTGGGCCGAGGCCACGAGCTCCTCGGGGCTGGTTCGGCCGTCGGGGGCCTCGGTCCGGGACGCCCACGTCACCGGCAGCCGCGCGAACGAGCCGCTCGTGACGTGGTCGATCGATGCCCTCGCCCTCCGCGAGCGAGCCCTTCCAGGTGACGTCGGCGCTGCGGGTCGCGGCCATGGATCCCTCCCTGGAGTGTGCGTCGTGCCGCCGCGGCGTCGAGCCGGGCTGCCCGGAGATGGTACGCGGAGTCCGGCGAAGGCTCAGCGGGCGCGGGCGACGGCCCCCGCGAGCGCCCGGGCCGCCCGGTCCCGCGGAAACGTGGCCCGCGTTGCGCCGTGGAAGGTGCGGTAGGCGTCGAGGGCCTCGGCGAGGGCCGCCACGAACCCGTCGGCGGCGAGCGGGTCGAACCCGTCCTCCCACCACAGGCCGAGGATCCGCACGGCGCGCGCCGCGCGATCGAAGCGCGGCTCGATCCGCCCCACGAGCCGGTCGCCGAAGAGGAGCGGCAGGACGTAGTAGCCCCAGCGCCGTCTCGCGGCCGGGACGTAGACCTCCCAGATGTAGTCGAAGCCGAAGAGCGACCGCAGCAGGTTGCGGTCCCAGGCGAGGGGGTCGAGGGGGGCGAGGAACGTGACCGACGGCCGCTCACCGCCCGGTGGGTAGCCCTTCGGCGACCTCGCGCTCGGCCTGGGCCAGGAGCGGCAGCTCGTCGGTGACGACGTGGTGGATGCCGCGCACGCCTTCGACCGCGAACGGCATCAGCTCGCCGCGGGCGACGAGCTCGGCCAGGAACGTCGCCCGTGGTGGCCGCGGCGATCCGTCGGCGAGCGGCTTGCCTGGCCCGAACCCCAGGAAGATCTCGCCCTGCCCGGTCGCGCCCAGCAGGCCGTGGGCGCGGTACCGGCTGAGCAGGCGGTGGAGCATCTGCTCGCGCTCCGGGACGCGCTCCTCCAGGAGGCCGGCCGGGAAGAGGCGCTCGGCGAGATCGTAGAAGCGCCGGTTTCCGTCGCGCCGGGCGATGCCGAGGATGCCCGCCTCCGCGAGGGCCTCCAGGACGGCGCGCGACTTGAGGGTGGGCCCCCAGTACCAGGCGATGACCTCGCTGCGCTCCAGGTCGGCCGTGGAGATCGGGCCGTCGCGCCGGATCCGGTCGAGGAGCTCCGTGACGTGCTCGCCGTGGTCGAGGAAGATCTCGCCCTCGTGCGTCCGGCGGGCCCGGTCCCAGGTCAGGCGATGCCACGGCAGCTCGCGCGTGGGGAGGATGCTCAGGCCCTTGTTGTAGGCCTCGAAGAGCAGGCGGCGGTCGTAGAGCAGGTGGTCGGTCCAGGCCCGCCGGTAGCCTCGAACGCGGGCGTGCAGCACCAGGTCGTGGTTCCGCCCGGCCACCTCGAGCGGATCGAACTGGAGCGAGCCGAGGCGGTCGACGACGGCGAGGACGCTCTCCTCCGCGACGGGCAGGGAGCGCGGCGGGGCCAGGAAGTGGCGGATGACGAGAAAGCGCCGCGCTACGGCGGCGGACAGGGTCCGGTCGGGCATACGGGGATCGTAGTGGGTCGGGGCGGTTCGCTGCGGCGGGCTCGATCCTTCGATCAATCCTGAATTCTTCGCCTGTGCGATATCCTTTCTGGGAAGCCAACGCTTCGCATGGAGCAAACGACTTTGCCCGAGACACGCGCCATCTACGACCCCGTGCCGGACCCGGAGCGCCGGGCCCTGCGTCGAACGGGTCGTCGCCGGCTACGAGATCCTCATGCACCGCGTCGCGTCCGCCCATGCCCCCGAGTTCCTGGGGGTCGGCGTGACGATGTCGCAGGCAAAGGTGCTCTACCTCGTCCAGGCCAAGGCCGGCCTCCGCATGTCGGAGCTGTCGGCCTCGCTGGGAGTGTCGCTCTCGACCGTCAGCGGCGTGGTCGATCGCCTGGTCGACCAGGGGCTGATCAACCGCCAGGACGACCCGGCCGACCGTCGCCAGGTGGTCATCCGGATCACCGCTGCCGGCAACCACACCCTGCAGCGCTTCCGCGAGCTGAATGCCGGCCACTTCCGGGAGATGCTCGCCCGGGTCGACGACGCCGACCTGGCCGTCGTCGAGCATGCGCTCCACGTCCTCGCCACGGCCGCAGGCGCCCCGGAAGGCGCCCCGCCCGTCACGACCCCGACCCCCATCAGCGGAGGAACGCCCTCGTGAATCGCCTCACCGAGCTGTCGGTCGCCAAGCGGAGCGTCACGCTCCTCCTCGCGTTCGGGCTCTTCATCGCCGGCGTCTCCGCCTGGGGCAGCCTCAAGCAGGAGCTCCTCCCCGACATCGACTTCCCGGTCATCACCGTGATCGCGCCGCTGCCCGGTGCCGGGGCCGCCGATGTCGCCGAGCAGGTCGCGAAGCCGATCGAGCGGGTGATCTCGGGGATCCCCCGGCTCGCGGCCCTCTCGTCCTCCTCGGCCAACTCGATCGCGATCGTCGTGGCCCAGTTCGAGTTCGGCACCGACGTCAAGGAGGTGCGCTCGACGATCGAGCAGAACCTCCAGTCAGCGGGCCTGCCCGCCAGCGTCAGCCCGAAGGTCGCTGCGCTCAACATCAACGCGTCGCCCGTCATCATCGCCTCGGTCGCCGGCATCGGCCAGGAGGGTCTCGACGCCGCCGCGCAGGTCGCCCGGACGAAGGTCGTGCCCGGGCTCCAGGGCATCGAGGGCGTGGCGACGGTCGACCTGACCGGCGGCCTCGAGTCGCAGGTCGTGGTCACCATCGATCCGAAGAAGCTCGCGGCGACCGGCGTCTCCGTCGCCCAGGTCAACGGCATCCTGGCTGCGAACAACCTGACCCTGCCCTCCGGCCAGATCACGAGCGACGGGAGGAACATCCCGGTCTCCACGATCGGCACGATCACCTCGATCGCCCAGATCGAGAACCTCGTGGTCGGCGTGAAGCTGCCAACCGCCGCCGGGACCGGCGCCGGGACGGGCACCGGGACCGCGCCCGGAGCGGGCGCCCAGCCGCCATCGCCGCCGCCGACCCAGCCGACGACCCCCGTGGCTCCGACGCCCATCCTGCTCAAGGACATCGCGTCCGTTGCCGAGGCGGGGACGCCCACCACCGGGTTTGCCCGCACCGATGGGGTGCCCTCGCTCACCCTCACCGTCACCAAGACGTCGAACGCCAACACGGTCGAGGTCGCGGACGCGGTCACCCAGAAGCTCGAGGAGATCGGGGCCGCCAACGCCGACACCGTCAAGGTGACGGTCATCTCCGACCTTTCCACCTTCATCAAGGAATCCCGCGACGGGCTGCTCAAGGAAGGCGGCCTCGGGGCCCTCTTCGCGATCCTCACCATCTTCCTGTTCCTGTTCAGCATCCGCTCCACCCTGGTCGCCGCCGTCAGCATCCCGCTCTCGGTCCTCACGGCGCTCGTGGTCATGCAGCTCACCGGGGTCACCATCAACGTCATGACCCTCGGCGGCCTCGCCGTCGCCGTCGGCCGGGTCGTCGACGACGCGATCGTCGTCCTCGAGAACATCTACCGCCACCGCGCCCTCGGCGAGGACCGCCTGACCGCGGTTCTGCGGGGCCCGCGCGAGGTCGCGGCGGCGATCACGTCCGCGACCCTGACGACCGTCGCCGTCTTCCTGCCCCTGGGCCTGGTGGGCGGCATCGTCAGCCAGCTCTTCCTGCCGTTCGCCCTGACCGTCACCTTCGCCCTGCTGGCGTCACTCGTCGTCGCCCTCACGGTGGTCCCGGTCCTGGCGTACCTCTTCATCGGACGGGTGAAGCTCAACGTCGACGAGGACGGGGAGCCGAAGAACTCGCTCTGGATCCGCGCCTATACGCCCACGATCAGCCTCGCCCTCCGCAATCGGAAGACCAAGTGGGGGATCCTGGCGGTCGCCACCGTCCTGTTCGCCGGCTCGATCGCGATCGCCCCGCTGCTGCCCACCCAGTTCATCAACGCGGGCTCGGAGAAGCTCCTCCAGATCACGGTCGCGCCCCCGGCCGGCACGAGCTCGGCCGCCGTCCTGGACCGGGCGGTCGCTGCCGAGGCGATCCTCCGGGCGGACCCCAAGGTGCAGCACGTCCAGGCGAGCGTGCCCGGCGAGGGCGACACCAGCTTCGGGACGGTCACGTCGGCGCTCAGCGGCCGGCCCGCGAACAGCGCCAGCCTCATCGTCCGCCTGGCCGACGACGTCGACCTCACCGCTCTACTCGCAGAAGCTGTCGACCGACCTCGCCCCGGTCAAGACCGACGGCTTCGACGTGGCCGTGGCCCAGACCGCGGGGTTCACGTCCAACGGCCTGAGCATCGTCATCAGCTCCGCCAATCCCGCCGACGTCGCGACCGCCACCGACGAGGTGGTGGCCGCCCTCTCCGACAACGGCGACCTCCTCAACCTGAAGACGGACCTCTCGAAGGGGACGCCCGAGGTCCAGGTCGTCGTCGACGCGAACAAGGCGGTCGGCGTCGGGCTCACCGCCGCCCAGGTGGCCGGCGAGGTCCGGACGGCCCTCGTCGGCTCGGTGGCCACGACGGTCCAGCTCGACGTCGCCGGGGATCCCATCGGGGTCTACGTCCAGGTCGACCCGGCCCGGATCTCGGGCGTCGATGCCCTTCGGGCCATGCCCGTCGGGACCGCCGCGACCGTTCCCCTGGGGTCCATCGCCGCGGTGGACCAGGTCCTTGCCCAGGGAAGCATCACCCGGGTCGACGAGGCCCCGGCCGCGACCGTCTCGGCGGAGATCGCCAGCGACGACACCGGCGCCGTCTCGATCGCCGTGCAGCACGAGATCGACGGCCTCGTCGCAGCCGGGAAGATCCCGGCCGGCGTCAACGTCGAGCTGGCCGGCGTGACCCAGCAGATGAACGAGGCGTTCGGCAACCTCTTCCTCTCGATGGGCGTCGCCATCCTCCTCGTCTACGTGATGATGGTGCTGACCTTCAACTCGCTGGTCACGCCGTTCATCATCCTGTTCAGCCTCCCCCTGGCCACCATCGGCGCCTTCCCGGCCCTCCTGCTGACCGGCCGGCCGATCGGCGTCAGCGCCCTCATCGGGTTCCTGATGCTCATCGGGATCGTGGTCACGAACGCGATCGTCCTGCTGGACCTCGTGGAGCGGCTGCGAAGGGAGGGGCACTCCACCAGGGACGCCCTGATCGAGGGAGGCCGGACCCGCGTGCGGCCGATCCTGATGACGGCGATCGCGACGATCCTGGCCCTGATCCCGCTGGCCGCGGGTCTCAGCAAGGGCTCGATCATCGCCGCGGAGCTGGGGACGGTCGTCATCGGCGGCCTCTTCTCCTCGACCTTCCTGACGCTCCTCGTCATCCCGGTGCTCTACTCGCTCGTCGAGGGCGGGAAGAGTGGTCTCGCCGGGCGGTTCCGTCGCGCCGACGCGGCGGAGCCGCGGCGGAGGCGGCGCACCAGCGGCGGCGGCCGGCAGCGGGTGCCCGACGCGCCCGGCTCAGGTCTCGCGTCGGCCCAGCCACGGTCGGCTGGAGGTGTCCCGATGTCCATCTTCGAGGAGCGCGACCTGGCCCGCTGGGGCCGCGAAGCGCGCGAATGGCTCAGCCGCGACGAGCGGGGCCGGATCATCGGGCTCGTCGTCCTGTCGCTGACGATCTCGATCGCGATGTCGATCCTGGCGACGGCGATCGTCGGGTTCGTCTCCCGGCGGCGGGCGGCCGCCCAGGTCGAGGCCGAGGCGCCGGACGTCGGCGAGCCGTTGGCGGACGTGGTGGCGGCTCCGGGGGCGGCCGACGTCGGTCCCGACGGGACCGTGGCCGCTCCCGACGGGACCGTGGCCGCTCCCGCGGGGCGGCCGAACACGGTCGCCGGCGTCCCGCGTCCGGAGTCCGCGCGGCCCGCCCGTGAGGCGATGATCCCTGACTTCACGGCGGTCACGACGCGCCGGGGCGGTCATGCAGGCCGTCAGACGGGCATTGAGTCGAGGTCGATCGAGCACGGCCCTGCCATCGCGCGGCCGCCCGCGCTCGCGGACGGGGCACATCAGCGGCGCTCCGCCGCCGCCGCGCAGTCCCGCGCCCACCGAAGTCACAAATCATCGCCTGTGAGGCGGGAACGGTCGGCGGCGGCTCGGCGGGACCGGTCGGCGGGAACGGTCGGCGTTGGCGGGCTCCTGGGGCGAGCGGCCTCGGCTGGCGGGGTCGGCGGCCTCGGCGGGAACGGTCGGCGGGAGGGCTCCTGAGGCGGGCGGCTCGGCGGCGTCCGCCAACGGACCCGCCCGGGTGAGTGGCGGATAAGGCCAGCCTGCTTCACTGCACCGATGAGCGGGCGATCCCGGTTCGAGCTGGATGTGGAGCGGCGCGCCGACGACGTGCGCCGTTCATTCGGCGCCGACCTCCAGCGCATCTGCAGCGACACCGGACTCACGCATGCCGCCCTGGCGCGGGCGGCCCACCTGGGCGCGGACACGGTGTCTCGGCTCGCGCGCGGCAGGCGCGACCCCTCGGTCGAGACGCTGGCGAGAATCTCGGTCGCTCTCGGTGCGGAGGTGTCCATTCGCCTGGCTCCCGGTGCCGGGATTCCGATCCACGACGCCGTGCAGGCACGCATGATCGAAGCGTTCGTCGGGTCGCTGCACCGACGGTGGGTCGCGCACCTCGAGGTCGCGGTCAGGACGCCGGCGCGGGGGTCGATCGACCTGGTGCTCGGGGATCGCGACGGCCTCGACCTGGTGGCGGCCGAGTTCCAGTCAGGCATCGGACGGGCCGAGCAGACGATCCGCTGGTCGAACGAGAAGGCCGCCGCGCTCTCGACGACCGAGCTCCACCGCATGGCCGCCGGCGCGGCTGCGGAGCCCGGGCGGCCGACGGTGAGCCGCCTGCTCGTCCTCCGCTCGACGGTCCGCACGCGGGCGATCGTCCGCGAGCTCCCGCTCGTATTCGCGAGCGCCTACCCGGCGTCCGCGGCCGACGCGGTCGCCGCCTTGCGCGACGGGGTTCCCTGGCCGGGCTCCGCCATCGTCTGGATGCAGGTACGCGGCCGCCACGCGCACCTGATGGAGGGAGTGCCCCGCGAGCTGCGCGCCGGTCCGGTTCGCCGCCGCCCGGCACCGTGCCGAACCCGCCTGAGAGGCGATGATTCCTGACTTCGTCCGAAGGGCCCGCCCGGGCCGACGTGGAGATCGAGGTGCCGAGCGGGGCCGACCCAGTCCTGGGGTCGGCCGGCGCAGACCGGGCGAGCGTGGGCGACGGTTGCGGACCGATTGGGCAGCCGTCTGGTTGGTGTGGCTGCGAAAAGCCGGAGCCGACGGCCGCCGTCGGCTGCGCCGAAGTCACGAATCATCGCCTGTGAGGCGGGAACGGTCCGGGCCGGCGGGACGGTCGGCGGCGCGGCGGCGGACGGTCGACGGGACCCGGTCCGGCGGCGACGGCATGCCCGGCGACGGCCAGCCCGGCGGCGCACGGCCAGCCGCCGGCATGCAGGCTGCCGGTTCGCCGCCTCTACGGGCCGGCGGATCCGACGGCGCTGATCGCGTTCACGCCCAGCGCCTGGGCGGAGGCGACGAAGTTGTAGTCGATGCCCTGCTCGATCGGGAAGGTCGCCACCTGGACCTGCTTGCCGTCCAGGAGCGCGGCCTCGATCGAGGGCGCCGTCAAGAGCGGACCGGTCGTCTCGGCAGCGTTCCAGAACTGCAGGAACGGGGTCGCCCCGTCGGGGACGTCGAAGATGACCTGCATGAGGCCACCGCCGATCGGGTTCGCGAAGAGCAGGTCGACGTCGACCACCTGGAACGGCGGCAGGGTGGGTGGCGCCGTCGCCTGGGGCGGCCAGATCCCGATGATGCCGCCGGGGCACCACGGCGCCGGATCCACGATGCACGCCGTCCAGATCGGGCTCATGACGACCCCGCCCTTGAAGATGTCGGTCCACTTCGTGGTCCACCAGTCGGACGGCACGACGGGCGGGAGGTCGCCGGCGGGCGGTGCGATGAGCGAGGGCTGGGGCGTGGGGAGCGGCGGCGAGGACGGAATCGGTGTCGGCGTGGCCAGGGGATCCGGCGTGACGCCCGGGGCGAGCGTCGCATCGGGGAAGGCGCTCGGCGGCAGCAGCGGCGGGTTCGCCGGCGTGGTGCCCCCGGGGAAGGCCCAGGCCGTGTACGCCGAACCCCCACCGAAGGCGAGCGCGGCCGCCTCGACGACGTCGGCCGGCCACCAGGCCCCCTTGTAGCCGGTCCAGGTGGGCCCCAGCGGGTCGATGACGAAGTAGGCGGCGGGGCCGTCGGTGCCCGCCGGGCGGAACCCGTCGAGGTAGATGGCGTGGCCGGCGGTGAAGTTCTTCTGGAGCCGCCGGCGCGACCGGGATCGCGCCGTAGGTGACCTGGACGACAGCCCCCGCGCCGGCGTACAGGAGCGCCCGCAGCTGGAGCGGCGAGATCGCGCCCTGGTTGAAGGAGACGCCCCACTTGCCGATGGCGACCTCGAGGTCGGCCAGCGAGGTCCCGCCTTCCTGGTCCGGCTGGAGCGCCCGCAGCTGGGAGCCGGTGGTCACGATCCCGTAGCCCAGCCGGGCGAGCATCGCCCCCGACGCCATCGTGCAGTTGGCGGGGCCCAGCGGTCCGCCGTCGAACTGGGTGACCGGCGGCACCCGCGGGTAGCCGGTCGGGAGGAGCCAGGCCGGCCGGCTGGCACCGCCGGTGCCGGGCTCGGTCCCGGGCTCGACGAAGGAGACCAGCTGGAGGACCGCGTCGTCCGGAAGCGCCTGCAGGGCGACCGGCTCCTCGTCCGGCACCGCGGAGAGGCCGAAGACGGCCAGCTCGTCGCCGCTGTCGGTGGTCAGCTCGAAGGCGGTCTCGGGGCCCGGCAGGAGGCTCGACGTCGGCGGGGCGGTGGCGGCGGCGACGCCGAGCGCTCCGCCGAGGCCGATGACCGCGGCGAGGACGAAGCGGGTGACGAGGGCGAGGATGGTCATGTCAGCAGCCCGCAGGCATGCGCTGACGGTGAAGGTCACTGGCTCGGTGAAGCTCTGCGAGGTCGTGCCGCCGTACGGGTCGGTGCTCGACGGCGTACGACGGTCCAGGGTGCACGACCCGGATCAGCCCAGCCGATCGTGCCGAGATCGATGCCCTGAACGTCGGTGCCCTTCATGAATGCCGCCTGACCGTCGCCCAGTCGACGGCGATCTGCGGCCGGCGAGGTCTGGCGACCGTCCAGGTGAGCGACACCCTGAGGTTGCGTCGACAGGTCGCCGCGCGTCGTCGGTCCTGGGCGTAGACCGGACCGTGATCGTCGGTTCGGCGAGCAGGCGCCCGATGCTGGACGACGGTCGGTCGGCGATGCTGCCGAAGTCGAAGCTCGCTTCGGCTGTCGCAGCGCGTGACCTTGATCGTCTTGACCGCCGACTTCGTCGTCGCGCCCTTGGTGTCCGTGGCGACCACGTACCAGCTGATGTTCCCGGAGCGGACGATGTTGTCCACCGTGCCCACGGTGTTGATGAAGCTGGTACCAGGTGCCGGCGGCGAGGCTGAACTCGCGGCCCGTGTACCCGGTCGCGCCGGGCTTCTTGAAGAAGAGCTTGATGCCCTTGACGCCGTCGACGTCGGTCGCCCGCGCGCGGAGCTCCGACAGGGTCGAGCCGGCGCATCCGACGACGCTGAGCGGGTTGGCGATGATCGAGGTGGGCGTCGCCGTCAGCAGCGTGATCTTGGGGCCGGTGTTCTTGCAGACCTTGACGGTCAGCGACAGGTAGCCGGACGTCGGGAGCTTCGTCGTCTCCGGGCTGGCGTTCTGGTCCTTCGCCAGCACGTAGTAGCGGAGCTCGCCGGCGGTCTTCAGGTTGTCGGCCGTCGTGTCGAGCGTGGCGACGTACTTCCCGCCCGACGGCGTCATCGGCTTCGCCAGGTACTTCGTGGCGCCCGGCGGTCGGTACCAGAGGTTGACGCTGGCAAGGCCGTCGGCGTCCGAGACGCTGACCGCGAAGGTGACCGACTTCGGGGCGCTGGCGCAGTACGCGCCCTGGTCGTAGCTGATCGTCTGCGTGGAGACGGTGAGCCCCGCTACCTTCGGGGCGGCGTTCGCCGCCGCGGTGGGGGAGGCCGTCGGGGTCGGCGAGGGGGTGGGCTCGGGCGTCGGCGTCGGGGTGGGCTCGGGCGTCGCGGTCGGCTCGACCGTGGGGCGCGGCGTGGCGGGGAGCGGCGCCTCGCACCTGGCGACGGGCAGCGAGGCCAGGTCGCCCTCGAGCTGGAGCGGGCCGGCCCTGGTCCAGGCTCGCTCGATGCCGGGCGCCGGCCAGTAGAGCTGCAGCCAGCCGCCATCGGCGGACTTGGCGGTCACGAGCACCTGCTGGTTGCGGGGGATGGTCCCGATCACGGGCCCCTGGTCGGGGCAGGGAACCAGCTGCAGGCCGCCGCCGGCGCCGCCGTTGCCGCCCTGGCCGGGGCCGAAATGGACGGCCCCCGACCCGACGAGCGCGCCTCCGCCCAGGGCGCCGGCGAGCAGTCCAGCGCCGAGCACGGCGAGGCTCTTGCCCGCGAGCAGGCCTCCTCCACCCAGCGCCCCGAGACCCGCCATCACCCCTCCGCGCGCGGTCGCGACCCCCCGGCCGTGTCGGGCGCGAGTCTAGCGCCCGCGCCCCGCGGCGGGAAGGGGTCGTTCGGGCAGAAGCGGTGCGCCCGCGCGCCCGGCGGCGTGGCTCTCGATGCCGAGGTCGCCTGGGCCGGCGGAAGCTGAGGGCGGCCAGACGACGATGGGCCCGCGCCGGCAACCCTGGCGCCGCACGCCATCTTCCCTGCTCCGGAGGCCCCCGGACGGCCGCAGGAGACTCATCTGCGCGTGGGACGCACGAATCGGTGGCGAAGGGCGCCCGGTTCGCCGCGCCGGGCAGGAAATCATCGCGTGGGGCGCACGGTGGCGCGCTGTGCCGGCAGCCAAGGTTGACGCCGGCCAGCGCCCCCGCGGGCGCCCTTCGGCGGACCGTCAATCACCGTTTGACGCCGGCGCCCGGATATCCGACAATCTAACTCGGAATTCGGCCGGGTCCGGGCGTCCTCACCCGGGGGTCACTCCCCGGGCGTTCCCATCCGGCAGCGTCCCACCGGCCGAACTCCATGAACCGCCCCCGATCGCGGCGCGGGCGTTCCCGCCGCCGCCGCGTCCCGTCACGAGGAGCCGCGATGACCGCACCCACCCGCGGGGAGATCGTCTCCCAGGAGTACAAGTTCGGCTTCCACGACGACGTCACCTACCTCGGCCCAGACGCAAGGTCGGCCTGACCCGGGCCACCGTCGAGGAGATCAGCGCGATCAAGGACGAGCCGGAGTGGATGCTCCAGTTCCGCCTCCGCGCCTACGACCACTTCCTCAAGCGCTCCATGCCCACCTGGGTCCCCGAGAGCGTCCAGGGGATCGACTTCAGCAAGATCGTCTACTACCGCAAGCCGTCCGAGCGCGAGGAGAAGTCCTGGGACGACGTCCCGGAGCAGATCAAGCAGACGTTCGAGAAGCTGGGCATCCCCGAGGCGGAGCGCAAGTTCCTGGCCGGGGTCGGCGCCCAGTACGACTCCGAGGTCGTCTACCACTCCGTGCGCGAGGAGCTGAGCAAGATCGGCGTCGTCTTCATGGGGATGGACCAGGGGCTTCGCGAGCACCCCGATCTCGTCAAGAAGTACTTCGCCACCGTCGTCCCGCCCGAGGACAACAAGTTCGCCGCCCTCAACAGCGCGGTCTGGTCGGGCGGCTCGTTCGTCTACGTCCCGAAGGGCGTGGAGGTCCCGCTCCCGCTGCAGGCCTACTTCCGGATCAACGGCGAGAACACCGGCCAGTTCGAGCGGACGCTGATCATCGCCGACGAAGGCTCCAAGGTGCACTACATCGAGGGCTGCACGGCCCCGATCTACACCACCGACGCGCTCCACGCGGCCGTCGTCGAGGTGATCGCCCTGCCGGGTGCCCAGATCCGCTACACGACGATCCAGAACTGGAGCCGCGACGTCTACAACCTGGTGACGAAGCGGGCCCACGCCCACGCGCACTCCACCGTGGAGTGGGTCGACGCGAACACCGGCTCCCGCGCGACCGTCAAGTACCCGGCGATCTACCTGCGCGGCGAGGGCGCCACGGCCGAGGTGATCAGCGTCGCCTTCGCCGGCCACGGCCAGCACCAGGACACCGGGGCCAAGGCCGTCCACCTGGCCCCCAACACGCGCAGCCGGATCATCTCCAAGTCGGTCAGCAAGGACGGCGGGCGGGGGACCTACCGCGGCACGCTCAAGGTGGCGCCCGGCGCGACGGGCGTGGTCGCCAGCGTCCGCTGCGACGCGCTCCTCCTCGACGAGGAGAGCCGCTCGGACACCTACCCCTACATCGACATCCAGGAGGACGACACGACGATGACCCACGAGGCCACCGTCGGCAAGATCAGCGCTGACCAGATCTTCTACCTGATGAGCCGCGGCCTGACCGAGAACGAGGCCACGAACCTGGTCGTGCAGGGCTTCCTGGAGGTCTTCACCAAGGAGCTCCCGATGGAGTACGCCATCGAGTTCAACCGGCTCGTGAAGATGGAGATGGAGGGGTCGCTCGGATGACGGCCCCCACGCGAGGCGGCCGCCGGGTCCCCGGCCTCGCCGGCCCCGGCCCGGCCCCGGCCGCCGGCGGCCCGCCGCGCGCCCGGCGCGCCCCGGCCGACCTCCCGTTCACCTTCGCCGACGCCGCCCTGGCCGACGACGCTGGGCGCCGAGCGGGACGAGCCCGCCTGGCTCCGCGAGGACCGCCGCGCCGCCGCCGAGGCGTACGCCCGCCTGCCCGTCGAGACGAGCGAGCTCTACACCTCGTACGTCGACTTCCGGGCCGCCGACCTCTTCGGGGCGCGCCCCTACGTCCGCACCGCGGCCGCGCCCGCGACCGCCGGGGAGATCCCCGACGGGGCGGACGGGATCATCGAGCTCCGCGAGGACGCCGTCGTGCGCCTCGCCCTGGCGCCCGGCCTGGCCGAGCGCGGGCGTGGTCCTCGAGACGCTCGGCGCCGCGCTGGCCCGCGACGCGGCGGGGATCCGCGAGGCGCTCACGGCCACGGCCCTGCCGGCCGACGAGAAGCTGGCCTGGCTGTCGCGCGGCTTCTGGAGCCAGGGGATCCA
This sequence comes from uncultured Chloroflexia bacterium, assembly GCA_963827965.1. Classification (GTDB taxonomy): domain Bacteria; phylum Chloroflexota; class Limnocylindria; order Limnocylindrales; family CSP1-4; genus CTSoil-043. The sequence continues at coordinate 76,399 of CAWHCW010000008.1, read as the reverse complement.
CCTCCACGTCCCGGCCGGCGTCCGCCTGGAGCGTCCCATCGTGCTGCGCTGGGCGGCCGGCACGCCGGAGCGCGCCCTCCTGACCCGGACCCTGATCCGGCTCGACGAGGGCGCCGAGGTGGCCCTCGTGGAGGAGCTGGTGGCGGCCGGGCCGGCCGTCGGCTGCGCCGCCGGCGAGCCCGTCCCCCAGGCGCTCTTCGGCGGCACGACCGAGATCGACCTGGGCGCCGGCGCCGTCCTCCGCTTCGCCTCCATCCAGGACCTCCCCCGCGGGACCACCGCGCTCCAGCAGCGGACCGCGCGGATCGGGGCCGGGGCGACGCTCCGCTTCGCCATCGCCCAGCTGGGCGGGCGCGTCGTCCGCTCCCGGATCGACAACCGTCTCGAGGGCGACGGCGGCGAGGTCGAGCAGGTCGAGATCGTCTTCGGCGGCCGGGACCAGCTCTTCGACCTGACCGCCTACACCCGTCACGTCGGCCGGGACACGACCGGCAACCTCCTGTCCAAGGCGGTCCTCCAGCACGGCGTCGCGGGCCTACATCAAGGGCCTCATCTCGATCGAGAAGACCGCCCGCGGCACCGACAGCTTCCTCGGCGAGTTCGGGATGATCCTCGACAAGCAGAGCCGCTCGGTCACCGTCCCGAGCCTGGAGATCGACCAGCCGGACTGCCGGCGGGCCGCCCACGCCTCGTCGGTCGGCCCGATCGACCCGGCCCAGCTCTTCTACCTGGAGAGCCGCGGCATCACCCCCGACGAGGCCCGCAAGTTCATCATCCTGGGCTTCCTGGAACCCGTCGTCGCCCGGGTCCCGCTGGAGGCCGAGCAGGAGCGCCTCTGGGAGCTCCTCGAGGCGAAGTGGGCGGATTCGCTCGGCGACGTCGCCTCCCCGGCCGCCTGACGGCGTGAGCCGGCGGATCGACTGCGGACTCCTGGCGGACCTCGCCGAGGGGACGATGCAGATGGCCTGGGTGGACGGCACGGAGCCGCTCCTGCTGGTCAACGTCGGCGGGGCCGTGCGCGCCGTCCAGGGGATCTGCAGCCACGAGTACTTCGAGCTGGACCGCGGCTTCCTCACCGCGGGGAGCCTGACCTGTGCGCTCCACCTGTCCCGCTTCGACCTCGCCTCCGGCGAGCCGCTGGACCCGCCGGCCGACGAGCCGCTGGCCGTCTACCCGGTCACGATCGAGGACGGCCGGATCGTGGTGGAGTTCCCGGGCTAGGGATCCGCCGCCTGCTGTGCCCGCAGCCGCTCCACGAACGCCCGCACCCCCTCCTCGAGCTCGTGCCATCCCAGGACGGACAGCTCGCGAACCCCGTCGACGTCGCGAAGCCCGAACAGGTCGAGGAGCGCGCTGTCGGCGGCCACGCCGAGCGATCCCATCGTGCCGCCGTAGGCGAACCGGACGAGGCGCTCGAGGCGGAGGCTGACCGACGGGTAGACGCGGTCCAGCTCGCGGTTGGCCGCGATCCGCAGGAGGCGGTCGTGGAACTCGAAGAGGTCGGCTTCCGCCGCGATGTCGTCGCCGGCCGCGAGGTGGGCCAGTCGCGAGGCCTGCAGGGCGCGGAGCCCGGCGAGGTCCTCGGCCGTGGCGCGCTGGGTCACGAGCTGGCGCAGGAGCACGACGAGCGCCCGCGAGACCTGGACGAGGTCGAGCATCTCGTCGGGATCGAGCGGGGCGACGTGGGCGCCGCGGTTCGCGTCCAGGTCGACGAGGCCGATGGCGGCGAGGCGCGTGAGGGCCTCGCGGACCGGGGTCCGGCTGACGCCGAGCCACGCGGCGAGCTCGTCCTCGATGAGGCGCTCGCCCGGTTTCAGCTCGCCGCGCACGATGGCGGCGCGCAGGCGAAGCTCGGCCTGCTCGCGGCGCAGCGGCTGGGCCGGGACCGGGTCCGGAGCGCGGGGAACGGGCATGGCCAGATCGTACAAGCCGGATGCGGCGCGCGTACGTCCCGGGAGGGGATCGGCCTGCGGAAAAGGAAGGGCCGCGACGCCGGGGGGAGGCGTCGCGGCCGCATATGCGCCTGGCGGCGCCGATCCGGGTGGGGGGGACACCCGGAATGGGTGGGATTGTATACGGTACGCAAACGGCGTGTCGGGCATTCCGACGCGCAGGCCGGCGAGCTTCCGCGCGGCCCTCCGGCCGGGCCCTCGATGGCCGGGCGCTGGCCCTGCGGTCGGCCCGGTCAGGGCTCCAGGATGAGGCGGGTGGCCGTCCCGGCTTCGACCGCGTCGCGGGTGAAGGGGAGGGGGACGGTCCGGCCCTTGATCCAGTCGTCCACCAGGTCGCTGTAGTGGCGGCCGCCGGGATTGCCGCCCTGGCCCGTGCTGATGACGATCCGGGCGGCGTCGAGCCGGTCGGGCGTCATCTCGATCGTCAGCCGGTACGAGGGGTGGTTCGTCATCGTGAAGGCATCGAAGAGCGTGCCCGGCGTCGCGCTCGGCTCGTCGGGGTCGGGATACCAGGCCCCCAGGCTCGTGTTGCCGTTGTTGACGGCGTCGCTGGTCCCGGGGATGCCGTACGGGCCCTCGTTGAAGAGGCTCTCGAGGAGTCCGATCCCGCTCTTCCCGAGGGTCTGCTCGCGGAAGGTCGTCGTGTGGACGCGCGCCCAGGCCCAGCGGGACGGGTCGCCGACGGCGCCCCGCAGCTCCGCGCCCGCGGCGTCGAGGGCGGCGGCGAGCTGTCCGTCGCGCGTCTCGACGGCCGGCGTGGCGGGGTCGTCCCAGAACGGCGAGGCGGCGTCCGCCACGGCCGCCCGGAGCGCCTGGCGCGACGGATCGGTGCCCACGTACATCGGGGCCAGCGTCCCGAGCCACGGGTCGAAGAGGGCCCGGAGGAGCCGCCACTCCGTCACCTCGTAGGCCGGGCAGCCGCGGCTGTCGAGATCGCACATCCCGTTCCAGCCGTCGATGAGGCGCTGCACCTCGCGGCCGTCGGCGGTCGTCGGGCTGGGCGGCCGCGAGCGCGGGCACCAGGTCGTCGGCCCGCAGGAGGCGGGTGTCGTTCTGGATCGCCGGGAGGTCGTCCTGGGTGACGCCGCCGTCGGCGGCCGCCGCGTCCAGCAGCTGGCGGATGCGGGTCGCGCGCCAGCCGGCGTCCCACTCGTTGCCGAGGTGGTACGCGTAGTCGGCGTCGACCGGCTTGTTGTTGGCGGTGACGATGAGCCCGGCGGGCGGGTTGTAGAGCGCCGGGAGCTCGTCGTACGGCACGTAGCCGGTCCAGTCGTGGTCGCCGGACGAGCCGTCGACCGGCCGCCGGCCGTCGTCGCCGCGCCGGGCGGAGCGGGACACGGCCGGGGATCTGGCAGGCCGATGTTGCCGTCGATGTCGGCGTAGACGAAGTTCTGGGCCGGGGCCACGTAGTCGCGGAAGGCGTCGCGGAACTCGGCGAAGGAGGTGGCGACGTTGACCTTGAGCAAGGCGCCGATCTGGCCGTCCGCCTCGACCAGCGCGGTCCAGCGGAACGAGTAGAGCGCCTTCGCGTCCGCGAGGTCGCTCACGACGTCGTTGAGGACGGGGCCGTGCACCGTCTCGCGCACGGTGATCGTCAGCGGGTCGCCCCCGGCGACGGCGATCGTCTCCTGGCGGGTCGCGAAGGGCACCGACGCGCCCTTGTAGAGGTAGTTGGCGGGGTTGGCCGGGTCGGGGGTCTCCACGAAGAGGTCCTGGACGTCCGGGCCGGTGTTCGTGGCGCCCCAGGCGATTCGGGCGTTGTGGCCAAGGATGACGCCGGGGGCGCGAGGGGAACGAGACGCCGGCGACGTCGTACGGGCAGGCAGCCGAGACCACCCGGCAGTGGAGGGCGTTCATGTACCAGACGCTCGGCAGCTGGACGCCGAGGTGGGGGTCGTTCGCCAGCAGCGCCTTCCCGGTGGCGCTCCTGGCGGGGCTCACGACCCAGTTGTTCGAGCCGACGCCCGGGTGGCCCAGGGCGGAGGCGCCCGTGTCGAAGCCGGCCAGCGCGCCGATCCCGTCGCCGATCGACGCCAGGCGGGTGAGCCCGGCCGCGAGCCGCTCGTCGGCCGCGGCGGCACCCAGGTCGGGGCCGTCACGGCGGGGCCGGTGCCGCCGCCGCGCCGTCGTCGCGCCGAGCGGCCGCGCGCCCGGTGGCGTCGCCGCGCCGAGCGGCGGAGGCCAGCGCTCACGAGATCCTTCGTGGTCGTGATCGTCGGCGCGCCCGGCGGGATAGGCCGGGACGAGGAGGTCGGTCAGGGCCGGGTCGCCCAGGCGCGCGTCGGCGAGGAGGCGGAAGAGCTCGGCGTCGTAGTTGCCGCCGAGCGACCAGGCCTGGAGCTTGCCGAAGGTGACGGTGTCGAGCGGCGTCCACGGCTCGGGGTCGTAGCCGCCGAGGCCGTCGCCCTTTCCCGACTGGAGGCCGGCCACCACGAAGGCGAGCCCGCGCTGGCCCCGGCTCTGCTCGAGCCAGGCGTTGACGCCGGCGGCGTAGCGCTCCAGGGCGCGGACGGTCGTCGCGTCGAGGGCGGCCAGGTCGCGCTCGGCGGCCTGCCGCCAGCCGAGCGTCCGGATGAACCGGTCCGTGTCGACCTGGGACTCCCCGAAGAGCTCGCTGACGCGGCCGGCGCCGATGTGGCGGAAGACCTCCATCTGCCACATCCGCTCGGACGCGTGGACGAACCCCTGGGCGAAGAAGAGGTCGTCGGGGGTGTCGGCGTAGAGGTGGGCGATCCCCGTCTCGTCGCGGATCACCTCGACGGGCGCCGCGAGCCCGGGGGCCCGGAGCGTCCCGCTCACCTGCGGCTGCGCTCTGCCCGTTCACCCAGGCGAGGAGGCCCCCGACGGCGGTCACGCCGACGACGGCGACGACGAGCACCAGGACCAGCAGGACCGCCAGCAGGCGGCGGACGAAGCGCACGGGATCCCTCTCCTCCTCACCGGCGGGCGACGGGCCGGTCCCGCGCAGTGTGCCCGAACGGCGGGCCCGCCGCGACCGCCTCAGCGGGGCAGGAGCATCCCGACTCCTCGCTCCGCCGCCACGGCCAGGATCGCCTCGGCGAAGACGAGGTCGGCCAGGCCGACGCCGAGGTGGGTGACGACGACGCGCCCCGCCGGACGGGCGCCCGGTGGCGTCGCGGATCGCAGCGCCCAGCACGGCCGTCGGGTCCGGGTAGCCGTCGAAGAGGCCCGCGTCGCGATTTGCCCGGAACTGGCCCTCCTCGTCGACGAGGAAGAGGGCAGCCTCGCGGGCAACCTCGGCCGCGACCGACGTGGCGTAGTCGACGGCGACGATGAGCGCGGCCGGGGCGAACCAGTCGCGGGTCATGACCTGGCTGGACCGGCCCGAACGAGACGCAGGTCACGACGACGTCCGCGTCGCGGACCGCCTCGCGCGGGTCCGCGACGGCCCGCGCGGCGCCGATCCCCGGGATGCCGGCCGCGTCACGGGCGAGGGCCCCGGCCCGGGCGCCGTCGCGATCGTGGATCGCGACGGCGACGCCGGGGAGGAGGTGGCCGAGCACCGCCAGGTGGGCGCGACCCTGGACGCCGGCCCCGACGATCGCGGCCCGCGGGGGAGCGCCCGGGCGTCGGCGGAGCCCAGCGGCCGATCGCCGTCCCGGAGACCGCGGCCGTCCGCTCGGCGGTGATCGGGCCCGCCGTCGAGGATCGCGATCGGGACGCCCGTCCGGGGGTCGTTCACCAGCACGAGCGCGTGGAGGGCGGGCAGCCCGGCGGCGGCGTTGTCGGGGAACCCGGCGATCCACTTCACGCCGGCGAGATCGGCGCTGCCGTCGGGAGCCGGGCCCGGAAGGTAGGCGGGCATCGCATGGGCGAAGGAGCCCGCGGGGCGCGGATGGACGCCGATCTTGGCCGGGAGCTCCGCGCCCTCGACCAGGCCGACGAGCGTCCGCTCGGCCAGGCGCAGCCGCTCGGGGAGCGCCGGCATGCAGGCGACGACGTCGGCCGCCGCCAGGTAGCGGAGCGGGGGGATCGGGGCGGCCACGAGGCGACGATAGCACCCGGTCGACGTGCCGGACGGCCCGCGCTCCCCGCGCTCGGCTCGGCTACGATCGTCCGGATGGCGACGCCACCTCCGCTCGATGCCGCAGCGCTGCGGCAGACGACGACCGCGCTCCGCATGGAGCGCGACGCGATCCACCTCTACGACGGCCTGGCCCGGATCGAGCGCGATCCGCACCGCGCCGAGGCGTTCCGCACGATCGCCGCGGACGAGCGCCGCCACGCCCAGGTCTGGGAGGGGCGCCTTCGCGAGGCCGGGGTGGCGATCCCGGCGCCCGGCGGACCCGGGCCGCGGATGCGCTTCATCCTCGTGGTCGCGCGCATTCTCGGCACCCGGGCGGTGGCCGACCTGGTGCGGGCCGCTGGAGGGCGACGACGAGCGGCGCTACGCGCGCGGGGCGCCCACGTCGCCGTCGCCGGCGACCTGACCGACGCCATGGCGGCGATGGCGGCCGACGAGCACCGCCATGCCGAGACGTGGCGCCGCCTGGGGGAGGAGCCCACGGGCGACGAGGGTGCGGCGACGGCCGACGACGCCCAGCGCCGCGGCCGGGTCGCGGCCAGCGCGGCCGAGATCACGAAGGTCGAGAGCTGGCATCGGGGCGGTGCCGGAACCCTGCGCGCGATCGTCTTCGGTGCGTCGGACGGCCTCGTCAGCAACCTCTCGCTGGTCATGGGCGTCGCCGGCGCCACGTCGGAGCCGTCGTTCATCCTCCTCTCGGGGATCGCCGGGCTCCTGGCCGGCGCGTTCTCGATGGCCGCCGGGGAGTACATCTCGGTCCGCTCGCAGGTGGAGGTGCTGGAGCGCCAGATCGCCCTGGAGCGCGCCGAGCTGGCGGCGATCCCCGACGAGGAGTTCGAGGAGCTCGTCGCGATCTACCGCTCCAAGGGACTGCCGGAGGCGGACGCCCGCCGCTTCGCGGAGCACATCTTCCAGGATCCCGAGCTCGCCCTCCAGACCATGGTGCGCGAGGAGCTGGGCCTCGACCAGAACGGCATGAGCTCGCCGTGGGCGGCCGCCGGCGGCTCGTTCCTCGCCTTCACGATCGGCGCGATCATCCCCGTCATCCCGTTCCTCTTCGGATCCGGCGGCGTCGCCCTCGCCTTCAGCTTCGGTCTCAGCCTCGTCGCGCTCTTCACGCTGGGGGCGCTCGTCAGCCTCCTGACCGGCCGCAGCCTCCTCTTCTCGGGGCTGCGCCAGGTGGCGCTGGGGGCCGCGGCGGCGATCGTCACGTTCCTCGTGGGTCGCGTCATCGGCGTCAGCGTCGGCGGCTGAGCGATGGGCTCGGCCGACCTCGCCGCCCGGCTCGGCGCCGAGGGGCTCCGGCCGGCATCCTGGGCCAACGGGCCCGGCGACGTCTACGCCGCGCACGCCCACGGCTTCGACAAGGTCCTGGTCTGCGCCGCGGGGAGCATCGACTTCGGCCTGCCGCTCAGCGGGGAGCAGGTGTCGCTGCGCTCCGGCGATCGACTCGACCTGCCGGCCGGGACCGCGCACGACGCGGTCGTCGGGCCGCAGGGGGTCACCTGCCTCGAGGCGCACCTTCCCGCCGGGACGCTGGCGGCGGTGCCGGCCCGGCGACCCGCGGGGGAGTGGTAGCCTCGCCATCCGGGACCGCGCGGACGTGGCCCAGTGGCCCGGGCCGGCCCGTGCTCGGGCGAGTCTTCGCTCGGCCGCCGCGGGTCGCTGACGGCTTCAGGAGGTGGGGCGTCCGGATCGGGAACTGGAAGGGCCCCCGCCGTCGGGGGCCCCAGGTGGGTAGGCTATGCGGGTCGGCGCTCCCGGACGGCTGCCCGGAGGACGCCGGCGGTGACCGGAGCGGTGACCCGGGGGTCAGCGCAGGCCGAAGCGAGCCCAGGTCGGGAGCTGGTCGCGCGGATCCGCCTCGGAGAGCTCATCGTCGCCGCTCACCAGGATGCTGATGAAGGAGAAGAGCGCGAGGAGGCCGAGCACGGTTGCGATGATCATCGTGCGCACCTCCGTGAGATCATGATTGACACCCGCGTCATTGCGGGTCGAGGATGATAGTAGCCTAATGAACAGCGACCGTCAAGGCACTCTGGCCTAACGTACTGGTACCGAAATGCCTGTCGACCCGAAGATGGACCCGATGGACGCGCGGATCCTCGACATCCTGCAGCGCGACGGCCGTCGCTCGTACGCGGAGATCGGCGCCGAGGTCGGCATGAGCGGACCATCGGCGCACGAGCGGGTGAAGAAGCTGGAGGCGCGCGGGATCCTGCGTGGCTACACGGCCCAGGTCGACCCCGCGGCCGTGGGCATGGGCGTGCTTGCCTTCATGTGGGTGACCCAGGCGCCCGGCAGCATCGCCGACGACATCACGGACGCGTTCGCCGAGATCGCCGAGATCGAGGACTGTCATCGAATCGCGGGCGAAGGGGACTACCTGCTCAAGATCCGGGCCAGCGACACCCTTGGCCTCGAACGGGTCGTCCGGCGGGTGCAGACCACCCGCCACGTGTACCGGACCGAGACAGACATCGTCTTCTCGACGGCCTTCGAGCGACGACCCCTGCCCATCCCGGCCGGTCGCGACGCGGGTCCGAAATCCGACAGCCCGGCGGCGTCGTAACCATGAGCGATGGGCGATCCGCGCTGCCCCCGGCCGACGCCGCTCTCGTGGCGGCCGTGGCCGCCGGGTCCGAGGACGCCCTCGCCGCGCTCTACGATCGCCACGCGCCGGGCATCCACGCGACGGCCCTGCGCCTCACGGGCGATCGCGGCGTCGCGGAGGATGTCGTACAGGAGGTCTTCCTGATTCTCTGGAACCGCGCCGAACGCTTCGACCCGGCCGTCGGGTCCCTGACTGCGTGGCTGGGGACGATCGCCCGCCACCGGGCCGTCGACCGGCTGCGGGCGGCCAGCCGGCGGCCGCAGCTCGTCGCGCTCGGGCGGAGCGGGGACGAGGGCTCGGCCGACGAGGCGCTGGAACGGGCCGCGGAGCGCCGGCCCGACGACGATCGGCTCGACGCCGGCAATCCCGTGGCGGTCCTGGACGCGGCGGAGGCCCGGGCTGCGATCAACGACGCCCTGGCCGCGATGCCCGATCCCGAGCGCGAGGTGATCCTCCTGGCGTACCGCGAGGAGCTGAGCCAGAGCGAGATCGCGGGGCGGCTTGGCTGGCCGCTGGGGACCGTCAAGACGCGCACGCGGCGGGCGCTTGCGCGCCTGCGCGGGGCGCTGGCCGACACCTACGGTCCCGCGCTCGCTCCGGTCCCGGTCGAGCAAGCCTCCGTCGACCCGGCGGAGATGCTCGGGCAACGCCGCGGCGGAGGGGAAGCATGAGCGACCATCGCGACGTGCGCGAGGCGCTGGAGCTCGCCGCGGTCGAGCCCGGCGGCCTCGACCGTCTCGAGGCGGCTGACACGCCGGAGGCGGCTGCCGTCGTCGGGCACCTCGCCGGGTGTCCCGCCTGCCTGGAGGAGATGGCGCGCCTCCGCCGCGCGGACGCGCTGCTCCGGCCGTTCCTGGCTTCCGAGCCGGATCCGGCCCTCCGCGAGCGGACGCTGGCCTTCGTCCGGGCGACCGGCGTGCTCCGGCAGGGGAGCGAGCCCGTTGCGGCCCAGCCGACCGCCGACCTGCGGCCGCCGCGCCGTCGGCGTCCCCCGCGTCCCCGCGTCCCGCCGCCGCGTTCCCCTCGGATGGGCCGCGGCCCTCGCCGCGGCGCTCGTCGTCGGCCTCCTCGGCGGCGGTCTCCTCGTCGGCAGGGCCGCGCCGGATGGCAACGCCGACCCGGCAGTCGCCCTCGACCGGGTCGCCCGCGAGACCACGGCCCTGCTCGCCGCGGGCGACGCCCGCCAGGTGGTCCTCGGCGGCGGCCCCGGCATGGCCGGGACGCTGGTGCTCTCGCCATCGGCAGGACGGATGGTCGTCACCGCGACGGGCCTGGGCGCGCCGCCGCGCGGGTCGAAGTACAGCTGCTGGGTCGAGGTCGGCGGGTCTCGCCGGGCCCTGGGGGCGATGTGGTGGGCCGGCGACGTGGCCTGGTGGGCCGGCGACGTGGCGATCCCGGCGGACCTGCCGGCGGGCGTCGTCTACGGGGTGTCGCTCGTGGCGGATGGGTCCTCGGAGCCCGGCACCGTCGTGCTGACGGGCGCGCTCTGAACCGTCCCGCCCGCCGTATCCGCCGCGGCCGCGGCGGCCGTCGGCCCGGTGGCGGGCATCGGCACGCTGCCCGGCGGGATCCTCCGGCGGCTCGTCCTCGATCTCGGGGATCCTCCCCACGGCGAGGAAGGCGACCATGCCGCCGCCGGCGATCACGAGCGCCAGGAGCCACCAGAGGTACTCGGTGTCCATCCGCCGCCGAGTATCGCACGGCGCCCGGGCGGGGGCGACGACGCCGCCCGGGCGCGACCGCCGCTACACTCCCGGCGATGATCAACTGGACGCCCGACCCGATCGCGCTCTCGATCGGCCCGCTCACCATCTACTGGTACGGGATCATGTACGCGCTCGGGCTCGCGGCGACCTTCGTCGTCGTGGAGCGGGAGGCGCGACGGCGCGGCCTGGACACCGGCGTCCTCGTCAACGGCATCATCCTCGTCGCCGTCGCGGCCCTGATCGGCGGCCGGCTCTACCACGTCATCGACCAGTGGGCCCGCTACAAGGACGACCTGCTCGCGATCGTCCTGCCCCCCTACAGCGGCCTCGGCGTCTACGGGGGGATCTTCACCGGCTTCCTGGCCGGGATGCTCTATGCCCGCTGGAAGGGCCAGCCGGTCCTGACCTGGGTCGACGTGGCGATGCCCGGCATCTTCACGATGCAGGCGATCGGTCGCTGGGGCAACTTCTTCAACCAGGAGCTCTACGGGCCGCCGACCGACCTTCCGTGGGGGATCGCGATCGAGTGCGCCAACCGAACGGCGACGTGGGCCTGCCCGCCGCTCGGCACCACCGCCGTCGACGCCCACTTCCAGCCGCTCTTCCTCTACGAATCGCTCTCCGGCGCGCTCGGCGCGATCGTCCTCCTCCTGGTCGCCCGCCGCGTCGCGCTCGCTGCGGCCGGGCGACCTCGCCCTCCTCTTCTTCGCCTGGTACGGCACCACCCGCTTCCTGCTCGAGACGCTGCGCTCGAACAACTGGACGATCGGCGGGATCGCGGTCGCCTCGATCATCAGCGCGACGTTCGTCGTCGCGGCGCTGGCGGTCCTCGCCTGGCGCCACCGGCCGGGGGCCCGGCGGCCGGCGGCGCGGCCGACGCCGCCGACGCCGACCCTGACGCCGACGCCCCGACGCCGACCCGCTGTCCACCGCGGCGGCGGCCGTCGAGGCGCCGCCGGCCGCCACCGCGCTCCGGGGCCGCACCCGAGGCCCCGGCCGGCCGCGTCGAATCGCCACCTCGATGACCGCGCCGCGGCGGCGACGGGCCGACGCGAACATCCGGCCCGACGAGATCCGCCGGTCGCGGCGGCGACGTCCGCGAGGGCCTCGACTGGCTCGGCAAGCCGCCGGCGATCCACGCCGGATTCGCCTACCGGCTGGCCCGCCTGCTCGCCCGCGTCCTGCTCGTCGGCGTCTTCGGGTTCCGCGTCGACGCGCGCGGCCGGGAGCACCTCCCGACCGGCGGCGGCTACCTCCTCCTCGCCGCCCTCCACCGGGGCTGGATGGACCCGTTCCTGGCGCTCGACGCGGTTCCCGCCGAGCCGCGCGTCTGGATCCTGGGCAGCGGCCCGTCCGGCTTCGACCGGCCGCTGGAAGGAGCGGCTGCTGCGGGTCGTCGGGGGCGTCCTGCCCGTCTGGCGCGGCGGCGTCGGGATCGAGGTCCACGTGACCGCCGCGCGGGCCGTCCTGGAGCGGGGCGGCGTCTTCTCCACGTTCGTCGAGGGGACGATCGGCGGCCCGCCGGACCGGCCGACGCCGTTCCGCCTGGGGGCGTTCGTGATCGCCCTCCGGACCGGGGCGCCCGATCGTCCCGCTCGCGGTCGCCGGCACGGAGGTGCTCTACCGGGGCAAGCGCTTCGCCACGCGGATCCTTCCGCCGACGACGATGGCCGAGCTGCTCGGCGAGGAGTGGACGGGGCACCCCGGAGGCCGGGAGTCGCGAGGAGCTGGCAGTCGCCCGGCGGGCGGCCGAGCGGCTGGAGGAGCTGCTGGCCCCGGTCATCGCGGAGATCCACCCGGCGACGGTCGATCCGCCGACACGCCGCCGTCGCTGGCCGTGGCTGACCGGGCTGCTGCTGGGCCGTCCGCGGGCCTGATGCCGGCGGGGCCTCCCCCGCGCCGGACCGCGAGAGCTCCGCCTCGCCGTGCGATACTCGCGCCCATGCAGTACGCCGAGTCCATCCTCGACCTCGTCGGCCGCACGCCGCTCGTCCGCATCAGCCGGCTGACCCGCGGGATCGGCCCGCTCGAGCAGCAGCCGCTCGTCCTCGCCAAGCTCGAGACGCTCAACCCGGGCGGCTCCGTCAAGGACCGGATCGGCCTCCCGATGATCGAGGCGGCCGAACGCGACGGGCTCCTCCGGCCCGGCGGGACGATCATCGAGCCGACCTCGGGCAACACCGGCCACGGCCTGGCGATCGCGGCCGCGCTGCAAGGGCTACCGCTGCATCTTCGTGATGGCCGACAAGCAGTCGGCCGAGAAGCAGGCGCTCCTCCGGGCCTACGGCGCCGAGGTCGTCCTCTGCCCGACGAACGTCGCCGCCGGAGTCCCCGGAGAGCTACTACTCGGTCGCGGCGCGCCTCGCCCGCGACATCCCCGGCGCCTTCAAGCCCGACCAGTACTGGAACCAGGAGAACCCGCGGGCCCACGAGGCGACGACCGGGCCCGAGATCTGGGAGCAGACCGACGGGCCGGATCACCCACCTCGTCGCGAGCGTCGGGACCGGCGGGCACGATCACCGGGCGCGGCGCGCTTCCTGCGCGCGCAGAAGCCGGACCTCGTCGTGATCGGCGCCGACCCGGAGGGGAGCGTCCTGTCCGGCGACGTCGCCCGGCCGTACCTGACCGAGGGAGTCGGCGAGGACTTCTTCCCCGGGACGCTCGATCCGGCGCTCGTCGACCGCTGGGTCCGGGTCTCCGACCGCGACGCCTTCGCGATGGCCCGCCGGATCACGCGCGAGGAGGGGATCCTGGCCGGCGAGTCGTGCGGGACGGCGATGGTCGCGGCGCTCGAGGTGGCCCGCGAGCTGACCGCGGCCGGCGCCGGGCGAGGACGCGGTGATCGTCGTGATCCTCCCCGACGGCGGCCGCAACTACCTCTCGAAGCTCTACAACGACGAGTGGATGCGGGCCAACGGCCTGCTCCCGACGCCCGGCGGCGTCGTGACCCTGCGGGACATCCTCGACGACCACCACCACGGCAAGCAGCTCCCCGACATCGTGGTCGTCCGGACGACCGAGACCGTCGGCGCCGCGATCGGCCGGCTCCAGGAGTACGGGATCAGCCAGATGCCGGTCTCGGAGGATCCGGAGGGGGCGCGCACCGGCAGCCTCGTCGGTTCGGTGAGCGAGACCGGGCTCCTCGGCGCGCGCGTATCGCGACCCCGGGATCGTGGAGCGCACCGTGGGCGAGGTGATGGACGCGCCGCTTCCCCAGGTTCGCGAGATCGCGACGCTCGACGAGGCCTTCGCCCTCCTGGCCGGTGGCGCGCACGCGGTCCTGGCGACCCGTGGCGAGCGGCCTGCCGGCGTCGTCACGAAGCTCGACCTCCTCGAGTACCTGAGCCACCACCCGCGCCTCGGGAGCTGACGATGCCCGACCCCGGCCGCCCCGACACCTTCGCCACGCGCGCCGCGACCCGTCCCGATGCCGCCCGTCCCGACACCGGCCGCCCCGACACCTTCGCCACGCGCGCCGTCCACGCCGGCGCTGAGCCAGACGAGCTGGCGGGCGCCGTCAGCCCGCCGATCTACCAGACGTCGACCTACGCGCAGGATGGGGTGGGGCGGCCGCGGGCCGGCTACGAGTACGCCAGGACGCAGAACCCGACCCGGGAGCGCCTGGAGCGCGCGGTCGCGGAGCTCGAGGGCGGGGCGTTCGGGATCGCGTTCGCCTCTGGATCGGCCGCCACGGCGGCCCTCGCCGAGCTGGTCGCCCCGGGCGAGGAGATCCTCGTCGGCGACGACGTCTACGGGGGGACGTTTCGCTTCTTCGAGCGGGTGGCGCGACCGCGCGGCGTGGACGCGCGGTACATTGACCTGGCGGGAGATCCGACCGCGGCGCTCGCGGGAGCGCTGACCCCGCGAACGCGCCTCGTCTGGTTCGAGACGCCCTCGAACCCGCTCCTGAAGGTGACCGACATCGGGGCTGTCGCGCGTGCCGTCGCGGGGCGCGCGGGGGCGGGCGGGAGGCGACCGCGCGTGGTCGTCGACAACACCTTCGCATCGCCCGCGCTTCAGCGGCCCCTCGAGCTGGGCGCCGACGCGGTCTTCCATTCGGCCACCAAGTACCTGGGTGGTCACAGCGACACCGTCAACGGCGTCATCGTGACCTCGGATGCCGCCGTTGGCCGAACGGCTCCGGTTCCTCCAGAACGCGATGGGGGCCGTGCCAGGCCCGCAGGACTGTTTCCTGGTCCTGCGCGGGCTGCGCACGCTTGCCCTGCGCATGGAGCGGCATAGTGCGAACGCCCTGGCGGTCGCCCGGGCGCTGGCCGCGCGCGACGATGTCGAATGGCTCCGTTATCCGGGGCTTACGGATGGGCGGCACGTCCATCCCGGCGCTGGCGTCGCCGCGCGCCAGATGCGCCTTGGAGGTGCCGGAGGGCCGCCCGCGTTCGGCGGAATGGTGAGCTTCGTGCCTGCCGCCGGCGGTCGCCACGGGAGGACGGCGCGGGAGCGTGCGATCGCCGTCGCCGAGCGGACGCGCCTCTGGACGCTGGCGGAATCGCTCGGCGGCGTCGAGTCGCTCATCGAGGTGCCGGCGGTGATGACCCACGCGTCCGTGGCGGCCTCGCCCCTGGAGGTCCCGGAGGCGCTCGTCCGGCTCTCGGCCGGCATCGAGGACGCGGCCGACCTCGTCGCCGACCTCCTGGGCGCTCTCGACGAAGCGTAGTCCCGTCGGCGTTCCCCCGCGATGCGGCGCCCCTGGCCGCCACGCGAAGCGGCGCCCCTGGCCCGCCACGCGAAGCGGCGCCCCTGGCCCGCCACGCGAAGCGGCGCCCCTGGCCGCCACGCGAAGCCCTTGACCGATATGTGATGCCCGTGGCCGCATCACCAGCGCATCACCAGGGCATCACCAGCGCATCAACCAGCCGTGGCCGCGCAATCGGCGCCTGACGTGGACGGGGCCCGGCGCATGCACCCTGTGTGCGAGACCCCCGCCTGGCAGTTGATGCGCGCTTGATGCGGCCAAGGGCATCAGATTTGGGATGCCTCATCCGCGATGGCGCACCCGCGATGGCGCACCCGCGATGGCGCACCCGCGATGCCTGCGATGCCGCGATGGCGCACCCCGACTGGCGCGCGGGCGTCAGTCGCCGGAGCTGCCCTTCCGGCGCTTCGCGCTCGGCGACACGGGCGGCCCTCGCAACCGCGCGCGCCGCGCGGTCGGCCGCCTTCGACGCGCTGTCGTGGCCGTGCCCCTTGCCCATCACGAATCCGTTGCCGGGGCCGATGTCGAGCTTCAGCTCGCGGACGATGACGCCCCAGCCCTTGCCGGACCCGAAGAGGGCCAGGATCTCGGCGGGCGTCTTGCCGGATGCCTCGGCAAACCGCAGGACGCGGATGGCGCCGCCCACCCCGACCTTTGCCGCCAGCGCGGACAGCTCGTCGGCGGTGGTCGTGATCCTGGCGTCGGCCAGACGCTTCACGATGCGGGCGAGGTTGGCCGCTGATGGCGTCCCATCGGCGTCGGGCGCCTCGTCGGCGTCGCGAGCCTCGTCGGCATCGGGCGACTTCTCGGGCCGGGGCGATTTCTCCGGCTTGGGCGAGGCGGTCTCGGCGGGCTCGGCGAGGGCAGGCCCAGCGGTTGCGGGCAGGGTGGCCGCAGCCGCGAAGACGCTGCCGGCGGCCAGCATGACGAGAAGGACGGCCACCGCGATGCGGCCGGCGATTCTCTGGGCGGGATTGTTCATTCGACATCCCTCCGCCGAGCGTGGCTTACCCACCACGCGCTTCACAACTGATGGAGCGTCGCAGCGCAACCTTACGACCAGCCTTGCGGTTCGTCCACGGGCCTGTGGTGATGATGCGGTGCGGTCCCGCACCGCCGGCGCGGCCCGCCGCCGGCGCGGCCCGCCGCCGGCGCGGCCCGCCGCCGGTCTCGCCGGAGACAACCGGGTATCATCCCCGAACCACGGACTGCGAAAGCCGACTCCGTCGGACGGTGGGCCTGCCCGCCGCGGCATCGGGCGAGCCTGCGTCCCGTCTCGCCGCACCGACTCACGCGCGGCCGGTCTGCCGGGCACGGCTGCGTGCCCCAGGACGAGATCGGCGCGCCGAGGAGCCCCATGACGATGCCCCAGATCCCCACCCTCTCCGACCTGGCGATCGGCCGCACCGTCCGCGCCAACCTCTCCACGGCCGAGCTCTACGAGCGCGCCATCAAGGCGGGGGAGGGGATCGTCGCCGCCGACGGTCCCCTCGTCGTCCGCACCGGGAAGCACACGGGACGCTCGCCCAAGGACAAGTTCGTCGTGGTCGAACCCACGAGCGAGGCCAAGATCTGGTGGGGCGAGGTCAACCAGCGCCTCAGCGAAGCCGACTACGATCGGCTCCGCGCCCGCCTCCTGGCGTACCTGGCCACGAAGGACCTCTACGCCCAGGACGCGTTCATCGGCGCCCACCCGGACCACCGCCGCTCGCTCCGCGTCTACACCGAGACCGCCTGGGCCAGCATCTTCGCCGAGAACCTCTTCCGTCGGCCGACCGCCGCGGAGCTGTCCGCCTTCGTCCCGCACTTCACGATCCTCGACGTCCCGTCGTTCAAGGCCGACCCGGCGAGCGAGGGAACCCGCAGCGAGACCGCGATCCTGGTCCACATGGGCCGGATGGAGGTCATCATCGTCGGCACCGAGTACGCCGGCGAGATCAAGAAGTCGGCCTTCACGGTCATGAACTACCTCATGCCCGACGAGGGCGTCCTGCCCATGCACAGCTCGGTCAACGTGGGGAAGGACGGCGACTCGGTCATCTTCTTCGGCCTGTCGGGAACCGGGAAGACCACCCTCTCCGCCGACCCCTTGCGGGCCCTCATCGGCGACGACGAGCACGGCTGGGGGACCGACTACGTCTTCAACTTCGAAGGCGGCTGCTACGCCAAGACGATCCGCCTCTCCCCGATGTACGAGCCCGACATCTTCGCCACGACGAAGCGGTTCGGGACGATCCTCGAGAACGTCGACCTCGACCCGGTGACCCGCGCCCTCGACCTCGACTCGGAGCGGCTCACCGAGAACACCCGGGGCGCCTATCCACTCCACTTCATCGGCAACGCCGACCCCACCGGCATCGCCGGCATGCCGAAGAACGTGGTCTTCCTGACCGCCGACGCGTTCGGCGTCCTGCCGCCCATCGCCCGGCTGACCCACGAGCAGGCCGCCTACCACTTCATCAGCGGCTACACGGCCAAGCTCGCCGGCACCGAGGTGGGCGTCGTGGAGCCGAAGGCGACCTTCTCGGCCGCCTTCGGGGCCCCGTTCCTGCCGCGCCACCCGGGCGAGTACGCCCACATGCTGGTCGAGCGCCTGGAGCGGTGGAACGTGCCCGTCTGGCTGGTGAACACGGGCTGGACCGGCGGCCCCTACGGGACGGGCCATCGCATGAACATCGCCCACACCCGGAACATGGTCCGGGCCGCCCTCAACGGCCTCCTCGATGGCGTCCCGACCCGCCTCGACCCGATCTTCCGGGTCCAGGTTCCGCTGGCGGTCCCGGGAATCCCCGCCGAGGTGCTCGACCCGCGCAGCACCTGGGCCGACCACGAGGCCTACGACCGCCGCGCCGCCGAGCTTGCTCGCATGTTCGAGGCCAACTTCGCCGCCTACGCCGATGGCGTCTCCGAGGCGATTCGCACGGCGGGCCCGCGAGCGGAGTGAGAGGGGCGGCCCCCTCCTACAATCCCCGGCAACAACGTGGCCGCATCCGGGCCGCAACGCGGAGGAGCACCCAATGAAGCACGTCAAGCGACGCAAGGTGACCGTCATCGGTGCCGGCAACGTCGGCGCCACCACCGCCCAGCGGATCATCGAGACCGGCCTCGCCGACGTCGTCCTGGTCGACATCGTCGAGGGGCTGCCGCAGGGCAAGGCGCTCGACCTCGCCGAGGCGGCCCCGGTCGTCGGCTACGACGTCAAGGTGACCGGCACGAACGACTACGCCGACACGGCCGGCAGCAAGATCATCGTCGTGACCTCGGGCCTGGCGCGCCAGCCGGGGATGAGCCGCGACGACCTCGTCGCCAAGAACGCGGGGATCGTGGCCGCGGTGGTGAAGCAGGCCGTCGCCGTCAGCCCCAGGGCCATCATCATCGTCGTCACGAATCCGCTCGACGCGATGTGCCACGTCGCGATGCAGGCCTCCGGCTTCCCCCGCGAGCGCGTCATCGGGATGGCCGGGGTCCTCGATTCCGCCCGCTTCCGCCACTTCATCGCCGCCGAGCTGGACGTCTCCGTCCGGGACGTCCGCGCCTTCGTGCTGGGCGGTCACGGCGACACGATGGTCCCGCTGCCGCGCTACTCCACCGTCGGCGGCGTGCCGATCACCGAGCTGATGACCGAGGAGCGCATCGCCGCCCTCGTCGACCGGACCCGCAACGGCGGGGCCGAGATCGTCGCCCTCCTCAAGACGGGCAGCGCGTACTACGCGCCCGCGGCCTCCGTCGTCGAGATGGTCGAGGCGATCCTGCTCGACCGGCGCCGCATCCTCCCCTGCGCGGTCTACCTCCAGGGCGAGTACGGGATCGACGGCCTCTTCGTCGGCGTCCCGGTGGTCCTGGGCGACGGCGGGATGGAGCAGGTGATCGAGATCGCCCTCAGCGACGACGAGAAGGCGGCCCTCGACCACTCGGCCGCGGCGGTCCGCGAGCTGGTGGTGAAGCTCCCGGCCTGACCCGCGCGGTGCCGCCGAGGCACCGGATCGAGATGCCGCCTCCGCCGCGGATGACCCATTCGTACTAGGCTTCCGAGCCTCGCCCACCGGCGGCGCCGGGGGAAGGCGCTACAGTCCGGGCCGGCGTCCATGGTCCCATCCCCAGTGGCGCCGGCCGATCGTGGCAGGGCCCGTCGCGGCATCAGGAGGCAACCGATGAGGCATTCGATCGCGCGTCGCCGTCTGCCGCGGCGATCGTGCTCGTCCCGCCCCGGCGGCGCTGGCCGGCAACCCGTTCGCCAGGTCGACGACGACCGCGGGCGGCTACCACACCTGGGACAGCGACCTGATCGACGTCGAGAACGTCAACCAGACCGGCGCCGGCGTGTACGTCGCCGTGCTCGACACCGGCCTGGCGCCGAACTGGACCGACTACTTCCCGAACGCCCGCGTCGCCCAGGACCTGGGCGCCGGGTTCGTCCAGCGCGGTCAGCTTCAAGGCCGCGCGGACGCCGACGAACCCGTGCGAGCCTCGACATCGAGAACGGCCCGCTGCGCAGGGTCGACCTACATCGGGTCGCGCGGCTCCTCGCACGGGACGCATGTCGCGAGCACGATCATCGGCTACAGCTACTACGAGCAACTCGGACGCTGCGCAGGGCTTCCCGCTGCCGGCGATCCAGGTCCGCGGCATCGCCCCGAACGCCACCATCATCCCCGTCACGGGTCCTGGCCGACTACCAGGTCCCGGCCTTGCCGCAGTGCCCCGAGGCGGCGGCATCCGCCAGCCAGAGCGTCGTCTTCGGCACGAGCGAGATGGTCGCCGCCGGCATCGACTACGTGACGAGCCTCAAGAAGGGCGTGCTGGCGGGCAAGCCGGTCGTCATCAACATGAGCCTCGGCGGGGCGGCCGACGATGAGATCAGCGCCGTCGAGCGGGCGGCCATCGACCGGGCGATCGCCGCCGGCGTCATCGTCGTCGCCGCCGCCAGCAACGACGGCGAGCTCGGGCATGAGCGCCCGCGGCTCGTACCTCGCCGGTCATCTCCGCCGGCGCGGTCGGCTGGACCGGCGAGTGGCTGGACGACGGGGCGTCCGGCACCGGCGCCGGCGAATCGGCTCGCGCTACCGCATGTGGTGGCTCAAGAACGTGCAAGGGCACCGGAGCCGGGACCGCCGGCACCTCCTACCGCCGCTGTATGCCGGGCTCCGGCGACGTCGCCGAGGACGCGACCGTCATCGACGACGCCTACGTCAGCGACTTCTCGAGCCGCGCCCAGGACGCCACGCGCTGGACGCCCTCGACGTCCTCGCCCCCGGCTCCTGGGTCCGCGGGCCCGTCGCCGGCGACCCTGGCTACAACCACCTGCCGTGGTTCGGTCGCGGCATCGCCGACCTCGTCGGCCGGAACCCCGGCAACTTCTACTACGTCGGCGGCACCTCGATGGCCACCCCGCACGTCGCGAGCGTCGCCGCGCTCGTCCTGCAGAAGAACCCGGCCTGCCCCAGGGCCAGGTCGAGTCGATCCTCCGCGGCAGCGCGCTCCCGCTGGCGCCAACCGCTTCGACGCACGTCTGGGACCCGTTCAACGCGGGCGGCCCGGGCTTCTACCCGATCCCCTGGGACACCGACTGTGACGGCGTCGCCTGCGACGCCGTCGGCGCCGGCCTGCTCCAGGCTGACGGGGCGATCGCGGCCACGCCGTAGCCAGTCGTTCCTCCGACGAAGCATCGAGGCCCGGGCATCCGCCCGGGCCTCGTCATGTCCGGGGGACCGGCCGGCCGCGGCGAGGGCTGGCCGGTGGCGCGATGATGCACCACAATTCGGCTTCCTCGGCGGCACCGCCTTGACGTTCGATGGTGCGCTCCCCTGGCGCGCCCGCGTGCGGCGCGGGCCGCGCGACGAGGTTCCGCCCGGCGCTCGCGGGGAGTAGGATCACGAACGCTCCGAGGGGGAGCTGCCCTCGCAGGCCCCGACCGGCAAGACAGATCGTGCCAGGTGAACGGGGCGCCTGGCTCGCCGCAGGTCAAGAGTGGAGGGAAGCATGATTCGCAGAGTTGCCGGCGTCTTGATGACCGGCGCGCTTCTCGTGGCCCTGGTGCCGGGGAGCGCCGCAGCTGTCGATCCGCCCGACCGTTCGTCGGCGCCGCCTGCCGGACACGATCTCCCGGCTCAAGCTGGACCAGCCGGTCACGTTGACCGGCGAAGAGGCGGCCGCGAAGGTCGACAAGACCATCCGGGCGGGCCGCACGCAGCAGCGTGTCGTCGTGCGCCTCTCGGCGCCTCCGGCGGTCGAGCTGACCGCGTCCGGCGCCGCGACCCAGAAGGCCGCGCTCAGGACAGCCCGGCTGCAGCAGGATGCCGTCATCGCGCTGGCCAGGAAGCTCGACTCGAAGGTCAAGGTCCTCGGTCGCACGGGCAAGGCGAGCAACCTCGTCATGCTGAAGATCGATGCCGCCGACCTCGCCGCGCTGGCCAAGGACCCGACCGTCGTCTCGATCAAGCCGGTCCGGGACTACGCGCTCGACCTGTCCGAGACGGTGCGCTACGTCGGCGCGTCGAAGGTCCAGGCCAAGGGCTACAAGGGCGCCGGCGTCGACGTCGCCATCCTCGATTCCGGCACCGACTACACCCACGCCGCGCTGGGCGGCGCGGGCACGCTGGACGCCTTCACGGCGGCCTACGGCACGGGGACGGGAGACGCCAGGAACACGACGCTCGACGGGCTCTTCCCGACCGCGCGCTGTCTACGGCGGCTACGACTTCGTCGGCGAGGGCTGGCCGGACACGCGACGAGGCCCCCGATCCCGACCCGATCGACTCGCCGGACTCCGGCACGGCCCTCGGCGTCGCGTACGGGACCGACGGTGGCCACGGCACGCACGTCGCCGACATCATCGGCGGCCGCTGGGCGTCGCCCCGGCATGGCCAACCTCTACTCGGTCAAGGTCTGCTCGTCGATCTCCACGTCCTGCTCCGGCGTGGCCCTCCTGCAGGCCGTCGACTGGGCGATGGATCCCAACGGCGACGGCAACCTGGCCGACCACGTCGACATCATCAACATGTCGCTCGGTAGCGACTACGGCACCGTCCAGGACGACGACCTGACGCTGGCCGTCGAGCGAGCCAACTCCTTCGCCGGACATCCTGGTCGTGGCATCGGCCGGCAACGGCGGCCAACAAGCCGTACATCGGCGGCACGCCGGCCGCGGCCCCGGGCGCCCTCTCGGTCGCCCAGACGCAGGTCCCGAGCGCGGTGGCCTTCCCGCTCGTCATCACGGCGCCGGCGGCGATCGCCGGCACGTACGCCAACACGGAGACCGTCGAGTGGGCTCCGATCGGCGCCGGCTTCAACGGCGACGTGGTCTACGTGGGCGGCGACGGCTGCCCGGGCACCGGCCACGTACCCCGGCGCCGGGCATCCCTGACCGGCAAGATCGCCCTGATCGATCGCGGCGTCTGCTCCATCAGCGCCGAAGATCCGACGGCGCCACGAAGGCCGGCGCCGTTGGCGGTCCTGCTCGGCCTCGTCGCTCCCGGGCGACGCGGTCAGCTTCTCCTCGGCGGGGGCGACCGCCGATCGTCCCGACCATGGTCATCCAGCAGTCCTCAGCCTCGCCATCAAGGCCCGCTGGCCCTTCCGGCGACGGTCCACGTCACCGTCTCGAACGCGACTCCATCGCGCTCGTCGGCGAGCCTGGTCGGCTCGTCCTCGCGCGGCCCGACCGCCGACAACATGATCAAGCCGGAGATCGGCGCCCCGGGCGCCTCCGTCTCCGCCGTCAGCGGCAGCGGCACGGGACCGAGGCGTTCGGCGGCACGTCGGGTGCCGCCCCGATGGTCACCGGCGCCGCCGCGCTGCTCCGGGAGCAAGTCCCCGGACGCAGTCGCCCTCGGAGATCAAGGCCGTGCTCATGAACACGGCCGAGACGACGGTGTACACCAACCCCGCCCTCTCCCCGGCGTCCTCGCGCCGATCACCCGGATCGGCGGCGGTGAGCTCCGCGTCGACCGGGCCCTCGCCTCCCCGCTGGCGATCTGGACCGCCGGCAAGAGCGGCTCGCTCTCGTTCGGGTTCGTCGACGGCACCAGAACGTCACCATCACCCGCACGCTCACGGTCCGCAACTACTCGTCGAACATCATCGACCTCAAGATCTCGACGAAGTTCCGCTACGCCAACGACAAGCTGAACGGGGCGGTCAGATCGCGACGCCCACCTGGCTCCGCCTCCTCCCGAAGCAGACGTGGTCGATCACCGTCAGCGCACATCGACGCCCGGAAGCGCGCACTGGACCGTCCGGCGGCATCGTCGGCACCGACCCGGTCCCGCTCGACCTGATGGAGTACGACGGGTACATCAACTTCGACCGCATCGGCACCACCAAGGACGACCTGGCCCCGGCCCACGTCGCGTGGCAGGTCCTGCCGCGCAAGGCCGCCGACGTCCGCGCGGTCGACGGCTCGTCCGTCACCCTCGGCGGCGTCGTCTCGTCCGGCCCGCTCGCGGGCCTTCCGGGCGGCAGCACGACGCTCAAGAACGTCGACGTCAACACCGCGGCCGTCGACGTCTATTCGCTGGTCGGCACCAGCCCGGACCTGCCGGCCGCTCAACGGCTCGAATGCGCCGGTCATCGACCTCAAGTCGGTCGGCGTCCAGACGTGGCTCGTGCGGCCGGCTACGCGGCCCCACGAATCGTTCGTCTACCGCATCGCGGTCTCGCAGTGGGAGCGGCAGACCACCGCGATCGTGCCGGTGAGATCGACGTCGACCTCGACGTCACCGGCGACGGCACCCCCGACTACCAGGTCTTCTCGCGCCCACGTCACTGGGCGCGCTGAGCGACGGCCGGGCCCTCACCTTCGTCTACAACTACGCGACACGGAAGCCTGACGGCGTGGTTCTACACGGACCACGCCACGAACGACTCCAACCTGATCCTCACCTTCTGCGGTGACCAGATCGGGATGGACGCAGCCGATCTCGGCCACTCCATGGGGATGACCGTGACGGCGTTCGACTGGTACTACCGCGACTACGCGATGACGGACCAGATCGCCGGGATCGAGGTCGCTCCGTATCGCGAGCGCTTCGCCGGCGTCGTCAACACGGTCGGCGGTGACATCCC
Organism: uncultured Chloroflexia bacterium; assembly: GCA_963827965.1. Taxonomy (GTDB): domain Bacteria; phylum Chloroflexota; class Limnocylindria; order Limnocylindrales; family CSP1-4; genus CTSoil-043. The sequence continues at coordinate 52,304 of CAWHCW010000008.1, read as the reverse complement.
TGGCCTCCGCACCGCACGCTCACGGTGGGCGACTACGGTGACGAGGACACCAACCCGTCCGAGACGGGCCTGCTCCTGGTCCTCAACGCCGAGCGCACGACCAGCAGCGGCACCTATCACGGTGGCGCTCCCGCCGGGCGGGAGGCGCTCCGGCTCCTGGTGGTGCCGGCGCCGTAACCCTCGGTACCAGCGCAGCACGAAGGCCGGGGCCGCCGCCCCGGCCTTCGTGATTCCCCGCGCAGCGGACACGCCCGGCACGCCTGGTCCGCCGGGCGGAGCCGGCCCGCGACGTCAGGGGCGCGGACCACCCCGCTCGCAGGCCAGCACGTTGCCTCCGACCGTGGCGCGGTAGTCGTACTGGGCCGCGCCCACCTCGAAGACCACCTGGTAGCCCTCGACCTCGATCTGCTCGTAGTACCTGCCGGGTTGCGGGCAGCCGAGCGACCCGTCGGGCCAGGTGACGGCCTCCGAGCGGACAACCACGGCGGCGCCGGCCGCCTCGGAGCCGATGCGTCCGGCGAGGTCGGCGCGAGCCGCTGCGACGATCGCCGCGGGGGCCTCGCCGAGGACCGGCTCCGCGGACGGGGGGACGGTGACCAGGGTGGGCGCCTGGGAGGGGAAGCCGGACGGGCGCCCCGACGTGGCGCTGGCCGCAGGGGTCCCTGTCGCCGGGAGTGCGGCGGCCGAGCATCCGGCGAAGAGGACCGCCGAAGCGAGCACGACCGCGGCGCGCCCATGGCGCAGGTCAAGGTGAAGAGGGTTCATCCCGGGCATCTCTCCTGCGCCTTCCGACGCCGCGGCATGACGGCGGGTTCCGCGGGGCGGCTAGACTCGGGGCGCGATGACCCACCACTACACGGTCCTCTTCGGCGGCACCGTCCTGACGATGGACGGGGCATGCGCGACCGACGCCTCGTCGCGTGCCGCGAGCCGCGCAGCCGGCGATGCCGGGCGTCCCGGACGCGGCAGGCCGCCGGGCGACGGCCATCTGCTACGCCCACGAGCGGATCCTCGCCGTCGGGAGCGACGAGCAGATGCTGGCCCTGGCGGGCCCGGATTCGATGGTCGTCGACCTGCGCGGCCGGGCCGTCCTCCCGGGCTTCGTGGAGCCCCATGCCCATCCCTACTGGGAGGGCCTCGTGGCGGGGATGCGGCTCCTCGCCGGTCGAGAGCGGCGGGCGGCCCTCAAGGCCCTGCCCGGCGGCGCCGAGCACCTCGACCCGGACGCCTGGCTGGTCGCCCGCTACGACCCGACGGCCTGGGACCGGCCCGACGATCCGACGCGCGACGACCTGGACCGGACCGTCCCGGACCGGCCGGTCCTCCTGGCCCACGTCTCCGGTCACGCCGTGACGGCGAACAGCCTCGCCCTGGCCCTGGCCGGGGTGGACTCGGCGACCCTCGACGTCCCGGGCCGACTCCTGGTCGAGCGCGACGCCGCCGGCGAACCGACCGGCATCCTGCGGGGCCCGGACGCGTGGGACCGGATCGCGGCCGCGATGCCCCCGCCGACCGCCGATGAGGGGCGCACTGCCCTGGCCCGCGCGGCGGCTCGCCTGGCCGCCGACGGGGTCACGAGCGTCGCGGACGCCGACGTCGGGTCCACCACGGGTGTCGCCGCCGAGATGGCCGCCTGGGGCGCGGCGCTGGCCTCGGGCGCCATGCCGCTGGCGGTCTCGCTCCTTCCCGGCCTCGCCCGGATCGCGCCTGCTCCCGGGGATCCCGTTCCGAGCCCTGCCGACCTGGCCGCGCTCCTGCCCGAGGCCGTGCGCGCCCGGGTCCGCCTCTCGCACGTGAAGCTGAAGGCCGACGGGGCCCTGACGACCCGGACCGCGTGGCTGCGGGACCCGTACGAGGACGCGCCCCACGCGGGCGGACCGGTCCACGATCCCGCCGCGCTCGCCGAGCGAATCCGCCGCGCCGCGGCCGCCGGGTGGGCCTCCGCCACGCATGCCATCGGCGACGCCGCGGTGGCCGCCGTCCTGGACGCCTGTGCCGCGGCGCCCGCGCCGGATGCCGGCGAGGGCCCGCCGCTCCCGCCGCCGGGCACGGCGCACCGGATCGAGCACGCGATGCTCCTCGACGACGACCTCGTGGCCCGCCTGGCGGCGGCGGGGCGTCAGCGCCGTCGTCCAGCCGGAGTTCCTCGCCTGGGCCGGCCCGACCTATCGCGCCCGCCTCGGCGAGGAGCGGGCCGGGCGCCTCCTCCCGTTCGCGCGCCTCCTCGCGGCCGGCATCCCCACCGCATTCTCCAGCGACCGGCCCGTCGTCCCGGGTGCCCCGCTCGCCGGCGTGCGGGCCGCGCTCCGCCACGACCCGCAGCTCTCTGTCGCCGAGGCGCTCCACGCCTGGACGGTCGCGGGCGCCGTCGTCCTGGGTGACGACGACGCGGGATGCCTGGCCGTGGGCCGGCGCAGCGACCTCGTCATCCTCTCCGGCGATCCGACCGCGGTCCCCCGGGACGCCTGGGCGCGCGGCGCGGACCGGATCCGGGTGGAGATCACGATCGCGGCCGGCCACGTGGTCCACGGGACCCTCGGCGACGACGCATGAGCACGAGCCTTCTCGCGGCACTCGTCCTCGACTTCGACCCGTACCTGCGGTTCGGCGACCGCGCCGTGCGGTGGGAGATCCTGGCCGTCGCGGCGGCCGTGCTGGTCGGGATCATCGTCACGGCCCTCGTCGCCGGCCGGACGCCCGGCCACGACCAGTGGATCGGCGAGGACGGAGCCGCCGGAGGAGGAGCGCGAGGGTCCCTGGCACCTGCGCCGCGACGACCTGCTGTTCATCCTCCTGGGGGCGGTTCCCGGCGCCGTCGTCCTGGGGCGGCTCGGCTACGGCCTCCTCCACCTCGACTACTACGGGAACCAGTGGCGGGCCCTCCTCGACCCGGCGCAGGGGAGCGCGGAGCTGACGCTGGCGGTGGTGGGCGGCACGCTGACGGCCGTCTACGTTGCCGCCCTGCTGGACGCGCCCGTGGGTCGCTGGCTCCACGTCGCGATCGCGCCGCTCCTCATCGTCCTGGGGCTGGGCAAGGCGGCGCAGGCCCTGGGCGGCTCCGGCCAGGGAGAGGCGGCCGCCGCGGCCTGGGCCACCGCCTACGCCCCGCCAGGGCCGTGGGGCAGCCCCGGCGCGGAGATCCCGGCCCACCCGGCGCAGCTCTACGAGGCGGCGATGACGGCAGCCGTGCTGCTCCTCGTGGTCGCCCTGGCGCGCCTGACGCCGCTCCGCCGCGGGGACGGCCGACTGTACGCGGTCGGCGTGGGGCTCTGGGCGCTCGGTCGCGGCTTCGTCGCCTCGACCTGGCGCGACGCCCGCGTGCTCGGCCCGCTCAACGCCGAGCAGCTCATCTGCCTCGTCGCGGCGACCGCCTTCCTTGGCGCCGCGGTCGCCGCGACGATCGCCAGCCGCCGGGCAGCGGAGTCAGCTCGTCGCGCCCTGAGCCCGGGCCGTCGCCGTGCGGCCCGAGCCCGCGCCGTGCGGCCCGGCCCTGCGCCTACGCCAGGCGGGCGTGGTCGGCGAGGCCGCGCTTGATGAACTGCCCGTGGCCCGCCGGGCCGACCCAGTCGCCGTCGCGGACGACGACCGTGCCGCGCGTCATGACGACGTCGGAGGCGCCCTGGACCTCGAACCCCTCGTAGCACGAGTAGTCGACGTCCATGTGGTGCGTCGCGGCGCTGAGTCGTGCGCTTGCGGTTCGGGTCGTAGACCACGATGTCCGCGTCCGAGCCCGACCGCGATCGCGCCCTTCCTCGGGTACATCCCGAACAGCTTCGCCGGGTGCCGTCGAGATGATCTCGACCCAGCGCTCGCGCGAGATCCGCCCGCCGACGACGCCGCCGTCGTGCAGCAGGTCGACGCGGTCCTCGACGCCCGGCAGGCCGTTGGGGATCTTCCGGAAGTCGCCCCGGCCGAGCTCCTTCTGGCCGTGGAAGTCGAACGGGCAGTGGTCGGTGCCCGACGAGCTGCAGGTCGTCCTTGCGGAGCCCGCTCCAGAGGTCCTCCTGGTGGTCCTTCGGGCGGAGCGGCGGCGAGCAGACGAACTTGGCGCCCTCGAACCCGTTGCCCGAGGTCGTCGAGCGAGAGGAAGAGGTACTGCGGGCAGGTCTCGGCGAAGACCTGGCAGCCGCGGTCGCGGGCGGCCGACACGGCCTCCAGCGCGTCGCGCGCCGAGAGGTGGACGATGTAGACGGGGACGCCCGCGGCCTCGGCCAGGCGGATCACCCGGTTCGTCGCCTCGCCCTCGAGGACCGGGTAGCGGGCCAGGCCGTGGCCGATCGGGTCGGTCGTCCCGGCGGCGACGAGGTCGGCGGCGACGACGTCGATGGCCGGCCCGTTCTCGGCGTGCATCAGGATCAGGCCGCCGTTCTTCCGCGTCTGCTGCAGCGCCCGGAAGATGTGGTCGTCGGGCTGAGGAAGACGCCCGGGTAGGCGGTGAAGAGCTTGAAGTCGGGGACGCCCTCGGCGACGAGCTGGTCCATCTCGGCCAGGCGTCGCGTCGTTCACGTCGGACATGATCATGTGGAAGCCGTAGTCGACGACGGCGTTGCCCTCGGCCTTGGCCTGCCAGGCGTCGAGGCCCTCGCGGAGCGCGCTGCCCCTTCGACTGGACGGCGAAGTCGACGATCGTCGTCGTGCCGCCGAAGGCGGCCGCCCGCGTCCCGGTCTCGAAGGTGTCCTTGGCGAAGGTGCCGCCGAACGGCAGCTCCATGTGCGTGTGGACGTCGATGCCGCCCGGGATCGACGTACTTGCCGGTCGCGTCGATCGTCTCGTCGGCGGTCACGCCCGCCGCGGCGAGGTCGGCGCCCCATCGAGGGCGATCGTCTCGCCGTCGACGAGGACGTCGGCCGCGTACGAGCCGTCGGCGGTGACGATCGTGCCGTTGGTGATGAGCGTGCGCATCGAACTCCTCCATGCAGGCCGCTTGCGGGCGGGGAGCGTCAGCGGCGAGCGAGCGCGGGATGATCTCGCGGCCGTAGATCTCGAGCTGCTCTTCCTCGTCGCCGTTCATCAGGTAGAGGTTGAACTGGTCGACGCCGGCCTCGGCGAGCTCGCGGAGCTTGGCGATGTGGGCGTCGACGCGTCGCCGACGATCGCCGAAGCGGTCGACCACCTCGTCGGTGACGAACGCGGCGTTCGACGAGCCGACCTCGGCGTGGTGGAGGTAGTCGTAGCCCTCGCGGTCGCGGACGTAGCGGGTGAGCGCCTCGGGCAGCTCGCCCGGGTACTTGTTGACGAGGTCGACGACGTGGTTGCCGACGAGCGCCGGGAACCAGCGGATCCGGTCGCGGCCGTCGGCCAGGTCGCCGACGTGGGCCGGCGCGGCCGCCATGATCTGCACGGCGTCCGGGTCGCGGCCGGCCTCGCGCGCCGAGTCGCGGACCTGGCCGACGAACCAGCGGATGAGGTCGGGGTCGGCGATCTGGAGCATCGCCCCGTCGGCGATGCGGCCGGTCATGCCGAGCGCGACGGGCCCGTAGCCGGCGATCCAGACCGGGAGCCGGTGGCCCGCCGGTCCAGGTGAGCTGGAGCGGCGGCGCCCTCGTACTCGATCGGGCGGCCCTCGACGAGGGCCCGGATGACGTGGACCGCCTCCTCGAGCGTCGCCATCGTCGTCGGCGCCTTGCCGAGGACGCGGCGCGCCGAGTCGCCGCGCCCGATGCCGAGGTCCATCCGGCCGCCGGAGAGCTCCTGGAGGACGGCCAGCGCGACTGGCGGTGACCGACGGCTCGCGCGTCGCCGGGTTCGTGACGCAGGTGCCGAGGCGCATGCGCGTCGGTCGCCTGCGCCATGAGCGTCAGGAGCGGGTACGGGTCGCGCCACAGGACGTGCGAGTCGAAGAGCCAGCCGTAGGCGAAGCCGGCCGCCTCCGCCTGGCGGGTGAGCGCGAGCGTCCGCTCGATCGAGTGGTCGGGCTTGAGCGTGAAGCCGAAGTCCATGGCGCGCCTCGTGCGACCTCGGCCGCCCGGCTGCGGCGGCCGGCCGGTGACGGCGATCAGGGCCGGGTCAGGTCGCCGTAGGCGTCGGGGCGGCGGTCGCGGTAGAACTGCCAGGTCTGGCGGACCTCGGTGATCATGTCGAGGTCCATGTCGCGGACGATCAGCTCCTCGTCGTGGGCGCTGCCGACGGCGCCGATGAACTGGCCGCGCGGGTCGCAGAAGTAGCTCTGCCCGTAGAAGTCGTCGTCGCCGAGCGGCTCGATGCCGACCCGGTTGATCGTCCCGACGAAGTAGCCGTTGGCCACGCGCGTGGCTGACCTGCTCGATCCGCCAGAGGTACTCCGACAGGCCGCGGGTCGTGGCGCACGGGATGAACACGATCTCGGCGCCGTTGAGGCCGAGGGCCCGGGCGCCCTCGGGGAAGTGGCGGTCGTAGCAGATGTAGACGCCGACCTTGCCGACCGCGGTCTCGAAGACCGGGTAGCCCAGGTTGCCCGGGCCGGAAGTAGAACTTCTCCCAGAAGCCCTTCACGTGCGGGATGTGCGTCTTGCGGTACTTGCCGAGGTACGTCCCGTCGGCGTCGATGACCGCGGCGGTGTTGTAGTAGATGCCCGCTGACGTGCTCGTCCTCCTCGTACATCGGGACGACGAGGACCATGCCGGTCTGCTTGGCGAGGTCCTGCATCCGCTTCGTCGTCGGGCCGTCCGGGATGTGCTCGGTGTAGGCGTAGTACTGGGGGTCCTGGACCTGGCAGAAGTAGGGCCCGTAGAACAGCTCCTGGAAGAGCATGAACTGGGCGCCCTGCTTGGCCGCCTCGTGGGCGTACCCCTCGTGCTTCTGGATCATCGACTCCTTGTCGCCGGTCCAGGTGGCCTGCAGGAGCGCGCCGCGAACGATCCGGGTCATTGGCATACCTCGCTCTGGTCGTACACGAATGGGCCACGAAGCGGCCGAGCGATACACCCGCGGCCGGACGTCCGACGGCTCTTCCGCCGGACGTGCGCCTCCGGCCGGGCGACGGAGGTCCGCACGCCGGGTCCGTCGCGCGCATCTGCGGTGATCGCGGCCGCGGCGTCGACTGTCGTGCCGCCGTACCGCATGCCCGAAACCGCTCGGCCGCGCAGTCCTGCCCTGGGCCCGCGCCGTGGCACCCGTCGGAGTGCCGGGCGTCACGAGGACCGGCGGACCGCACGGACGGGAGCAGCACGGAGGAGCGCGCGCACCCAGGACGGCGTAGCCGTACGCGCATTTCGGCGCCGGTTCACCGATCCGTGGCATGCAACCTGAGGGAGACTGCGGAGGGAGGCTATGACAGTGGCGATGAATGGGCAGAACGTCCTGCCGGACGGACGAGTCGAGCTGACGCCCGAGGCGGACGCGGCGCTCGGCGAGATCGCGGCTCCACAACGAGGACCTGGCGCCGGTCCCGATCGCGAAGCGGACCTGGACCACCTACAACTACATGCGCCCTGTGGGTCGGGATGGCGATCAACATCCCGACCTGGCTGCTGGCCTCGGGCCTGGTCGCCCTGGGGATGGCCTGGTACCAGGCGATCCTCACGATCGTGCTCGCCAACGTGATCGTCCTGATCCCGATGCTCGCTGATCAGCCACGCGCGGCACCAAGTACGGCATCCCGTACCCGGTCTTCGCCCGCGCCGTCGTTCGGCGTCTTCGGCGCCAACCTGCCGGCCCTCATCCGCGCCGGCGTCGCCTGCGGCTGGTTCGGGATCCAGACCTGGATCGGCGGCGGCGCGATCTTCGCCCTGGTCGGCGCCCTCCTCGGCGCGGGCGAGCTGGTGGACCGACGCGGCAAGCATCTCGCTCCTGATCGGCGTCGCGGCCCAGCCGTGGACCCTGTGGCTCAGCTTCGCCGATCTTCTGGGCGATCAACATCGTCATCATCCTGCGCGGCATGGAGGCGGTCCGGCGGTTCGAGAACTGGGCCGCCCCGTTCATGATCGTCGTCTTCCTTGGCCTGCTCGTCTGCATGGTCGTCCAGGCCGGCGGCCTCGGCCCGATCGTCGAGCAGCCCGGCAAGCTCGGCTGGGGCGCCGACTTCTGGAAGATCTTCCCGCCGGCGCTGATGGGCATGATCGCCTTCTGGTCGACCCTGTCCCTGAACATGCCGGACTTCACCCGGTTCGGGCGGAGCCAGCGCGAGCAGGCGCTCGGCCAGGCGCTCGGCCTGCCGACCACCATGACCGCTCTTCCCGCTGGTCGGCGTCCTGACGACCTCGGCGACGGTCATCGTCTACGGCGAGGCGATCTGGGATCCGGTCGCCGCTGGCGGCCAAGCTCGACAACCCGATCTTCATCATCCTGGCCATGTTCACCCTCGCCGTCGCGACGCTGTCGATCAACATCGCGGCGAACGTCGTCAGCCCGTCCTACGACTTCTCGAACCTGTGGCCGTCGAAGATCAGCTTCCGGACCGGCGGCCTGATCACCGGCGTGATCGGCATCCTGATCCTGCCCGTGGAAGCTGCTCGCCGAACTCCAGCCTCTACATCTTCACCTGGCTCGGCACCTACGGCGGCGCGACCGGCGCCATCGCCGGCGTCCTGATCGCCGACTACTGGTTCATCCGGCGAACGCACCTCAAGCTCGCGGACCTCTACACGCGCCAACGGCATCTACCGCTACGCGAGCGGCTGGAACTGGCGGGCCGTCGTGGCGCTCCTCGTCGGGATCGTGTTCGCGATCGGCGGCTCGTACTCCGCGATCGGCGCGGACGGCAAGCAACGGCCCGTTCCCGGCCGACGGGATCATCCCGTTCCTCAAGCCGTTCGCCGACTACAGCTGGGTCGTCGGGCTCCTGGTGGCCTTTGTCGTCTACTACGTCCTGGCCAAGGCCCTCCCCGCCAGGGAGGCGCAGGAGGCCGCCTGAGAATCGGCATCGCCGGCTCCGCCGGCGCCCCGCACGCGGCGAAGGGCCCCTCCGACTGCGGAGGGGCCCTTCTCGTTGCCCGGACGTGTCCGGCAACGGCAGGCGCCGTCGCCGGACCCGTGCTCAGCTGTTGCCCGGGAAGACCAGGGACAGGGCGCCGCGGCGGCCGGGCTCCGGCCAGCGCTCGGTGACCATCTTCTGCTGGGTGAAGAAGCGGACCCCGTCCTCGCCGCGCATGGCCAGGTCGCCGAGGGCCGATTCCTTGGCTCCCCCGAAGGAGAGGTAGCCGGCGGGGACCGGGATCGGGACGTTGACCCCGATCATCGGCACCTCGACCTCGAGCTTGAAGCGCCGGGCGGCGCCGCCGTCGGTCGTGAAGATGGCCGTCCCGTTGGCGTACTTGTGGCCGTTGACGAGGCCGAGGGCCTCGTCGTAGGTCGCGGCGTGGACGATGCCCAGGACCGGCCCGAAGATCTCCTCCTTGTAGATGTCCATCTCGGGGGTCACGTGGTCGAAGAGGCTGACGCCGAGGAAGTAGCCGTCGGGGTTGGTGGGGTGGACGAAGGGCCGCCCGTCGACGACGAGCTCGGCCCCCTCGGCGCAGCCCCGGTCGATCCAGCCGATGACCGACTGCGCGGTGCTCCTTGGTGTAGATCGGGCCCATGTCCATGCCGGGCTCCATGCCGGGGCCGACCTTCAGCTTCGCGATCCGCTCGAGGATCGAGGGGCCGCAGGCGCTCGGCCGTGTCGCCGACCGCGATCACGAGGGTCTGGGCCATGCAGCGCTCGCCGGCCGAGCCGAAGCCCGCGGCGACCGCGGCGTCGGCGGTCAGCTCCATGTCGGCGTCGGGCAGGACGACCATGGCGTTCTTGGCGCTGGTGTAGGCGCCGACCCGCTTGCCGAGCCGCGTGCCGGTCTCGTAGACGTAGCGCCCGACCGCGGTCGAGCCGACGAACTGGATGGCCTGGATGTCGGGGTGCTCGACGATGGCGGTCACCGCCTCCCGGCCGCCGTAGACGACGTTGAAGACGCCGTCGGGGAGGCCCGCCTCCTTCCACAGCTCGGCCTGCAGCTGGGTCGCCCCGGGGGTGTGGGAGGAGGGCTTCAAGACCATCGTGTTGCCGCAGGCCATCGCGATCGGGTAGATCCAGAGGGGGACCATGGCCGGGAAGTTGAAGGGGGTGATGGCGGCCGTCACCCCGAGCGGCTGCGCGGAGGGTGAAGGCGTCGACGCCGGTGGCCACGTTGGGGGTCATCATGCCGGCCAGGTGCGACCGGCAGGCCGCAGGCGAACTCGACCGTCTCGATCCCCCGGGTCACCTCGGCGAAGGCGTCGGGGAAGGTCTTGCCGTGGTCGCGGGTGATGAGCTCGGCCAGCTCCTGGCGGTGCTGCCACATCAGCTCGCGGAAGGCGAAGAAGAGCTGGCTGCGGGCGATGAGGGGCATGTCCCGCCAGGCCGGGAAGGCGGCCTTCGCGGCGGCCACCGCGGCGTCGACCTCGGGCGCCCCGCCGCGCGGGACGCGGGCGATGACCTGCCCCGTGGCCGGGTTGTAGATGGGGCCCGTCTGCTCCGCGGCGACCTCCACCGGCGCGCCGGCGATCCAGTGGGACAGGATGGGCAGCGTCGCGGCGGCTGCCTCGACCTGCACGCGGGCTACTTCGGTTGTCATGGGCGGTGCCTCCTCTGAACGATGCGACGGGACGTGCGGGTCGCGATTCGGCCGGTACGGCCGCGTCGGGTGGGCCCGTGTCGCGAATCGTTCCGCCGATCATCGCACCTTCTGCCCGGAGCGCAAGGTCCGGACGGCGACTCGTGGACCTGCCGGACGGACCTGCGCAGCGTCGCCGTCGCGCGACCTCTCGTGCCGCCGCCGCATTCCGCCGCACGGCTGCCGGGCTTCCGTCCGTGCGACCGCGGTCGACCGAAAAGGGCCATCCGGCCCGATTGTCAACGCCCACTCCGCCCGACCATCCCGGTCTTCAGCGTGCATGAAGGAGCGTCCCCGTGGCCAACCTGTCGACCGTCTTCACGGGCATCCGGTTCGAGAACCCGTTCCTCCTCGCCTCGGCCCCGCCGACCGAGTCCGAGAGCAACATCGTCCGCGCCTACGAGGCGGGCTGGGGCGGCGTGGTCACCAAGACGATCGGCCTCCACCCCGTCATCAACGTCCGGGGCCCCAAGACGACGTTCCTGCGGGCCGACAACAGCGGGACCCGGCTCTCGATGGCCAAGCGCCCGGACACGACGCTCATGGCCTCCTGGAACTGGGAGCTGATCTCCGACAAGCCGCTCGACTGGTGGGTCCCCCGCCTCGAAGCCATCAAGAAGGCCTGGCCGAACCGGGTGCTCGTGGCCTCGATCATGGCCGGCTCGGGGAGCGACAAGGAGCTGGCGAACTGGCAGGTCCTGGTGCGCGGCGTCCAGGATGCCGGGGTCGACGCCATCGAGCTCAACTTCTCGTGCCCCCACATGGACCGCGTCGACATGGGGTCGAACGTCGGCAAGGACCCCGTCCTGTGCTCGGTCTCGACCCAGGCGGTCAAGGAGGCGGCGCGCATCCCGGTCTGGGTGAAGCTCACCCCGGCGACGGCGAACATCGTGGAGGAGGCCGGGGCGACCTTCCTGGGCGGCGCCGACGCGATCTGCTCCTCGAACACGTTCCCCTCGCTGCCGCTCATCAGCGCCGACACCCTCGAGTTCGAGGTCAATGTCGACGGCTCCGTCGCGTCGGGCGGCCTCGGGGGGCCGGCCATCCTGCCCCAGTCGCTGGCCAAGATGGCGGAGCTGACGAAGGCCTTCCCGGACCGGGAGTTCTCGGGGATCGGCGGGATCTCCACCTTCGAGCACGCCCTCAACTACTTCCTGCTCGGCTGCGGCACGGTCCAGGTCGCCACCGCCGCGATGCTCGACCACGCCATCGGCCCGAGCGTGATCGCCGGCCTCACGAGCGGGATGACGGCGTTCCTCGAGCGGAACGCCGAGCGCGGCTGGACGTCGCTGGCGGACTTCCGCGGGCTCCGCCGCGGGAACGTCGTTCCCCACGCCCAGATCGCCCGGCCCGACGCCGCCGACTATCGCGGCGGGTACGAGGAGGCCGAGGAGGGGTACGCGGGAACCCCGCGCTAGGCTGGCGCCCGTCCGTGCGTGCGTGCCTTGCCAGCGCCGCGGCGCGCCCGGCGGCCCCGCGCCCGGCGGCCCCGCGCCCGGCGGCCCCGCGTGCTGTAATGGCCGCGACACCGCAACGTGATCATGCGGGCGGCCAGCACCGCTCGAGACGGAGGAAATCGATGGGAACCAGCGTCGTGCCCGGCTCCATGACCAGCGAGGACGTCGTCCGCCTCGCGCGGGCCCACACGTTCTTCAGCTGGTCCGCCCAGGGCGCCATCGATCCGATCGCGATCGACCGGGCGGAGGGGATCTACCTCTACACGCCCGAGGGCCGCCGGATCATCGACTTCAACAGCCAGCTGATGTCGGTGAACATCGGCCATGGCGACCGCCGCGTCATCGACGCCATCACGGCCCAGGCGGCGAAGCTGCAGTACGTCCAGCCGGCCTTCGCCACGGAGGTCCGGGCCCGCCTCGGCGCCAAGCTGGCCGAGATCATGCCCGGCGACCTCGACAAGGTCTTCTTCACCCTGGGCGGGGCCGAGGCGGTCGAGAACGCGATCAAGCTGGCCCGCCATTTCACGGGCCGGACCAAGGTGCTCGCCCGCTATCGGACCTACCACGGGGCCACCCTCGGAGCGATGACCCTCACCGGCGATCCGCGCCGCTGGGCCAACGAGCCGGCCATCTACGGCGTCGTCCGCTACCCGGACACCCATCGCTGGGGCGAGAAGGAGCCCCGCCCGGCGGCCGAGGCGCTGCAGGGCCTCGAGGACGTCATCCGCTACGAGGGGCCGCACACGATCGCGGCGGTCTTCCTGGAGACGATCGTCGGGACCAACGGCATCCTCATCCCGCCCGACGGGTACCTGGCGGGCGTCCGCGAGCTCTGCGACCGCTACGGGATCCTGATGGTCGCCGACGAGGTGATGGCGGGCTTCGGACGGACCGGCAAGTGGTTCGCCGTCGATCACTGGGACGTCGTGCCCGACCTGATGACGATGGCGAAGGGGCTCACCTCCAGCTACCTGCCCCTCGGCGCGGTGGCCATGCGCCATCACATCGCCGAGTTCTTCGACACCAAGATGTTCTACGGGGGCCTCACCTACAGCAGCCACCCGGTGAGCCTGGCGGCCTCGCTGGCCACGATCGGGGTCTACGAGGAGGACGGGCTCATCGAGAAGTCCGCCCGCGATGGGCGAGGTGCTGCGCCGCCACCACGAGGCGCTCGCCGCGAAGCACCCCAGCGTGGGGGCCACCCGCAGCCTGGGCCTGTTCGGGATCATCGACCTCGTGCGCAGCCGCGAGCCGTGGACGCCGCATGACGGCCTTCAACGGCACCTCCGACGAGATGAAGGCGGTCGCGCAAGCACCTCCGCGCCAACGGCCTGTACACGATGATCGCCAACAACGGGATCCACACGAACCCGCCGCTGTGCATCACCGAGGAGCAGCTCGACGAGGGCTTCGCCATCATCGACGGGGCGCTCAGCCTGGCCGACGAGGCCGTGACCGGCTAGCTTTCCACCGGAGGAGCGGTCGATGCCCGGCGAACGCGAGATCGATCCGGCAGTGCCCCCGAGCGGACCTGGCTGCGCCGAGTGCCAGGCAGCCGGCGGCTGGTGGTTCCATCTCCGTCGGTGCGCTCGCTGCGGTCACATCGGCTGCTGTGATTCGTCGCCCTCGCAGCACGCGAGCCACCACGCGGCCGACACCGGGCATCCCGTGGTCCGCAGCTACGAGCCGGGCGAGGACTGGTTCTGGAACTACGCCACGGAGGAGTACGCCGACGGTCCCGTCCTGGCTCCGCCGGAGCACCACCCCATCGACCAGCCGGTGCCCGGACCGGCCGGGCGCGTGCCACGGGACTGGGAGCGCCACCTGCACTGAGGTGGCATCGTGGTAGCCGGGGCGACGCTCCGGGCCGCGTTCGTCCGTCAGTCGCGGCGGCCCGTCCCGAACTGGCGGTCGCCGGCGTCGCCCAGGCCCGGCATGATGTAGCCCTTGTCGTTGAGCCCGCGGTCCAGGGCCGCGCAGTGGATCGTCACGTCGGGGTGCGCCGCGCTCGACCGCCGCCACGCCCTCGGGCGCCGCGATCAGGTTGATCAGCTTGATCCGGCTGGCGCCCCAGCGCTTGAGGACGTCGATCGCGGCCGTGGCCGAGCCGCCGGTCGCCAGCATCGGGTCGAGGATCAGGCAGAGGTCGACCGTCGCGGAGTCGGGGAGCTTGTTGTAGTACTCCACCGGCCGCAGGGTCCGCTCGTCGCGGAAGAGGCCGAGGTGCCAGACCTGGGCCGTCGGCATCAGCTCCAGCATCGCGTCGACCATGCCGAGGCCGGCCCGCAGGATCGGCACCAGGCCGATCCGGTCGCCCAGCTCGTGGGCCTCGATCTCCTCGAGCGGCGTGCGGACGCGAAGCGGGCGCAGCCGGGCGTCGGCGAGGGCCTCGTAGCCGAGGAGCCAGGAGAGCTCGCGGACGACCTCGCGGAACTTCTTCGGCTCCGTCTTCTCGTCGCGCAGGATCGCGAGCTTGTGGAGGACGGCCGGATGCCGCGAGACGTGGAGGTTGGGCGGGGCGGGGTTGCTGTCGGACACGGGCGCGCACCTCGGGCGTGTGGAGCAGGCGGTCGGCGCGGCCGGCTCCCGCGAGACGGGGATCCGACCGGACCGATCCTAGCACCGGGCGGGTCGCCCGGCGGGACGTCCGGACGCGGGCGCGCGGCGGGGCATCCGGGCGCGTCGCGTCGCGCTATCCTCGGGCCCACCATGCCGCCAGCTCGCTCCTCCCGGGGCACCCGTCCGTCCGCCCCCCCCGCGCGAGGCCCGCGGAGGGCCGCGCCCATCCTCGCCCGCCAGGTGCGCGGCGAGATCGTGGAGAGCGTCCACCGCGGCCACGTCGTCCGGGTGGACGCGGCAGGCCTGGTGACCCACGTCGCCGGCGACGCCGAGGTGGAGGTGACGCTGCGCTCGTGCGTCAAGCCGTTCGGCCTCCTTGCCCTGGGGGAGGCCGGCGGGTTCCGCGACTACGGCCTGACTCCCGCCGAGATCGCCCTGATGGCGAGCTCGCACTCCGGCGAGGACCTCCACGTGCGGACGCTGCAGGCCGTCTTCCGGCGGTCGGGGCTCACCCAGACGCTGCTCGCCTGCGGGACGGCGAGGGCGCCGCTCGACGCCCTGACCGCCGCGCGGCTCGCCCGGGATGGCGAGAAGGCGGGCCCGATCCGCCACATGTGCTCCGGCTATCACGCGGCGATGCTCCTCCTGGCCCGCCTCGGCGACTGGAGTCTCGAGGACTACTGGAACGCCGGCCATCCGGCCCAGGTCGCGGCTGCGCGCGGCGGTTGCCCGAGCCTTCGCGACCACGCCGGAGCGGCTTCGGACGGCGATCGACGGCTGCGGGGTCGAGACCTTCGCCTTCCCCCTCGCATCGGTCGCCCGGGCGTACGCCTTCCTCGCCGACCCGGAGGCCGTGCCGGCCGGCGACCCGCGGCAGGGCCTGGCGGCGTCGCTGCGCAGGATCCGCGACGCGATGGTCGCGCACCCGGAGCTGGTGGGCGGCACGCGCGAACGGCTGGACACGTCGCTCATGAAGGCGCTCCCCGGGCGCCTCGTGGTCAAGGGGGGCGCGGAGGGCCTGCGCGGGATCGCCGTCCTCCCGGATCCGGCGCGGCGCACCGGGGCGTCGGCGGTGGCCGTCAAGGTGGAGGACGGCGGAGGCTTCGACCGCGCGACGTGGGCGGTGTCGGTGGAAGCGCTCCGCCTGGCCGGCGTCCTCGAGGGACAGGCACTCCGCGTCGTCGGCCGCTACCATCGGCCCGTCGAGCTGGACCCCCACGGCCGGATCGCGGCCGAGACGATCCCGGGCTTCGACCTCGCCCCGGTGGGCGAGCTCGTCGGCTGAGGGTCCGGCAAGGGGTCGGTCGACCGCCGGCGGGTCAAGCCGGGCCGGTCGTTCGACCGAAGGTGGGTGAGGGTGCCGACGGCGCCCGACGGCGAGGTGGGAGACAGACGGGTGGGTTCGGGTGGCGATCCGCATCGCGTGCTCGGCGTCTCGCGCGACGCGATCCGAAGCGGAGATCAAGCGCGCCTACCGCGCCCTGGCCAAGCGGAATCATCCCGACGCCGGGCAGGGATCGGTCGCCCGCTTCCTGGAGATCCAGGCCGCCTACGAGACGCTGGTGGGCGGCGATCGCCCGGGCGCCACCCGCCGCCCCGGGAGCGTGGCCAGGCACGGGCGCTCGCGGCGCGCAGTCCCGCCCGGGCGCGCGGCCCGGCAGCGAATGGGCGCGCGGCCCGCGGCCGGCTGCCTCGCGGCGGCGTGATCCCGGCTCGACCCCGGGCCGGAGCTCGAGCGCGGGCCACGCCGGGCGGCCCCTCCGCCGAAGAGCGCCGAGGCCGCCCCGGCCAGCCGGGCGGCGAGGGCGATCGTCCGAGGTCGGCCGATCCGGCGCGGGGCCGGCGGGCCCACGGGGGCCGGCGAGCGACGCTCGGGTCCACGTCCTACGACGAGGCGGGCGAGGTCTTCGAGCCGGACTGGGGCGGCGCGAGCTGGTACGGCCCTTCGTCCGGCACCTACTGGACGGTGAATCCCCGCGAATACGCCGATCCGCGGAAGCACGGTCCCGAGTACCAGGCGCGCGCCCGGCGCGGGGCGGGTGCGCTGCCACCCGACGGAGCGGGCGACGCCGGGGCGGGCGAGCAAGGGCCGGGCGAGAGCGATCCGGGGCCGGGCGGGAGCGATCCGGCCGACGCCACGCCGGGCGGGAGCCGGCCGGCCGACAGGGGACGGCCGGCGCGACGGGGACGGACGGCCGCCACGCCGCCAACCGGGGGTGCCGCCGCTGCGCCGCGCGGCCCGGACGACCGTGCGGCCGCGCCGGGGGAACGCGCCGCTCCGCGCCCGACTCCGCCGGGCCCGCCGCGCCCGGCGGCCCCGCGGCCCCCGCCGGACACGCAGCCTCCGCCGGACCCGCGGCTTGCGGCGGGGCGCGCGGCCGCCGCCCCCGCGGCCGCCGCCCGCGCGGCGCCGGCACGCGCGAGCTCGGTCGGACCCGGTGTCGGCGCCCGCGTCGGCCTCGCGATCCTCGCCTGGCTCGTGCCCGGCCTGGCGCTGGCCCTGGCCGCCGGCCGCCCCGACGGCCTCGCCGCGAGCCTCGTCGCGACCCTTCCGCTCCAGGCGGCGGGCGTCGCGCTCCTCGCATTCGCGCCCCGGGCGGCGTGGGCGGCGCTCGGCGGCGCCGTCGCCCTCGTCTTCGCGTCGATCCCCATCGTCGCGGCGGTGGCGGCGCTGGGCGGTCCCTTCGTCCCGGGCGGGCCGGCCCCCGAGGCCGCGGTCGTCCTCGCGGCCCTGGCCTGGCTGGGCGGGCTCGGCGCTGGTGGCGGCGGGACGAGTGGCCCCCTACCCATGGCGCCCGCCCGCATAGCCCACCCCGTTGCGCCCATCCCGCTCGCGCCCGTCCGGCGGCGCCGCCGAGCGCGCGCCGATCCGGTGGCTGCGCGGTAGGATCCGCGGGTGACGCGTCGCGCCCCGTCCGACCTCTCCAGTGCCGCCCAGGAGTACCTGCTCGCCCTCCGCGTGGCCGCGGGCGACGGCTGCCGCGTCACGACCGCCCACATCGCCCGCCAGGTCGGCGTGACCACCCAGGCGGCCAGCGAGATGGTCCGCCGCCTCGGCGCCGACGGGCTGGTGGCCCAGGGCGAGGGGCGCGAGCTGAGCCTGACCGCCCCCGGCCGCGCCGCCGCCGACGCGATCTTCCGCCGCCACGCGCTCCTGGAGTGGCTGCTGACGACCGTGGTGGGCCTGGGCTGGGCCGAATCGGACGTGGAGGCCGCGCGACTCCAGGGCGCGATCTCGCCCCGCGTCGAGGCGCGCCTCGACGAGCTGCTCGGCCACCCGGAGACCTGCCCGCACGGCAATCCGATCGACCTCGCGGCGGCCGAGCGGCGGCCCCCGGGCGTTCCCCTTGCCGGCCTCGAGGCGGGGGAGCGGGCGACGATCTACCGGATCACCGAGGCCGCCGAAGAGGATCCGGCGCTCCTCTCGTACATCGAGGCGCGGGGCCTGACGCCCGGCGCCCATGTCACGATCCTGGCCCGGTCCGCGTCGCTCGACGCGGTCACCCTGGAGGGGCCCTTCGGCCGGGCGACCCTCGGCCTTCGGCCCGCCGGCCTGGTCCACGTCCTCCGCGGCGAGGCGGACCCCGCCCTCTTCCACCACGTGCCCGAGGGCGTCCGCCGGGGCTGAGCGCGGCGCCCGTACAATCGGGTCCATGTCCGACGCCCGCGTCCGCATCGCCCCCAGCCCCACGGGCCCGCTCCACATCGGGACGGCCCGCACGGCCCTCTTCAACTTCCTCTTCGCCCGCCATGTCGGCGGGACGTTCATCCTGCGCCTGGAGGACACCGACCAGGCCCGCTCCACCGTCGAGTTCGAGCGCGACATCCTGGAGCACCTCCACTGGCTCGGCCTCGAATGGGACGAGGGCCCGGCCGCCGGCGAGCGCGCCGAGCGGGGTCCCTTCGGGCCGTACCGCCAGATGGCGCGCCTGCCGCGCTACGCGGAGGCGGCCGCCGCCCTCGTGGCGCAGGATCGGGCCTACCCCTGCTACTGCTCGCCCGAGGAGCTCGAGGCCGACCGGAAGGCCCAGGAGGCGGCGAAGCAGCCGCCCCGCTACGTCGGCCGCTGCGCCGCCCTGACGCCGGCCGGGCGTGCAGCGCGCGAGGCCGAGGGCCGCCGCCCGGCGCTGCGCTTCCGGATCGAGCCCGGCGTGGTCGCCTTCGACGACCTCGTCCGGGGCCACGTCGAGTTCGACGCCGCCGCCCTCGGCGGCGACCTCGTCATCGTCCGCGGCGACGGCACGCCGCTCTACCACTTCACCGTCGTGGTCGACGACGCGGCGATGGGAATCACCCACGTCATCCGCGGCGAGGACCACCTCTCCAACACGCCGAAGCACATCCTCCTCTTCCGGGCCCTCGGCCACCCGGAACCGGTCTTCGCCCACCTGCCGCTCATCCTCAACACCGACCGGACGAAGATGAGCAAGCGCAAGAGCCAGACCGCGGTCAAGGACTACATCGCCGAGGGCTTCGTCCGCGAGGCCTTCGTCAACTACCTGGCCTATCTCGGCTGGTCGCCCGGCACCGAGGAGGACGTCCTCTCGCTCGACGAGATCGTGGCCCGCTTCGACCTCGGCGCGGTCCAGAAGGGCGGCGCCATCTTCGACCGCGTCCGCCTGGAGTGGCTGAACGGGCAGTGGATCCGCCGCCTCGCCGACGACGACCTCATCGACCGTCTCGCCCCGTTCCTCGCGCCGGGCGAAGACGGACGGGCGGATCGACCGCGAGCCGACCCGCGAGGAGCTGACGGCGCTGCTCCCGATCGTCCGGGAGCGGCTGCCGGTGCTCGGCGCGATCACCGACATCGTCGGCTTCCTCTTCAGCGATGCGGTCGACCTGGACCCCGTCCTGCTGGTGCCGAAGCGCTGGGAGCGCGGGACGGCGCGGGCGGGCCTGGCGGCCGCGAGCCGGGCGCTCGACGCCGCGGGCCTCGATGGCTTCACGGCCGAAGGCCTGGAGGCCGGCCTGCGCGGCGTCGCCGAGGCGAACGGCTGGAAGGCAGGCGACCTCTTCATGGCGATCCGGGTCGCGCTGACCGGAAGGACGACCACGCCGCCCCTCTTCGAGTCGATGGTCGCCCTCGGGCTCGACGGACGCTCGAGCGCCTGGACCGGGCGGCGCGCGCGCTGGAGGCGGAGTCGCCCGCCTGACCGCCGGCGGCGGTCGCCACCGGAGCGGGCATGACCCGCGACAGTCCAGGCCTGGCTCGACCGCTACGTGGCCGCCGAGCTACGACCCGGCGATCGGCGACCTTTCGCCGAGACGCCGAGTACCGCTACCACCCGCCGGACGGCCGGTCGTCGGGCGGCCGCGATCGTCGCCGCTGGGGCCCGGAGGGCGCCGCCAGCGGCCGCGACGAGCCCGGGACCTACGCGGCCGCTACGGCCGTACGCCGTCGACGCGCCCGCGCGGCTGGCCGACTGACGGCGCTCGCGCACGAGGCGGACGCCTGCCGCTCGTCGACGAGGCGGCCGTGCCGCTCGTTCCGCCTCGCGCGCCGACGCGGGCCGGCCGCCATCGCCCATCCGTCCGATCGCGGCGAAGCGCCTATCCTGTGGGGAGATGGCCCGCACGATCCTCGTCGTCGACGACGAGCCGACCCTGCGCGAGACGCTCGCCGAGGCGCTCGACGCGGACGGCTTCCGGGTGGTCACGGCCGCCGACGGCCGCGAGGCGCTGGCCCGGTTCCGGGAGCACCGCCCGGAGCTCGTCGTGCTGGACCTCATGCTGCCCGAGCTGTCGGGGATCGAGGTCTGCCGGATCATCCGCCAGGAGTCGGGTGTCCCGATCCTGATGCTGACCGCGAAGAGCTCGGAGCTCGACAAGGTCCTGGGCCTGGAGCTGGGCGCCGACGACTACGTCACGAAGCCGTTCAGCCTGCGCGAGCTCAGCGCGCGGATCCGGGCGCTCCTGCGGCGGACCGAGCAGGCGCCGGCCGAGGGACCGACGACGGTCTCCCTCGGCGACCTGACGGTCGACCTCGCGGGCCACCGCCTCCTCCGCGACGGCGCGCCGCGTGCCGATGAAGCCGAAGGTCTTCGAGCTGCTCGCCTTCCTGCTGCGGCACCCGGGCCAGGTCTTCAGCCGGGATCAGCTCCTGGAGCAGGTCTGGGGCTACGACTACGCCGGCGAGACCCGGACCGTGGACGTCCACGTCCACTGGCTCCGCAGCGCGATCGAGCCCGACCCGGCGGCGCCGGCGCTGGTCCAGACGGTGCGCGGCGTCGGCTACGTCTTCCGCCGTCCGGCCTGACCGCCGGGCGCGCCACGCGGCGCCGGCCGCGCCCTACTGGTGCTTGGCCGCGATCCGCTCGATGACCTCGGCCGCGTCCTCCGCGGCGTCGACCGTGTCCTCGAGGACCTTGTAGAGATCGCGCAGCTTGATGACCGTCAGGGCGTCGGCGCCGCCGCGGAAGAGCCGCCCGATCGCCGCCCGCGAGAGGCCGTCGGCCTCGTTCTCCAGGTCGTGGACGGCCTTGAGGTGCATGCCGGCCGACTCCAGCCGGTCGAGCTTCCGCAAGCGCCTCCAGGAGCTGCTCGGCCTGGGCGTCGATGATCCCGGCCATCCGGCGCGCCTCGTCGGTGGCGGAGTCGATCCCGTAGATGACGACCGTCTCGGCGGCCTCCTGGATGCCGTCGACCACGTCGTCGAGCCGCGTGTAGAGCTCGTGGATGTCCTCGCGGTCGAAGGGCGTGATGAACGACTTCTCGAGGCGTGCGGCGATCTCGAGGTCGATCTCGTCGCCGGCGTGCTCCAGGGCCTGGATCGTGGCGACGCGCTCGTCGAGCCGGTCGAAGTCCGTGAACATCGCGTTGAGCGCGCGGGCGGCCTCGAGCAGGTTCTCGCCGTCCTTCACGAAGACGTCGTGAAAGGCCTCGTCCTTGGGGATCAGGCGGACCATGGGAACCTCCGGGGTGTCTGGGTTCAGCGGATGCCGAGGACGTCGAGGACAGCCCACGAGAGGGCGCCGAACGCCGCCGTGGCCGGGATGGTCACGACCCAGGCGACGAGGATGCTGCGGGCGACGCCCCAGCGGACGCCATGGGGGCCCTTGCTCGTGCCGACGCCCATGATCGCGCTCGAGATGACGTGGGTCGTGGAGACCGGCATCCCGAAGTGGGCGGTCGTGAAGAGGATCGTGGCGGCGGTCGTCTCGGCGGCGAAGCCGTGGATCGGCTCCAGCTCGACGACGCGGTGGCCCATGGTCGCCATGATCCGCCAGCCGCCGGCGGCCGTCCCGAGGGACATCGCCGTCGCCGAGACGAGGATCACCCAGGTCGGGCACGTCCACGCTGTCGATGACGCCGGCCGAGAAGAGGGCGAGGGTGATGATCCCCATCGTCTTCTGGGCGTCGTTCGAGCCGTGGCTGAAGGCCATGAACCCGGCGGACACGAGCTGCAGCCGCCGGAAGCGTCGCGCCAGCGGCCGCCGGTCGGCGCGCCGGAAGATCCAGAAGAGGGCGATCATCAGGAAGAAGGCGACCGACGAAGCCGATGATCGGCGAGCTGAAGAGCGGGACCAGGACCTTGCTGACGAGGCCATCCATCTTGATCGCGCCGACGCCCGCGGCGACGATCGTGGCCCCCATCAGGCCGCCGATGAGGGCGTGGCTGCTGGAGCTCGGGATGCCCATCCGCCAGGTGATGAGGTTCCAGATGATCGCCCCGACCAGCGCGGCGACCACGACGGTCTGGGTGGTGGTCTGCTCGTCGACGAGCCCGCCGCCGATCGTCTTGGCGACCGCCGTCCCGGCGAAGGCCCCGATGAAGTTGAACGCGGCGGCCATCCCGATCGCGTAGGCGGGGCGCAGGGCGCGCGTCGCGACCGACGTGGCGATGGCGTTCGCCGTGTCGTGGAAGCCGTTGATGTAGTCGAAGAGGACGGCGAGCACGAGGACCGCGAGCAGGAGGGCGGTCACGCTGGCGCTCCCCGGTCGCGGCGGGCGAGGCGATGCACGGTGCCAGTATGGAGGCCCCGCGGCGGGCGCGCCGGCCCGCCGCAACACCGTGCGTCGGGACGCACCGACCTGGGCACGCCACCGGGCCATCTGGCCGTGGGGCGAGGTGCCTCGGCGGCCGCTCCCCGGGGCCATCTGGCCGTGGCGCCGGCGGCCCCGCCAGCGCCACGATCGCAGGGTGACGGATCATCTCGAGGCCCTTCGGGCCATGCGGGCGCGCGCCCTCGAGGGCGGCGGCGCGGACCGCATCGCCCAGCAGCACGCCCGCGGCAAGCTCACCGCTCGCGAGCGACTCGCCCTCCTCCTCGACGACGGCTCGTTCCAGGAGATGGGCGCCCTGGCCACCCACGGCGAGACCGAGTTCGGCCTGGCCGACCAGCGCTACCCCGGCGACGGCATCGTGGCCGGCTTCGGCAAGATCAACGGCCGGCGCGTCGCCGCCTTCGCCCAGGACTTCACCGTCCTCGGCGGGTCGTTCAGCCGCGTCCAGTCGAACAAGATCAGCCGCATCCAGGACCTCGCCCTCGAGAGCGGCGTCCCGCTCATCGGCCTCAACGACTCCGGCGGGGCGCGGATCCAGGAGGGCGTCGCGAGCCTGGCCGCGTACGGCGAGGTCTTCGTGCGGAACGTGATGGCCTCCGGGGTGATTCCCCAGATCTCGCTGATCCTGGGGCCCTGCGCCGGCGGCGCGGTCTACTCGCCGGCCCTCACCGACTTCGTGATCATGGCCCGCGGCACCAGCTCCATGTTCCTCACCGGCCCCGACGTCGTGCAGGCCGTCACCGGCGAGCAGGTCACGATCGAGGAGCTGGGCGGCGCGGACGTCCACGACGCCCGCAGCGGGGTCGCCCACCTGGTCGCGGACACGGAGGCGCAGGCCCTCGAGCTGGTCAAGCTCCTCCTGGGCTACCTCCCCCAGAACAACAACGAGGACCCGCCGCAGGTCACGCCCTACGACCCGGCGGACCGGATGGACGACGCCCTCAACACGATCATCCCGCCCGAGGAGGCCGAGGCCTACGACGTCCGCGACGTCCTGGCGATGGTCTTCGACCGGGACAGCTTCCTCGAGATCCACCCGGCCTACGCGCCCAACGTGGTGGTCGGCTTCGCCCGTCTCGACGGCTACTCGGTGGGGATCGTGGCCAACCAGCCGGCGGTGATGGCCGGCGTCCTCGACATCGACGCCAGCGACAAGATCGCCCGCTTCATCCGCATCTGCGACGTCTACAACATCCCGGTGATCACCTTCGTGGACTGCCCCGGCTTCCTGCCCGGCGTCGACCAGGAGTACCGGGGCGTGATCCGCCACGGGGCCAAGATCATCTACGCCTACTGCGAGGCGACCGTCCCCAAGATCTCGATCGTCACCCGCAAGGCGATGGGCGGCGCCTACGTGGCGATGTCCTCGCGCCAGATGCGGACCGACGTCGCCTTCGCCTGGCCGGGTGCCCAGATCGCGGTCATGGGCGCCGAGGCCGCCGTCCGCATCCTCTACCGGCGCGAGGTCCGCGCCGCGGCCGATCCGGCGGCGGCCGAGGCGGAGTACGTCGCCCGCTACCGCGAGGCGTTCTTCAACCCCTACCGCGCCGCCGACGTGGGCCAGATCGACGAGGTCATCGAGCCGCGCGAGACGCGGCCGCGCCTGATCCGGGCGCTGGAGCTCCTGCGCACGAAGGTCCAGCAGAACCCGCCCAAGAAGCACGGCCTCTTCCCGGCCTAGGGCGATGGAGAACCTCGCCTTCGGGCTCCAGATCACCGTGGTGGGGATGGGCATCGTCTTCGGCCTGCTCGCCGTCCTGTGGCTCCTGCTCTCCCTCGTCCTCCGCTTCGAACGGCGAGGCGAGGCCCGCCGGCCGACCGTCGAGCCGGCCGCCGCGGGGCCCGCGGCCGCCGTGGCCGCCGGAGCGACGGCGGCCGAGCCCCGCGCTCGCGCCCGCACGTCCCGTCCGCCTCGTCGGCGCCCCCGAGGGCACTCGACCCCCGCCTGATCGCCGCCGTGACCGTCGCCGTCCTCCGTCACGCCGAGACGCGGCGCCGCCAGGCCGCCCCGGCGATGCGCAGCTACTGGCCGGGAAGCCTCCTCTTCGCAAGCCGCTGGGTGGCGGCGGGCCGCATGCGCCAGGGCCAGATCTGGCGCCGGCGCGCGAGGTAGTCGATGCGCCGCTACACCGTCTCGATCGACGACCAGGCCTACTCGATCGACGTCCACCAGACGGCGGCCGACCGCTTCGCGATCTCCGTCGGCGAGCTCACGTTCGAGGCGACGCTGGAGGAGGAAGGGGACCTGCCCGGGGCCGTCATCTCGCCCGAGATCGCCGCGCCGGACGAGGCCCGCCCGGCGCCTCCGCCGCGGGTGATCGCCCAGCCTGCCCCGCCGTCCGGCCCCGCCGGCGGCGCGCCGCGTCCGGCCGGAGCGCGGGCGGCCGCTGAGCTGCTGGCCGCCCCGATGCCCGGCGTCGTCCTGGAGGTCCTCGTCGCGCCCGGCGCCGCCCTCCGCCGCGGCGACCCGGTCCTCGTCCTCGAGGCGATGAAGATGCGCAACACGATCCGCTCGCCGCGCGAGGCGATCGTCCTGGAGATCGCCGTGGAGGCCGGCCAGCCGGTCGGGCCCGGCGACCCGCTGGTCCGCCTCGGCCCCCCCGGGGGATGAGCGCCGCCACGGTCGACCAGCTGCTGGCGGGGATCACCAGCGTCACCTGGCAGTCCCTGGTGATGATGGCGGTCGCCGGCCTCCTGCTCTACTTCGCGATCGTCCGCGAGTACGAGCCGCTCCTGCTCCTGCCGATCGCGGCCGGGGCGATCCTGGCCAACCTGCCCCTCTCGCCGGTGATCGAGGAGGGCGGGCTGCTGACGATCCTCTACGAGGCCGGCGTCGGCAACGAGCTCTTCCCGCTCCTCATCTTCATCGGGATCGGGGCCCTGACCGACTTCGGGCCGCTCCTCGAGAACCCCCGGATGATCCTCCTGGGCGCGGCCGGCCAGTTCGGGATCTTCGGGGTCCTGATCCTGGCCCTCCTGCTGGGGTTCACCCGCGAGGAGGCGGCATCGATCGGGATCATCGGGGCGATCGACGGCCCGACGTCGATCTACGTGAGCGGCCTCCTGGCGCCCCACCTGCTGGGCCCGATCACGGTGGCGGCCTACAGCTACATGGCCCTGGTGCCGGTGATCATGCCGCCGGTCATGCGGGCCCTGACGACGCCCGAGGAGCGCCGGATCCGGATGCCGTACGGCGGCCGAACGGTAAGCCGCCGGACACGGATCCTCTTCCCGCTGGGGGTGATGCTGCTCGTGGGGACGCTGGTGCCCTTCGCCACGCCGCTCGTCGGCTCGCTGATGCTCGGCAACCTCATGCGCGAGTCGGGGGTCGTGGAGCGGCTCACGAAGGCGTCCTCGAACGAGCTGGCCAACATCGTGACGCTCTTCCTGGGCCTCGCCATCGGCTCGACGATGGTCGGCACGACCTTCCTCCAGCCGAGCACCCTGGCGATCCTGGGCCTGGGCATCCTGGCCTTCGGCCTCGACACCGCGGCCGGCCTCCTCTTCGCCAAGGGCCTCAACCGGCTGGCGCACGGGACCTTCAACCCGCTCATCGGGGCGGCCGGGATCAGCGCCTTCCCGATGGCCGCGCGGGTGGTCCAGCGGGTGGCCCAGGAGGAGGACTTCGAGAGCCACCCGCTCATGCACGCGATGGGCGCCAACGCCGCGGGCCAGGTGGCCAGCGTCGTCGCCGGCGGCGTGCTGCTGGCGCTGATGGCGGCGGCCTGATCTGAAGGGCGGCGAGCGCCGGGATCGGGCTGACCGGCCCGTCGTCAGCCCAGGACGCCGGGAACGTCGCGGTAGAGCCCCTTCCGCCACGTGCCGTCGAGCATGTCCCCCATGGCCCGCGTGGCGAGGTCGGAGAACTCCGGGTCGAGGATGTGCATGTCGATCGGCGATCACGTCGAGGTGGTCGTTCGTCCGGTCGCACGCGCTCGTCGAGGACTGCCCGCATGAGGGTTGCCTTCCGGGACCACGTGGGGTGCTCCGGATCGGGCTCCCAGGTCGGGCCCGTCGCCGTGCCCCGCCGCCCAGCCCCGCTCGCGGCTCGCGAGCGCCTCGCGCTGGTCGTAGGCCGACCAGCCCTGCATCGGGAGGAGGAAGACCGTCGGCCCCGTCGTCCGGCTGAGCCGGTCGGCGATCATCCGGGAGACCTCCTCGACCTCCTCGGGCGTCGGGACGATGATCGTGACGCTCGGGTTGTGGACGTAGGGCAACCCGGTGTCGCGGTAGCCCGCCCGGAGCCCGCTCCTCGTCTCGTCGAGGTATCGCTGCGGCACCTTCTCGAGGGCCCCGAGCGCAGCCTGGTCGAGGCCGCCCGGGGCGACGACCTGGGGAATCCCCATCTCCCCGGCGGCCGTGAGGCGCTCGCCCTCCCAGGACGCGGGGGTGCCGTAGACGCTGCCCAGCAGCGTGTTCATGAGCTCCGCCGTCGTGAGGTCGATGACCGCCGTGATCATGCCGGAGCGGATGAGGTCCTCCATCGTCGTTCCCGGGACGCCGACGGCGTGGAAGGCGGCGGTGTCCCAGCCGCGACCCTCCATGAAGGCGGCGCAGCGGAGGACCGCGGGCGTCGTCGAGCCGTACGAGGTGATCGCGCAGAGCGGCTCCGACCCGGCCGGCACCTCGGGGACGCGGGCCATCGCGACGACGGCCGCCGTGGCGTTCGCGACGACCCTGCGGGTCACGATGTTGACCCCCTGCTCGGCGGTCGGGTTGACGATGAAGATGTCCTTGTTCCCCAGCCACAGGCTGACGTCGCTCGGCGCCATGTCCGTCAGCATCACCTTCGGCACGCCGAACGGGAGCGCCCGCATCACGTGCGTCGCCGTCGTCGTCCCGACCGCCCCGGCCCACGAGATGATCCCGTCGCACCGGCCGGCCGCGTGCAGCTCCAGGATCTTGACGGCGCCGGCGCGGCCGACGAGCTCGATGGCCGCCGCCCGGGGGGCCGCGAAGACCTCTTCGACGGGCGTCCCCGTGGCCGCCAGGACCTCGTGGAGCGAGATGTCGGCCCAGTCGACCGCGGCACCGAGGCTGAGGTCCATGACCAGCGGCCTGCCGCCGTGCTCCGCCACCTGCTGCGGCGAGGAAGCGGATCTCGACGCCCTTCGTGTTGCACATCCCGGTGACGACGATCGTCGGCGCTTCGCTCACGGGTATCTCCCTGGTGTGCCGGGAGGGGCATCGCACGACGGCAGCCCGCCGCCCCCGATGCTGCTCCGGCTTCCGGCGAGTCGTCAGCCCTTCCCAGGACCGGTCGGGGTTGCCGTGCGCCCGGCGGGAGCCGGGATGCCATCCTCCCCAATGATGCGACGCCTGGCTCCGGCCCCGCGCGCCTCCCCCGCTCCGTCGCGCCCGCCCGGCTGCCGCTCGACCGGGCGCGCCGGTATCCTTGCCGCATGCGCCTGAGCCACCTGTTCTTCACGACCCTCCGCGACGACCCCTCCGACGCGGAGATGCCCAGCCACCGCCTTCTCGTCCGCGCCGGCTACGTTCGCCAGCTTGGCGCCGGGATCTACTCGCTGCTGCCGCTCGGCTTCCGCGCCAGCAGGCGCGTGGAGCAGGTCATCCGCGAGGAGATGGACCGGATCGGCTGCCAGGAGATGGAGATGCCGGTGGTCCACCCGGCCGACCTCTGGAAGGAGACCGGGCGCTGGTACCAGATCGGCCCCGAGATGGCGCGCTTCAAGGACCGCGGCGGGCGCGACATGGTCCTGGCGATGACCCACGAGGAGGTCGTGGCGAGCCTGCTCGGTGACCTCGTGAAGAGCTACCGCCAGCTCCCGATGATGGTCTATCACTTCCAGACGAAGTTCCGCGACGAGCCGCGCTCGCGCGGCGGCCTCATCCGCGTCCGCGAGTTCGTCATGAAGGACTCCTACACCTGCGACCTCGACGAGGGCGGCCTCGACGTCGCCTACGAGCTGCACTACGAGGCCTACACCCGCATCTTCCAGCGCCTGGGGCTGCAGGCGATCGCGGTCGCTTCCGACGTGGGGATGATGGGCGGCTCGGGCGCCCACGAGTTCATGGTCCTCAACGAGTACGGCGAGGACGTCCTGGTCCTCTGCGAGACGTGCGGCTTCTCGGCGAACCGCCAGGTGGCCAGGGTCCGGTTCTCCGAGGCGCCGGCGGTCCCGCACCTCCCGCTGGAGGAGGTCGCGACCCCCGGCACGACGACGATCGCCGACCTCGCCGCCTTCCTCGGGATCAGCCCCGAGGAGACCGCCAAGGCCACGTTCTTCGTCGACGGGGATGGTCGCCTCATCACCGCCATCGTCCGCGGCGACATGGAGGTCAACGAGACGAAGCTGGCCAACGCGACGGGCGCCCGGGTGCTCCGACCGGCCCAGGCCGACGAGATCAAGGCCGCCGGCATGGAGCCGGGCTATGGATCGCCGATCGGGGCGAAGGGCGCCTTCGTCCTCGTCGACGAGCTGGTGGCCCGGTCGTCCAATCTCGTCGCCGGCGCGAACCGCGAGGGGTTCCACTACCGCAACGTCAACGTGGGGCGCGACTTCACGCCCGACCTGGTCGCCGACATCGCGAATGCCCGCGAGGGCGACGGCTGCCCCACCTGCGGGGCGCCCGTGATCCTGCGCAACGGGATCGAGGTCGGCAACATCTTCAAGCTCGGCACGAAGTACACGAGCGCCCTCGGCGCAACGTACCTCGGCGAGGACGGGATGGCCCACCCGATCGTCATGGGCTCCTACGGGATCGGCGTCGGGCGGGCGCTGGCCTGCGTGGTCGAGGCCCACCACGACGACAAGGGGATCGCCTGGCCGGCGGAGGTCGCGCCGTACGCCGCCCACATCGTGACCGTCTCGGCGGCGAAGGACCCCCGCGTCACCGAGATCGCCGAGCGCCTCCACGATCGGGCCCGCGACGCCGGCCGCGAGGTCCTCTGGGACGATCGCGACGAGTCGCCCGGCGTCAAGTTCACCGACGCCGAGCTCCTGGGGATGCCGCTCATCGTCACGATCAGCCCGCGCTCCCTGGCGGCGGGCGGCGCCGAGGTGACCGTCCGGGCGACCGGCGAGCGGACGATCGTGCCGCTCGAGGCGGTCGAAGCGCGACTCCTGGCCTAGGCCGCGGTCGCCGGAGCTCCGATGGGCGCCCTCCTGGAGTACGGCGCCTTCCTCGCCCTCCTCGCGGCCGCCCTGCTCGTGCTCGCCGCCTCGCTCCAGCGCCGCGGCGTCCGAGGGGCTGCCGGCCGCCCGGGCGGCGGCGGATCCCGCGGTGCAGGCGCGCCTCGCGGCGGCCGAGGAGCGTGCGCTGGTGGCCGACCGGGACGCGGCCGTCCTCGCGGACCTCGCCGGGGTCGGCGCGGTCCGCGTCGACCCCGACCTGACCGTGACCGCCGCGAACGAGGCGGCCCACCGGCTCGCGGCCCGCCGTCCCGGCACGATGGTCGGCCGCGGCGTGCTGGAGGCGTTCACCGACCACCACGTGGAGGCAATCGTCCGGACGGCCCTGGAGGCGGGCTCGGCGGTGGGCGAGGTGGTCGTCCGCACCGAGGACGGGCCGACCCTCCTGGCGCGCGCCAGGCGCACGGCGTCGGGCGACGCCTGGCTGGTGCTGGAGGACGTCTCCGAGCTCCGCCGCCTGCAGCGGATCCGCACGGAGTTCATCGACAACCTGAGCCACGAGCTGCGGACGCCGCTCACCACGGTGCGCCTGCTGGCCGAGATGCTGGCGGCCGACGCCGACTCGCTGCCGCCCAGGGCCGCGGAGCGGGTCGCCAAGATCGAGGTCGAGACCGGGCACCTGGTCCAGATGGTCAACGAGCTCCTCGACCTCTCCCGGATCGAGTCGGGCACGGCGACCATCGTCGTCGACGATCTCGACCTCGGGCGGCTGGCGAGGTCGACCGTCGACCGGATCCGGCTCTTCGCCGAGCGCCATCACGTCACCCTCGAGGTGGTGGTCCCGGCGACCGTGCCGGCGGTTCGCGGCGACCAGGACCGGATCGGGCAGGCGATCCTGAACCTCCTCCACAACGCCATCAAGTTCAGCCCGGCCGGATCGACCGTCGTGGTGCGGGTGATGCCCACCGAGAGCGACGTCGTGGTGGCGGTGGAGGACCATGGCCAGGGGATCCCGCGGGCCGCCCTGCCGCGGATCTTCGAGCGCTTCTACAAGGTCGACCGGGCCCGGACGCCGCGGCGCCGGCGGGACCGGCCTCGGCCTGTCGATCGCCCGCCACATCGTCGAGGCCCACGGCGGCCGGATCTGGGCCGAGTCGGAGGACGGGGTCGGGTCGACGTTCTCGTTCGCGATCCCCATCGCCGGGCCGGACCTCGCCGCGACGCCCGGCGGCTGACGGTGCTCCTGCTGGCCCATCGGGGCGATCACCGCCGGGCGCCGGAGAACACGCTGGCTGCCTTCGCGGCGGCGCTCGCGATCCCCGGCATCGACGGCCTGGAGCTCGACGTCCGGGCCTCCGCCGACGGGGTCGCGGTCGTCCTCCACGACGCGTCGCTCAGCCGGGTCCAGGGCCGCCGGCTTCGTGCGTCGCGGCTGACCGTGGCGGAGCTCGCCGCCCACGGCGTGCCGACCCTGGCCGACGTCCTGGCGGCGTGCCCGCCCCTGGCATTCATCGACGTGGAGCTGAAGGAGGACCTGGGCGAGGTCGCGCTCGCGCCGATCCGGGCGGCCCGCGGGCGCCTCGACGGCAGCGTCGTTCGCGTCGTGATCAGCTCGTTCGACCACGCCGCCCTGGCGACGGTCCGCCGCCTCGAGCCGGCCTGGCCATGCTGGTTGAACAGCGCCTGGCTCTCCGACCGCGCGATCGGAACGGCGACCGCCCTGGGCTGCGCCGGGATCGCCGCCGAGTGGCACCGCATCGACGCGCGCCGGGCGGCGCGCGCCCGGGACGCCGGGCTCGACCTGGCGGCGTGGACGGTCCGCGATGCCGGCGTGCGCGACCGCCTGGCCGCCCTCGGCGTCGTCGCGGCGTGCGTGGAGGGCGCGGCGCTGCCGGAGTAGGGGAGCGACCCGGGACGGGCCCGGCCGCGCCTCAGAGCGGGCGGCGCATCGCGATCGCGGTCGTCGGGCAGGCGGAGGCGAACTCCACCGATGCAGCCACGGCCGCGGGCGCGTCGGCGCGATCGGCGCGGGACCAGCCGAGGCCGGCGAAGAAGGGATCCGCGGTCTCGGTGAGCAGCCATGCCTCGCGCGCCCCGGCGGCCCGCGCGTCGGCGAGCGCGCGCTCCGACGAGCGCCCGCCCCAGGCCGTGCCCGCGAACCGGCGCGTGCACGGCGACCGAGCGCAGCAAGGCGACGTCGCCGTAGCGCTCGGTCGCGGCCACGCCAAGGAGGCAGCCGTCGTGCTCGCGGCAGATGACGGCCGTCCCGCCGGACACGCAGGCCGCGAGGCCGTCGAGCGGCAGCCCGGCGCCGCCACCAGCGTCTCGATGTCCGCGAGGTCGGCGACGGTCGCCGCCACCAGGGGCGGCATCGGCGGCACCGTGCCACGCATCAGCGGCAGCCCGCTCCGGCGTCCGTCGCGCAGCACGCGTCGCCCAGCGCGATCGTCCCGTCGGTCGGGAGGGCCCGCGCCGCGGCCAGCCCCGCGGCCGCCGCCCGCGACGCCGCGGCCGGCGTGTCCGCGTCCGGTGCCGCCGTCGGGCGCACGGCCCGGACGATCGCGTTGTACATCCCGGGGCCGCCCGCGTGGGTCGGCCGCAGCTCGATCCCGGCCAGCCCGGCCGCCGCGAGGCCGGCCGCGTACTCCGAGAAGGACAGCGCCCCCGCGACGCAGCCGGCGTAGTCGCCGAGGGCGGCCCGGTCCGCCGGGGAGATGCGCGTCGTCGGCCACGACGTCGCTGACGCTGACCCGCCCGCCGGGCCGCAGGACCCGGGCGATCTCGGCGAAGACGCGCGGCTTGTCGGTCGAGAGGTTGATGACGCAGTTGCTGATGACCACGTCCACCGACGCATCCGGCAGGGGGATCGCCTCGATCTCGCCCTTCAGGAACGTCGCGTTCGACGCCCCGGCCGCGCCCGCGTTGCGGCGGGCCAGCTCCAGCATCTCGTCGGTCATGTCGAGCCCGTAGGCGATGCCCGACGGGCCGACGCGCTGCGCCGAGAGGAGGACGTCGATGCCGCCCCCGGAGCCGAGGTCGAGGACGATCTCGCCCGGCCGCAGCTCGGCCATGGCGGTGGGGTTGCCGCAGCCGAGGCTGGCCGCGACCGCGTCGGCGGGCAGCGGGTCCAGCTGCCCGGGGTCGTAGAGGCCGGGCCCGAAGACCGGGTCGCCGGGGCTGGCCGCCGCCCCGGGCGAGCAGCAGCCCCCGGGCTCCAGGACCGCGAGGGCGGCGCGGGCGTAGTGGCGACGGACCTCGTCGCGGAGCGTGTCAGTCATCGATGGCTCCAGGGATGTCGGCGGCGTGGGTCGAGCGCTCCGGGGTCAAGGCTAGACCGTCGCGCAGCAGGTCGCGGCCGGGCGGTCCGACGGCGCTGCGCAGGCGAGCGGCCAGCGACGGGCCCGTGCAGCAGCGGAGCGCCTCCAGCATGTGGGCGACGTGGCGCCGCTCGAGGCGGCGCGGGCGACGCGGCGAGCGCGTGCTCGCGGCGGATCGACGTCGGAGAGGATCGCGCCCTGGTTGAACATCGTGGATGCCTCGGGTCGGTGGGTGGGAGGTTCGACGACGAGATCCTGCCACATATATTGAGTCTTGTCAATATAGAAGTGCGTCGATAACATGGCGGCATGTCGAAGTCCGCCGACCCCGACGTCCGCCTCCTCGCGGCACTGGCCGATCCGGCCCGCCTGGCGATCGTGCGCCAGCTCGCCTCCGACGGCTCGGTCTGCGCCTGTGACTTCTCGGCCTGCGACGGGCTCTCGCAGCCGACCGTCTCCCACCACCTCCGCGTCCTTCGCGAGGCGGGGATCGTGCACGGTGACCGCCAGGGCACCTGGATCTGGTATCGCCTCGATCCGGCGGTCGCCGACCGCCTGGCGGCCATCGCCGGCGAGCTGGGAGGCCCGGGGCCCGGTCGGCCCGCCTCCGCCCTCGGGGGCCGCGCCTCGGCACCTGGCGGCGCGGCAGCCAGGGGCCGACGCCTGCCGGTGATCGAGCTCCCGACGGCCGGTGCCGACGGGAGGCCGCGGATGACGCGCCTGCGGGTTGCGACCCTCAACCTCCGGAACCTCGCGGACCGCTGGGAGGAGCGCCTCCCGCTCCTGCTGGCCGACACGGCCGCCCTTCGTCCCGACCTGCTGGGCCTCCAGGAGGTGGTCTACCCGATGCAGCAGGACCGCCTGCTCGCGGCCGGGACGCCCGACGAGTACGGCATCCACCGCGGCTGGGCGGGCCGGCCGGAGTATGGCAACAGCCTCCTCGTCCGGGCGCCGCTCGCCGCCGAGGACGTGGAGCGCCTGGACCTCGGTCACCAGCGGGCGGCCCACCGGGCCACGGTGACGCTCCCGGGCGGCGCACGGCTCCTCGTCGCCGTGACGCACCTCCACCACCGGGTTCCCGACGCGGGGATCCGCGACGAGCAGGCGGCGGCCCTCGTCGCCTGGCTCGATGTCGCGCCGTCGACGACCGGCCTGATCGTGATGGGCGACTTCAACGCCGACCCGGAAGAGCCGGCGTACGGCCGGATGGCCGGGGCGGGCTTCCGGTCGGCGTTTGTCGAGGCGAACGGCGGCGAGCCGGCGGTCACCTGGCCCTCCGGCCTGCAGGCCCCGGCGATCGACGCCGACGGCGAGCCGTCGTGTCTCGACTACGTCTGGATTCGGGGCGCCGTCCGGGCGCGTGACGCCCGCCTCTGGGCGGACCGCCCGGCCGCCCACGACCCGACGCTCTACCCGTCGGACCACTTCGGCGTGGTGGCCACGGTGGAGGTCGAGTAGGGGAGCTGCCCAGCCCGGGCGGCACGCGGGCACGGCGGGCGGCGGCGCCTGCGCCGCGTTCGGCACGTCCGAGCGTGCCGGTCGGCCCTATATCGTCGCAGCACGTGATGTGACACTGCGCGATGTGATGTATGTGATGCGGCTCACGCGGCCCCCGACGTGGAGCGAAGGACTCCCGTCCACACCTGCTGACTCCCTGTGTCCGCTGGGAAGGCCGGTAGGTCCGCGTGGAGATGCTCTTCCTGCTGACCCCGCTCCTCTTCGGGCTGTCGTTCCTGTCCGGGATGCTGGGCCTCGGCGTCGCCTTCATCGCGATCCCGGTGCTTGGCCTCTTCGGCTTCGACCTCAAGGACGTCATCCAGCCCTGGGCGCTGCTGCTCAACGGGCTCACGGCCATCAGCGGCGCGATCGCCTTCTGGCGGGCCGGGATGGTCGACAAGCGGGGCGCGCTCATCCTCGTGGTCATCACGACCATCGGCGCGCCGCTCGGCGTCTGGCTCCTCCAGTTCGCCTCGACCGACCTCGTCTGGTGGCTCTACGTCGGCGTCCTGCGTCTTCCTCGCGATCCGCATGGCGCTCCCGAAGGGCGCCTCGACCGAGGTCGTCGGCCGAGATCACCGACGCCGCCCGGGCGAAGGCCGCCGGGGCCGCCGTCCCGATCTCCGTCTTCGCCGGCTTCCTGGGCGTCGGCCCGGGCTTCCTCCTCATGCCGACCCTGACCCTCGTCGGGCTACAGCGCCCGCCTGGCCGCCGCGACGAACTCGGTCGCCGTCACCCTGCCGTCGTTCTCCGCCTTCGCCAGTCACCTCGGGACGGCCTCGTTCGACTGGCCGACCGTGATCGTCACGTCGATCGCCTCGGTCATCGGGGCCTGGCTCGGGGCCCGCTTCACGGCGGGTCGCGTCAAGAGCACGACCCTCTCCCGCATCTTCGCCATCGCGCTCGATTGCCCTTGCCGCCCAGCGCGCCTGGATCCTCGTCTCGTGACGGCCACACGTACCCAGCCCGATGGAGGCCCACCATGTCGACTGAGCTGCCGGTCCTCGAAGACCTGCGGATGGACCTCGCCGCCCCCGACGTCGACGAGGCGGCGGCGGCCGCCGCGCTCCTGGCCGACCCGAACCGGGCGAGCATCGTGCGGATGCTCCGCGACGGGCCGCGTCTGCGTCTGCGAGATGGCCGCCGCCCTCGGCGCCCGCGAGAACAACGTGAGCAATCACCTGGCGCGGCTGCGCGACGCCGGCCTCGTGCGGGCGAGCCGCCCCGGCGGCCGACACGCGGCGCGTCTACTACGAGCGCGACGACGAGGCCTGCCGCGCGCGCCCTCGACGCGCTCGCGCGAGGTCGCTCGGATGACGACGCCGCGCTCCGGCGCGCCCGGCTCCCGTTCTGGCCACGGCGTCGCGGCGGCGCCGCGCTCTGGCTCGTCGCCTGGTTCGTCGAACCTGCCGGCCGCCAACTGGGTCGCCTTCGACCTCCTCGGGCTCGAGCGCGGCTCGCACCTCGGCGACGCCGTCGCGTTCTTCCTCTACGACGTCCCGAAGGTCCTGCTCCTGCTCCTCGGGATCGTCACCGTCGGTCTCCTTCCTGCGCTGCTTCGTCCCGCCCGGAGCGGGTGCGCGCCGCGCTGGCGGGCCGCGGCACGCTCCCGGCGACCGTCGGCGGCGGCCGCGCTTCGGCGTCGTCACGCCGTTCTGCTCGTGCTCGGCCGTCCCGCTCTTCATCGGCTTCGTCGAGGCCGGCGTCCCGCTCGGGCGTCACCTTCGCCTTCCTCGATCAGCAGCCCGATGGTCAACGAGGTCGCGCTCGTCCTCCTCTGGGGCCTGTTCGGCCCGGGCGTCGCCCTCCTCTACATGGGCGCCGGGCTCGCCGTCGCGATCGTCGGCGGCCTCGTGCATCGGGCGCCTGCGGCCTGGAGCGGTACGTCGAGGACTACGTCCTCGAAGATCCGGGCGGGCGGCGGCGCCACGTCGCTCGACATCCGGCTCTCGGTCGAGCAGCGCGTCCGCGACGCCTGGCGCTCGACGAAGGACATCGTCCGGCAAGGTCCTGCCCTACGTGCTCGTCGGGATCGGGATCGGCGCGCTCATCCATGGCTTCGTCCCGACGGAGCTCGTCGTCTCGGTCGGCGGTCGCGACAACCCGCTCGCGGTCCCGCTCGTCGTCGCCCTCGGCGATCCCGCTCTACTCCAACGCGGCCGGCACGATCCCGATCGTCGAGGCGCTGATCGGCAAGGGCCTGCCGCTCGGGCTCCGACCCTCGCCTTCATGATGGCGATCGTCGCGATCAGCCTGCCCGAGCTGGTCATCCTCCGCCGCGTCATGAAGCCCCGCCTGATCGCCGTCTTCGTCGGCGTCGTCGTCGCCGGGATCCTCGCCGTCGGCTACCTGTTCAACGCGCTCGTCGCATGGCTCAGAAGGAGTCCACCACGTGAAGAAGATCGAAGTCCTCGGGCCCGGCTGCAACAACTGCCAGCGCGCTCGAGGCCGGCGGCCCGCGAGGCCGTCGCGATGGCCGGCATCGAGGCCGAGATCATCAAGGTCACCGACTACGCCGAGATCGCGGCCTACGGCGTCCTGTCGCACGCCCGGGCCTCGTCATCGACGGCAAGGTCGTGAGCACGGGCCGCATCCCCTCCGCCGGTGACATCGCCGCCTGGTTGAGCGAGTAGCCGTCACCATCCAGGAATCCGCCGCCGCCCGGACGGCTCGGTGATCCGGCGGCACGACTGAAGCGTCCTGGCATCGGCGTCGCTGGCGCGGGGGGGTCGGATTCGGCCGGGCGACGCTCGTCCGCTCCGTCGGATCCGCCCCGTTCGAGCTTGGGAGCACGCTGCTCGTCGCCGACGACGGTCGGCTGCAGGCAGCGTCTCCGCCGGCTGCGTCGAGGGAGCCGCCGCAGAGGCCGTCCGCGCCGCCCGCCGCGGGTCACTACCGCGAGCTCGTCCACTACGGCGTCAGCGACGAGCGGCAGCCGCAGTCGGCTCCTGCGGCGGGAGATCGACGTCCTCGTCGAGCCGGACGTGCCGGCCGAGGTGCTCAACGCCGCCGCGAACGGCCGGTCGTGCGTCGCCACCTCGCTCCCGGTCGGTCGCGAGGCGTCGGAGGCCGGTCGTGTCCTCCTCGACGCGAGGGGGATCCGGTCGGGCTCGCTCGGCGACGCGGCGGCCGACGCCGATCTCGTGGACCTCGCCCGGGACGCGCTGCGCGCTGGCGTCTCCCGCACGATCCGGATCAGGCACCCGCGACCTCTACGTCGACGTGGTCGCCGCCGCCCGCCTCGTCATCGTCGGGGCCGGCGAGATCGCCGTGTACCTGGTCCGCCTGGCCCACGCCATCGGGTTCCACACCGTGGTCGTCGACGCGCGGACCGCCTTCCTGACCCGCGAGCGGTTTCCCGACGCCGACGAGCTGCTCGTTGGCTGGGCCGACGAGCTCGCCGACCGAGCCGGCATCGACGCGAGCGCGCACGTCGTCGTCCTGGCCCACGACCCCAGGTTCGACGACCCGGCAATCACGACCGCGCTCCGCCGCGGGGCGAAGTACGTCGGGGCGCTCGGCAGCCGGCGGACGCATGCCGAGCGCCGCGAGCGCCTCCGAGAGGCGGGCACGAGCGAGGCCGACCTGGCCCGTATCCACGCCCCGGTCGGGCTCGACCTCGGGGGCCACACGCCGGCCGACATCGCGCTCGGGATCCTGGCCGAGATCGTGTCGGAACGGCAGGCCGGGCGTCGGGGCGCCTGACGCTCTGACGCGCGTCTGGTCAGCTTGCTCAAACCCGCGTTGTACTAACAGCGGTTAGAATAACGCCGATGAACACGCACGCTACCCACCCGATCTCCCCGCTCGCACCCGACGTCCTCGTCGGCCTCCAGGCCGTGGCGGAGCCGAACCGCGCGCGGATCGTGGCCCTGCTGGGCCACGGGGAGCACTGCGTCTGCGACGTCGGAGAGATGCTGGGGCTGAGTCCCGCCCTCGTCTCGCACCACCTGCGGACCCTGCGCGCCGCCGGGCTCCTCCGCGAGCGCAGGAGCGGGCGCTGGGTCTACTACTCGCTCGACCTCGAGCGTGTCGCGGCGCTCCGCGCCGCCGTCGCCGACCTCCTCACGCCGACCGACGCCGCGACTACCGCGTGCCTGTGCTCGGACTGCGGCCCGAGCCGGACCGCCGTGCCGGCGGCGGGACCGCTTGCGCCGCCTGCCGATCCTCGCGGAGATCGTCGCCGTGACCTGTTCGGTGCTCGTCGTCGGGATGCCATCGCCCGCGGGCTGTGCCTCGACGAAGACCTGGAAGGCGGCGGCCTCGTTCGTCGAAGCAGCGCCTGGCCGAGCGCTTCGGGCCGGCCGTCGCCTTCGAGTACGCCGAGCTGTTCGGCCCGGACATGGCCCGCCACCCGGACGTCGAGGCGGACGATCGCGGCCGGCGAGGCCGTCCCGCCGATCGTGGTCATCGACGGCGCCCGCCGCTTCGCCGGCGGGAAGCTCAACATCTCGGCCATCGAGCGCGCCGTCGCCGAGGCCCTTCAGCCGGACGCGATCCATGCGTGACCTGGCGCCCGACCCGCAGGCCGCCCGACATCGATCTCGTCGCCGATCCCGCGTGCTGCCCGGGCGGCGCGTGCGGTCCCATCTTCGAGACGCCGCTCCTCGAGCTCGCCTTCAACCGCATCCGCGACCTGGTCCGCGGCCGAAGGGCGCCACATCGCCGAGGCCACGCCGCTCCAGCCGTCGACCAGGTCCTGCGCACCGGCCAGCCGTCCAGCTCTCCACCTCACCCGCAGAAGGATGCGCCCCATGACTGATCAGCCCCGCGGCCCCGTCACTCCGGACGTCGAGATCTTCGACCCGCCCCTGTGCTGCCCGACGGGGCTGTGCGGCCCGGTGCTCGACACGACACTCGTCGACCTCAGCGAGGCGATCTTCACGCTCGAAGCCGAGGGCCGGACGGTGGTCCGCCACATGATGACCGCGGATCCCCAGGCCTTCATGCGCAACCGCGAGGTGTACGAGCTGATCCGCCAGCGCCAGCTCGAGGTGCTGCCGATCACCGTGATGGGTGGACGCATCGTCAAGACGGACGCCTACCCGACGCTCGACGAGCTCCGCGGCGAGCTCGCGCTTCGCGCCTGAGCCGGCCGCGGCCCCGAAGCGCCCCGCGAAAGGATCCCCCGTGACCCAGTTCCTCTTCTTCTCCGGCAAGGGCGGCGTCGGCAAGACCACGATGGCCTGCACGACCGCGGTGGCCGAGGCCGACGCCGGCAGGCGCGTCCTGATCGTGACGACCGACCCTGCGTCCAACCTCGCCGACGTGTTCGAGCAGCCGATCGGCCACGCGATCACCCCGATCGCCGGCGTCCCGAACCTGTGGGCGATGGAGATCGACCCCGACCGCGCGACCGCCGAGTACACCGACCGGACGCTGGCCCCGATCCGCGAGATCTTCCCGCCCGAGATCGTGCGGGTCATGGAGGAGCAGCTCGCCGGGCCGTGCACGGCCGAGGTCGCGGCGTTCGACCGCTTCGCCGACTTCCTCGATCCCACGGCCCCCGCCAGCGCCGCCCGCCGGCGGCGCCGGCTTCGACCTCGTGATCTTCGACACGGCCCCGACCGGTCACACCGTGCGCCTGCTCGAGCTGCCCGAAGCCTGGTCGAAGAGCATCTCGCGAGGCCGAGGCTGGCGCGGGCCAGACGTGCATCGGGCCGGCCGCGGCGATCGCCGAGGCGAAGGTCAAGTACGAGCGGGCGCTCGCCGCGCTGCGCGACCAGTCGCTGACGCGGTTCGCCTTCGTGCTCCATCCCGAGGCGACCGCGATCGCCGAGACGCGAGCGGGCCGGCGCCGAGCTGGCCCGCCTGGGGATCGTCACGACCGAGCTCATCGTCAACGGGATCCTGCCGGCCGAGGAGGCTGCCAGTCGCCGTTCTTCGCCGCCCGCATCGCGATGCAGGAGCGGTACCTCGCCGAGATCGCGCGGCAGCTGCCGATGCCGACCCGGCGCGTCCCGCTCCTCGACGGCGAGGTGCGCGGGATCGCCCGGCTGCGGGCCCTGGTCCCGCTGCTCGCCGACGAGCACGCCGCGCGGCCGGCGTTCGGCCACGCGGAGGGGCGGTCGGCGCGCACGACCGTGGACGACGACGCGGCCGTGAGGGCGGCCCTCCTGCCCGACGGGAGCCCCCGGACGATCTTCTTCGCCGGCAAGGGCGGCGTCGGCAAGACCGTCGCCTCGTGTGCCACCGCCGTCTGGTCGGCGCGCCAGGGCCATCGCACCCTGCTGGTGACGACCGATCCCGCCGCCCACATCGGGCAGGTCCTCGGCGCGGCCGTCGGCACCGAGCCCGCGCCGGTCGATGGCGTCGACGGGCTGTGGGCCGCCCGCGTCGACGCCAAGGCGGCGGCGATCGCCTACACCGACCGGATCATCGCCGACGCGGTGGCCCGCGGCCGGAGCCCGGCCTCGATCGCCGCGATGCGCGAGGAGCTCGACTCGCCGTGCACCGAGGAGATGGCGGCGTTCGACCAGTTCATCGAGCTCGCCAGCCGCGACACGTTCGACGTCACCGTCTTCGACACGGCGCCGACCGGCCACACGCTGCGGCTGCTCGAGCTCCCGATCGACTGGAGCCGCCAGATCGACGTCAAGGTCTTCGCCTCGGTCGACACGGCCGCCGCCGACGACGTCGCGAAGGCCCGCTTCGGCGGGGTCATCGAGATGATGCGCGATCCCGCACAGAGCACGTTCGCCTTCGTCATGTACCCGGAGGCGACGCCGATCGTCGAGGCCACGCGGGCCATCGCCGAGCTGGAATCGCTCGGGATCCCGCTTGGGCTCGTCGTCGCCAACATGGTCCTGCCCGACGAGGCCTCGCGGACGCCCTACGCCCGCGCGCGCTGGCAGATGCAGCAGGCCTACCTCGCCGACATCGAAGCGCGCTTCGATGTCCCGGTCCTCGAGATCCCGCTCCTCGACGGCGAGGTCGTCGGCCTCGAGCGGCTCGGCGAGCTGCTCGAGCGGACCCTCGCTCCCACCTCTCTCGTCGCCTGACTGGAGGTCCGACCACGATGCTCTCTCCATCGACCCAGGACGCGGCCGGTCTCGCGGCCGCCAACCGCGCCGCCGAGGCGGAGGCGCTCACGGCCGCGGGCACGTTTGGGGAGGCCCTCCGCGGCAGCCCCGAGTTCGCCGCCCTCCTGGCGGCCGAGAGTGCGCTCTCCGCGGACGCCGACGGCGAACGCGGCCATCGAGGCGTTCGGGAACGTCCAGGCCGAGCTTCGAACGGAAGCGATGATGGGGATCCTCACCGCCGCCCAGCGCGCCGAGCTCGAGCGCCTTCAGCAGGCCATGCTCGCCGTTCCGTCGGTCGCGACGTACATCGCCGCCACCGCGACGTTCCAGGCCGTCTGCCGCGAGACGGCGGCCGTCGTCAGCGCCCAGATCGGGATCGACTTCGCCGCCAACTGCCGCTCCGGCGGCTGCTGCGGCTGAGGGGGAACGATGATGCTCAGCACCGACCTCCACGAGGCGGCCGTCGAGTTCGGCCGGGCGCTCCGCCAGGCGCCGGCCGTCGCCGCCTATCGCGCCGCCGCCGATGCCCTCGACGCCGACCTCGCCGCCCAGCGGCTGATGGCCGACCTGCGCGAGCAGCAGGGGAGCCTGGCGCGCACCCAGCAGGCCGGGCTGACCCCGAGCCGTGAGCAGATCGACAAGCTGCGGCTGTGCCAGGCGACCGTCCGCGCGAACACGGCGATCATGGCCCACCTGCGGGCCACGAACGACGTGAAGGCGTTCCTGCCGACCGTCGCCCTGGAGGTGAGCGCAGCGCTCGGAACCGACTACGGGCAGCTCGCGGCGCCCGGGTCCTGCTAGGAGCGCGGGGAGGGGATCGGGGTCGCTGACGGGACCTCGAGGCGCGCTCGCTAGCCCCGCAGCAGGTCCGGCGGCAGGAGCCAGCGCAGGTCGCCGGCGCCCGGCGCAAGCGGGCGCTCGACGTCGATCCGGGCCAGCGCGCCCTTGCGCATGAGGATCGGCGCGCCGACGAGCTCCGTGACGAGCTCCGAGAAGTCGGGGTCGTGGCCGACGACGACCGGCCGCCCGGGGCTGCCGGCGTCGTCGAGGATGGCGTCAACGGTCGCGAGGTCCAGGGGCTCGCCGAGGCGCGGGTCGACCCGCAGCCGGACCCCGAGCAGCTCGGCGACGATCTCGGCCGTCTCGCGGGCGCGGACGAGGGGCGACGTCAGCACGACGTCCGGCGCGAACCCAGCCGCCGCGAGGAGGCGGCCAAGGCGCTCGGCCTGGCGGCGTCCCTTCTCGGTGAGCGGCCGCTCGTCGTCTGGGCGCGTCCCAGGTCGTCGCGGTCGCGCGGCGTGCGCGTGGCGCAGGAAGTAGAGCTCCACAGCCGGGCTCGCGCTCGTCGCTCACGCGTCGGACCCTGTCTCGGCGAGCAGGCCGGCCGCCGGAGCGTCGACCATCCGCGAACGGCTTCAGCCGCAGGCTGATCTCGTCGCGGACCCGCCGGAAGACGGCGAGCCGCTCCTCCTCGGTCCCGTGCGGCCGCGGCCGGGTCGTCGAAGCCCTCGTGGATCGACTCCGGCGGGCGCCGGGGACGACCGGGCAGGCCTCGCGCGCGTGGTCGCACACGGTGAGCACGTAGTCCCGAACGCCTGGTCGAGCATCTCGGTGACCGACGTGGACCGGGCCCCGGACCAGTCGATGCCGACCTCGGCGAGGACGCGGACGGTGAGCGGGTGGACGCCGGCCGGGTGCGTACCGGCGGAGGCGACCTCGATCCCGGGCGATCCTGGCGCCAGGAACGCCTCCGCCATCTGGCTGCGGGCCGAGTTGCCCGTGCAGACGAAGAGGACGCGGATCGGCGTCGGGGTCCGCTCACGGGTTCAGGTCCTCGTGGCGACCGGACGAGAGGAAGACGACGTCCTCGGCGATGTTCGTGATGTGGTCGCCGACGCGCTCCATGTAGCGGGCCGCGATGAGGAGGCGCATGGAGCGCTCGACGTTCCCCGGGTCGGCCTTGGCGAGCGCCGGTCAGGCGGTCCACCGCCCGGTGGTAGAGGACGTCGATCTCGTCATCGCGGACGGCCACCTCGCGGGCGGCGACCGCGTCCCCGTCGGTCAGGGCCCGCATCGTCGCGGCCAGGAACTGGGCCGCCAGGCGTCCCATCTCGGGGACCCCGACCTGGCCGTCGAGCGGCGGCTCCGGGGCCACCTCGCGGGCCCGCTTCGCGACGTTGGCGACGGAGTCGCCGATTCGCTCCAGCTCGTAGCCGATGCGGTCGAGCGTCAGCAGGTAGCGGAGGTCGCGGGCCACGGGCGCCTGGGTCGCGATCGTCAGGACGACGTGGTCCATCGCCTCGATCTGCAGGGCGTTGATCTCCTCGTCGCCCCGGATGACGACGAGCGCCTTCTCCGCGTCGTGCGTCTCGAGGGCGTCCACCGTGAGGCGGATCCGCTCCTCGATGATGCTGCCCATCCGGAGGAGGATCTCCTTGATCGTGCGCTCCTCGCGGTCGAGCGGCCTGCGGGGCAGCGGCACGACGGGTCGCGGGGATCTCGCCTTCGACCGTACGCAGGATCTCGCTCCACGTGCCGATCCGGCGCGGGTTGCGGCTGCGGATCTCGCTCGGTCATTCCTGCCTCCTGCCGGCTCAGCCGAAGCGCCCGGACACGTAGTCCTCGGTCATCTGGTTGGTCGGGTTCGTGAAGAGCCGCGCCGTCGGTCCCTGCTCGACGACGTAGCCGGCGCGATCGTCGGCCATGTTCATGAAGATCGTGTAGTCGGAGGCGCGGGCCGCCTGCTGCATGTTGTGGGTCACGATGATGATCGTGTACTCCTCCTGGAGCTCGCGCATCAGCTCCTCGATCTGGAGCGTCGACCGCGGGTCGAGCGCCGAGCAG
Organism: uncultured Chloroflexia bacterium; assembly: GCA_963827965.1. Taxonomy (GTDB): domain Bacteria; phylum Chloroflexota; class Limnocylindria; order Limnocylindrales; family CSP1-4; genus CTSoil-043. The sequence goes on along the minus strand of CAWHCW010000008.1, from coordinate 7,967 downwards.
GGCTCGTCCATCAGGATCACCTCGGGCTTCGTGGCGATCGCCCGGGCGATGCAGAGCCGCTGCTGCTGGCCGCCGGAGAGCGCATAGGCACTCTGCTTGAGCTTGTCCTTGACGTCGTCCCACAGCGCCGCGCGGCGGAGGCAGCTCTCCACGACGTCGTCGAGGTTGCCCTTCATGCCGTTCACGCGCGGCCCGAAGGCGACGTTGTCGTAGATCGACTTGGGGAACGGATTCGGCTTCTGGAAGACCATCCCGATCCGTCGCCGGACTTCGACCGGGTCGACGTAGTCGGCGTAGAGGTCCTCGCCGTGGAACTGGACCTGGCCCTCGACGCGCGTGCCCTCGATCAGGTCGTTCATCCGGTTGATCGAGCGCAGGAGCGTCGACTTGCCGCAGCCGGACGGGCCGATGATGGCGGTGATCGGTTGCGGCTGCAGGCGAGCGTTGATCTCCTTCACGGCCCGGAACTTCCCGTAGTAGAAGCTGGAAGTCGCGGAACTGGACCGCCGGTGGGGCGCTGCCGTCCTCGTCGGACGGCCGGCCCGCGGCGTCCGTGCGGATGGCGATGGCCGGGGGCGCGGCCTCGACCGACGGCTCCGTGTCGATGGTCATGGGGTCTCCCTGGGGGTCGGGTCGCGGTCACCATGTTCGCTCGTACCGGTTGCGGAGCAGGACGGCGACGCGTTGGCCGCCAGCGTGACGACGAGGAGGACGATGATGGCGGCGGCCGTGAGGGCCCGGAACTCCTCCTGGGGCTTGCGGGCCCAGTCGTAGACGATGACCGGCAGGACGGTGTACGGACCGCTGAGCGTCTCGATCGCGGACGCGCCCGTGTTCGAGAACGAGCCGAGGACCGCGCCCGGCCACGATGAGCGGCGCAGTCTCGCCGAGCGCCCGCGAGAGCGACAGGACGGTCCCGGTCAGGATCCCGGGCGCCGCGGCCGGCAGCGAGCAGCTTGCGCACGACCTGCCAGCGCGAGGCCCCGATCCCGAAGCCGGCCTCGCGGATCGTCCCGGGGACGGCCCGGAGGGCCTCGCTCGTGGTGATGATCACGATCGGCAGGACGAGCACCGTCAGGGTGAGCGCCGCCGGAGATCAGGTTGCGGCCGTTGCCGACGCCGAGGGCCGATGACAGGACCGCCACGAAGACGCTCAGGCCGAGGAGCCCGTAGACGACCGACGGCACGCCGGCGAGGTTGCGGATGTTGAGGACGATGAGTCGCGTGAACCGGTTGTCGGGGGCGTACTCCTCGAGGTAGACCGCCGTCGCGACCCCGAGCGGGAAGGCCAGGAGCGTGACGAGGACGGCCAGGATCGCCGTCCCGATGACGCCCTGGAGGACGCCCGCCTTGGCCGGGTTGCTGGACAGGCCCGAGGTCAGGAAGTCGACGCCCCGCTCCGCGAAGACCGGGAGAGCCTTCGTGAGCTGGTCGTAGACCAGGACGAGGAGGGTCGCCAGCGAGAAGAGGAGGGCCAGCACGAGGAGGGCCTGGAGGACGGTGCCCGCCCAGTCGCGTGACTGGGCGCGGAGCGACCCGTCGCACGACGGCCGCGGTGGCGGACGAGGTTGCCATCGCGCGCTCCTAGTATCGCTGCCGCGTGCGGCGGACGAACGACGTCGGCGACGGCGTTGAGGACGAACGTGGCGGCGAACAGCAGCAGCCCGAGGAAGAAGAGGCTGAGGTAGGCCGCGTTGTTGCCCGTGACCTGGTCGCGGCCGGTCGCCAGCGAGGCCATCGCGGCCGTCAGCGTCTGGCCCGGGCCGAGCGGATTGACCGTGCCGCAGCGATCCGCCGGTCGCGCCCGCCGCCACGGCGACGACCATCGTCTCGCCGATCGTGCGCGAGATGGCCAGGATCAGGGCGGCCATGATCCCGGAGATCGCGGCGGGCAGGACCACCCGCACCGTCGTCGTGATCCGCCGCGCGCCGAGGCCGTAGGAGGCCTCCCGGAGCGACGCGCGGGACGGCCCGCATGGCGTCCTCGGAGATGGAGGCCACGAGCGGGATCGTGAGGATCCCGACGCCCGATCGCCGCCGCCATGAAGTTGAATCCCTGGGCGGTCGGGAAGATCGCCTGCACGACGTTCGGGCTGATCCACGTCAGGGCGAAGAACCCGAGCACCACGCTGGGGATGCCGGCCAGGATCTCGAGGATCGGCTTGATGATCTTGCGCGTCCGGGGGCTGGCGTACTCGGAGAGGTAGATCGCGGCCGCCAGGCCGATCGGCCCCGCGAGCAGCATCGCGATCAGGGCGACGATCACCGTGCCGACGATGAGCGTCAGCAGGTCGAACTGGCCGCGGCGCGGGAACCAGCCGGGCGCGACGAGCTGGCCGAGGTCGATCGAGGTGACGAAGACTGGAGCGCCTGGTAGGCCAGGGAGAGGACGATCGCGACGCTGATCGCGATCGAGAGGAGGCCGCCCGACGTGAGCGACGAACCGGACGAGCGCCTCGTTGCGGCGTCGCGACGCGGTGCCGACGAGGGAGCTGCCGGGCCGTTTCGCGCCCAGGGTGGCTCCCGCCATGAATCTGACCTCCTCTGGCTCGGGCTCGGGGATCCCGCGGAGCGCCTGCGCCGACGAGTCTAGCGGCGCCGGGGAAGGGCAACAGGCCGGGCCTCCGAGCGGCCCGGCCGTCTGCGCCTGGTGAGCGCGAGGCTACTTGGCGCCGTCCCAGGCGTGGCGCGCGTGGCGTCGAGCCCGGACGCCGGGAGGTTCACGTAGGGGACGCGTCTCGAGGACCTTCGAGATCGTGCCCGCGGCCAGGTAGAAGTCGACGTAGGACGCCACGGCCGGGTTGGCCATCGCCTTGGCCTTGTTGACGTAGATGTAGAGCGAGCGCGAGAGCGGATAGGTGCCGTCGGCGATCGTCTCCGTGCGTGGGGGCGACGCAGGTCCCGTTGACGTCCTTGCTGACCTCGATCTCCTTGACCTTGTCCTTGTTCTCCTCGGCGAAGGCGAAGCCCACCCAGCCGAGCGACGTGTCGGACCCGGCGACCCCTTCGATGATGGCGTTGTCGTTGGCCGACGCGGTGTAGTCGGGGCGGGTCGTCTCGCCCTTCTTGCCGCGCGCCTCGGCGGTCTTGGCCAGGGCGAGCTCGACGAAGCTGTCGAACGTGCCCGACTCCTCGCCCGGACCCGTGATGGCCAGCGGGGCGTCGGGGAAGGTCGTGTTCGAGCCGAGCTCCTTGGCGATCGGCTGCCGCCTTGGCCCAGGTGTCGAAGCCGGTCGACTCGGGGCCGATCAGGGCGTAGAGGTCGGCGAACGAGAGGCAGGCGACGGCGTCGTTGGCGGGGCTGGTCATGACCGTCATCCCGTCATACGCGATCTGCAGCTCGACGTACTCGATCCCGGCGGCCTTGCAGGCCGCGGCCTCCTCGTCCTTGATCTTGCGCGAGGCGTCGGAGATGTCGGTCTCGCCCTTGCAGAACACGCTTGAACCCGTCGCCGGTGCCGGGGCCCACGATGCTCCAGTTGAAGTCGGGGTTGCCCGACTCCTTGAAGAGCTCGGCGACGCCGGTCGAGATCGGCTCGACCGTGGACGAGCCGGAGACGTTGATGGAGCCGGAGATGCCGGCCGGCTGGGACGGGGCGTCGCTGGGCGTCTGCGTGGCGGGGGCCCCGCTGGCGGGCGCACTGGCGGCGGGGGTCGGCGTGGCGCCGCCGCCGCACGCGCCCACGGCAAACGCCGCCGCGAGGGCCAGGGCGCCGATCCGCTTCGGAGAGGTGATGGTCACGGGGTGGTTCCTCCTGGTGCCGCCGGGGCGCGGCTCGACGCGCTGCGAACGGCTGGTCATTCCGATCTGCGACTGCAGCGTCGAGGCGGCCGATGAACCGCAGGTTTGCAGCGGGTTAACGTTGTGTTCGCGGCTCCCTGGCGGTCGAGCCGTGGGCCGCCGACGGAACGCGGTCCCGGCTCGCCGATTCCCGCGCCCGGCGCGCCCGGGGATGGCAGACTGTCCGGGCACGGGTCGCGTCGCGGCGCGTCGGGGCGGGCAGGGGAGAGGCGATCATGGCCAAGGGATCGGGCAAGAAGGGTTCGAAGAAGCGCTCGCGGGCGACGGGGGGACCGCGCCAGCGTGCGGCGAGGCTCGAGAAGGCCCTGGCCGCCGGCCTGAAGCGCGAGGCGAAGGCGGCGTCGCGTCTCGAGGCCGCGCAGCTGGAGGTCGCGGTCCTCCGGATGGCGCTCGCCGAGGTCATCGGCGAGGTACCGGCAGAGGCCGAGTCCGCCACGGCCGTCGCGGTGGTCGTGCCGCCCGAGCCCAAGGCGACGGCCGCACGGCCGCGCCGTCCGAGAACCCCCGCCGCGGCGAAGTCCCCCGCTGCGGCGAAGCCCCCGGCCGCGTCGCCGACTGCCCCGAAGGCGCCCGCCGGGCGTCCCCGCCGGATCACGCGCCCAGCGCCGGCGGACCGCTGAGCAACCCGGGCGGCGGAGCGGTCTTCGGCGCGGTCGACGTCGGCGCCAACTCGGTCCATCTCCTCGTCGCAGCGGTCGAGGGGCAGCGGCTCCTCTCGCTGCTCGACGAGTCCGTCAAGCTCGGCCTCGGCGACACGGTCGATGCCCACGGGCTGATCGCGGGACCGGTTCGCGACGAGCTCGTGGCCGAGCTGGCCCGCTACGCCGCGGCCGCGCGAAGCCTTGGCGCCGCGGCGGATCGCGTTCGTCGGGACGCAGCCCCTGCGGCGGGCCGCCGACGCGCGGGCCGTCGTGGCTGCCGTGGAGGCTGCCACCGGCGTGCCGCTCCACGTCCTGGGTCACGAGGAGGAGGGCCTCCTCACCCTGCTCGGCGCCACGTCGGGCCGGCCCATCGCGGAAGCCCTGGCCGTGGTCGACATCGGGGGCGGCAGCAGCGAGGTGGTCGTGATGGAGCCGGGCGCTCGTGCCCGCTCCGTGGGCCTGCCGGTCGGCGGCGCGTCCCTGACCCGGCGGCTGGTCGCCCACGACCCGCCGACGCCGGCGGAGCTGGCCGCCCTGCTGGCGGAGGCGCGGCGCGTCGTGGCCGCGGCGCCGACCGCCAGCCCGGCGCGAATGATCGCGGTCGGCGGCACGTCGTCCAACCTGCTGAAGGTCATCCCGGCCGCGGCAACGGATCGCGCGCTCACCCTGCCCCGCCTGGCGAGCGCGGCCCGGACACTCGGCGGCGCGCGGGCCGCGGATGTCGCCGCCCGCTTCGGGATCACGGAGAAGCGCTGCCGGATCCTGCCCGCCGGGGCGGCGATCCTGGAGGCGCTGATGGAGCGGTACGGCATTGCGCGGGTCGATGCGCTGGAGGAGGGGATCCGGGAGGGCGTCGTTCTCGCCCTGGCCCGCGGCGGGACCGGGTGGCGCGACCGCCTCGACGCCCTCGCCCACGGCTGGGGCGGCTGAGCGATTCCTCCCGCGCGTCGCGGGCTGCCATGAGGCGGCGCTAGACTCCAGCCATGTCCGCCCTCGAGGATGCGCCGCACGTCCACGCCGACGATCGCGCCACGTGGCGCGCATGGCTGGAGGCGAACCACGCGACCGCCCGCGGCGCCTGGCTGGTGACCTGGCGGCCGCGTTCCGGCCGGGTCGGCCTGGACTACGAGGCGGCGATCGAGGAAGCCCTGTGCTTCGGCTGGGTGGACAGCACGGGCGGCCACGTCGACGACGACCGCGGCAAGCTCTACTTCGCGCCGCGCAAGCCGCGCAGCGTCTGGGCTGCGTCCAACAAGGCCCGCGTCGAGCGGTTGATCGGCGAGGGGCGGATGGCTCCTGCGGGCCTCGCCGCCATCGAGCGCGCGAGGGCGAACGGATCGTGGGAGATCCTGGATGCCGCCGAGCGGCTGGAGGTCCCCGAGGACCTCGCGGCGGCCCTCGAGATCCGCCCGCCGGCCGCCGTCAACTTCGCCGCGTTCCCGCCCTCGGCGCGCAAGATGCTGCTCGGCTGGGTCGCGGTCGCGCGGCGCCCGGAGACGCGGGCGGCGCGGATCGCGGAGATCGCGGAGGCGGCCGCCCGCAACGAGCGGGCCCGGGGCTGAAGCCGGGTCTGGCGCGGCGCTGCCCTCAGAGCGCCGCGACCGCCCTCCCCAGGAGTCGCCGGAACGCGGGTCCGCTGACGCCCCGCCAGGGGACGCCCATCGTCCGCCGCAGGCGGGCCAGCTCGCGCTCGCGGCCGGCCATGTAGGTCCCGATCGCCAGCGTCTCCTCGCCCGAGAGCGTCCCCGCGTTGGCCACGAGGAACTGGCGGGTGAGGGCGATCGTGACGTCCGCGTCGTGGAGCCAGCCCAGGTGATCCTGGAGCGCGACGACGCGGGGGATGAGCAGGTCGACCTCGGAGCCGAGCGCTTCGCGGAAGAACTCCAGCGTGTAGCGGAGCCACTTGGCGGCGATGCGGAGCTGGTGGACCGTCTCGATGTCGGCCCAGCGGAGCACCGCCTCGTAGGCCCGGACCTGCTCGTAGGCGAGCCAGATCCGCGATCCCGCGGTGTCGCGCACGCGGTGCGGGCTCACCGGGCTCGCCGGCGCCAGGACCGCCTCGCCCTCGGCGCTGACGAAGGCCCGGTAGTCCTCGACGAGGCGGACGTAGGCGGGGCTGTCGAGCTCGCGCAGCAGGACGATCCGGGCCGCCTCCCGCTCGTCGCGCCAGGCGGCGACGAGGGGCTCGAAGGCGACCGCCTCCGCGGTGGTCAGGCCGGCCTGGTGCGTTGTTGCGGCATCGAGCAGCACGTCGAGGTCGCGGACCGCGCCAAGCCGGCCGGCAACGACGCGGAGCCGGTCACGGAGGCGCTTCGTGCGCCGGGCCCGGAAGCCGTCGCCGAAGACGCGCCATGCGGCGCGCATCCGGCGGGTGGCGACGCGCATCCCGTGGAGGTCGCTGATCTGCTCCCCGGAGCGCGTCCCGGCCTCCCTGGCGAGCATCCGGGCGAAATGGAACCGCAGGACCTTGCGGCCGGCCTCGGCCAGGACGTCGTCGGGGGTGACGCCCGGCGTCTTCCCCACGATCAGCCGCGGCGGGGCAGCGACCTCGGCGTCGGGGCTTCCCGGGGCCGCGGCTGGCGCGCCGGAGGTGGCCGCCGCGCCTGCCGCCGGGGGCGTGGCCGCCGTCGCGGGGACGGATCGCCCGGGCTCGGGCGGGGCAACGTCGGAGGCGGCCCGGGGCCGCGCCCTGGGCCGGCCGCCGGTCCGGGCGGCCGCCACGGCGGCAAGGGCGCGCTCCAGCTTCGAGGCGGGCTCCGGCGCGAGGTCGGGATCGTCGGCGAGCACGGCCGCCAGCGCGTCGAGGGCGGTCGCCGGGCCGCGTCGCAGCTCCGCCTCCAGCTCGATGAAGCGATCCATCACCCGGCCGCTCGCGACGACCGCCACCTCGTCGAGCGACAGCTCCACCTCGGCCGATTCGTCGGCCAGCGTCCGGGTCCGGCGCAGCTGGCGGATCGTGACGATCTCCAGGAGCGGGGCGTCGCCGGCGTGCTCCAGGACGAGCGACCGGGCGGGCGATGACGGCCAGGCGTGCGGGTCCAGGGACAGGTCGGCGGGACCCTCCAGCTCGTCGCGTCGATGGAGCGCCGCCGCCGCCGGGGTCGTGGACTTGACCGAGAGGATCGTCATGGTGGGTCCCCGCCGGAGCCGGACCGCCCAGCCCGCCCGCCCCAGCGCTCCGTCCGCCGTGTCGACGTAGCGATCCTCCACCTGGACCTGGCGAGCCCGACCGGCGGCCCGGAATGGCCCCCACGTCCGCGCCGCGACGAGGCGGGCCGCGGCGGCGGCGTCCGCGACGCGGTACTTGAGCTCCAGCTCGACGCCCACGGTCGCCATCCGTCGTCCTACGCCCGGGGGTCGAGCGAGCCGGTGGGGGCGCCGCGGCGCGACGGCTCCGTGTGCTGGAAGGCGGCGGCCAGGGCGCGCTCCTTCAGGATCGCGAAGGTGTCGAGGGTGCCCGCCGCCGCCAGGATCTCCTCGGTGCGGCGCCACGCGGCGTCGGCCCCCAGCTGCCACGAGCGGCG
>CAWHCW010000007.1:0-304352 GCA_963827965.1 uncultured Chloroflexia bacterium | reverse complement strand
AACTGCAATTAATAAGCCCACGAGCATCTGAACCACGTTGAATGGCACCTCAAGCAGTGCCGCGGCGACTGGAAAACCCAGCACAGCTATCTCATAGGCAAAGTATCCGAAAATCATGATCAAACCGCCCAATACAACCGATATAGTGGCGCTTAGGGTTATGCTCTGTGTTTTCTTAGCAGTTTCCTGTTTAGGAAGCCGACTGTGAAGCCTTCGGATGTCTTTATGACTAATGTTGCTGGAGCAAAAACCGCGCCGCCGGGAACTAGTAAATCTGCTATGGCTACCAGGCTCCTGCGAATGCGCCAACGAAGGGACCGAGGCGCAAGTGCAGCTGTGTAGATTATGGTTTCGCCGAGGTTGAAGTAGCCTGTGGTTGCGGGGATGGGTATGACGAATAGGTAGGTGGCAACTGCTACGAGGGCTGCGAAGATGGCTCCGGCAGCTATTTTTAGGGCTATTGGGGTGTATGATTTTGGGGTTGGGGGTTGGGTTTTCATCGTTTCACCTTGTTGATTATAACGTGGTTATAGTGTGGTTTAGTATAGTTGTGGCTATACTACTTAAATGTTGTTAAACCAGCCCTAACTACATCAACAACGAAATCTCATCAAACACCACCAAAACCTTCCTTCCCCGCTCGGTAACACGGAAAAATTTCTTACCCTTCTCCTCATAACCGACCACCAAACCCTTATCCGACAACTCATTAAGATGCTGATACACGGCAGCCCGCGTCATAATCTTACCCAGTTGCTTCCATAAGTCATAACCGTACGAGTCTTTTTCGCTGAGGATTTTTAGAATTTTCTGTTTAGTACTTACCGCAAGCCCTAACCCAGCGCTTTTCTGTTTCTTATTCAAAGCTTGTAAAACATCTGTTGCTTTGAGCCCGCTTCCCGTGATAAGGCAGACAACACTGCTGCCGGCGGGGATTTGGCTGGTTTTTATTTTTTGGAGGGCGGCGATGGTCGCTGCGCTTGCGGGTTCAGCGAAGACTCCTTCTAGTTTAGCAATTTGAAGCTCGGCGGTCAAAATGTCGGCGTCTGAGACAGTAACAGCTAACCCGTTTGATTCTTGGATGGCTTTCGCTGCCAGCTGGCTTTGCAGGGGTTCGTTTACCAAAATGGCGAGGGCTCGTGTCGAGAGATTGCAGGGTTTTGGGGGTGACTGCCCAGTTAGTTGGTTGACTATGGGGGCGCAGCCATCGGTTTGAACTCCAACCATCCGCGGCAGCTTATTTGTCAGGCCTAATTCTTTAAGTTCTCTGAAGCCCTTCCATAGCGAGTAGACGGTTCCGCCGCTTCCCATTGAAACAATGACCCAGTTCGGCACCTCAAACTGCTCATAAATCTCATAAGAAATCGTTTTTTGGGCTTCCACCGCCAGGGGGTTAAGTTCAGCGGTGGCTTGATACCATCCTGTTTCTTGAGCTAAGCTGGCGGCTTTGCGGATAGAGTCGTCTACTGTGTCGCCTGATTGCTCGATGACTGCGTCATAAGCAATCATCTGTGCCAGTTTTCCTACATCCACTACTTTGGGCACCAAAACGTGGCAGATCAGTCTCGCTTTTGCAGCATACGCCGCTAGACGCGCCCATGTTACCGTTAGTTGCACATACCAGGTTTGGGCTTGCATGTCGATGGCGTTTGAGGTTAAGAGTGCTGCCGCGCGGTCGCGGTAAGAGTTTGTTGGGTTGCGGGTTTCATCCTTCAAATAAAGATTAGTCAGCCCCAAGGTTTTGGCCAGTCGAATCGGCTTTATGCAGAGGTGTGCCGCCCTCGCCTAAGCTAACCATGTTACCTACGGGTGGAAGCAGCTGTTTATACCGCCAGAATCGAATCGTCCCCGAGAATTTGACGTCGTCTTTTTTGGGCAGGTTCACTTTGTATTCCGGTATGCCCGCATTTTTCACAATTGTTTCTTAGCGGATTAATTGGTGATTCGGTTCCGCAATGTATGCATTCAAGTTGAGGCTCGTCTTTTTGAGGCATCAGTTTAGGTCCTGTTACTAACTATTACAGTCTCTAATTTCTCTTTTATCCAAAAATATTCCTGCACCTCAGAAACCAAATGGGTTATTTTGGGATTTTGTGGCTGTCGCTTTGTAGTCACATAAGCTTAAAAATTCTGGGCATTCTAATTTGACTGAACAGCATTTTGTTTTTTACCCATTATAACCTCTTTGAGTTGTTTTAAATGACCGAAAAAAACAAAAATAAATCAAATGAACCGAAAATTGAGAAAACCCTTGAACCCTATAGGGTCGCCCGCTCGACCATCAGGCCGAGCAGCACGTAGCCACAGTTGTTGTAGCGGCAGCCCTGGCCGGGGGCGAAGTTCGGCGCCCGGTGGACGAACTGGGGGAGGAAGTCGGCCGCCTCGAGGACCGAGTAGGTGGGCCGATCGCGCCAGATCGCCTCGTAGCTCTCGCCCGCCTCCTCGTCGGCGTCGTCGCCGATGCCGGAGGTGTGCGTCAGCAGGTGGCGGACGGTGACGTCCGGCGAGATCGCCGTGCCCTCGAGACCGAGGTACCCAACCGCGCTCGTCTCGAGCCCAAAGGCACCCGCGTCGACCTGCTGCAGCGTGGCCACGGCCGTGAAGAGCTTGGTGATCGAGGCCGTGTCGAAGCGCGTGTCCATCGTGTTCCGCGAGCGCCAGGACCGGCTCGCGAAACCGTACGCGCCGGCGAAGCGCTCCTCGTCACCGACCGTGACGCGCACGACGCCGGAGAACGCATCGCTCGCCTCCAGGTGCCGCAGGTATCGATCCAGCTGCTCGAGCGTCATGTACCACCGCTCCGTCTCGCCCTATGCGCGACCAGTATCGGCATGTCTCCCCGACCCCGCGCCGCGCACGCTTCGGTGCGCGTCCGCGCCTCCGAATCAGTCGCGGATGGGCTCCCGTTGACATGCAAGCGTGGACTTGCATATCATCGCGCCGGACCCATGGGAGACCCATTCCGAGCACTCGCCGACCCGACACGTCGCCTGATCCTCGACGAGCTGGCCGAGCGTGACGGCCAGACCCTCTTCGAGATCTGCGCTCGCCTGGCCAACCGCCACGGCGTGGCGTCCAGCCGGCAGGCGATCTCGCAGCACCTCGACGTGCTGGAGGCCGCGGGCCTGGTCGACACGCGCCGCGACGGGCGCTGGAAGCTGCACACGCTCAACCCGGCGCCGCTCGAGACCATGCTGGACCGCTGGCGGCGCCCGCCGACAGCGGTCCGTACCAACCCGGAGGCCGATGATGCGAATCCACCTGGCGAGCATCCTGGTCGATGACCAGGCGAAGGCGCTCGCGTTCTACACGGACGTCCTCGGCTTTCTGCCGAAGGCCGACGTCGACATGGGCGGTCCGCGCTGGCTGACCGTCGTTTCGCCCGAAGCGCCGGACGGCACCGAGCTGGTGCTCGAGCCGGATGCGCATCCGGCGGCCGGGCCGTTCAAGCGGGCGCTGGTCGCCGACGGGATTCCGTTCACCTCGTTCGCGGTGGACGACTGCGCGGCCGAGTACGAGCGGCTCATGGCGCGCGGCGTCGTCTTCACCCAGCCGCCCGTGGCGATGGGGCCCGTCACGACCGCGGTCTTCGACGACACGTGCGGCAACCTGATCCAGCTCGCGAGCATGAACGGCTGACGCGTGGTCCGCGGGGAGCGACCGGCGCGGCGTCCGGCGGTCGTATTGTCGAACCCGTTACCGAGGAGGACTTCTGATGCGCAGCGTGACCTATTCGATGGGCGTCTCGCTTGACGGCTACATCGTCGGGCCGGACGGCGGCTTCGACTGGACGGCGCCCGACGAGGAGGTCTTTCGCTTCTGGATCGACGAGATCCGAGAGGTCGGCGTCCACCTGCTGGGACGACGGCTGTACGAGACGATGCTGTACTGGGAGACCGCCGACCAGGATCCATCGCTCGACGACGCAGAGCTCGAGTGGGCCGCGCTCTGGAAGCCGCTCCCGAAGGTGGTGTTCTCCACCACGCTGTCGGCGGTGCAGGGCAATGCCCGCCTGGCCTCCGGCGGCCTGGCGGAGGAGATCGAGCGGTTGCGAGCCGAGCCGGGGGAGGGCGACATCGCGATCGGCGGCGCGACGCTCGCCGCCGAGGCGGCCGCGTTGGGTCTGATCGACGAGTACCGGGCCATGGTCTACCCGGTGCTGGTCGGCGGTGGCATTCCGTTCTTTCCGCGGCGCGAGCGCCGGGTGGATCTCGAACTCGTCGAGACCCGCACCTTCAGCTCGAGCGTCGTCTACCTCCGCTACCGCGTGGCGCGCTAGCCGGCTCGTCCGCCGGGCGCGGACGGCCGCTTCGTCCTGCCTGACAAGTTGCGGCCGCGTCTTGACATGTGACCAAATGGTCACCTATCGTCCGCGGCGTGGACGCGGTGTTCAAGGCCCTCGCCGATCCGACCCGGCGGAGCCTGCTCGACGAGCTCTTCCGCGAGGACGGGCAGACGCTGAGCGCGCTCGAGGAGCGCTTCGCGATGACGCGCTTCGGCGTCATGAAGCACCTGCAAGCTGCTCGAGGAGGCCGGCCTGGTCGTCACCCGGCGGCGCGGGCCGCGAGAAGCTCCACTTCCTGAACCCCGTCCCGATCCGGCTCGTCCACGACCGGTGGGTGAGCAAGTACGCCGAGCCCTGGGCCGCCGCGCTCAGCGGCCTCAAGACAGACTGGAGAGTCCCATGGAGAAGGTGTTCGAGATCTACATCAAGACGACGCCCGGAGCGCCTCTGGGAGGCGATCACCGACCCGGAGATCCGGAGCAAGTACAACTTCGGCGCCGCGCCAGACCTCGGACTGGACGCCCGGCTCGCGCTACGAGATGGGCGCCCCGAGCGCGCCCGGCCTGCTCGGCGAGGGCGAGAACCTCGAGGTCGACCCGCCGCGCCGGCTGGTCCAGACGCATGGTCGCGCTGTGGAGCGACGACGTGAAGGCCGAGGGCACCTCGCGGGTCACCTGGGAGATCGAGCCGGTCGGCGACTCCTGCCGCCTGACGGTCACCCACGACCAGCTGCGCGAGGGCGCCAACGAGCGAGCTCTACGGCGGCTGGCCGATGATCCTCTCCGGCCTCAAGACCTGGCTCGAGACCGGCGAGCTGCTCACCACGCCGGGCTCGCTGATGTACGGCTGAGCGGGAGCCTCCCGCTTTGGGCGTACCCTGCCTCGCGGGCGGTCAGGCGCGCCGGAAGTGCTCCCCGCCGCCGACGAGGGCCAGCACGGTGAGGCCGTACCCGGCCACCAGCACGAGGTTGACCCCCATCGAGGCGAGGGGCTCGCCGCCGCCAAGCGCGCTGGCGAGCGACAGGCTGGTGTAGGCGAGCCCGAGCGCTCCGATGACGAGGCCCAGCGCTCGCCCCCAGCCCCGGTGCACGAGCATCGCGACAGCGGCGAAGATCTCCAGGATCCCCCACGCCGCCTGGGCGAGCCCGTAGACGACGACGAGGCCAGCGGCCATGCCGAAGATGCCCGTCCCGCTGCCGTTCGCGCCCTCCAGGCCGGCGGCGAGCCCGCCGAAGACGCCAAGGACGGCACCCGTGAGGAGGCCCAGGAGGCCGGCGAGGAGGAGGAAGACCGCCGCCAGGACGACGAGGATCGACGTCGACGGCCGGCGGCCCTCGGTCATGGTGCCGGGGTGAGCCGGCGGTCCTCGCTCACGGCGACGGCGAGGCCGTCGGCGCCGGCTTCGGGAAGAGCGCACCCGCCAGGAGCCGCGTGACGTCGTCGCCGACGTACGTCTCGCGGTTGAAGAGGACCGCCACGGTCACCTTCTCCTTCGGGAAATAGCGGATGGCGGCTCGCGTCCCGGCCAGCGCCCCGCTGTGGCCGTAGGCCGATCGGCCCTGGAGCTTCACGCGGCTGACGCCGAGCCCGTACGCCGTGCCGAGCCCGTACGCGTAGGCCTTGACGAACGTCAGCATCTCGCGCCGCGTGGCGGCGGTCAGGAGATCACCCCCGTACAGGGTGCGCGCCCAGCGGGCAAGGTCGCCTGACGTGGAGGCGATCGCGCCGGCCGATCCTGCCGCCGTCGCCACGGACGTGAAGGGCACCACGGAGGTCCCGTCCGTGCGGGCCTGGGGCGTCGGGCCCCGAGCGCCCGCGATCATGCGATAGGCTCGGGCGGGGGGGGCCGGCGGTTCCTCGGCCCCCTGCACGTACGTGGAGCCAAGGTCCAGGGGCTCGATGAGCTCGCGCCGCACCAGCTCCTCCCAGGGCGCACCGCCGACCTTGGCGGCCACCTGGCCGAGGAGCACGTAGTTGGTGTTCGAGTACGACCAGCCCTTCCCCGGCGGGAAGACGGCCCCGGGCCGGACGAACTGCGACAGGACCTCGGCCGCGGTCCACGTCCGCTTCTTGTCCTTGTTCAGGACGACGTCGAAGGCCGTGTTGCGGAAGAAGTCGGGGATCCCGCTGGTGTGGTTCAGCAGCATCCGGATGGTGATCCTCTGCGCGTTCGGCCAGTCCGGCAGCCAGCGGGCCAGCGGGTCGTCGAGGCGGAGGCGGCCCTGGTCGACGTAGCGGAGGATGAGCGCGGCCGTGAACGTCTTGGTGACGCTGGCGACGGCGAAGGGAGTCTCCGGGTGCACCCGCCGGCCGGTCGCCACGTCGGCCAGCCCGCGGACCCCGGTCCAGGTGGATCCGTCGGCGAAGATCACGGTCGCCTCGACGCCCGGCAGGGCGAGCGACTTCTGGGCCGTGGCGAGCGCCCGGTCCAGGCGGGCGGCCATCGCCCTGGGGACGGCCGGCACCGGTGACGGCGTCGGCGAGGGCGGGACGGGCGACGGCGTCGGCGCGGCGGTCGGGGTCGGAATCGCCGACTGCCCCGGCGTCGGCACGGCCGTCCCCGGCGGAGCACCCGTCGCGCCGGGGGCCGCCGAGCCGACCGGCGGAGGCGTGGGATCCATCCTGCGCGCGACCCCGTCGATCGTGGCGGCGAAGGTGCGGGGGTCGGCGACGGCCCAACCGGCCATCGCACTGACCGTGAAGATGCCGGCCAGCCCGACCATGACCACCAGCCGGCGGAAGCGGTCGCTCATCGGGCCGGTGCCCCGAAGATGTCGGCCAGCTCGTACGGCGGGGTCGTCTCCAGCTGGTCGTAGCGGCAGTCCTCCGGCCGGCGGTCGGGCCGCCAGCGGACCATCCGCGTCGCGTGCCGGAAGCGGTCGCCCTGCAGGTGGTCGTAGGCCACCTCGGCCACGCGCTCCACCCGCAGGGGCTCCCAGGTGAGCTCCTTGCCCCGGTTCCAGCGGCTCTGGGCACCCGGCATGCGGCGCCCGTACGCCTCCTCCGCGAGCTGCGCGGTCGCCCAGTCGCGCCACGGATGGTCGTCGAGCGCGCCGACCCGGAGCGGCGCGAGCTCCTCCACCAGCTCCCGTCGCCGGGCGGCCGTGAAGCCGGAGGCGACCCCGACGTGATGGAGGGTCCCGGCCTCGTCGTGGAGCCCGAGGATGAGCGAGCCGACCCCCGATCCAGTCTCGTCCTTGTGCCAGCGGAAGCCGGCGACCGCGCACGTCCGCGGTCCGGGCGTGCTTGACCTTGGCCCATCCCCGCTTCCCGGGCTCGTAGACGCCGTCGAGGCGCTTGGCGATGACCCCGTCGAGGCCCGCTCCCTCGAACCGGGTGAACCAGTCGGCGGCGAGCGTGCGGTCCTCCGTGGTCGGCGTCAGGTGGACGCCGGCGGACGCCCGCCCGGAGGCGAGCCGCCAGGAGGCGGCGCCGATCGGCGAACGGGCGCTCCCGGAGGTCCTCGTCGTCGAGGGCCAGGAGGTCCCAGGCAACGTACCTGGCCGGCGTCTCCGCCGCCAGGAGCCGAACGCGCGACGCAGCCGGGTGAATCCGGAGGAGGAGCGCGTCGAAGTCGAGCCCCCGGGAGCCGGCGATCACGATCTCGCCGTCGATCACGGCCCGATCGGGGAGGGCGGCGCGAAGCGGCCCCTCGAGCTCCGGGAAGTAGCGGTTCAGCGGCCGCAGGTCGCGGCTCTGCAGCAAGAGCTCGTCGCCGGCGCGGAAGACGAGTGCCCGGAAGCCGTCCCACTTGGGCTCGTACGCCCAGCCGGGGCCGTCGGGCAGCGACGGCTGGGGCCGGGCCAGCATCGGCTCGAGTGGGGGGGAGAACGGGAGGCGCACGCGCGGATTATGCGCGACGACGCGCTACGCCTCCCGGCTGCGAGTCAGGCCGGCTCGTAGGCCGCGTAATCCGGCCACCAGATCGCCGCGTCGACCGCCTTCGTCGCGAGCTCGGCCCCCTCGTCGCCCGCGGGGAGCGGCTCCCCGTCGACCATGCCGATCTCCCGCACCACGGCGATCGCGATCGCTCGCGACACGACCCGCAGCTCGGAGACCGGCGGGTAGAGCGCTCCGCAGGCGAGCCGGTCGGGTTCGACCATCCCGGCAAGCGTCCGGGCCGCGACGAGGAACTCCGAATCGCGAACGATCCGGGCGCCCGCGACGATCGCGCCGAGGCCGATGCCAGGGAAGATGAACGAGTTGTTGGCCTGGCCGACCACGCACGTGCGATCGCCCCGGCGGACCGGCGGGAACGGGCTGCCGGTCGCGCACATCGCGCGCCCGTCGGTCCACTCCGCCACCTGGTCCGGAGTCGCCTCGGTCTTGCTCGTCGGGTTCGAGAGCGGAAAGACGAGCGGGGCGGGGCAGCCCTCGGCGAGCGTGCGGAGCAGCTCCTCGCTGAACGCCCCTGGGGTCTGCGTGGTCCCGATCAGCGTTCCTGCGCGGAGGGCTCGCACGGCATCCACCGGCGACCCGTCCGGGGTGAGGCCCATTGCCACCAGGTCGTCATCGTGCAGGGCGACGGTGGCCTTGTCGTCCTCGAGGCCCGGCCGGCCGGCGTGGACGAGCCCCTGCGTGTCGAAGAGGACCGTCGAACGCCGGACGGTCGTCGCGTCCAGGCCCGCCTCGCGGAGGGCGACGCGGACCAGGCGGGTGATCCCGATCGCGGCCGCGCCCGCGCCCAGGAAGACGAAACGCTCGCCCGCCAACGGTCGCCCCAGGTGGCCGAGGCCGGCGAGGATGCCGGACAGGACGACCGCGGCCGTCCCCTGGATGTCGTCGTTGAACGATGGCAGGGCTTCCCGGTAGCGATCGAGGATCCGGATGGCGTTGTGCTGCTTGAAGTCCTCCCACTGCAGGATGGCGCGCGGGAAGACCACCTTCACGCCCTCGACGAAGGCCTCCACGAAGGCGTCGTACTCGGAGCCCCGGAGTCGCGGGTGCCGCCAGCCGAGGTAGAACGAGTCGCCGCGGAGCGCCTCGTTGTCCGTCCCGACGTCGAGCGAGATCGGCAGGGTCCAGGCAGGGTAGATCCCTGCGCCGGCCGAGTAGAGGGCGAGCTTCCCGACCGGGATCCCCATGCCGCCGGCGCCCTGGTCCCCCAGGCCGAGGATCCGCTCGTTGTCGGTCGCGACGATGAGACGGACCTCGTTCTGTGACGCGTTCCGCAGGACCTCGGGGATCCGGGCGATGTCCTCGGGGGTGATCCAGACGCCGCGCGGGCGGCGGAGGATGTGGCTGTACTCCTGGCAGGCGCGCCCGACCGTGGGCGTGTAGACGATGGGCAGGAACTCCTCGAGGTTCTCCGCCAGGAGGCGGAAGAAGAGCGTCTCGTTGCGATCCTGGAGCGCGGCCAGGCCGATGAACTTCTCCAGGTCGTCGGCCTTGCGGCGGACGTGCTCCAGCTCCAGCGCGAGCTGCTCGTCGAGGGTCATGACGTGCGTCGGCAGCAGCCCGTGAAGGCCGAACCAGTCACGCTCCTCGTCGGTGAATGCGGCGTCCTTGTTGTAGAGCGGCCGTCCCAGGAGGGAGCGGCCGCGGAAAGCGACCCGCAGCGGCAGGCGCGGATCGGGAGGCGCGGCCAGATGGCTCAATGGGTCACCACCACAGTTGCGGACGTATGGGTCACGACATGCTCGGAGACGCTTCCCCGCAGGACGCGGTCGAGGGCGCAGAGGCCCCGGGAACCGATGACGATGGTGTCGAAGCCGCCCTCCGTCGCGATCCGCTCGATCGTGCGGGCCGGATCACCGAGCGGCTCCAGGAGATCGACGTTGAGCCCGTGCTCCGCGAGCGCTCGCTGCGCCTCGTGGAGCTCGCGGGCATGCGCCTCGCCACCGTCCCACGGCTCGGTCGGCGTCCCATCGGGACCGACGGGCACGACCGAGACCACGCTGAGGGACGCCCGGAACGCGATCGCCAGCTCCGCCGCCGTCTCCAGGGCGCGGCGCGCCGGCTCCCCTCCGTCGTACGCGAGAAGGATCCGTTCCATCGTCTCACTCCCGCTCGCGAGTCGGCCGGACGCGGGGTCGGCTCGATCTCACTTGCCAGAGGGTGGCCCTCCGCCCGGGCCCGGCATAGGGCGCTTCGACGCGAAGTGGCCGTGCCGGTCGGACGGGGCGAGGGGCCGCGCGACCCGGGCCGTCAGCCGGCGGCGGCGCGCACGGTTGCCGCCTCGCCGCCGCCGCCGATGCGGGCTGCCGCCCGTGAGGCGGTGTTTCCTGGCCTCGCCATGTACGCGGCCCGCCGCGGCAGGCCCGGCCACGGCGGCCGCCCGCGTCCCCATCACGGGTCGGGCCGACGCGACCTCGCCCGCGCACCGTCCGGCGCACGTTCGTCCGGCCGGCGGCCCACGGGGACCATCGCTCGCGGGCTGGACCGGCGCGAAGTCACGAATCATCGCCTGCGAGGCGTGGGCGGCGGGCCTGAGCCGTCGGCGACGAGGGCTGTCCCGCCGGCTCGACTCGCACGGGCTGCCGCCTGCGCCGACGGATGGAGGATTACAGTAGATCCCTCGCGCCGGGCTGCCGGCGGACCGGGAGAGCGATGGACGCAGCGGTCGAAGCGATCGGCCTCACCAAGCGGTTCGGCACCCTCACGGCGGTCGACGCCATCGACCTCGCCCTGGCGCCGGGCCGGATCTACGGCCTGCTGGGCCCCAACGGCTCCGGCAAGACGACCCTCATCCGTCTGCTGACCGGCCTGGCCCGCCCGACGGCCGGCGAGGCGCGCGTCCTGGGCCACCGGATGCCGTCCCGCGACGGCCTCGCCTCGCATCGGCTACATGACCCAGGCGGACGGCATCTACCCCGAGCTCTCGGTCCTGGAGAACATCCGCTTCTTCGCCGCCCTCTACGGGACGACCGACAGGGCCGCGCTGACCGCAGCGCTCGAGCTGGTCGAGCTCGCGGACCGCGCCGGAACGCCCGTGCTTCGAGCTGTCGGGCGGCATGCGGCGGCGGCTCTCCCTGGCCTGCGCGCTCGTCCACCGCCCGCCCGTCCTCTTCCTCGACGAGCCGACCGTGGGCATCGACCCGGCGCTCCGGGTCCAGTTCTGGAGCCACTTCCGGGGCCTCGCGGCAGCCGGCACCACCCTCCTCGTCACCAGCCACGTGATGGACGAGGCCGACCGCTGCGACGAGCTGGTCCTGTTCCTCGCGGGCCGCGTGATCGAGCGCGGGGACGTCGGCGGAGATCCGCGCCCGGGCCGGGGCGGACAACCTCGAGGCGGCCTTCCTCGCCGTCTCGGCGCCGGGAACCGGGGCCGATGAGCGCCCGTCGCGTCGCCGCGATCACGCGGCGCATCCTCGCCCAGTTCCGGCGCGACCACCGCACCGTTGGCCCTTCTCTTCGTCGTGCCGGTCTTCGTCACCGGGCTCCTCGGCTGGATCGTCACCGAGAGCCAGGCGGTGCCGCCCCGGGTGACCACGGTCATCCTCTCCCCGCGCATCGCCGACCGAGGTGGAGGCCGCCTTCTACGCCGCCGACGCCGAAGGGACGATCGAGTACGCCTCGATGGCCGACACGGAGGACGCGGCCCGCCGGGAGCTTCGCGACGACCGGATCGACGTCGCGCTCGTCGTGCCGGCCGGGATCGAGGCCGACATCCTCGCCGGGCGTCGGCCCGTCGTCACGATCATCACCCGGGGGATCGATCCGGTCGGGGACACGGGCGCGGTCGTCGCCGTCCAGCGCGTCGTCGCGACCGCCGGTTGGCCGGGCACCGGGGGCCGGTCGTGCCGACGTTCGAGCGCGAGACGGTCTACGGCTCGCCCGACGCGACCCAGCTCGACGCCCTCGGGCCGGTCTTCCTCGGGTTCTTCGCCTACTTCTTCGTCTTCCTCCTGACCGGTGTCAGCTTCCTGCGGGAGCGCACCGGCGGCACGCTCGAGCGCCTGCTCGCAACCCCGGTGGCAAGAGGCCGAGATCGTCGTCGGCTACGTGGCCGGGTTCGGCATCCTCGCCACGATCCAGGTGATCGTGCTGCTGACGTTCTCCCTGGCCGACGTGCAGGTGCCCGGCGCTCGGGCCGCTCGGCCGCGTTCTCGCTCGGCCTCGGCGTGGCCGAACGCGGGCAGCCCCCTGCTCGTCTTCGCTCGTCGTCCTGCTGCTCGCCATCGGCGCCGTCAACCTGGGGATCATGCTCTCCACGTTCGCCCGGACCGAGCTCCAGGTGATCCAGTTCATCCCGATCGTCATCGTCCCCCAGGGCCTCCTCGGCGGGCTCATCTGGCCGGTCGACTCCCTGCCGACCTCCTCCAGCCGGTCGCCCGCCTCCTGCCGCTCACCTACGGCGTCGAAGGGCTGCGCGGCGTCCTCGTCCGGGGCGCCGGCCTGGACGACCCGACCCTGCAGCTCGACCTGGCCGTGCTGGCGGGCGTCGCCGTCCTCGTCGCCCTGCTGGCCACGCGGACGATCCGGCGCGAGGTCGCCTGAGCGCCAGGCGCCCACCACGGAAGCGCCGGTCACGGAACGAGCCCGGCCGATCGGCCGGGCTCGTGCTCGAATGCTGGCGCAGGCGCCGACGCGGGCCGAGGCTCGCGGCGGGACGGGGCTCAGCTCTCCGTGGCCTCCGCGGCGGCCTCGTCCTCCGGAGCCGCCTCGGCGGCGACGGGCGCGACAGCCTCGACTTCCTGGACGCGGGGCGGCGAGACCTTGAAGACGATCTCGTCGGGGTCGGTCAGCAGGGTGACGCCGGCGGGGATCGGGAGATCGCGAGCATGGATGGCCGCGTCGAAGTCGACGAGGACGGCCAGGTCGACCTCGATCACCTGCGGCAGGTGGTCGGGCCGCGCCCGGACCTTCACGCTGCCGCTGGCGTTGAGCAGCGTCCCGCCCTGCTTGACGACGGCCTCGGACTCACCGGTGCCGTGGACCGGCACGTCGACCGTGAGCTCCTCCGTCATCCTGACGGCGAACAGGTCGACGTGGAGCGGCCAGCGGTGGACCTTGTGGATCTGGACGCCCTGGACGAGGACCGGCTGGGGCTTCGCGCCGTCGATCGACAGGTCGATCAGGGCGTTGGGTCCAACGTGGCGGCGGAGGATGGCGAACTCGTGGGCGTCGAGCGAGACGGCGGCCGACTCGACGCCATGGCCGTAGACGACGGCGGGAAGGCGCCCGTCGCGGCGAAGGCGGGCATTGGCCTTCCCGAGCGCGGTGCGGCGCTCGGCGGCGAGCGCGGGGCGGGTGGAGCTCATGCGTGGTCCTCTGGTGGTGGCTGGTCTGCGCCGGAGGCGACGCCGGGGCGGCGCGCTCCGGGGCGACCGCACGGCCGTCCTGGCAGCCGGGCGCCTGATCCCCCGCAGGGTAGCACGGCTCCGCCGCGCGCCGGGTGTACGATCCCGCCGCCATGGCCGCCACGATCCTGATCGTCGAGGACGAGTACGCCGTCGCCCGGGGGATCGAGTACGCCCTCGCCCAGGAGGGCTACACGGTGACGGTGGCCCGCTCGGGCGAGGAAGGGCTGGAGTTCGCCGTCCACCAGGCGCCCGACCTCGTGGTGCTCGACGTCCGCCTGCCGGGGATGGACGGCTTCGAGGCCCTGCGACGGCTCCGCGCCTCGGGGGCCAAGATGCCCGTCCTCGTCCTCACCGCCCGCGACGACGAGGTCGACAAGGTCATCGGCCTGGAGCTTGGCGCCGACGACTACCTGACGAAGCCGTTCGGCCTGCGCGAGCTGATGAGCCGGATCCGGGCCCTGCTGCGGCGCGCCTACGGCGACCTGGCGGACGCGGCGGGCGGGCGGGTGATCCGCCATCGCGACCTCGTGATCGACCTGGAGCGCCGGCGCGTCCAGCGGGGCGGGAGGCGCCTCGGCCTCACGCCGACCGAGTTCGAGATCCTCCGCCACCTCGCCAGCCGGCCGGGCCGCGTCTACAGTCGCGGCGAGCTCCTGGAGCTGCTCCGCGACTACGAGGCCCTGGACCAGGACGAGAAGACGATCAACGTGCACGTCAGCCACCTGCGCGAGAAGATCGAGGACGACCCGTCGCAGCCGGTCTTCGTCCTGACCGTCCGGGGAGCCGGCTACGCGTTCGCCGACCGCTGACCCGGACCCCTCCCGGGGCCCGGGGGCCGCCTCCCGCGCGTCGACGATGGCGGCCGCCCCGGCGACCGGCCGGACCTTCCAGGCCCGGCTGACGCTCGCCTTCGTGGCGGTGGTCGCCCTCTCGCTGCTCGCGGTCTCGGCCATCGTGGTGAACCGGCTGGACGCCTACTTCCGGAACCAGGAGCAGGACGCCCTGAACGCCCGGGGATCGGTCGTGGCCCGGATCGCGGCCCTCTTCGCCGGGACGACGGCCGGCGACGCGCCGGTCGTGGGAGCCGGCAACACGCTCAACCCCGCCGTGGCCGCCGCCGTCGGCAGCGACGTCTTCCTGGCCTTCCTGGCCGACCAGGTCGCCCTGGCCGACGTCGAGATCCGGATCGGCGGAGCCACCGTCACGAGCGCGGGCGAGGTGATCGTCACGACCGCGGCCGGCGGATCCTACGGCCGCTCCCTCGGGAGCCAGCTCCGAGCCAGGGCAGGCCCGCGAGCCGCTGTTCGCCACGAACCGGTTCGGGCCCCTGGCCGGCGGGATGCTCGGCGAGCCGTGGGGCGTCGAGGCCGTCCTCGGCAACCCCTACACGACGCGCGCCTCGCACCCTGGCCACCATCACGGGCCTCATCGTCCTCGCCGCGCTCGGGGCGCTCCTCGCCACGCTGCTCATGTCCGCGTACCTGGCGGCGCGGTTCACGCGCCCCCTTCGCCGCCTGGGGGAGGCGACCCGGCGGCTGGGCTCCGGCGACCTGGCGGGGCGCGTGTCGGCCGCCGAGCTGGAGTCGTCGTATGCGGAGGTTGCGGACCTCGCCCGCCAGTTCAACGCGATGGCCGAGCGGCTCGAGGAATCCATCGACCTCATCCGGCGCGACCGCGACCGCAGCCGCGACTTCCTCGCCGACGTCTCCCACGAGCTGCGGACGCCGCTGGCGGCCCTGCGCATGAACACGGAGCTCCTGCAGGGCCAGGCGGGGAGCGACCCGGCGACCCGGGCCGAGTTCCTCGCGACGAGCCGCGGGCAGCTGGATCGCCTCGACTGGCTGGCCCACAACCTGCTGGAGCTCTCCAAGCTCGAGTCGGGCCTCCTCCGGCTGGACCTGCGGCCCGACGACCTGCGCTCCACGGTGGAGTCGGCGGTCGAGCAGGCGGAGCCGGCCGGCCGGCGCCGCGGTGTCGCGATGGAGCTCCGCCTGCCCTCGAATCCGGTGCGCATCCGCCACGACCCGCAGCGGATCGGCCAGGTCGTGGCGAACCTGCTGGGGAACGCGATCAAGTTCACGCCGCCGGGCGGCTCGGTCGTGCTGACCCTGGAGGCCCACCGGGACGGCGCCCGGCTGGAGGTGCGCGACACCGGGCGTCGGCATCGACGCGAGCGAGATCCCCCGCATCTTCGAGCGCTTCTACCGCGGCTCGCGGGCGAACGAGGCGCGCGGATCCGGCAGCGGCCTGGGGCTGGCGATCGTGAAGTCGATCGTCGACATGCACGGCGGCCGAATCGGGGTGGAGAGCCGGGTTGGCGAGGGGACCACGTTCACCGTGATCCTGCCGCGCGACCCGAAGCAGGGCGAGGACCTCGCGGCGCCGCGAGCGGGGCGCCATCCTGCCGAGCCCCCGCCGCCTCGTGACCCGTTGATGTAGCGAATTCTTCATCGCGGCGGCGCCCGAGCCGCAATCCCGATCCGCGACCCTAGGATCCAGCAGCGGACCGCCGGTCCGGCCGGCCCCGCCCAGATCGAGCCGTGGAGCACACCACCGATGACTGATCCCTTCGACCCGGCTTCGCCTCCGGCCCGGCCGTCCCCGCCTGCCGACGGGCCGACGCAGCCGATCTCCTACTCGCCGGCCGCCGAGCGGCGACCGACCTGGACCGACGTTGCCGTCGAGAGCGACGCGGAGAACGTCGCCCCGCCGACCCCCCGGGCCTGGTACGAGCCGGAGCCCGGCGGCGGCACGGCGGCCCCGCCGAGCCGGGCGCCCGCCGGGCGCGCCAGCGGAGCCGCCGGCGTGGTGATCGCGGCCTCCCTGGCGGCGGCCGTCGTCGGCTCGCTCGGCACCTACGGCGTCGCTCTCGGCGACGGGCGCCCTCGACCGCCCGGCCGCGACCGCGGCGCCCGTCGGCCAGGGCCAGCAGATCACCCAGCCGGTGCCCGTCTCGATCGACGAGAGCTCGGCGATCACGCGCGCCGCGGAGAAGGTCTCGCCCGCGATCGTGACGATCGCCGTGAGCGGCGCCGGCGGCGACCCGAACGACCCGTTCTTCAGCATCCCCCAGTCGGGCGTCGGCTCCGGCGTGATCTTCGACGCGAACGGCTGGATCATCACCAACAAGCACGTCGCCGAGGGCGCCCAGAAGCTGACGGTGACGCTCGAGGACGGCCGCGTCTTCGACGGCACCGTCTACGGGATCGACACCCTGACCGACCTCGCCATCGTCAAGGTCGAGGCGACGGGCCTCCCGACGGCGCCCATCGGCGACTCCTCGACGGCGAAGGTGGGCCAGCTCGCCATCGCCATCGGCAGCCCCCTGGGGACCTACACGAACTCCGTGACGTCGGGGATCGTCTCCGCCTTCGGCCGGACGATCCAGGTCCAGGACGGGACCGTGATCCGCAACCTCATCCAGACCGACGCCGCGATCAACCCCGGCAACTCCGGGGGAGGGCTGCTCGACTCGGCCGGCAACGTGATCGGGATCAACACCGCGGTCGCCCAGACGGCCGAGGGGATCGGCTTCGCGATCCCGATCAACATCGCCCGCCCGATCATGCAGCAGGCGCTCGCCGGCCAGAAGCTGGCGCGCCCATGGATCGGGGTCTTCTACCTCGCGATCACCCCGGCGATCGCCGAGACGAACAAGCTGCCGGTCACCAAGGGCGCCTGGCTGAACGCGCAGGACGCGGCGACGGGCCAGAAGAAGGACCCGATCGTGGCGGACAGCCCGGCGGCGGCGGCCGGCCTCCGCGACGGGGACATCATCACGGCGGTGGACGGGACGGCGATCGACGCGGGCAGCCCGCTCGACGACATCCTGACCCAGTACGCACCGGGGCGGACGGTCGCCCTCGACGTCCTCCGCGACGGCCAGAAGCTGTCCCTGACGCTCACCCTGGGGACGCGCCCCACCACGGTCCAGTAGTCAGCGCGCCCGGCGGACCTCCACGCCGGCCCAGGCCAGCGTGCCGGGCGAGCGGCGCCTCCGGCTTGCGCACCCGGACGGTGACGGCCGCGGCGGGCGGACTGCCCGCCAGCACGGCGGCGGCGATCCGTTCAGCGAGCGTCTCGATGAGGTCCACGTGGGGGCCCTCCACGACGGCGCGGGCCGCGTCGAAGACGGCCCCGTAGTCGACGCTGCGCGCCAGGTCGTCGGTCGTGCCGGCCGGGGCGAGGTCCAGCTCCAGGACCACGTCGACCTCGAAGGGCTGGGGCCGCCGGGCCTCGATCGGAAGGACGCCGTGGCGGCCGGCGAAGCGCATCGCCCGCAGCTCGATCCGATCGGTCACCGCTCGCCCTCCCAGCCCGGAGGGCGCCAGCCGCGCACCACCGCGTCCGCCATCCGGGCCGCCCGCACGTTGGGCCGGACGTCGTGGACGCGCACGAGATCGACGCCGGCCACGATGCCCAGGACGGTGGTGGCGATGGTCGCCTCCTCCCGCTCGTCGGGCGGCAGGTCGAGCACCCGGCCCAGGGTCGACTTGCGCGAGGTCCCCAGGAGGATCGGGCGGCCCAGGGCGCGGAGGGCGCCGAGCTCGCGAAGAAGCGCCAGGTTGTGCGAGGGCGCCTTCCCGAAGCCGAACCCCGGATCGACGATGAGGTGCGCCCACGGGACGCCCGCCCGGACCGCGCGCTCGAGGGCGCGCTGGAGATCGGCGACGATCTCGGCCATGAGGGCCGTGTAGCGGGCCTCGGCGCGGTTGTGCATCACCACGAGGGGGACTCCACGCTCGGCCGCCACGCGGGCGAGGCCGTCGTCGTCGGCGACGCCCCAGACGTCGTTGACCAGGTGGGCGCCGGCGTCCACCGCGGCGGCCGCCACGGAAGGCTTGGTCGTGTCGATGGAGAGCGGGACGCCGGGCAGCGCCTCGCGGAGCGCCCGGATCAGCGGGACGACGCGGCCGGCCTCCGCGGCGGCGTCGACCACCTCGTGGCCGGGCCGCGACGACTCGCCGCCGACGTCGAGGAGGTCGGCACCGTCGTCGACCATCCGGCGGGCGAGGGCGAGCGCCGCGGCCAGCGGGTCGTCGCCGGCCGCCAGGAGGCCGTCTCCGGAGAACGAGTCCGGGGTCACGTTGATGATCCCGACGACGTACGTCCTGGTTCCCCAGGCGAACGTCCGCGGACCGATGACGAGCGGGGCCGGCGTCCCGGGCAGGCCGGCACCGGCGTCGGGTGGCACGGCGAACGAGGGCGTCGCTGCCCCTCCGCCGCGGCCCGGGTCCGGGGCGACGACGCCGCGCTCGGCGGGAACGGCGCGGTCGGGCGGCTGGAAGGGCCCGCTCATGTCGGCGATCCTACGCCCGGGTCGCGGAGGTCCGGGTCGTCGACCAGGAGCGCGCGCGCCGCCCCGACCAGGTAGAGCGACCCGGCGACGACCACCGTTCCCTCGGCGCCCGCGACGGCCTGGGCGACGGCGGCGGCAGGCTCCGGGATCACCGCGACCGGCCCGGACCGCGCGCCCGCGACCGCCGCCCAGCGCGCGGCGAGGACGGCCGCCGGCAGCGCCCGCGTCCCCTCCACCTGCGTGGCCACGACCCGCGCCCCGGCGAGGGAGGGAGCGGCTGACAGCGCGGCGATGACGCCCTCGACGTCCTTGTCGCCCATGATCGCGAGGACCAGCGTCAGGGGGGTCGGGTGGGCACCGCCCCCGCCGCGCAGGAGCGGGCGCAGCTCGTCGAGGGCCGCCGCCAGGGCCGCCGCGCCGGCCGGGTTGTGGGCTCCGTCCAGCAGCAGCTCCGCGTCGCTGCCGGCCGGTCCCGCCCCGGGGATCGTCACCAGCTCCAGGCGGCCCGGCCAGCGCGCCGCCGCGTAGCCGGCCCGGCGAGCCGCGGGTGGCACGACGGCGATCCCGGCGAGGCCGAGGGCGTCGAGCACGGCGTCCGCGACGGCGACGTTCGCCGCCTGGTGGCGGCCAAGGAGCCCCACCCGCGTGCCGGCGAGGCCCGGCAGATCGACGACGAGGCCGTCGCGATCCATGGCCCGCACGCGGGCCGGGAGCGCCTCGACGAGGGACGCGCCGACCCGGCGCGCCCGGCGCCGGACGATCGCCAGCGCCTCGCCGGCGACGCCGGTGACGGCCCGGTCTCCGGCGAGGATGATGGCGGCCTTCTCCCGCGCGATCGCCGCCACCGTCGGTCCGAGCCACTCGGTGTGGTCGAGGTCGACGTTCGTGATCGCGGCGACCCCGCCGTCCCAGGCGTGCGTCGCGTCGAGCCTGCCCCCGAGCCCCACCTCGACGATGGCGAGGTCGACCGCTTCGTCCGCGAACCAGGTGAAGGCGAGGGCGGTCATCAGCTCGAACTCGGTCGGTGGGCCGTGGCGGCGAGCGACGCGGTCGGCCACGGGCAGGATCTCGCGGACGAGATTCGCGAACGGCTCGGGGCCGATGGGGCGCCCGCCGACCCGGAGCCGCTCGCGGTACGTGACGAGGTGGGGCTTCGGCGTGTCGCCGGCCCGGCGACCCGCGGCGGCCAGGCAGGACGAGACGAGGGCGACCACGCTTCCCTTCCCGTTCGTGCCGCCGACCAGCGCGCCACGGATCCCCAGCTGGGGGCTCCCCAGCTCGGCCAGCAGGGCGCGGGTCCGGCCCAGCCCCAGGCGGATCCCGAAACGGCCGCGCGCCTGGAGGGCGGCGACGGCCTCCGCGTACGTCGCGGGGCGCGCCGGCGGGGACACGCCCCGGAGCCCGGGTGCCCCCGGCGGGGTCACCGGGACAGCTCGTCCTCGTAGAAGACGCACTGGTTGAAGCGCGAGGAGAGGCAGACGTCGTTGACGAAGCCCTGCTCCATGTGGACCCCGCCCCGCAGCTGGCAGCGCGCCACGTTCGTCTCCTGGCGCACGAGCGCCTTGAGGAGGTGCGGCGCCTGGATGGGGATCGCCCCGCGGGCGCCGCTCACGAAGAAGTGCGGGCAGACGTTGCGGCGCAGGCTCGGCATCCCGAAGCCCAGCCGGGCACCGCCCGTCGCGCCGGGGCGAGCGGCGGCCGCGGCGGCCTGGAGCGCGGCGGCGGCGATCCGCGGGGCGGTCGCGACCCGGGCGATCGGGGGGTGCATCGGACGAGGCGCCTGCGGTGGCATGACGTGCGGAGCCGGGAATCGTCCCGGACCGGTGGCGATGGGCGAGAGCCGGGCGGGCGGCCCCGAGCCGGGACCGACCCGGACCACGGACCGCACCGTGCGGGGCATGCTGGGCGCCGGGCCCCGGGCCGCCTGCGGGGCGCGTGCATCTGCCCACGCGGTCGCGGCCGGCGCGTCCCGCCGCGGCGCCTCGCGCTCTCTCACTCTCCACTCTCCTCGGCCGGCGCTCGCAGACCTGCGCCGTGACCACCAGCGTACACCGGACCGCACCGTCTGCAAGCGGCGGATGGCAGCCCGCTCGGGCCGTGCGACAATGCGCCACGATGTCCTCCCGCCGCGACCGGCCGAGCCCGGTACGCCCCCGCCCGCCCTCCTCCGGCAGGCCCCGCCAGCTGCCGCCCGTGCCGCGACGCCCGGTCGTCGCGCGCTCGGTCGGGAGGCGCGCCCCCGAGCCGGCGCGCGGGATGCCGCTCCCGGCACGACTCGCGCTCGTGGTGGCCGTGGTCGCGCTCGCGGCCGTCGTGGTCTCCACCGTCACCGGCGTCCTGCCCCGGGTCGTCTCGGCGGTTGGCACGGCCCTGGGGGGGATCGCCGACGCGGTCGCGCCGACGGCCAGCCCGGGCGTCAGCCTCGCCCCGATCCCCGCCCGGCCGACGCTGGTGTCGCCGGTCGAGGCCAGCACGAACCGGCCGACGGTGACGCTCGAAGGGACCGTGCCGCCCGAGGTCGTCGGGCGCGCCGGCTTCGTGGTCCGGATCTACGTCGCCCTGCCCGAGCTGGAGCCGACGGCCGTGCGCGAGGTGGCGGTCGGCGAGACGCCTTCCTTCGTCGTGGAGAACCTCCCCCTCGAGCCCGGCCGCAACGACGTGACGGCCAGGCTCGTGGGCCCCGGCGGAGAGAGCGACCCGTCCCCGATCGTGACCTACATCCTGGACACGTCCAAGCCGAAGGTCACGGTCAGCGCGCCGAAGAACGGCGCGACCGTGAACCGCGCGACCGTGAAGGTCACCGGGAAGACGCAGGGCAGGTCCATCGTCGTCGCCCGCAACGAGGCGAACAGGACGTCGAGCACCGCCGCGGCCGACGCGACGGGCGCCTTCAGCGTGGTGGTCACCCTCAGCTCCGGGACCAACGGGATCACCCTGACCGCCACGGATCCCGCCGGCAACGTGGGGACGGCGGTCCTCACCGTGCGGCGCGGATCGGGGAGCCTGGACGTCGCCCTGAGCGCCTCGGCCTCCCAGATCAGCGCGGCCCGCCTGCCGCGCACCATCGAGCTCCGGGCCCGGGTCACGAACCCGGACGGGCAGCTCCTCGCCCGCCAGGTGGTCAGCTTCACGCTCGCGATCCCGGGCGTCCCCGTCATCACCGGCGAGAAGGTGAGCGATGGATCGGGGATCGCGACCTTCTCGACGCGGATCCCGGCCGGGGCGACCGTGGGATTTTCGGCCTCGCCACGGCCTCCGTCAGCACGGCCGAGTTCGGCGAAGCGTCCGACACCATCACCATCACCATCGTCAAGTAGGCGCCGGGGCGAGCCGCGACCCGTCGGACCGCCTGCTGGAATCGCACGCCCGTTCGTCGAGCGCTCGGAACCCCTCGACAGTCGGTTCGTATGCAGCTACCATCCGGCCATGCCGAACTGGCGCTGTCCGCACTGCCGGACGCCGCAGCCCGAGGCCGCACGCTGCTGGGTCTGCCGACGGTCGAGCACGAGCTGCGCGACCTGCGTCCACTACCGGCGCTCGGTGGCGCCGCTGATCGGCGGGACCTGCGGGCTCGATCCGCGGGCCGTGCCGCTCCGGGGCGACGAGCTCCACGGCTGCTGGCGCCCCGTTCCCGCCGGGCGAACCGGGGGCCAGGACGCCCTCCCGTTCGTCGATCCGCTGGGACCCGCGTTCGCGGTGCCCGGCGGGATCTGGGCCGACCCCGAGGCCTGACCGCGCCGGCGAGCCGGGACTAGGGGGCCGGCGCGCTCGCCGAGAGCAGGATCGTCGATCCCGGCGCGACCTCGGTGCCCGGTGTCGGGTTCTGGCCGTCACGACGTCGGTGTCCGCCGGCGTGCGCGCCCTGCCACTGGATGACGAGCCCCTCGGCCGTCGCCTGCGGCCTTGGCGGCCCCGACGGTCAGCCCGGTGTACGTCCCCACGGTCACCCTCGGCACCGGTGTCGGGGTGGGCGTCGGGGTGGGCGTCGGCGGGGCCGTGGGGCGGGGCACCGTCGGCTCGGCAGTCGGCACCGGCGTCGGGGTGGGCGTCGGGGTCGGTGTCGGGCTCGGCGTCGGCTCGGGGCCCTTGGAGACCTCGTAGTCGATCGCCGTCCCCGTCGGCACCTCGAGGAGGGCCGGGAGCGACGTGCCGATGACGGAACCGGCCACGACCACCGGGTCGAACGACTCGGTCCGGACGCCGAGCCTCAGCTTCGCGTCGGTGATCGCCTGGATCGCGTCGGCCTCCGTCAGGCCGGTCAGCTGGGGAACCGGCACGAGCTCCTTGCCGGAGACGACCTCGACCTTGACGACCGATCCCTTCGTGACCTCGGTCCCGGCAGACGGGTCCTGGCTGACGATCGTGCCCTCGGCCTTGTCGTTCCGCTTGACGTACGTCGGCTCGAGATCGATCTCCAGCTGCTGCGCCGTTGCCGTGGCGTTCTCGAACGACTGGTCGACGAACGAGGGGAGCGTGACCGTGCCGGGGCCGGGCGTCGTCGCCGGGCCGTCCGCGGCAAGGATGCGGAAGAGCAGGAAGCCCACGACGACGAGGATCACCAGTCCCAGCAGGGCAGCCACCCAGATCCAGGGACTCGCACCGCGGGGCTCCGTCGGGCTCCAGCTCCTCGAGGCGGGCGGACGCCGGCGGCGGGGCGGGCGGGGCAGTCCTGGCGGGAGCGCCCGCGTACGCATCCGGCGGGAAGGCCCGGGCGGCAGTGGCGGCCGCCGCGGCGGCCGCGGCGGGAGCCATGGGCCGGGCGCCTTCGCCCAGGAAGCCCTCCAGGGCTTCGGCCATCGCCTTCGCGCTGACGAAGCGGGCGGCCGGGTCCGGGCTGAGCGCCCGGCGGTCGATCGCCTCGAGGACCGGCGGGACGTTCGGTCGGACGGCCGAGACGAGCGGCGGCGGAGCCGAGATGCGGGCCATCGCCACGGCCGCGGCGCTGTCGCCCTCCCAGGGGCGCCGCCCGGAGAGCAGCTCGTAGAGGACGATGCCCAGGCTGTAGATGTCGGACGCCTCGGTCGCCTGCTCGCCGAGCGCCTGCTCGGGGCTGAAGTAGTGGACCGAGCCCGAGCGTCACGCCGGGCAGGGTGAGCTGGGCGTCGGACCACGCGCGGGCGATCCCGAAGTCGGTGACCTTGACCCGGCCGTCGGACGAGACGAGCATGTTGCCGGGCTTCACGTCGCGGTGGACGATCCCCCGGGCGTGCGCGGCGGCGAGGGCGTGGGCGACCTCCGCGGCGAGGCGCGCCGCCTGGCGGGGCGGGAGCGGGCCGTTGCGGGCGCAGGAGCGTCGCGACGTCCTCGCCGTCGACGAGCTCCATGACGATGTACGGGCCGACCGCGTCGGTCCCGAAGTCGTAGACGCCGACGATGTTCGGATGGCTGAGCGAGGCGGCCGCCTGGGCCTCCTGCTTGAAGCGCGCGACGAAGTCGGGGTCGCGCCCGTACTCCGGGTGGAGCACCTTGACCGCGACCTCGCGGCCGAGCTGGGCGTCGGTGGCGCGGTAGATCGTCGCCATGCCGCCCTGGCCCAGGAGCTCGACGAGCCGATACCGGCCGCCGAGCACGTCGCCGAGCGCAGCCACTCCTCGTTCTCTCCCTGTCTTCGATCGTTCGTCGGGCGGGTCAGAGCTCGAGGCCGCGGAGGAAGTCCGCGAACTCGGGGCCCAGGTCGGGCCGCGCCAGGGCGAGCTCGACCGATGCCTTGAGCCAGCCCATCGGCGTCCCGGCATCGTAGCGGGTTCCCTCGAAGGCGTACCCGTGGACCGGCTGCTCCTCCATGAGGGCCTCGATCGCGTCGGTCAGCTGGATCTCGCCGCCAGCGCCCCGCGGCGTCTGCTCCAGCTTGTCGAAGATCTTGGGCGTCAGGACGTAGCGGCCGATGATCGCCATGTTCGAGGGCGCCTCGCCCGGCGCCGGCTTCTCGACGACCCGGTCGACCTTCCAGAGGCGGCCGTCGTAGCCGTCCACCGGCGGTCCCGCCGATGATCCCGTAGCGCCCGGCCTCGTCCGGGGGCACCTCCATCACGGCCACCACCGACCCGTGGGTCTGGTGGTAGGCGTGCATCAGCTGCCCGATGCAGGGTCGCTCTCCGACGACGACGTCGTCGGAGAGGATCACGGCGAACGGCTCGTGGCCCACCAGCTCCTTGGCCATCAGGACGGCGTGGCCAAGGCCGAGCTGCTCCTTCTGGCGGACATAGGCGATCTGGGCGAGGTCGCTGATATGGCGGATCTGGCGGAGGAGCTCGATCTCGCCACGCTCCTCCAGCAGGTGCTCCAGCTCGTAGTTGAGGTCGAAGTGGTCCTCGATCGCCCGCTTCTGGCTGGAGGTGACGATGATGACCTGCTCGATGCCGGCGGCGACCGCCTCCTCGACCGCGTACTGGATGACGGGTCGGTCGACGAGCGGGAGCATCTCCTTCGGCTGGGCCTTGGTGGCGGGAAGGAAGCGGGTGCCCCACCCGGCGGCGGGGAAGACGGCCTTACGAACGCGCATTGGACCTCGGTCACTGGAGGGGCGAGCGGGCCGCGAGCCCGGCGGGGCTGGCTTCCAGTATACCCGCGAGCCCGGTCCGGTCCGCCGTCGCCGCCCGGTCGGGTCGGCGCGGGGGCCGGCGCTCCGAGGCGGCTCCGGCGGGCACGCCCCCCTGGTCAGGCCGCTCCGCTGGCTGCCTCGTGGGGCTCGGCGTCCTCGCCGCCGCGCTGCAGCAGGGCTGCCGCCGCCAGCACCAGGATCCCGCCGCCGACCTGGACGAGGCCCAGTCCCTCGGCCAGCAGGAGGGCGGCGAGCAGGGCTCCGAAGACCGGCTCCACGAGAGCCACGATCGACGTCTTCGTCGGTCCGATGGAGCGGATGCCCAGCAGGAAGAGGAGGGTCGGGATGGCGGCACCGGCGATGCCGGCCCACAGGAGGGCAGGCAGCGCCGCGAGATCGCGGAGGGGGCTGGCCGCCACGTCGCCCGCGCCCGTCAGGAGCACGATGGCGAGGAAGCCGACCGCCGTGGCACCGATGACACCGAATGTCGCCTCCTCCGACGGGATGGACCGAAAGCCGCGCCGGCCCAGCAGGACGTAGACCGCCTGCATCGTCGCCGCGAGCAGCGCCAGGCCGAAGCCGAGCGCGTCGAACGCGCCGCCGCCGGTCACCCCGCCCAGGACCACCACGGCCATCCCGGCAAGGGCGAGCACGAGGGCAACCGCGCGCACCCGGGTCAGGCGCTCCTCACCGATGGCCACCGCGGCGGCCACCACGAGGGCCGGGTACGTGTAGAAGCCCAGGAGGGCGAGGGCGATGCTCGTGCGCTCGAAGGCCGAGAAGATGGCGAGGTTGAGCACGAGGCTCGTCCCGCCGGCGAGCGCCAGCGCCGCCAGCGCACGCGGCGGGAGCGCCAGCCAGCGGACGCGGTCGCGCCCGCGGAGGTGCAGGAACGCCGAGGAGCGCCGCGAGGGCCAGGGTCCCGATGGCGGCTCGCCAGAACGCGAACGCGAGCGGCGTCAGCCCCGCATCGTAGGCCGCTCGCGACGCCGGCCCCAGCGTCCCGAACAGGCAGGCGGCGAGGGCGACCGCGCCCGTGCCGCCAAGGGCTCCCCGGGCGGCGGTCAGCGGGCCGGTGCCCTGGGGACCGGCGGTCACCGGGCCGGCCTCACCGGGCCGGCGGTCAGCGGGCCGGTACCCTGGGGACCGGCCTTCACCGGGCGGGCGCCCCGGGACCGGTGGAAGGCCGCGCCGGGGGCGGAACAGGCGGTGCCGGATCCTCCCGCCGTCGGCGGACAAGGACCCGGCCGGTGAACGGCACGCGGAACTCGGCGAAGGCCTCCACGCTGACGAGGAAGCCGGCGAAGAGGAAGACGACGGCCAGCAGCTTGCCGACCTGGAAGAACTCGGTGATCCCGAAGCGCAGCAGGGTGTCGCCCGACGAGGCGAGGAACGCACCGATCGCGATCAGGATCGTGGCCGGCACCCGGCTGTGGATCTGCCCGGTGACCATGGCCCGGACGGCCCCCGGCAGCGAGGCCGCGAAGTTGACCGTGATCGCGACCGGGGCGATGAGCAGGTTGAACAGGAACTCATCGCCCTTCTGGTTCGGGTCCAGCGTGTAGTCGAGGACCCGCCGTTTGGGCATGAAGACGTAGGCGGAGAAGACCGCCCCCAGCGCGAGGGCCAGTCCCCCGGTGACGTTGAGGAACGGCGTGAGCAGGCGCAGCGTGCCCGGGAAGAGCTCGGCCGTCGGCACGCCGGTCAGCGGGTCCACCGCATAGCCCGGCGCGGGCAGCGTCGTCGTCAGCATCAGGCCAACGCTCAGGACGGTCGCCCCGCCCACGGCAAGGGCGGCGATGCGCGGCCAGCGCTCGTTCTGGAAGTAGGTCTCCACCGCCACCGCGAGGCCGAGGATCGCGGCCGCGATGAAGTAGAGGACCGGAGCCGAGCCGGCGCCCTCGTACTGGTAGCGGCGCTGGGTCAGGAGCGTGAAGAGCCCGGCCAGGAGAAGGCTGAAGGCGAATGCATAGCCGAAACGCGTGCGGCCCAGCAGGAAGGCGGTGCCGAGGCCCAGCCAGCCGGCCGTCCAGACGGCGCCCGTCAGGTACCAGGTCCGGTAGAGGGCTCGCTCCAGCCGGCCGCGGCCGCCAGCGCCTCGCAGCCGGAGGCGATGCCGAAGAACAGCATGCCGAGCGCCCAGGCCAGCTGGAACGGCTGGCGACGCTCGCGCCACTGGTCGGCGAGGGCCAGGGCGAAGAAGAGCGCGATCAGCGCGGTCGCTGCGGGAAGGACGACGGACACGCGGTGGTGACCTCGGGATTCCGGCCGGCCGGGCCGTGCTCAGGCCGGAACGAACTCGTGGTCGTCCCGGTGGAGCCCGTCGCAGAGACCGATCCGCGGCTCGCCGCCCGGTATCTCGATGGGGCGCATGAGCTCGCGGACGGCCGAACGACGGCAGAAGAGGTAGCCGCGGGCACGCATCCAGGCGCGCGCGCAGGCCGGGTCGGGGTGGAACTGGTACGGACCGGGATTGATGGTGGTCGTCCCCGCCCACGTCCGGGCGACCTCCGTGGCGACCACGTCCATCACGTTGACCCGGAACGGCGAGCCCTCGATGACACCGCTGCACCCGCGACAGCGGATCGCGACGTTGTCCTGCTGGAGGGTGGGGATCCGGATCCCCATGATGTCGAACGGCACGGGCGGAGAATAGCAGAGCCCTCCGGCCACGGGCGCAGGTGCCGGCGGGTGCGGCGGTGGGTGCCGGCGGGCCCGCGGCGCCGCCGGCGTTCCCGGCGCCTCCGGGTCGGCGGGCGGGCGGGCCCCGGCGGCGCGGCCGGCGCGTTGCCGGCGGAGGCTCCGGCGGGCGGCTCGGCGCGGTGCTCCAGCGCCCCCGGGCCGGCGCTCACCGTATGCCGAGAAGGATTGCCGGGGCCCCAACGGGGCACTTCCCAGGGCGGATTGGCCGCGGAGCCACGGTCCGCAGGCGCGCCCGATGCCCGGAAGGCATATCCGGGACGCCGCGAAGCCCGGATCGAGACGTTCGGTCGTCGATAGACCTTCTCGGAATACGCCGC
The DNA here is from genome assembly GCA_963827965.1 of uncultured Chloroflexia bacterium. Taxonomy (GTDB): domain Bacteria; phylum Chloroflexota; class Limnocylindria; order Limnocylindrales; family CSP1-4; genus CTSoil-043. The sequence continues at coordinate 275,962 of CAWHCW010000007.1, read as the reverse complement.
GCGCGTGGGCCGTTCTCCCCGGGGGGTCCGCCGCCCCGAGGGGGATCCGCCACGCCCGGCCGCGCGGCCCGCGGGGGTGCGCGAGGCTGGTACCCCCAAGGGGATTCGAACCCCTGATCTCCACCTTGAAAGGGTGGCGTCCTAGGCCTCTAGACGATGGGGGCCTCGCCGGCCGAGTCTAGCAGGGGGCCGCCTGCCATCGGTCAGGCGCCCCAGAGGAGGGCCAGGAGCGCGGCCGCGGCGAAGCAGCCACAGGCGATGACCCCCGCGACGCCGCCGAAGATGGCCGCGACCACCGATCGGGCGGGCCGATCGGCACGCGCCGCTCGCACGGTCTCGATCGCGCCGGCGAGCGCCACCGCGGCGAAGACGATCCCCAGGACCGCCGCCCCCGAGGCGAGCATCGGGATCTGCGTGGCGTCGCGAACGGTGAGCGCGTAGGCGAGGTAGCCCGCGGATCCCACGACGGCCACGAAGAGGATGACCCGCGTGACGGTGATCCGCAGCGGCCCGAGGTAGAGACCCTGGCGCGTGCGCGTCCCGTCGGGATTGCGCCGCGAGACGTGGCTTGGGTCGCTCATGCCGCTGGTCGGGTCCGGTGATAGATCGCGACGTTCCACGAGAGACGCGCGCGCCGCAGGCCTGCGCCGACCGCGACGCCCCGCTCGCCGAAGGCCTCGCCGAGCAGCTCCCGGGCCTGCTCGATCGTGCTGAACGTCCAGAAGCAGTGCACGACGTGGATCCGGAACCCGCCATCGCGCAGGAACGGGCCGTCGCGTCGGCTCCAGCTCATGTACTCGGGCCCGTCGGCCGCGCGCAGGGCGCTCACGTCGTCGCGACCGTAGTCGTGGACCACGAGGAGCCGACCCCCGTCCCGGAGGACGCGATCCGCCTCGTCCCGGGCGGCCGCGTCGACGCCGGGAAACCCGGACCAGAGGGAGACGACGGCGTCGAGGCTGGCGTCGGGGAGGTCGAGGCGCAGCGGCTCCCGGAGGGGCACGCTCCTGGCCACGATGCCGGCGGCGGCCAGGCGGGCGGCCTGCCATCCATCGGGATCGCCGAGGAGGGCCACGTCACCGGCGGCGGGCAGCCCCAGCGCCAGCAGGGCGCGCGGGAGCTTCCCTTCGACGTCGACGACCTCCCGCAGGCGCGCGGCGAGCGGAGCGGCGATGTCGAACGCGAGGTCGGCCACGAGTCGAGGATACGCGGCCGACCCGCCATCCGTCGCGCTCGGCTCGGCCGCGCTTCACCTGTCGCGTCGGACGGAGCGGGGACGCGCGGCCGCGATCATGGTGCGGACTCGACGCGCATGACGCGCCCCGCTCGAGCAGGCAGGGCCAGCGCGGCGCGGCCGTCGACGACGACGACGCGCCCGACCGCGCCACCCTCCCCCGGCAACCGGACGCCGGCCAGGGTCGCCCGTCGAAGCCCGGGAGATCCAGGCCGAGCTCCACCGCCTGGGGGCCCGCGTTGATCGCCACCACCAACGCGTCGTCGCCCGACGAGCGGAGGTACGCCATCGCCATTCCCTCGGCCGCGACCACCGCGAAGGCCCCGCGACGAAGGACGGGATTCGCGTGGCGGAGCGCCGCCGTCGCGGAGACGTAGGCGAGGAGGTCGTGGTCCCGCGAATCGGGGGCCTGCCAGGGGAAGGAGCGACGGCAGTCAGGGTCGTGGGCGCCGGGAAGGCCGATCTCGTCGCCGTAGTAGATCGACGGCGCGCCGGGCACGGTCATCTGGATCAGCGTCGCCAGCCGGAACGAGGCGACGTCGCCGCTGCGACATCGTGAGGAACCGCGGCGTGTCGTGGCTGTCGAGCAGGTTGAGCTGGACCTCGACGACCGCCGGGGTCGTACACGCGTGAGGATGTGCTCCAGCCGCCGCGCGAACGTCGCCGCGTCGTCACGGCGGACAGCGGCGCGAATCGTGAAGTGCGGAGCGCGATGACCGCGTCGTCGTGGTGGTCGGCCGCGACGAAGGAGAGGATCGCCTCGGCCAGAGCGGGTAGTTCATCAGGCCGTCGAACTGGTCGCCCTGGACCGCCTCCGGGCGCTCCTCCCAGATCTCGGCGACGATGTACGCCTCGGGGTTCAGCGCCGTCACCGGCGCCGGAACTCGCGCCAGAAGCTCGACGTCCCTGATCTCCTCCGGCACGTCGAGGCGCCAGCCGTCGATGCCGAAGCGGATCCAGTGCTCGGCGACGCCGTAGAGGTACTCGCGGACCTCCGGGTTGTCGGTGTTCAGCTTCGGGCAGCGCGGGCAGGTCCCACCAGGCCCGATAGCCGAACTGGCGCAGGGAGTCCACGCCCTCCAGGCGGTCCCAGGGCGCCTCGGCGAGGTCCAGGACGTCCTCCCGGTCGTCCCGGAACGCCCGGACCTGGCGGCCTGCCTTCAGGGCCTCCTCGTCGAAGTAGAACCAGTCGCGGTACGGCGAGTCCCGCCCACCTCCATCACGTGGTTGAAGGGCCAGAAGCCGCGGCTGGCGTGGTTGAAGACGCCGTCGAGGATGACCCGGATGCCTCGCTCGTGGGCAGGCGTCGAGCAGCTCCCGGAGCGCGGCATCGCCGCCGAGCAGCGGGTCCACGACCATGTAGTCGTACGTGTGATAGCGGTGGTTCGAGGCCGACTGGAAGACCGGGTTGAGGTAGATCGCGGTGACGCCCAGGGCGGCGAGGTGGTCGAGGTGCTCGACCACCCCGAGGAGATCGCCGCCCTTGAAGCCGGTCGTCGTGGGCGGCGTCTCCCACGGCTCCAGCGGCCCCGGCTTGTGGACCCGCGCGCTCGCCGCGAAGCGGTCCGGGAAGATCTGGTAGAAGACGGCGTCGCGGACCCACTCCGGGGTGACGATGGACACGGGCGAGACCTCAGGCTGGTCCAGGGATTGCCGCGGTCGGGAACCTCCTGCTCCGGTCAGTCAGGTTCCTCCACGGGGTCCCGGCGTACGTGCGGCGGCGGGCCGCTCGAGCCCCGGACGATGAGCCGGGTCTCGAGGAGGCGGTGCTCGGGTCGGGCCGCGTCCCGTCGTTCGATCGTGGCGAGCAGGAGGCGGCAGGCCTCCTCCCCCTTGCGGCGGATCGGCTGGTGCACCGTCGTGAGCGGGGGCTGAACGTGGCTGGCCAGCTCGATGTCGTCGAATCCGACGACGCTGACGTCGGCCGGCACGGCGAGGCCCAGGCGACCGGCTGCGCCGATCACCCCGATCGCCATCACGTCGCTCATCGCGAGGACCGCGGTCGGACGGAGACCGTCCTCCCAGGCTCGCGTGAAGCAGGCGGCGCCGCCGTCGATGCTCGCGGGTCCGACGACGACGTGGCTGTCCGGGATCTCGACCCCGGCGTTTCGGAACGCGGCGCGGTACCCCGCGAGCCGGCGTCCCACGACGCCCCCGAAGTCGGAGCGCGCGCCCGGGATGGGCGGTTCGACGCCGACCACGAGGACGTCGTCGTGCCCCAGGGCGAGCAGGTGCTCTGCCGCCCTGCGGGCCCCGCCCTCGTCGTCGATGTCCACGGCCGCGTGCTCCGGGAATGCGGCCGAGTCGACGAGCACGATGGGCAGGCCCGCGCCGCGGATCTGCCCGACCTCCGGGTGCTCCTCCGAGAGGCCGATGGCGACGAAGCCGTCCACCGTCGCCCGTCCGACCGCGCGGGCCAGCGAGCCGTAGACCGGCGAGACGAAGAGGAGCCCGTACCCGGCCTCCTCGGCCGCCACCGCCACACCCTCGCTGAAGGTCGCGAAGAACGGATTGGCGAAGACGACGGAGAGTGCCTGCGGGGTCAGGATCCCCAGGGTCCTCGTCCGTCGCTGGGAGAGCATGCGCGCCACCGGATGGGGCCGATACCCCAGCGAGTCCGCCACCTGGTGGATCCGGGTCGCGGTGTCGGAGCTCAGGCGCTCCGGGCTGTTGAAGGCAAAGGAGACGGCGGTCTTCGACACGCCCGCCGCGCGGGCGACATCGGCGATGCGCGGGCGATGTCGCGGTTGCTCCACGCTGCCTCTGATCCTCCCCGGGAGCCGTCCGGGCGCAAGGCTCAATCGACGACACGGACGAGTTCGGCAGACCGGTCTGCCAACGGTGCGCGGGACGCTCGGAAGGTGTCAAGGGGCGCTCGTTGGGACCTGGCGGGCCAGCCGCCGCGCACGTCGGGCGCCACGCCGGCAAGGTTGGCGAGGTTGCCCGGACCGGCTTCCCCGCCATGCGGCGGGCCCGACCCGGGCCGCAACGACGTGGCAGAATCCCGCCATGACCACCGCCCCGGGTCGCCGGATCCCGCCCGCCGGGCTGCTCCTCTTCCTCGGCTACGCCTTCCTCGTCCTCGGCGCCATCGGGCTGTCGCTCCGCTGGGTGGTGGACATGGCGATCTCGGCGCCGGTGAGCCTGCCGGGGATCGTCGTGATGGTCCTCCTCGCCTACACGATCTTCACGATCACGATGGTCCTCCAGCGGAAGCAGGCCGCGCGCGGCCTCGCGGTGGGCCTCACGACGCTGACGATCCCGGCGGTGCCGCTCCTCCTGCTGGGACCGGTGCCGCTCGTGGCGATCGCCCCGGCCGTCCTCGGGATCGCCCTCTTCGTCGGCCTGGGGCGCCCCGCGGTGAAGGACTGGCTCTGCGAGCCGTAGCCGACCGCCGCGGGCCGGGGAGGCCGCGCCCACCGGATCGAGCGTCCTCCGGTACCCTGTCCGCTCCAGCGACCCATGCGATCCAGCGAGGAACGACCGCCCGTGGCGAAGCAATCCCGGCGCCCGCGCCCGACCAGCCCCGCGACGCCGTCCCCGGCGGCCTCGGGGCGACCCCCGGCCGCCGCCGTCTCCAGCGCCCCGGTCCGGCGCACGCGACCTGCTCCCGCCCCGGCGCGGCGCGCGCCCCTGGAACGGTATCGCGGCGCGATCATCGGGCTCGTCGTCGCGGCGGTCGTGCTCGCCGGCGGTGCGTTCGTCTTCCTCGGGGCGTCGGCTCCGGCCTACGCCTGCGCCACCATCCTGGCGCCGACAGCCGCCCCCAGCCCGGCCGCGGACGCCACGCCGCGCCTGGGCCAGGTGGCCCGCGACCTCGGCCGCGCCCACGTGGAGACCGGCGCCCGCGTCACCTACGAGTACTGCCCGCCCACCTCGGGCTCCCACTACAACGACGCCCGCTACGGCCCGATCGCCACCCGCTTCTACGGCGCGGACGACCGCACGGACCCGCAGGGCTGGATCCACAACCTGGAGCACGGGCAGATGAGCGTCCTCTACCGCTGCCCGGAGGGCTGCGCCGAGCCCGCCCAGGCCGCGCTCCGGGCGCTCCAGCAGGAGCTCCCGGCGAGCCCCTTGTGCGCCTTCCCCGCGACCGCGTCGGTCGTCGTCACCCGGTTCGACGACCTCCCACGCCCTACGCCGCCGTGGTCTGGGGCCGCGTCCTCTTCCTCGACGCGCTGGACGTCGCCGCCCTGACCACCTTCTCGCAGCAGGCCGCCGATCGCGGGCCCGAGCCGCAATGCCAGAATGCGGTCCCGGGCGCGAGCCCGTCGGCGGCGCCCTCCGCCACGCCCGCGCCGTAGCCGCCAGGAGGGATCGCCGTGCGACTCGTCGCCCACCTCGACGACCTCGACCTGTCCGTCGCCGGCATCCTCGTCGGCGACCGGGTGCTGACGATGGCCGTCCTCGCCGAGCGCGTCGGCCTGCGCGAGGAGCTGGCACTCCTCGACCCGCGCGGGCTGCTGGCCGAGGACGAGGACCTCGCCGAGACCCGGGCCGCCCTGGAGCGCGCGCTCGCGGGCGGCGTGGTCGGCGTCCCGGCGGCGTCGCTCCGGCTGGCGCCGCCACTGGAGCCCGGCAAGATCGTCTGCGTCGGCCAGAACTACGCGAGCCACGTCCGCGAGCAGGGCCTTCCGCTGCCGAGTCGGCCCATGCTCTTCGCGAAGTTCGCAAACGCGGTCGTGGGCGACGGCGACCCCGTGATCCATCCCGCGACGACGCACGCCCTGGACCTGGAGGCGGAGCTCGCCGTCGTCATCGGCCGGCGGGCGCGCCGGGTGACGGCCGCCGAGGCGCTCGCGCACGTCGCCGCGTACACGACGGCCAACGACATCTCGGCGCGCGACCTGCAGGGCAGTCCGTCCCGCGCTCCGCGAGGGCGAGCGGGGCGACGGCCAGTGGCTGCGGGCCAAGGGATCGGACTCCTTCCTCCCGCTGGGCCCCTGCCTGGTCACCGCGGACGAGCTCGGCGATCCCGGCGACCTCCGCGTCCGCGGCTTCCACACGCCGGCGGCGGGCCTCGCGGCGGGACGCGAGGTCCAGGTCCAGGACGGACGAACCTCCGACATGGTCTTCCCGGTCGCGGACCTGGTCGCGTTCATCTCGGAGAGCATCACCCTCGAGCCAGGTGACGTCGTCATCACCGGGACGCCGTCGGGTGTCGGCGTCTTCCGCGAGCCGCCCGTCTTCCTGGAGCCGGGCGATGTCGTTCGGGTCGAGGTCGAGGGCATCGGGTCGCTGACGAACCCGGTGGTCGACGCCGAAGGGCGGGCCCCCGCCGGCTCGCCGGCGGCGCGCCTCCTCGCGCGGCGCGCCGGGCCTGGCGGCACGAGCCCCGGGCCTGCCGGCACGAGCGCCTGACCACGGCGAGCGCGCCCCGGGCGGGCCCGGCGCCGACGCGCGACGTTGCCGGACGGCGCAGAATCGGGACACCGTCCGACGTCGCGCCGACGCGGGGTCGCCCGCGGCGCGGCGGCGTCGCCATACGTGCGCCCACAGGGGAGGCGGCGAATGCTCGCCCTCGTGAAGACTGCCGCCGGACCCGGGCTGGAGCTCCGGGAGGTCCCCGAGCCCCAGGTCGGGATCAACGACGTCCTCGTCCGCGTCCACAAGACGGGGATCTGCGGGACCGACCTCCACATCGCCTCGTGGGATCCCTGGGCGGCGAAGACGATCGTGCCGCCGCTCGTGGTGGGCCACGAGTTCGTCGGGCGAGATCGTGGAGGTCGGCTCGAACGTGGCCGACTTCGCGCCCGGCGACCTCGTCTCGCGGCGAGGGGCACGTCGTCTGCGGCCGCTGCCGCCACTGCCTGGCCGGCCGTCGCCACCTCTGCGCCCGGACGATCGGCCTGGGCGTCGGCCGCGACGGCGCCTTCGCCCAGTACGTGGCCCTCCCCATGACGAACATCTGGCACCACTGGGCCGGGATCGACGAGGAGGTCGCGGCGATCTTCGACCCGTTCGGGAACGCCGTCCACACCGCGCTCGCGTTCCCCGTCCTCGGCGAGGACGTCCTGGTCTCCGGGGCCGGGCCCATCGGCCTGATGGCGGCCGCCGTCGCCCGCCACGCCGGCGCGCGCTTCGTCGTCGTCTCGGAGCCGAACCCGGTCCGCCGGGCGATCGCCGAGAGGATGGGGGCGACGCTGGCCGTCGACCCGCGCGAGCGCGACCTGCGCGACGTCTGCGCGCGAGCTGGGCATGGTCGAGGGCTTCGACGTCGCCCTGGAGATGTCGGGCAACGCCGCCGCGCTGCGGGCGGCGATCGGCGCGATGGCCCACGGCGGCGCCATCGCCATCCTCGGGATCCCGACCGAGGAGATCTCGATCGACGTCAACGAGATCGTCTTCAAGATGCTGACCGTGCGGGGCATCTACGGCCGGGAGATGTACGAGACCTGGTACAAGATGACGGTGATGCTCCAGTCGGGGCTGGACATCAGGCCGGCCATCACCCACCGCTTCTCGTTCCGCGACCACGAGGCCGCCTTCGCCGCCGCCCGCTCCGGGGACGCCGGGCAAGGTGATCATGGACTGGACCGCGTGACGCGGGCCGCGAGGAGACCAAGGCGATGACCACCGGCGCGAACCCGCTCGCCCACCTGGCGGCCGAGCTCGACGAGCTGAAGGCGGCCCACCTCTACCGGCCCGCTGCGGGTGATGAGCACGGCCAACGGGACGCCGGGTCACGGTCGACGGACGCGCGCGTGATCAGCCTCGCCTCGAACAACTACCTCGGCCTGAACACGCACCCGCGGCTCGTCGAGGCCGCGGTCGACGCCGCCCGGCGACTTCGGCGCCGGCTCCGGGGCCGTGCGCACGATCGCCGGGCACGATGACGCTCCACGAGGAGCTGGAGGCGGCGCCTCGCCGACTTCAAGCACGTCGAGGCGGTCCTCACCTTCCAGTCGGGCTTCACCTGCAACACCGGCGTCATCCCGGTCGTCACCGGCGAGCCGGACCTCATCGTCTCCGACCAGCTCAACCACGCCTCGATCATCGACGGGATGCGCCTCGCGAAGGCGCCGCGGGTGGTCTATCGCGCACAAGGACGTGGCCGCGCCTGCGCGAGCTCCTCGCGCGGCGCGCGCGCGACGGGCGGCCGGACGGGCAGCCGTACCGGCGCGATCCTGGTCGTCACCGACGGCGTCTTCAGCATGGACGGCGACATCGCGCCGCTGCCGGCCATCGTGGCGGCGGCCGAGGAGCACGACGCCGCCGTCATCGTCGACGACGCCCACGCCTCGGGCGTCCTGGGCCGCAACGGGCGCGGCACGCGTCGACCACTTCGACCTGCACGGGCGGGTCGCGATCCAGGTCGGGACGCTCAGCAAGGCGATGGGCGTCCTGGGCGGCTACGTGGCCGGCCCGCTGGCCCTCCGCGAGATGCTGATCCAGCGCGGCCGGCCGTTCCTCTTCTCCACGTCGCACCCGCCGGCCGTCGCCGCCGCCTGCCTGGCCGCGATCCGGGTCCTCGAGGAGGAGCCCGAGCTCATCGAGCGGCTCTGGGCGAACACGCGCCGCTTCAAGGAGGGGCTCGCGCTCGCTCGGCTTCGACACCGGCGTCTCCGAGACGCCCGATCACGCCGGTCATGGTCGGCGACGCCGCCCTCGCGATCCGCTTCGCCGACCGGCTCCTCGAGGAGGGCGTCTTCGGCCACGTCGGTCGTCTTCCCGACCGTCGCCCTCGACGGCGCGCGGCTGCGCACGATCGTGACGGCGGCCCACTCGGACGACGAGCTCGACGCCTGCCTGGCGGCCTTCGCCCGGGTCGGCCGCGAGCTGGGGGTCGTCGCCGGGTGATCCACGAGACGGGGGAGGCGCCCGCGACGGCGCCGCGACGGGCCCGCGCCGGGCACGGATCGCGACCTGCCGCTCGACGCCCACCTCCACACCGACCTCTCGCCCGACAGCGACGTCCCGATCGACGTCTACTGCGCGGCCGCCGCTGGAGCGGCGGATCCCCGAGCTCGCGATCACCGACCACCTCGACTTCGACCCGCTTGCCCCGGCCCACGCCTTCGCCGACTTCGCGACCCGCGAGCGGACGGTCCGCGACGCGGCCGAGCGGTGGGCCGGCCGGGGGCTCGCGATCCGCTTCGGCGTCGAGATCAGCTACGAGTCGCACCGCGAGGCCGAGATCCGCGAGCACCTGGCGGCGCACCCGTACGACTTCGTCATCGGCTCCGTCCATGTCATGCGGCATTCCCCGTACAGCGGGGGCCGGGTCGCGGGGTGGGTCGCCGGACGGTCCTTCGCGGAGATCGTGGCGCCGTACTTCGACGAGGTCGCGGCCGCGATCCGGAGCGGCCTCTTCGACACCCTGGGCCACCTGGACTACGTGAAGAAGTACCTGGCCGGGCACGTTGCCCCGGCCGCCTTCGCCGCGGCGCCCGAGGTCTACGAGCCGATCCTGCGGGACCTCGTGGAGAGCGGCAGCGGCCTGGAGGTGAACGCCTCCGGCCTTCGCCAGGCGCCCCGCGAGACCTACCCCGCGCCGTGGGTCGTGGCCCGCTTCCGCGAGCTCGGGGGCGAGGTCGTCACGGCGGGCTCCGACGCCCACCGCGCCCCCTGGTTCGCCTACGGGCTGGCCCAGGCGTACGGCATCGCCGCGGCGGCCGGGTTCGAGCAGCTGGCCATCCGGCGGGCCCCGGGAGGCTGGCGGCCCGCGGACCGCGTTCCGATCCCGGAACGGCTGCGCGCGGCGCGGTCGGCCAAGGCGCCCTAACGCCGTGGGCTCCGGCTCGTTATGACACGTACGGACAACGCCGCGATCGAGGAGCTCGTGGCCGCGGCGAAGGCCGGCGGCGCAGAGGCGTTCGGTCGACTCTTCGACCACTTCCACGAGCCCGTCTACCGCTACGTGGCCGCCCGCGTTCGCAGCCCGAGCGACGCGGAGGACCTGGCGCAGCTCGTCTTCGTCAAGGCCCTGGAGGCGCTCCCGCGCTACGAGCAGCGGGGCATTCCGTTCGGGGGCTGGCTCTTTCGGCTGGCCAGGAACGTGGTGATCGATCACACCCGGACGCACCGGGAGCACGTCGGGCTGGACGCGCTGCTGGAGCTGCCGGACCAGGACGCCGGGCCCGAGGCGCAGGCCCTCGCCCGGCACGAGATGGACGCGGTCACCGTCGCGCTGGCCGAGCTCACCGACGAACAGCGCGATGCGATCGCCCTGCGGTTCTTCGCGGGGCTGTCCGCCCGCGAAGCGGCGGTGGTGATGGGCAAGCAGGAAGGAACGGTCCGGGGGATCCAGTTCCGGGCAATCGCGGCCTTGCGGCGACGCCTGGGCCTGGAAGAGACGGGTGGCGCGGGAGCGCCGGCCGGAAGGGACCGCACACGATGACCAACCACGAGCGGGACGACTGGGGCGACGACGGCGGGCTGCGACCGCTGCTCGACGCATACGCGGACGCCCGCCTGCGCGTGGATCCGGCGGCGCAGGCCCGCGCCCGCGCCCACGTGATCGCCGAGGCCCGCGCAGCCCAGGACGCCCGACGCGAGGTCACCGCCGCCCCCCGTCGACGCCCTCTGTTCGCCATGACCCGGCGGCCCCGGCTCCGGCTCTCCTTGCTGGCGGGGGCGGGCCTCCTTGTCGCGCTGGCGGTTGCCGGCGCCGCGGTGGCCGGAAGCGGGCCCGGCGGCCCCTTCTACACCGCGCGGCTCTGGGTGGAGGAGCTGGCGCTGCCCGCCGGGGCCGATGCCCGCGCCGAGGCCCAGGCCGACCACCTCGACGATCGGCTCGCCGAGGCCCAGCTGGCGGCCCGCGAGGCAAACGGCCCGGCTGTCACGGCGGCGCTGGAGGCGTACCGGGCGGCGGCCGACGCCGCGCTCGCGAACGCCGGCGACGACCCCACCCGCCGGGCGCAGCTGTCTGCCCAGCTCGGCCGCCACGTGGCCGTCCTGGAAGGATTGGTGCCCCTGGTTTTCGGCCGAGCGTCGCAGGCCATCCAGGCCGCCGTCGATCGGACCGAGGCGCGGATCTCGGAGATCCTGGCGATGCCGCCGCCGGCACCCCAGGCCACGCCGAAGCCAGACAGGAGCCCGCCGGGCAAGCCGACGCCGACGCCGGCAGCCACGCCGGCACCCAGGCCACGCCGAAGCCCGACAGGAGCCCGCCGGGCAAGCCGACGCCGACGCCGGCAGCCACGCCGGCACCCCAGGCCACGCCGAAGCCCGACAAGAGCCCCCCGGGCAAGCCGACGCCGACGCCGGCAGCCGCGCCTGCGCCCTGACCCCATCCTCCCCGGACGGGGTCCGCCGCGGCGTCCGCCTTCGAACGCTGGCGGCCGTCCACGACCGGCGCGGACCCGCTACCCTGCCCTGCCATGGACCTCCTCGTCGCGGGATCCGGCGCCGCATACCCCGACCGGCCGGGCACGGCCTCGAGCACCTACGTGGTCGAGCACGATGGGCGCCGGATCTGCCTCGACCTGGGACAGGGCGGCTTCGCCGGGATCGCCGGGCGCGTGGAGCCGAGCACCCTCGAGGCGGTCGTGGTCAGCCACCTGCACCCTGATCACTTCATCGACCTCGTCGCCCTCCGCCACTACCTGCGCTACGAGTTCGAGCCCCCCCGCCGCATGCGGGTCCTCGCGCCCGGCGGGCTTGGCGAACGGCTCGACGGGCTCCTCGCCGAGCCCGGCTTCTCTGCCGAGGCGTTCGACATCGAGGGTCGCGGCGAGGGCAAGGCGACCGTCGGCCCCTTCCTTCTCGAGACCGTGCGCGTGACCCACACCGACGAGAGCTATGCCGTGCGCGTCTCGCTCGTCGCCGAGCCGGCCGCGCCCGGCCTCGTCTACTCCGGCGACTGCGGGCGTGCCGCGGAGCTCGCGCCCCTGGTCCGCCCGGGCGACACGCTCCTCGTCGAGATCGCCTTCGGGGCTGGCCCGGTCCCGGTGGGCGACCTCCACCTGGACGGGCCCGCGGTCGGCGCCCTGGCCTCCGCTACGGGCCCGGCGCGGGTCCTCCTGACGCATCTCCAGATGCGGCGCGATCCACGGGCGGCCCTCGCGTCCGTGCGGGCCGTGTTCGATGGTCCGGTGGAGCTCGTGGCCGACGGGGACGCCTGCCTCATCTGAGCCCGCTGGCCCATCCTGGGCCGGCGCACGCGGTACGGCCCGCCCGGGTCCGACGGGCCCGGTCGGGGAATCAGAACGCCGGGCCCGTTGACCGGGCCCGGCGTTCAGCGCTTCTCGGGGACAGCGCGCTCGGTGGCGCCTAGCGGCGGCGGCGAGCCATCGCCGGCGACGCCGGGGTCAGGAGCAGGACCATCGCCAGGAGGGCGGCGATCGCCAGGAGAGCGATCCGCCAGGTGTCGCCGCCCGGCGTCCCGCTGACCGGGAGGGTGGAGGTCGGCGGCGGCGTGACCCGCGGGGTGCCCGTCGCCTGCTCGACGTCACCGCTCTCGTTGACGAAGGTGCAGGTGACGGTCTCGCCGGCGTTGATGACGATGTCGTTGATGGCGGCGCCGGCGATGTCGACGCTGCCGCGGGTGTCACCGACGGCGGCGACGGCGACCTGGTCGTCGGCGGTGACCTCGCAGGAGGCCGCCGCGAGGGTGAAGAGGGGCTCCACGACCTCGGTGACGTCGACCCTGACCGAGCCGTCGATCTGGTTGATGGCCAGCTCGGCGCGCCCGTTCGCGTCGGTCACGAGGATCTCGTCGAGGTTGTCGGCGAGCTCGAAGGACCAGTCGACGCCGGGGACCAGGATCTGGCCGTCGCCGGGGTCGATGTCGAGCTGCTTGAGGATGACCAGCCTCGCGGCCTCGGCCGGCGGGGTCGTCGGCGGGGTCGTCGGCGGGGTCGTCGGCGGGGTCGTCGGCGGGGTCGTCGGCGGGGTCGTCGGCGGGGTCGTCGGCGGGGTCGTCGGCGGGGTCGTCGGCGGGGTCGTCGGCGGGGTCGTCGGCGGGGTCGTCGGCGGGGTCGTCGGCGGGGTCGTCGGCGGGGTCGTCGGCGGGGTCGTCGGCGGGGTCGTCGGCGGGGTCGTCGGCGGGGTCGTCGGCGGGGTCGTCGGCGGGGTCGTCGGCGGGGTCGTCGGCGGGGTCGTCGGCGGGGTCGTCGGCGGGGTCGTCGGCGGGGTCGTCGGCGGGGTCGTCGGCGGGGTCGTCGGCGGGGTCGTCGGCTGCGGGACCATGCCACAGAACAGCAGGTGACTGATCCCCTGCTGGTCAGAACCCTTGGTGATGCCGGTGTCGCCGGTCACGGGCGGCACATACGTGTAGAGGCTGTTGTTGTCGTTGCCGGCCTTGACGAGCACGCCGCTGACCGGAAGGGTCGAGCTCCAGTCGAACACCTGGCCGTTGGCGGACAGGTTGGAGAGCGTGATCGTCTGGCCGGTCCAGTTGGACACGACCGGGCTGCCCTCGTTCCAGACGTAGGCCCGGTTCTGAAGGGTGCCCGTGTCGATCTTGAAGGACAGCGTCCAGAGAGGGTTCAGCACGGTGCAGGTGGGATTGCCGGGTCCTGGGTCGGTCGGCGTCACGGAAGCCGCAGCGACCGGCCCGGCGGCCGGACCGACGAGGGCCAGGGTGGCCATCGCCGCGACGGCGAGCCAGCCGAAGCGGCGGAAGGTGGAGGCGCGACGGCGCGCCCGAGACGGAGTTGGGTGCATGGATCATGTCCCCGAGCATGCGGCCGGGAGAGCCGCAGATAATTCCCTGTCGGTCGGCTTGTCTTCTCGCGGCGACCTGACTGCCACGATCCGATCGACGTCGCAATCATGGGGCCTTGGGTGGTACCAGTCCAGTACCGAAGGCCCCTCGACGAGGTCACCTCACGGCCCGCCACCACACCCGACCCCCCAGGGAGCCCGCGGTCGTGGTGCGCCGCGGCACCGATTGGGGCAGTACTCGGGTGGTACCCGGGGCGGGTCCGGGCCAGTACCTCCGGACAGAGTCAGACGGGGCGCGCTTCAGGCAAGCGCGCCCCGTCCGGGTCTCGGGGACCCCAACGTCATGACCGGCGGACCCCTCTCGGCCGGGTCGCCCCGGGCCGGTTCCTGGAGGTCAGCCGCCGCGGCTACCCGCGGCGGCTCCGCCGGCGGGCCCGCGCCGGAGCCGGGGAAAGGACCCCGAGCACCGCCACCAGGCCCACGATGGCGAGGAGCACGAGGAGCACGTTGCCGCTCGCGTCGCCCGCGGGGTTCGACTGGGCGTCCGTCGGCGGAGGCGTCACGCGCGGCGTGGCCGTCGCCTGCTGGACCGGACCGGCGATGACGACCGGCTGGATGTCATCGTCGGCAGGGGTGTCGTCGCTGTCGATCGTGGCGACGTTCACGAGCGGCTGCCCGAGCTCGTCCGCCCCGGCGAGCACGACCACCTTGTAGGTGACGGAGCCGCTGGCGGCGAGGCTCGCCCAGCTCCAGGTGATGGTCCGCGTGGCCGCGGCGTAGGTGCCGCCATCGGAGATGGCAGTCGGGGCGCCGTAGCCCTGCGGGAGGACGTCCGTGATCACCGCATTGGTGACGGGGCCGTTCGCCAGCGTGTAGGTCAGGGTGAAGGTGAGGGTGTCGCCGATCTTGGCGCGCGGCGCGGGGCCGCCGTCATCGTCGGGGATGAGCGGAACGTCCTGGACGCCGTCGGTGTTGCCGGCCACGGCCTTCGAGATCGTGAGGGTCGGCGCGCGGACCGTGACGGTCGAGTCGTCGTCGCACTCACCGGCGACGCAGGGACCCTGCGTGATCTCAGCGACGTTGGTGTAGGAGCCGGGGGCGGTCCCGGCGCCGATGGTTGCCGTATACGTGATCGTCGCGCCGTCCACCACGTTCGCCAGGTTCCACGTGATCACCCGGCCGACGACGGACGCGGGAGCGACGCTGAAGTTCGAGGGGTTGACGACCTCGGGCGGCAGCGTGTCGGTGACGACCATGCTGGCGATCGGGCCGTTCTGGACGGCGAAGGTCAGGGTGTAGACGACCGCGTCGCCCGCGACGAGCGAGCCCTCGGCGTCATTCGCCTTCAGGATCGCGACGCGCCAGACCGGAACCGTCGAGTCGTCGTCGCAGTCGCCGGCCAGGCACGGACCTTCCGTGATCGTGGCGGTGTTGACGTAGAGGCCGCCCTGCGTCGTGGCCGCGATGGCCACGTTGTAGGTGAGCTTCTCGCCGTTGGCGACATTGCTGAGGTTCCAGGTGATCGTCCGGGTCGGCGCGTCGTAGGTGCCGCCGTCGGAGATGGCCGACGGCGTCCCGAAGTTGGCCGGCAGGACGTCCTTGACGGTCAGCGACGCGAGCGGACCGTTCGTCACGCTGAGCGTGAGCTCGTAGCCGACGGTCGTCCCGGGGGCAACCGGTCCGGTCGTGTTGTTGGTCTTGACGATGGAGACGCGGCGGATCAGGACGATCGCATCGTCGGTGTCCGTCACGGTGGCGTGCGGGGTGGTGCCCGAGGCGGTCGCGATGTTCGTCGTGTCGACGCTCACCGTGATCGTCGCGGAGCACGTCATGCTCGCCCCGACGGCGAGGCTGAAGGGCGCCGCCTGGGCGACGCCACCCTTGCTGCAGTCGGAGATGGTCACGTCGTCGGCCGGGCTCGGGGTGCCGCGGTCATCGACGACCGTGACATCGGAGAGGTCGACCTCGCCGACGTTGGTGACGAGATAGGCATACGTGACCGGGCCCCCGATGATGAACAGGGTTGCCCCGTCAGCCGCCGCCCCGGCCGTCTTCACGATGGAGATGGAGGGCGTGAGGATCTCGACCGCTGCCGCGTCGTTGGCGTCCACCGACTGACCTGCCGGCGACGCGCCGGCGGCCGTCGCGACGTTGATGGTGTCGGCGGCGATGCTGGTCGTCGCAGTGCAGGTCATCGAGGCGCCTGGCGCGAGCGTGGTCGCGGGGCACGTGATGGCACCGAGCTTGTTGTCGACGACCGCGATCGCGTTCAGCACCGTCGTGCCGGTGTTGGTGACGACGTACTTGTAGGTGACGTTGGCGGGGAAGGCCTCGGTGGAGTAGGTCGCGCCGTTCGCGGCCTGGCTGCCGGCCGAGGCGCCGGCCGTCTTGATGATCGTGATGGCCGGGCCGACGATCGCGACACTTCGCGTCGTCGGTGTCGGAGACCGAGGTCCCCTCGCCGACGCTCTGCCCGGCCGCGGTCACGATGTTCGTCGTGGCCTGGGTGACCGAGCGAACGGCGTAGCAGGTGGCCGACGCGGCCGGAGCGAGCTCGAACGGCTGGACGGTGGCGGCCCCTTCACAGGCCGCCTGGAAGTCGTCCGCCGTGTTGCCGGGCGTGCCGTTGTCGTCGACGACCGTGACGTTGACGAGGCGGACGTTGCCGGTGTTGGTGACCACGTACTTGTAGGTGACGTTCGGCAGGATGAACGCCTCGACCGTGAGGGTCGTGCCGTCGGCCGCCTGGCTTGCCTGGCTCGTCCCGGCCGTCTTCACGACCGAGATGGCGGGCGGGATGGGCGGGTTGCTGAAGGAGCAGGCCGGCGTCCCGGACGGGTGCGCGGCGTCGACCGTGATGGTGCAGGTGGCCGAGGACTTCGTGTAGCCCTCGGGTGCCGCGGTCTCGCTGACGACGTATGTCCCGACGGGCACGTTGGCCAGGCGGAACGCGCCATCAACCTCGTTGATGTCGTTGGCGTCGTTGTCGACGACCGTGAGGCTGCCCGCGCCGTACGGGTTGGGAGCGACGCTGAACGTGGCGCCGCCGAGCGGCGTCCGTGCTGGCGTCGCCCTTGTCCTTGGTCCAGCTGAGCTCGCCCAGCGTGTTGACGAAGGGGATGGAGACCGACGCGGTCGAGCCGGTGATCTCGACGGTGCGGGTGTTCGTGTCCTTGATGTAGCCGGCGGGGGCGGTCTTCTCGACGACGGTGTACGTCCCGAGCTTGAGGCCCGTGATCGTGAACTCACCGGCCGTGGTGTCGGTGTCGAGGCCGCTGTAGCCGCCCTGGCCCGTGTTGTCCAGGACGTCCGCGGCGAAGCCGACCGCCGCGCCGGCCGTGCCGGTCACGGTGAAGGTGGCGCCGCCGAGGAGGGCGCCGTTGCCGTCGTGCTTGAGCCACGACAGCGAGGCGAGGGTGTTGACGAAGGGGATGGAGACCGACGCGGTCGAGCCGGTGATCTCGACGGTGCGGGTGTTCGTGTCCTTGATGTAGCCGGCGGGGGCGGTCTTCTCGACGACGGTGTACGTCCCGAGCTTGAGGCCCGTGATCGTGAACTCACCGGCCGTGGTGTCGGTGTCGAGGCCGCTGTAGCCGCCCTGGCCCGTGTTGTCCAGGACGTCCGCGGCGAAGCCGACCGCCGCGCCGGCCGTGCCGGTCACGGTGAAGGTGGCGCCGCCGAGGAGGGCGCCGTTGCCGTCGTGCTTGAGCCACGACAGCGAGGCGAGGGTGTTGACGAAGGGGATGGAGACCGACGCGGTCGAGCCGGTGATCTCGACGGTGCGGGTGTTCGTGTCCTTGATGTAGCCGGCGGGGGCGGTCTTCTCGACGACGGTGTACGTCCCGAGCTTGAGGCCCGTGATCGTGAACTCACCGGCCGTGGTGTCGGTGTCGAGGCCGCTGTAGCCGCCCTGGCCCGTGTTGTCCAGGACGTCCGCGGCGAAGCCGACCGCCGCGCCGGCCGTGCCGGTCACGGTGAAGGTGGCGCCGCCGAGGAGGGCGCCGTTGCCGTCGTGCTTGAGCCACGACAGCGAGGCGAGGGTGTTCGTGACGCTGCCGGCGCTGGCCGTGTAGGGCGCCGCCATGGTTGCGGTGATCGCGGCGGTGAGCGGCGTTGGATCGAGGATGTAGCCGGTCGGGGCCGTGATCTCCGTGATCGTGTACGTGCCGACCGGGACGCCCTGGAGCTCGAACTCGCCGGGCGTGTCGTCCTTGTCCGCGCCGCTGCACGGCAGGACGACGCAGTCGGCGACGTCGAGGGTGCCGCTGCCGTCGGTCGGATCGGGGCTGACGCGGAAGACCGCGCCGCCGAGCAGGGTCTGCCCGTCGGGGCCGTACTTGACCCAGCGGATCTTGCCGAGGTGGTTGACGAAGGTGCCCGCGGCGATCGAGCCGTCCGGCTGCGGCCGCCGAGACCGTCACGTTCGCCGAGGCGCCATCGAGGATGTAGCCCGTCGGCGCCGCCGTCTCCAGGACGGCGTACGTGCCGACGCGCGCGTTCGTGACGAGGAACTCGCCGGCGGTCGGGTCGGCGTCGTTGGCGTCGTTGTCGACGACCGTCAGCGTGCCGCTGCCCGTCTTCGGGTTCGGGGTGATCCTGAACGTCGCGCCGCCGAGGAGGCTGGTCCCGTCGGGGCCGTTCTTCACCCAGGCGATGGAGCCGAGGGTGTTGATCCAGGTGCCGGCCGCGATCGTGACGTTCGGATTCGCCGCTGTCGGGTTCGCGTTGGCCGTGGCCGACGAGCCGATGTAGCCCGCCGGGGGCGTCGTCTCCGCGATCGTGTAGCCGCCGGCATGGTCGACGAGCACGTGCGTGACGAGGAACTCGCCGCCCGTGGCGTCGGCGTCGTTGGCGCCGTTGTCGACGACGGTCAGCGAACCGCTGCCGGTCTTCGGGTTCGGGGTGACGGTGAACGTGGCGCCGCCGAGCAGGCTGGTGCCGTTCGGGCCGTTCTTCTCCCAGCGGATGGAGCCGAGGCCGTTGGTGAAGGTGAACGTGACCGTCTGGCCCGCCGCGGCGGTCTGTGTCTGCGAAGCCGGGTCCTTGATGTACCCGGTCGGAGCGGTCGTCTCGGTGACCGTGTACGGGACCTGCGGCTCACACGGGCCCAGGAGGATGTAGCCGTCGCGCGGATCCGAGTCGTTCGCGTCGTTGTCCGTGATCGAGAGCGGCGGGCTGGCCGACGCGCCGAGGAGCGGGTTCGGCGAGATCGAGAACGTCGCGCCTGCGACGTGGTGGCCGTCTTCGTCGACCTTCTCGATGGCGATCCTGGCGCAGGTGTTGATCGAGAGCGGGAACTCCCTGGTGGCGTCCTTGAGCTGCGAGCTGGCCGGGTCTCCGCCGGTCCGGCTGCGGATGGAGCCCTGCCCGAAGTTGAGGCAGGTCACCGGCAGGTTGAGGGCGGCGAGGTTGACCGAGGCCTCGGCCCAGCGCGAACGCGCCGGCACGGTGTAGGTCGGCCGGCGGGGACCGGCGCTCGTGCCGGAACTGGACCGCCGGGAGATCGAGGAAGTTGGTCGCCGAGCGGACGGCGTTGATCGTCGCCGGTCGCTGATCTGGGCGAAGGTGACGACCTGGCCGTTCGCGTTCGCCGACGGATCGCGGACACGCGGTAGAGCGTGACGATCGGGTTCGAGCCGCCGTTGCGTACTCGAGCGAGATGAGGAGGTCGTCCTCCACCGGTCGGGCTTCGCGACGCCGTCGGCCCAGGTCTTGAACGGCTTCTGGTTCAGCTCGAAGTCGACGACCATCGTGCCGGTCGCGTCGAGACGCGCTCGGCGCCGAGGAAGACGTAGGGGTTGCCGCCGGCAACCTTGACCCCCGCCATGACGTGGCGGTAGTCGGTCTTGTCGTTCGGGCCGGCGCTGTTGAAGTAGCCCCAGTCGCGGGTGTCGAACTTCCTTGTTTCCGCCGACGTAGGCGCTGTTGTCCGGCGTCGTCGTCGCCCGCGACGTTGTTCGGGCTGTCGACCGCGTCACGGACAGATGAACGAGGTCGGCGGGTCGGCCGGATCGACGAGGCCGTTGAACCCGCCGCCGTCGAGCCAGTCCTGGGCATCCGCCAGGCCGCTGAAGAGGCCGGCGGGGATGTTGCCCGGGTTGGAGGCGGCGTTGCCGCCGAGCAGGTCCCCGTCCACCTCGAAGCCGGCGACGGTGCCGGCCTTGAGGCCGGATGCGGCGATGACCGGCGCTGGTGCCGTCGCGACCGCGTATTGCAGGCCGATGGACAACACAAAAAGCGCCGTCCAGAAGAAGACGACGCTCCGACGAGTCTGCGCGCTCCGGCGCAGCCTCAGACCCCCACTGAACATGTTCCCCTCCGTCCCCGAGACCAGGGAGCGACGATATCCTCGCTCCAGATGATGTCGTCCGGTCAACGCCGGACCTCTTGGTCTGTGCCGGGCCGTCGCCTGGACGTTCCGGGCGGTGGATCTACCGCCGCTTGCGGGCCACAGTACCAACCAAGGACCACCAAAGGTACTGCCGCTAACCGCCCTTTACTAGTCCTCTTTGTGCCCAACGGCACCTTGCGCCACTGCACCCTGATGTGCTTGGCGGTGCACAACGGCACCACGAGTACCGGGACCATCGGCCGGGGCAGGCCTCGTCTACGATGGCGCGATGCACGAGCCCTCTCCCGGCCCGATCACCCTCCGCGGTCGCGTTGGCGCGGCGCTCGCGGCCGCCTGGGAGAGAGCAGTCGTGGCTGGCGCGCTCCCGGACGCGCCCGGGGGTGTTGAGCTGCCGGTCGTCGAGGTGGAACGGCCCACCATCGCGGAGCACGGCGATCTCGCCACGAGCCTGGCCATGAAGCTCGCCCGGCCCTACCGGATGCCGCCGCTCCGGATCGCCGAGGCGATCGCCGCGGAGCTGGCGGCGCAGGCCGGGACGGCGGACTTCCCCATCGCCTCCGTGGCCGTCGCCCCGCCCGGGTTCCTCAACCTGCGGCTTGCCGACGGCGCCCTGGAGGGGTTGGTGCAGCAGGTGCTGGCGAACCCCGCCGCCTGGGGTCGCGTCCGGGCGGCGCAGCCGCGGCGCGTCAACGTGGAGTTCGTGTCGGCGAACCCGACCGGGCCGCTCCACATCGGCAACGCGCGGGGTGCCTTCGTCGGCGATCTCCTGTGCCGCGTCCTGGAGGCGGCCGGCCACACGGTGACGCGCGAGTACTACTTCAACGACTTCGGGGCGCAGGTCCGCAACCTCGGCGGGTCCGTCGTGGCGATCCGCCGCGGGACCGAGATCCCCGAGGACGGCTATCGCGGCGCCTACGTCCACGATCTCGCCCGCGCCGTGCCGGCCGACGTGTGGGCCGCCGCAGAGGCGGCCGGGTCGGCTGGGGCGGCCGAGGACGGCGGTCCCGACGCCCGCGACGCGGCCTGGATCGCCGGCGAGTGGGCCTCGGAACGCGTGCGGGCCGGGATCGAGGCCTCGCTGGCCACGCTCGGCGTCCGCTTCGACGTCTGGAAGAGCGAGGGCTCCCTGTACCGCGAGGGCTGGGTGGAGCAGGCCGTCGAGCGCCTTCGGGCGTCGGGCCACCTGTACGAGCAGGGTGGCGCGCTCTGGTTCCGCTCCACCGCCTACGGCGACGACAAGGACCGCGTCGTCCGCAAGTCGAACGGCGACTACACCTACTTCGGCTCGGACATCGGCTACGTCGTCGAGAAGTTCAGCCGCGGCTTCGACCACCTCGTCTACATCTGGGGCGCCGACCACCACGGGACGGTGGCCCGGCTGCGGAACGCCGCGGCAGGCGATGGGCTTCGACCGCGAGGCCGTCCAGATGATCCTCATGGCCTGGGTCCGCTTCGTCCGCGACGGCGTCGAGGTCTCGATGTCCAAGCGGGCCGGCGAGTTCATCACCCTCGACGAGCTGCTCGAGGAGATCGGAGTCGACGCCGCGCGCTGGTTCTTCGCCGCCCGGGGCCACACCTCCGGGATCGACTTCGACATCGAGCTGGCGAAGAAGCAGTCGAACGAGAACCCCGTCTACTACGTGCAGTACGCGCACGCCCGGATCGCCTCGATCGTCCGCAAGGCCGCCGAGGCCGGCCTGGAGCCCGCCGGCGGCGTCGCGCCCGGCTCGCTCGGCGGGGATGCCTCATCTCCGGAGGGAGCGCTGGTGCGGGCCCTGGCCCGGTTCCCCGAGGTCGTGGAGGACGCGGCGGCAGCCGAGGAGGCGCAGGGCGTCACGGCGTTCGCGACGGAGCTGGCGACGCAGTTCCACGCGTTCTACCGGGACGCGCGCGTGGTGGACCCGTCAGAGCCGGAGCGCTCGCGTTCGCGCCTCGCCCTCGTGCGGGCGACGCAGCTCACCCTGGCCGGCGCGCTCGGCCTCCTGGGGATCTCGGCGCCGGAGTCGATGTAGGCGTCCTCAGAGCCCCGACGCGGCGGCCGCCTCCCCGAGCCGGTCGAGGACGGTCGGGACTGCTGGCCAGGAAGACCCGGGCAGAGCGCTCGTCGGCGCCGCGTCCGACCATCGCCGCACCCGGCAGGCGGTCCATCGCCATCTTGGCCGCCGCGATGAACTCCGCGCGCGTCCTTGGCAGTGTCCCAGGTGCTGGCGAGCGCGAGGGCGTAGGCCCCGTCCGGGCCGCGGAGGTAGACGTAGCGGTCGCCGCCCCAGCCCGCGGCGGCGTCCCCGGCGGGCAGTGCCTGCACCCCGTTCTCGCGCAGCCAGACCGAGAGCTGGAACTCGCCCAGCGTGTCTGTCGGCGTCTCCTTCCAGCCGGCACCCATGGCGGCGGCGAGCGCCGCTCCGTCGAGGGGCACCTCCACCGGCTTCTCGCCCGCCTCGTACTTCGCCGGGTGGAGGACCTGCTCGGTCGAGTCGGGCAGGCGCCGATAGGCCTCGTCGACGGCCTCCCAGCCCCCGCGGGCCCAGATGGGGTTCACGAAGACGAGGCCCTGCTGATACGGGAAGAGCAGGGTCTCGCGGAGGATCGCCGGCATCTTCGCCAGCTGCTCCTGCGCTTCCGGGTCCACCACCAGGAGCTCCCGGATCTCGTCGCCGGTGAGGTGCTCGCTGAGCCAGCGGGTCATGAGGAGCGTGGCGTCGCCCTCGACCAGCGCCAGTCGCCCCAGCGAGCGGTCGCCCTGCCCGACGGCGTCGACGTCGATCCCCTCCAGCCCGAAGCTCTGGTCCTGGAGGGCGTGGGTGAACTCGTGGGCGAAGGTGGCCTTCTCGGTCGCCCCGACTGTCCCCGACCGCGAGACCACGAACAGCTGCTTCGCCTCCGGGTCGTAGAAGCCGGCGACCTGCGAGCCGAGCATGTCGACGTAGAGGTCGCCCAGCGACGCGTCGGCGGCGAGGAGGCCGAGGGCCTGCAGCGTCTCCTCCGCGACGGCGATCTCGGCCGCCGGGTTGTCCTTCTCGAACTGGTCCTTGAGGCGGACCTTCGCCTCGGCCTCCGAGAGGACCGTCGGCTCGAGGCGCTGCTTCGCCTCGAGTCCCCGCTCGGCGACCACCTGGTCCTCGATCTGGCGATACAGGGCCGCCGTGTCGCCACTGGGGGCCGGCGTGGCCGATGCCGTGGGGGACGGGGAGGCGCCGGGCGTGGTCGTCGGGACCGGGGTCGCGGTCGGCGAGGGGGAGGCCGACGGGGATGGGCCACCGCAGGCGGCAACGGCGATCAGGCAGGCGGCGAGGATGGCGGCGAGACGGCTCATGTCCGGCATTCTGGCATGGGCCCCGAGGATGGCGGTTTCTTAACCTCCCCGGGCATCGTCCCTGAACCTGACCCTCCTAGGCTGTGCCATGGACCTGCGGGACCGAGTCGATCCCTCCGACTCCCACAGATCCGACCTCCCTCCCTCGACCGGGGGCGCCGATGGGCAGGCGCCCCCGGTCTCTTCGTTCCACGCGAGACGTTCCAGGCAGGACGTTCGGCGGGTGGTTCGGCTCCCGGTGGCCCGCGTGGGCGGCCGGCGCTCGGTCGGCGGGGCCCGGGCGGCGGTGGGCGCCGGATGCGTCCCGGTGCAGCCACCCGTGGCAGAATCAGGGGCATGGAACTGACGTGGTACGGACGCACCTGCATCCGGCTCAAGGGACGGGACGCCGTCGTGGTCGCGGACGCCTACCAGGCGGTGGTCGGCCCGACCGGGCGGGGGATCACCGCCGACATCGTGACCTACAGCCACCCCGACGACACGCCGCTGCCCAAGGCCAAGGGCACGCTCGACCCGCGACGGGGCGACCCACCTCCCGGCGAGCCTGGACGACGCGTTCGTCCTCGACGGACCGGGCGAGTACGAGGTGCGGCACGTGCTCGTCACCGGCGTCCGGACCTTCCGGGATGACAAGCGCGGCGCCGAGCGCGGCCGGAACGTCGCCTTCGTGGTCGAGGTCGACGGCGTCCACGTCGTGCACCTCGGCGACATCGCCCACACGCTGACCGAGGAGAAGCTCGGCGAGATCGGCTCGGTCGACATCGTGTGCGTCCCGATCGGCGAGCATCTCTCGCCGACGAAGGCGGCCGAGCTCGTCGCCCAGCTGGACCCGAAGATCGTGGTCCCGATGCCGGTCTGCGACGACGAGGCGGCCTGCGAGCCGCTCCTGGCGCGGTTCCTCCACGAGATGGGCACGACAGCGAGCGAGCCGCAGCCGCGGCTCACGATCACGCCCGGCGGCCTGCCCGGAGGAGACCACCACGGTGCTCCTGGAGTCGCGCGGGAAGGTCTAGCCGTTCGGCGGCGCGCCGGCGCGGCCAGGTTTGCCGCCTACGTCCGGCCGAGACGCGCCGGCCGGCGACCAGGCGGCCCGCCGGCGACGACGGCCCGCGCCAGGTCGGCGCCGGCCCAGTACGGGATCTGGGCGTGCGTCGGGACGTCCCAGGCGACGAGGTCCGCCCGCAGCCCCGGGACCGAGCGCGCCCCGGTCGGCGAGGCCGAGCGCCGCCGCGGCGTTGACCGTCGTGGCGACGAGCGCCTCGGCCGGCGTCGAGCCGCAGCGTCAGGACCGCGGCGGTCATGACCAGCGGGAGGCTCGTCACGGGCGAGGTGCCCGGGTTGAAGTCCGTCGCGAGCGCGACCGGGACCCCGGCCTCGATCAGCTCGCGGGCCGGCTCGTGCGCCGGGAGCCCCAGGAACCAGGGCACCGTCGGAAGGAGCACGGCAACCACGGGCCGGCCGCCCGTCGGCCGCGGCCGCCGCAGCCGCCAGCGCGGCGATCCCGGCCGGCGACGGCGCCCCGAGGTGGTCGGCCGAGAGCGCCCCCAGCTCCGCGGCCAGCTCCGCCCCGCCCGACGGGGCCAGCTCGTCGGCGTGGAGCCGGACATCGAGCCCGAGCGGCGCGGGCCGCCAGCAGGATCCGGCGCGCCTGGTCGGCGGTGAAGACGCCGGCCTCGCAGAAGACGTCGCAGGAGCGCGCGATCCCCTGCGCGGCGACGGCCGGGAGCTGCTCGGCGATGACGGCGGCCACGTAGGCCTCCGTCGCCGCGGCCGGGTCGCCGGGGTGGGCCGCCCGGACCTCCGGCGGGACGGCGTGGGCGCCGAGGAAGGTCGGCACGACGTCGACGGGACCCTCGGCCGCCAGGCGCGCCGGCGACCGCGAGGAGGCGCAGCTCGGTCGCCGTGTCGAGCCCGTAGCCCGACTTCGCCTCGACCGTCGTCGTCCCCGTCCGCGAGCATCTGGGCCAGCCAGCGCCGGCCGTGGGCGAGGAGCGCCGCCGTCGGAGGCGGCCCGCGTCGCCGCGCACGGTGGACGAGGATCCCGCCGCCCGCGGCGAGGATCTCGAGGTAGGTCGCGCCCCGCGCCCGCTGCGCGACCTCGTCCTCGCGCGAGCCGGCGAAGAGCAGGTGCGTGTGGGCGTCGACGAGGCCGGGCGTCACCGTGGCGCCGAGCGCGTCGAGGACGTCGATCGCGCGGGGGTCGCGCCCGCCGGCCTCGAGGGCCGCCGCCAGCGCGTCCGCCGCCTCGGCCTCGGGGGCCGACCGCGACGATCCGATCCGTCCAGGCAGGCGATCGCGGTCCCGGGCGGGGCGATCGCCGGGTCGGCCTGGGCGGCGCCCCGGCGGAGCCCGCCGGCCAGCGTGGCGACCTCGGCGGCGCCGACGACGAGCAGCCCGCGGGCCGAGCCGTCGCGCGCGCTGACGGCTCGCCCGGCGCCCGTCAGTCGGCTCGCCGCGCGGCCCGCGGCCGCGAGCCGCAGCTCGAGCGCCATGCAGCGGCGAGGCGTCCCGCAGCTTCAGGAAGCGCGCCGGCGGCCAGGACCCGCTCCTCCGGCGGCGCGTCGCGCGGCGCCCCGGCGCGGTCGGCGACGGCCTGGAAGGCCGCCAGCGGCGCCAGCCCGATCAGCTCCGATTCGGCCAGCTCGACGCCGTCCTCGGCGCGGCCTCCGCGCGGACCGCCTCCCAGACGCGCCCAGAGCGGCGTGCGCCCGAAGTCGAGCAGGTTCATCGAGACCTGGGCGCACCCCAGCTCCTCGATGAAGAAGCCCTTGGCCTGGACGGCCGGCAGGCCGCCCGACGATTCGCGGATCCGGTGGGCGATCCGCTTCGCCAGCTCGAGGTCGTCCGAGGCGAGGTTGATGTTCCAGGCGATGAGGAACGGGCGGGCGCCGACGCAGGTGGCCCCGCCGCGCGGGTGGGTCCGGGGCGGCCCGAAGTCCGGCTCCCGGCCGCGGTTCGCGATCTCCGTCTGCGGAGCCCTTCGTACTGGCCGCGGCGCACGTCGGCCAGCTTCACCCGGTCGGGCCGGGTCGCGGCGGCCGCGTAGAGGTAGACGGGCAGGTCGAAGCGGGCCGCGATCCGGCGCCCGAAGTCGCGGGCCAGACCGACGCACTCCTCGAGCGTCGTCTCGCCGAGCGGCACGAACGGCACGACGTCCACCGCGCCGATCCGCGGGTGCTCGCCGGACTGCTGCTCCATGTCGATCTCGCGGAGCGCCACCGCCACGAGCCGCTCCAGCGCGTCGGCGACGGCGTCGCTCTCGCCGGCGAGGGTGAAGACGCTCCGGTTGTGGGACGGGTCGCTGGTCCGGTCCAGGAGGTGCGCGCCGGGCACGGACTCCAGCGCCCGCGGCGAGGCGGTCGACGACCTCCAGCCGGCGGCCCTCGGAGACGTTGGGAACCGATTCGACGAGCGCCATGCCCGTATCGTGGCACAGGCGGGGCCGGCCGGCCGGCCGACCGCCGACGGGCGCGCGGCAGCCGCGGGCGAGCTCCCCGGTCCTGTCCGGCGGCTCACGGTCGGTTCGATCGACTATCGTGGCCGACGATGTCCGGGCCACCGTCCGCGCCAGCGCCGAGCCTCCTGCGCCACCCCGACTTCGTCCGCGCTCTGGACGGCCGAGACGGTCAGCCAGCTCGGGACGCAGGTCAGCGCGCTGGCGATCCCCTTCGTCGCCATCGAGATCCTGCAGGCGACGACCTTCGAGGTCGCCCTCCTCAACGTCGTCGACTTCCTGCCGTTCCTCCTGATCGGGCTGCCGGCGGGCGTCTGGGTCGACCGGCTGCGACGCCGCCCGGTGATGATCGCCGGCGACCTGGGGCGGGCCGCTCGCCCTGGCGACCATCCCGCTCGCCTTCCTGCTCGGCGTCCTGACGGTCGTCCAGCTCTACGTCGTCGGCTTCGTCGTCGGCGTCCTGACCGTCTTCTTCGACGTCGCCTACCAGAGCTACCTGCCCGTCCGCTCGTCGCCCGCGACCAGCTCCAGGAGGGCAACGCGAAGCTCGAGATCAGCCGGGCGGCCGCCCAGGTGGTCGGGCCGGGGCTGGCCGGCGTCCTGATCGGGATCCTGCGGGCGCCGATCGCGGTCGCGCTCGACGCCGCTCTCGTTCCTCGGATCGGCGCTCTTCCTCTTCCTGATCCGGCGGCCGGAAGCCGCCCCGGAGGGCCACCACGCGGAGGGCCGGCCGGGGCCCGGGATGCGCCGCGAGATGGCCGAGGGGCTGCGCTACGTCCTGGGCCACGCGTACCTGCAAGAACATCGCGGCCTGCACCGCGACCTCGAACCTGTTCGGCACGGTGGGCGGCGCGGTCCTCCTCGTCTTCGTCGTCCGCGAGCTGGGGATGACGGCCGACGCGATCGGGCTGGCGCTTCTCGATCGGTGCGACCGGGGCGCTCCTCGGCGCGCTCCTGGCCAATCGGATCTCCGAGCGCCTCGGCGTCGGGCCCCACGATCATCGTCTTCGCCGCGCTCGCCGGGCCGGCGCTGCTGCCGCTGGCGGCCTGCGCCCGTCGGCACGCCGGTGCAGGTCCTCGTCGGCCCTCGTCGCCCTCTTCGGCTTCGCCACGGGCCTCTCGACCGTCGTCTACAACGTGGCCCAGGTCAGCCTGCGCCAGGCGATCACGCCGGCCCGGATGCAGGGCCGGATGAACGCGACGATGCGCTGGTTCGTGTGGGGGACGATCCCGATCGGCGGCGTGCTGGGCGGCGTGCTGGGCTCCGTGCTGGGGGTGCGTGCCGCCCTGCTCGTGGGGATCGTCGGCGGAGACCCTCGCCGTCCTGCCGGTCCTCTTCAGCCCGGTCCGGCGGATCCGGGCCATGCCGGAGCCGGTCGCCGATGGCGCCGGGCCGACGGCAGCGGGAGTGCGCGACGGGCAGACGTGGGCGCCGAGGGCGGCGTCACACCTGAGATCAGGCCTCCCGATCCCGCATCGGGACCCGGACGCCGCGCTCCCGGGCGACGTCCAGGGCGCGCTCGTAGCCCGCGTCGGCGTGGCGGATCACGCCCATCCCGGGGTCGGTCGTGAGCACCCGCTCCAGCTTCTGGGCGGCGAGGTCCGTCCCGTCGGCGACCACCACCATCCCGGCGTGCTGGCTGTACCCGATCCCGACGCCGCCGCCGTGGTGGATCGAGACCCAGGTCGCCCCGGCGGCGGTGTTCACGAGCGCGTTGAGGAGCGGCCAGTCGGCGACGGCGTCGGTGCCGTCGGCCATCGCCTCCGTCTCGCGGTTCGGCGATGCCACCGACCCGGAGTCCAGGTGGTCCCGCCCGATGACGATGGGGGCGCGCACCGCCCCCGAGCGGACCAGCTCGTTGAAGGCGAGCCCGGCCTTCGCCCGCTCGCCGTAGCCCGAGCCAGCAGATCCGCGCCGGGAGCCCCTGGAACGGGACCTTCGCCTGGGCCATCTCGATCCAGCGCCGCAGCCCGGCGTCGTCGGGGAAGAGGCGCAGGATCTCCGCGTCCGTCCGCAGGATGTCGGCCGGGTCGCCCGAGAGGGCGACCCAGCGGAAGGGGCCGCGGCCCTCGCAGAACTGGGGCCGGATGAAGAGGGGCACGAAGCCGGCGAAGTCGAAGGCGTTCTCCACGCCGCCCGCGGGCCGCCTGGGCCCGGAGGTTGTTGCCGTAGTCGAAGACGACCGCGCCGCGCGCTCCGAAGGCGAGCATCGCCCGGACGTGGGCGGCCATCCCCTCGATCGCCCGGCGCTCGTAGACCTCGGGCTGGGTCCGGCGCAGGACGAGCGCGTCGGCCAGCGTCATCTCGGCCGGCACGTAGCCGCCGAGCGCGTCGTGGGCCGACGTCTGGTCGGTCACGACGTCGAAGCGCTCGCCCTTCTTCGCCCAGGCCGGCTCGATCTCGGCGGCATTGCCGACGAGGGCGATCGAGAGCGGCTCCCCGTGCGCGGCCGCCAGGCGGGCCAGGGCGAGCGCCGCCTCGGGCGAATCCGTGAGCCGGTCGACGTAGCCGATCTCGTGCCGCCGGCGGGCCCGCGCCTCGTCGACCTCGATGGCGATGACGACGCCGTCGTTCATCGTGACCGACGAGCGGCTGGGCGCCGCCCATCCCGCCGAGGCCCGCCGTCAGGACGACCCGCCCCCGCAGCGTCCCGCCGAAGTGCTGGCGGGCCAGCTCGGCGAACGTCTCGTAGGTGCCCTGCAGGATCCCCTGGGTCCCGATGTAGATCCAGGAGCCGGCCGTCATCTGGCCGTACATCATCAGGCCGGCCCGCTCCAGCTCCCGGAAGTGCTCCCAGGTGGCCCACTTCCCCACCAGGTTCGAGTTCGCGATGAGCACCCGCGGCGCCCAGGGGTGGGTGCGGAAGACGCCGACCGGCTTGCCCGACTGGACGAGCAGCGTCTCGTCGTCGGCGAGGGCGCGCAGCTCGCGGACGATGGCGTCGAAGGCCTCCCAGCTCCGGGCGGCGCGACCGGTCCCGCCGTAGACCACGAGGGCGTCGGGGTTCTCGGCGACCTCCGGATCGAGGTTGTTCATGAGCATCCGGAGGACCGCCTCCTGCTGCCAGCCGCGGCAGGAGATCTCCGTGCCGCGCGGGGCGCGGACGGGGCGGGCGCCGGGGAGAGGCGGAGCGTCGTGGGCGCCGGGTGACGTGGTCATGAGGAGAGTGTCGCGCGGCGCGAGCGGCGTGTCACGCCCGACCCCTCGATCCGCTACGCTCGCGGGGCCATGCCGATCCTCGCCGTCCGCCGCTGGGCCGACCTCGACGCCGCCGAGCAGGCCCGCCTCCTCGCCCGCTCCACCGCCGCCATCTTCGAGCCCGGCCTCCAGGCGTCGATCGAGACGCCTCTTCGAGGACGTCCGGGTCCGCGGCGACGCGGCCGTCCTCGACGCCACCGAGCGCTTCGACGGCGTCCGCTTCGCCCCCGGCGACCTCCGCGTCCGCCCCGAGGAGCTGGCCGCCGCCCACGCGGCCATCGACCCGGCCCTCCTGGCCGGCATCCGCGAGGCGATCCGCAACAGCCGCCTCTTCAACGAGGCCCAGGTCCGGGCGACCGCGATCGGCTGGCTCGCGGAGGTGCGGCCGGGCTTCGAGCTCGGCGAGCAGGTCGCCCCGATCCCGTCGGCCGGCCTCTACGTCCCGGCCGGGAAGGGCAGCTTCCCGTCCGTCCTCGTGCAGATCGGCGTCCCGGCGCTCGTCGCCGGCGTGCCCGAGATCGCCGTCCTCGTCCCGCCGATGCCGGGCACCGGCGCGGTGGACCCCGCCACCCTCGCGGTCGCCCACGAGCTGGAGCTGGCCAACGTCTTCCGGGCGAACGGCCCGGCCGGGATCGCCGCGCTCACCTTCGGGACCGCCACGTTCCCCCGCGTCCGCAAGATCGTCGGCCCCGGCAGCCCGGCCGTGACCGCGGCGCAGGTGCTGGCGCAGCGCTTCGGCACCGCCACCAACATGCTCTGCGGCCCCTCGGAGAGCCTGCTCCTGGCCGACGCGACGGCCGACCCCTGGCGCCTGGCCCTCGACCTCGTCAACGAGGCCGAGCACGGGACGGACTCCGCCGCGCTCGTCGTCACCGATGCGCCGGGGCTGGTCGCCGCGCTCGAGGCGGCGGTCGCCAGGCAGGTCGCCGCCCTCCCGGAACCGCGCCGTGCCTACGCGACGGCCGTCCTTGGCGACCTCGGCGGGGTCCTCCTCTTCGACACGATGGCCGAGGCGATCGCCTTCGCCAACGACTACGCCGCCGAGCACATGCAGGTCGCCACGGCGGACCCGGAGATCACGCTCCGCGACCTCCGCTACGCGGGCGAGATCCTCCTGGGCCAGGACACGCCGATCGGGGCGAGCAGCTACACGATCGGGATCCCGGCGACGCTCCCGACCGGCGGATTCGCGAAGCTCAACGGCGGCGTGACGGCGCGGACGTTCCAGACCACGACGTCCATCGCCCGCCTCACGCCCGAGGCGCTCGCCGGCCTCGCCGGCCCGACCACCGCCCTGGCCGACCACGAGGGCTTCCCGGCCCACGCGAACGCCTTCCGCGGCCGCGGCCTGGGCTGACCGATGGCGCTCGCGACCGCCGACCTCGTCCGCTCCCTCCCCGCCAGGACGGTCGCCGCGGCCACGGGCGCCAGCCAGCGAACGGCCGAGCGGTGGCGCGCCGGCACGCAGCCGCGCCGGCGGGCGTACGTGGGCCGCCTCGCCGACCTCGCCGCCGTCGTCGGGCTCTTCGGCCCCTCGATGACCGCACGCGGCACGGCTGCCTGGCTCACCGCACCGAGCGCGTACCTGGGCGGCGAACGCCCGGCCGACCTCCTCGTGCGCGGCGAGATGGAGCGCGTCCGCGGCGCCGCGCTGGCGTACGCGGCCGGCGACGCAACCTGAGCGAGCCGTCCGGTCCGACGGCGCCGCGGGGCCGGTCGCCGCGCCCCGGGCCTCCCCTCGGCCGCTTCGCCGGCCGGATCTACCGGCAGACCGCGATGCGCGTGCCCGCCTGCGCGCCGCCCGCGGAACGGGCGCCGCATGCCGGCCGCTACCACGGGCCCGGCGACCCGTGGCCGCTCTACGGCGCCCTCGACGAGGCCGACGATCTGGGCCGAGTGGGCCCACGCCACCGGCGGCGCCGTGCGCCCCGAGGACGATCCCCGGTGGCGCTGCCTCTTCGACGCCGACCTGGCGGTCCTGGATCTGCGGGACGACGCGCACGCGGGCGACCCTCCGGGTGACCCTCGCCGACCTGGTCGCGCCGTGGTCGCCGGACCGCCCGAACCGGGCCTGCCGACGGGTCATGGAGGCCGCGCTCGCCGCCGGCGCCGACGCGATCATCGTGCCGTCCGGGGCGCTCTCGGGCGGCTGGTCGATCGACGTCCTGCCCCATGCCATTGGACGCTTGCACCTGGTCTCTCGCGATCAGGTGGTGCCGACGCCGCCCTCGCGGGGGCCCGCCTAGAGATCGAGAACGAACCGGAGCGCCGCGTCGAGCCGCTCGATCGCGCCCGGGGCCAGCCGCCCGATGGGGCCCCTGAGCAGCCCCGCCGGCACGGTCGAAAGCTGATCCGCCTTCACCCAGCCGTCGCGATCCAGGCCAGACTCGGCGCGGGCCACCGGCACGCGATGGGGCCGCGGGAGGTCGTCGGGCGGGGGGGCGCTCGTCATCGGGCACAGGATCACGGTTCCCGACCGGGCGAACCGGTCGGCCTGCACGACCACCGCGGGACGCCGTCCGGCCTGGACGTGACCCCCGACCTCCGGGAGCGTGACGAGGAAGACGTCGCCCTTGCGTGGGCCGGCCTGGGGGGCGGCACGCCCGATGCTCACCACTCCGCCTCGGCGAACAGAGCGGCCGCGTACGGCAGGAACGCCTCCGCCGCGCGGATGGTCTCCTCGCGATCGGCGTCGAGGCCGCATCCAGTCCGGCCTGGTCCTCGCGATCGAACCGCTCGCGGAGCGCGGCGGCCACGACGGCGCTCAAGGACGAGGCGCCGCGGTCTGCCTCCGCGCGGGCCCGCGCCACGAGCCCGGGCGGCAGGCTGATCGACACCTTGGCGACCGTCTCCGCTCCGTACGGCGCGAAGGCCTCGCGCCCAGCGTGCGCCGAGGTACGACCACGAGTACGACCAGACATGCCGTCATGGTACTACCGGACGTCAAGCGTGGCGCCGCGTCGCGGGCGTCAGAGCTCGCGGCGGACCACCGGGTAGCGATCGTCGGCGACGACGACGGAGAAGCCCGCCCGCACCCAGAACGCAGGGGTCGCGGCGGAGGTGGCGTCCGGAGCCGGGCCGATCTCCGGATAGGCCTCGACGGCCGCGAAGCCGCGCGCGGCCAGGTCTTCGCAGATCGACTCGACCAGCGTCAGCGCGTGACCCGCGACCCCGATCCCCGGCCGTCACCGCGACGCAGGTGATGACCGCCGGGAGCGGGGACTGGGGGAGCCGCGGGTAGAGCTCGCGGAGGCGGAGCGCGCGCGGGTAGGCGGAGAGCGGGCCGAACTGGGCGTAGGCGGCGGCGCGCTCCTCCCCCTGCGCGTTCGCGACGAGCAGCACCTTGGCGTAGCTCCCGAAGACGGCCAGGCCGCGGCCCAGCAGGGCCAGCTTCGGAGCGGCGCCCGGGCCGACGGACGGGCGGGCAGCGCGCTTCGGCGCGAACGGATTCTCGGCCGGCGCATCGTCGGCGTCGAGGGCGAAGGGGTTGACGGGGGCGGAACGCTTCAGGGCGAAGGGGTTGTCGTCGCGGGCCTCGAGGTCGGCCAGGAACGGGTTCGTCGGCGGCCGGCGCGCAATCGACGCCTCCCCCGCGGCGGGCTCCCCGGTCCGCAGCCAGCTGGCCCGGTGCGCCTTCGAGCCCCGGTCGGCGTCCTCCCAGTAGTCGCAGCTGCGGTGGTCGAACGACGGGTCGGCGCACGGCGGGAGGAGCCCGAAGGTCGCCGCGTCGGTCACGTCGACGATGCGGATCGCGTCCATGCACAGAGCGTAGCGCGGGGCGAGCGGCGCGGGGCGGCGACGCGTCAGCTCCCGCCGGTGAGCCGGCGCCAGAGCTCCTCGAGGAACTGGATCGACGTCATCGACTCGAAGACCTGGCCGACGTGGAGGGCCCACTCCTGGGCCAGCTTGAGCCCGGTCAGGGCGGCCAGGACGGCGACGACGCGGGCCGGCGTCCAGCGCATCGGGCCTGGGAGATGGTGGGTCGCCGCGACGAAGAGGAACCACGGCTCGAACACGTTCGGGAAGAGGAACAGGACGGCTCGGTCGCCGGTGACAAGGAAGAGGAGCGTGCCGGCCAAGCCGGTAGACGTAGAGGGCGACGGCGACGCGCCGCTCCACGCCCCGCCAGCGCAGCGCCACCACGAGGAAGAGCGCCAGGTAGACC
Source organism: uncultured Chloroflexia bacterium (assembly GCA_963827965.1). Taxonomy (GTDB): domain Bacteria; phylum Chloroflexota; class Limnocylindria; order Limnocylindrales; family CSP1-4; genus CTSoil-043. The sequence goes on along the minus strand of CAWHCW010000007.1, from coordinate 241,636 downwards.
TGGTCGCACGCCTTGTCCAGGAGCTGGTAGTCGCCGATCCCGCCGAGGTCCACGAGGTCGCGCACCAGGAGGTCGGCGAGATCGCCGCCGATCGCCAGGAGCCCGCCCGCGAGCGGCCAGCGCAGGACGGGCAGGGAGGTCGCGACCCGGAACGCGGCGAAGAGCACGATCTCGAGGGTCATCGCACCGCCCGATCGCCGGGGCGCCGACTCGACCGACCCGGGCGCCCAGCGTACTCCCACCGCGCCCCCGCGCGGCGCGCCGGCGCCGGGCGCAGCATCGGTGCCTGACCCGCGCCACCCCCGCCCGCGCAGCCCTCCTCCGAGGGATCGCCAGGAACGTCGGGGATGGCTCGCCCGGGGCTTCGGTCCGGAGGGCACTGGCGGACGCCGCTGCGCGGGGAGCACGATCCCTCCATGGCTGCGACCGTCATCCCTCCCACCGCTCCCGCAACCCCCGCTGGCGCGCCCCTCGAGCCGCCGGCCCTTGCCGCCCCTCCGACGATCTCCCCGACCCTCCAGGCGATCTCGGACGCCAGCCGGACGGCCTTCAGGTACGGCAACCGATACGGCGTGGTCCCCCTCCACCGGGCCGGCCTCGCCGCCTGGCTCGGCAGTCCCCTCACCGGCTGGCAGTGCCTCCTGACGACGACCGGGCGCCGCTCCGGCCTGCCGCGCCACACGCCCCTGGGCTACATGGTGGCCGACGGCGCCGCCTGGGTGATGGCCGGCTACGGCCCTTCGACGCTCTGGTACCGCAACCTCCTCGACGACCCGCGGACGACCCTCCTGCTCCCCGGCCGCCCCCCGATCACGGCGGTCGCCACCGAGGCGCTCGATCCCGGCGTCCGGGCCCGGATCATCCCGGCCCTCACACGCTCGATGGCGCTGCCCGGGGCGATGATCGGCTGCTTCCCGCGCGACCGCCACCGACGAGCGGATCCTCGAGAGCGTGTCGTTCGTGCCCCTGGTCCGGATCGCGCCGGCGGATGGCTCGCTGCTGGCGGCCGGCCCGGACGACCCGGGCGGCTTCGGCTGGGCCTGGCGCCAGGCGCTCGCCGTGGGAGTCACCTGCCTGGCGATCCGCGCGCTCTGGAGAGGGCTCCGCGGCCGACCCTGACCGTCAGTCCACGCGAACGGTTCGCGCCCGCATACCTTCAGGCCGGCAAGGCATCCGCGGACGAGGGCCTCGGCAGGGCCCCGCGGGCGGAGGGCCTCGGCGTCAGCCGTCGACGAGGTCGACGAGCGCTCCCGTTCGCACGAGCCGCGTGGCAGCGGCGATGTCGGCGCCCATCTCGCGGTCCGCGTCGAGCGGCGCGATCGCCGCCCGGATCCGTCGGTGCGCTTCGGCCACCCCGGTCCCCGGCGCCGGTGCGCTCCCCGGCGTCGGCGAGCCGCCCGCTGCCGCGCCGCGGGCCGCTGCCGGCGCGCCGCGGGCCGCGGCGACCGCCGCCCGCCGAAGGTCCAGCGCCTGCGCCCCGACGAGGAGCTCCAGGGCCAGGATCCGCTCGACGTTGTCGAGGACGTCGCGGGCGTGGCGGGCCGCCGTCGCACCCATGGAGACGTGGTCCTCCTGGTTGGCCGAGGTCGGGATGGAGTCGGCCGATGCCGGGTGGACCAGCACCTTGTTCTCCGAGGCAAGGGCGGCGGCGGTGTACTGGAGCATCATCATCCCGGAGTTGAGGCCGCTCGCGGTGGCCAGGAACGGCGGCAGCCCCGCGTTGAGGCGGGCGTCCAGGAGCAGGGCGATGCGACGCTCGCTGATCGCCCCGAGCTCGGCGACGGCCAGCTTCGCGAAGTCGAGGGCGAGCGCGATCGGCTCCCCGTGGAAGTTGCCGCCCGAGATGACGAGCCCGCCCCCCGTCGCGGCGGCATCCGCGTCGGCGACGCCGCCCTGCGGGAAGATCAGGGGGTTGTCGGTGGCCGCGTTCATCTCCACGTCGAGGACGCGCCGGAGGTGGTCGAGGGCGTCGCGGACGGCGCCGTGGACCTGGGGCACGCAGCGGATCGAGTAGGGGTCCTGGACCTTGTGCGTCGATGCGTGGTGGTGGGTCATCAGCCCGGAGTCGCGCAGGAGGTGGCGCATCTCGGCGGCCACCGTCACCTGGCCGGGGTGGGGCCGCGCCAGCTGGTAGGCGGCCGCGTAGGCGACATCGGTCCCGAGGAGCGCCTCGACGGACTGCGCTGCGGCGACCGAGGCCGTCCGGGCCAGCCGGTCCGCGTCGGCAAGCAGGAGCGCGCCGATCCCGCTCATCAGCTGCGTCCCGTTGAGGAGCGCGAGACCCTCCTTCGCCTCGAGGGCGAGCGGTTCGAGCCCCCCCTCCCGGAGCGCCAGGAGGGCCGGCATCACGTGGCCTCCCAGCTCTGCCTCGCCCCGTCCGATGAGCGGCAGCGCCAGGTGCGCGAGCGGGGCCAGGTCGCCCGATGCGCCCACGCTCCCCTGGGCCGGCACGACCGGGTGGATCCCGAGCTCGAGGAACCGAAGCAGGCGGTCCACGACGGCCGGTCGGCAGCCCGAGTGGCCGAGGGCGAGCGTGTTCGCGCGGAGGAGGAGCATGGCCCGGACGACGTCGCGCGGGAGCGCCGGCCCGACGCCGACCGCGTGGCTGACGAGGAGATTCGCCTGGAGCTGCCGGGCGTCGGCCGGCGCGATGAAGGTCGTGGCCAGGTCGCCGAACCCGGTCGTGATCCCGTAGACGACCTCGCCGGCGGCGACGAGCCGCTCGACGACGGCGCGCGACTCCTCCATCCGGACGCGGGCGTCTCCGTCGAGGACGGCGCGGGCACCGCCGCGGGCAACCGCCTCGACGTCCGCGATCGTCAGGTCGGCGCCGGTCAGGACGACGGCGTCGTCCGGGCGGTCGCCGGCGCGGGGGGGTCGGTCGCTCACAGGGCCGAGCATAGCCCGGCCGGCCGTCGGCCGACCGGACGTTCGGTTCACCGTCCCCGACGCGCCGTCTCGCGTATCCTCCCCGTCGATGCTTGCCTTCATCGATCGAATCGTCATCCCCTTCCTCGAGACCCTCTACGGCGCGGTCGGCTACGCCGGCGTGATGCTGGCGATGGCCATCGAGTCGGCGATGATTCCGCTTCCCTCCGAGCTGATCCTCCCCTTCGCCGGGTTCCTGGTGTCGGACGCGTCGCAGCTCGAGCCGATCAGCGGCCAGCCCTGGAGCTTCTGGATCGTCGTGATCGTGGCGACGATCGGGAACACGCTGGGCTCGCTCGTGGGGTACGCGATCGGGGCGTACGGCGGCCGCCCGTTCCTGGAGCGGTACGGGAAGTACCTCCTCATCCGCCAGCACGAGATCGAGATCGCGGACCACTTCTTCGCGCGCTGGGGATCGCAGACGGCGTTCTTCAGCCGGCTCCTCCCGATCGTGCGGACCTTCATCAGCTTCCCGGCGGGCGTCGCCCGGATGGACCTCCGGAAGTTCATCGCCTACTCGACCGCCGGCGCCTTCCTCTGGTCGATCGCCCTCGTCTGGGCCGGCGTCCAGCTCGGCGCCAACTGGGAGGAGATCCGGGGCCTCCTCCAGCCCTTCGATCTCGCGATCGCCGTCGGCGTGGTCGTCCTCGTCGTGGCCTTCGTGTGGCTGCGCCTGGGGCGACCGCGCCCCGGCCGCCGGCGCACGTCCGACACCGAGGCCCGGTAGCACCGGGCCGGCGCGGGGGCGAGCGGCGCCGTCGGGGCGATGGGGCGGCCGGGGTGGAGCCCTGCGCGCGAGGTCAGGCGCCCGGCGCCGGCTCCCAGGGTGCCTGGCCCGCCGTGGCGACGTGCGAGGTGTCGTTGACGGCCAGGATCCGCGCCTGCTCGGGCGACGAGCCCGAGGGCCAGCGCAGGACGGTCAGGTTCGCCTGGCCCTGCGTGAACCGCCGCCGGTACTCGCGAACCGGGATCCCCACGGCGACGCACAGGAGGATGCGGTTCAGCGTGCTGTGGGCGACGGCGAGCACCACCGGGTCCTCGGAATCGCGCTCCGCGGCCCACCGCAGCAGGTCGACCAGGAAGGATCGGGCCCGCGCCGCAACGTCGGCGCCGGACTCCCCGCGCGGGCAGGCGACAGCCTCCGGGTCGGCCACCCAGCGGGCGCGGCCGGCCGCATCGACCGCGTCGATCGCCTCGTAGGTGAGCCCCTCCCAGGCGCCGTAGTCCATCTCCATCAGGCGCGGCTCCGGTTCCACCGTCCGGCCGCGGGCCACGGCCCGGGCCGTCTCCATCGCCCGCTGCAGGGGGCTGCTCACGATCCGGTCGAACCGCTCGTCGGCGATCCGCCCCGCCAGCGCCGCCGCCTGCGCCCGGCCGGCCAGCGAGAGGCCGACGTCGATCCCCTGGCCGAGATGCTGCTCGGGGTCGGATCGGTCGGTCAGGCCGTGGCGGGTGAGGACCAGGGTGAGCATCGCCGGCCGAGTCTACCGCGCGCCACGCCGCGGACAGCCGGCGCAGGCGTGTGTTTCGGGCGGCGAAACCCGCGGGGCTAGAATGCTGGCCATGAGCGAGACGACCCCCGACGACCATCCGCCCGTCCACGAGCCCGACGACGCGGGCCACGGCCACGGCGGACACGACGAGCAGGGCGAGCACGCGATCACGCTCGGCCGGGTCGACTGGCTCGCCTGGGGCGCCGGGCTCCTGGGCGTCGGCGCCGGCCTGGCGGTCGCCCTCTGCCTCTACCTCTCGACGTCGCTGTAGGGCGTCGTGAGCGCGACGTACGGTCCGAACACGATCGCAGCCGAGCGGCTGCTCGAGGACCTCGACCACCTGCACCCGGGGGCGATCGCCGCGCTGGCGGCGGCCGGGGGCGGGGCGTTCGGGACGGCGGACGACGATCCGGACGTCGCGGCCCGCGCGGAGCTGCGGGCGCGCCTGCGGGGAATCGCCAAGGCGGGTGGTCGCCTCGACGCGATCCGGGCGATCGGTGACGAGGTTGCGGCGTGGGCCTCCAGCGCGACGCACTGGTTCCCCGCGGGCGTGGCGGGGACCGGGGAGAGCACGTCGGAGATCGGCCCCCGCATCGCCGCGGCGCCGATCGTCCTCGACGCGGCCTACGCCGTCGTCCTCGTGGACCTCCTCGACGATGACGAGATGGACCTCCTCCTCGCGCCCTGGGAAGAGGTCGTCGGGTCGCCATTCGGCGAACGGCCCGAACGGACCGACGATCTCGAGGCGGTCGAGGATGACGAGCTGGGCTTCGACGACGAGGAGCCCGGTCTCGACGAGCCGGACCTGTTCGACCCCGAGGAGCCGGGGCGGGCCTGAGACCCTGCGCCAGGGTCAGTGCTTCCCGCGCAGGTAGACCAGCCAGTAGACGGCGCCGACGAGGATCGTCCCGCCAACGATGTTCCCCAGGGTGACCGGGACCAGGTTGCCGACCAGGCCGGCCCAGTCGAGAGCCGCGTAGTCCGCGGGGACGTGCTCGATCTGGGTCCAGAACGCATCGGGCGCGATCGCCCGGATGAGCATCCCGGCCGGGATGAAGTACATGTTCGCGACGGAGTGCTCGAAGCCCATCGCCACGAAGGCGGCGATCGGGGGGACGATCGCCAGGATCCGGTCGGTCGTCGTGCGGGCGGAGTACGTCAGCCACACCGCCAGGCAGACGAGGCCGTTGCAGAGGATCCCCAGGGCGAACGCCTGCAGCGGGCCGTAGCCGACCTTGGCGGCCGCCGTCGAGAGGGCCACGAGCCCGACGGACGAAGCCCCGAACGCGTACTGCCCGGCGGCCACGACGAGGACGGCCGTGCCGACGGCCCCGACCAGGTTCCCGACGTAGACGATGGCCCAGTTGCGGATGACCGCGCCGGTGCTGATCCGCCGCGCGGCCCACGCCATCGCGAGGAGATTGTTGCCGGTGAAGAGCTCGGCCCCGCCAACGATGACGAGGATCAGGCCCAGCGAGAAGGCGAGCCCGGCGACGAGCCGCACGATCCCGTAGGGCAGCATCCCTCCGGCGCCGGCCGAGACCGTCGTGGCGAAGGCGGCCCCGAGGGCGATGAACGCACCGGCGAGAACCGCCAGGACGAAGGTCGGGACGATCCCCAGGGCGGCCTTGCGGACGCCCACCTCGGCGGCCTTGGAGGCCATCTCGGCGGGCATCAGGGCGTCGAGGCGGGCCTCGGTCGCGGTCGGGCCGTGGTGCGGCCCCGACGCCTGCGCCGCGGCGGCCACCGGGATCCCTGCCGGGCCGGCGTCGTGCGCCGGGCCCGGCGGCAGCGCCGCGGCCACCGCTAGAAGAGCCCGACGACGTTCCCGTCGGCGTCGATGTCGATCTTCTCGCCCGCGGGATGGCTGGGCAGGCCCGGCATCGTCCGCATGTCGCCGGCGAGCGGGTAGATGAAGCCGGCCCCCGCGGCCAGGCGCACGTCGCGGACCGGGAAGCGGAAGCCGGTCGGGCGGCCCTTGAGGTTCGGGTCGTGGGTCAGCGAGAGGTGGGTCTTGGCCACGCAGACCGGGAGGTGGCCGTAGCCCAGGGCCTCGTACTGGGCGAGCGCCTTCGTCGCGGCCGGGGCGAAGTCGACCCCGTCGGCGCCGTACACCTTCGCGGCGATCGTCTCGATCTTCTCGCGCAGCGGCATCTCGTCGGGGTAGAGGAGCCGGAAGGCACCGCCGTCCTGCTCGGCGGCCTCCCAGACCGCCGCCGCGAGCGCCTCGGCGCCCTTGCCGCCCTCGGCGAAGTTGGTGGTCACGACCGCGTCGCGGGCGCCGGCCGCGAGCGCGACCTCGCGGATCGCCTCGAACTCGGCGGGCGTGTCGGTCGGGAAGGCGTTCATGGCCACGACCACCGGGACGCCGTACGAGCGGACGATCTCGACGTGCGCGGCGAGGTTCGCGCAGCCCTTCCGGACGGCCTCGACGTTCTCCGTCGTGAGCGCCGGGTCGAGCGGCTTGCCGGCGACGATCCGGCCCACCCCGCCGTGCATCTTGAGGGCGCGCACGGTGGCGACCACGACCGCCGCGTCCGGCTGGAGGCCCGACGCCCGGCACTTGATGTCGAAGAACTTCTCGGCGCCCATGTCGGCCCCGAAGCCGGCCTCGGTGCACGACGATGTCGCTGGTGGCGAGCGCGACGCGGTCGGCCAGGATCGAGCTGTTGCCGTGGGCGATGTTGGCGAACGGGCCGCAGTGGACGAAGGCCGGGCCGCCCTCGAGCGTCTGGAGCAGGTTCGGCTTGATCGCGTCGCGCAGGAGGACGGTCATCGCCCCGGCGACGCCGAGGTCCTCGGCCGTGACGGCCTTCCCGTCGCGGGTGGTGGCCAGGACGATCCGGCCGAGGCGCGCCCGCAGGTCGAAGAGGTCGTGCGAGAGGGCGAGGATCGCCATCACCTCCGAGGCGACCGTGATCACCCACTCCGTCTCGCGCGGGACGCCGTTCTCCTTGCCGCCGAGGCCGATGACGGCCCGCCGGATCGCCCGGTCGCTGATGTCGACGACCCGCGGCCAGCGGATCGAGAAGGGGTCGATGCCGAGCGCGTTGCCGTGGTGGAGGTGGTTGTCGAGGAACGCGCGCGCGAGGTTGTGGGCGGCGCCGATGGCGTGGATGTCGCCGGTGAGGTGGAGGTTGAAGTCCTCCATCGGGATGACCTGGGAGTAGCCGCCGCCGGCGGCGCCGCCCTTGATCCCGAAGACCGGGCCCAGCGACGGCTGGCGGATGGCGACGGCCGCGTTCCTGCCGATCCGGTTGAGGCCCTGGGCGAGGCCGACCGTCGTCGTCGTCTTGCCCTCGCCGAGCGGCGTCGGCGTGATCGCGGTGACGAGCACGTACTTCCCGCGCGGCCGCTCGCGCTCGAGGCGCTCGACCCCGGCGAGGGTCACCTTCGCCTTCGTCGGCCCGTAGTGCTCGATCTCGTCGGGGCGGAGGCCGAGCTCCGCGGCGATGTCGCCGATGGGGCGCGGCGTGACCGAGCGCGCGATCTCGAGGTCGGACGGGAACGGCATCGGGGGCCTCCGGGGCTGTCGCTGAGGGGTCGGACTAGGACGACGGGGAGCGGAGCGGGTGCAGCGAGCCTGGCCGGGCGCGGTCCGCCCCTCGGCCTGGTTCCGGGCGGCCAGCACGAGGTGGGTCAGCAGGATCGCGTTGGTGAGCGGGCCGACGCCGCCCGGCACCGGCGTGATCGCCGAGGCGACCCGGGCCGCGGATTCGAAGTCGACGTCGCCGACGAGGCGCCCCTCGACGACGTTGATGCCGACGTCGACGACGACGGCGCCGGGCTTGAGCATCTCGCCGGTGACGAGGCCCGGCCGGCCGGCGGCGACCACGACGACGTCCGCCTCGCCCAGGTGGGCGGCGAGGTCCGGGGTCCGCGAGTGGCAGATCGTCACCGTGGCGTGCTCGCGCAGGAGGAGGAACGCGGCCGGCTTGCCGACCACGTTGGAGCGGCCGACGACGACGGCGCGGCGGCCCGCCAGCGCGACGCCGGAGCGCTTCAGGATCTCGACCGCGGCATGGGCGGTGGCCGGCAGGAAGCCGTCGTAGCCGAGCGACAGGAGTCCGGCGTTCAGCGGGTGGATGCCGTCGATGTCCTTGGCCGGGTCGAGGGTGTCGATGACGGCGCGGAGCGGGATCCCCGGCGGGAGCGGCTTCTGGACGATGATCCCGGCGACCGTCCGCTCGGCGTTGAGGGCCAGGATCTCCCGCCCCAGCGCCTCGGCCGCACAGTCGTCACCGAGCTCCACGAGGCGATCCTGGATCCCGACGAGGCGGCAGCCGTCGAGGATCTTGTGGAGGTAGACCGTCGAGGGGGCGTCGCGGCCGACGATGACGACGGCGAGCTCGGGCGTGTAGCCGTGGGTGGCCTTGAAGTCGGCGACGTCGGCCGCGACGCTCGTGCGCACGTCGGCGGCGATCGGTCCGCCCCGCAACAGGCGCGGCCCGGCGTCGCCGAGCAGCGTCACGCGTCAGCCTCGGGGCCGCGGAGCTCCGCGCGCTCGACGTGGGCCCGGGTGCCTTCGGCGAGTCCCTCGATCTCGGCGAGGAGCGCTTCGACCCGCCCGCGCATCTCGTCGGCGAGCGCCTCGTCGCCCAGCGACGGGAGGTTCACCAGGACGTTCTCCGCGGCGCCGTGGGCCGACGCCTCGACCAGGCGGGAGGCGACGGCGAGGTCGCTCGCGGCGTTGAGGTTGCTGCGTCCGGCGAGCGCCTCGGCAGCCACCACGACGGCGCGACAGGCCTCCACGGTCCGCAGCGGCACCTCCGCGGCGACGCGCGCCGAGGCGCGGATCGCGGCCGTGCGGGCGGCCTTCTCGGCGTCGGTCTCGCGCGGCAGCTTGAGCGCGGCCGCGAACGCCGCGTAGGCGTCCGCGTCCTCGTCGGCGAGGGCGACCAGGCGCGCGGCCAGCTCCCGCCCCGCCGTCCCGTGGCGAGCATGGCTCGCGGCGTACGCGGCGTACTTCGGGCGATCCATCGAGAGCGACGCGACCATCGCCACGAGCGCCGCGCCGCAGGAGGCGGCCACCGCCGACGCGGCGCCGCCGCCCGGGCTGGGGCTCGCCGAGCCGAGCAGCTCGACGAACCCGTCGAGGGTCAGGGACCCGAAGCGCGGCGCGGCGATCTCGGACATGGGGTCGATTGTAGGAGGCGGGTTGCACCGTTGACAGAGCCGTCCCGCCCGGGCCGCCGGGCCGTCCCGCACGGGCCGCCGGGCCGGCCGTCCCGTCCACGGGGCCTGGCCGGGCCCGGGGCGAACGCGGTACCGGTCGCGCTCACCCCGGGCCCGAGGGGGGCGCCGGGAGGTCGGCGCCCGCCAGCGCCGCGCGGAGGCCGGCGCCGGATGACGTGTGATCGGAGGATCGGGTCAGGCCGCCCGGTCGACGTCCGGGTCCAGGCCCTCGACGAGCCAGCGCCGGCCGCGGTGGCGGAAGGTGAGCGTCAGGCGCACCTCGGGCGTGTCCACCTCGAAGGTGGTGCGCGGGCCGATCTCGATCGGGTACGCCGACCGCTCGCGGCGCACCGCCGAGATTGCGGTCACGGTCATCGTCCGGTCGCCCCACCGGATCTCCCGGGGGCGCCCGGACAGCCAGTCGGTCCGAACCCGGACCTCGACCGGCTCGACGCGGGTCATCGCCATCGACGTTGCTCCTCTTCGGCGGCTCGTCGTCACCCGGGGCACTCGGGAGACAGAACACTTGTTCGACTCGATCGGAACTCTAGATCGAACACCTGTTCGATGTCAAGCCCTCCCGTGGAACAGCGCGAATGTCCCCCTGTCCCGTGCCACCTTGACTGGCACGGGCGTTCGAGCTGGCTCATCGAGTCCCATCGCGGCGGTTCGCCGGCGGGGATCCTCCGGCCGCGGGTGGCCGGAATCGATCAGCGCTCCGGACCGCTCTCCTCTTCGGCCGGGTCGCTTCCCCCGGCGTCCGGCCGGGCTCGCCCCACCCGGCGGCCCTGGAGGGGCTGCAGCGGGTCGCGACCGCCGGGATCGGCAAGGGGGTCGCCGAGGAGCCGGGCCCGGGTGAGGGCCCGGCTGCCGTACTTGCGGCGAATCTCGTCCTGCGCCTCCACGGCCTTCCGCCGTCGTGGGTCCTCCGTCGCGAAGAGGCCCATCTGGGTCGGCTCGCCGAGCCCGTGCGCTCCAACCCCGAGCAGGCGAATGCGCCGCCCGCGCGACCTCCGGGCGCACGAGCTCGAGCGCCGTGCGGAAGATGGGGTCGGCCAGGTCGGTCGGCTCGGGGAGCGTCCGCTGCCGGGTGACCGTGTGGAAGCCGCTGTCGCGAACCTTCACCTGGACCGTCGACGCGCGCACCCCGCCGGCGCGCAGCCGGGACGCGACCCCTTCGGACAGGGCGAGGAGCGTCCGCTCGATCACCTCCACGTCCACGGTGTCGACGTCGAAGGTGTGCTCGTGGCTGACCGACTTCGCGGCCGCTTCGCCGGTCACGGGCGACGGGTCGATGCCGCGCGCCCGCTCGTGCAGCGTTGCGCCGTGGGCGCCCAGGCGACGGACGAGGACGTCGACGGGCAGCACGGCGAGGTCGCCGATCGTGCGGACGCCGTGCTCGGCCAGGACGACCCGCGTCTGCTCCCCGACGCCCCACAGGCGCCGGATCGGGAGCGGCGCGAGGAAGGCCGCCTCCTCGCCGGGCAGAACGACGACCAGGCCGTCGGGCTTTCGCAGGTCGGAGGCGATCTTGGCGACGAGCTTGGTCGTCGGCAACGCCGACGCTCGCGGTGAGACCGACCTCGTCGCGCACCGCGGCCCTGATCTGGCGGGCGATGGCTTCCGGTGGGCCGAAGAGCGCCTCGCTCCCCGCCACGTCGAGGAACGCCTCGTCGATCGAGACCTGCTCCAGGAGCGGCGTGAAGCGGCCCAGGACCTCCATCACCCGGCGGCTCTCGCGGCGGTACTTCGCCCCGTCGACCGGGAGGAAGGCGCCGCCGGGGCAGAGCGCCGCGGCGGTGCGGAGGGGCATCGCCGAGTGGACGCCGAAGGCGCGGGCCTCGTAGCTGGCGGCCGAGACGACGCCGCGGGCATGCGGATCGCCGCCCACGATCACGGGCCGGCCGCGCAGCTCGGGCCGGTCGCGCTGCTCGACCGCCGCGAAGAACGCGTCGAGGTCGACGTGGAGGATCGTGGGGCGGGTTCGCACCCGCCTATCATCGCGGCGACGTGACCCCCGACGGAAGCCCCGCCGCGCCCCTCGCCCACGCCGCCCGGTCGCTCGGGCGCCGGCGTCCGCTGATGCTGGCCATCGTCGGCGTGGTCGCCTTCGGCCTGGCCTGGTTCGTGCCGCCGGCGTCCATCGCGATCGCCTGGCCATTCCTCTTCGCGATTCCCGGCTGGCTCCTCGTCAGCCGCGCCGTTCCCGGGCTGGGCCCGGCGGGCCGGCTGGGGATCGGAATCGTCGCCTCCGTCTACCTCGCCGCCCACCTCGCGAACGTCGTTGGCATCGCCGCGGGCGGCTTCGGTCGGCCGGTCGCGCTCGTCACCGCCGCGCTCCTCGCCGGCGCCAGCCTCGTCGCTGGCCAGCGCGCCGATCCCCGGCCTCGCTCCCCCTCCGTCGCTGGATCCCCGGCGCGCCCTGGCCGCCGCTCGCTCCGAACGCGCGCCGTTCGCCCTGGCCGCCTTCGCGATCCTGCTCGTGGGGACGGTCCTGGCCGGGAACGCCTGGCGCGAGGTGCCCGCCGGCTGGGTCTCGGGCGGCTGGAACTGGAGCGACTTCCTGGTCCACGTCTCCATCGGCCAGAGCATCGTCGAGGGCAACTTCCCGCCCCAGGTCCCGTACTTCGCCGGGGTCCCGCTCACCTACCACTGGTTCGCCGACTTCCATGGCGCGATCGCCGCCGCGACCGCCGGCCTCCACGTGATCCCGGTCTTCATCGCCTCGAGCGCGCTCATGGCCGGGGCCCTGGCGCTCGTCGGGTGGGAGCTGGTGCGGCGCCTGACCGGCAGCCGGCGGGCGGCCACGATCGCGACGCTGCTCATCCTGACCGGCGGCGGGATGGGCTGGATCCGCCTCGTCCTCGACCTGCAGGCGGGGGTTGGGTCCGCCGTGGGAGCTCGTCCAGCGATTCCCCTACGACAACACGTGGGAGCCGGGCAGCCCGGAGTTCAAGATCGCCTCGATCCTGGGGACCGGCCTCTTCCCCCACCGGGCCACGACGTTCGGGCTGCCGGGGCTCCTGTCCGTGCTCCTCCTCGTTCGCGTCTCGCTGGGCCGGAGGCCCGCGGGCATGGGGCTGGCGGGCATCCTGGCGGCTCTCCTCGCGCCATTCCACTTCTTCTTCTTCCCGGCAACCTACCTGCTCGTCCTTCTCTTCGCCCTGGCGCGCCGCGCCTGGCGGCGACCCACGCTGGCTCCGCGACGCCGCGCTGGTCATCGCGCCGATCGTGCTGGCGCTCCCGTTCGTCGTCGGGACCGCTGCTCCTGCAGCGCGAGCAGGGCGCGATCCGGTTCGTGGTGGGCTGGGAGGAGGCGCCGCTCGAGGAGGGGCTCGGCGCGGTCCTCTTCTTCTACGCGACCAACCTGGGCCTGCCGCTCCTGCTGGGCCTGCTGGCCCTCGTGGCGACCCGCCCGCCGGGTCGCACGTTCCTGGCGGCGTGGGCGGTCGCCTTCTTCCTGGTGCCGAACCTCGTGGTGGCCAGCGCGGTCGAGTTCGACATGAACAAGTACTTCCAGGTCATGGGGATCGCCCTGGCGATCCTCGGCGGCTGGCTCCTGCGACGCCGCTCGACGCTCGTCGTCGGGCTCGTCCTGGCGGCCGCGGCCGTCTCACCGGCCCTGGTGGCCACCTGGCACCTGGTGTCGGAGACGGTCACCCTGAGCCCCGCCCAGGAGCAGGCCGCGCGCTGGATCGCCGCCAACACCCCGCAGCGGTCGGTCTTCCTCGCCGACGCCTTCATCAACAGCCCGGTCGACTATGCGGGCCGCCTCCGCATCACGACGTTCGGGCCGTATGCGGCGAACCTTGGCTACGATCCCGCGCCGCGGGAGGCCGATGTCAGGGCGGCCTACTGCGACGGCCCGGTCGCGGCAGCGGAGGTCATGCGCCGCTACGGGGCGACGTTCGCGCTCTCGTCCGGGGGGCTGCCCGACTGCGACGACGGCGAGCCGACCGACTTCGCCTCGAGCCCCCTGTTCGAGACGGTCTACGACGCCGACGGCGTCCAGGTCTGGCGCCTGCGCGGCTGATCCGGGCGGGCGTCCGGCGCGACGTGAGCGGGTCGCGGCGACCTATGATGCGGGCCGAATCGCGGCCCGGTCGAACGGCATGGGAACACCACCCCAGGCGGAGGTCCCCAATGGCGGGTCAGGACCCGGCGCCTCGCGGCGCGCCCGATGCGGCGCCGCACGGCGCGACGCTCGGCGACGTGCTCTTCGGCGAGACCGATGCCGGTCGGGTCCTCCGCTGGCTGGCCAGGCGGGGCGTCGATCCTCGACAGCTGGCGATCGCGATCGGGCTCGTCGTGGGGGCCTTCCTCGTCTACTCCTTCGTCAACCACGACCGGCGGGCAGCCCTGGACTACTTCGTGCCGCTGGCCGACGCGTTCCTGCACGGCCGGCTCGGGTTGGAGGCAGCCCCGCCGTCCGGTGGCTACAACGAGCTCGTGCCCCTCGGCGGGCTGCTCCACGTCGTCTACCCGCCGATGCCCGCGGTGGTCCTGATGCCGTTCGTGCTGGTCTTCGGGCCCGAGATGGACCAGGCGCGCGTCTCCATCCTCTTCGGCGCGCTGAACGTGGGGCTGGCCTGGTGGGTCGCCCTCGGCATGGGCGCGCGACGCCCCACCGCGTTCACCATGGCCGTGGTCTTCGGGTTCGGTTCGATCACGTGGTACTCGGCGCAGGCGGGGACCTCGTGGCACATCGCCCACGTCCTGGCCCTCACCTTCGCCCTCGCGGCGATCGGCGCGGCCGTTCGGGATGGGCCACCGTGGCTGATCGGCCTGCTGGTCGCGGCGATGGGCCTCTGCCGGCTCCCGATGCTCCTCGGCACGCCGTTCTTCCTCGCCTACATCCTCCACCGGGCGTCCCGCGAGGCGGGCGACGGCCGGCGGTTCGCCAGCGCGGGGTCAGCGTCCAGGCGGCGCTGCGGTCGACATCGATGCGCCGGCTGGGCAGCCCGGTGGTGACCTTCGCGATCGGGCTGGGAACCCCGCTCGTCCTCTACGCCGCCTACAACGCGGCACGCTTCGGGAGCCCCCTCGAGACGGGCTACGCCCTCATCCCCGGCCTCCTCCAGGAATGGCAGTACCAGAACGGGTTCTTCAGCGTCGTGAACATCCCGCGGAAGCTGTACGCGATGTTCCTGAGCGGTCCTGTCGAGGCGCCGGCGTTCCCGTGGGTCCAGTCGCGAGCGCTCGGTGGCCTGAGCATCCTCCTCACGACGCCCGTCTTCCTGTGGGCCATCCGGTCCCGATCGCGGGACCTGTTCGCGGTGGGCGCGTGGGCAGGCGTCGCCCTCATCATGATCCCGATCCTCCTCCACGCGGATCCGGGCGGCGTCCAGTTCGGCTTCCGCTACGCCCAGGACATCTACCCCTTCCTCTACGTGCTCGTCGTGCGGTCCCTGGTCGCGGGGATCCACTTCGAGGCCTGGCTCGCGATCGGCCTGGGCCTGCTCGTCAACGCCTGGGGCATGGGGTCCGCGTACTTCGACTGGTGGTATCGCTCCTGATGGTCGCGTGACGCGCCCGGGGGCGCTGGGGCGGCAGGCCCGCGACGCGGCCGAGCAGGAGATCGCCGCCCTCCGGCCGCGGGGCTGGCGGTGGCTCCTCATCCTGGCCATCGCCTGCACGCTGCTCGCCGTCGTGGCCGCCCGGCTGTCCGGTCCGAGCGGGCCCTGGCTGTGGAACTGGGATCTGCCCAAGGTCGACTTCCCCCTGGCCGCGCTCTTTCACGCGGCGCTCCGCGACGGTCACCTGCCCCTGTGGAGCGACGATCTCGGACTTGGCTTCCCGCTCTACGCGGAAGGCCAGATCGGGGCCTTCTACCCGCCGAACTGGCTCCTCTACCAGCTGCCCCCGCTGGTCGCTCTCGACGTCTCCCGCGTCCTGCACCTGGCGATGGCCGGGGTGGGGGCCGGGATCCTCAGCGGTCGGCTCTCCGGCTCGCGCACCGGCTCCCTGGCGGCCGCGGCGGTCGTCGTCCTCGGCGGGGCGATCACCGCCAAGCTCCAGTGGACCAACCTGGTCGTCGCCTACGCCTGGCTGCCATGGGTCCTCGCGCCGCTCGTGCGGCGCCCCGCTCCGAGCGCCCTCGGCCTGGCTGCGGCCGGGCTGGCGTGGGGCCTCCAGGCGCTGGCCGGCCATCCGAACACCTGGCTGCTCACGGGGCTCTCGGCGGTCGTGCTCATGGCGGCGATCTCGCCGCGCCCGCGGACGCTGGGTCGAATCGTCGCCTTCGGGAGCCTCGGGGGCGCCGTGGGCGCGGTGCAGCTCGTTCCGACGCTCCTCCTGACCTCCCTGTCGGTGCGGAGCGGCGGTCTCCCCGTCGACGACCTGTTCACGAGCTCGGCGACGCCCTTCGATCCGCTGCTCCTCGGCTTCGCCGGCGCGTTCGCACGGTGGTCGAGCGGCGGCCTCGATGTCGCCAACGCGTGGTATCCGGACGGCGGGTTCGCCCTCCTCGAGGCAGGCGTGTACGTCGGCCTGCCCGCCGTGGCCCTCGCCGCCGTCGGCCTGACCGCGCGGCGGGCGCGCCCCTTCGCGGTCCTCGCCGCCGTGATGGTGGCCATTCCCATCGTGGCCGCGCTGCGACCGGCGGCCTGGTCGGAGATCCCGATCCTGGACGGCCTCCGGTCCCCCACCCGGTCGTACCTCGTCGTGCAGCTCGCGGTCGCCGTCATCGCGGGGATCGGCGTGGGCCGCCTGGGCCGATCGACGGGCGCGTGGCGTCGGGCCGCGCTGGCGGTGGGCGGCCTCGCGGTCTTCTGCGTTGGGGCGCTCGCCCTTGCGGCGTTCGCCCCGGGGCTCTTCGAGGGCGTCCTTCGATGGAGCGCGACCGGCCTCTCCGTCGAAGGCGCCGGGCAGGCCCGCCTGGCGGCCCTCGACACCCTCGGCGCACCGACGCCGCAGCTGCTGCTGGAGCTGGCCGTCGGCGCGGCGGCAGCGGGCCTTGTCGCCCTGCGCTCATCGCCCGGCCTCCGACGCGCGGCCGCGGCGCTCGCCATCGTCGTGCCCCTCGCCCTCCTCTCCCCGGCCGTCAACCGGGTGGAGCCCGCCGCGATGTCCTCGTTCGCGGACACGCCCCTGGTCACCGCGATCCGCGCGGCCGGTCCGCACCGCGTCCTGATGGTCGACGAGCCCGTCTGGCACGACGCCATGCCCGACCAGCTCGCGGCGGTGGGGGTGGCCGGCATCGACATGTTCAGCTCGCTGGACCTGGCCGCGAGCGACGCGCTGCGCCGCGACATGGAGCACGGGGCTGACGCGGCCGGGCTCCAGCAGCTGGCCGGCGTCGATCTCGTCGTCCGGTTCGGCGCCGCGACATGCCCCGACGGCGGCGGAGAGGCGGTCCCGGTCGGGTTCCCGCCCGCTCCCTGGCTGACCGGCGTGGCGCGCCTCTGCCCGGCCGTGGTTCCCGGCCGTCCCGCCGGCCTGGATCCCGGAAGGCGCGGTCATCGCCGTGACCGGCGGCGGCTCGCCGCTCCGTCCGGCCGACGCCCAGCTCGACGTCGACGCTGCGAACGCGGAGGCCACGTCGGCGACGGTGATCGCCCGCGACCCCGGCCGAGGAACGTTCAGCGTCGACGCGCCGGGCAGCGGCTGGGTGTGGATCGACCGTGCCTGGTGGCCGGGCTGGATCGTCGAGGTCGATGGCGCCGGCGTGACGCCGCTGCGGGCGGCGGCCGGGCAGCTGGTCCCCGTCGCGGGTGGCCGGCACGTCATCGAGCAGCGGCTCGTTCCCTGGGATGCGCTCCTGGGACTCGGAGCCGGCCTGCTCGCCCTCGCGTTGGCGAGCGTGTGGCTGACGATGCGAGGTCGGCGACGTGGCCCTCGTGCTCGAGGCCCGTCAGCCCCGTGAGCGCGCGAATCCCGTGACGGCGGCCGACGGGATGTCGACGCCGCCCGGCGTCAGCCCTTGGGCTCGACGATCACCGTGACCTCGGAGATCATCCCCGCGTACACCTTGACCGCGACCTTGTAGGTTCCCAGCGACTTGAGCGGCTGGTCGAGATCGACCTTGTGCTTGTCGACCGAGATCCCGCGGCGCCCGAGGGCGTCGGCGATGTCCTGCGCGGTGATCGAGCCGTACAGCTTCCCGCCCTCGCCGACCTTGACGCCCATGGTGAGCGTGGTCGACGCGATCCGGTTCGAGGCGATCTCGGCCTCGCCGCGCTCGCGCTGGCGCTTCTCCTCGCGGCTGGCGATGTCGTGCTGCCAGGCGCGGTAGGCACCGCCGGCGGCCGGCACGGCGAGCTTCGACGGGATGAGGAAGTTGCGGGCGTAACCGTCGGTCACGTCCTTCAGCTCGCCGCTCTTGCCGAGCTTGGCGACGTCGGTGGTCAGGATGACCTTCACGCGGGAGAACCCTCCTTGTCGAACAGGCCCCGGACGCGCGTTCCCAGCTCGGCCCGGCGGGCCGCGCGGGCCCCGAGCTGCAGCGCGGCGGGGATTCGGTAGACCACGCGGCGGATCGGGCGCGGGACCAGCCGCCGGATGCGGAGCACGTCCTCGTCGAACGCGGCACGCTCGATGCCGACCGCCTCCAGCTGCTCCTCGAGGACCACGTCGGGCACCCCGGCCAGGAAGGCATCCACGGCGAGCGCCGCGACGACCAGGTCGTCGAGCACGCCGAGCAGCGGGATGCGGTCGGGGATGACGTCGACGGGCGAGAGGGCATATCCCACGGCCGCGGCGAGCAGCGCCTTCCGGGAGGTGGGCACCCGGGGGTCGCCCAGGAGCCCGGCCATGATCCGGGCGTGGAGCGGGAGCCGGGCGGCAATCGGCAGCAGGGCCAGCAGGGTGATCGTGCGACCGATCATCGCTCGCCGACGGGCGCCGCGTCGGCGTGGCGCCGGTGCCGCTGCCCGCATCTTCGGGTCGCTCATCCTCGTCGGGGTGCTCCGTTCCGCTGCCTGCCCGGGCGTCGCGCGCGGGCGAACGGGAAGTCTATCAGCCCCGTCGGTCGGGGCCGCCCTTTGCCGCGATGGCGGCCTCGATCGCCTCCGCCAGCCGCTCGCCGCTGGGCCGCCCGACGAGCGGCGTCACCCCGTGGAGCCCGGCTGTCTCCACCCACGACGGCTCCATCCCCGATGCCACCAGGACGATGGGGACGTCCGGGTGCAGCTCGCGCATGCCCTCGATGAGCGCCTGGGCTCCGTCGGGCTCGCCCGTGACGAAGGCGTCGTAGACGAGGACGTCGGCGTCGACCGCGAGACTGCACTCGAGCCCCGAGAGGATGGGGCAGCTGGCCCCGATCGGGCCAAGGCACTGGCGGGCGTCATAGCCGCGCCGACGGAGGCTGTCCACCTCCTGGTCTGAGAGGTCGATGTCGTGGTGGACGACGAGGACGCGCGTCATGGGGCCACCTCCGCCTCGGGCTTGGAGCCGCGATGGTCGCCGGGTTCGGCAACGGCGCGCCAGTGCCGAACGTCCTCGCGTTGGCCTTGACAATCGAACGGGCGTTCTGTACTCTCCTGTCGACGGCCGGGAAGGGAGCACGCGTGACCAGGCATGACGCCGAGCGCAGGCGGAAGATCCTCGACTACATCGCTGCGATGATCCGGGCCAACGGCGTGCCGCCGTCGGTTCGCGAGATCATGCGCGCCGTCGGGCTCGCCTCAACGTCGGCCGTGCACCACCACCTGCGCGGCCTCGAGGAGGACGGGTACCTCGACCGCGGGGCGTCCCAGTCGCGGATGATCCGGCTGACGCCCAAGGCGGCCCTCCACATGGGCCTCTCGGCCGAGCTCACCCCGCAGGCGCACCCGGTGGAGGCCCACGTCCTGCCGGTCATCGGCGAGATCGCGGCCGGCGGGCCGATCGAGGCCTACGCGACCGCGGACGAGTACCGGGCGATCCCCGACCTCCTCGCGCCGTCCGGCGACGCCTACCTCCTGCGCGTGCGCGGCGACTCGATGATCGGGGCCCTCATCGCCGACGGCGACTACGTCGTCATCCGCCCCCAGCAGACCGCCCGCAACGGCGACATCGTGGTGGCCCAGGTCGAGGAGAACGCCGTCACGCTGAAGCGCTTCTTCAAGGAGGAGGGACGCGTTCGGCTGCAGCCGGCCAACCCGCAGTATCCGCCGCAGTTCTACGACGACGTCCGGATCCAGGGCAAGCTGATCGGGGTCATCCGCCGGCTCGACTGACGGGCTCCGTCCGCGTCGTCCACAGTCCGTCCACAGGATTCGGCCCGCCTCGCCGGTCGGCGGTGGACGCGGCCGCCGGACTCGTGGACAACCCCCTCGCGCCGGGGCACGCGGCGCGCCACCATGTCGGCGACCCCCGATCCCCACCCGGAGCCCCCGTGTCCCTCGACCGCCTTCCGCCGCAAAGCCTGGAGGCCGAGCAGTCCGTCCTCGGCGCCCTGCTGATCGACCGCGACGCCATCATCGAGGTCGCGGACGTCCTTCGCCCGGGCGACTTCTACCGCCAGGCAAACGGGAAGATCTACGGCGTCATGGTGGACCTCTGGGAGCGCCGCGAGCCGATCGACATCGTGACGGTCGCGGAGGCGCTGGAGCGCGCCGGGGAGCTCGAGGCGATCGGCGGTCGAGGCTACCTGTCCTCGCTGGCCGAGCAGACCCCCACGGCCGTCTTCGCGTCGCAGTACGCCCGGATCGTGGAGCGCAAGGCCGTCCTGCGAAACCTGATCGCGGCAGCAGGGCGGATTGCCGGGATCGGATACCAGGATTCGCCCGAGGTCCAGGAAGCCATCGACCGGGCCGAGGCCGAGCTGTACGCCGTCTCCGAGCGCCGCCTGGCCGCCGGGTTCATCCCTCTGAAGCAGCTCCTCCACGAGGCATTCGACCGCCTCGACGACCTGCACACGCACCGCGGCGAGATCAGCGGCGTACGAACGGGCTTCCCGGACCTCGATGCGCTGACCACCGGGCTGCAGCCCTCGGACCTCATCATCCTCGCGGCCCGCCCGTCCGTCGGCAAGACCAGCCTCGCCCTGAACATCGCGGAACACGCCGCCATCGGGCACGCGCCGGCCCGGTCGGTCGGCATCTTCAGCCTGGAGATGAGCAAGGAGCAGCTGGTCCTGCGGCTCCTCTCCTCGGTCGGCGGGATCGACAGCCAGCGGCTGCGGACCGGCTTCCTGGACGAGATGGACTTCGTCGGCGTCTCGAAGGCGATGACGGCGCTGTCGGAGGCGCCCATCTACATCGACGACACGCCGAACATCAGCACGATGGAGCTCCGGACCAAGGCTCGGCGGCTCCAGGCGGAGGTCGGCCTGGACCTCGTCATCGTCGACTACCTCCAGCTGATGCAGTCCTCGACGACGACGAAGGACGCCAATCGCGTCCAGGAGGTCTCGGAGATCAGCCGCGGTCTCAAGGCCCTGGCCCGCGAGCTGAAGGTCCCGGTCATGGCGCTGTCGCAGCTCTCCCGCCAGCCGGAGGCCCGCACCACCCCCGAGCCGAGGCTCTCGGACCTGCGCGAGTGCGTGATTGGCGACACGCTCGTGATCCTGGCCGACGGCCGGCGCGTGCCGATTCGTGACCTCGTGGGCACGACGCCGGACGTTCTCGCCTGGCACGAGGATGGCCAGATCGGCCCTGCCCGGGCCGACCTCGTCTGGTCGGTCGGACAGAGGCGCGTGTTCACCGTGCGCCTCGCCAGCGGACGGACGGTCCAGGCCACCGCGCAGCATCGGCTGCTTACCGGGTTCGGCTGGCGGCGCATCGAGGAGATGGAGGTCGGCGAGCGCCTCGCGCTTGGCGCGGCCGCTTCCAGAGCCCGCGGCGACCGAGCAATGGCCCGACCAGCACGTCATCCTGCTCGGCCACCTCGTCGGGGACGGCAGCTACCTCTCGAACCGGCCGCTGCGGTACACGACGGCGAGCGAGGCCAACTCCGCGGCGGTGGCGAGCGCTGCCGCATCCTCATTCGGCTCCAAGGTGACGCGGATGGCCGGCCGCGGCAGCTGGCACCAGCTCCTGATCTCGGGCAACGGGAACCGCTGGCACCCGGCCGGGGTGAACAAGTGGCTGCGCGACCTCGGGGTCTTTGGCCAGCGCTCGCCGGAGAAGCGCCTACCGGAGGCCGTCTTCCGCCTCCCCAACGTGCAGCTGGCCCTGCTGCTCCGCCACCTCTGGGCAACGGACGGCACGATCTGGACCGCGCCCGAGGGCTCGCGGTCGAGTCACAACCTGTCCTACGCGACGACGAGCCCGGGGCTTGCCGGCGACGTCGCCGCGGCGCTCCTGCGCCTCGGCATCGTGGCGCGCATTTCATCGACCACCAAGGCTGGCTACCGGCCCGGCTACCACGTGCGGGTGTCCGGCGTCGGCGACATGCGCACGTTCCTGGAGCTCGTCGGCGGGTTCGGGCCGCGCGCCCCGCAGGCGGAGCGCCTGGCGGCGGCGCTGGCCGGCGTTCGCTCGAACACCAACGTCGATACTCTCCCGGCGGCGTTCTTCAACCGCGTGCGCGAGCGCCGCGAGGAGCTCGGCCTGTCGACGCGGGAGGTCGCGGCCATGCGCGGGACGACGTACGCGGGGTCGGCCCACACGACGTTCCACCCGTCGCGTGCTGTCGCCGCGACCTACGCGACGCTCCTCGCGGACCCGGAGCTGGAGCAGATGGTCGCCCAGCCGCTCTTCTGGGACCGCGTGATCGCGATCGAGCCCGCCGGCGTCGAGGAGGTCTTCGACCTGACCGTTCCGGGCCCCTCCAGCTGGCTCGCCGATGGCCTCGTGAGCCACAACTCGGGCGCCTTGGAGCAGGACAGTGACCTCGTGATCTTCCTGTGGCGGGAGAAGGAGCGCAGCTCCGAGGATCACGATGCCGACGGCGAGGTCGTCAAGCTGCGCCTGGCCAAGCACCGCAACGGCCCGACCGGCGAGATCGATCTCTGGTTCAAGAAGAGCCAGACGCGGTTCGTCAGCTACGCCGGCGATCGCTACGGCGGCGCCGCCCCGTAGGCAGGGCCGCGCCCGGTAGCAGGCCCGCGGTCAGCGCTGCTCGTCGGGCAGGAGCGGCCGGATGCCCAGGCCGTAGACCGTGCCGTTCGGCGCCCTGACCGAGATGCCGGAGATGCCGCCCTCCGGGTCCTTGATCCCGAGGAGCGACATCTCGAGGCCGCTGATCGCCCGCGACGGGACGGCGAAGCCGGCCTCCTGGTCGATGACCGCGAACCCTTCGGGTCCGAAGGTTGGCCAGGGCCAGGATCGCGGGGGCCCGTCGCCGCCCGGGCCGCCCTCCAGGATGGACGCTCGGAAGCGGGCGGGCACGAAGAGTCCCGCGGCGGTCGGCGTTGCCCTTGGCGACCTCCTGGTCGAAGTTGCGCAGGCGCTCGGCGAAGGCGGCCATCACCCGGAGAATCGGAGCGTCCGGGTTCGGGTTGGCGGAGTCGTCGATCGCCATCCCCAGCGCGTAGACGCTGACGCGGCGCTGCCTGCCGTCGGCGTTGACCGTGAAGACGGCCGTGGGGGCGTCCGCGACCTGGTTGTTCTCGTAGCGGTCCCGCGCGACTCCCAGGCCCCCGCCGCCCAGCGCGTCGCGGAGCAGGGCCTGGAGCTGGTCCTCGGTCATGGTCGCGACCTGGAGCGGCGGGAAGCGCAGCGGCTCGCCGGCCTTCTGCTCGGGCCACGGCGCCGACGCGGGCCGGTAGATGACGGTCCCGTCGCCATACAGGGAGAAGAACGGGAGCTGGATCATCGCGAAGGTCGGCATGACGAAGCCGCCGCCCTCGTCAAAGCGAAGGACGAGGTCGGCCGCGCCGGTGGGGTGGGCGATCGTGCCGGTCTCGGCGGTCGGCGACGACGCCGGCGAGCCGGCCGGCGTGGCCGAAGGGCCCGCGGTCGCTGGCGGCGGCGTGGCCGTCGGCGACGGACCGCCAGAGCACGCGGCGAGGAGGAGGGCGGACGCAAGGCCCGCCGCGAGGAGACGGCGATCTGTCGGCTTCAGCATTTCCCACCAGACGACGCGGGCGCCCCACGGGTTCCCGACCCGCTGTCCTGCCGCGGCCGGTCCGCCGCGAACCGCTCTGCTGCAGGTCCTGCTTCGAGTGAGTCCCGCCGCCAGGCCCTTCGCCTGACCACGCCCCTCGCCTAGACTTCCGGCGGACGGCCGGCGCTGTGCGCGCGGCCCAGTTCGGAGGGTCAGCGATGGGCGTCATCATCATCCGGGAGATGGTCGGCACGAGCCCGAGCTCGTGGAGCGACGCGGCACGCCAGGCGGTTGCCACGGCTTCGCGGACGGTCCGCAACATCCGCACGGTGGAGGTCGTGAAGTCGACGGCCGTCGTGGACAACGGCGAGATCGTCGAGTACCGGGTCGACCTGAAGATCGGCTTCGAGTACGACGGCTGACGCGGCGGGCGTTCGCCAGGCCGGCAGATAAGTGGCCGGTGAGCGCCCTGCGGCAGCATGGGCCGCATGGCTCCGTTCCCCTCTGATCTCGCGACGGCCACCGCGCGCCGGCCAGGCGCGGTCAGGTTCGATGGCCTGGTGGCGGTCGGGCCCGGGCGAGCGGCTCCGCGGCGAGGCGCCGAGTCGCGCACCACGCCGGGGATCCCGTCCGGCACGGATGTGCAGCCGGTGAGCGATCTCGACGTCTTCGCCTTCCCCGTCCAGATCGGGAAGGTCCAGCCACCGCTCCTTCCCGAGGAGACGCTGGAACGGCAGCGCCTCCTGGACTGGATCGCGGCGAAGATCCACTCGCGGCTCGTGCTGATCGTGGCGGACGCCGGCCACGGGAAGACCACCCTCCTTGCCGACTGGAGCCGCCGAACTCGGGTCCGCACGCTCTGGTATCGCCTGGACGAGACGGACCGCGACTGGGTCGTCTTCGTCAGCAACCTCGTGGCTGCGGGACGCGAGATCGACCAGGAGTTCGCGCCCAACACCAGGTCCCTTCTCCGCGAGCTTGGGACCGGGATGGGCGATCGCGCCGCGATCGTGCGCACGCTGCTCACGGAGATCCGGGCGTGGGTGAGCGGCGGGACCGCCCTCCTGCTCGACGACTACCAGGTCGTGGACGACGTTCCCGAGATCCGCGAGATCGTGCGGGAGCTGCTCGTCCACGGCCCGGAACGCCTGACGCTGGTGATCTCCACGCGGCAGTCGCCGACGTTGCCGCGTTGCCCGGCTGCGGGCGCTCGGCGAGCTGGCCGAGCTCAGGACGGCGGACCTGCGGTTCGACCGCGACGAGATGGAGCGGCTCTTCCGGGTGACCTACCGCCACCCGCTGGAGGCGGATCTGCTCGAGGACCTCGCGCGGACGACCGAGGGCTGGGCAGCCACGCTGCGCCTCGTCGAGACCGCCGTCCGGGGGCGGCCCCGCGACGAGATCCGGGCGGTGATCCGCAGCCTGTCGGGACGCCACGGCGACCTCCACGACTACCTCGCCGAGGAGGTGGTCGGCCGGATGCCGGTCGAGCTGCAGGCGTTCCTGGAGCGTTGCGCCCTCCTCCACGTCGCGACGCCCCAGCTCGCCGCCACTGCGGCCGGCGTCTCGATCCCCGAGGCGCGACGGCTCCTGGACGTCACCGAGGAGGCGGGCCTGCTCTCCCGGCGCGGCCGCACGGGCCAGGCCGGCCGCCTGCTCCACCCCCTCGTCCGCAGCTTCCTCGAGGGGCGGCTGCTGGAGGCGGTCGGACCGGACGGGATCTCCGAGATCCACGCCCGGATCGCCGCGGTCGCGGAGGCCAACAGCTGGTGGCTCGCGGGCCACCACTACGCGGCCGCCGGCCGCGGCGACGACGTCGCCCGGGTCCTCGCCGCGTCGTTGGAAGCGATCCTCGGATCGGGCGGCGCGCAGGCGGCGGTCGACCTGATCGTCGCGGGCGGCGTCCCGGACGACGGAGGCTGGGCCCAGGCCCTGGCCGCGCGCACGTTCCTCCGCGAGGGCGACATCGGGCGGGCGCGAGACGCGGCGGGTCGGGCGCTCGCCGCCTCGACGCAAGGGGACCCCACGATCAGCCTGACGGTCGCGCTCGCGACCCTGACCACGGTGGAGTACAACGTCGGGCGAGTACCCGGTCGCCGTCGGGCATGCTCATGCAGCCTGCGCGACGCAGCGCTCGGGACCGTCTATGCCGAACATCGCTGAGTCGATTCTGACGCTGCGCCGATTCGATGGTCGGCGGGCTCGATGGGCGAGCGCCGAGCGGGTGCTCGCGACCATGGCATCGCCGGCGCATCGCCTCGGCCACCTTCACTACCTCGGCATCTCCCACCTCAATCTCGCCTGGCTGGCTCGCGGATGTGGCGATGCTCCAGCCGCGCTGCGGAGCGCACGGATCGCGCTCGAGTCGCTGGCTTCCACGTCCGCCGGCCCCGAGATGGACACGGTGCGGACGGTGGCAGCGTGGGCCCACGCGCATGTCGGCGAACACGGGCGCTGCCCTGGCGGCCATCGACGAGGCCCTGGCATCGCCGTTCACGCCAGGGGCGCTTCGAGACCCTCCTCGAGTCCGCCGATGTCGTCGGCACCTACATCGACCCTGATCGCGGTGGCGCCCTGCTCGCCGAGGCCGAGGCCGTCGGCGCCCGGACCGAAGCCGAGCGGACCTACCTCGCGCTCTTCCGGGCCGAGACCCTGAACCGCCTGGGCCGGCCGCACGAGGCGCGGACGGCGCTCGAGTCGATCGCGGACGGCCGCCACACCGGATACCCGGGGTTCTACGTCAGGGTCAAGCTCGCCCGGGCGCTCGCGGCCTTCCTCGCCGGGAGCGCCGCGGCGGGAGGCCTCGTCGCGCGAGGCGAGGGCGCAGGCGGAGCTGCAGGGAGCGGCCGGAGCCCTGCGCGCCATCCAGCTCCTGGAGAGCCTCGACGCCGGCTCCGGGCCGCGTCCTCCGCCGTCGCCGCCCTGTGGTCCGTCGAGCCCGGCATCGTCACCGCCCTCGCCGAGGCGGTCCTCGCGCGACTCGGCGCGCTCGACGAGACGGCGCTCGACGTGGTCAGGCAGGCCGCCTCACGTCAGCCCAGTCGCTGGCGGCGCGGGCTGCGGTCGGTGATCGAGACCGGGCCGCCCCGGGACCGCTGGGCCGCCGGAACGATCCTCGACGCCGTGGGCGAGAAGCCCGACGTGCGACGCCTTCGAGCGCTCAGCCGGGAGCTGAAGGGTCCATACCGGGCTCCGTTGCTGGGGCGCGACCTGGCCCGACGAACGGCGGACCGGGTCTGGGTCGAGGACCAGGGCCGGGTGATCGTCCGCGTCGGCACGCGCCTCGTCCCCGGTGCCGAGATGAGGCGCAAGCCCCTGGCCCTCCTGTGCTTCCTCCTGAGCCGGCCCGGCATGTCGGCCACGCGCGACCAGGTCCTCGATGCCCTCTGGCCGGACAACGACCCCGACCAGGCCGTGAACTCCCTGCACCAGACCGTCTACTTCCTGCGTCGGATCATCGAGCCCTCCTACTCCGACGATCTCTCCCCCGGTTACCTCAGCCAGGACACGGAGCTCATCTGGCTGGACTCCGAGCTCATCGCGAGCCGCAGCGTGCGCTGCAAGGAGCAGATGCGGACCCTTGGCCCGGAGCCACCGGTCCCGGCGGTGCTCGCGCTCGCGGCGGAGTACCGGGGGAAGTTCGCCCTCGACTTCTCCTACGACGACTGGGCCTCGATGCATCGCGACTCGCTCCATGCCCAGTACCTCGAAGTGATGGAGCGGGCGATCGCCTTCAGCACGGCAACCGGCCGCTTCTCGGAGGCGATGGAGCTCTCGAGAGCGCTCCTCGAGACCGATCCGTCGCTCGACCAGGTCGAAGCCAGCCTCGTGAAGATGTACCGCCTCCTGGGAGCGCATGCGGCCGCGGCGGAGCAGTACCAGCACTACACGGCCGTGGTCCGCGACGAGCTCGGGATCGAGCCGCCCCCCCTTGACCAGATGTGACGATCGGTAGATCGTGTGCAGTCCGGTGGACATAGGGAAGGTTGCGTATTGACCGTCTTCCGACACGAGGACTAAGGTCCGGCCGTCGACTGGTACTTCGGTACTAGTAGGCAATGTCAATATCGGACGCGCAGATGCCTCGCCTGAAATGGGCACTTAGGGTGAGGCGGAGCGACTAGTGCAACCGACCGACCCCAGTCTGGTCGGTTTCTGTGTTCTTAGGAGCACGGGAACCATTGGAGGGCACACGATGGCTCCCGAGTCTCGGCTCGAAGGGCTTCTAGCGGCGGCGCGAGGCAGCCAGGGTATCGAGTGATGAAGCACCGACTTCTGCGCCTCCTGGTGGCGGTCATCCACGTTGGCCGCGACCCTGCTTGCCGGTGGCGCCTCGCTGAAGGGGCTCTAGGTACTTTGGTCCCATACAGGTCGCCGAATCGGCACGGCTACATTCTGCCTGCGGATCGTCGACAGCGACCTGAGGGCCATGCCTCGTAGCCTCAAGACCTACATCACCGGACTCGTTGCCCTCAGTGCGATTGCGCTGGCGGCGACGAGTCTTGTGATTCCCGTCGACCCGTCGAATCGCCGCTCGGGTCGTTCGACGATGTCTCGCCTCGATGTCGCTCGCCGGAATCGCCTTCTGGACGGTGTTGACCCTCCTGGCATCGGCACTTCCGGTCCAGATGCCTCGAGGATCGATGATCAACACCTCCATCGCCCCGCTGGTGGCAGCGATGAGCCTCGGTGGGCCGACCGCGGCGGGCTGGGTGGCCTTGATCGGGACCACCGAACTGCGGGAGCTCTCGGGTCGGGTCCCCTGGTACGGCACTCTCGCCAATCACGCGGGACTCGTCCTTCCTGCGGTCGTCGGCGGCGTCGTGACGTCGGCAATTCACGGAGCGCCGACTGCGGACGTGCCGCCGATCGCCGACTTCGTCGCTGCGATGGCTGGCGCCGCCGTCTTCTTCGTGCTCAACGTGTGCATTCACCTCGATCAACGGTCTGCGCTGCGAACGGGTCAGTCGCCTCGAGTCGTGATCCGCGGCGACCTGCCGACCTTCCTCGGCAACTGGGTTGCGCTTGTCCCCTCTCGCGTGGCTGATGGCAGGTTGCCACGTCTCAAGGTCGGGTGGTGGGCGACCCTTCTCTTCGCGCTGCCGGTCTGCATCATGCAGGGGCGCGCTCGACCGATCGTCGAGATGAGGGAGATGTTCACCCAGACGGTGAAGAGCCTGGCGCAGGCGGTTGACGCCAGGAGCGACTGGACATCCGGCCACAGCCAGCAGGTCCAGGTGATCTCGGTCGACATCGGGCGCGTGATGCGGCGGTCCGAGAAGGAGCTCGAGGCCCTCGAGTGGGGCGGCCTGCTCCACGACATCGGGAAGATCGGCGTTCCGGACAGCGTCCTGGACAAGCCGGACCGCCTGACCAAGGAAGAGCGCGCCAAGATGAACGCCCACCCCGTGATCGGCGCGAACATCATCGCCCCGGTGACGAAGCTGGCCCCCGAGCTGCCGATCATCCGGCACCACCACGAGTGGTACAACGGCTCCGGCTACCCCGACCGCCTGATGGGCGACGAGATCCCGTTGCTCGCCCGGATCCTGCACGTCGCCGACGCCTTCGAAGCCATGACCGCGGCGCGCCCGTACCGGATGAAGCCGCTGACCGGCGAGCAGGCGATGGCCGAGCTCCGCAAGTTCTCCGGCGTCCAGTTCGACCCGGTGATCGTCGACGCATTCTCGAAGACCCACTGGGCCGCCGACATCAACGATCCGGGCCGCGCGCTGGAGCCCCGGCCGCCGGTGCCGCTCCTTGCCCAGGCCGCCGGCCGGCGGGCGCAGGCGTCGATCGCCGACGCGGCCACGACCCCCGCGGGTGGGACGGCGCCCGCCCGCGACCCTGCGTCCTGACACAATCCCGCGGTGCTCCTTGCAGGGATCGTCCTCGGGCTGATCGCCGGGCTCGCCGCCGGCGGGCGCCTCGACAACCTCCTCGCGGTCCGCCTCCGCTGGACGCTGCTGATCTTCGCGGCGCGTTGCGCTCCGGCTGGGGACCGAGGCCGCGCTCCTCCGCGACGCGACGCTCGCCGACCAGCTGCGCGTGCCGCTCCTGGCGACCGCCTACGGGGTGCTCGTCGTGGCGCTGTGGGCGAACCGCCGGCTCCCGGGCATCGGGCTGGCCCTGGTGGGCACCCTCCTCAACGCGACGGCGATCCTCGTGAACGGCGGGTTCATGCCGGTCTGGGACCAGGCCCTGGCGGCCGCGGGCATGACCCCCGCGGAGATCGCCTCGCCCATCCATTTCGTGCTCGCGACCGAGCCGATCCTGGACTTCTTCCTCGCCGCGGGGCCCCTCGGCGACGTGATCCCGATCCCCCTGCCGCTCGTTCCCGAACGTGCTCTCGATCGGGGACGTCCTCCTGTCCGCCGGGCTCGCCTTCTTCGTCTTCGCCAGCCTGCACCGCGAGCCGCGACCGGCCGCCGCCGGGACGCCCGCGATGCCGGATGGGGCGGTGGCGACGGCCGCCGCCTCGGCGGTCGGAGTCGGGCGGCGCGTGAGGCCCGCAACCGGCCTGACCTCGAGCCTGACCGAGACCATCGGCCTGGAGCGGCCGATCTTCCTGGGAGGCTCGGGCGCGGGCGTCGCGGTGCCGGCGCCGACCCCCACGCCGGAAGCGCGGGGCGGTCTCCGGGAAGCGCGACGGGGCGTCGTCGGGCGCGCCCTGGGCCACCCCTACGTCCGCCTGGCCCGGAACGGCTCGTTCGGCGCCCTGTGGGTGGGGCAGCTCGTCAGCCTCTTCGGCGATCGGCTCCACCAGCTGGCCCTCGTGGCGCTGGTCGGCGAGGCGACGCAGAACGGCGCCTTCGCGATCGCCATGGTGTTCGTGGCGGCGACCGTTCCCAACCTGGTCTTCGGTCCGCTGGCCGGGGCCCTGGTGGACCGCTGGGACCAGAAGCGCGTGATGGTCGCCTCGGACCTGCTGCGCGCGGCGATCGTGCTCCTCATCCCCGTCGCCGCGAGCGCCGACGTCCTCCTCGTCTACCCGCTCGTCTTCGTCCTCACGACGGTCTCGATCTTCTTCCGGCCCGCGCGGACCGCGGTCATCCCGCGGATCGTCAAGGACGACGAGCTGGTGGCCGCCAACTCGGCCGTCTGGCTGGGCGACTCGCTGGCCGACGTCGTGGGCTATCCGTTGGCGGCCCTCTTCGTCGCCGCCCTCGGCAGCTCCCTGGCGCTGGCGTTCTGGGTGGACGCGGTGACCTACCTCACCTCGGCCGCCCTGATCGTCACGATGGTCATCCCGGCCGTGGTGCGGACGGTCGCCGCGGCCGTGCCCGGCGTGCGCGGCCTCTTCGAAGACCTCGTGGTCGGCTGGCGGTTCCTGCGCGGCGAGCCCGTGCTCCTGGCCAACACCCTGCAGGCCGTCGTGGCCCAGTTCTCGATCGGCGTGACGATCGGGATCATGGCCATCTACGCGCGGGAGGCGATCTCGTCCGACGTGCTCGACGGCCGGGCCCGCTACGGGTTCATCGAGATGGCGATCGGGATCGGGAACCTCGTTGGCGGCTTCGCGATCGGCCTGCTCGGCTCCCGGCTGGCGAAGGGCCGCCTGGTCATCATCGGCTACGTCGTCTACGGGGCCTGCGTCGCGGCGCTCGCCCTCACCGGCAACCTCGGCCTGGCCCTGGGCCTGACCCTGGGGATGGGGGTCGCCAACATGGTCTTCGTGATCCCGACCCAGGCCCTGTTCATGGAGCGCACGCCGAACGACATGATCGGCCGCGTCATCGCCTTCCGGTTCTCGCGCCGTCTTCGGATCGATGACCATCGCGATGGCCGTGGGCGGCCTCATGAGCGACGTGCTGGGCCCCGCCCTGGTCTTCGCGATCTTCGGGATCCTGACGATGGTGGCCGGGCTGGCCGGGCTGCTGAGCCGCCCGCTCCGCGAAGCCTGAGGCTCTTCGAGCACGCGGGCGCGCACCAGCGGACCGGCCCTCCGCTACACTTCCGGGCCGGAGCGCGGATGCGGGCAGCACCACCCCTCGCGCTCGCCGCCCCGATTGCGGCACCAGGGAGTGACGACGCGACGATGACCGATCCGGACGGGCGCGGGCCCGAGAAGACCACCGAGCCCGGAACCGACGCGGCCGAGGCTGCCGATGCTGCCGCGAGCGGCGGGGCGGATGCCGAAGGGCTCGAGCGGGCCGAGGGGAACGGCGAGGACGCCGACTTCGACCAGGCCGAGGCCGACGAATCCGACTACGCCGCCTTCGACGACGTGGACACGCTGGGCGAGGATGCGGCTGCTCCCTCCGCGACGGCGGCCCGCGGCGCCACGGGGGCGGCCCGCGGGCGCCGGCCCGGGCGGCCCCGGTCGCCGCTTCGGGCGGCGAGGTGCCGCCGAACCTGAGCACGCGCAGACCGCGTCGGAGCGCGCGGTCCACATCGACGACCGGATCTCGAAGGTCTTCGTCATCGGCGTCACGGTCATCTTCGGGCTGATCTTCCTGAACGCCCTGCTCCTGGGGAACGGCGGCCTCTTCGCCCCGACACCGACGCCGACACCGGTTCCGTCGGCCACGCCTGCGCCGTCGGTGACCCCGGCCCCCAGCGGGTCGCCCGTTCCGAGTGGGTCGCCCGTCCGGCGGCCCGGCGGCGAGCTGCGTCGCCCGCGGCGAGCGCGTCGCCCGTCGGCGAGCGCGTCTCCGGCCGCCAGCGGCTCCCCCGCCGCGAGCGCCAGCCCGGCGGCGAGCACCACCCCGGCGCCGTAGCGCCGCGCTCGCCGACCGCGAACCGGACCGCCGCCGTGGCGCCGCGCGCGACGTATCCTCGGCGGCGTGAACCGGCCAGACGGCACCGCCAGCCAGCGAGCGTCGGGCGACGACCCGACGTACGCCGCCGCCCGCGCGCGCATGGTCGAGACGCAGCTGCGCGGCCGCGGCATCGCGGCGCCCCGCGTGCTCGCGGCCATGGCCGCGGTCCCCCGCGAGATGTTCGTCCCCGTCGCGCTGCGCGACCGGGCCTATGCCGACGAGGCCCTCCCCATCGAGCACGGCCAGACGATCAGCCAGCCGTTCATGGTGGGCCTGATGACGGAGCTGCTCGCTCCCGAGCCCGGCGACCGGGTCCTGGACGTCGGCACCGGTTCCGGCTACCAGGCCGCCGTGCTGGCGGCGATGGGCTGCCGGGTCACCAGCGTGGAACGGGTGCCGGAGCTGGCAGCCACGGCCCGCGCGCGCCTGGCCGGGCTGGGCTTCGGCGACCGGGTGGAGGTCCGCGTCGGCGACGGCAGCGCCGGAGGGCCCGTGCCGCGGAGCCGCGGACCGGGAGCCGGGCCGCCGCGGAGCCGGCGACCGCCGGGGAGCCGGCCGCCGCGTGGCCGCGGATCATCGTCGCGGCGGCCGCCCCGGACGTCCCCGAGGCGCTGCTGGCCCGGCTCGCCGACGGCGGCCGGCTGGTCATCCCGGTCGGGGGCCGCGACGTGCAGGTGCTCGTGCTCGTGGAGCGCGACGGGGCCAAGCTGCACACCACCCGCCACGGTGCCTGCATCTTCGTCCCGCTCCTCGGCGAGGGCGGCTTCTCCTGATGCCCGGGCCGGCTCTCGCGCGCGATTCGATCGGTATACTCGCCGGGCCATGACCCACGTCTTCGTCGCCCCCCACCCCGACGACGTCGCCCTCTCGTGCGGCGGCCTGATCGCGAGCCTGCGCGAGCTCGGCCAGAACGTCACGATCCTCACCGTCTTCTCCGGCAACGGCGCGGCCGCCGGCCTGACGACCTACCAGCGCGAGGCCCTCGGGCTTCGGGTCGAAGGCGATCTGGCCGACGACGGAGGCGTTCAACCGCGACAACATCGCCGCCGACCAGCCGCTGGACGCCGCGGGCGACGCGCCGTATCGCGCCGTCCCGGAGCGGCTCGACGCCACCCAGGCCGAGGCCGACGCGGCGGCCAAGCGCTTCTGGCAGCGCTCGTCGTGGTACCGCCGCGCGGACATCCACAACCGGCCGCTCGCCGGGCAGCCGCTCATGGACGACATGCCCCAGCAGGGCGCCGTCCTCACCGCGGAGCTCGTCGAGGCCGCGGATGGCCGGCGACCTCACGGCCGCCCGCCGCCTCGAGGACGAGCGCTACGCCTACTTCGCGGAGGCGTCGATCGTCTTCCTCGACCTGCCCGATGCCGTCTTCCGCGGCTACGAGGGCGACGAGCAGCTCCTGGCCGCGCCGCGGGCCGACGATCGCGCCCCGATCGACCTCCTCGTCACCGAGATCGCCCGCCTCGAGCCCCAGAAGGTCTACCTGCCGCTGGGCGTCGGCGACCACGTCGACCACCAGCTGGTGCCGCGAGGTGGGCGTCGGCCCTCCTGGACCTGGGGCGCCGCTGGGTGATGCCCGGGCCCGGAGTACGCCGGGATCGTGGCCTACTACGAGGACTTCCCGTACGCCTGGTGGAACGACTTCCGGCGCCTGGAGGACCTGCCGGCCGGCGCCCTCGCCGGGCTGCCCAGGGACGTCGGCCTGACCCCCGAGTACGCCGACATCAGCGAGACCGGTGGAGCGCAAGATCCAGGGCCTGACGCTCTACGAGAGCCAGCTGGAGCGCCTGTTCGGCGGAACGACGCCAGATGGGCGACGCGGTCCGCGGCTTCGGGACGAAGGTGGCGAGCCTGGGCGGGCTGCCGGGCTTCGCGGAGCGGTACTGGGCGTCCTCGAGGCTCTGAGGCGATGACGGCAGCTCGGCGGCTGTCGACGGGCCCGGCCGCCTCGGTCGGCGACGTACGTCGGCGTGGCACGACGATGGCTGCCGTCGCTCCTCGAGCACCGGGCCTCCTTGCCGCGATCGTCGTCCGCCTGTCCCTGCTCCCGACCTACGGGCTTGCGGCGGACATGGACCAGTACGCCCGGCTGGGTGCACCGCTTGGCGACCGACGTGCCGTTCGGCGCCGCCTACCGAGCTCGACCTGTCGTACCTGCCGATCCTGGTCGGCGTCTTCGGGGCGCTCGCCCACGCGCGTCCCGGCGTTCGCGACCGCCCCCGACGCGGGCGACGTCGGCGTTCGGATCGCCCTCAAGATCCCGCCCTCTCGCGGACTTGGCATCGCGGTCGGTGTTCGCCCTCGCTCGCGGGCAAGCCCGGCCGCGCCGTTGTGCGGTGCCTGCCATCCTG
The DNA here is from genome assembly GCA_963827965.1 of uncultured Chloroflexia bacterium. Lineage (GTDB taxonomy): Bacteria > Chloroflexota > Limnocylindria > Limnocylindrales > CSP1-4 > CTSoil-043. The sequence continues at coordinate 207,015 of CAWHCW010000007.1, read as the reverse complement.
CTCGTGCCGGCGACCTGGTACCTGAGCGCCTGGTGGGGCCAATTCGACGTCGATCTACGTCGCCGTTCGGCCTGTGGGCAGCGATCCTGGCGCTCGCCGACCGGCCCTGGCCGCCGGCGATCGTCCTGGGCCTGGCGATGATGACGAAGCCGCAGGCCCTCTTCCTTCGTCGTCCCGTTCGGCGGGTACGCGATCGGGCGGTGGGGCTTGCGGCGGGCGGCCGCCGTCGGCGCGGTCGACGGCCGTCGTCGCCGCGGCGACGTGGCTGCCGTTCCTCCCGTACGGCGGGCTCGGCGGGTACGCGGCAAACTCGACTACTACCAGAACGGAGCTATGCCGTCCTCTCCGTCCGGGCGTGGAATCCGTGGTGGCTGGTCCAGGAGCGGCTCGGCCGGCGGCGACATGCTGACCGATTCGGCGCCGTGCTCGGACCGATCACGCCGCGCGACCTCGGGCTACGCCATGGCCGGGCTCGCGGAACTCGCTGGTCTTCGCTGCTCGTCCTCCGTCGGCCGACCCGCGAGCGGCTGCTCCTCGGGCTGGCGGCCGTCGCGCTGGTCGCGTTCTGCCTGCTGACGACCATGCACGAGCGGTACGCCTACGCGGCGGTCGTCTTCCTGGTGCCGGTCGTGCTGGTCTCTCGGAAGCGCGACCGGGCAGCCTGGGGCGTCCTCGCAGTCGCGGTCACGGCGAACCTGCTGGTCGCGATTCCTCCCGACGCGCTCCCGGGGTCGCCGATCCCTGCAGCGGGGCCCGTGGGGTTCGCCGGTCTTGTCGCGATCCTCGCGGTCACGGTGTTCGTCGTGGAGACGCTGCGCCAGCGGGACGTCACGCGCCGAGAGTCCGGGCCCCGCCGCAGCCGCCCCCTGAACGCGACCAGGTACCAGCGCAGGTAGTGCGGCAGCCACTTCCGGAGCCGGAAGCGGCTTTCGCCGCCGGTGCGGTCGCGCCACGTCGTGGGGACCTCGGCGAGGCGGCGGCCCTGGAGCGTGGCCTTGACCGAGAGCTCGATCGCGAGCTCGAAGCCGGCCTCGCTCTCGATGGGCGTCGCGTCGAGGAAGCGCCGGCTGTAGAGCTTGAAGTTGTTCGTCGGGTCGTGGATCGGGACGCCGGCGAACCAGTGGAGCGAGAGGCCCGCCGCTCGCGACAGGAGGCGCTTCAGGCGCGGACCGCCGACCTGGCGCCCCCCGCGCATGTAGCGGCTGGCGGCCACGACGTCGGCGCCGTCCCGGGCGAGCGCGACCATCCGGTCGACGTCGCCGTACTCGTCGGAGCCGTCGGCCATCGTGACGAGCACGTACGGGGCGCTGCGCCGCGGCCATCCCGGCCTTCATCGCGTTGAGCACGCCCGGGCCGAGCGTGTTGTGGTGCGCCCGCAGCCCGGGATCTCGACGGGCCAGCCGCTCCACCACCGGGCACCGTCGTGTCCTCGGGCATGTCGTGGACCACCAGGAGCTCGTACGGCGTCCGGACGGCGGCGGCGAAGGCCCGGATCGTCGGCACGACCCGCTCGCCCTCGTTCCAGACGGGCATGACGACGGTCAGCTGTGGCGTCACCGTGTCGGCCATGGCAGTCAGATCGCTCCTGCCGCGTCCTCGGCGCGGATCCACGGGATCACCTCGTCGAGCATCTCCGAGAGCGAGGTCGTCGCCTCGAACCCCAGGACCTCGCGCGCCTTGCGGACGTCGGGCACGCGGTGCTGGACGTCGTGGTCGAACGGCGGGTCGGAGACCCAGGCGAACGGGCGGTCGGGCCCGTGGATCTTCCGCCAGATCAGCTCCGCCAGCTCGAGGACGGTCGTGCTCAGCCGGCGTCGAGAGGTTGAAGTCGTTGTTGACGCGCCGCGTCGCGACTCCATCGCCAGGCGGATCCCGTGGGCGAGGTCGCCGCCGTACGTGTAGCAGCGGACCTGCGTCCCGTCGCCCAGGATGTGGAGCGGGTCCTGGCCGCGGAGCACCTTGAGCACGAGGTCCGGCACGACGTGGCGAGAGGGCGAGCTTCACGTTGCCGCTCATGACGTCGGTGTCGCGGACGGCCCGCCGCTCCCCGATCCCGACGCAGTTGAAGGGACGCAGGATCGTGTACGGGAGGCGGTGCTGCTCCCAGGCGCCCTTCGCGAAGTACTCCGAGGCCAGCTTCTGGAAGCCGTAGGTGGAGATCGGCGGGGGCGAGGTCAGCTGGGCGCCCTCGGGCGTCGGGAAGACGGTCGTCGACTCGTAGACCATCGACGAGCTGAGGACGATGATCCGCTGCAGCTCGCCGCGCGCGGTGCGCCTCGATCGCGGCGTCGAACGTCGCCGCGAGGATCCGCTCGTTCTCGGCGAGCAGGTCGTAGGCGAACTCGTGGAAGTAGCTGATCCCGCCGATCATCGCGGCCGCGGCGACCACCTGGTCGCAGCCCCGGATCAGCTCGCGCGAGCAGCGCCACGTCCTTGGCGTCGCCCTCGACGAGCCGGTAGCGCGGGTGGTCGTCGTAGCTCCGGCGCGTCGGGCCGTACTTGCTGAAGTTGTCCAGCCCGACGACCTCGTGGCCGGCCTCCAGCAGCTCGGGACCAGGTAGCCGTTGATGAAGCCGGCGGCGCCGGTGACCAGGACGCGCATCAGAGCGTGATCCCGCGGCCCAGCGCGCCCCAGACGTCGACGACCTCGCGGTCCGCCGAGGTCCAGGTCGCGGTAGGCGCGGTGCGGGACGCCGAGGACGAGCGATGTCCGCCTCGGCCAGGACCGTCTCCAGCGGCACGAGGCGAGCGTCCTGCACGTACGGGTCGGTGCACAGCACGCGCGCGCCGGCCCAGGCGAGGAGCTTGCGCAGCTTGTAGCTGAGCGACGCGCGGGTGTCGTCGGACTCCGCCTTGAAGGCCATCCCGAGGATCCCGACGGTCCGCCCGCGCAGCGTCCCGTGGCGGCGCTCGAGCGCGGTGACGATGTAGGCCGGCAGCCCCTCGTTGACCTGCATCGCCGCCTGGCCCATCGGGAAGTGGTCGCTCGTGAAGGCCGCCAGCTGCATCGTGTCCTTGAACAGGCACGGCCCGGCGGCGAAGCCCGGGACCGGGCAGGTCGGCGGCGCGCGGGTAGTCGTGGCGGATCGCGTCGCAGGACGTTCGTGTAGTCGACGCCGGCCTGGTGGGCGATCATGAAGAACTGGTTGGCGATGGCGAACTTCATGTAGCGCCAGGTGTTCGTGAAGAGCTTCGCCAGCTCGGCCTCCTTCGAGCGTGGTCCGGACGATCTCGCCGCCCAGCCGGGCGAAGAGCGCCGCCGCCCGGTCGCCGACGGCCGGGTCGTCGGCGCCCGACGATCTGGGGCAGGCGTCCGGAACTCCTCGAGCGCGTGGCCCTCGGCGATCCGCTCCGGGCAGAACGCGACGTCGACCTGGCGGCCGCGTTCCGCGAAGCGCCTGCGCGACGTAGGCGGTCGTCCCCGGGTAGACGGTGCTGCGCAGGACGACCAGCGCCCCGTCGCGCAGGTGCGGCGCGATCTGGTCGACCGTCTTCTCGAACAGCGTCATCGACGGGCCCAGGAACTCGTCGACCGGCGTCCCGATGACGACGACGAGCGCGTCGGCGCGGCCGACCATCGCCGGCATCGGCCGAGAGCGCCAGCCGGCCGGTCGGGAGCACCTCCGCGAGCAGCTCGTCCGCGCCGTTCTCGCGGAACGGCATCTCGCCGCGGCCGATCCGCTCCAGCGTGCGCCTCGTTGGTGTCGTAGATCGCCGACCCGCAGGCCGGCGCGCGGCGAAGGCGAGGCTCAGCGGCAGGCCGACGTGGCCGCCGCCGCCGAGGACGAGAGCGTGCGGCGCCGCCGGTACAAACTCTCGGGCGTAGTGCACCTTGCCGCGCTCTCGCTGGACGGCGTGTCGACGTCGACAGCGTCGAACGACATCGCGGTGAGCTCGACGTCGTTCCTGCCGTCGGCGAGCAGTGCGTTCCATGGGATCCGCCTGGACCGCTGCGGCGTCGTCGTAGACCACGTGACGTCTCCTGCTCCCGGTAGGCATCTTCGTGCTCGCGATCCGTGGACTGCGGCCGGCCCGCTGGACCTGGCCACTCATCGCGGCCGGGATCGCCTACCCGCAGACGGTCTCGCAGGTCATCTACGGCAACACGAACATGTCCGGGTGGCTGCCGCGATCGCCGCCGGCGCCAGGTGGGGCTGGCCGGGCGTCCTGGTGCTGCTCAAGCCATCGCTCGCACCGTTCGCGCTCGTCGGGGCGGGACGCCGGGGCTGGTGGGCCGCGCTCGCCATCCTGGTCTTGGTCTCGGTGCCGTTCGGAACGATGTGGGTCGATTACGTGACGGCGGTGCGGCACTCTTCCCTGAGCTGGGCGTACGGGCTGGTGACCGTCCCCTTGATGTTCGTGCCGCTGGTGGCCTGGCTGGGCCGCCGCCTACGGGCGAAGGACGAAGAGGGCGCCGTCGGTGTCCTCGAACGCGACGACCCACCGGGAAGCGGCCCCGCGAAGGGCGGCCCCTAGGTCCGGCTGGATGGCCGGATCGACGACGACCACGGTTGCCCCGATCCGGTCCAGCGCCTCCAGCGCGGCCGACCCTCCGCCGGCGATCGCGAGGTAGTCACTCCAGGTCGCCTCGTCGAAGAGCTCGATCCGGCTGTCCACCATGACGAGCCGTCCCGGAGCGGCCCATTCAAACCACGAGGCCCAGGGCTGGGGGGCCACGACGCGGTCGGCTGTGTCCGACGCAGCCGCCAGGGCGCGGGCAAGGCCGCCCGGCGCATCGCGCAGCGCGCCGGCCGGACCCGTCAGGGAGTCCCCGGGGCGCCACAGACGGCTGCAGGACAGCCACGGCGACGAGGATGCCGGCCGCGAGCACCACGTTGAGGCGGCGGAGCCCGGGCGGCTCCCCGCGGGCCGGCCGCTCGCGCCGGCGGGAACGCCGCCGCGACGAGCGGGGCGAGGGCGACGGGCGCCCCCAGCGCCCACCACACGACGCCGCGCTCGGCGTAGGCCCCCAGCGCGGCGAGGGCCAGGAGCCAGAGTGCGCGCCCGGGCTCGATCGTCCGGCCGCGACGGTGGGCCGAGCACCACGACGAGCGCGCCGGCAAGCACTGATCCGTAGTAGAGAACGCCCAGCACGGAGAGCGGCGACGTGCGCTGCCACTCGGAGATGAGCCGGGCGATCGTGGCGTTGGTCGAGAGGCCGATCGCGTACCGCCACACCTCCGGCCCGAACGGGGTCACGCAGGTGGCGACGGCCGAAGCCAGCAGGATGACGAGCATCGTGCGTCGCCCGGGTCGCCGCCGGACCAGGTCGTCGAGCGCGGCGAGGCCGATGGCCAGCGGGGCCAGGAAGAAGCTGCCGTGCAGGTTCGCCCAGGCGAGCACGACCAGCGGGAGCAGCCAGATGAGCGCGGGCCGCCGATCCCGCGCAGGCCAGGATCGCCACGACGGCGACGAAGCAGACGATGCCGAACAGCTGCGCCCGGAGGGCCAGCGAGCCGATCCCCAGCAGGAAGCCGGCCAGCGGCAGGTAGCGCGGCCGGAGCGGCGGTCGAGGCCGGCGCCGGCAGCCCACGAGCACGAGTCCCGACGACCAGGGCGATCAGGAGCGCCCGCAGCAGGGCGAGCCCGCCCCAGCCCGCAAGCGCCGTGGACCAGGGCCACCAAGACGCCGGTCGCCCCACTGCTGGTTGAGCCAGGGCTCCCCGAACGCGGTGAAGGTGAAGGGATCCGCGCGCAGCACGGCACCGAGCCAGCATCAGCTCCCCGGCCCGCACCTGGTAGGCGAGGTCCCCGGTGGGCATCGGGGCGATCGTCGCCGCGAAGGCCGGCAGGAGGACCGCGAGGGCGAGCCAGAGTCGGTCGCGGCTCAACCCGGCGACTCCCCAGCACGACCCAACCTGTTCTTGTCGGCCGCTAGCGCCCGTGTGTCTGTTCGCGTGCGGGCCAGCCACGCCAACAGCGGGGCCAGAGTCGGCGGAAGATCCTGCGTCGAGTATGCGATGCCGGCGCCGGAGTCCGCGGCGACTTTGACATAGTCCAGCCAGAGACCGGCGAAAGGCAGGCTCGCGAGCCCCAGAATGACGAGCGCGATCCACCAGCTGCGGTGGCGGGCGCCGAAGAGGGCGAGAGGACCGAGCGAGGGCTTGAGGAGCACCAGGGTCGAGGCCGATCGCCATCGCGTGGCCGCAGCGAGCGCAGCGATCATCCAGATGCCGGGGTTGCCGAACAGGTACATCGCCTGCGTCCGCGGGTACCAGAGGATGAAGGCGAGAACCGGCCACGACCACCACGCCGGCCGGACCCGCCACATCGCCCATGCGATGACGACAGTGGGGACGGCCCACCAAAGGATCGACGGCAGGAACCGGAACGGGACGAGAAGCCAGAGGACCGTGGGCGGGTACAGGATGTCGCCCGGCTGGATCTCGTATGGTCCGTTGAGCTGGCGCTCGAGATAGAACGACCCGCCCGCGAGCCAGTGATCCGCGGCGCTCATGTAGAGGTTGAAGTCGACGCCGATCGCCGCCTTGAGATTGATCATGTGCGGAACAAGGACAGTGAGGTTCCAGGCGGCAAGCACGAGGAACGCTCCGGTCGTGACCAGCGTTGCCACGCGCAGGATCGGGTAGCGGCTCCAGGCGGCAGCTGAACCGCTCCCGACCGCGGGATTGCCGGGCGAGGCGGACTCCCGCGTGGACCCAGATCGTGCCTCCGTCATGGGCAACACGTTACGACGGGATAAGAAGCTCATGTGCATCGTCGTGATGGTGTGACCGTAGTCGGGGCGGACGTGGGACGTCGGGGCGCTGGCGGTGACGAGCCGTCACCTGGCGCGGGCGGCGATGGTCGCCTGCCTGGCGAGCTGTCGGCATAGGCGCGGTGGGTGACGAGGCGGATGATCGCAGTCGCCAGCGCATGCACGAGTTCAGCACTGCCGGCCGCGGTGATCAGAAATTGCGCGATCGGATGTCGCGTGGACCCTCGCGGCCACATCCATGGAGGCCCGTGCATAGCGTTCCTTCAGCCGAAGGAACGGTCGCTCGAGGCGCTCGTAGGACACTACGGCGACGGCGATCGAAACCGCGATCGCCAGAGGTGCTGGCCAGCCCCACCAGATGAGCAGGAAGTGCCAGAGGTAGAGGCCGTAGCTGATCCGACCGACGTAGGCGAGCGGGCGCCAGGCCAGTATCGCAGGGCAGCCTGCCAGCGCGGCAACCGACGCGACGGTGGCGACCGGCAGGAGGATTGTCTGCCCCACCGTGCCGCTCTCCCATACCGCACCGGCGACGACGAGGCAGCCAATCCCGACCCAGCCAAGGAAGGACGGGGCCCGCACTCGCAGGAGCGCGAGGGCGCACCCGAGCAGCAGGGCGTCCGCGTGCGCGTCGGTTCCCCCCAAGTCGTGGCCGAGCCGAGAACCGCCAGGAGAAAGTGCCGCCAGGGCGTCACGAGGACCGCGAGAGCCAATGCCACTAGGGCCAAACCACGAGGTCCGAGGAGACGGCGACCCGCCAGCAGGGCGATCGGCCACGCCAGATAGAACTGCTCCTCCACGCCGAGCGACCAGGTGTGCCCGAGGACGCCCATCGGGATGGCCATCGCGGCCCAGTTGGGGACGTAGGCGGCCACGGCCACGAGGCTGACGGGCACGCTGGCGATCCGCGGCGCGGGCGGGCTGGGCCACGCATTGAGGGCGTATCCCACGGCCACCACGGCCAGGAGCGCGAACATGGCGGGGAGCAGTCGCAGGCCCCGTCGAATGTAGAACGCCCTGAGGTCGACGCGGCCATGACTGCCGAGCTCCGCGACGAGGAGCGACGTGATAAGGAACCCCGAGAGCACGAAGAACAGCGTGACACCGGCGAACCCACCTTCGATGGCGAAGCCTGCCAGGCGCGTGTGCGAGGCGAGCACGATGAGGATCGCGACCCCGCGAAGCCCGTCTAACTCGGGTCTATGGTGCATCACATCCTTCCCCATGGCGGCGACCCGACTCTATCGGACGCACACGCGCTGCCCATCGCCCACTCCGGGCCGAGCTCAGCTCGCCGCAGCGACCTCCGCGAAGCGGACCGCCCGGGCGCCCTCGTCGTAGATCTCCTCGATCGCGTAGACCATCAGCTCCACGCAGAAGCGCTCGTGGACCAGGTCGTGGCCGCCCTTCGCCAGCATGTCCGCGTAGGCGTGGTCGGTGAAGAGGCGGACGATGGCCGCCGCCAGCGCCTCGGGATCGTGGGGCGGGACCAGCAGCCCCGTCCGGCCGTTCTCGACCATCTCCGGGATCCCGCCCACGGCCGACGCCACGACCGGCCGCGAGAGGGCCATCGCCTCCAGGATCGTCAGGCCCTGCGCCTCGCGGTAGGAGGGGAGCACCGCCACGTCGAGGGCCGCGGTCACGGCCGGGACGTCGTCGCGGCGACCGGTGAAGACGACGCGCTCGGCGATCCCGAGGGCGGCCGCCTGGGCCTCCAGCTCCGCGCGCCGGCTCCCCTCGCCCACCACGAGGAGCCACGCGTTGGGGACCCGGCGCAGCACCCGCGGCCAGGCCTCCAGGAGCGTCGGGTGGCCCTTCTCGTGCTCCAGGCGGGCCACGACGCCGACGATCTGCGCCTCCCCCGGCATCCCGTACTCCTCGCGAAGCGTGCAGCAGGGATCGGTGTGGTCGTAGCGGACCAGGTCCACGCCGTTGTGGATGAGGGTGACCGGGACGTCGCTGGGGCGCTCGTCGGCGATCTTCTGCTCCATCGCCCGGCTCACCGCGACCAGGTGGTCCATCCGCGGCGTGAGGCGGCGCAGGACCTCGCGATCCTCCGGCGAGCGCAGCCGGCTGGAGTGGACGGTGCCCACCACGAAGGGGCGGTGGCGACCCGCCTCCCCGAGCGCGATCGCCGCCCGCGTGCCGACCAGCTCGGCGCGGTACATGTGGTTGTGGATCACCTCGGGCCGGATGTCGGCCAGCAGCGTGGCGACGGCGCCGACGGCGATCGCGTCGTCGGGCTCGTCGATGACGTGGACGCGGGATCCCCAGGCGGGCGACCTTGCGCACGGCGCTGCCGTGCGAGAGCGAGACGAGCGTCGGCTCGTAGCGGGTGCGGTCCAGGCGCGAGAGGAGCGAGTAGACGTGCTCCTGGGCGCCGCCGTTGGTCCCGGTCGCCAGCAGCTCCACGACGCGCACGGGCCGCCCGCCGGGGACCGGGGGCCGGTCCTTCGGCTTGACGCAGGGATCGCCGGGCAGCGGGGCGCCCATCCCTAGCGCCCGTTCGCACGACGAGGAGGCGCTGGATGGGCTCGTCGACCGCGCCCCACTCGTACTTGTACGGCTCGTCGCCGCGGAGGTAGTCGAAGCGCCGCCGACCGGCGGCGATGGCGGCCTGGATCGCCGTCGCGCTCAGCAGGACGCCGGGCGAGAGCTCGCGGGCCTCGGGATCGACGCCGGCGTTGTAGAGGTACCAGGTCGTCGGCATCCTCGAACGAGACGCCGGCCGCGATCCGCCGGCCGCCGACGGTCAGGAAGTGGAGCTGGACCGTCCCGTCCGGTCGCCGAGCCGCTCGAAGAGGCGGCGGAAGAAGGTCCGGCTCTGCGTCGCCGCCGGCGGTCGGCGGGAAGAGCCCGTCGGCGCCCCAGCGCTTCTGGTGGAGGTCGATGAACGTCTCGAGGTCGGCGACCGGGTCCGTGCGAGCGCTCCAGGCGGACCGCGCCGGCGGCCTCGGCGCGGCGGATCTTGCGCCGGACCTCGTGGCGCTCCTTCTTGCCGAGCGTCCCGAGGTAGCCCTCGAAGTCCGGCCCCGGCCGCGAGCGTCACGACCGGGCAGACGTCCTCGCGCTCGCGGATGACCGTCCAGCCCGGCGCCCGTCCGGGCGCCGAACGCCGCGGCCAGCGCGTCGATGGCGGGGTCGCCGCAGCGAAGGCGGCGGAGGTCGACCACGTCCCAGGGCGCCGGGTGGCCCGGGTCGTGGGCGTCCCCGGAGGCGGCAAGGGCTTCGGCGACCGCGTCGGCCACGGCCGGGAGGTCGGCCGGGCGCGGCGAGGAGCGTGGCGTAGTCGGCGTGGTAGGAGGCGCCGAAGAAGACGGCCTTGGCGGTCGGCGCCACCGGCGTGAGCGGCACGTGCTGGTCGCCGCGCAGGCGGGTCCGGAGGATCGCGTCGTCGGGCTCCACCTCGTGGCGGTGCATGAGCGGGACGATCGCGACCGGGAGCGTCCGGGTCCACGCCGGCGGGGTCCACGACCACGAGCGTCTGGTCGTGGGCGTTCGCGCCGTAGGCGTCCCACCAGGCGCGGTGGAAGCCCAGCGCGCGAACGGGGTGGCCCACGGCGATGGCGGCGGCGAGCGCGTCCCAGGTGGCGGGCTCGATGGCGTCGAACGGGCGCCGGACGGCGAGCAGGGTGCCCGGCACCGCCGGGGGACGCGCGGGAGGCACGGCTGCGCCCGCCGCGTCGGCGGGCGCCGGGGGACAGGGAACGTCGAGGTCCGTGGGAGCGGCGGTCATCTGGCCCGAGAATAGCACCGGTTGCGCGCGCAACGGTCGCGGGCGGCGGCGGGACAGGCGGGTCGGCTCAGGCACCTGCACCTGGGCTCGTCTCCGAAGCGAGCTCCACGTCGGCGAGGAAGCGGAAGCGGGTCGCGAGCAGCCACGCGGCGAGGTAGAGCAGGGCCACGACGACGAGCAGGAAGCCGTAGCCGGTGATCAGCGCGACGTACTCGACGGCGCCGCCGACCATCGCCCCCAGCAGGTTCGACGCGAACGCCATGTCCGCGGTCCGCGTGTCGCGGAACGAGTAGCTGAACACGAGGTTCGCGAAGAAGACCGGGGCGAAGGCGAGCGCCGGCGGCCAGCGCGTACCGGAGCCACGCGGGCTCGATGAGCAGCGTCGAGGGCGGCAGCAGGAGCGTCAGGGCGATCGAGCCGAAGAGCCCCGCGTAGAGCAGCCACGGACTGCGGAATCGGAAGCGCGCGTTGATGACGATCGCCAGCAGCACGCTGGCGAGGACCGCGAAGAAGACGAGCGAGTTGACGAGCCAGGTCGTGCCGAACAGCAGGCTGAACGTGACCAGGCTGCGCGTCTCGAGCAGCAGGAAGGCGATCCCCAGGACGAAGAAGTGCGGGCTGAACCGCCGGATCGACGTGCCGCTGCGGGCGGCGGCCCGGGCCACGAGCAGCACGGCGAACGCGATGATGATCGCGATCGCACCGAGGTAGTACGGCGCGATGAACGGTTCGCGCAGGTAGAGGAACGGCCAGTCGTCCGTCGCCGCCTGCGGCGCGTTCGCCAGGCTCGACCGCGTCCACGCGCTCGCCGGGCGGCGGCGCGCCGTGCGAGGGCCGCCACCAGCGGGCCGGCTGCCAGCGTCGCCGCCGAGCCGCCGTAGGACCGAACGATGGGCGGCGACCCGAACGCCTCCTCCAGCATCGCCGCCGATCTTCTGGGGCAGCCAGTCCTCCCGGTAGAAGTTGTACAGGACGAAGATCCCGTCCACGGCCAGGTGATCGCGGACCTCGCGGAACGCCTCGGCGGTGAACAGGAACGACTCGAGGCGGAGGTTCGCCGACGTGCTGACGAGCGTGAGCGAATCCGGCAGCGCGAACACGACGAGGTCGTAGCGGTCCGTCGTCCGGCGGAGGAACGCGCGGCCGTCGTCGACGATCCGCGTGACCCGCGGGTCGTCGTACGGGCGGTCGGGATGATCGCGGACGCCGATCGCCTGGATCGCCGGGTCGATCTCGACCGCGTCGACGTGGCCGGCGCCGTGCTCGAGCGCCACGGCGACGTCCGTCCCGGTGCCGGCGCCGACGATGAGGACGCGCTCGAACGTCCGGTCGGGGAACCAGCGGTACACCTGCTCGTAGAACGGATCGACGAGCCGGTCCGTCGGCCACATGGCCTGGTGGGGGATGCCGTTGACGTCGATCGCCTTGATGCCGCCGGAGTCGTACTCGTCGATCCGGTAGTACGGCGACCACGTCTGGTTCGGCGGCGGCGGACGCGACCACCACGAGGAGGACGCCGACGAGCGATCCGGCCGTGACGATCGACGCGCGCGAGAGCCCGTTCGCGAGCCCGAGCCCCGAGGCAATGACCGCGAGGACGAGGAACCACGACCAGCGGCGGCGTGCCGGCGGCCGACAGGACGGTGAACAGGGCGATGCCCGGTCATGGAGCCGAGGATGTCGAGCGAATACGCCCGCAGCGGCGGCATGGACGTGAGCAGCGGTCCCAGCGGGACCGCCAGGCCGGCCATGATGACCGTGGCGAGGATGACCAGGAGCGGCAGGACGAGGAAGTTGACGTCGGCGCCCGTGCTCTCGCTCAGGCCGAAGAAGATCTCGTCCGGGGAGTCCAGGTGGATCGCCACCTGGACCTGGCGTCACGAGGAGGACGAGCGCGAGCAGCAGGGGCCCGAACGGCGAGATCGGGATGCGCCTGGGATCCCGGCCCCACAGGATCCCGAGGCCGATGCCCAGGAAGCTCGCCATGAGCAGGAAGTTGCGGAAGAAGCCGACGTAGATGACGTTGGCCGGGATCCAGCGGATCAGCAGCAGCTCGACGAACAGGATGCTCGTGGCCGTCAGGAACAGCCGGAGCGCGGGACTGCGCGGGCGCGTGAAGGTCACGTTGGCGTCCGGACGACCCGGGCATCAGGTCGCCCGGGAGAGCCCGCAGCATAGCGGCCGTCCGTCGAGCGTCGCGGCGGCCACGCCGGTCATGGGTCGACTAGCCCGATGGTCCGGGCTCCATGTGCCAACCGGCCGATGGAGGGACCGCGCGAGATCGGGCAAGGTACGCGGCAATGGGCGGGGTTACGCCGAACCCGCCCGATCGGCCTGTCCCCCAACGGGCCCCATCAACCACAGCTCGGCGCCGCATCCCATCGTCGCCTCGCCCCAGCGAGGCGTTCCGGTAGAGAGGAGCCTCATGTCGTTCGATGCCCCTGTCGCCCTGCGGGCGGCCGCCTCCCAGTCCACCCCGACGAGCTGGATGCCGCGGCGCGGCCTCCTCGTCGCCTTCCTCGCAGCGCTGCTCGCGGTCGGCAGCCTCGCCACCGCCCCCGCCCCGGTCTCCGCCGCCGGCATCAAGGTCGCCGTCGTGGTGGGGCCCGCCGGGTCCCTCACCAGCTCCTACATCCGGTCCGCCCGCGGGTACGCCGCGCAGGCGCGCTCGTACGGAGCCACGGTGGTCGAGGTCTACACGCCCAACGCCACGTGGGCCCGCGTCCGCTCCGCCGTCCAGGGCGCCAACCTCCTCGTCTTCCTGGGCCACGGCAACGGGTTCCCCAGCCCCTACAGCTCCACGCTCAATCCCCTCAAGATGGACGGGTTCGGCCTGAACGGGTACCTGGGGAGCGGCAACGTCCGCACCACCTACTTCGGCGAGTACTACGTCCGCACCCAGGTCAGGCTGGCCCCCAACGCGGTGGTGATCCTCAACCACCTGTGCTATTCGGCCGGGAGCTCCGAGCCGGGGCGCGCGAATCCCACCCTCTCGGTCGCCCGCAGGCGCGTCGACAACTTCGCCGCCGGCTTCCTCCGGACGGGCGCCAGGACGGTCTTCGCGGAGACGCTGGGCAGCGCCTCGTACATCATCCGCGGCCTCTTCACGACGAGCCGGACGATGCTCCAGATCTTCTGGAGCGCCCCGAACCGGACGTGGACCTACCGGAGCTCGTTCGCCTCGGTGCGGACGCCCGGGATGACCGGGATCATGGATCCGCGCGCGCCGGGCTCCTTCTACCGGAGCGCCGTCGGGACGCTCTCGATGACGGCGAGCACCTGGCGGCCGTAATCCCGAGCCGCGCGGACAAGCCGGGGCGGGCGCCTCAGGGGTTGTAGTTCCAGTAGACCCCGTAGAGGTTGACGGCGACCCCGAACAGGATCAGCAGCTTCCAGCCCCGCCCGATCCCGTGGCGCGCGGCCGCCATCGCGCAGAGCGCCAGGACGAACGGGAAGCAGTCGAGCGCGTAGCGGTAGCCGAACTGCCACCAGCCGCCCCCGTAGTAGAGGAGGCTGGGGACCAGGACGAGCAGCGCCGTGAGCCCCAGGGCGATCGTCTCCCGTCGGCGCCAGTCGGCGCGCACGGCGAGCAGCAGCCCGGGGCTGGTGAGCAGGACCGACATGCCCAGGCCGTCCGGCTTGAACCACGGGAACGTGGAGATCGACTGGCCGAGGTGGACACAGGAAGTAGTCCAGGTTCATCGCCAGGTGCGCCAGCGAGAAGACGCCGAGCTGTCGGCGCGCCTCGAGGAAGTCGGGGAGCGTCGCCAGGCCGTAGCCGGACTCGAGGGGGTTGCCGAAGCGCACGGCGTTGTACCAGAGCGCGAAGACGAGGGCCGGCGCGAACCCGAGCAGAAGCCACCCGACCCTTCGGGAGAGCCGCCCGCAGGGCCGTCACGGGGTCGGCCGGCACGCGATCCCGGACGTGCTCCGGCATGGCGCGCCAGCCCCAATAGGGCAGGGCGACCAGGAGCGTGGCGCGCGTGCTGAACGCGGCCCCGGCGAGGAGCCCCAGCACGAGGGGTCGGCGGCGCCCGAAGGCCTCCAGGAGCGCGAGGAAGGTCAGGATCGACGCGATCAGCTGCCCGGTGTGCCAGACGCCGCCGCGCATCGTGACCCACCAGGTGGCGGTGCTGAAACCGAAGAGAAGGAGCAGCCAGGTCCGGTCGGCAGGCGAGGCCACTCCGAGTCGACCGGCGAGCCGCCACAGGAGCGCGAGCCCGCCCGTCGCCAGCAGCGCGTTGGCGACCGTCTCCCACGCGACGGCGGTATCCAGCCCGACGAGGGCGACGAGCGGGGCCAGCACGAACGCCGGGAACGGCGCGAACGGCACGTACACCCGGGCGCCGTCGACGACCACGTCGTACGGGCCCAATCCCCCATCGAGCCAGGTCCGGCCGTGAAGGAACGCGTCGGCGAGGTAGAAGAAGTCCGGACGACCCGAATGGAAGTCGCCGGCGGTCCACCAATACACCGCGGTGGCCGCGACGAGAAGGACCAGGATGGCGGCAGGCGCCCGGAAGCGACGAGTGGTCTCGGTCACGGTGAGCACAAGGCTACGTCACGAAACCGGGAGTGCGTCGGAGACTCGGGGCGGAGCACGCGGCTCCGCCCCGCGATGCCGGTGCCCTACTTGATCGCGAAATAGTCGAACGAGACGTCGTAGCCCTTCGCTGCGCTCTGCTTCGTCCCGACCACGAGGATCCTGAGCGTGTGCAGGCCGTTCGACAGGGTTGCCGACGTCCAGAGGCGCTGCCGGTAGGCAGTGCCCGATCGATAGAGGTCGATCGTGGCCTTCTTGATGTTGTCGATGTAGACGTACGCCTTCCCGTACGTGGTCCCCTTCGTCCCGTACCAGGAGATCCCGGTGCCCTTGAACTGGAAGGTGAGGCTCGGGCCCGAGCGGCCGGTCGTCGAAATACAGCGATACCGCCGGGGGAGGCTCATCCTGTACGGGATGCGAGGTGAACCCGGGGATCGGCAACCGGTCGAGGATGCGGAAGCGGGCGCCGAACGCCCGCTCAAACCCCTCTTGGCTGTAGTCCGGAAAGACGTCCCGGCGGGTCTTCAGGAGCCGCCGGACCGTCCGGTCGTCCTTCGGCACGAATTCCACGGTGACGGCCGGAGCGAGCCGGGCGAACAGCTCCGCGATCCAGGTTCGGCGCCAGCCCAGCCGAGGGCCGGGCTCGCGTTCGCCAGGTCCTGGACCAGTGGGAGCACGGAGGTGCTCGCCCGGACCCGTCAGCCGCTCGTATTGGAAGGCTGACCCGGCCCGCCGTCGGCCGAATGGACCGGCGGCGGGCGCACGGCGAGAGGCGCGAGCAGGCTGATGACGAGCACGACCGGGTACACGGCATCGATGGGCAGCCACGTGACGATCGGCAGCGCAGCCGCCCACCACTGGCGGCGCTCCAGGAGAAGAGCGACCGGCAGCAGGAGGATCACGGCGTAGTGCGGCCAGATGATCGGTGAAACCAACACGGACGCCGCCGCAGTCACCGCGATCGCGACCGCTGGTGCCCGACGAAGCCAGGCGAACAGCACCACCGCTCCGACGGCGGCCGCGCTCCCCCACTGGATGAAGGTGGCGATCGGCAGCGGAGCCCCGGCGCGGTAGGCGATGGCGCCGATGCTCAGGACGCCCGGGGCGGTCATCGCGTTGCTTCCGACGCGCGAGATGAGCCCTGCCCAGTCGAGCCACGACGCGGGACCGGCCACGGCGGCCGCCGCGACTCCACCTGCCAAGAGGACGCCGATGCCGATGCCCACGGCGCGGAAGCGGCGAGTCACGAGCGCCCAACCAAGGAGAAGAACCGGTTGGAGCTTCGCCGCGGTGCCAAGCGCGGCGGCGAGCCCGACGCCGAGTGGCCGGTCGGCCCATCGCCAGGCAGCCGAGTAGGCCAGGAACAGGAGAGGTCCCAGCTGGCCGAGCTTCACCGCGTAGAGGTAGGGCCACGACGTTCCGGCGAGGAGGATCACCGCCCACCGAACCTCCCGACGGACCGGGAGGAGCGTGACGCCGACGAGGAACGCGAGGTTGAGCATCACGGTCCAGGCAAGCGTCGCAGCCAGCGGGGACATCGCTGCGGCGAACGGGAGGACCGCCAGGATGAACGTCGGCGGGTAATCGAACAGGCCATTCGGCCCGGGTGCCGTGAAGGAGAGGTCGTACAGCGGCCGGCCGGCCAGGAGACGCCGCGCGGCACCGTCATACATCAGGTAGTCGTAGCCGAGCGTGCTGCCCGCCGCGACGAGAACCGCGCCGACAGTCGCGATCGGCACGACGATCGCGAGCACCGGCAGGGCGGTTCGGGCCAATGGCCGCAGTTCGACAGGCGCGACGCGCGCGGTCATGGATCGCCACCCCCTGCCGGGTACACTCGCGGTCCGCCGATCGGCGAGCCACGCCGCGAGCGGTGGGGGCGTGAGCACGTTCGATCTCAACCCGCCGCGAGCGCGCGGTGCCTGCCCTTGCAGCCCGATTCCGCCACCGGGCTGAGGTCCTCCATCGCGCAGCGAGGAGGGGGCCATCATGGCCGCCCCGAGCGGGACGGTCCACGGGTCGACGTAGCAGCGATGGCCGGAGCGCGGTCCCCACGCTCGCATCGCAGGTCACGCTGGCAGAGCCCAGTCGGGCCACGGGGCCAGGCATGCCAGGCTCGCGATTCCGACCCCAGCGACGTAACGCCAGCTCACCAGGCACTCGGCGAGGGCGTACCCCGACGGGGCGTAACGCCGTCCGTAGCGAAGCGGACCGCTTGCTCCCTCAGCAAGACGGCGAGCGACTGCTGGTCGCAGCCGACTCACGGGTGCCCATGCGGCTCAGCCCTCCGGCCCGTGGCACCGCACGAACCCTCACGCGGACCGTCTCGACCCACCGTGTCGGATCACGCTCGCCAGCATCCACGGCGGTCGCACGCCGTGAAACCCACAGCCGCCGGCTCTGGCCCACCGCTACCTCTTGCCAGCCCGGCTGTCTACGTCCACTACCTTCTCACCATCGCCGCCGGGCTCGTGAGCGAGCCGCCGATCGGATGCGGCCCGCGCTGGCCCATGAGGCACTGGCGGCCGGAGCCGGAAGGACGGCGAGAGCCCGCCGACACGCTCGCCGGGAGTTCATTGATGCCACGCCGCAGCCGACGCGACGCCGCGATGGACCAGGGGGATCCGGAAGAGGTCCCAGGCAACCCGGAGGGCGAGGCCCGGTCGGGGCTGCATCCGCGACCCGCGCTTGTCGGACCATTGAATCGGCACGATCGCCATCCTGTATCCACGGCGGCGGGCCAGGTAGATGATCTCGACGTCGAAGACGATGCTGGTGATCTTCTGTTGCTGGAACAGGTCGCGGGCGACCTCGCGGCCGAATCCCTTGAACCCGCATTGCGTGTCCAGCACCGGTCCGACGGCCCAGAGCGAGGCGAGCACGTGGAAGATCCGTCCCAGGAATCGGCGGTAGGCCGGCTGGGACCGACGCATGTCGCGACCATCCGGCTGGATCCGGCTGCCCAGGGCGACGTCGTGGTCCCGGAGGACCTCGTAGAGGATCGGGATCTGGTCCGCCGGTGTCGCGAGGTCCGCGTCCGTGAAGATGGCCACGTCGGTGGCGGCGGCGAGCATTCCGGCCCGGACGGCCGCTCCCTTTCCTCCATGAGGCACGCTGAGGAGGCCGAGGGTGGGTCCGCCTCCATCCGCCGCGCCTGTCGCCTCGGGCCGGGCCCGCACCAGGGCGGCGGTGCCGTCCGTGCTTCCGTCGTCCACGACCAGCACGTGGACGTCTGGCGGGAGGTGGCCGGCGCCAGGGGCGCCGTCCCGGCCGCGGTCGGCGCGGCGGCGCAGGTAGCCGAAGAGCTCGTCGAGGGCCGGCCCCAGGCGGCCTTCCTCGTTGTAGGCCGGCAGGATGATCGTCAGGCTGCGCGCGTCCATCGCCGGTCAGTCTACGGTGCAGACCCGCCGTCGCGATCGGCCGGAAGTCCCCTCACCGCCGCGCCGCTGGAACCACTTGCGGTGAGGCCGTGCGAGGTGTGAGGATCGCCGGCGTGAGCGCTCCCTCGTACGCGTGGCGGGCCGCCTGGTCGCCCGCCAACATCCTGCTGCTCGTCGGCGCGACGGCGGGCCTCCTCCTGCTGCTCGTGCTGGCCCTCTATCGCTGGGACGAGCTCGGCGATTCCCACGCCTACTGGCTGGCCGGCCGCGCGGTCGTGGACGGTCGCTCGCCCTACGAGCTCACGACCGGGCCCCAGGTCCCGTTCGCCTACCAGTACCCGCCGCCGATGGCGCAGGTCATGGCGCCGGTCGCCGCCGCCATCGGCGCCTGGCCGTTCGAGTACCTCTGGCTCGCGCTCATGGGAGTATGCCTGGCCTGGCTCGCGGGATGGCGGACCCTGCTCGCCCTGGCCCTCGTTGCGCTGCTACCGGTCACGATCGAGTTCTGGTACCGGAACTTCCATCTCCAGCTGGCCGTCCTCGTCGTCCTGGCGATCCAGCGCTGGCCGGCGCTGTTCGCCGTTGGGGCCGCCATCAAGCTCTCGCCCGGGCGTCGGGATCGTCTACCTCGCCGCCGGTGGACGGTGGAGGGCCGCCGCAGGCGTGGCCGCCCTTCTCGCGGCGATCTGCGGCGTCAGCTGGCTCCTGGCGCCGGACCTCTGGGCCGGAGTTCGCCGGGACGCTCGCGGCCCGGGGGCCGGGCGACACGTCCGGCATCCTGCCGATTCCCTACGTCATTCGCGTGGTCGCGGCGCTCATCCTTGCCGTGATCGCCGGCCGCCTCGGGGGTCGCCGCGGCGAGATGCTCGCCTATGTCGCCGTCGGCGTCGGGCTGCCCACGCTCTGGCTGACGGGCGTCTCGTTCTTCGTGGGCCTCGTCGCGTGGCTTCCCGCGGATCGCCTGGCCCTCCTGCGCGTTCCCGACCTCCGAAGGTGGCGGGCGGCGACTTCGGCGCCGCTGCCCGCGGACGACGCGGGGTGACGGAGATCGTGCGGCGCGGCTCACGTTCGAAATCGCCTGCTCCGAGCCGCCCTCGTGATCCTTCTCGTCCTCACCAGCGGAGCCGCGCTCGTGAGGCTTGCGCACGTCTACCCGCCGCTCGTCGACCTGGAGATCCCGCTTCGGGCGGCCGAGCGGTGGCTGGCCGGCGGGTCCCCGTACCTTGCAGCGGCGTTCGCCCAACCGGCGGGCTACGACCTGCCGTTTCTCTATGCGCCGCCGACCCTTCCGGTCTTTGCGGCCCTCTCCCTCCTGCCGCGCGAAGCCACGGCGGTGCTCTGGCTGGCGGCCTGCACGGCGGCGGCGGCGGTCTTCGCGACCCGCCGCCTCGGCATCCCGTGGCTGGTCGTGCCCTTTGTCCTGGCGTGGCCTCCCTTTGCCGAGGCCCTCCTCGGCGGCAACGTGCAGCTCTTCATCTTCGCTGCGTTCGTGGCGGTCTTCTGGCGTCGGGCACCTGGTCCCTGGCAGCCGCGCGAGGGCGACGTCGCGACGGCCCAGGCCCCAATCCGGAGGGGCATCCTGGCCGCGTTCATTCCGGCCATGAAGATCTCGATCCCGCACGCGTGGGTCGGGATGGCCAGGCGCCGCCCGACAGCCGCCGTCGCCGGTGCCGGCGTGGTGGTCGCGATCGTGCTGGCAACGTTGCCTCTCGTGGGCACCGCCCTCTGGGGCGACTGGGTTGCGCAACTCCAGCGGGCCGTGGACCCGGCCTGGTCCAACGGCGGGTATCGCCTGCTCACGCTGCCCGCCGCGGTCTCCGGAATCCTGTGGTTGGCTGCGGTCATCGCTTGCCTCGTGGCTCCCCGGCGTCGCCTCGGGACGTGGGCCGGCCTCCTCTCGGTGCTGGGGGCGGCGTCCCTCCACACATTCAGCCTGCTGTTCGTGCTGCCGGCGGCGCTGGTCCTCCGCCGGGAGATCAGCCTCGTCGCGGCGATCCTGATCGCGGCAGGGACTCCCCTCGGCCTGTGGGGCGGTGCGCTCATCATCGGCCTCGCGTTCCTGCTCGCGGAACGTCGCCCGGCGATGCTCGAGACTTGCGATCAGGGTCTCGACGAGACGTCCGTGGTCGCCTGATCGTCATCCTCGGGCGACGGCGGGGATCCTGATCCAGCCCGCTGGCGGCGGGTTCCGACGGCGGTGACGCAGGTCCGGTGAGGCGGTCGGCGCGAAGCACGGCCAGCAGACCGATGAGCATGTAGCTCAGCAGGCGGGGCGGAGACAATGTCGCCAGGGTCACGGCGGCCGCCCAGCCGACGCGCGTTCGCGCGACGCGCAGGGTGAGCAGCACGCCGGCAACGAGCAGGACTGCCCAGAGGAACGGCGAGATCGCATACGGGGAGATGTTGCGGACCTCCCCCACCCAGCCGAGCCCCAGCGATCGCACGTAGTCGACCGTCGCCCGCGGCTCGAGCAGGTATTGGACCCCGACCAGGCCCGCGGTCCAGGCGGCGAGAGCCCCCGTGCGCCGCCAGTCACGGCGACCGACGAACCACAGGCCGGCGAGGAGCGGGAACAGCTTGATGTTCGCGGCAAGGGCGATCCCGAGCGGCGTTCCAACGGTCAGCAGGAGGGTGACCAGCGCGTGAGCCTGGGCGATCGCGAGAGTCCACGCGATCGGGAGCCCCAGAACGCCGACCGCGTACCAGACGCTCGCGGCGGCGCACCCCGAGGAGCCACAGCGTCGCCACGAAGGAGGCGATGACCGATCGGCCTCCCAGATCGCCGCGGCAGCCGGGAAGGGAAGCAGCGCCAGCGGGCGAAAGAGCATGGCGAAGAGCGGAGGGTAGAAGTAGGCGGTGCTGTCGTTGACATCCTGGGTCAGTGGGTAGAGCGGATCGCCCACGTTCAGCCGCGAGGCGGCGTCGTAGTAGGCCCGCACATCCGCAAGCGGATCCGATGCCAGGTGCAGCCACAGGGTCTGAAGGCCCGCGAGGGTGCCCACAACTGCCACCGCAAACCAGGCGAGATCGACCCGCCGCCGGCGTCGCTCCGCCGTTGTCCTCGTCACGGGACGGACCGCCGGCCGACAGGAGCGGCGTCCGCCCTGAGGCGGATGATCGCCAGCAGGATCACCCACGAGTTGATCCAGACGATGGGGAGGGCGATCCAGACCGCCACGGGCACCAGCCACCGCCGCCCGGTCCACGCGCCGAACACGACGAGAACGGCCGCCCCAGCGACCCGGAGCGGCAGCAGCTGGCTTCGGCCGGGGGACGAGACGAGGAGGTCGATCCAGTCGGCCCACGCCGTGGGTCCGAGGACGAACGAGACGGCCGTGATCGCGCCGATGACGCCGAGGGCGACGGCGAGAGCGCGCCACTCGCGGCGGACCACGAACCACGTCACGCCCACACCGGGGGTGAGCTTCGTGAGGATCGGGAAGGCCCACGCGGCGGAAGCGCGGAAGCCGAGCACGATGGCCGCGGCGATGAGGAAATGGACGTTGCCGACGCACAGCTCGTAGGTGATCGGCAGGACCAGGATGGGGACGACCCAGGGCCATGGCCGCACGAGCCAGGCGCAGATCACCGCCAGGAGAGCCGTCCAGAGCCCGAAGAAGACCGGGAACGGCAGCGCCGAGAATGGTGCCATCAGCTGCGCGAAGGCTGGGGAATACAGGTACGTGGAGATCTCCCCCACGCCCGACCCGACGTATGGATGGGCGAGGTCGATGCCCCAGTAGGCGCGGGCGTCGACGCCCGCGAACTCCCACGGCCGGATGTCCTGGACGAAGAAGAAGTAGAACGCCCGCAGGACGCCGACCGCGATGAGAGCGTCCCGAGCCGGGCGCCGGAACCGGGCGAGGCGCTCGCTCATCCGGCCGGCGCGGTCAGCCATCGCGGCGCGCGCCACCGGCGTCCTCCGCCACGGGCGCGGGCCGGGCCATCGGCGTCACGGAGCCCGCCCGTGCGGGAGCGTCGTTCCGAGGTGGCTCGGGCCCTCGTGCCCGGGCCGCGAGTTCCGGGCGCCGCTGCGCGATTGGCCACAGGGCGGCCAGGACGGCCAGGCCGGCCGGCCACAGGGCCGGGAGCGCCAGGGTGGAGGCGACGGGCACCGTCCAGCGCCGGTCGGTCAACCCGCCCCATGCGACCAGGGCAAGGGCAGCCGGCAGGCGTAACCAGAGCGGGATCGCGATCGAGAACTGGTTCGCGGGAGCGCCGCTGGCGGTGTTGCCGAGGTTGAAGGCGAGCCAGTCGCGTCCAGGCCTGCGGATCCAGCGGCGAACGAGACTCCCGCGATCGCGCCGGTCACGCCGAGCGCGAGGAGGAGCGGCTTCCACTCCCGGCGGACGGCGAACCACGCCAGCCCAACGCCCGGGGTCACCTTCGTGAGCAGGACGAACGACCATGTCCACGGGTACCGGAAGCCGAGCGCGATCGCGGCGGCGAGGAGCAGGTGGATGTTCCCGTGGTAGAGCTCGAGGGCAACCGGCGGAAAGGCAAACACCGCCAGAACGGCCCGCGGCGACCTGCCGCCGAGCCAGATCGCGGTACCCACCAGGACGCGCGCTCCACAGCCACGCGAACTGCCAGAACGGAAGCGCCGCGAACGGGGCGCAGAGGCGCGACCATGACCGGTGTGTACGGGAACGCCCCCATCACCCCCCAGGGCACGCCGTACGGATCGGCCTGGTCCACCGACCAGTAGGAGTACGCGTCGAAGCCCACCGTCCTGGGCCCCCGGCGCGACGACGAGAAACAGGTACGCGGCGAACAAGAAGCCCGCGACGATCCCACCGTCGACGACGGCGCGGCGGGCGGGAGTGCTCAGGCGGACAGCCACGGCGGCATCGTAGCGTCGGGCGGAAGGAGCCATAGAGGCGGCGGATGGTCCATCCGTACCACCCCTTCCGTACCGGTCTCGCGGCGGTCGCGTGGTGCTACCGTGCACCACCGTGAGGACGCCGCTCGCCCTCTATGCGCTCGCCCTCGTCGTGCGGCTGGTGCTGCTCGTCGGCTTCCCCGACCCCGCCTACCCCGACTCGTTCCACTACGTCGACATTGCCCGCAGCCTGGCGGCCGGGCACGGGTTCTCGGTCGACGTCGTCTGGATCTTCGCGGAGGTCGGCGGGACGATCCCGGCCGACCCGATCCTGCCGATCCCCTCCAACGCCCACTGGATGCCGCTGGCGTCGCTCGTCCAGGTCCCCTTCATCTGGCTCCTGGGACCGACGGCGCTCGCCTCCGCGCTCCCGTTCGCCCTCCTGGGCTCCCTGGCGGCCCCGCTGACGTGGGCCCTCGCCCGCGACGCCGGGGCGACGCGCCTCGTCGCGGTGGGGGCCGGCGTCCTGGTGGCGATCCCCGTGGCGAGCGCGGTCTTCATGGCCCAGCCCGACAACTTCGGCCTCTACCAGCCGCTGGTGGCCGGCGCGCTCTGGATGGGCGCCCGGGGCCTGCGCGGCGACGCCCGCGCCTTCGTCCTGGGCGGTCTCCTGGTGGGCCTGGCGACGCTGGCTCGCAACGATGGCGTCCTGGTGGGGGCGGCGCTGGGCGCTCGCCTTCGCCTGGGATCGCTGGCGGTCGTGGCAGAGCCGCGGGGGGCGCCGGCCGGCGATCCCTCTCTGGGCGGCCGTCGCCTGCTTCGCCCTCTTCCTCGTCGTCATGGCGCCGTGGCTGGCGCGGCAGCTCGCGGTCTTCGGGTCCATCGCGCCGTCGTCGGCCTCGGGCAAGGTCCTGTTCATCCGCTCCATCGAGGAGTGGAACAGCATCACCACGCCGGCGAACCTGGACTGGCTCCTCTCCCAGGGACCGGGCCCGCTGCTGGCGAGCCGGATCGGCGGCCTGGTCGCCGCGATCGCGATCTTCGCGGTGCTGGTGGGCGGGGTCTTCCTGGCCCCGTTCATGGTCCTGGGCGGGTGGGCCCGCCGCCGATCGCCCGCCTTCGGGCCGTTCTTCGCCTACGCGGGGCTCCTCTTCGCCTTCTCCGCCCTCGTCTCGGCGGTCCACGTGCCCGGCGGCACCTTCATCCACTCCGCGGTCGGCCTGGCGCCGCACGCCTACGTGCTGGCCCTCGAGGGCGTCGCCGTGGCGGTCGGCTGGGCCGCCGCGCGCCGGTCGACGTGGAGCGCGCCGGCCGCCACGCGGTTCTTCTCCGTGGCGGCGGTCGGCTTCGCCGCGATCGTGGCGATCGGGAGCGCCCTCGTGACCCAGGCCGCCTGGGCGCTCGCGGCGGGACGACTTCCTGCTGGTTGACCGTGGCCTGGCCGACGCCGGCGCCGGGCCGGATGATCGCGTCATGTCCATCGACGCCTCCGGCACGCTCTACTGGACGGGCCGCCCCGGCGTGGTGCTCGTGAACGACCCGCTGGAGACCATCGAGGCGGTGGCCCGCGCCTACGAGATCCGCTGGCTGGCCCTCAACCGGGCCGACACGGTGGCCTCGGTCGCGCCGATCCTGGACGGCGGGGCGCGTCCCGGGTGGCTGGGCGCGCCGGTCGCGAGCCGGCCGGCTCGCCAGCTGCCGGACGCCGCGCCGCTCCCGCCGGGGGCCGTCGGCGTGGCCCTCTACCCGGTCTGCCTGGATGACGCGGACCTCCGCTGCGGGGAGGCCGCCCCGTGAGCCGCCGCGAGGCGTGGCTGAGCGCCGGGCTCGTCTTCGCCGTCGCGCTGGCGGTGCGCCTGTGGGCCGCCGCCCAGGTGCCCTTCGCCATTCCCGAGGACGCGACGTACTACTGGGGCGTCGCCCGCAACCTCGCCGAGGGGAGGGGCTTCGTCTCCGACGCGATCTGGTCCTACGCGACGGCGGCGCGCGACCCGGTCTC
This sequence comes from uncultured Chloroflexia bacterium, assembly GCA_963827965.1. GTDB lineage: Bacteria > Chloroflexota > Limnocylindria > Limnocylindrales > CSP1-4 > CTSoil-043. The sequence goes on along the minus strand of CAWHCW010000007.1, from coordinate 181,820 downwards.
CGGCGCGTTCGGCTTCTTCTTCCCGCGCCCCGCCTTCGAGATCTGGCTGCCGCTGCCCAGCCTCCTGGGCCTCCTCCCGATGCTCATCGCGGGCTCAACCGCCTACGCGGCGACGCTGCCGGTCGCGGCAGTCGTGGGCGCGCTGGTGGCGGTGGTCGCCTGGCGGATCGCCGCCGACCTGGCCGCGGAGCGAGGGCTCACTCCCGAGCGGTCGCGCACGCTGGCGCTGGGGGCGGGCCTGGTGGCCGGCATCTCCCTGCCGCTCGTCCTCCCCTCGGCCCACCTGGACTCCACGAATCCGTTCGCCCTCCCGGCTCTCCTGGCCTGCCTCCTGGCGGCCCGCCTGGTCCGCCGGCCGCCGGAGCGCCTGCTCGACACGCGCCTGGTCGGCCTGGGTCTCGCCATCGGGATCGCGGGCCTGGCCCGCAACGAGGCGGCCTGGGTGGGCGTGACGTGGGCCCTCGTCGCCGCCTGGGCCCTGCGCGGGCGCGGCCTCGGCACCGTCGTCCGCGCGATCGCCGTCCCGGGCGTCATCGCCGTCGCCGTCATGGCGCCCTGGCTCGCCCGCAACTGGCTGACGTTCGGGTCCCCGCTGCCGGGCCAGGCGATCACCAACGCGTGGGCCATCACGGGCAACGAGATCTTCGCCTGGCAGAACCCGGCGACGGCCGCCGACTACCTGGCCCTGGGACCGGCCGCCTGGCTGGAGCATCGGGTCGGCGGGTTCACCCACAACCTGCTGTCCGTGCTCCTGGTCCCCGGTGCCCCCCTGGCGGTGGTCGGGCTCGTCGCCCTGCCGTGGGCTCTCGCGATTCCGCGCCCTGCGGCCCCTCCTGGTCCTCGCCCTGATCACGTTCCTCGTGACCACCCTGGTCTTCCCGGTCCAGACGCGCTGGGGAACGTTCCTCCACGCCTCGGTGCCGGCCGCGGTCCTCCTCCTGGTGGCCGGCCTCGCCGGCCTGGACGAGGGGCTGGCCTGGGTGGGACGGCGGCGCGGCTGGACGCGCCCCGTGGCCTGGCTGGGGCCGCTCTTCGCCACGCTGGGCGCGGTGTTGTTCATGGTGCCCGGCGTCATCGCCTACGGCGGCCAGGCGCGCGGCACGGAAGCCGCGTACGCGGACCTGGGCCGGCGGATGGCGGAGGCGGGGGTCCCCCTGGACGGAGCCGCCCCGGTCATCGCCAACCACCCGATCTGGCTGGCCGAGGTCCACCGCGTCGCGGCCCTGGCCCTCCCCGACGAGCCGGTGGCGAGCGTGCTCGACCTCGCCCGGACGTTCGGGGCGCGGCTCGTCGTCCTCGACGGCGATCACGGCGCCTGGCCGGGCCGCCTGGCCAGCGATCCGGACGCGGCCTGCCTGGAGCCGGTCCCGCTTCCGCCACCCGCCGACCGGGCGCCGGAGGCGCCGACTTCCGCGTCTTCCGCGTGGATTGCCCGTGAGCGCCCGTATACTGGCCGCCAGATGAGCGCTGAGATCGGGGCCGGCGACACGGCGGATCGGTTCGACACCCTTCACGCGGAGGCGAAGGCGGCGCTCGCCTACGCGGCGAACACGCTGCGCGCGGTGGCCGAGCAGTACCGCGAGGCGTTCCACGAGGACCTGGCCGGCTGGCACGAGGACCGCGACGCCCTGGACCTGGCCGACCGCGCCCTCGCGGATCTCGAGGCCGTGGCCCTTTCCGCCACGGGCCGGAGCGGCGCGGAGCGCCCGGCGACGGGCACGTCCGTGGCCACCCTGGAGACCGCCGAAGCCGCCGCCGAGGAGGGTCGCGCGGCGGAGCTTCGGCGCCGGATCGCGCTGCGGACGTCCGAGCTGGGCGACCGCCAGGCGGAGCTGGCGCGCCTGGAGCTCGCCGTGCGCGGCCTGGAGCGCACCTGGCTCTTCCTGGAGCGCGGGGACGCCTCGCTGCTGGCGGACCCGGCGGCGCCGGACCTGGCGGACGACCTCCAGATGCGCATCGTGGAGGCGCGGGAGGCGGAGCGGACGCGGCTCGCCCAGGAGATCCACGACGGGCCGGCGCAGGCGCTGGCCAACGCCATCTTCGGCGTCGAGTACATCGAGAAGATCCTGGACCGCGACCGGCCCGCCGCGCGCATCGAGATCCGCTTCCTGCGGGAGCGGCTGCGGCGCGACCTGGGCGACGTGCGCGCGTTCATCAGCCAGCTCCGGCCCCCGATCCTGGACGAGATCGGCCTGGACGGGGCGATCCGCGACGCGGCCGCCACGCTCCACGCGCTGACCGGGGCCGCGGTGGAGGTCGACCTCGGCGCGTCGCCCGACGACCTCGGCGACGCCGAGCAGGTGGTGGTCCTGCGCGTCCTCCAGGAGGCGCTCCAGAACGTCCGCAAGCACGCCGGGGCGCGCCACGTCCGGCTCGCCACCCGGCGCGACGGGGACCGCTGGATCCTGGAGGTCGGCGACGACGGTCGCGGCTTCGACACCGCCGCGCCGGGGAGGCGCACCTTTGGCCTGCAGTTCATGCGCGAGCGGGCCGAGCTGGTCCGCGGCGCGTTCGAGGTGCGTTCGCGGCCCGCGAACGGCACCATCGTCGTCCTCGACGTTCCCGTCTCTGCGAAAGGAGGCCGTGCATGACGTATCCCGGGCCGGACCGCCGGCGGGGTGGCCCCGACCGGCGCGGCACCGACGAGCGGATCCGGATCCTGCTCGTCGACGACCACGCCCTCGTCCGCGTCGGCATGCGGGCGATCCTGGAGCGGGAGCCCGACTTCGAGATCGTGGGCGAGGCCGACGACGGGCGCTCCGCCCACGACGCGGCGCTCGAGACCAACCCCGCCATCGTCCTCATGGACCTCACGCTCCCGGCCCCGGGCGGGATCGACGCGACGCAGAAGATCAAGCGGGACCTCCCGGCAACCGGGATCATCATCCTGGCGTCCGACGAGGACGAGGAGGCGCTCTTCCAGGCGATCCGCGCCGGGGCCGCCGCCTTCATCCTCAAGGACGTCGGTCCCGATGACCTCGTCACGATCATCCGCCGGGTCGCCACGGGCGAGTTCCTGATCAACGACAAGGTCTTCGCCAAGCCGGCGGTCGCCTCCCGCGTGCTCAAGGAGTTCCGCGAGCTGGCGATCTACGGCCAGGAGGCCGCCCCGATCTTCGCTCCGCTCTCCCCGCGCGAGGTCGAGATCCTGGACAACATCGCCCAGGGGATGACCAACAAGCAGGTCGCCTACCAGCTCACGATCAGCGAGCAGACCGTGAAGAACCACATGAGCTCGATCCTGCGCAAGCTGGCGGTCAACGATCGGACCCAGGCCGTGGTGTACGCGATGCGCCAGGGCTGGATCCGGATGCCGGAGGACTGAGCCACCGGCCATGGCAGATCCCCCTGCCGCGCTGGGCGACCTGCTCGACCGCGAGCTCGAGGGGCTGGTCCGCGAGCTCGCCGAGATCGAGCTGCTCGTGGGGCAGGCGCGCAACGAGGCGGGCCGTCACGAGCAGAAGCGGGCCCAGGCGGCCGAACGCCTGGCCGGCCTGGGTGCCCGCGCCGCTCCGGCCGCGCTGGCCGAGGCGAACGCCCAGGTGCTGACCCTCACCCGGCGGGCGGCCGTCATGGAGGCCCAGCTGGACGTGCTCGCGGGCAAGCAGAAGGTCCTGGAGCGCTACCGCGACGGGCTGGCCCGCATCCGGGAGGCGGCCGGTCCCCCGGGAGCGACCGCCGGGACGACCGGAGAGGCGACCGCCGCGAGCGGCGCGCCAGGCGCGGCATCCAGCGCGGCCGTGGCGGGCATCACGCCCGCCATCCGGAGGGTGATCCTGGCCGCCCAGGAGGACCTCCGCCGCGACATCGCCCGGGCGATGCACGACGGGCCGGCCCAGAGCCTGACCAACATCGTCCTCCAGGCGCAGATCGTGGAGCGCCTCCTGGATCGCGACCCGGCGGCGGCGCGGGCCGAGGTGCGCGAGCTGACGGCGATGGTCCAGCGCACCCTCGAGGCGACGAAGACGTTCATCTTCGACGTCCGGCCCATGGTCCTCGACGACCTGGGGCCGGTCCCGACGCTCCGTCGCGTCGCCCGCGACCGGAGCCGGCGGGCCGGGGTGCCGGTCGAGTTCGAGTCGCTCGGGTCGGACCGTCGCCTCCCGATGGAGCTCGAGAGCGCCATCTTCCGCGTCGCCGACGAGGCCGTCGCGGGCCTGCTGGGCGGCAGCCCGGAGAAGGTCACGATCACCCTGGACTGGGGCGACGAGCTGGAGGTCGCGGTCCGCGCGGTCCACCCGGCGTCGTCGGATCTCCCCGAGGAGGACCCGCGGGCCGACATGCCGGCGGCGCTCCGGCAGATGGTGGACGACCGCCGCGCGCGGGCGGCCGCGCACGGCAGCGTGGCCATCCTGACCCCGACCATTCGCCGCGAGATCGACGAGCGGGCCGCGGCGGCCGGCGGGCGGGTCGAGTTCGCCGCCGACGGCCGCGGCGTCACGGCGCGCTTCCCGCTCCCGGCGACGCCAGCGGACGCGTGACCGGGCCTCGCCGGCGCGCGCCGGGCGCGGCCGGGCAGGGCTTCGTGGAGTTCGGGGTCATCCTGGCCCTGGCCGTCATCGTCGCCGTGGCGGTCCTCGTCCTGTTCCGCCCCCAGCTCGCCTGGGTCCTGAGCATGATCGGCAGCGAGGTCGACAAGGCCGGTCGCCTGCTGATGGGCGTCGCGTTCGCCTGACCGCGGGAGCCACGGAGTACCTCCGCGGGGCCAGTACCAATGAGCCATTGGATCGCGCGTGCGCGGCGGGCGTAGCCTTCGTGATGCCCCGGTCTCGGGGTGTGCGCACTCATCTCGGGAGGCCTTCATGGCGCTCATCAACTACGTTCTCGGCATCATCCATCGGGACGAGGAGGGCCAGGGCCTCGCCGAGTACGCCCTCATCCTCGCCCTCATCGCCATCGTCGCGATCGTCGCCCTCATCTTCCTGGGCGGCCAGGTCTCGACAGATCCTCTCGACGGTCGGCAACTCGGTCTAGCGACCGTTCTCTCGCCGCAGGCGCGAAGCCGGGCCCTCGGGGCCCGGCTTCGCCGATTCCGGAGGCGAGGTGGGGCGCGGCCGCACCAGCGGTCGTCCTGCGGCACTTGACACCGCCGAGGGGCGCGCCTACCGTTTCGGTCGCCTCGACCGCGCCAGTCGCATCACCGCGACTGCGCCGGCCGGCGCCTCATCCGTTCTGGGTCCTGGGGACCCACCAGCTCCCGCGGGGCGGGGGACTCTTCAAGGAAAGGGGGTGAACCACCAATGGCATATCTGTCCGGACTCATCTCGTCATCTTCTGGACCGCGACGAGGAGGGCCAGGGTCTCGCGGAGTACGCGCTGATCCTCGCGCTCATCGCGATCGTCGCGATCGTCGCCCTGATCTTCCTGGGCGGCCAGGTCTCGAAGATCCTCTCGACGGTCGGCACCTCGGTCTAGGACAACCCGGCCAGCCAGTCGAACGGGCCGCCGGATCACCCCGGCGGCCCGTTCGCATCTTCGGCCCCGCAGGGCCCCGCGGGGGAACATCGCCCATGGCACCGGCAACGCGCCGGCGCCGGCGGATCGCGCCGAAGGACAGCGAGGCGGGCCAGGGCCTCGTCGAATACGCACTCATCCTCGTCCTCGTCGCCATCATCGCATCGCCGCCCTGACCTTCTTCGGCACCGCCGTCTCCGGCTACCTCAGCACGATCGGCACATCCGTCTGAACCGCGAGACCGGCCGCTCCGGGCGGCCGGTCTCGTGCACGTTTCGGGCCGCCGAGAACGCCCCTGACGACCTCCCGAGGGTCGTGCGGGAAATCCTTCCATTTGTTCCCAACGGTCCTAGCACTTTTGTATGGTCGCGCGGTCCCTGGCCGGTGCTAGAGTGGTGCCGCCTGTCAAACGGCAACGGGGAGACAAACCTTGAAGCGCAGCAATCGCCTGATCCTGTTGATCGGCTTCTTCCTGGCGGCGGTCGCCTTCGTCGGCATCGTCCTCCTCCTCGGGAGCGGGGGCGGCGGCGGCGGGACCGAACCCGACGCGACGAAGTCCACGATCGTCGTCACCACGGCGGACGTGCCCCTGGGCACGACACTCACGACCGACCTCGTCACCACGCAGGAGGTCAGGATCGATCGAGAAGCCAGTTGGCTCGTTCACGCTCACGAGCGAGGTCGTCGGCCGCACGGTCACGACCCAGCTCACGAAGGGCCAGCTCGTCAATGCGAACGCCTTCTCCACCACGACGGTCAACCCGGACATCGCCCGCCTCCTGGACCCCGGCCGCCGGGCCATGTCCATCCAGGTGGACCAGGTCTCCGGCGTTGGCACCCTCATCAAGCCGGGTGACCGCATCGACGTCGTCGTGGGGATCACCGGCGCGGACAAGTTCCCCGTCGTGACCACCGACCCCCAGACGGACCAGGTCACCCTCGTGCCGGGCCTCAACGCGACCTCGGTCAAGGCGATCATCCAGAACCTGGAGGTCGTGGGCACGCTCCTGCCGCCGACGCCGGCCCAGGAGGGGGCCCCGGCGACCGACGGCCAGGCGCCGGCCCTGAACGGGCAGGCCCAGATCGTCATCCTCGCCGTCACCGCCCAGGAGGCCGAGGTGCTTCGCTTCGGCCAGATGGACGGCACGCTCACGCTCGTCCTCCGCTCCCCCGAGGACAAGGAGGCGCCGAGCGACGAGACGACCGGCATCACCCTCCGCAAGCTCGTCGACGGGTGGGCCGTGATCCCGCCGCAGATCGTCGAGACGGTCCTCCCGACGAAGAAGCCGTAGGCGGCTCCCGGCTGGGGGCGGGCCACACGGCCGCCCCGGCGCGAGCCACCGACCCAACCAGCTCAGCCAACCCCTGCACGAGGCCAAGGCCGACCGGCCGATGAGCGACCAGATCCGTGTCCTGATCGTGGACGACATCTCGGAGACGCGCGACCACCTGACGAAGCTTCTCGGGTTCGAGAAGGACGTCGAGGTGGTCGGAGCGGCTGCATCCGGCGCCGAGGCGCTGGAGATGGCCGCCAAGCTCCTCCCGGACATCGTCCTGATGGACATCAACATGCCCGACATGGACGGGATCGCCGCCACGGAGCTCCTGGCGGCACGCGTCCCGACCTCCGCCGTCGTGATGATGTCCGTCCAGGGCGAGGCCGACTACCTGCGCCGCTCCATGCTGGCCGGGGCCCGCGAGTTCCTCGTCAAGCCCTTCAGCTCCGACGAGCTGGCGGCCGCGATCCGCCAGGTCCACTCGCGCGAGCAGGAGAAGATGGGCCGGATGGCCGTGGCCGCCGTCGAGCGGGCGCCCGTCGTGGCGCCGCGAGCCAGGCCGGGTCGTGGCGGTCTTCAGCCCCAAGGGCGGCGTCGGGCGCACGACGATCGCGGTGAACACCGCCGTCGCCGCGGCCATGGAGCCGGGCCGCGAGGTGGTCCTCGTCGACGGCTCGTTCCAGTTCGGCGACGTCGGCGTCCTCCTCAACCTGAACCCCAAGAACAAGTCGATCGCGGATCTCGTCCCCGAGCTGGAGGTGGGCGGCGAGCCGGACTCGCTGGACACCTTCGTCATCACCCACTCCAGCGGGCTCAAGGTCCTCCTGGCCCCGCCGTCGCCGGAGATGGCCGAGCTCGTGACGCCGTCCGCGATCCGGCGGGTCCTCGAGGTCCTGCGCGCCCGGGCCGACCTCGTCGTCGTCGACTGCTCCGCGGCGTTCAGCGACTCGACCCTCGCGATCCTCGACGCGGCGGACGTGATCCTCACGGTCCTCACCCTGGAGATCACGAGCATCAAGAACATGCGGCTCTTCCTGGAGGTCGCCGAGCAGCTCGGCTACCCCGCGGACAAGATGGAGCTGGTCCTCAACCGTGCCGACTCGGCGCTCGGGATCCGCGTCGCGGACGTCGAGCACTCGATCGGCCGGAAGGTGGACCACACGGTCGTCAGCGACGGCCGCAGCGTGGTGTACGCCCTCAACCGGGGCGTGCCGTTCTTCGTCAGCAATCGCGAGGCGCAGGTGTCGCAGGACGTCCTCCGCCTTGCCCGAGCGCTCCTCGGGGCGTCGGAGGCCGCGCCCGTCGAGGCGCGGAAGCCGGCCTCCAAGAAGTCGCTCTTCGCGTGGCGGTAGCAGGTTGGTGAAGAAGGCTCCCCGACGGGAGCGTGAAGGGGTGGTGGGACGATGTCCCTGCTGAAGCGAATCGAGAGTGCCCGACCGGGCGGTGCCGCGCCGGCACCCGCGCCGGGAGGTCCCCCGGCACCGGCTGGACCCGGCGCGCCCGCCGGCGCTCCTCCGACCCTCGCGCCTGCCCAGCGCCTCCTTCCGACCGCCCCCGTCCGCGAGTCGTTCCGGGACGTCAAGTTCCGGATCCAGAGCCGGGTCATCTCCGACCTGGACCCGAAGCTCGACCTCTCCAACCAGGTCGAGGTCCGGCGCCAGATCGAGGAGATCTTCGGCAAGGTCATCGACGAGGAGGGCCTCGCCCTGACCCGCGCCGAGCGGGTCCGGATGCTGGAGCAGATCACCGACGAGATCATCGGCCTCGGGCCGCTGGAGCCGCTCCTCCGCGACGAGTCGATCACCGAGATCATGGTGAACGGCCCGCGCCAGGTCTACATCGAGCGGAACGGCAAGCTCGAGCTGACCAACGTCGTCTTCCAGAACGACGACCACGTGATGCGGATCATCGACCGGATCATCGCCCCCATCGGGCGCCGCGTCGACGAGTCCTCGCCGATGGTCGACGCCCGCCTCACCGACGGCTCCCGCGTCAACGCCATCATCCCGCCCCTCTCGCTGGTCGGTCCCGTCATCACGATCCGGAAGTTCGCCGCCTCCCCCTTCACGGTGGACGACCTGATCCGCTTCGGGACCGCGACGCCGGAGATGTTCGACTTCCTCAAGGCCTGCGTCGAGGCCCGCCTCAACGTCTTCGTCTCGGGCGGCACCGGCTCGGGCAAGACGACGACCCTCAACGTCCTCTCCTCGTTCATCCCGAACGACGAGCGGATCATCACGATCGAGGACGCCGCCGAGCTGCAGCTCCGCCAGGAGCACGTGGTGACGCTGGAGTCGCGCCCGCCCAACATCGAGGGGAGGGGCGCGATCCCCATCCGCGAGCTCGTCCGCAACGCCCTCCGCATGCGGCCCGACCGGATCATCGTCGGCGAGTGCCGCTCGGGCGAGGCCCTGGACATGCTCCAGGCCATGAACACGGGCCACGACGGCTCGATGTCCACCGGCCACGCCAACAGCCCGCGCGACATGCTGTCGCGCCTCGAGACGATGGTCCTCATGGCCGGCGTGGACCTGCCGCTGCGGGCCATCCGCGAGCAGATCGCCTCGGCCGTCGACCTCATCGTCCACCAGGCCCGCCTCAAGGACGGCACCCGGCGGATCACGAACATCACCGAGGTCCAGGGGATGGAAGGTGACGTCATCGTGATGCAGGATGTCTTCATCTTCGAGCAGACGGGTGTTGTCGAGGGGAAGATCCAGGGCCGGCTGAAGCCGACCGGGATCCGCCCGAAGTTCGTCGAGAAGTTCGAGGTGATGGGGATCCACCTGCCGCCCGGACTCTTCGGCTTCGCCTTCTAGCCGGCGGGAGGGCACGCCGTGCCGCTGACCATCGTCGTCGCCGCCGTCGCGGCGGTCGCCATCCTCCTGATCGCCGTCGGGGTCGCCTCGTCGGGCGGCGGGACGGGCGTGAGCGCGCGCCTGGAGCGCTATGCCTCCGGGCGGAGCGAGACCAAGAAGGCCGCGGGCAGCACGTCGCTCGGCGACCTCATCTCCCAGAGCGCGGCGATCTCGCAGCTCAACAAGGCCGTCGAGGGGCGCGACTTCGGGGCCACCATCTCGCGCGACCTGGCGCGGGCCGACCTGAAGCTGAAGGTCAGCGAGTACCTCTTCATCTGGGCCGCGGCCATCGTCGGCATCCCCGTCTTCATGTTCCTCGCCGGCTTCGCCCTCCCGGCGCTCCAGAACCCGATCATCCTCCTGGTGGGTGCCGTCCTGGGCTTCATCCTGCCTCGCTGGTACGTCAAGCGTCGCCAGGGCAAGCGGATCAACCAGTTCAACAAGCAGCTCCCCGACACCATCACCCTCATCGCCAACGCGCTGCGGGCCGGCTCGTCGTTCCTCCAGGCGATCGAGCTGGTGGTCCGCGAGGCGCGGCCGCCGATCTCCACGGAGTTCGCCCGGGTCATCCGCGAGGTCAACCTTGGCCTCCCCTTCGAGGCGGCCCTGGAGAACCTCGTCCGCCGCGTCCGCTCGGACGACCTGGAGCTGATGGTCACGGCCATCTCCATCCAGTACACGGTCGGCGGCAACCTCGCCGAGATCCTGGACTCCATCGCCTACACGATCCGCGAGCGGGTCCGCATCAAGGGCGAGATCCGCACCCTGACGGCCCAGCAGCGGATGTCGGGCTACGTCGTGGCGTTCCTCCCGATCGCCCTGGTCGGGTTCCTCACCGTCATCGCGCCGAACTTCATGGCGCCCATGCTCGACCCGGAGGTGAACATCGGGGGCATCCCGACGGGGATGATCCTGATCGGGATCGGCGGGGTCATGATGTTCATCGGCTTCATGTTCATCCGCAAGATCGTCGACATCGAGGTCTAGGGAATGAGCACCCTGATCCCCCTCCTCGTCGCCGGCGCCGCGGCCGCGGCGATCCTCTTCATCGCCATCGGCCTGGCGGGCTCCTCGGGCGTCGACCCGGTCCAGGCCCGCCTGACCCAGCTGGGGTCGATGCAGGCCAAGAACCTCGAGGAGATGGAGCTCCAGCAGCCGTTCCTCGAGCGGACGATCCGGCCGCTGGTCGGTCGCCTGTCGGGGACGGTCTCCCGCTTCACCTCCTCGTCCTTCACCGCGCGGACGGAGAAGAACCTGGCGATGGCCGGCAGCCCGGGCGACCTGCGGGTTGCCGACTGGCTGGGCATCAAGGCGATCTCCTCGGTCGTCTTCGCCATCCTCTTCTTCCTGATCTTCAACTTCCTCCTGGGCACCGGCCTCCTCATGGCCGTCGCCCTCGGCGCCGCCGGCATCGCCGTGGGCTACATCGCCCCGGAGTTCTGGCTCGGCCGCCGGGTCCGGGCGCGCCAGAAGGCGATCATCCTCCAGATCCCGGACGCCCTGGACCTCCTCACCATCTCCGTCCGGGCCGGCCTCGGCTTCGACGCCGCCCTGGGCAAGGTCGTGGAGAAGATGGAGGGCCCGCTCATCAACGAGTTCCGGCGGGCGCTCGCCGAGGTCCGCGTCGGCAAGGCCCGGCGCGACGCCCTGCGCGACATCGTCCCCCGGACCGAGGTCGCCGCCCTCACGAACTTCATCGGCGCGATCATCCAGGCCGAGCAGCTGGGCGTCTCGATCAGCAAGGTGCTCCAGGTCCAGTCCGAGCAGCTCCGGATCGAGCGCCGGCAGCGGGCCGAGGAGATGGCGGCGAAGGCGCCGATCAAGATGCTCTTCCCGCTGGTGGGCTGCATCTTCCCGTCCCTCTTCATCGTCATCCTGGGCCCGGCGATCATCCTGATCATGAAGAACCTCGCCGGTCCGGGCGGGCCGGGCAGCTAGACGGCCGTCGCTGCTCGCCCCGTGGATCAGCCCCCGTCCGGCTCTCTGCACGCCCGGAACGCGACCCGCGGCACGGCCGTCGCCGAGTCGCTGGAGGTCGCCGAATCGTTCGGCGGCCGCTTCATGGGCCTGATGGGACGGGGCGGGCTCGCGCCAGGCGCGGGACTCTGGCTCAGGCCGGCCTCGAGCATCCACATGCTCTTCATGCGCTTCCCGATCGATGCCGTCTTCCTGGCCAGGCCGGGCGCCGACGGCGGGCGGCGGGTCGTGGCGGTGCGGCCGGCGCTGCGGCCGTGGACGGGCGTCGTCTGGTGGGCCCGCGGCGCCGACGGCTGCCTGGAGCTCCCCGCCGGGACCGCGGCGGCGTCCGGGACGACCGTCGGGGACGTGATCCAGCTGCACGAGGCGGAGCGGGCCACCGCCTGATCGCGAGCCCGACACCCGCCAGGTGAGCCGCGGGTGAGCGGCAGGTGAGCCGCGGCGTGAGCGGCAGGTGAGCCGCGGGTGAGCCGCAGGTGAGCCGCGGGTGAGCGGCGCCCGTCATCCTCGTCCGCATGGGTGACGTCGCTCCTCGTCGGCTCCCCGGACCCGGCGGCATCACCGCCCGCCTGCTCGACCTGGCGTTCCCGGCGGTCTGCATCGGCTGCGGCCGGGAGGGCACCGCTCTCTGCCGCCCGTGCGGCGGTGCGCTCGCCGTCCGCGACGGGATCCGGGCCGGCGTTCCGGTCGGGATGCCGTCGGACGTCCCCCTGCCCCTCGTCCAGCTGGAGTGGTGCGCCCCGTACGGCGGGCTCGTCCGCGACGCCCTCCACGCCCTCAAGTACCGCGGGGAGCAGCGCCTGGCGGGTCCGCTGGGCGCCGCGGCCGCCGGGCGCTGGCGGGAGGCGGGGATCGGCGGCGATCTCCTCGTCCACGTGCCGGTCCATGCCGAACGTCGCGCCGCCCGCGGCTACGACCAGGCCGAGCTGCTGGCGCGGGCGGCGGCCGCGACGCTGGGTTGCCAGGCCCTGCCAGCGCTGCGGCGCGACCGGGCGACGACGCCGCAGTACGAGCTGGGCCGGGATCGCCGGGCGGCGAACGTCGCGACGGCATTCACGGTCGATCCCGCCCGGCGGGCCGTCGTGGCCGGCCGCTGGGTCGTGCTGGTCGACGATGTCGTGACGACGGGAGCCACCCTGGTCGCCTGCGCCGAGGCGCTCCTGCGAGGCGGGGCGGTCGCCGTGTCGGCCGTGACGGTCGCCCGGGAGGCGTGACGGTCGTCGGGCGGGACGGCCCCCGCGATGGGCGCCCCTCGCCGGTCGAAGCCGCGCGGATGCCGACCTATACTCGACGGATCGGGCTGCCGTCGGACGCCGCGTCCCGCGGACCGGCCGGCCCGCAAGCACCCTGGAGGTCAGCCGTGAGGACGATCGTCAAGGGCAAGAACATGGATGTCCCCGATGCCGTGCGGCAGTACGCCGAGCGGAAGACGCGACGCCTGGAGCGCCTCCTCGACGACCGGACCGACGCCATCATCGAGCTCTCCGTGGAGCGTCACCGGAGCGCCGACGATTCGCGGATCGCGGACGTCACGCTCGTCATCGATGGCCAGGCGGTCCGCGGGCGGGCGGACGCCTCGACGTGGGAGGCCGCGATCGACGACGTCGTCGACAAGGTGGAGCGGCGCGCGGTCGACCACCGGGAGAAGCCCCGGGTCCGGGCCCGGGGGCCCGAGGAGAAGGAGATCCTGGCCCGGATCGCCGACGGCACGGCGGACGCCGGCCGCGAGCGACGCATCGTGAAGACCAAGCGGTTCGCCCTCGAGCCGATGTTCGAGGAGGACGCCATCGCCGAGATGGAGGAGCTGGGCCACGCGTTCTTCATCTTCGTCAACGCCGAGAGCGAGCGCCTGAACCTCCTCTACCGGCGCCGGGACGGCGACTTCGGGCTCATCGAGCCGATCATCCCCGTGACGTACACACCCGGCAGGGGCGCGAAGCCCGCGACGAAGGGCTGACCGGCGTCCGTGCCGCGACGCGTTGACCCGGCACCGCTGCCGCGACGCGCTGACCTGGCGTCCGGGTTGCGCCCCGCCCTTCCCGACGGCCGGCCGCTGGGAGCGCACCTCCCGCTGGGGGGCGGGATGGTCCGGGCCGTCGAGCGTGCCGCCGCGATCGGCGCCGACGCGCTCCAGGTCTTCGTCGACAACCCGACCGCCTGGAAGCGGCGCGCGGAGCCGCCCGCCGAGCTCCCGGCCTTTCGCGAGCGGCTGGCGGCGCTCGGGATCGGGCCGATCGCCGTGCATGCCTCGTACCTCGTCAACCTCGCGGGGCCGGCCGACGACCTCTTCGAGCGATCGGTCGCCCTGCTCGCGCACGAGCTGGCGGTTGCGCCCGACTACGGGGCCCGGTTCGTCAACGTCCACGTGGGCAGCCACAAGGGCGCCGGGGTCGAGGCCGGGGTCGCCCGGGTCGCCGACGGCGTCGCGCGGGTCCTGGCGGGCTTCACCGGTGGCCCCGAGACCCGGGGCGGGTCGGCGGACGTGCCGCTCCTGGTGCTGGAGAACTCCGCGGGCGGCGGGGACGGCATCGGCGCGACCCTCGTGGAGCTGGAGGCGATCCTGGAGGCCGTCGCCGTCCGGCGCGTGCCCGCGGACCGCCTGGGCCTCTGCCTGGACACGGCGCACCTGTGGGGCGCCGGACATGACGTGGCGACCGCGGAGGGCGTCGACGCCCTCGTCGAGGCGCTGGCCGCCGGGATCGGGCTCGAGCGCCTGGTGATGATCCACCTGAACGACTCCCGGACGACGCGCGGCTCCCGCCTCGATCGCCACGAGCATCTCGGCGCCGGCGCGATGGGCGAGGGCGCCGGCCTCGCCCGCCTCCTGACCCACCCGGCCCTCGCCCACGTCGCCTACTTCCTCGAGACGCCGGGGATGGACCAGGGCTACGACGCGGTGAACGTGTCGCGCGCGCGGAGCCTCGCCGCGGGGCTGCCGCTGGACCAGCTTCCCCCGGAGGCCTTCGAGCTGCGCGGGGTCCGCTCCCGGACGCCGGCAGCGTGAGACGGCAACGTGGGGCGGGAAAGAGCGAACGCCGGCGTCCCAGTACGCCGGCGTTCGCTGTCCCCGAGACCCGGGAGAGGAGGGTACCCCCGGGACGGTCGATGTGATCGGTGGGCTACGGCCTCCCGGACGGTCGGCGGGCGAGCATCGGCGCCGGGCGGACGGTCGAATGGCGCTCCGTCGAGAGGCCGACGACGGAGGCGAGCGGGCCGGATGGCGAGCGCGCGAGCGGCCGATCCCCGAGCCCCGGACGGGGCGGCTGGATCACCGGTCGGGCGTAGCGGCGCATCCGGACGGCGAGGTAGTACTCCATGATCTGGCGGACCTGCGGCTCGCCGAGGGCGTCGTCCGCGCGCAGCGCGTACTCGACCCGGGCCGTCGGATTCACCGTTGCTCCGCTCGACACGAGGCGCAGGTACTGGGGGGCGTCGGCGTCGTCGCGAAGCTCGCGCAGCCCGCGGGCCAGCTTGGTCGCCGTGCCGAGGGACGGCGTCCGGTCGCCGCGGACGAGGCGGGAGATCGTCGAATGGTCGACGCCCGACGCCTGCGCCAGCTGGCGCTGCGACATCTTCTTGGCCTTGAGCTGTGCGCGCAGCCACTCGTTGAAGGGGCGGCCGTTCTGCTCGGTCATTCCCTGTGGACGCTCCGTGGGATCGGCGGGATGTCCGCGTGGCCCCACTATCGAGAGTGGCGCGTTCGGGAACCATGACCCGTTCGTACTGCCCGTCATGGCCGACGGATCGCGCGGGTACCAGTCGCGAGCGGAGCGCCGGCGCCAGGCGCGGCCTCCGGCGATTGCGAGGGTCGCTTCCTCAGGCTGCCGCGCGCCGGAGCGCGCCCGGCGCCGCGGGGATGGGGCCCTCGCCGCGCGGCTTCGGCGACAGGACGTAGGCGATCGAGCCCAGCACGATGACCGAGAAGACGCTGATGACGCGGTCGAGGAGGGCGATCGCCGTCGCCTCGGTCAGCGGGAACGTGGTAGACGAGGGTCAGGACCCCGACGATCCCCGCCTCGACGATCCCGAGGCCCGCGGGGCTCAGCGGGACGGCGGTCAGGAGCGAGCCGATCAGGGCGACGAAGACGGCGCCCGAGAGGCCGAGCGAGACGTCCGGGAAGCCGAGGGCCTGGACGACGAGCTAGAGCCGCAGCGACTCGGTCGCCCAGATCAGGCCGGTGAGGACGAGCAGGCGCGGGAGCGCGCGCCAGCCGATCGCGCCGAAGACACCCTCCTCGAACCGGTCGTAGAGGTCGAGGATCGTCTGCTTGCGGGGCAGCGGGAGGGCGGCCAGCGAGGCGGGCACCGAAGTTGCGCAGGAAGAGCAGCCCGACGGCGAGGACGACCACCACGCCGACGCCGATCCCGAAGACGACCTGGATCTCCGGCGGCAGGCCGTCCCGGAAGCTCCAGAAGCCCGCCGCCAGGCCGAGGACCACGATCGCGAAGAGGTCGAGGATCCGCTCGATGAAGACGGTCCCGAAGGTCCGCGACAGCGAGGCGTCGCTGTTGATCTTGAGCAGGTAGGCGCGGTAGACGTCGCCGAGCTTGGCCGGCACGACGCAGTTCACGAGCCAGGACAGGAAGATGATCTCGGTCGCGTCCGCGTGGGGCAGTGGAAGCCCGTGCCCCGCAGGAGGAGCGCCCAGCGGTAGCCGCGGAGGGGGAAGCCGAGGTAGAAGATCGCGAACGCGGCCAGGACGAGGAGCGGGTTCGCGGCCAGGATCAGCCCCGGGACCCGCTCGAGCTGCTTGCCCGTTGAGGGCGACGAAGACGACGATGATGACGAGCGGGACGACGATCGAGATGATCGTCCGCGGCTGGCGGAGGCGCCGGCCCAGCGAGAGCTGCTCGGCGGTGACGTCGCGCTCGGGCGACGGGGCGGGGGCGCCCGGGCGCGGGGGTGCGGGGCTCGCTCACCCGGACGTCCGCCCCGGATCCGCGCCGTTGCCGCGGGCCCGCTGGACGAGCTTGGCGAGGGGCGTGATCGCCCGGGCGAAGTAGGTGGCCCGGCCGGGCACCAGGCGCGCCGTGGCGAGGGCTGCCCGGAGCCCGTCCGGCGGTCGAGGGGTCGCCCTCGAGGCGCGTCGACGCGACGCCGACCTCCAGCAGTCGAGTGGGCGTCGGAGGCGGCGACGCCGGGAAGCCCGGCCGTCCGGGCGAACTCCGCGGCCCGCTCGTTCCCGTCCGCGGAAGACGACCCGGGCGTTGAAGGCCTCGACCCAGTCGACGAGGGCGGCGAGGGCGCGAATCTCGTCCTCGGCCTTGCCGATGGAGCCGCGGTACTGGTCGAACGGATGCGGGATGCCCGACGAGGCCGCCCTGGGCGCGGGCGCGGGCGATCGTCTCCGCGGGCGAGAGGCCGGGCGGGATCGCCTCCTCCAGGAAGAGGCAGATGAGGTCGCCGCCGGCGGTCTTGACCTCCTCGCCGACGATCACCGTGAGCCCGGGCAGAGCCGCGCTCGCGCGCCCGCAGCGCGCCGTCGATCCGGTCGTGGTCGGTGATCGCGAGGTGCGTGATCCCCCGGGCGCGCGCCGCCTGGACGACCTTGAGCGGGTCGGCCAGGGAGTCGAAGCTCGCGCTCGTGTGGCAGTGGAGGTCGATGAAGGCGACGCCCGGCGTCGCCCCGTATCCCCCGCCGTCGTCCACCTGGCCGCTCAGACCTGCTGGACCAGCGACTTCTTGAAGAAGTCGAAGTGCTCCAGGGCGAGGCCGGTGCCGAGCGCGACGCAGTTGAGCGCGTTCTCGGCCACGTGGCAGGGCACGCCGGTCACCTGGGTGAGCAGCCGGTCGATGTTGCGCAGCAGCGAGCCGCCGCCCGACATCACCATCCCCTTGTCGATGATGTCCGACGAGAGCTCCGGCGGCGTCTGCTCGAGCACGCCGCGCACGGCCGCCACCAGCTGCTGGAGGGGCATCTCGATCGCCTCCATCACCTCGGAGCTGGTGATCGGGATCGTGCGCGGGCAGGCCGGCGATCAGGTCGCGGCCGCGGACCTCCATCTGCAGCTCGCGCTCCAGCGGGAGCGCCGTCCCGATCTGGATCTTGACCTCCTCGGCCGTCCGGTCGCCGACCATCAGGTTGTACTTCTTGCGGATGTAGCTCGCGATCGCGTCGTCGAAGCGGTTGCCGCCGACGCGGAGGCTGTTGCTGACGACGATCCCGCCGAGGGCGATCACCGCGATCTCGCTCGTGCCGCCGCCGATGTCGATGATGAGGTTGCCCGACGGCCCGCTGATCGGGACGTTGGCCCCGATCGCGGCGGCGAGCGGCTCCTCGATCAGGAACGCCTCGCGGGCGCCGGCCTTGAGCGCCGCGTCGCGGACGGCCCGCTTCTCGACCGACGTCACGCCGGCCGGGACGCTGATCATCACCTCGGGCCGGCTGAAGGAGATCGTCCCCTTCCGCGCCCGCCCGATGAAGTAGCGGAGCATCGCCTCGGTGATGACGTAGTCGGCGATGACGCCGTCCTTCATGGGGCGGATGGCCTGGATGTTGCCGGGCGTCCGGCCGATCATCTCGCGGGCCTCCTCGCCGACGGCGACGATCCGGTTGTCGTCGCTGACCGCGACGACGGACGGCTCCTGGATGACGATGCCCCGGCCCTTGACGTAGACGAGGACGTTGGCCGTGCCGAGGTCGATGCCGATCTTCATGAGGGCGTGCTGCTCACCTGCTCGGGGAGGCGCTCGATGCGGGCGCCGAGGTCGTGGAACTTGCGCTCGATGTTCTCATAGCCGCGCTGGACGTGGTGCGCACCGTGGATCGTGGAGATCCCCTCCGCCGCGAGGGCGCCGAGGATGAGCGAGGCGCCGGCCCGCAGGTCGCCGATGTCGACCTCCGTGCCGCGCAGCCGGGCCGGCCCGCTGATCTCGGCGTGGTGGGCGTCGACGATCTCGACCGCGGCGCCCATCTTGCGCAGCTCGGCCAGCCACTCGAGGCGGTCCTCGAAGATCGTCTCGTGGAGGCGGCTGGTGCCGGCGCAGCGGGTCAGCAGGACGCTCGTCGGGCGACTGGAGGTCGGTGGCGAAGCCCGGGTAGGGGGCGGTCTCGACGTCGATGGGCCGGTAGAGCGCTGCGCTCCGGGCGGCGTCCCCTCCACCTCGATCGTGTCCCGGCCGCAGGCGACCTCGACGCCCATCCGCGCCATGGTCTCGACGAAGGAGCCGAGGTGCGCGCACGGCGCGCCCTCGAGGGTGATCCGGCCGCCGGCGACGGCCGCGGCGACGACGAAGGTGCCGGCCTCGATCCGGTCGGGGATCACGCGGTGCTCGGCGCCGCGCAGGCGCCGCCGCCCCTCGACGACGATCGTGTCGGGGGCCGTCCGCTCGACGGCGGCGCCCATCTTCTGCAGGAAGGCGATGAGGTCGTCCACCTCGGGCTCCTGGGCCGCCGGGCGGATGACCGTCCGGCCCTCGGCGAGCGTGGCCGCCAGCATCGCGTTCTCGGTGCCCATCACGGAGACGAACGGGAACGTCACCTCGCCGCCGCGCAGCCGGCCGGGCGCCTTGGCGAAGTAGTAGCCGTTGCGGTACTCGATCTCGGCGCCGAGGGCCCGCATGGCGTCGACGTGGAGGTTGACCGGCCGCCGCCCGATCCGGTCGCCGCCGGGGTTGCTGATGATCACCCGGCCGAAGCGGGCCAGGAGCGGGCCGAAGAGGATGAAGCTGGCCCGCATCTTGGCGGCGGCCTCGAGCGGCACGAAGAGCCAGTCGACGTCGCCCGAGGCGACCTCGTAGACGCCGTGCCCCGGGTGGTCGACGACGACGCCGAGGTCGGCGAGCGTCTCGGCCATCACCCGCACGTCCTCGATCTCCGGCACGTTCGTGAGCCGGCAGCGCTCGCCGGTCAGGATGGCCGCGGCGAGCAGCTTGAGGGCGGCGTTCTTGGCGCCGCTGATCCGGACCGTGCCGGCCAGCGGCCGGCCGCCCTCGACCCGGAAGACCTCCCGGGCGACCGGCTCCGGCGTGTACTCCCAGTGGAACGGACGGGCGTCAGCCATGGTCGTCGTCCCGCGGCCGCTCCGGCGCTAGCCGCGCCGGCGGGGCCCCTCCCGGTGGCGGCGCTCGGCGACGCGGATCCGGAGGAGGGCGGCCTGCAGGGCGGCCCGGGCCTGGGCGAGGTCGGCCGGCTCGACGAGCCCGGCCTCGAGGGCCCGCTCCGCCTCGCGGCGCGCCTCCTGGGCCCGCTCGAGGTCGATCTCGGCGGCGAGGTCGGCCGTCTCGGCCATCACCACGACCTTGTCGGGGCGGACCTGGACGAAGCCGCCGACGATCGCGAAGGACTCCTCCGTGCCGCCCTTGCGGATGCGCAGCTCGCCCGCGCCCAGCAGCGAGATCAGCGGCGCGTGGTGCGGCAGGATGCCGAGCTCGCCCTCGCTGCCGGGCAGGATGACCGCGTCGACCTCGTCGCTGTAGGCCAGCTTCTCCGGGGTGACGATCTCGAGCCGGATGGGCATCTCGAGCTCCTAGCCGGCCAGCCGCGCGGCGTTCGCCCGCACGTCGTCGAGGGTGCCGGCCAGGAAGAACGCCTGCTCCGGCAGGGTGTCGGTCTTGCCCTCGAGGATCTCCTTGAAGGACGCCACCGTGTCGCGGATCGGGACGTACTTGCCGGGGCGGCCGGTGAAGACCTCGGCCACGAAGAACGGCTGGCTCATGAAGCGCTGCAGGCGCCGGGCCCGGGCGACGGTCGCCTTGTCCTCCTCGGACAGCTCGTCGATGCCGAGGATGGCGATGATGTCCTGGAGGTCGCGGTAGCGCTGCAGGACGCGCTGCGTCTCGCGGGCGACGTCGTAGTGCTCCTGGCCCACGACGAGCGGGTCGAGCACGCGCGACGTCGAGGTCAGCGGGTCGACGGCGGGGTAGATGCCCAGCTCGGTGATGCTACCGCTCCAGGCGGATCGTCGAGTCGAGGTGGGCGAAGGTGGTCGCCGGGGCCGGGTCGGTGTAGTCGTCGGCCGGGACGAAGACCGCCTGGAGCGAGGTGATCGAGCCCTTCGTCGTCGAGGTGATCCGCTCCTGGAGGGCGGCCATCTCGGTCGCCAGGTTGGGCTGGTAGCCGACCGCCGAGGGCATCCGGCCGAGGAGGGCGGAGACCTCGGAGCCGGCCTGGGTGAAGCGGAAGATGTTGTCGATGAAGAGGAGGACGTCGCGGCCCTCCTCGTCGCGGAAGTACTCGGCCATGGTCAGGCCGGTCAGGCCGACGCGCAGGCGGGCGCCGGGCGGCTCGTTCATCTGGCCGAAGACGAAGGCCGTCTTGGCGATGACCCCGGACTCGGTCATCTCGTCGATGAGGTCGTTGCCCTCGCGCGAGCGCTCGCCGACGCCGGCGAAGACCGAGACGCCGGCGTGCTCCTGGGCGACGTTCCGGATCAGCTCCTGGATGATGACCGTCTTGCCGACGCCGGCGCCGCCGAAGATGCCGACCTTGCCGCCCTTCTTGAAGGGGCAGATCAGGTCGATGACCTTGAGGCCGGTCTCGAAGACCTCGACGTCGGTCGTCTGCTGGTCGAAGGCCGGCGCGGCGCGGTGGATCGGCAGGACGTGGGTGCGGTCGACCGGGCCCTTGCCGTCGATCGGGTGGCCGAGGACGTCGAAGACGCGGCCGAGGGTCGCCGCGCCGACCGGCACGGTGATCGGGGCGCCGGTGTCGCGCACGCTCGGTCCCGCGGGCCAGGCCGTCGGTCGTGGTCATGGCCACGGCGCGGACCCAGTTGTTGCCCAGGTGCTGCTGCACCTCGCAGACGAGCGGGGTCCTGGTCGGGGCGGACGATCTCGACCGCGTTGTAGATCGAGGGCAGCTGGCCGGGCGGGAACTCGATGTCCACCACGGGGCCGGTGATCTGGATGACCCGGCCGGTGGCGTCGGGTGCGGCGGTCGCCATGGGTACGTCTGCCTCCTGCCGGCGTCGTCAGCGCGCCTGGGCGCCGGACGCGATCTCGATCATCTCGCGGGTGATGTTGGCCTGGCGGACCTTGTTGTAGGAGAGCGTCAGGTCCTCGATGAGCTCCTCGGCGTTCTCGGTCGCGTTCTTCATCGCCACCATCTTGCTCGACATCTCCGAGGCCGTGGTCTCGAGGATCGCCTGGTAGACGCGGGTCGCCACGTAGCGCGGCAGGAGCTGGCGGAGGACGGTGGCCGGGTCGGGCTCGAAGATGAACTGGTTGCCGGGGATCCCGTCGGTGTCCGGCGCGGGCTGGATCGGGAGGAGCTGCTCCGCGACGGGCCGCTGGACCAGCGTCGAGACGAACTTCGGGTAGACGAGGTCGACCCGGGCGTACGTCCCGGCCAGGAAGTCGTCGGTGATGAGGCGCGTGAGCGGCGTCACGTCGGCGAAGCCGGGACGGTCGCCGAAGGCGGCGAAGTGCGCCTCGAGCGGGACCCGGGCGCGGCGCAGGGCGTCGCGGCCCTTGCGCCCGACGGTGACCACGGAGACGTCGCCCGAATGCTCGAGGATCTCCTTGAGGGCGAAGCGGATCGTGTTCGTGTTGAGGGGCCCGGCCAGGCCGCGATCCGTCGTGATGACGACGAAGAGCCGCTTCCCTGCCGCGCGCCGGGCGAGGAGCGGGTGGGTCTCGGCGTCGAGGACGGCGGCGAGGTCGGAGATCACCTCGTCGATCTTCTCGCGGTACGGGCGGCTGGCGAGGGTCGCGTCCTGGGCGCGCTTCAGCTTCGACGCGGCGACGAACTGCATCGCCCGCGTGATCTGCTTGATGTTCTTGACGGCGCCGATGCGCCGTCGGATGTCGCGCTGGCTGGCCACGGTCCGCTCCTGTCGCTCGGCCGGCTACGCCAGGAAGCTGGCGCGGTAGGCGGCGACGGCCTCGTCGAGGCCCTTGGTGATCTCGTCGTCGAGGGTCTTCGTCGCGCCGAGCTTCGTCAGCAGCTCCGGCCGCTCCGCCTCGAGGAAGCGGTAGAAGCCGGCCTCGAACTCCTTGACCCGCGGCGTCGGGATGTCGTCGACGGCGCCCGTGGTGGCCGCCAGGAGGATGGCGACCTGCTTCTCGACCGGAAGGGGCTGGTACTGCGGCTGCTTCACGATCTCGGAGAGCTTCTCGCCGCGGGTCAGCTGGTCGCGGGTGGCCTTGTCCAGGTCGGAGGCGAACTGGGCGAACGCGGCGAGCGCGCGGTACTGGGCCAGGTCGAGCTTGAGCGGCCCGGCGACCTTCTTCATCGCCTTCGTCTGGGCCGCCGAGCCGACGCGGCTGACGGAGATGCCGATGTTCAGGGCGGGCCGCTGCCCGGCGTTGAAGAGGTCGGTCTCCAGGAAGATCTGGCCGTCGGTGATGGAGATGACGTTGGTCGGGATGTAGGCCGAGACGTCGCCGGCCTGGGTCTCGATGATCGGGAGCGCCGTCAGCGAGCCGCCGCCGTTGTCGTCGTTGAGGCGCGCCGCGCGCTCCAGGAGCCGGCTGTGGAGGTAGAAGACGTCGCCGGGGTAGGCCTCGCGGCCGGGCGGGCGGCGGAGCAGGAGCGACATCTCGCGGTAGGCCCAGGCGTGCTTGGACAGGTCGTCGTAGACGCACAGGGCGTCCTTCACGAGGCCCTGGCCGGGGATCTCCACCCCCTCCTCCATGACCTCCTCGCCCATCGCCACGCCGCTGTACGGGGCGAGGTACTGGAGCGGGGCCGGGTCCTCGGCGCCGGCGACGACGACGATCGTGTGCTCCATCGCGTCGTGCTTCTCGAGCGTCGCGACGATCGTGGCGACGGTCGACAGCTTCTGGCCGATGGCCACGTAGATGCAGACGAGGCCCTTTCCCTTCTGGTTGATGATCGTGTCGATCGCGATGGCGGTCTTGCCGGTCTGGCGGTCGCCGATGATGAGCTCGCGCTGGCCGCGGCCGATGGGGATCAGCGCGTCGATCGCCTTGATGCCCGTCTGGACCGGCGTGTCGACCCCCTTGCGGGCGATGACGCCGGGGGCGACCCGCTCCACGGGTCGGGTCCGGGTCGCGGTGATCGGGCCCTTGTCGTCGAGCGGCCGGCCGAGCGGGTCGACGACCCGGCCGAGGAGCCCCGGTCCGACCGGGACCTCGACGACGCGGCCGGTCGTCTTGACGACGTCGCCCTCCTTGATGGCCGTCGCATCGCCGAGGATGACCGCGCCGACGGTCTCCTCCTCGAGGTTGAGGGCCATCCCGAAGACCCCGCCCGGGAACTCGAGCAGCTCCGAGGCGAGCGCGCCGGCGAGCCCGTAGACCTGGGCGATGCCGTCGCCGACCTCCACGACCGTCCCGACGTTGCGCGTCTCGGCGGTCGCGTCGAAGCTGTCGATCGAGGACTTGATGATGCTGATGATCTCGTCGGATCGGATGGCCATGTGCGGTGCTCCAGTCAGTGGCGGCGGGCCGGCGGGCGACCGGCGCGGCGTGGGGGCGGGTCAGCGGGCTCCAGCGACGATGCTGTCGCGGAGCCGCTCCAGGCGTCCCCGCACGCTGGCATCGATGAGTCGGTCGCCGATGCGGACCGTGAGGCCCCCGATCAGCTCGGGATCGACGGCCGTCACGATCTCGGCCCGCGCCCCGGTCATCTCCCGGACGCGGGCTCCGATCGCCTCGAGCTCGGCCTTCTCGAGGGGAACCGCGCTCGCCACGGTCGCGACGACGACGTCGCGCTCGCGGTCCACGAGCCGCTTGTACTCCGCCGCGACGGTGGGCGCGGCGGAGAGCCGCCCCCGCTTGGCGAGGAGGAGGACGAGGTTGTAGGCCGGCTGGGCCATCCGCTGCTCCAGCAGCTTCCCCAGGACCTCGCGGCGCGTCGCGAAGGGGATCGCGGGGTTGTCGACCACGCGCGCCGCGTCCGGCTGCGTCACGACGTCCGCCGCGAGGCGGAGGTCGTCGAGCCAGCGCTCGAGCGTCCCGTCGCGGCGGGCGATCTCGAAGGCGGCCTCGGCGTAGCGGCGGGCGGCCGTGGACGGACGAGCCATCAGGCCGACGCCCCCGGCGTGGCGGACTCGGCCAGGAACTCCTCGACGAGGCGCCGCTGGCGCTTGCCGTCCATCGATTCGCCGACGACGCGCCCGGCGGCGCTGATCGCGAGGTCGGCCACCTCCGCCCGCAGGTCGGTGATGGCGCGGCCCTTCTCCGCCTCGATCTCGGCGGTCGCGCGGACGCGCATTCGCTCCAGCTCCGTGCGCGTCGCGGCGATGTCCGCGTCGCGGGTCTCCTGCGCCACGCGCTGGGCCCGGTCCAGGATGTCCCGCGCCTCGCGGCGGGCGGCCGCGATCTCCGCA
This sequence comes from uncultured Chloroflexia bacterium, assembly GCA_963827965.1. Classification (GTDB taxonomy): domain Bacteria; phylum Chloroflexota; class Limnocylindria; order Limnocylindrales; family CSP1-4; genus CTSoil-043. Next base: position 157,018 of record CAWHCW010000007.1, on the reverse strand, counting down.
GATGCCGTGGCCGCCGCTCGCTCCAGGTCGAGGCGCGCCTGCTCGGCGTCCTTGAGTCCCTTCTCGATCTTCGCCCGCCGGTCGTCGAGGGTCCGCGTGATCGGGTTCCAGGCGAAGACGGTCAGGATCACGAGGAACAGCACGAAGTTGGCGGCGACGACGATGATCCAGAACAGGTTGACCTGGATCCCGCGCCTCCGCCGCCGCGGCCGCCGCGGCGGCAGCGGTCGCGGAGCCGGCCGCGTAGAGGTCCACGGCGATCTCCTCCGTCCGGGGGTGGCCTAGGCGGCCGTCGGCCGCCGCCGAGCAGGATCGCCAGGATGCCCACGACGACGGCGAGGACGCCGAGGCCCTCGGCGAACGCCGCGCCGATGATGAAGGTGGCTCGGATCTGGGGCGCCGCCTCCGGGTTCCGCCCGATTGCGGCCGTGGACATCCCGGTCAGGATGCCGACTGCAAGGGCCGGGCCCAGGACGCCGAATGCGGCGAGGCCCGCTCCAAGGTTCTCCATCGTGTACCTACCTCCTGCTCCGGCGCCCGTCTGGCGGGCGACCGGCTTGCTCCCGTGGTGGTCTCCCGTCAGGCCGCCTGGCCGTGGGGAGTCAGGCTCTCGTGCGTCGGGCCGGTCGCCCCTTCGGGCATCGTCTCGACCACGTCGCGGGCCTCCTGGTGCTCGTCATGATGGCCCTCGATCGCGAGCATCGTGAAGATGAGCGTGAGGACCGAGAAGATGAGGGCCTGGACGAACCCGACGAAGGTCTCGAGCCCGACCAGCGCGACCGGGATGATCGCGATCGTGAGCGACGTGATGACGGCGAGGGCCAGCTCGCCGCCGTAGATGTTGCCGAACAACCGCATCGCCAGCGTGATCGGCTTGACGAACTCGAGGATGAACTCCATCAGGCCCACGAAGAGGGCGATGAGGCCGGCGGCGACGCCGTTCCTGAACTCGCGGAGGCTGAAGAACTTCCCGATGTAGCCCCCGGCGCCCAGCTGGCGGACGCCGGAGACGTGGAAGGTCAGGAAGCTGACGATCGCCAGCCCGAGGGTGACATTGATGTCGCTCGTGGGAGCCCGCAGCGCCTCGATCTTGCCGATCGGGGGCAGCAGGCCGCTCCAGTTGCAGAGGATGATCAGGACGAAGAGGCTGGCGAAGAGGGGGATGAACGCCTTCGCCTTCGGCCCGCCGATCGACATGCCGAAGTTGGAGAGCGCCTCGTAGACGTACTCCACCGCGTTCTGCAGCCCGCCCGGGACCTCCTTCCGCCCGCGCGTCGCCGCGATCACGAGGACCATCGCGACGAGCATGACGATCCACATCATCAGGATCGTGCTGGTGATCGAGGGCTGGAAGAGGACCATGGCGGTGTGGTTCGGCTCGCTGCCGTCGAGCGTGAACACCACGTGCGGCGGGATCGGCTCGATGTTGCCCCTGATCGCGTCGGCGGGAAAGGCATAGGGGGCGTCGGGCCCGGCCGGGCCCTGGGGCGGAACGACGAAGAGCGCGATCGCGTCGATCACGATGACCGCCGCCACCGCCAGCAGGAGGATGTTGCGACGCCGCTTCGAGGCCGCCCTGGGCGCCCCCGCGGGGATCGTCGCCGTCTCCGGTTGGCTCGTCACGCTCGCTCCACGCGAAGGGGCGCGACCGTCGTGGTCGCGCCCGGACTGCTCATTCATCGGCGCTGGCCAGGAACCGCCCGATCAGCCGGAAGACCGCCACCCACCCCACCGCGAGTCCGGCAAGGAAGCCGCCGAGGGTCAGGATGGGGACCGTTCCCAACTGTTCGTCGGCCCAGTACCCCGCAAGAGTGCCGCCGAGGTTGGTGACGAGCAGGATGAGCCCCACCTGGGAGAAGAGCGCGAAGTACGCGCCGGCTCGTCCGAGCCCGCTCATCGCCAGCCTGTCACGGCGGCGCGAGTATAGCAAAGGGTTGCGGCCCGGTAGCGAATCGCGGTGGCCGGCGGGGGTGCGCGGCCGGCGGCCTACGGCGCCGGGGTGGAGGCGGGCGGCGGCGTCACGACCACGGGTGTCGGGGTGGGGCGTGGGGTGGGACGTGGCGTCGGGCGGGGAGTGGGGCGTGGCGTCGGGCGCGGGGTTGGCTTCGCCGTGGGCGCAGCGTCGGGCGCGGGGTTGGCTTCGCCGTCGGGCGCGCGGTCGCGGCCGGCGTCGGCGAAGGCGTCGGGGTCGGGGTCGGGCCGGGGTCGGCGGGCTCGGCGGTCGGCGTGGGCTTCGGGCTCGGGGTCGGCGTCGGCGCCGGGTCGGGGTCGCGGTCGCCGGTGCGACGGGTCGCGGTGTGGCGGTCGCGCCGAGCACGCCACTGTCGGCGGGCGCGGGGTGCCAGGCGACGGCGACCACCAGGAGGCCCAGCGTCCCGACGAGGAGCACCGCGGAGGTGTCGCGCCCGAGCCGCCGTCGCGGCGAGACCACCCACTCCGCGGCCGGCAGCACGGCAGCGCCGGCGGCGGGCGGCGGGAGCGGCGCGACCTCCGGGGCCACCTCGGAGCGGCCGGTGAGCCAGGCGAGCCGGCCCATCGCCACGCGCTCGCTCTCCCGCCGGGCCGCCTCGGACGCCCGCCGGCGCCGCGCCAGCGCCGCCTGGCCGCCCGCCAAGCGCCACGACGCGCGACGACGGCAGCGACCACTCCGACCGCGAGGAGGGGATCCATCGTCAGCCACGCTCCCCCAGGGACCCTTCGGCGCCGTGCGCCGAGCGGAACGCGTCCGCCGACCCGGAGGCGATGATCGTCTCGCCCACCGCGAGGCGGCGATCGTCGGCCGGGTTCGCCGCGTAGCGGCCGTCGTCGGTGAGGATGGCGAGCACGAAGAGCCCTCGCACCCGGAGCCCGGCGACCGTCTGCCCGTCCAGGCCGCCGTCCGTCGTCACGTGGAGCTCCTCGAGGCTGAAGGAGAGCTCACCGTGGGAGAGCGCGGCGTCGAGGAAGTCGACGACCCGCGGCCGGATCGCCAGCTCGGCGAGGCGCCGGCCCGCCATCGTGTACGGCGACACGATCCGGTCGGCACCCGCGAGCGCCAGCTTCTCTTCGGCGGACGGCGTGCTCGCCCGGCCGACGACCAGGAGCGAGCGATTGATGGCCCGCGCCGACAGGATCACGTAGACGTTCTGGGCGTCCGAGTCGATCGTCGAGATCAGGCCGCGCGCCCGCTCGATCCCGGCCGCGCGAAGCGTGGCGTCGTCCGTGGCGTCGCCCTCGACCACGAGGTGGCCGTCGGCACGCGCCCGCTCCAGCGAGGCGGGGTTCACGTCGATGACGACGAAGGGGGTGCCCTCGTGGACCAGCTCGCGGGCCACGGTCGAGCCAACCCGCCCGTACCCGCACAGGACGTAGTGACCGCTGAGCGCCAGGACCGCCTCTGCCATGCGTCGCGCCCGGCTCCTTCCGCTCGTGGCCTCGAGGATGAGGTACTCCGTGACGAGGCCCACGGTCCCGAAGATGAGGACGACGCCCGCCACCGACATGATCATGGTCCAGATGCGCCCGCTCGCGTCAAGCTCGCGGACTTCCTTGAACCCGACAGTGGTGACGCTGATCACCGTCATGTAGAGCGCATCGAGGAAGCTCCAGCCCTCCAGGAGCACGTAGCCGGCCGTGCCGACCGCGACGGCGGCCGCGACGATCGCGACCCACGTCCGGAGGCCCGGGGCGCCGAGCAGCGCCAGGACCGCGTCCCTCGCGCCCCGCGTCGCCCTGCCTGGCCATCCCGCTCCTTCTCCCCGGCCTCGCCCGATCCCGTCGAGGCCCGCCAAGCGTAGCGCGGTCAGCCGGCCCCGGGAGCCGCGTCGCCCGGGGCCTGGTCGGCAGGGGCCGCGTCGGCCGGGGCCTGGTCGTCGACCGCCCGGTCGAGGAGGAGGATGACGAGCCCGAAGACCAGGAACGCGCCGAGGAATGCGTAGAGCTGGCCGCTCCCCGAGAGGACGAGGGAAAGGGCGCCGAGGCCGGCGCAGATCGCGTAGATCAGGAGGACCGTCTGGCGGTGGCTGAGGCCCAGGTCGAGCAGGCGGTGGTGGATGTGGCCGCGGTCCGCCGAGAAGGGCGACCGCCCCCGCGAGAGCCGCCGCACGATGATGTAGAAGGTGTCGATGATCGGCACGCCCAGGACGAGGAGGGCGACCGCCACCTTGGCGCTGCCCAGGATCGAGAGGAGCGCCAGGGTGTAGCCCAGGAACATGACGCCGCTCGTGCCGATGAAGATCGACGCCGGGTGGAAGTTCCAGCGGAGGAACCCCAGGAGCGCGCCCGCCAGGGTGACGCAGAGCAGGGCCACGACCGGCTCGCGTGGCCGGCCCCGTCACGCTGATGATCCCCAGGGTGACCACCGCGATCAGGCCGACGCCCGACGAGAGGCCGTCGAGCCCGTCGATGAAGTTGATGCTGTTGATCATCCCGCCGGTCCAGACGACCACGAAGATGGCGCCCCACAGGCCCTCCAGCCGGATGGGACCGTGGCCGAACGGGTTGGCGATGGCCCCGACCGTGATCCCCAGCCCCACCGGGACCAGGGCGACGAGGACCTGGCCGCCGAACTGCCACCGGGCGCGCAGGTCGAACCGATCGTCGAGGAGGCCGACCAGGACCGCGGCGACGCCCCCCAGCAGGAGGGCGACGATCTCCGGCCCGGTCAGCGCGTCACGCGGGCCCCAGAGGCCCACGTTCGCGTTGATCGCGAAGAGCGCGGCCACCACGACGAGGAAGGCGATCGCCACCGCCACGCCCCCGCCCCGGGGCACCGGCGTCGTGTTGACGCGGCGCTCGTGCCGGGTGGTCGACGGCGTCCACGCGCTTCGCCAGGCGGCGCACGCCCGGCGTGAGGACGAAGGCGAGGAGGGCGGCCGCGAGGAACGCTGCCAGGGCGGGGACGAGGAAGCCCGTTCCGGTCACCGCATCGTCCCCGGGCGGGCGGCCGTCACGCCCCCGGCAGGCCCGGGACGGGGAAGCGGGCGCAGATGTCGCGCACCTCCGCCCTGATCCGGGCATGCTCGGCCGGCTCGTCGTGGGTCAGGAGCGCCTCGACGAGCAGGCGGCCGACCTCCCGCATCTCGGCGGGCGCGAAGCCGCGGGTCGTCGTCGCCGGCGTCCCGACCCGGATCCCGGACGTGACGTTCGGGGGCGCGGGATCGAAGGGGATCGTGTTCTTGTTCACGGTGATCCCGACGTCGTCGAGGAGCCGCTCGGCGTCACGGCCGGTGGCCCCGAAGGGCCGGACGTCGATGGCGAAGACGTGGTTGTCCGTGCCCCCGGCGATGATCCGTCCGCCGCGCTCCGCCACCTCGGCGGCAAGCGTCTGCGCGTTCTCCACCGTTCGTCGCTGGTCGTCGCGGAACTCGTCGGTCGCGGCAAGCCGGAGGGCGACCGCCTTGGCGGCGATCACGTGCATGAGCGGGCCGCCCTGGATCCCCGGGAAGACGGCCCGATCGACCGCCTTCGCCAGCTCCGGCGAGGCGAAGATGAGCCCCCCGCGCGGACCGCGCAGCGTCTTGTGGGTCGTCGTCGTCACGAGGTCGGCGTGGGGGAACGGCGACGGGTGGACGCCGGCCGCGACGAGCCCCGCGATGTGGGCCATGTCCACCAGGAGCAGGGCGCCGACGCCGTGGGCGATCGCGGCGAGGCGTTCGAAGTCGAGGATCCGCGAGTACATGCTGGCGCCCGCGATCAGCAGCTTCGGGCGAACCTCGGCGGCCTGGCGCTCCAGGGCGTCGTAGTCGATCCGCTCGGTCTGGGGGTCGAGACCGTAGTGGTGGGCCTCGAACCAGCGCCCGCTCATGTTGACGCCAAGGCCGTGGGTCAGGTGGCCGCCGTGGTCCAGGCGCAGGCCCAGGATGCGGTCGCCGGGCGCCAGCACGGCGAAGAACGCGGCCTGGTTGGCCTGGGCCCCGGAATGCGGCTGCACGTTGACGTGGGCGGCACCCGGGAAGAGCGCCAGGGCCCGCTCCTGGGCGAGCCGCTCGACGACGTCGACCCACTCGCAGCCACCGTAGTAGCGGCGCCCCGGCAGGCCCTCGGCGTACTTGTTCGTGAGCCAGGAGCCCTGCGCCTCCATGACCGCGGCGAAGGTGTAGTTCTCGCTGGCGATCAGCTCGATCTTCCAGCGCTGGCGGTCGGCCTCGCCGCGCATGGCGGCCCAGGTCTCCGGGTCGACCTCGGCGATCGATGCCCAGGCCGAGTGCAGCGCGCCGGACATGCTCACTGGCGACTCCTTCGGCCCGCCGGCTCGCTCGCGTCCGGCCGCGCCCATTCTGGCCCATGCGGTCGCGCCGCGTCCCACGGTGGACGGGGCCGATCAGGGCGCCAGGGTGGCACCGCCCATCAGGCAGGCCGCCCGCCGAGCACCAGCTCCTCGATGACCTGGGCCGCACCCTCCTCGGCCAGCGACGGCGCCACCATGCGGGCCGCGGCCAGGACGGCCGCGGGGGCGCCGCCCATCGCCACACCCAGGCCCGCCTCCGCGAGCATCTCGATGTCGTTGACCTGGTCGCCGATCGCGAGCACGTCGCGGAGATCCACCCCGAGCCGGCGGGCCAGGAACCGGACGGCGCGACCCTTGTTGACGCCCGGCGCCAGGAACTCCAGGAAGATCGGGTGGCTGACCGTCGGGTCGGCACGACCGGCGAAGTCGGCCCGGGCGCGGTCCAGGGATCGCTCGGCGAGCGGCGGCGGGCCCACCGAGATGACCTTCGTGACGGGCCCCCTGACCCACGCCTCCAGGTCGGGGACGAGGACGATCCGCCCGAACCTCCAGAGCGAGTAGTCCTCCACGTGCGCATCGCCGGCCGGGATCACCATCTGCTCGAGGTGGTTGAGGTGCGGGCGTCAGGCCCGCCGCGCGGCACCAGGCGATCGCGTCCCGGGCGACGTCGGCCGGCAGCGGGCGTGTGCAGCAGGAGGCGGCCAAGGCGCGTGCTCCCCGGCGCGGGCATCTCCCGCACGAGCGCGCCCTGGAGGCCGACGAGGGGGGCCCGCAGCCCGAGCTCCCGGGCGAAGGGGAGGGCGGAGCTGGTCATGCGGCCGGTGACGATGGCGACATGGACGCCGCCCGCCACGGCCGCCCGGATCGTCGCCACGGTCCGCGGCCGGAGCCGCAGGTCCTCGCCGATCAGCGTCCCGTCGAGGTCGAGGGCGACGAGGCGGATCCGGCGGCCGCTCACGCTGGAGGCGCGGGGGCGGCGGCCGGTGCGACCGGGGCGCCGAGCACGGCGACCCGCGGCCGGCCGGCGAGGTCCGGCTCGACGCGCACCTCCCAGCCGGGCAGGTGCTCCGCGACGGCGCCGCGGATCGCCGGTCCCTGCTCGTCGCCGATCTCGAGGAGCGCGACACCGGCGGCCGCCACCCGCTCCGGCAGGACCGCGAGCAGGCGGCGGACCACGTCGAGCCCGTCCGGCCCGCCGTCGAGCGCCGCCCGCGGCTCGAAGGAAGCCGCGACCGGGAGCCCGGGCACGACGGAGGACGGGATGTAGGGCAGGTTGGCGCAGACGACGTCGAAGCGAGCCGGCACCACGAGGAGGCCCGCCCGCCGACCCGGCGGTCGGCAGCAGGTCGGCCGTCGCGACGGCGACGCGATCCCCCACCCCCTGTGCAACCGCGTTCTCGCGGGCGAGGTCCGCGGCATCGTCGGACGCGTCGGAGGCGACGATCTCCACCTCGCCGAGCATGCCGCGGCGGCGGAGCGCCACGGCCAGGGCCACGGCGATGGCGCCGCTCCCGGTCCCGACGTCGGCCACGGCGAGGGGCGGGGTGCCCGGCGGCCGCGGCGCGCGGGCCAGGCGGTCGCCGATCGCGTCGAGCGCCAGGTCGACGAGCACCTCGGTCTCGGGACGCGGGATGAGGGCCCGGGCGTCCACGCCGAAGGCCACCCCGTGGAACTCCTTGATGCCGCGGATGTAGGCCACCGGCTCGCCGGCCGCGCGACGGGCGAGGTGGTCGAGGAGGCGCGCCTCCGCCTCCGGGCCCACGGCCGCCTCGGGGTGGGCCAGGACGGTCGTCCGCTCGACGCCGAGCGCGTGGGCCAGGAGCAGCTCGGCGTCCAGGCGGGCGCTCTCCGAGCCGCTCGCACGCAGGCGCTCGACCGCGGCCGCGAGGTGCTGGCCGATCGTCGCCATCGCGGGGTTCCGCGGGCCCGGGCGCCTGCCCGCGCCTACGCGGAGCCGTCCCCCTCGGTCAGGCCGCGCAGCTTCTCCGCCTGGTCGGTCTCGGCCAGGGCGTCGATGAGGCGGTCGAGGTTGCCGTCGAGCACGCCGGGGAGGTTCGAGAGGTCCATCCCGATGCGATGGTCGGTCACCCGGTCCTGGGGGTAGTTGTAGGTCCGGATCTTGTCCGACCGGTCGCCGGATCCGAGGAGCGAGCGGCGCACCACCGAGTCTGCGTCGCGCTGCTTGAGGCGCTCGGCGTCGAGGAGGCGCGCCCGCAGGATCGCCATCGCCTTCGCCTTGTTCTTGTGCTGGCTCCGCTCGTCCTGGATCTCCACCACCAGGCCGCTGGGCAGGTGCGTGATGCGGACCGCGGAGTCCGTCGTGTTGACGCCCTGCCCGCCGGGGCCGGATGACCGCTTGACCTCGATCCGGAGGTCCCGCTCCTCGTCGATGGTGAGGTCCGTCTCCTCGGCCTCCGGCAGGGCGACGATCGTGGCCGTCGAGGTGTGGATCCGGCCGGACGACTCCGTCGCCGGGATGCGCTGGACGCGGTGGGTCCCGCTCTCGTACTTGAGGCGGCTGTAGGCGCCGTCGCCGGAGATCTCGACGACCGCCTCCTTGACCCCGCCGATGCCGGTCTCGTTGAGGGCCATGACCTCGGCCCGGAACCGGTGGCGCTCGGCCCAGCGGAGGTACATCCGGAGGAGCTCGCCCGCGAAGAGGGCCGCCTCCTCGCCGCCCGTCCCGGCACGGACCTCCAGGATCACGTTCTTGTCGTCGCTGGGATCCCGCGGCAGGAGGAGCACCTTGAGCTCCTCGACGGCGGCCGTCTCGGCGGCCTCCAGGCGCCCGATCTCCTCGTGGGCCATCGCCCGAAGCTCCTCGTCGCTCTCCGCCGTCGCGCATCTCGCGCGCCCCGGCGAGCTCGGCGCGGATCACCTCGAGGCGGCGGAACGACTCGACGACCGGCTCCAGGCGGGCCAGCTCCTTGCCCAGGCGACGGAGCGCGTCGGGGTCGGACATGCTGCCGGGCGGGCCAGCTCCGCCTGGAGGGACTCGTACTGCGCGACGACGGCACGCAGCTTCTGGTCGAGCGAGTCCACGGTCAGGCCTCGACAGCGGGCGCCGGCGGTGCTCCCGCGAGGACGAGCGGCGAGCGGGCGATGGTGCCGCTCCCCGCCGGAAGCGTCTCGCCGTCGGCCGTCATCGCCTGCTCCATGCTGACGATCGCGACCTCGATCATGTCGTCGGTCGGCTGCTTCGTCGTGATCATCTGGACCCAGATGCCGGGCTCGAAGAGGACGCGGACGATGGGGTTGCCGCGGTGGCGGGCACCGAAGCGGAGGAGCTCGTAGCTGACCGCCGCGATGACGGGGATGAGGACGAGCCGACTGGCGATCATCAGGGGGATCTCCAGGCGGCCCACGATCGAGAACGTGACGATGGAGACGAGGATGACCACCACGAGGAACTCGGTGCCGCAGCGCGGGTGGGCCGTCGGGTACTTGCGGACCGCCTCGACGGTGAGCGGGTCGCCGGCCTCCAGGGCGTGGATCGTCATGTGCTCGGCGCCGTGGTACTGGAAGGTACGCCGCACGTCGGACGTCCGCCCGATCACGATCAGGTAGGCGAGGAAGATCGCCACCTGGACGACGCCCTCCACGGCCCGCTCCACGATCCCCGGCTGGCCCCCGGCGACGAAGCGGGCGACGAGCAGGGGCAGGAAGAAGAAGAGCCCGAGGCCGACGACGAGGGTCAGGCCGAGCATCAGGGCGATCGAGCCCTTGCCGAGGTCCGCGGCGTCGGCCGGGCGCCCGTCGGACGTCGTGCCCGGCGGGAGCTCCTCGGCGGCGGCCACCCCGGCCGAGCGGACGAGCCAGCGCGTCCCGACGACGAGCGTCTCGTACAGGACGACCAGGCCGCGCAGCAGGGGCAGCTTCGCCCAGCGGGTGCCGCGGAAGCCCGTGCCAGGCGCTCGTCGGACCAGACGATCCGGCCGTCGGGGTGGCGCAGGGCGACGGCGATCGCGTCGCGGCCGCGCATCAGCACGCCCTCGATGAGGGCCTGGCCGCCGTAGGAGAAGCGGGCCATCGGGCTCAGCGGCCGGGAATCAGGACGGCGGGCCGGGGGGCCCGCCGTTCGATCGCGGTTGGCGCGGGCGTCGGACGATCCGGGGTCAGCGGCCGGTCTGGGCGCGGTCCAGGCGGCGCTGGAAGCGCTCGACCTGGCCGGCCGTGTCCACGATCATCTGCTTCCCCGTGAAGAACGGGTGGCAGCTGCTGCAGACGTCGACGCGGAGCGACTCGCGGGTGGAGCCGACCTCGAACTCCGTCCCGCACGTGCCGCAGTGGACCTTGGCCTGGTGGTACTTGGGATGGATGTCGGGCTTCATGGGAACCTCGAATCGGCGCGTCAGGCGCCGGCGGCTGCGGCCTCGACGGCGACCGGCGTCTCGGCGGCCGGCGCGGCCTCCGTGACGACCGGCACGACGCGGATGCGCTTCTTGCTGCGGGTCTGGTGCTCGAACCGGACCCGCCCGGTGACCGTGGCGAAGACCGTGTAGTCGCGCCCGAGGCCCGTGCCGGTCCCGGCGAGGAACGTCATCCCCCGCTGGCGGACGATGATCGAGCCGGCGGGAACGAGCTGGCCGTCACCGGCCTTCACGCCGAGGCGCTGACCGGCCGAGTCGCGGCCGTTCTTGAGCTGGAGCCTGCCTTCTTGTGGGCCATCGGTCATCAGTCTTCCTTCTTGGCGGCGCGGGTCCGCTTCGGCTTGGCCGGCGGTTCCGCCCCGGACGCCTTCGGCTGGCGCGGCCTTGGCTGGCGCGGCCTTCGGTGCGGCGCTTCGGCGGCCTTGGCGGCGGCCTTGGCGGCCTTGGCGGCCTTGGCGCGGCGGGCGCGGCCTTCTTCGGCTCCGCGGCCTCGGTCGGAGTGGCCTCGGCGGTCTTCGCCGCGAGCGTGGCGGCGAGCGCGGCGTCGGCGGCCGCCTGGGTCGCGGCGACCTCCTCGAGACGCTGGCGTTCGGTCTTCTTCGCCTCGGCGGCGTCGCGGGCCTCGGCGGCGGCGCTCTTCCCGTTGAGGACCACGTCGGTGATCCGGAGGACCGTCTGCTCCTGGCGATGGCCCTTCTTGACCCGGCGGCGGGCCTTGGGCTTGTACTTGAACGAGATGACCTTGTCGGCGCGGTCGTTGCGCAGGACGGTCGCGCTGACCGTCGCGCCGTCGACGACCGGGCGGCCGATCGCCGCCTCGTCGCCGTCCACGACGAGGAGGACGCGCTCGAGCGTGATCTCCTGGCCCGGCTCGACCTCGAGGAGCTCGACCTCGAGCTCGGTGCCGACCTCGACGCGGTATTGCTTGCCGCCGGTCTCGATGACTGCGTACATGGATCTCCGGGTTGGGCCGTGGCGCGCGGGCGCGGGGGGCCGCTGGTGAAGCGGCCGGGGGGCCGCGGGTGGCACAGCGCGGCGTCCGACCTTGCCGGGCGCGAATGGCGAGTGTACGGCGATCGGGCGGATCCCGCAACCGGGGCAGACCCTCGTTCGCCGTGGCAGGCGCCGGCCCGTCGCCCCTACGCCAGGAGGTCGCGCCTCGCGAACACCACGGCAGATGCCGCCCAGCCGACGATGGCGACGATCCCGAACACCGCGACCGACGTCCACGGCATCGTGCCGCTGTCGATGAGCTCGGTCACGGTCAGGTACCTGAACCACCCGAAGTCGGCGAGCCAGGCCAGGTCGACCACCAGCTCGGCAACGATGTTGATGAGATACATGATGAGGAGGGCGCCGGCGGCCACCCCGGCGGCCGATGCCGCGACTGAGCGTGAGCGCGGCCACGAACGAGGTCACGCCGGCGATCGCGCAGGCGAAGAGCCAGAAGACGACCGCCGCGGCGAAGAACCGGACGGAGTCGAACCCGGCGCCGACGAGCGCGCCCACGACGACGACGCCGGCCGCGGCGGCAAAGGCAAGCACGGCGAGCACGATCGCCTGGGCCAGGATCGCCGCGCCGAGGGCCCTGCCGCGGGTCAGCGGCGTGCCGAGCACGACCTCGGCCCAGCCGCGCTCGACGTCGGCGGCGAGGGGACGGGTGGCGAGGACGATCGCGCCCATGGCGGCGATGACCGGCCACAGGAAGCTGCCGATGTAGCTGCTGAAGAAGACCCCTGGGTCGGTCAGCGTCCCCGACATCCCGAAGGCCGCCAGGAGCTCCTTGGGGAGGATCTTCATGTAGTCCTCCAGCAGCTTCGAATTGTCCTGGAGGATCGGGAACATGGCGGCGATGATCCCGCCGTAGGCGAGGACGACAACTGTCAGCCAGAAGGCGAGCATGCGGCTCCGCCGCAGCTCGAGCCGGAACGTGAGCGCGGTCATCGCGACACCTCCACGGAGGCCCCGGCCTCCGCCGTCGCGGCCGACCGACCCTCGGAGCCGGCGACCGACCCGTCGTAGTAGCGGAAGAAGAGGTCCTCCACGTCCGGCGTGGAGATCGCGATGTCGCGGACCTCGAGGCCGGCCAGGCGCCGGAGGAGCGGATTCACGTCGCCGCGCACCATCAGGTGGACGTCCTGGCCGGTGCTGGAGAGGACCGTGACGCCGTCGAGGGCAAAGGTCCCTTCGGCCGCCGGTCGCTCGAGGAGGAGGTTGATCGATCGGGTGTGGTCGCCGACGAGCGCCTGCACGGTCGCGATCTTCACGAGGCGCCCCTCGCGGATGATCGCGACCCGATCGCAGGCCCGCTCCACTTCGGTGAGGTTGTGCGACGAGAGGAAGACGGTCCGGCCGGCGGCCCGCGCCTCGGCCACCAGGGCGAGGAACTCGCGCTGCATCAGGGGATCCAGGCCGGTCGACGGCTCGTCCATCACCAGGAGCGGCTCGCCGCCCATGAACGCGTGGACCACTCCGACCTTCTGGCGGTTCCCGCGGGACAGCTTCTTGACGGCGACACCGGGGTCCAGCTCCAGCCGCTCGGCCAGCGATCGCCATGCCCCGGCGGGCAGCCCGCGCAGGGCGCCGAGGTGGTCGAGGAGGCTGGCCGCGCTCATCTCGCCGAGATACCCGGGATCGCTGCCGAGGTGGGCAAGCCGGCGATGAACCGCCGGTGCGTCGGCCCAGGCATCGAGACCCCAGACGCGGACCGCGCCCGCGGTCGGCCGGATCAGCCCCAGGAGCATCCGGATCGTCGTCGTCTTGCCGGCGCCATTGGGGCCCAGGAAGCCGAAGACCTCGCCCTCCTCGACCGTGACGTCGAGATCCTCGACGCCGCGTCGCTTGCCGTACCAGCGCGTCAGGCCGCGCAGCTCGATCGCCTTGGCCATGGGCGCACCTCCCTCGATCCGCCGGAGCACGATGCGCGGGGACGAGGCCCGAGATCGGGGGCCTGCCCGCACCGCCAAGCGTGGACTGTGGGTCCGGTGGCGGGCGGACGCGAGGGCCGACCGGCACGATCGGACGGGGGAGGACGTCCCGACCGGACGCCGTCAGCGAGGGGGCGGCGCGTCCGGGTCGTCGGCCATCACGATGCGCTCGCGGACGATGGACCGGACGCTCGGCGCCTCGCCCACCGAGGCGGGCGGCTCGCCGAGCGCCGCGACCACCTCGTCGGGGCGTCCCACCGCGTCGGGAGCGTGGCGCAGGCGCATGGCCAGCGTCACGCCGCCGCCATCGCTGGCCCGGACTGCCAGGCCGAGGATGAGGGGTCGCAGGTCATAGGCGGTGGCCTTCTTCTCGCGGCGGCGCTCGCGCGGCAGCGAGTCCGCGCTCAGCAGCGCCATGACCGCACCCTCGAGGGCCCAGCGCGGCGGCCCCGCCAGGAGAACCCGGTAGTCCGCGGCGACCACCGCGGCCGGCGCGGACGGCGCCCCCACCCAGACGTCATGCAGGTCGACCAGCGACGTGCCGGCGGGGAGGACGGCGGCCACGGCCGCCCGCACGGCGGCCATGGGCAGGCGCTCTGCGAGGTAGAGGTCGACGACCTCCCGCTCGCCGGCGACGCCGAGCGGGAGAGGCGCGGCCGGCGCGACGCGACCCCTGCCGGCTCCCTCGCCCGCGATCGGCAGCAGGGCGGCCGAGAGCAGGGCGGGCCAGCTCCTTCCCGCCGCCGGCTCGGCCGCCCGGTCGGTCCCGGCTGGCGCCGGGAGCGCAACGAAGAGGCGCCAGCGCTGGCGAGCCGGGGCGACCGGCGGGGGGTTGCGGCCCGCCGCAGGGGTTTCGGGGGAGGGACCCTGGCGGCCCCGGGTTGGCTGCATCACGCGTGATAGTCTGCCGGAAGGATGGAGGTTACCGCCGGATCGCCCGCCTCTGCCGGGCCCGCACCCGGGGCCCGCCCACCGGTGGGCCTCCCGCCGCCGTCGCGGCGCGTCATCGTCCTCCTCTGCGGGACCATCGTCCTCGCTGCCCTGCTCTGGCTCGGCCGGGACGCCCTGGCGCCCTTCGTCGTCGGGATCCTCTTCGTCTATCTCCTCGACCCCCTCGTGGAGAGACTGGCCGGCCTCGAGATCGCCGCCCGCCGCGTGCCGCGGGCGCTCATCATCCTCGCCGTCTACCTCGTCGCGACGATCGCCCTCGTCGAGCTGGTGCTGGTCGTCAGCGGGCCCCTCGTCGAGCAGGTTCGGGCCTTCGCCCGGGACGCCCCGGGCTACCTGGAGGACCTGAACGCGCGCCTGGGCGAGCTCTTCGCGTGGTGGAACCGGCTGGACCTGCCGACCGACGTGAAGGCGCAGATCGACGCCGTCGATTCGGGATCTCCTGGCGAACATCGGCTCCCTGGTCCCGGCGATCATCCGGCCCGTCTTCAGCTCGCTGGTGGGACTGATCGGGTCGGTCGTCGGATACCTGATCATCCCCGTCTGGGCCTTCTGGATCCTGAAGGACCGGCCGACCATCGTGCGGTCCTTCGACCGGGCCGTCCCGAGCGCGTGGCAGGACGACACGAGGGCGACGCTCGGCATCGTGCGCCGCGTCGTCGGCTCGTGGATTCGCGGTCAGCTCGTCCTGGGGCTCGTCGTCGGGGTCGCCACGTTCGTCGGGCTGCTCGTGCTGGGCGCCGCCGTCGATCCCGTCTTCGCCCGGTTCGCCGTCCTCCTGGCCGTCATCGCCGGGATACTGGAGCTCCTGCCCATCATCGGTCCCATCATCGCCGCGATTCCGGCGATCCTGCTCGGGGCGACGGCCGGGCTGCCCGGGATCGTTGCCGCCCTGATCCTCTACTTCGCGATCCAGCAGCTCGAGAACACCATCCTCGTGCCGAAGATCCAGGGCGACGCGACGAAGCTCCACCCGGCCGCGGTCATCTTCTCGCTGATCCTCGGCGGCGCGATCGCCGGACTCCTCGGGGCGATCCTCGCCCTGCCGATCGCCGCGACCCTCCGCGACATCTACGTGTACGCCTTCCGGCGCGCCGGCGGGATGACTCCCCGGGAGGCGGCGACGGGTGATGCCCGGTCGGCCCCCGGCGCGGGACCGGCGGCCTCCGACGCGGGAACGGCGGACCTGGAGGCCGGGTCGCACCACGAGGCGACGGCCATCGGGCTGGCGGCGGCTGACGAGGCTCCGGAGGGGTATCCCGGCGACGGGGCGCGCCCGCCCGAGGATGCCCCGCCGACAGACGGGCGGCCCGAGGATGCAACGCTGGCGAGCTAGCCGCCGGCCGGCGCGGGGCCGGCCCGCTCGTCCCTGTTCGCCTCCGCTTCGGCGGCCGCGCGAGGGATCACGAGGTTCAGCAGGAGCGGGGCCGCCACGGTCGTGAGCACGACGGCGACGAGGACGGCGGAGAAGAGGCTGGGCGCGAGCAGCCCCAGGCTGAGGCCGAGCGTGACGACCACGATCCCGACCTCGCCGCGCGGCGCCATCCCGACGCCCACCGCCAGCGCGCTCCAGCGGCCGGTGCCGCGGGCCCCGATGACGCCGGCCAGGACCTTGGTGGCGATCCCCAGGACGGCCAGGACGAGCGCCGCGATCGCGAGCTTCGCGTCACCCAGGGCCGCCAGGTCCAGCTGGGCCCCCGTCACCGCGAAGAAGAACGGGGTGAAGATGGAGGCGAGAGGCTTGATCTCGTGCTCGATCTCGTCCTGCGCCTCGGTCTCGGCGACGATGAGGCCCGCCACGAAGGCACCGATGATCGCGGCCAGCCCGATGGACGCCGCCAGGATCGCCAGGCCGAGCATCAGCAGGAAGGCCAGCACGAGCGGCGTGTCGGTGAAGAGGGGCCAGGTGAACACCTCGCGCCGCAGCCCGCGCGCCCGGCGGGCGACCGCGAAGCCGAGGGCCACGAAACCAAGGGCACCGACGACGAGGCCGACGGTGGCAACGCCGAGGTCGCCCTTCGCCACGCCCGAGACGATCCCGATGAGGATGAGGGCAAGGACGTCGTCGATGACCGCGGCCCCGACGATGATCCGGCTGAAGCGTCGGTCCAGCACGCCCATCTCCGCCAGGACCCGGCTCGTGATGCCGATGCTCGTGGCAGCGAGGGCGAGGCCGACGAACGCCGCGGTGGTCGGTGGCTCGCCCGACGGCGAGGGCGTAGGCGGCGCCGGCCGCGATCGGGAAGACGACGCCCAGGACGGCCGTGACCATGGCCGGGCGACCGACCTGGAGGAGCTGGTCGGTCTTGATCTCCAGGCCGACGGCGAAGAGCAGGATCACGACGCCGATCTCGGAGAGGACGGTCGCCGTCTCGCCGGGGAGGACGAGGCCGAGCGCGTGGGGCCCCACGAGCAGGCCCCCGGCCAGCTCGCCGATCACCCCGGGCTGGCCCAGCCGCCGGAAGACCTCCTCGCCCATCTTGGCGGCGAGGAGGAGGATGAAGAGCCCCACGATGATGTCGAGGGTCGCGGCGGAGCCGACGGCCGGGGGCGACGCGGACGAGGCGGGCGCACCGGGCCGAGGGCCAGGAGGAGCGGGGTCATCGCCTAGGCAAGATACCGGACCCAGAGGTAGGCGCTGGAGACGAGCAGCGAGAGCAGGGCCACCAGGCCGCCGATCCGGAGGAACTGGGCGAAGCTGATGGGGTGGCCGGCCCGGGCCACCGCGTTGGCCGCGACGACGTTCGCCGACGCTCCGATGATCGTGGCGTTGCCGCCCAGGCAGGCCCCCAGGGCGAGCGCCCACCACAGCGGCTCCGTCGCCAGGCCGCTGGTCCCCAGCTGCTGGACGACCGGGATCATCGTCGCCGTGTAGGGGATGTTGTCGACGAAGGCCGACGCGATCCCGCTCACCCACAGCAGGCCCAGGGTCGTCACCCCCTGGTTGCCCCCGGTGATCTCGGCCAGCCCCGTCCCCAGGGCGGCGATCACGCCGGTCGCGACGAGGCCTTCGACCAGCACGAAGAGGCCGACGAAGAAGAGGAGGGTGGACCAGTCCACCTCGCGGATCAGCTCCTCGGGATCGAGCCTGGCCACGAGGAGGAGGACGGCCGCCCCCAGCAGGGCGACCGTCGCCGGCTGCTGGTGGATGACCGACGCGACGAGGAAGCCGCCGATCGTGAGGGCCAGCACGAGCAGGCTCAGGCGCAGGAGGCGATGGTCGGTGATGAACTCCGAGTCATCGATCGCGAGGACGGCCTCCCGGACCTCCGGGGGTACCGTCATCTGGCCCCGAAAGACGGTGGCCATCGCGCCGGCGAACACGACCAGGATCAGGATGATGACCGGCGTCAGGTTCAGCAGGAAGTCGACGAAGGTCAGCCCGCTCGCCGACCCGATGAGGATGTTCGGCGGGTCGCCGATCAGGGTCGCCGTGCCCCCGATGTTCGAGGCCAGCACCTCGGCCAGGACGAACGGGATCGGGGAGAGCCGCAGGGTCGTGGCGATGTAGAGCGTCACGGGCACGAGCAGGACGATCGTGGTGACGTTGTCGAGGAACGCGCTCAGCAGCGCCGTGATCCCCGCCAGGAGCAGGAGGATCGCCAGGGGCTCGCCGCGGGCGACGCGGACGGTGCGAACGGCCAGCCAGGCGAAGACGCCGGTCCGCCGCAGCACGCCCGCGATGACCATCATCCCGAAGAGCAGGAAGATGACGTTCCAGTCGACCGCGGCAAAGCCCGCCTCCTGGGTGACGATCCCGACGAGGATGACGGCGACCGCCCCGAGCAGCGCAGCCAGCGTCCGGTCGACGCGGTCCGAGGCGATCGCCCCGTACGTGGCGAGGAAGATCGCGAGGGCGATCCAGGGCTCCATCGCGCGACGTCAGCCCGGGGCCACGACGACGGCGGCCAGCTCCAGTCCGTCGAGATACCCGGTCGGGCGCCCCGCGGCGTCGACGACATAGACGCCGGAGAGATCGCGCAGGAACATGAGGTGGAAGGCCTCGGCCAGGGTCGCCGTCTCCGGGAGGGCCGCCGGCGGTCGCATCAGGTCGCCGGCGACCGTCGCCTCCACGAAGCGGCCGTATTCACCGACCCCGTCGGGGTCGTGGATCTGCGCCAGCAGGGCTCCCGGGGCGAGCCGGCCGACCACGGCGGCCACGAGATCGTGCGACGTCACGACGCCGATGAGCACGCCCGTGGCGTCCACGACCCCCAGGACGCGCGTCGACGGCGAGGCGCCCGCCCGACGGATGACGGAGTCGAGGTGATCGCCGGCGGCCACGAGCACGGGCTCGATGGCGAGGAGGCCTTCGGCGGCGGCGATCGCCGTTCGCGGGCCCGGGGCTCGTTCGGGGCGGGAGTCGTCCACTCTGCCGGGCGTATCGTCCGGGGCCATCGTGCGTGCCTCGGCCTACCACTCGGCCCGCTGCTGGCGGATCGCGATCCCCTGGAGGATCCCCAGCCCGATCGCCATGCTGACGAGGGACGAGCCGCCGTGGGTGATGAACGGGAGAGGGATGCCGGTGATCGGCATGATCCCGAGGACCATCCCGATGTTCACGGTCAGCTGGAAGAGGATCATCGAGGCGACGCCGGCCCCCACCATCAGGCCGAACGGGTCGCGCGAGCGCCAGGCGATCGCGAGCACCCTCCAGATGAGGGCCGTGAAGAGCAGGAAGACGACCACGCATCCCACGAAGCCGAGCTTCTCGGCCAGGGTCGCGAAGACGAAGTCGGTGGTCTGGACCGGCAGGAGGTCCGACGGGCTCTGCGCCCCGTTGGTGAGCCCGGCCCCCAGCAGGCCCCCGGAGGAGACGGCCTTCTGCGCCGTCAGGAGCTGGAAGCCGGCCCCCAACGGGTCACGCGCGCGGGTCGAGGAAGCTCGTGAGCCGCTCTCGCTGGTAGTCGTGGAGGACGTAGGTCCAGACCAGGGGGAGGGCAGCCAGGGTGGCGGCGGTGAGAGCCGCCAGCCAGCGCAGGCTGGCCCCGGCCATGAACAGCATCCCGCCCAGGATCGCAAAGAAGACGAGCGACGTTCCCAGGTCGGGCTGGAGCAGGACGAGGATCCACGGCGGGGCCACGACGAGGCAGGCCCCCAGGATCGAGGTGAGCGAATCGAGCCTCCGCTCCCGGTCGGCCAGGTAGCGCGCCAGCACGATGATCATCACGATCTTGGCCAGCTCGCTGAACTGGAACTGGAATCCGAGCACCGAGATCCAGCGTGACGAGGCCGCGTCCGCGTCGCCGAGGAGGAGGGTGGCGACCAGCAGGACGAGGTTCGCCACGTAGATCGGCCAGGTCAGCGTCCGCAGCCAGCGGTAGTCGAAGACGGTCGTCGCCGCGTAGACGCCGAGGGCCAGGCCCGCCCACACGAGGCCCCGCGCGAACGTCGTGCCCGCGACGAGGGCCTCGCCGAGCTGGGCGGTGGTGTAGCTGTAGGCCATCGCCAGGCCGATCGCGGCGAGGAGCACCGCGTAGACCGTCAGCTGGATGTCGTAGTCGCGCCAGGCGACGCCCGACGCCTTCGCCGCGAGGCCCGAGGCAGCGCTCCGCTCGACGCGCAGGACGCCCATCAGGTGCGGCCCTGGTAGAAGTTGGTCCGCTTGAGGAGCTCGGGCAGCCGGTAGTCGTGCTTGATCCCGAAATGGAGCTGCAGGTAGTACTTCGAGACCTCGGTGGCGACGTTGCCAAGGGTCCGCGAGTCGTAGGTGTAGACCGCGAATACCAGCTGCGAGTCGGGCTTGGCGACGCTGCCGGTCGGGTTGTCCTTCTTCCAGGCGTTCCTGGGGACGAAGCCGACGAACCAGTGGCTGTACGGCAGCACGCCGTTCTTGTCCCTGATCCCGAACTCGGCGGTGCCGGTCTTCCCGGCCACGACGATCGGGAGGTCGGCCAGGTTGTACGTGTGGCGGCTGGTCACGACGCGCCGCGCGGCCTGGCGCATCGTCGTGAAGACCGACGCCGGCGCCTTGATCGTCCGGATCAGCTTCGGCTCGAACGGGCGGACGACGGTTCCGTCGGGCCCGCGGACCTCCCGGACGACCTGCGGCTGGTAGAGCTTCCCGCCGTTGGCGACGGCGGCGTAGGCGTTGGCGACCTGGAGGATGGTTGCCAGGTCAAAGCCCTGGCCGATGCCCGCCTGGAGCACCTCGCCCGGGTAGATCGGCAGGCCGTAGCGGTCCATCTTCCACTGGTCGGTCGGGACCAGGCCGGCCGCCTCGAAGGGGAGGTCGATGCCGGTCGGGCTCCCGAACCCCAGCTGTTGCGCCCAGTAGGCCAGGCGCTTCATGCCGAGGCGGTGGGTGAGCTGGTAGAAGAAGGTGTCGCTGGAGTGGCCGAAGCCCTCGTAGATGTCCAGCGGGCCCCAGCCCCGCTTGTTCCACTCCCAGAACTTGGTGCTCCCCAGCTGGACGTAGGCCTTGCTGGTGATCGTGGACGTGGTCGTGATGACCTTGTCGGCGAGGCCGCCGATGCCTGCCACGACCTTGTACGTGGAGCCCGGCGGCTGGATGTCGCCGATTGCATGGTTGATGAGCGGCTTGTGCGGGTTGTCGAGCAGGACCTTGAACTGGGCGTCCGTGATCCCGCGGGAGAACTGGTTGGCGTCGTAGGTGGGGAAGCTCACCATGGCGAGCACCTCGCCGGTCTGCGGGTTGAGCACGACCATGGCGCCGCGCTTGAGGCCCGCCTTGGAGAGGCCCCACTTGAGGGCCTTCTCGGCGAGCTTCTGCTCCTTCGAGTCGATCGTCAGGACCAGGGAGCTGCCGGCGGTGGGCGGCGTCTCGATGCCGATCACGCGGATCGGTGCGCCCGGTCCCGTCCTTCTCCACCCGCTCGGTGCCGTAGGTCCCCCTCAGCTCGGCTTCGTAGCTCAGCTCCACGCCGGCCTTGCCGATCCGATCGTCGGCGAGGTAGCCCTCCTTCGCCAGCTCCGCGTAGCCCTCGGCGGAGAGGGCCCCGGTGTAGCCCACGATCTGGGTCAACAGGGTTCCGCTGAGGTAGTCGCGGCGCGGCTCGACCGTCACCTCCACCCCCGGCAGCGTGAGGCCGTCCTCGGCGATCAGGCGAGCGGTCGCCTCGGGGACGTCGTGGGCGATCGCCACGGCGTCGAAGCGCGAGGCGGAGCCAACGTCCAGGCCGGCGTTGATGGCCCCCGGGGTCGTGCCGAGCAGTCCGGCGAGCCGCTCCACCACCTCGGGTCGCCGGGAGAGCGGCAGGTCGGCCGGGCGCACCCGCACGGTGAACGTCGGCACGTTCGAGACGAGGGGCCGGCCGGCGCGATCGTAGATGAGCCCCCGGGTCGAGACGACGGGCTGCAAGGCTGTTCGGCGCGCGTCACCCGCCGCGCCCGCGGGCGCGCCGCCGGTCTGGGCCGGCGCGGTCAGCTGCATCGAGGAGAGGCGGAGCGTCAGCCCGCTCATGACAACCACCACGGCGATGCCGAAGGCCACGAAACGGGCGGGCCGCCGCTGATGGGACAGGGGTTGCTCGAGAACGCTCACCAGTCCACCCGCTCGCCTTCCTCGAGGCGCGTTCGCCGGGCGAAGGCGAGGGCGATCGGAGCCGCGAGCGCCGCAACGATGGCGGCGAGGATCGTGGAGGGGACGAGGCCCGCGGTGGGGTCGACGCCGCTCGGGACGTCGCGGAGGGCCTGGTACACGAGAACCGTCAGCGGGGCGGCAAGCGTTGCCAACGCCGCGGCTGAGACCACGATCATGGGGTAGAGCGCGCGCAGGAAGACGCGGCCGATCACCCACGCGGCGCCGACGGCGAGGAGGTCGATGAACGCGGTCAGCCCGAGCGGCCGCATCAGCAGTACGTCGATGACCAGCCCTCCGAGGAAGGCCCAGACGAGGCCACCCTCGAGGCCCAGCGCCATCGTCCAGACGACGGCGATGACGAGGACGAGATCGAGGCCCCCGCCGCCTGCGGCGGAGAAGGGCAGGACGGTTGACTGAACAAGCGCAGCCACTGCGGCGCCGACCGCGGCGAGAACCAGGCTCAAGACGGTCGTTCCTCAGTTCGCCCGCGATCGCCGGATCGGCCCGGCGCGACCACAGGGTCTGCGTGCCGAGTATACCGACGACCCCAAGAATGGGGCAATGAGGCTGGGCGCGCTCCGTTCGGGCCGCCCGGAAGGGGCGGCCGCGACGGTCGCGCCCCGCGGACAGTCGGTGGCCGGAGAGGCGCGGCGCCGGAAGACCGCCACCCTCTGTCGGCCACCGCACGCCTGTCGGCGCTGTTTCACGTGAAACAGCCGACTCGCAGCGGGAACGGGCGCGGGGAGCGGCGTCGAGGCCGGCGGATTGCCGCGTCAGGAGCGTGAAGTCGCCGTGAAGTCACAGGTGGGCGATCGACAGGCAGACTGGCGCGGGTCGGCGACGCGTGCCGGCGAGGACGCCGACCTGGCGCGCGGAGGCTCCGGGGGACGCATCCACGAACGATTCGAGGCCGGCCAGGAGGAAGGAACGGGGGCCCGATGGTAGACTTCACGATCGTGATCCCCGCTCAGACTGGCCGGTAGATGGGCCAGACGATTGCCTGCGCCAATCAGAAGGGCGGCGTCGGGAAGACGACCACCGTCGTCAATGTCGCCGCGTACCTCGCCGCCGACGGCGGACGCGTCCTCGTGATCGACCTCGACCCGCAGGGCAACGCCACGAGCGGCCTCGGAGCGGCGCGCGCGGCCGAGGGAAGGTCCGTCTACGACGCGCTCCTCAATGGTGTGCCACTCCGTGATCTCGTCATTCCGACCGGCGTCCCGGGCCTCGATCTCGTGCCCTCCTCGATCGCCCTCGCGGGCGCCGAGGTGGAGCTTGCGGCGCTCCCCCAGCGCGAACGGCGCCTCGCCCGGCTGCTGCCGCCGGTCGCGGAGACGTACGACTACGTCTTCGTGGACTGCCCTCCGTCCCTGGGCCTGCTGACGGTGAATGCGCTGACGGCGGCCGACGCCGTCCTCGTTCCGCTGCAGTGCGAGTACTACGCGCTGGAGGGCCTCAGCCAGCTGATCGCGACCATCCACCTCGTCCGCGACCACCTGAACCCGGCGCTGGCCGTCAACGGGGTGGTCCTGACCATGTTCGACGCCCGGACGAACCTCTCCGCGGAGGTGGCGGCCGAGGTTCGGCGACACCTGGCAGACGCCGTCTACGAAACGGTGGTCCCGCGAAGCGTGCGCCTCGCGGAAGCGCCCAGCCACGGGCGGTCCATCGCCCAGTACGCCCCCGAGAGCCGCGGCGCAGCCGCCTATCGCGCCCTGGCCACCGAGCTGCACGGGCGCGGGATCCGCCATGCGATGGGCGGCGCGGCGTGAGCGGCCGGGCGGCGCGGACGGCCTCGCTCGGTCGCGGGCTGGCGGCGCTGATCCCGCAGGCTGTCGCCTCCACGCCGGGCCCGGCGGAGATCCCGATCGAGCAGATCGAGCGCAACCCGTACCAGCCGCGAACCTCCTTCGCGGAGGAGGCGCTCGCCGAGCTTGCTGCCAGCATCGCGGCCCACGGCGTCCTCCAGCCCGTCCTCGTGACGGAGACGCTGAATGGATACCGCCTCGTCGCGGGCGAGCGGCGCGTCCGGGCAGCCCAGATGGCGGGGCTGGAGCGGATCCCGGCGCTCATCCGGCAGGCCAGCGAGCAGGATCAGCTCGAGCTCGCCCTCGTGGAGAACCTCCAGCGGGCGGACCTCAACGCGATGGATGCCGCGCGGGCGTACTGTCAGCTCCGCGATCTGTTCGGTTTGACGAACGAAGCGATCGCCGATCGGGTTGGTAAGGCCCGGCCGACCATCGCGAACACCATGCGCCTCCTCGATCTCGAGCCGGAGGTCCAGGACGCCATCGAGGCAGGCCGGATCAGCGAGGGCCACGGCCGGGCGCTGCTCGGCCTGGCACCGCCCGCCCAGCGCGACGTGCTCGCCCTGGCGGTCGCCCGGGGCCTCTCGGTCCGGCAGGTCGAGGAGCTGGCCCGACGGCTGCGCGAGGGCGGCGGGGCGGCTCGGGCGACGAGCGCGTCCCGCCCGGCCGACGCGGAGATCGAGCGCGTGGAGGACGACCTCCGCCGGGCGCTCGGGACCAAGGTTCGCCTCGCCCGGTCGCGGCGCGGGGGCCGGATCATCATCGAGTGGTACAGCGACGAGGAGCTCGGACGGCTCTACGAGCGGTTGACCGGAGGGAATGGGTGACGGATCGGGCTCAGGCAACGTCCGGGACCGCGAAGTCGGGTGGCCGGCGCCCGCGCCGCGGCACCGGCGCCGGCGAGTACACGGCGGCCAGCATCCAGGTCCTCGAGGGGCTCGAGGCCGTGCGGCGCCGGCCCGGCATGTACATCGGCTCGACCGACGTGCGGGGGCTCCATCATCTCGTCTGGGAGGTCGTGGACAACTCCATCGACGAGGCGATGGCCGGCCATGCCACGCGGATCGAGGTGCGGATCCTCGCCGATTCGACGGTCGTGGTGACCGACGACGGACGCGGCGTCCCCGTCGGGCGGCACGCAACCGGCAAGGACGCGCTCGAGGTCGTCCACACGGTCCTCCACGCCGGCGGCAAGTTCGGCGGCGGCGGCTACAAGGTGTCGGGCGGCCTCCACGGCGTGGGCGTCAGCGTGGTCAACGCGCTCTCCGAGTGGCTGCGCGTCGAGACGGCCCGCGACGGGCACGTGTGGGCCCAGGAGTACGTCCGCGGCAAGCCGTCGACGCCGGTCACGAAGGTCGGGCCCCAGGGATCCCGCACGGGGACGCGGACGGCGTTCCGGGCCGATCCCGAGGTCTTCGACACCGTCGACTTCGGCTTCGAGACGATCGCCCAGCGCCTTCGCGAGTCGGCCTACCTCAACAAGGGGCTCTGGATCACCCTCCTCGACGAGCGCGCCGACCGGGAGCGGTCGTTCTACTTCGAGGGCGGCCTGGTCTCGTTCGTGCGACACCTCAACCGCCACAAGGAGGTGCTCCACGCGCGGCCGATCGCGGTGGAGCGGCGCGACGGCGCCACGACGGTCGAGGTCGCCCTGCAGTACAACGACTCCTTCACCGAGAACGTCTTCGCCTTCGCCAACAACATCAACACGGTGGACGGCGGGACGCACATCACCGGGTTCCGGGCCGCCCTCACGAGCTCGCTCAACGACTGGGCCCGCCGCGCCGGGATCCTCAAGGACAGCGACGCCAACCTCTCCGGCGACGACGTCCGCGAGGGCCTGACGGCCGTGGTCTCCGTGAAGCTCGTCGAGCCGCAGTTCGAGGGCCAGACCAAGGCGAAGCTCGGGAACGCCGAGGTCAAGGGCCAGGTCCAGGCCGCCGTCGCCGAGGGAATCGCCCAGTACCTCGACGAGAACCCGGGCGACGGCCGGCGGATCATCGAGAAGAGCCTGACGGCGGCGCGGGCCCGGGAGGCTGCCCGGAAGGCGCGCGACCTGGTCATTCGCAAGGGCGCCCTCGAGGGGATGTCGCTGCCGGGCAAGCTCGCCGACTGCCAGGAGCGCGACCCCGCCAGGAGCGAGCTCTACCTCGTCGAGGGCGACTCGGCGGGCGGCTCGGCGAAGATGGGCCGCGACCGCCGCTTCCAGGCGGTGCTCCCGCTGCGGGGCAAGGTCCTGAACGTGGAGAAGGCGCGCCTCGACAAGGTCCTCTCGAGCGAGAACGTGCGGCCCCTGATCATCGCCCTTGGCGCCGGCATCGGGGAGTCCTTCGACCTGGCGAAGCTCCGCTACCACCGGATCATCATCATGACCGACGCCGACGTCGACGGCGCCCACATCCGGACCCTGCTCCTGACGTTCTTCTACCGCCACATGCCGCAGGTGATCGAGAACGGCCACCTCTTCATCGCCCAGCCGCCGCTCTACCGGGTCAGCACCGGCAAGCAGACGCTCTACGCCCAGAGCGAGAAGGAGCGCGAGGCGGCGCTCAAGAAGCTCAACGCGAAGAACGTCAGCGTCCAGCGCTTCAAGGGCCTCGGCGAGATGAACGCCGACCAGCTCTGGGAGACGACGATGAACCCGGAGACGCGGACGCTCCTGCGCGCCCTCGTGGACGAGGGCGGGGTCGAGGCGGACGAGGTCTTCACGATGCTGATGGGCGAGAAGGTCGCCCCCCGCAAGGACTTCATCAAGTCCGAGGCGCGCAAGGTCCGCAACCTTGACGTCTGAGGTCGTGACGACGGTCGGCCGCTTCGAGGTTTCGCCGCACGCCTGCTTCGCCTGCGGCATCCTCAACGCCCACGGCCTCCACCTCGTCCTCCACGTCGCCGGCGACACCTGCTGGACGGATCTGACCCTCGGCCCCGAGTTCCAGGGGTGGGAGGGAATCGCCCACGGCGGCATCGTGGCCACCATCCTCGACGAGGTGATGGGCTGGGCGCTCGCCGGTGCGGACGCCTGGGGCCTCACGGCGAGGATGTCGATCGAGTACAAGCGTCCGGTCCCCGTGGGCGCCCGCGTCCGCGGCGAGGGTCGGCTCGTCGGGCGGCGGCGGCGGCTCCTCACGCTGACGGGGCGGCTGCTGGACCCGGCGACCGGCGACGTCTACGCCACCGCCGAGGGCCTCTACGTGGCGGCGCCCGAGGCCCAGCGCGAGGCGCTCAAGGCGCGCTACGGCTTCCGGCTGGTCCCCGAGGACGAGCCGGGCGGCCCGGGCGGCCCGAGCGGCGACGCGGTCCGGCAACCTCCGGGGAGGCCCCGTGACGGCGGGGTCGGCCGTGGCCGCGGCCGCCGCGGCCACGGCGCCGAGCGCGACCGTGAGCGAAACCACGGCGGCCAGCGGTGCCTTCGTGGCCGAGAACCTTCCGGCGGCGCGCGCCGTGGGTCGGTCCCTCGCCGATCATCTCGACGACCCGCGCGCGTTCGCCGATGCCACGCGCACGGGGCTGGCCACCATCGCCGATCCGGCGTATCGCGCGGGCCAGCGCCTGGTGGCACCGGGGATCGGCACCACGCTCGGGATCCGCACGCCGCTTCTCGACGCGGTTGCGGCCGGCCTCCGGCGCGAGGCCCGGGGCGTCGGCCCCGCCCGGCTCCTGGTGGCGGCCGAGGCCCTCGCCGGCGACGAGGTCCGCGAGCTGCGCTGGCTGGCCATCCACGTCCTCGGCTGGATCGTCGTCGCCGACCCGGAGCGCGCGTGGCAGGTCCTCCGGCGGATCGGGCGAGAGGCCGACGACTGGATCACGGTCGACACCCTGGCCGGGGTGGCGGCCGCGGGGATCCTGCAGGAGCCGTACCGCTGGGCGGAGCTGGAGCAGCTCGTCTACAGCCGCAGCCGCTGGGAGCGCCGGCTCGTCGGCTCCACGATCGCCACCCTCGCCCACCGCAACCACCTTGCCGGGCGTATCGACCCACTGATCGACCGGGGCCTGGATCTCGTCGGACAGCTGATCGGCGACGCCGATCCGGACGTGCAGAAGGCGCTCTCGTGGGCCCTGCGCGAGCTGGCCAGGGTCGATCCCGCGCCGGTTGCCGCCTTCTGCCGCGTCGAGGCCCGCGACGCGGCCGCGACCGCCGACGGCCACCGGGCCTGGGTCCTGCGCGACGCGCTGGCCAAGCTCCCCGCGGCCGACGGCGCCGCGATCCGGGCGGCCCTCGCGGGCGTCCGCCGGACGCCAGGGGCACCCTCGACGTCGACCGCGGCCGCCGCGGCCGCCGCCTTCCTCGCCGCGAGCCCGGGCCGCCCGGCCGCGGGAGCGTCACAGCCATGACCCGCCATCCCGCCGCCTGCCACCGGAGACCGCGACCGTGACCGACAACCTGGGCGACGTCCGCTCGATCCGCATCGAGGACGAGATGCGGACGTCCTACCTCGACTACGCGATGAGCGTGATCGTGGCCCGCGCCCTGCCGGACGTCCGCGACGGGCTCAAGCCGGTCCACCGCCGGATCCTGTACACGATGGGCGAGATGGGGCTCTCGGCGACGAGCTCGTTCCGCAAGTGCGCCGCCATCGTCGGCGAGGTGATGGGCAAGTACCACCCGCACGGCGACCAGTCGATCTACGACGCCCTCGTCCGGCTCGCCCAGGACTTCTCGATGCGCTACCCGCTCATCGACGGGCAGGGCAACTTCGGCTCGGTCGACGGCGACTCGGCCGCGGCGATGCGCTACACGGAGGCGCGCCTGACGGCGATCGCCGCCGAGATGCTGGCCGACATCGACAAGGAGACGGTCGACTTCGCCGACAACTACGACGGCCAGCACCGCGAGCCGACGGTCCTCCCGGCGAAGCTGCCGAACCTGCTCATCAACGGCTCGTCGGGGATCGCGGTCGGGATGGCCACCAACATCCCGCCCCACCACCTCGGCGAGATCGTCGACGCCGAGATCGCCCTCATCGACGACCCCGAGCTCACCTCCGACGACCTGTGCGCCTACGTCAAGGGCCCCGACTTCCCGACCGGCGGGACGATCTTCCGCTACGAGCAGCAGCGCAACGCGATCACGGGCGAGACGGAGACCGTCGACGCCATCCGCCAGATGTACGCCCACGGCCACGGGCGCGTCGTCATGCGGGCCCAGGTCGCCTTCGAGGAGGTCCGCCGCGACCGGATGGCGATCATCGTCACCGAGCTGCCCTACCAGGTGAACAAGGCGACGCTCCTCGAGAAGATCGCCGACCTCGTCAAGGACAAGCGGATCGACGGGATCGCCGACCTGCGCGACGAGTCCGACCGCGACGGGATGCGGATCTACATCGAGATCAAGCGCGACGCCAACCCGCACAAGGTGCTGAACAACCTGTTCAAGCACACGCCGATGCAGCTGGCCTTCAACCTGAACATGCTGGCCCTCGTCGACGGCCAGCCGCAGACGCTCCCCCTCAAGTCGGTCATCGCCCACCACGTCGACCACCGCCGCGAGATCGTCCGGCGGCGGACCGAGTTCGACCTCGGCAAGGCCCGCGACCGGGCCCACATCCTCGAGGGCCTCAAGATCGCCCTCGACAACCTCGACGAGGTGATCAGGACGATCCGCGAGTCGGCCGACGTCGAGACCGCCCGGACCAACCTCATGGCGCGCTTCGACCTCTCCGAGCTCCAGGCCCAGGCGATCCTCGACATGCGCCTCGCCCGCCTGGCGGCCCTCGAGCGCAAGAAGATCGAGGACGAGTACCTCGCGGTCATCCAGCTGATCGCCGAGCTCGAGGACATCCTGGCCAACCCGGCTCGCGCGTCCTCGCGATCATCAAGGACGAGCTGACCGAGCTGAAGCGGAAGTACGCCGGCGAGCGCCGGACGCGGGTCGCGGACGACTCCAGCCGCGAGATGACCGACGAGGACCTGATCGCCGACGAGGACGTCGTCGTCACGATCAGCCGGCCGCGGCTACATCAAGCGCCAGCCGGTCGCCACCTACCGCCGCCAGCACCGCGGCGGCAAGGGGATCATCGGCCACGTCACCCGCGAGGAGGACGCGGTCGAGCACCTCCTCGTCGCCAACACCCACGACTGGGCGCTCTTCTTCACCAACCGCGGCCGCGTCTTCAGCGCCAAGGTCCACGCGATCCCCGACGCCAGCCGCCAGGCCAAGGGGATCCCGATCATCAACCTGCCCGGCGTCCAGGTGGAGTCCGGCGAGGTCCCGATGGCGACGATCATCGCTGCCCGACTTCACCGCCGGCAGCTACCTCGTCATGGCGACCCGCCGCGGGATCATCAAGAAGACGCCGCTCGAGCAGTTCGAGAAGGTCCGCTCGTCGGGCATCCGGGCGATCACCCTCGACGAGGACGACGAGCTGGCCTGGGTCGACGTCGTCGACCGGGCGCGGACGACGTGATCATCGCGACCGCCCTGGGCAAGCTCGCCCGCTTCGCCGAGACCGAGGTCCGGGCCGATGGGCCGCGACGCGGCCGGGCGTCATCGGCATCCGCCTGGCCCGGGCCGGGCGACGAGGTCGTCGGCGATGAGCGTCGTCCAGCCCGACGCGCGACCTGCTCGTCCTGACCGAGACCGGCTACGGCAAGCGCGTGCCGCTGGCCGAGTTCCGGCGCAAGCACCGCGGCGGCCAGGGCGTCGGCTGATCCCGCTCGAGGGCCGCAAGACCGGCGACGTGGCGGCCGTCCAGCAGGTCACCGAGGCCGACGAGGAGCTGCTCCTGATCAGCGCCGGCGGCCAGGTCGTCCGGACCGAGACCAACACGATCAACCGCTACTCGTCGGGCGCCCGCGGCGTCATCATGATGCGCCTCAACGAGGGCGACCGGGTCGTCGGGATCGCCGCCTTCCGCGCAGGGCTGGCGGAGCGCGAGGGCATGGGCGACAATGACGACCCCGGAACGGCCGGACCGGGCCGACCGGGCCGGGGACCGGCGGATGAGCCGTCGTGACGGGCTTCGGGACGCGGACGGGAGGCGCCGCGTGTACGCGGACCAGTTCGACGATCTACCCGGCAACGCGAACCCGGACCTGGCCCGCAAGATCTGCCGCTACCTGGGCGTCGAGCTCGGGCCGCGCGGAGGTCTTCCAGTTCGCCAACGAGAACATCTTCGTCAAGATCCTCGACAACGTCCGCGAGAAGGACGTCTTCCTCGTCCAGCCGACCTGCCACCCGGTCAACCAGTCGATCATGGAGCTCCTGATCATGATCGACGCCTTCAAGCGGGCGAGCGCCGGGCGGATCACGGCCGTCGATCCCGTACTACGCCTACGGCCGGTCGGACAAGAAGGACCAGCCGCGCGTCCCGATCACCGCCCGCCTGATCGCCGACATGATCACCGTCGCCGGCGCCGATCGGGTCCTCACGATGGACCTCCACCAGGGCCAGATCCAGGGCTTCTTCAACATCCCGGTCGACGAGCTGACCGCGGTCCACATCCTCTCCAACTACTTCCGCCAGAAGCACCTCGAGGACCTGGTCGTCGTCACCGACCTCGGCTTCGCCAAGCGGGCCCGGACGTTCGCCGAGCTCCTCGACGCGCCCGCTGGCGATCATCGAGAAGCGGCGCGTCGGCAACCTGGACCGGGCCGAGCTGATGAACGTCATCGGCGAGGTCCGCGGCCGGCGGGCGATCATCGTCGACGACGAGATCGACACGGCCGGCACGCTCATCGAGATCGTCCGGGCGCTCGAGCGCGAGGGCGTCGACGGAGATCTACGCCTGCGCCACGCACGGCGTCCTGTCCGACCCGGCGGTCGACCGGATCGCCGCCTCCGGCCTGCGCGAGGTCGTCCTGACCGACTCGATCCCGCTGCCCCCGGAGCAAGCGCCTGCCCAAGATCACGACGCTCTCGGTCGCGCCGCTCATCGGCGAGGCGATCAGGCGGATCCACCGCGGCGAGTCGGTCGGCGCGCTCTTCTCGTCGCGAGGTGTCGCTCACCCAGGAGATGCTCCTCTGGGAGGACGGCGTCGAGCACACGATCGACGCCCGAACCGGAGCCACCTCGAGCCCGACCACCCGGCGACGCGTCCCACCCGGCTCCCCGACGACGACCGGGCCGTCCCCACCGCCCCCACCGCCGGCAGCAGGCCGGCCAGCACCACGGGAGACCGATGACCCTCCAGCTCCACCGGCCCGACGGCCAGGGCGGCCTCGAGCCGCAGACGGAGACGCCGGCGGACTGGCGCGACCAGCTCGAGTCGCCGCGCTGGAACGCGGCCCCCCTCAAGAACCCCGAGATGAACCCGACCCGGACGCCGGCCGCCGTCCTCTTCTGGCTCGGCCTCGGGGCCCTGACCTTCGTCCTCCTGCGTCGTCGGGCTACGGCACCGGCTTCTGGAAGTAGCCGCGCTGGCGCGG
Source organism: uncultured Chloroflexia bacterium (assembly GCA_963827965.1). Lineage (GTDB taxonomy): Bacteria > Chloroflexota > Limnocylindria > Limnocylindrales > CSP1-4 > CTSoil-043. Next base: position 124,848 of record CAWHCW010000007.1, on the reverse strand, counting down.
CCTGGCTGCCGACACGGCCCGGGCGGCCCCGTCGCGGCCCGCTGGCAGCGCCGTCCCGGCCCGCCAGCGGCCCTCGGACGGACCCGCCCCTATACTGACCCGGCCATGGTCATGGGTTTCCTTTCCCGCTTCGTCGACTCGAACGACCGCGAGCTCGAGCGCATCCAGCCCCTCGTCGACGAGGCCAACGCGCTCGAGCCCGAGCTCGAGGCGAGTCCGACGAGCGAGATCCGCGCCCGCGTCGACGAGATCCGCGCCGAGATCGCCGAGCTGCCAGGCCGACTTCGGCCCGCCGCCGGACGAGCTCGAGCAGCCCGATCTCGAGCGCCGCCGCGAGCTGGAGAAGGCGCGCCGGAAGCGCGAGAACGAGCGGCTCCAGGCGGCCCTCGACGACGTCCTCCCGGAGGTCTTCGCGATGCGCCCGCGAGGCGATGCGGCGGACCCTCGGGATGCGCCACTTCGACGTCCAGCTGATCGGCGGCGTCGTCCTCCACCAGGGGAAGATCGCCGAGATGAAGACCGGCGAGGGCAAGACCCTCGTCGCCCCGCTCGCCGCGATCCTCAACGCGCCTCGACCGGGCGGGGCGTCCACCTCGTCACGGTCAACGACTACCTCGCCCGCCGCGACCCGCAGTGGATGGGCCCGATCTACCACTTCCTCGGCGTCAGCGTCGGGATGATCACCCACGACACGGCCGTACGTCTTCGAGCCCGGCTACCCGACGACCGACGAGCGGCTCGTCAACCTGCGCCCGGTCACCCGCCGCGAGGCCTACGCCGCGGACGTCACCTACGGCACGAACAACGAGTTCGGCTTCGACTACCTGCGCGACAACATGGTCACGGAGCTCGACCAGCGGGTCCAGCGCGAGCGCTTCTTCGCGATCGTCGACGAGGTCGACAACATCCTCATCGACGAGGCCCGGACGCCGCTCATCATCAGCGGCCAGGCCGAGGAGTCGGCCGACCTGTACTACACCTTCGCCCGCCTCGTCCCCCGCTCCAGCCGCGCCCCGAGGGCGACGAGGAGGGCGGCGACTACTTCGTCGACCTCAAGGACAGGGCCGTCTCGCCGACCGAGGACGGCATCGACAAGATGGAGAAGCTCGCTCGGCGTCGAGAACCTCTACGACGCCGATCCGCGCCTGGCCCGCCACTTCGAGCAGGCCCTGCGGGCCCACGCCCTCTACAAGCGCGACCACGACTACATCGTCAAGGACGGCGAGATCGTCATCGTCGACGAGTTCACCGGCCGCCAGATGCCCGGCCGGCGCTGGAGCGAGGGCCTCCACCAGGCGATCGAGGCGAAGGAGGGCCTGCGGGTCCAGCGCGAGACGCGTGACGCTCGCCACGATCACCTTCCAGAACTACTTCCGCCTCTACGACAAGCTGGCCGGCATGACCGGCACGGCGATGACCGAGGCCGAGGAGTTCCACAAGATCTACAAGCTCGAGGTCGTCGCCATCCCGACCCACCGGCCGATGATCCGCGACGACGACGCGGACCTCGTCTTCCGCAACGAGAACGGCAAGTTCAACGCCGTCATCGACGAGATCGACGAGATGCAGGAGGCCGGCCGGCCGGTCCTCGTCGGCACGGTCTCGGTCGAGAAGTCCGAGATCCTCGGCGAGATGCTCAAGCCGCCGCGGCATCAAGCACGAGGTCCTGAACGCCAAGTTCCACGAGAAGGAGGCCGGGATCGTCGCCCAGGCCGGGCGGAGCGGCGGCGGTCACGATCGCCACGAACATGGCCGGCCGCGGCACGGACATCCTGCTCGGCGGCAACCCGGCCGGCCTCGCCTCGGAGATGCTCCACCGGCGGGGCCTCAACCCGGCCGAGGTGGACAAGGCGACCTACGACGAGGCCTTCGCCGAGGCGAAGGCGCGTCTGCGACGAGGACCACGACGGCGTCGTCGCCGCGGGCGGGCTCCACATCATCGGCACGGAGCGCCACGACAGCCGCCGGATCGACAACCAGCTCCGCGGCCGCGCCGGCCGCCAGGGCGACCCCGGCTCGTCGCGCTTCTACCTGTCCCTCGAGGACGACCTGATGAAGCGCTTCGCCTCGGACCGCGTGGCCGGCCTCATGGAGCGCCTCGGCCTCGAGGACGACGTGGCCATCGAGTCGCGCCTCGTCAGCAAGACGATCGAGAGCGCCCAGAGCCGGGTCGAGGGCTTCAACTTCGACATCCGCAAGCGCGTCGTCGAGTTCGACGACGTCATCAACAAGCAGCGCGAGACGATCTACGCCGAGCGCGACAAGGTCCTCCGCAACGAGGACCTGACCGAGACGGTCCGGGCCTTCCTCGACGAGGAGCTCGACGCCCTCGCTCGACCAGCACCTGCGCCGGCGAGCAGCCCGACGACTGGGGCATCGAGGCCCTCGTCGACGGCGCTCCGCGCCGATGGGCCTCGACGGGCCCGGGACGAGCTCGGACGACGAGCTCTGGGAGGCCGGCGGCCGCGAGGCGCTCGCCGAGCACCTCCGCGACGCTCGCCGACGCGACGGCTCGAGGCCACGCGAGGCCGAGGTCGGCGAGGCCGACTGGGCGATGGTCGAGCGGCTCGTCCTGCTCCGGACGATCGACTCGCTGTGGGTCGAGCACCTCACCGAGCTCGACGACATGCGGCGCGGCATCGGCCTCCGCGGCTACGCCCAGCAGGACCCGCTCAACGAGTTCCAGAAGGAGGCGTTCCGCCTCTACGAGGAGCTGCGCGGCCTCATCCGCCACCAGGTCGCGACCACGATCTTCCGGGTCACGCGTGACGCGCAGCCGCCGCGCCGACGCCGACGCAGGCGCGGCTCGCCGCCAGCCTCGCGGCGGGCGCCGCGGCGATGGCCGAGCGGGCCGCGCGCCGCGTGCCGCGCCGGGCCGGCGGCCACGGCGGCAGCGGCTCGACGGCGGGCGGTCACCGGGGACGAGACCTGGGCGCGACCGTCGCGCCGCGGGCTCCCGACGGGGCCGCGCCATCGCGGGCGATGCAGCAGCAGGTGCGGCGACCGGGCGGTGCGCGCCCGGCCACAGGGCGCCGGGCCGGCGACGCGAAGTCGGCCGCAACGATCCGTGCTGGTGCGGCTCGGGGCCGAAGTACAAGAAGTGCCACGGGCGCTGAGCGACGCCGGGCGCCGCCTCGGCGCGAGCCGGCATGTTCGCCGCGGTCGTCGTCGCCGGCCTCGCCGGCGCGGCCTCGCCGTCGCGGGCTACACGACCTTCCGGATCTGGGAGCAGGGCGACGCGGACGAGCGCCCGGAGGCCGGCCGACGCGATCGTCGTCCTGGGCGCCGCCCAGTACGACGGCCGCCCGTCGCCGGTCTTCGAGGCCCGCCTCGACCACGCCGTCGCGCTCTGGACCGAGCGGGCGTGGCGCCGCTGCCTCGTCGTGACCGGCGGCAAGGCCGGAGGGCGACCGGACGACGGAGGCGGCGGCGGCGCGCGCCTACGCGATCGCGCGCGGCGTCCCGGCCGGCGCGATCCTGGATCGAGGACCACGGCCGGTCGACCCTCGAGTCGCTGCGCGGCGGTCGCGCGCGATCCTCGGCGGACGAGGCGCTCGAGCGGCCGTCTTCGTCTCCGACCGGACGCACATGCTGCGCGTGCTGCGGATGGCCGCGCGACCTCGGGCATCGACGCGCTACGGGCTCGCCGACGCCGGACGAGCCCGATCGACGCGACGTCGGCGCGCCGGGTCGACGCGACCGCTCCACGAGCTCGGGGCGCTCGGCGTCTACTTCGCTGGTCGGGCGGCCCACCCGGAGCCGCGACGGGCGGCTCCTGACACGCCCGCGGCCGGCCTGCGGCCCTCCGCCCGGCGACACTCCCGGCTGTCGATTCGCGGTGCGGCTCGCGCCGAAACTCCCTCTTGGCGCTCTGCGTTCGCCGCCTATACTCGCGCCTGATGCCGCGCACGCGCACGGCGAGCGCACCCGGCGACCCCCCAGTCGCGCCGCCACGTTGCCATCGCCCGAACGCGGCCGGAGAGAGGGAGTCGTGAAGCAGGCCGAGGAAGCCGCGCTTCGTCGATCTCATCGCCTGCGAGCGCGACTGCCGGTCCTGCAGCTACGCCGCCGCCCTCGACTGCGACGGCAACTGCGGCGTCTGCCCGCACAACGGCTACTGTCCCTGCGTGAACCCCGTCGTCGCCCGGAGCAAGACGGCCCTGCGGCTGATCGAGCTCCGGCCGATCCTGCTCCAGGACCTCCGAGGTCCGGATCTAGATGGACGGTCCGACCTGCGCGACCTGGTCGAGCGGATCCGGTCGACCTCGGGGCGTCTTTGACCTCCCCGCCCGGGAAGCACGCCTCGCCGAGCTCGAGGCGCTGACCGGCGCGCCCGGCTTCTGGGACGACCAGCGCGCCGCCCAGAAGGTCCTTCGCGAGGCCGACGGCCTGCGCACCGAGATCGAGCTCTGGCGGGACCTGCGAGTCGCGCGGCCGACAGCCTCGACGAGCTCGTCGAGCTGGTCGACGAGGCCGACGACGCCGAGCTCGCTGGCCGAGCTCGAGCGCGACGCGGAGGCGCTCGCGGCCGACTTCGAGCGCGAGCGGACGGCCCTCCTCTTCTCGGGCGAGTACGACGAGCGGCGGCGCGCTCCTCTCGATCAGCGCCGGGGCCGGCGGCACCGAGGCGACCGACTGGGCGGAGATGCTCCTCCGGATGTACCTCCGCTGGGCGGAGCGGCACCGCTTCCGGACCGAGATCGTCGACCAGACCGGAGGGCGAGCAGGCCGGCCTCAAGAGCGTCACGGTCGCGGTCAACGGGCGGCGGGCCTACGGCTGGCTGCGGGCCGAGCGCGGGCGTCCACCGCCTCGTCCGGATCAGCCCGTACGACTCCCAGAAGCGGCGCCAGACGACGTTCGCCCTCGTCGAGGTCCTGCCCGAGGTCGAGGACGACGTCGAGATCGAGCTCGACTGGGACGAGATCCGGGTCGACACCTACCGCTCCCAGGGCGCCGGCGGCCAGCACGTCAACAAGACCGACTCGGCCGTCCGGCTGACCCACCTCCCGACGGGGATCGTGGCCCAGAGCCAGAACGAGCGCTCGCAGACCCAGAACAAGGAGACGGCGATCAAGGTCCTCAAGGCCCGCCTCCTGGAGCGGGCCCTGGAGGAGAAGGAGGCGGAGCTGCGCAAGCTCAAGGGCGAGCACGTCGAGGCCGGCTGGGGCAACCAGATCCGGAGCTACGTCCTGCACCCGTACCAGATGGTCAAGGACCTCCGGACCGGCGCACGAGACCTCGCAACACGGCCGCCGTCCTCGACGGCGACCTCGACGCCTTCATGCAGGCCGAGCTCGAGCGCGAGGCGACCGGGGCTCCGCTGGCGGGCGCCGGCGACCTGGCGTGAGCCGGGCCGCCCGACGGGATCGCCCTTCGCGCGGCCCGGGAGGACGAGCTGACCGCCTGCGCCGACGTGTGGCGGGCCGGCGCTCGACGACTACGGGCCGCGCGTCGGGCGGCCCCCGATGATCGCCGCTCCGGGGCCGCTGGTGGCGCTCCTCGCCCACCTGCGGGCGACCGATCCCGAGCGCTTCCTGGTGGCGGTCCGGCCCGGGGCCGACGGCGCCGAGCGGGTCGTCGCGTTCGCCTCGGCGAGCCGGCGGGAGCACGTCTGGTTCCTCGCGATGCTGTTCGTCCTGCCCGACGAGCAGGCGCGCGGGCTGGGACGCGCGCTCCTCGAGGCGGTCCTGCCGGCCGGCGGCGATCCCGCGCTCGCTGGCGACCGTGCACCGACACCGCCCAGCCGATCTCCAACGCCCTCTACGCCCGCTACGGGATCGTGCCCCGGATGCCGGTCCTGGAGCTCGTCGGGCGGCCCGACCGGGGCGTCGGCCCGGCGGCCCTGCCGGACGGCGTCCGCGCCGTCCCCTTCGAGCTCCTCGCGGCCGGCCCGACCGACGGGCCCGGGCCGCGCCGGCTCGCCGCGGCGCTCGACGACGCTCGACCGGGCGGTCCTCGGCTACGCCCACCCGCCAGGACCACGTCTTCCTGCGGGAGACCGGCCGGCTGGGCCACCTCTACGAGGCGGGGGACGGACGGGTCGTCGGCTACGGGTACGTCGCGACCGGCCGGACGGGTCGGACCGCTGGCCGTCGAGGACGAGTCGCTGGTCCCCGGCGTGCTGGGCCACCTCCTCCGCGCCGTCGAGCCGCGCGGGCGTCTTCTCGGCCTGGGTGCCGGGCGCGGCCGGCGCGGCCGTCAGCACCCTGCTCGGGGCCGGCCTCCGGCTCGAGGACTTCCCGGTCCTCCTCTGCTGGGACCGCCCGTTCGCCGACTTCGCCCGGTACCTCCCGATCACGCTCGCCCTCCTGTGAGGCGCCCGTGAGGCGCCTGCCGGGACGGATCGCGGCGGCGATGGTAGCCTCGGCCTGATCGTGACGAGCGCCACCCTCCCCCCGCCGGCCTCCGATCCCGCCCGCGGTTCCGAGCCGACCTCCGCCCGCAGGGACCGCCTCGCGTCCCGTCGTCGTCCTGCGCGACGTCAGGAAGACCTACCCGAACGGCAAGGTCGCCCTGCGCGACGTCGATCTCACCCTCGGCGAGGGCGAGTTCGTCTTCCTCGTCGGGCCCGTCCGGCGCCGGCAAGTCGACCCTCCTCAAGCTCCTGATCCGCGACGAGCTCGCGACCAGCGGCGAGGTGATCCTCGACGGCCAGGACCTCGCCCGCCTGTCCCGCCGCAAGGTGCCCGACCTCCGGCGCCGGATCGGCATCGTCTTCCAGGACTTCAAGCTGCTGCCCGACCCGCTCCGTGCGCGAGAACGTCGCGTTCGCCCTCGAGGTGACCGGCACGCCGCGGGGGCGGATCCGGCCGGCCGTGGAGCGGGTCCTCGCGGTCGTCGGGCTCACCGCCCAGGCCGACCAGCTCCCGACGACAGCTCTCCGGCGGCGAGCAGCAGCGGACGGCGATCGCCCGGGCCCTCGTCCACGAGCCGCGCCTGATCATCGCCGACGAGCCGACCGGCAACCTCGACCCGCTCATCAGCTGGGAGATCATCCAGCTGCTCCTGCGGATCAACGAGCTCGGGCGTCACCGTCCTCATGGCGACCCACAACGCCGACGTCGTCACCGCGCTCCGCCGGCGCGTCGTCGCCCTCGAGGAGGGGCGGATCGTCCGCGACGAGGTCGGTGGCTACCACCGCGAGGATTGAGGGCCGAGTGCTGAGCGCCGTCCTGGGCTTCCCCCGCTTCCTCGCCTTCAGCATCGGGCGGGCCTGGCAGGGCTTCTGGCGCAACGCCCTGATGAGCCTCGCGGCGACCGCCACGATGGTCCTGATGCTCCTCCTCCTGGCCGGCTTCTGGATCCTCCAGACGGGGCTCGCGGCCGGCGTGGCGTACGTCGAGCAGAAGGTCGAGATCGTGGCCGACCTCCGCGACGTCGCCGGGGCCGAGGCCGTCCTGGTCGTCCAGGCGGAGGCCGTCGCCGCGGACGTCGCGGCCCTGCCCGAGGTTCGAGCCGTCCGCTACGTCTCGAAGGACGAGGCGCTCGCCCGCTTCCGGGCGCGCCTGCGCGAGCGCGGACAGGTGGACCTCACCGGGTACCTCGACCGGAACCCGCTCCCGGCCAGCCTCGAGGTCGAGCCTCGTCGATCCGCGCGACTTCCAGGCGGTCGTCGACCTCCTCGCGGCGCGCGACGAGGTCGTCGAGGACGTGGTCGAGGTCCAGCAGCTGATCGAGCGCCTCACCACGGTGACGGACGTCCTCCGCACCGGCGGCCTCGTCGTCCTCATCGTCGTCGGGTTCGTCGTCCTCTTCATCATCGTCAACACGATCCGGCTCGCGGTCGTCGCCCGGCGCGAGGAGATCGAGATCATGCGGCTCGTCGGCGCCTCGGACGCGTTCATCCGCTGGCCGTTCATCTTCGAGGGGGCGTTCGTCGGGCTGCTCGGGGCGGCGGTGGCGCTCCTCGTCCTGAGCCTCGCCGCGGCGCCGGTGGGCGACTTGATGTTCGGCTTCTTCCGGGTCCTTCCGCTCGAGCTCGGGACGATCGCCCGCGACGTCGTGCTCCTCGTCGTGGGGACCGGCGTCGGGGTCGGGGATCCTGGGCTCGTGGCTCTCGGTCCGGAGCTACCTCATCCGCTGACCGGCGGCCGGCCGGCGAGCCGAGGCCGCCCGGCGGGCCCCGATCGGAAGCGCCGTTGTACGCTTCTCGCCCGCGCCTGCGGCACCTGCCAGGGATCCACCGATGACCGACCTCCCCGATCGCGAGCCTGCGCCGCCGAGCCGCGCCCGCCGACGCCGCCGAGCCCGCTGCCGCCGCGATGCCGCCGGCCCCGCTGCCGCTGCCCGCTCCCGCACCTGTCCGCCGGCGCGCCGTGGCCCCCTTCAGCTCGCCCTCGGGACGGTCGCCCTCCTGGCGGGTGCGGCGCTCTTCCTCTCCGGCTTCTCGCTCGGCGCGCGCACGGCGACGACGCCGGGAACCCCCGCCATGGAAGCCGAGCTCTTCGCCCCGTTCTGGGACGCCTACGAGTCGATCACGAAGAGCTACGTCGGCGACGTCGACCGGGAGAAGCTCGTCCAGGGCGCGATCGACGGGATGATCGGGGCGCTCGACGATCCCTATTCCTCGTACATGAGCCCGGAGGAGCTCCAGCGAGCCCGCGAGTCGATCGGCGGCGAGTTCTCGGGCGTCGGGGCGGAGATCACCACGCGCCCGACCGACGCGGCCGACGGAGACCTGCGCCACGATCGGTCCCGACCTGCCGGCTCGTGGTCGTCGCCCCGATCGACGGGTCGCCCGCGGAGCGGGCCGGCCTGCAGGCCGGGCGACGCGCATCACCGCGGTCGACGGTCGCAGCGTCGACGGCGAGACCCTCGACGAGGCGATCGCGCGCATCCGCGGCCCCAGGGGCAGCGCGGTCGTGCTGACCGTGGTCCGCGACGACGCGGCGCCCCGTCGACGTGGCGATCGTCCGCGACACGATCGTCTCCCGCCAGGTCGAGACGCGGGAGCTGGCCGGGGGCTCGGTGACGTACGTCCGGGTCGCCGGCTTCTCCGACAATGCGGCCCGCCAGTTCGAGGCAGCGATCCGGGCGGCCCGCGAGCAGGGCGTCACGAGGTTCGTGGTCGACCTCCGCGACAACCCCGGCGGCTACGTGCGGCCGCGCGGTCCATCGCGAGCCAGTTCATCGGAGAGGGCCCGCTCTTCTGGGAGGAGGCGGCCGACGGGACGCAGGTCGCCACGAACGCCGAGCCCGGCGGTGCCGCCACCGGCCCGGAGATCCGTGTCGCGGTCCTCGTGAACGGTGGGAGCGCGTCGGCCAGCGAGATCGTCGCCGGCGCCCTGCAGGACACCGGGCGTGGCACGCTCGTGGGCGAGAAGACGTTCGGGAAGGGGACCATCCAGGAGTGGGTGGACCTCACCGCCGAGTCGGCGGCTTCCGCCTCACGATCGCGAAGTGGCTCACCCCGGACAAGCGCTGGATCCACGAGAAGGGCCTCCAGCCGGACGTCGCGGTCCCGGCGAGGGAGCGGGGGCCGGCGAGCCGGGGCCGACCGGCGACCCCTGGATCGATGCCGCGCTCGAGGTGCTCGGCGCGGCCGCCGAGGTCCCCGGCCTTCGCGCGGGCGGCGTAGGCACCGCGCGGCCCGCCGCGCATCGGCCCGGTCTTGCCAGATGGCGTGGCGTCAGGTACGGTTCGTCCGACCGAAAGGAGGTGATGTGCAGTGACAGACAGTAGTCCGCGTCGTTGCACCACCTCGCCGGAGGCGGCCGCCTGACGGACGCCCCAGCGGGTGGGCAACCCGAAACGCGTTCGAACGCCGGCCCTTGCGGGGCCGGCGTTCGTGCGTCCGGGGCCCTGCTGCGGCATGATCGCGATGCCGCCCTCCGCCCTCGGCGTCGGCCCGGCTGCGCACCACGAAGGAGCACCCACCATGGGCGAGGAGACGATCGCCCTCAACCGCAAGGCCCGCCACGAGTTCCACGTCGAGGAGACCTTCGAGGCGGGCATCGTGCTGACCGGGACGGAGATCAAGTCGATCCGGGCCGGCCACGTCAGCCTCCAGGAGGCCTACGCGCGGATCGAGCGCGGCGAGGCCTGGCTCGTGGGCGCCCACATCGCGCCGTACGCGGGGGGCAATCGCCTCAACCACGAGGCGAAGCGGACGCGGAAGCTGCTCCTCCACCGCGACGAGATCGACGAGCTCCTCGGCAAGACGAAGTCGAAGGGGCTGACGCTCCTGCCCCTCCGCCTCTACATCGACGACCGGAGCCACGCCAAGCTGGAGATCGGCCTGGCCCGCGGCAAGCAGCTCCACGACCGCCGGCGCGACATCGCCGAGCGCGACGCGCGGCGGGACATGGACCGCGCCCTGGCCGACGCGAGCCGCGGCCGATAGCCGGCGGCTCATGGGGCTCGGCGGCGGGTCGGGGTAGAATGGGCGTTCGCCGGCGAGGGAGCCGGCGCGGAACGGCCCGTGCGCCGCTCCGATCGGTGGGGATGCGTGGTCTCGACGGGGCCCCGCAGCCCGGGAACGCGAGCCGAGGATGCCGCTCTGGCCTCGTTAACAAGGCGGCAAAACGAAGTACCTGCCAACAAGCAGCCTGCTCTCGCCCTCGCCGCTTAGGCGGTAAGGTGAGCGTGGAAGCGGCCTCCCCTCCGTGGGCCGTGGAAGCGTCAATCAGCGGAGGTGCAGCCCCGGCAAGCGCCGCGTAGCCGGGAGTCAAGCCCGATCTAGGGACACGCAGCTGGGACGGTCATCGCTCCTGCCGATGGGGGTGGGCCGGCCGAGATCAAGCATCGGACACGCTCGTAGTGGTTCCGGGTCACGGGTTTCGGACGGGGAGTTCGACTCTCCCCCATCTCCACCAACCCGCCGCGCCTTCGCCAGGCGACGGCTGGAGCGCTCATGCCGCGCTTCCCCAGCGCTTCGTTCGCGCTCTGAGCTTTGGATGAGGGGGGACCATGACCACACTCGAGAACCGGCCGAACACCGCACTCCTCGTCGTCGACGTGCAGAACGGCGTCGTCGAGGGGGCTCACGAGCGCGACGCGGTCGTCGCGAACGTCGGCAGCCTTGTCGAGAAGGCGCGGCGGGAACGGGTCCCCGTCGTCTGGGTCCAGCACTCCGACGAGCAGCTTGCGAGGGGGAGCGACGACTGGCGGATCGTCCCCGAGCTGACTCCGGGCGACGCCGAGCCGCTCGTCGAGAAGAGCTACGGCGACTCCTTCGAGGACACCACCCTCGAGACCGTGCTGTCGGGCCTCGGAGTCGGGCGCCTCGTCGTCGTCGGCGCACAGACCGATGCGTGCATCCGCTCGACGCTCCACGGCGCCTTCGTCAGGGGGTACGACGCGACCCTTGTCAGCGACGCCCACACGACGGAGGACCAGACGGCATGGGGGGCGCCGCCGCCGGACCAGGTCATCGCGCACACGAACCTGTACTGGACCGACCAGACGGCGCCGGGGCGGACGGCCGGGACGGTCGAGACCAAGGATGTCGACTTCGGCGGCACGTCCTGAAGCGAAGCGGCGGGCGCGGAGACGACGGCGCGTCAGCCCACCAGGCCGAGCTCCCGGCCGCGCACCGCGGCCTCGACCCGGTTGGCCGCCCCGAGCTTGCCCGAGATCGTGTGGAGGTGGGACTTCACGGTGCCCACCGTCACGAACAGCTCGGACGCGATCTGGCTGTTCGACCGGCCGAGGGCGACCAACCGGAGGACCTCGACCTCGCGCGCCGTGAGCGGCTCGACCTGGCCCCGCGGATCCGCCGGCAAGCGCGGGTGGGCGTCCGTGGCACCGGCCCCCAGCAGCGGCGCGATGCGGGCGAGCGTGGCCTGGGCGGACCGCGCGCTCGGCGCATCGCCGGTCCGGGTAGCGAGCTCGAGGGCATGACGTGCCGCCGCGTCGGCGGGCTCGGCCTGCCCGAGCTCCGCTCGAGCCATCGCCATGGCCGCCCAGACGGAGGGGGTCTCGGCGGCCGAGACCCCCTCCGCGCCCCGCGCCAGCTCCGACTCACACAGCCGGAGGGCGCGCGCAGGGTCGCCTCGGACGATCGCGATCCGGGCCAAGTCCGCGATCCCGCGCCCCAGGGCCATCACATTGCCTCCGGCCCGCAGGTCGGGCAGCGCCTCCTCGTACGCCGCAGCGGCCGCATCGAGATCGCCGGCGGTGGCGAAGGCGACGGCCAGCAGGATCGTGGCCATGCCGTGCAAGATGGCCTCGATCTGCGCTGGAAGCCCGGCTGGCACGAGCTCACCCGCGCGGCGCGCCTGGGCGATCGCCGCGGCGCTGTCCCCTTCGAGCCCGGCGAGCTGCGAGCGGAGCATCGCGAGCTGCGTCGGGATCGCCGGTCGCATCGTCGGTCCGCCGTCGTGGCCGTCGGCGAGCGCCCGCTCGGCGTCGGCCAGGCGCTCGGCCACCCCGGCCGTCTCGCCCACGATGATGAGAGACCAGGCGTACGACGCGCTGAGCTGGGCGTGGTTGCGGACGACCTCGGCCGGCAGGGCGTCGAGCCAGCGCCGCACCGTGTTCAGCTCGCCCGCGTTGATGTGCCGGCCGGATGCCTCGGCGACGATGCGGCTCATCCGCTCGACATCGCCAGATCGGAAGGCATGGTGGATCGCCTCGTCGTCATAACCCTGCTCCTCGTGCCAGGCCGACGCCCTGGCATGTAGCCCGGCCACCTCATCGGGACGGAGCATCCCCAACCGCGTGCGCAGGATCTCGGCGAAGAGCGCGTGGTAGCGGTACCAGCGCCGCTCCTCGTCGAGCGGCACGATCAGGAGGTTCGCGCGATCCAGCTCCTCGAGCCGCAGCTGGCCCCCCGGCTCCCCCGTGACCGTATCGCAGAGCGGCCCGCATAGACGCTCGAGGATCGAGGTCCGGAGGAGGAATTGCTGCGTCTCGTCCGGCAGCCCGGCGAGGACCTCCTCGACGACGTAGTCGAGGACGAAGCGGTGGGTGGCCGCGAAGTCGCGGACATGGCCGGGGATGTCCGGCCGGCCGGCCAGGGACAGGCCGGCGAGCTGGAGCACGGCAGGCCAGCCCTCGGTACGCGCGACGAGCGTGTCGAGATCCGGCTCGGACAGCAGGAGGCCCATCCGCTCGGCCAGGAAAATGCGGGCCTCCTCGACGGTGAAGCGGAGCGCGTCGGCCCGCAGCTCCAGGAGCTCGCCGCGCGCGCGCAGGCGGGCGAGCGGCAGCGGCGGGTCGGCCCGCGTCGCGATCACGACATGGGCCTGCGCGGGCAGGCGCTCGACCAGGAGGCCGACCGCGCGGTGCACGGCGGGTGCGGCGATCAGATGGTAGTCGTCGAGCACCAGGACGGACGGCTCGGGCTGCTCGGCCAGAAGTGCCGCCATCTCGCCAACGAGCTCGAGGCCGTCCGGCGGCGGCGCCCCCTCGCCGATGGTCCTCGATTCGCCCGTCGCGAGCGTGGCCACGCCGGCCCAGAGGTACCGCGCGAAGCGAACGGGGTCGTTGTCGGCTTCGTCGAGGGAGATCCACGCGTTCCTCGTGCCGGAGGCGGCCAGCCAATCGATCAGGGCGGTCGTCTTGCCGAACCCCGGCGGGGCAGACAGCAGGACGAGCCGGGCGGACAGCGCCTCCGACAGCGCCGCGGCCAGGCGTGGCCGGTGGATCGGATGACGCGACGGGCGCGGGGTCGCGAGCTTGATCAGGAGAAGACGATCCGTGACGCCTGCCATCGGCCCGCATGGTAGACCAGTCGGATTCGGTCGACGACGCCCGGAGTGCATCCCGGCGCACCGGCCAGGCCGGACTTCAAGACCGGCAATCAGCCCCTCGCTCGCCTGATCGGGACCACGGCGCTCCGCGGAAGGAGCACCCTGTTCATCGAGGCCCGGCCCGGCTCCATCGCCGAGGCGCCCGCCGGGGTCGTGAGCACGCTGCATTTCGTCCATTTGTCTAGACCGGTCTTGACCGCCGCTCGTACGGTCCAGTCAGCTGTCCAGATACTGGACGGAGCGGGCCGTCGACACGCGGCCAGGAGGATCCGAATGCGGAATCTGTCTCGGACGGTCGCCCTCGTCGCGACAGTCTCCCTGCTCCTCGGGGCGTGCGGCAGCAGCACGCCGTCTGGAACACCAGCATCGGCGGCGCCGGCCACAGGGCCAGCCGCGACCCAGCCGCCGGCCTCGCAGCCGGCGGGCGAGGTGGGCCGGAAGGACACCCTGATCCTGGGGTACGAGGGCGGTACAGTGGAGGCGCCGGGGAACGCAAACCCGTTCGTGCCGTCGTTCTGGCCGCAGGTGGCGGCCGGGCTGCACCAGGTCTACCAGGAGTCGCTCTTCTACGTGAACTACGAGTCCGGCGAGATCGAGCCCTGGCTCGCCGAGAGCGCCAGCTTCAACGCCGACTCGACGGAGCTGACACTGAAGATCCGCAAGGGCGTGGAGTGGAGCGACGGGCAGCCGTTCACGGCGCGCGACGTCGCGTTCACCTTCAACCTCCTCCGGACCCATCCCGACCTCATCGAGTCGGGGGCGCCGGGCCACCTCGATACGCTCCTCGCCTCGGCCGAGGCGACGGACGACGCCACCGTCGTCGTCAAGTTCACCGCGCCCTCCCCGCGCTTCGTCCTCGAGCACCTCGCGGTCCAGCTGTGGGGCGCCTTCACCGTCGTGCCGGAGCACATCTGGAAGGACCAGGATCCCGCCACCTTCCTGAACTGGGACCTGGCCAAGGGATGGCCGGTCTTCACCGGTCCGTACCGGCCCACGAAGGCGACGTCGACAGAGTTCGACTTTGAGCGCCGCGACGACTGGTGGGCGGCCAAGTCCGGCTTCAAGCCGTTGCCCGGTCCCAAGAAGATCATCTTCATCGACCAGGGTCCCGAGGATCGCCGCCTCGCCCAGCTGTCCGCCAACGAGGTCGACGGCGAGCCCTCGATCGGCCTGGGCAACTTCCGCGTCGCCCAGGCGCGCAACCCCAACATCGTCGGCTGGCTCAAGGACATGCCCTACGCCTGGATCGATCCCTGCCCGCAGACGTTCGAGTTCAACACCCTGGCCAAGCCGTGGGACGACCCGGTCATGCGCTGGGCCGTCTCCTATGCGATCGACAAGCCGGCCCTCGCCAACAACACGAACGAGGGCGCCGGGCTGGCCGCGAAGTGGCTCTTCCCGGACTACGCCGGGCTCTCGAGCATGCTCGAAGCCGACGGCGACGTCTTCGCCAAGTACCCGAGCGACAAGTTCGATCCGGCGCAGTCGGCCACGCTCATCGAGGGCAAGGGCTACAAGAAGGGCGCCGACGGGGTCTACGTCGGGACCGACGGCAAGCGTCTCCAGCTCCGTCTCCTGATGAAGTCGCCCGGTGAGGGCGGCGTGGGCTGGGGGATCGCCACCTCCCAGCTGGTCGAGTCCCTCAACAACATCGGTGTCGAGGTGAGCCCGAACCTGCTCTCCACCAATGCCTACAACCAGGCGGCGTCGGTGGGCAACTTCGACGCCCGGATGTACACCGTCTGTGGCAGTGTCGCCGATCCGTTCGCGACGATGACCCTGTACACCTCCGACCGCGCCCTGCCGGCCGATCAGCCTCTGCCCATGGACAAGCCCTCCGGCCGCTGGAAGAACGACGAGTACACGTCCCTCGTCAACCAGATCGGCGCGCTCGTCCCGGGCGATGCCAAGATCGCCGGGCTCACCCATGACGCGCTGGAGATCTTCCAGCGCGAGCTCCCCGTGATCCCGCTCTACCAGCAGCTCCGGATCGTCCCGTACACCACCACGTACTGGACGAACTGGCCGACCAAGGAGAACAACTACTTCTACCCGCCCAACTGGTGGATGTCGTTCCTCCGGGTCGTGACCGAGCTCAAGCCAGCGCAGTAGCCCTGGAACGAGGCTAGGCTGCCCCCGCGGCGGCAGCCTAGCCTCTCCGGGAAGAAGGATCGGAAGACGTGTCGGCCGGCTACGTGCTCCGTCGCCTCGCGGTCTTCTTCCTCATCGTGTGGGTGGCGGCGACCCTCAACTTCGTCATCCTCCGCCTCGCGCCCGGCGACCCCGTCACGGGGATGCTGTCCCGCATGGGCCAGCAGGGAGCGAGCGTCTCGGGCAGCGACGAGATCATCAGCTCCTATCGCCAGACGTTCGGGCTGGACGAGCCGCTGGTGATCCAGTACGTGAAGTACATCGTGAGCTACGCTCGGCCTCGACTTCGGACTGTCCCTCTCCAACTTCCCGACGCCGGTCAGCACGATCATCGGCGCGGCCCTGCCGTGGACGATCGGCCTGCTGGCGACCTCGACCCTGATCGCCTTCGCTGATCGGCACGCTCCTCGGCGGCGCTCCTCGTCTGGCGCGGCACGCCCAGGATCTTCGCGCCACGCTGCCGGTCCTGATGATCGCGGCGGCCGTGCCCTACTACCTGCTGGCGATCCTGCTGCTGTCCGTCTTCGCCTTCGGCCTCCACCGGTTCCCGGCCGCAGGCACGGCGCCGATCGGCATGCCGGAATCCACCGGTCCCGCCCGGGCCGCTCGAGATCCTCGGATCGTCGGTCCTGCCCGCCCTCTCCATCATCGTGGCCGGCCTGGGCGGCTGGATGCTCGGGATGCGGGCCCTGATGGTCAGCGTCCTCGGGCAGCGACTACCTCATGCTTGCCGAGGCGAAGGGGCTGAGCGGTCGCCGGATCCTGTTCCGCTACGCCATCCGGAACGCGATCCTGCCGCAGGTCACTGTGCTCGCCCTGTCGCTGGGATCGATCGTGTCGGGCGCGGTCCTCGTCGAGGTCATCTTCTCCTACCCGGGACTGGGCTCGATGCTCTACCGAGCGATCCAGAACGCCGACTTCACCGCGATCCAGGGGATCACCTTCATCCTGGTCGTGGCCGTCGGGCCTGGCGATCCTCGATCCTCGACCTGCGTCTACCCGTTGCTCGACCCGCGATCCGCTATGACGGCGGGGTGACGTCCCGTGATCGTGCCGCACGCGAGCGCTCTGCGCCGGCGGCTGGATCCCGCGCGACCCGCGCCTGCGAGTTCGGGCCTGCGCATCGTCGCTCGGCCTCGTCGCCCTCGGGCCGGTCGGCTCGCTGCTGGTCGGCTCGTCCGGGGCTGCGACTGGGCTCGGGGCCGTACTCGCGGAGACGCCTCGATCGGCCCACCTCCTCGGGACCGACTCGACCGGGCGGGACGTGCTCGACGATGATCGTCCACGGGGCGCTACCGACGCTCGAGATCGGGCTGCTTGCCGGCGGCATCGGCACGGTCCTCGGCGTCGTGCTGGGCCTGGTGTCCGGATACGTGCGCGGGCCGCTCGACGCGCTCATCCGGAGCGCCGCGGACGTCGCCCTGACGATCCCCGCGCTGGCCGTCCTCGTCGTCCTCGCAGCGCTGCTGCGAACCCAGTCGATCGAGCTGATGGCGCTCATCGTCGGGCTGCTCGCCTGGCCGTATCCCACCCGGGCGATCCGGGCCCAGACGCTGACGCTGCGCGAGCGCGGGTTCGTGACGCTCGCCGTCCTGTCCGGCCGGAACGCCGTCGAGACTGTGTTCCTCGAGATCCTGCCCAACCTCCTGCCGTACGTCACCGCGAGCCTCGTGGGGGCCGTATCCGGCGGGATCATGGTGTCGGTCGGCCTCCAGCTCCTCGGGCTCGGGCCGATCACCACGCCCGACGATGGGCCTGATGCTCCAGTACGCGTTCAGCTACGCCGCCGTCGCCCGAGGCATGTGGTGGTGGTGGGGGCCGCCGACGCTCTTCCTGGTGCTGCTCTTTGCCGGTCTCTTCCTCATCAGCGTCTCGCTGGACGAGTGGTCCAACCCGCGGCTTCGCCTAACCGGGGTCAAGCCATGACCGCCGGGCCCGGCATCGCGGCCGTCGAAGCGGAACGGGGCCCGTCCCGGGCGCCGCCACGCTCTCCGGTCGAGGGCCTGCGCGTGTCATACCCCGGACGCGCCGGACGGGTCCGCGGCCGTGGACGGGATCAGCTTCGACGTGGCACCCGGGCGAGGTCCTGGGCCTGGTCGGCGAGTCGGGCAGCGGCAAGTCGACCACTGCCCTGGCGATCCTTCGCCTGATCCGGCCGCCGGGGCTGGTCGAGGAGGGCCGGGCCGTCCTCGATGGCGTTGACCTCCTGGCGGTCAACCGAGCGCGAGCTGCAGCGGCTTCGATGGCGCCGGGTCGCCTGCATCCCGCAGGGATCGATGAACGCCCTGAACCCCGTGATGCGGGCCGGGAGCAGATCGCCGACGCGATCACGGCCCACGAGGACCGGACTGACCGGGCGGCGCTCCGCCTGCGCGTGGAGATGGCTGCTCGAGTCCGTGCGCCTGCAACCCGACGTCGCCGGGCGGTATCCGCACGAGCTGAGCGGCGGAATGCGCCAGCGGGTCTGCATCGCGATGGCCACCGCCCTCGGACCCGCGGCTGCTCATCGCCGACGAACCGACGAGCGCCCTCGACGTCGTCGTCCAGCGCGCGGTCGCCGAGACGCTGCTCGAAGCGACCGGGCGGCTCGGCGCGTCGCTCCTCCTGATCGGCCACGACCTCGCGCTCCAGGCGCAGATGGTCGACCGGCTCGCGGTCATGCGGGCCGGGCGGCTCGTGGAGATCGGACCGGTGCGAGCGATCTTCCGCGAGCCGGTCCATCCGTACACGCGGGCCCTGATGGCCGCGGTCCCCTCGATCCGCGACCCGCTCGGGGTCGCGCCGTCGCTCATGGCCCGCGGCGCCGGTCGATCCGTCACGCTGCTTCCTCGGCGACGCCTGCACCCAGGGCGGCGCGTCGGCCGGCCGAGGCCCGTCCGCTCATGCACGAGATCACGAACGGTCACCTGGTTGCCTGTCCGCTCGGCGAGCGTGGCCGCGGGAACGGCAGCGCCCGATCGCCCATGGCTGACACCGCCCGGGCCGCATCGCGCCGCCGCTCCTCGAGGTCGACCACGTGCGCAAGGTCGTTCGGCGGCGGCGCGTTGCGCCGCCACGAGGTCGTCGCCCTCGATGACGTGTCGCTCGCGCTTCCGGCGAGACCGTCCGGTCATCGCCGCGATCGCGGGCGAGAGCGGCAGCGGCAAGTCGACCCTCGCCCACCTGGTCCTCGGCCTCCTCTCCCCGACCGCGGGGGAGGTCCGCTATCGCGGCGCGCCCGGTCGGGTCGCTGCTGCGGAACGAGGGCCTGGCTTTCCGCCGCGAGGTCCAGGCGATCTTCCAGGACCCCGCCGACGTCTTCAACCCCTTCTATCGGGTCGACCATGTCTTCGACATGGTGCTCGGTCGCTTCCATCTTGCCCCGTCGCGCGCAGCGGGCCGGGAGCTGGTCCGCGATGCGCTCCGGTCCGTGGGCCTCGACCCGGACCAGACCCTCGGTCGGTACGCCCACGAGCTGAGCGGTGGCCAGGCGCAGCGGCTGATGATCGCCCGGGCCCTCCTGCTGCGGCCCAGCCTGATCGTGGCCGACGAGCCTGTCTCGATGGTCGATGCCTCGCTGCGCGCCGCCATCCTCGACGCCCTGTCCAGCTCAAGGAGAAGCTCGGCGTGTCCATCCTGTACATCACCCACGATCTCGCGACCGCGTACCAGGTGAGCGACGAGATCTTCATCCTTCACCGCGGCCGGATCGTCGAGCGGGGACCGACACGGAGCGTCATCGACGCCCCCGTCGATCCCGTACACGCGCCTGCTCATCGGCTCCGTTCCCGAGCCCGACCCGGACGTGCGCTGGGAACGCCCGCCTGAAGGGCAGGCCGGTCCCCCTGACAGCGTCATCGCCCGGAGCCTCGAAGGGACGGTGGCCCGATGAGCCCCTCCCTGACCGAGGAGGCCGCGGGCCGAGCGCGGGACGTCCTCGCCGGCTGCGTCACCTCGCTCGGGCTGCGCGCCTCCGCCGGCGAGGCCGGCTACCCGGAGGTGTGGGCCCGCGACGCGATGATCTCGCTCCTGGGCATCTGCGCGGACGGGCTCGAGGACCTGCTCCCCCCGCTCCGCGCCTCGCTCCAGACGTTGACGGCCCACCAGTCGCCGCTCGGCTACGTCCCCCTCAACATCGCGTCCGATGGACATCCGAGCTCGGCCAATGCCGGTGCCATCGACAGCAACCTGTGGTACATCCTCGGCCACCACGTGATGGACCGGACGTTCGGGGCGCAGGACCTCCTGGAGCGGCATCGCGAGGGGATCGCCCGGGCCATGCTCTGGGTGCGCTACCAGGACACCGACGATGACGGGCTGGTCGAATCACAAGAGGCGGCCGACTGGGCCGATCTCCTGGCAAATCGCGGCAAGGTGCTCTACACCAACGTCCTGTACGCGATGGCGCTGCGCGCCTACTCGGCCCTGGCGAGCCGCATCGACCTGCCGGATCCGGAGCTGCACGCGAACCTGGCCGGGATCGTGACCGAACGGCTCAACGCCCTCCATTGGGTCGAGTCCGACCACGGGCTGTGGGCGAGCGCCACGTCGCCCGGACTCACCGGAGCCCACCAGGAGAGCCGCCGGCTGGTGCAGGCGACGGTGGTCCAGCTGTGGGGCCGTCCGTTCTACCTGCCCTGGGTGGCCTTCCGCGACTTCGGCGACTGGTGCGACGTCCTGGGCAACAGCCTGGCGATCGTCGCCGGCGTCGCGAGCGCCCGCCGGGCCGACCAGATTCTGTCCTACTTCGACGAGGTTGGGGTCGCCCGGCCCTACCCGGCCAAGGCCATCCACCCGCCGATCGAGCCCGGGCACAAGGACTGGCGGGACTACTACCGGAACGGGTACCTGAGCCTGCCGGACCAGTACCACAACGGCGGCATCTGGCCCTTCATCGGCGGCTTCCTCGTGGCCGCCCTGGTCGATGCCGGCCGACACGGGGAAGCCGCGGAGCACCTGGACCGGCTGGCCCGCGCGCTCCGGGAGAGCCACGGCGAGGGCTGGGAATTCAACGAGTGGCTGCATGGACGGACTGGTCGTCCAATGGGAGTCACCCTGCAGGCGTGGTCGGCCGCGCTCTACCTGTTCGCCTACCGGGCTGTCGCCACCGGGACCGTGCCCTGCCTCGGCGACGTGCGGATTCCCCGAACATGAGACCCCGCCCTCAACGGGCGCTGGCCAGGCGACGATGACGCGCGAGGACGGCTCCCTCGATCTCGTACCGCCGGCGCACCGCCGGATCTCGGAAGAGATCGAGGCCGGGATCCAGTCGGGGCGCTATCCGGCGGGTGCCAGGCTGCCGTCCGAGCCGCGCCTGGCCGCCGAGTTCGGCGTCAGCCGGGGGACGCTCCGCCAGGCGCTCGCGTCGCTCCGTCTGGCCGGCTATCTCGACTCCATCCCGGGGCGCGGAACCTTCGTGCGCGGGCCACGACCGCGCGTCCTGGAGGCCCGGCGTCGCGTCGTCGGCCTGATCGTTCCGTCGATCGCCCGGCCCGCCCTGCCGGCGATGCTGACCGCGATCGAGGACGAGCTTCATGGGCGCGGGTACTCCCTTCTGGTCGGGACGAGCGGCAACACGCGCGAGCAGGAGGATGGCCGGGTCCATCGCATCCTCGGAGAGGGGGTGAGCGGGCTGATCGTCCTGCCGATCGACAGTCGGCCGGACCACGCGACGTACCGCCAGCTCGTCGAGGACGCCTTCCCCATGGTGCTCATCGACCGCCATATCGTTGGCCTGTCGATCGACGCGGTGCTGCCCGAGAACGTTGGCGGGGCCTTCCTGGCGGTCTCGCATCTCGTCGAGCTCGGGCATCGCCGGATCGCCTTCATCTCGAGTGACAACCTCTCGACCACGTCGGTCCTCGAGCGCCTCCAGGGCTACGAGCAGGCGCTCCGCGCGGCTGGCATCGCACCGGACGCGGCGCTGATCTTCACCCGCCTGCCGACGATCCCGCCCGATCCGACCGACGAGGACCGGACCATCGCGGACAACGCGCGCCGGATCGCGCGGTTTCTCTCGAGTCGCGAGCTCCCGACGGCGGTCTTCGCCCTCCACGACCGGATCGCGATCAGCGTCCTGGAGGCGTGCGCGGGACTCGGGCTCCGCGTGCCCGACGACATCGCCATCGTGGGGTTCGACGACGACCCGCTGGCCCAGAAGCTGCGGGTGCCGCTGACGACCGTCGCCCAACCGCGCGAGCAGATGGGGCGGACGGCCGCCCGCCTGATCGCAGACCGGATCGAGGGGATTCGCAGCGAGACCTCCCGGATCGTCCTGCCCACCCAGCTCGTCGTCCGCCAGTCGAGCGGCGTCTCGCGCGTGGCCGCCGGCCCGCGCTGACTGTCGATGGCGAGTCGCCCGGGGGGAGAGACGGCGTCGGAGCCGGCGGGCTGCCTGACGACCGATCGAGCCGCGCCGCCGTGCTCGGCTACTGGGTCGGCGCCGGCGTCGGGGTCGGGGTCGGCACCGGGGTCGGCGTCGGCGTCGGGGTCGTCCCGCCGCTCGTCGCCGCGCTCCTGCCGACCAGCAGGATGCCGTTGACCCGCTTGTAGTTCGAGTACCACGTCTCCTTGTGGATGACCTTGCCGTTGGCGTCGCGGACGGTCCGGGTCACCCACGCCTGGAAGCCGTTGACCGGGTACTCGATCCGCTTCGTCGCCCCGGCGCGGAGGCTCGTCGTGTACTGGATCGAGTCGGTCGCGCGCTGGAAGCCCTTCGTGGTCGGCCGGCTGAACGAGACGGTGCGTCCGGTGGGCGGCCCCCAGATCTCGAAGCGGACGAAGTTGACCCCCGTGACCCCCCGGATGAGGATCGGGTACTTGGTGTCGTTGCGGAAGCGCATGCTCCGCGTCGCGCCCCCCGTCCTCCAGACCGTCGCGTCGAGACCGACCGGGTAGCGATCGATGTAGTAGTAGTGAGCGGCCCGTTCGAGGATTGCGAACCCCCCTCGCGCCGCCGCGTTGAAGAGCGTCGTGGAGACGGAGCAGATCCCGCCGGCCAGGGCGCCCGTGGGCTGGGTGCGCCCGTTGAGGATCGCCCCGCCGTCCCGGTAGCCGCGCGCGTAGGTGACCGGGCCGAGCGCCGACCAGAAGTCGAAGACGGCGCCGGGCTGGACCACGTAGCCGTTGATGTCGCTCGTGGGGATGGAGATGTTGTTGCCGAACCCGTTCGCCTCGTAGCGGTGGAAGTTGGTGGTCCAGGTCGACAGGCGCTTCATGAGCGGCGCGGCCTTCTGGGCCTCCTCGGTCGTCAGCTTCGGCTTGACGACGGCGATCGCGAGGGCGACGGGCGCCGGCGGCTCGGTCGTGGTGGCCGTCGCGCGATCGAGGACCGCCTGGGCGACGAGCGGCGCCGACGCCGCGACATCCAGGGCCCGGCCGTTCTTCGCCGCCACGACGCCGACCACGGCCGTGCCGCGACCCACGAGGAAGGTGGCGTCCTTCGGCGCGCGGTCGATCTTCTTGGCGAGGGCCGCCAGTGCCTGCGTCGGGGCGTCGGGCGCGATCGCCGGGCCGTAGTCGCCCGCGGCGGTCGGGGTGAAGGTGATCCAGCTCCGAACCGTCGCCGCCTTGATGGTCCAGGTCTCCTTGGCGTGGGCCAGCACGACGTCCTTGGCCATGCGCTCGGCGGCGGCGACCGACGCAGGCGGCCTCCACGTCGGAGACGGACGGCTGGATCACCACGGCGTCAAAGGCGAGCTCGAGCGTCTCGGGAGCGCCCGGGTCCGCCAGTCGGTCGAGGAGCGCTCGGGCGACCTCCTCGTTGGCGAGCCCGCGACCCGTGGCCGCGGGCGTGGTGGAGAAGCCGGTCTTCGTCGCGGCCGCCGTCGCGCTCACCGGGGCCCGGGCGATGCTGCGTGCCGCCCGGGCGACCTCGAGGCCGACCGCAGCGGGATCGAGGACCACGAGGGGCTCGATCCGGGTGCCGTCGAGCAGGCTGCGGACGCCCAGCGCCGCCCGGCCGACCGGGTCCGGCTCGCTCCGGCCGACCGACCACGCCAGCTCGACGAGGGTGGCGACGTCGGCGCGTCGTCCGAGGGCGGCGTAGGGGATGCGGAGCGTGGCTCCGTCAACGTCGATGACGGCCTCGCCGGTGGCGTAGCCGGCGAGCTCTCGCTCGAGGAGGGCCGCGGCGCCGTCGCGCGACAGGCCGGCGACATCAACGCCGGCGACGGTCACGCCGGGGTAGATCCGCTCCGCGTACTGGCCCTGGTAGGCGAGCAGAGCGCCGGCGCCGAACCCGAGGGCGAGCATGAACCCGGCGACCACGCCGAGGATGAGCTTCCCGAACGGGAAGCTCCTGGAGGACGCCGGTGGCGTCGCGGGGGCGGTCATTGGATGGCGGTCATTGGATCGCGGAATTTACCAGCATTGCGGGGATGGGACGCGTAAGGGCGCCCCCGCGTTTCGCGCGCGCGGGAGCCTTCGCCGGCCGCCGCTCAGCCTGCCCGCGGGATGATCACGATCCGGCGGTTCGGCTCCTCGCCGATCGACTGGGTCCCGACGGAAGCGTGCCCGCGGAGGGTGAGGTGGATCCAGCGCCGCTCGAGCGCGGGCATCGGCTCGAGCTGCAGCATCTTCCCCGACTCGACGACCTTGTCGGCCGCCCGCAGCGCGATCTCGCGGAGCTGCTGCTCGCGGCGCCCGCGATAGCCCTCGACGTCGACGAGGACGCGGGTCCACTCGCCCATCTTGCGCGAGAGCATCAGGTTCACGATGTGCTGGAGCGCGGAGAGCCGCTCGCCCTTGCGCCCGATGAGGGCGCCGAGGGCCTCGTGCTCCTCGTCGTCCACCCCGACGACGTTCAGGCGGTTCGTCTCGCCGGTCTCGACGACGACGTCCACCTCGAAGCCGAGGTGCTCCATGAGCTGCGCCAGGATCGTCTCGCCGGCGGCGAGCGCCGCGGGCGATGCCTCGGCGGCCTGGAGCTCCTCGCGCTCGCGGATGAGCGAACGGGCGACCTGGACCATCTCCTCCTCGGCGGTCGAGACGGTCGAGGCGCCGCGGCGATCCGGCGCGCCGGCGGGACGGGCGACGCGCTCGCCGCGATCGCGGCGCGGGCGCTCGTCGCGCCGCGGGCCATGGTCGTCGCGCGGGCGCTCCTCGCGGCGCACGGGGCGCTCCTCGTGCCCCACGGGGCGCTCGTCGCGCGGGCGGTCGTCGCGCCGCGGGCCATGGTCGTCGCGCGGGCGCTCCTCGTACCCCACGGGGCGCTCGTCGCGGCGAGGTCCGCGGTCGTCGCGCGGGCGCTCGTCGCGGCGCGGGCGCTCGTCGCGGCGAGGTCCGCGGTCGTCGCGCGGGCCGCGGTCGTCGCGCGGGCCGCGGTCGTCGCGCGGCGGGCGGGCCGGGAGCGGCGTGGCCTCGGCGGCCGACCGCTTGGGCGCTGCTCCTCCGAGGGCGCTGCGCGGCGCAGCAACGATGCGGGCGGGCTCCGCGCCCATCCCCAGGACGCCCCGGCTGCCGGGGGTGAGGATCTCGAAGTCGAGCTCGTCGAGGCCGACCCCGAACGCCTCGCGGGCGTTGCGGAGGGCTTCCTCGACGGACTTGCCGGTGAACTCGCGGTACTCGCTCATGGTCTCAGCGCTTTCTCCCTCGGCGGCCCTGGCGGCCTCGTTCGCGCGATCGCACGGTGGCCGCCGCGGATTTGGTGCGGTCGGCCTCGGTGCGCGCAGTGGCTCGTGATGGAGTGGTCCGCCCGGATTTCGCGTCGTCGGGCGGGGCGGATCGCAGCGACGGCGGCGCGACCGGGAAGCGCGGGCGGTGGTCCCTGGCGAAGCCCGGCGTCCAGCGGAGGATGGGGAACATGGAGCCCCAGCCGACGATCAGGTACTGCTGGGCGATCCCGAAGACCGTCGTGACGATCCAGTAGATGAAGAGGCCGGCGGGCAGGAACCCGCCGTAGAGGATCGAGATGAGGGGCAGGAACAGGACCAGCTGGCGCTGGACCTTGCTGTTCTGGTCCTGGTAGGAGGGGTCCGACGGCGGCATCGTCATCCGGCTCTGGACGAGCTGGAGAATCGCCGAGATGAAGGCCAGGAGGCTGAACCCGCCGATGAGGGGCAGGCTGAAGAGCACCTGCGCCTTCGAGACGTCCATGTTGCCGAGCCAGGCGACCGTCGTGTCGATGCACGGCTTGTAGGCGTCGTAGGCCGCTGTCCCGAGACCGTTGACGCAATGGATGTTGAGGACCTGGAGCCCGAAGACGTTGAACATGGCGGTCGGGTCCGGGTTGGTGAGGCCCTGGCTGATGACCTGGTAGATGATCAGGAGGAGGGGCAGCTGGAGCAGCATCGGGAGGCAGCCCGACGCCGGGTTGACCCCGCGCTCCTTGTAGAGCTCCATCTGGGCCTGGCTGAAGCGCGCCCGGTCACCCTTGTAGCGCTTCTGCAGCTCCTTGAGCTCGGGCTGGAGGATCTGCGTCCGCTTCATGGACACGATCTGGCGGCGGAAGAGCGGGATGAGGGCGGCGCGAACGATGAGCGTCATCACGATGATCGCGATGCCGATGTCGCCCGTGACCTGCTCCATCCCCGCGAGGACGATGAAGAGGGCCTGGAAGATCGGGTTGAAGATCCAGGCCAGGAGCTTGACGGGGTCCGCCCCGGGCTCGGCCGGGGTCAGAGGCGGATGCGGCGACGCCGTGGCGGACGGTGCCGCCGAGCCGCCCGGGACGACCGCCGGCGAACCGGCACAGGCGGCCACGACGAGGATGACGAGCGCCAGGAGGGCGAGAAGAAGCAGGTGGTCGCGCCGGATGCGGGGGAGGGTCACGAGGTCCTCGGCTTCATCGAACGGGGTCATATCCGCCAGGGTGCCAGGGGTGGCATCGCGCGATCCGCTTTGCGCCCATCCAGCTGCCCCGTGCCAGGCCGTACTTGTCGATCGCCTGCTCCGCGTAGTGCGAGCAGGTGGGGTGGTAGCGGCAGCTCGACGGCAGCCACGCGAAGACCGTTCGGTAGAGGTGAATGAGCCCGATCCCGATCCGCTTCACGCGTCCGCCGATCCTCCGAGCACTCCCCCCCGCCGGAGGAGTCGCTCCAGCGCCTCGACGAGCGCCCCATGGTCCGCGTCCACGAGCGCCGGCCGGGCGATGATCAGAACGTCCCAGCCCGGCTGGAACGAGGGCGCCATCACCCTGAGTGTCTCCCGGAGCCGCCGCCGGGCCCGGTTTCGGACGACCGAGCCCCCGAGGGCGCGGCCGGTGGCGAGGCCGAACCGGACGCCGTCGGAGCCGGTCCGCAGGAACCGGGCGGTCATCAGCGGGTGGGACCGGGAGGTCCCGCGAGCCTGGATCGCCGCGAAGTCCGCGGGTCGGGTGAGCGTCGCGAGCCGTCCACGGGGGCGGCCCGGTGCCGGTGTCAGACCGCCAGCCGCTTGCGGCCCCGAGCGCGACGAGTGGCCAGAACGCGGCGGCCCCCGGCGGTCTTCATCCGGGCGCGGAAGCCGTGCTCCTTCGCGCGATGGCGCTTCTTCGGCTGGTAGGTCTGCTTCATCGGGCGTCGTGTCTTCCTCTTGGTGTCCAGCCTCCGGATCGAACCGCCGCGCGATTCGAAGAGGCACGCCAACGCGCCGGGCGCGCGAACGCCGGGCGCGTCAACGCCGGGCGATTATGGAACGCCACCCCGGCGTGTCAAAGGAGGTGCCCGTCGCCGGAGCATCCCAGCGCCTGTGACGCGTCCGACACGGGTTGAGCCCCTTCCGCACGCTGGTGGTGGTGTCGATACACCGGCCGAGTCCTCGAGCGGCTCGAGGAGCCTGGCGCGACCGGTCGCCTGCCCGGCCGGGCTCGCGAACAGTCGCGGCGGACCCCGGTGGGGAGTGGTTTGCTGCGACGGGTGGCCGAGGCGGACAGAGCAGGCAGAGGCAGTGGGCCGATACCCCCCCGGAGTATCGGCGATTGGAGGCCGAATCGCCTTGCGGGGCCCTCTGGGGCGGTGCTACGATGCGGCGGCCCACGGCTCCGGGGACGCCCGCGGGTGACCCTGGGGGGCCTTCCACGGGGAGGCTGGTGGGCGACTCCGGCAGTCCGGAGCGGCTCATCGTCACGCCGCCGCCCTTCCTCCGTCAGCCTCACCTCATCCCATCCCCAACCTCCCATCCGGCGCCCCGGCGCCGGGCCGACAGGGCCCTATGGACGCGAAGCACATCTGGCGCGCGGCGCTCGGGGAGCTCCAGGTCGCCTTGTCCCCGGCGAACTTCGAGACGTGGCTCCGCCACACCTCGCTCGTCGACGTGGACGACACCCATTTCCGGATCGCGGTCCCGAATGGCTTCGCCAAGGACTGGCTGGAGACCCGCTACCGGTCGCTCATCTCGCAGACGCTGGCCCGCATCGTCGGCTACAGCGTCCAGGTGGAGTTCCTGGTCCGCGAGGATGCGGGGCAGGCCGGCCTCGCCCCTGCCGAAGCGGCCGCCCAGCAGGTCCGCGTCGAGCCGACCCGCGTCGGTGCCGAGGGCGGCTCGTCGAGCCTGAACGCTCGCTACGCCTTCGGCAACTTCATCGTCGGCTCGGCCAACCGGCTGGCCCACGCAGCCGCCCTCTCGGTCGCCGAGCGGCCGGGCCACGCCTACAACCCGCTCTTCCTGTACGGCGGTGTGGGCCTGGGCAAGACGCACCTGATGCACGCGATCGGCAACGCCGTGATCGCCCGCTTCCCGCGCAAGAAGGTCGTCTACGCCACCAGCGAGAAGTTCACCAACGAGTTCATCACGAGCATCCAGCAGGGACGGATCGACGACTTCCGGGCGCGCTACCGGCGGATCGACCTCCTCCTGATCGACGACATCCAGTTCATCGCCGACAAGGAGCGGACCCAGGAGGAGTTCTTCCACACCTTCAACACCATCCACGAGGACGGGAAGCAGATCGTCCTCTCCTCCGACCGGCCGCCGAAGCAGATCACCACGCTCGAGGAGCGCCTGCGCAGCCGGTTCGAGTGGGGCCTCATCGCCGACCTCACGGCCCCCGACCTGGAGACCCGGATCGCCATCCTGCGGGCCAAGGCCGAGGAGTCCTCGGTGCCGATCGGCTCCGACGTGGTGGAGTTCATCGCCCGCAAGGTGGTCAGCAACATCCGCGAGCTCGAGGGCGCCCTCAACCGGGTCGTCGCCTACGCCAGCATGGGGGCGATGCCGATCACGATCGAGCTCGCCCAGGCGGTCCTGTCGAACGTCCTCTACAACCCGAAGAAGCGCCAGGTCACCCCGGAGAAGATCGCCCGCGCGGTCTCCGAGTACTACGGGGTCGCCATGGAGCAGCTGCGGGGCCAGAAGCGCGACAGGGCGATCGTCACGCCGCGCCAGATCGCGATGTTCCTGATGCGCGAGGAGACCGACGTCTCGCTCCTGCGCATCGGCGCCGAGCTGGGCGGCCGCGACCACTCGACCGTCCTCCACGCCTGCGACAAGATCAACCGCGAGGCCGCGGTCAACGACGAGCTGCGCCGCGACATCGCGGCCGTCCGCGAGCTGATCTACGCCGACTGAGCGCCCGGGACGCGCCCCGTCTCCCGGCGGTCGTCGCGCCGTCCCTCGTGGATCTCCGCCGCTGGACCGTGGATGGCCGCACCCGTCGCGTGGGCAGGGCGTCGGCGGACCGGGGCGTGCGGTGTCGACAGCTCGGCCTCCGGGCGTCGGTCGCCGCGGGCTTTCGCGCCGGCCGGCGCCGGCCTGTCCACCCCTCGTCCCCTCGCGCGGCCCCCGGCGCGCGCCGAGCTGTCCACGTCCCGGCCGGTGGTGCTCCACGGCCGCGGTGCGCACGACCGCGCTCGCCCGTCCACGACATCCACACCATGATGAATACGGTGATGACGTTCATGCGAAGATGAGACCCACCACGAATCCACCGGTGGGACTCGCCTCGACATCAGCCCACCGGACCGTCCCGCCCGCTCACCCGGAGTGACACGTCCGTGAACCTGTCGGTCATCCAGGAGAACCTCGCCCGCGGCCTGTCGGTCGTCAGCCACGCGGTGTCGAGCCGGAGCACGCTGCCGGTGCTCGCCAACGTCCTCCTCCGGACCGAGGACGCCGGGCTCAAGCTCACCGCCACGAACCTCGAGATCGGGATCACGTACTGGGTCCCGGGCAAGATCGAGACCGACGGCGCGATCACCGTGCCGGCCCGGCTCCTGACCGACGTCGTCAACTCGCTGCCGAACGAGCGGATCGACCTCGAGGTTCGCGACGGCGATCGGCTCCACCTCCGCTGCGGCCGCTTCGAGACGCACCTCCGCGGGATCGACGCCGACGAGTTCCCGGCGATCCCGGCGGCCGGCGAGCGGCCCACGACCCGCGTGAGCCAGAAGGTCCTGCGGCGCGCCCTGGCCGAGATCGTCTTCGCGGCCGCGAGCGACGAGGCCCGGCCGATCCTGACCGGCGTCCTGACCCGCTTCGAGGGCGACCGGATCACGCTCGCTGCCGCCGACAACTACCGCATCGCGATCACCACGATCCCGGGGCTCGATGCCGTCGAGGAGACGAGCGTCGTCGTGCCGGCCCGCTCGTACACCGAGCTGGCGCGGGTGCTCTCCGACACCGACGACCCGGTCGAGATCATCCTCTCGGCCCAGAAGAACCAGGTCCTCTTCCACGTCGACGGCGTCGACCTGGTCAGCCGCCTCATCGACGGCCAGTTCCCGAACTACCAGCAGGTCCTGCCCGGCGACCCACACGACTCGCGTCGAGCTGGACCGCGACGACCTGCTCAAGGCCGTTCGCCTCGCCGCCTACATCGCCAGCGCCTCGGCCAACATCGTGAAGC
The DNA here is from genome assembly GCA_963827965.1 of uncultured Chloroflexia bacterium. Classification (GTDB taxonomy): domain Bacteria; phylum Chloroflexota; class Limnocylindria; order Limnocylindrales; family CSP1-4; genus CTSoil-043. The sequence continues at coordinate 94,262 of CAWHCW010000007.1, read as the reverse complement.
TGCAGGTCGCGCCCGACGGGGCGCCGCAGGTGACCGTCGGGGCGGCCGCCGACGTCGGTGATCACCAGGGCGTCGTGGACGCCGTGATCGAGGGCGACGGAACGACGATCGCCTTCAACGCCCGCTACCTGGGCGACGTCCTCCAGAACGTCGACGCCGACCGCTTCGTCGATCGAGCTGAACGGCCCCCTCTCGCCGGGCGTCTTCCGGCCGGCCGACGGACGTGACTACACGCACGTCGTGATGCCGGTCCGGACGACCTCCTAGGCAGACCCGGGAGGCCGGGCTCCGCGCCCGGCACGACCCTGCTGACCTCCCTTCGCCTCGCCGGGTTCCGCGCCTACGACGCGCTCGAGGCCTCGTTCGGGCCCGGTCCGCACCTGGTCTGGGGCCCGAACGCCGCGGGCAAGACGAGCCTCCTGGAGGCGATCGTCCTCCTGGCCCGCGGCTCCTCGCACCGCACCGGGGCCGACGTCGAGATGATCCGCTGGGCCGCGCCCTTCGCCCGCGTCGACGGCCGGCGGGGCGGCGACGGCGGGCCGGCCGAGGTGGACGTGACGCTGGTCCGTGAGGGCCCCTCCGGCGGGCCGGAAGCGGATTCGCGTCAACGGAGTGGCGCGCCGGAGCGGCGGCCCTCGCCGCGGTCCTGCGGACGGTCGTCTTCGCGCCCGAGGAGATGCTCCTGGTCGTCGGGGCCCCCGAGTCTCCGCCGGACGACCCTCGACGCCCTGGCCACGCAGCGCTTCCCGGCCTACGCGGCCGACCTCTCGACCTACGGGCGGGCCCTGGCCCAGCGCAACCACCTGCTGCGGGCGATCCGCGAGGAGCAGGCGTCCCGCGACCAGCTCCCCTTCTGGGACGCGAAGCTCGTCGAGGCCGGGGCCGCCGTGCTGGAGGCGCGCCACCTCCTCCTCGCCGAGCTGGCGGCGCCGCTGGCGGCGGCGCACGCCGAGATCGCCCCGGAGGAAGGCGCCTTGCGGCTGGCGTACGTGACGAACGCCCCGGCCGGCGGCGGCGAGACGGCCGGCGGCGGCGCTCGCCCGGCGCCTGCGCGAGACGGCCGAGAAGGAGGTCTGGAACGGCTCGACCCTCGTCGGTCCGCACCGCGACGACATCGCCTTCGCGCTCGACGGCCGCGACCTCTCCTCCTTCGCCTCGCGCGGCCAGCAGCGGACGGCGATCCTTGCCCTCAAGCTCGCCGAGCTGGACCTCCTGACGGCGAGCGACGGCAGGCCCCCGCTCCTCCTCCTGGACGACGTCTTCTCGGAGCTCGATCCCGGCACGCCGGGCCCACCTCGTCCGCCGGATTGCCGACTCTCCCCCAGGCGTTCGTGACGACGACGACGCTCGACGACCTGGACCCCGCGCTCCGCGCCGCCGGGACGGCGTGGCGCGTGGACGGCGGGGAGCCGCCGGGACCGGGCGTTGCGGGCAGCGGCGCCCGCCTGGTCGAGGCGTCGGCGTGAGCCCGGCGCGCTCCTTCGACGACCCCCGCCTGCCATCCCGCCGTCCCGTCCGCCGCGTCGGCGACCTCCTCCCGGACGCCGCCCGCGAGCTCGGGCTCGTCGAGCAGCTGCGCTGGGCGCTGGCGGGAGCCGCCTGGGAGGCCGTGGTCGTCGAGCGGGTGCCCGGCGCCGCCGGCGGATCGCGGCCGGTCCGGGTGGAGGGGACGGGGACCCTCGTCGTGGAGGTCGTGGCGCCGGCCATCGGACAGGAGCTGCGGATTCGCGCCGAGGAGCTGCTCGAGGCGTTCGGCGGGCGACCCGGCGGCATCCCGGCGGACCGGCTGCGGGTGGTGGTGGGCCGGGGTATGATCCGCTCGCCCTAGGCTCGGCGAGCCGCCCGCGCACCGCCCGGCCCGGGTGGCCGGCGTCACGCCGGCCACCTCTCCAACGTCGTGTGAGCCGATGGCCGTCCGATTGCAGATGAAGCTCGGCGTGGTCGCCGAGGCCGAGCGCCTGGAGGACTCCCCGGACACCGTCGTGGTCGTCGAGCCGACGATCGGGGCGACGTCGCGATCCAAGGGAAGCCTCTTCGTCGTCGTCTCCGGCGTGGGCCGGGCGCGGCGGCTGCAGGAGGCCACCCGGCTGGTCGCGGACACGGTGCAGGGCGAGTACTACTACGACGAGTCGGCCGGCCTCGTCGCCTGCCTGGAGAAGTCGATCCGGGCCGCCAACCGGAAGCTGGCCGCGAATCGCGACCGGCTGGGCCTCGGGAGCGACGGGGGCGGCTCCGTCGGGCTCGGCGTCGCGGTCGTGCGGGGGAGCGAGCTCTACGTCACCACGGCGGGACCGGTGGAGGCCTACCTGGTCCACCAGGCGCACCTGCTGACGCTGCCCGAACCCAACGCCGCCATCGACCTGCCCGCCGACGACCTCGCGCCGCACATCTGGCGCGGCGAGGTGGCGCCGGGCGACACGCTGGTCCTCGTCTCCCGGAACATCACGGCCGCGCTCGGGACCGACGAGCTGAAGGACGCCATCAACACGCATGCACCCGCAGGCGGCGATGGAGCGGGTCCACGGGCGCTTCACGGCCGCCGGCGGCGCGGGCAGCGACGGCGCGATCGCCATCGAGGCGGTGGAGATCTCGTCGACCAGCCAGCGTGGCCGCCTCGTGCCCGTCCGCCCGCCCGAGCCGCTGGCCGGCACCCCGGATCGCTCGCCGATCCCGCTCGCCGACTCGGTCGCCGGCGGCGTGGCGGCCGTCAGCTCCGGCGCCAGCCGGGCGCGATCGGCCGCCGGCAGCGCGGTCGGCCGCGCCATCGCCCGCCTCCAGGAGCTCCTGCCGCGCCGCGGGCCCCGCTACCGCCGGGTGACCCCGGCCGCGACCCGCCGGGAATCGCAGCGCCGGGCGGCCGTCGCCGTCCTCGCCTTCGTCGTGATCGCGGCGACGCTTGGCGTGGGGCTGTGGGTGGTCGGGGGATCCGGCAGCGGCGCGATCGAGGAGGTGACCGCGGGCGAGAAGGCCCTCGCGGCCATCAAGGAGGACCTCCGGCTCGTCTTCCACAACGGGGCCAACCTGGTGGTCGACGACCCCAGGAAGGCCGAGGAGCTCCTCAAGGACGCCTACGCCGAGCTCGACCAGGCCGCCGCCAACGGCGTCCCCGCCGGCACGCTGCGGCCTCTCCGCGCGGAGGTGGTCGGCGGTCTCGACGACCTCTACAGCGTCGTCGACGTGGCCCCCCGGACGGCGTTCTCGTTCGAGGGCCAGGAGAAGCCCTTCGACCTCGTCGGCCATCGTGCTGGGGCCGGACGGCGTCCCCTACGTCCTCGACCGGACCACGAAGACGGTCTACCGGGTCGACCTGCGGGCCAAGAAGGCCACCGCTGTCCTGCGCTCCGGGGCCAGCGTCTCGGGGATCAAGGTCGGCGACCCGAAGCTCCTCGCGGCGGGCGGCCCGGACGTGGTGGTCCTCGACGCCAAGAACGTCCTGTGGCGCTGGCGGCCGGCCGACGCCAAGGGCAAGGGGACGCCGGCCCGCATCCGGATCGCCGAGTCAGCCACGTGGGGCGCGGACATCCTCGGGTTCGGCACCTACGTCCGCAATGCCGAGGACGGCCTCTACAACCTCTACGTCCTGGACCCGTCCGAGCAGCAGATCCTGCGCTACACGCCGGCCCAGGACGGCAGCGGCTACCCGGGAGTCGGGTCCGGGTACCTGACGTCGCCGCAGGACGTGTCGCGCGTCACCTCGATGTACATCGACGGCGAGGTCTACCTTGCGGACGGCGGGATCGTCGAGCGGTTCGTCTCGGGGCGGGGCGGCACCTGGGGCCCGGACGAGCCGCCGGACGTGCTCCTGCGGCCCCTGCCGACCTACCGGCTCATCGCGTCGCCCGGGGACGCGCGGCGAGGGAACGCTGTACGGGTACGATTCCGGCAGCGATCGGATCGTGGCCTTCGACAAGGCGAGCGGGAAGTACCAGGCCCAGTTCCGCATCGCCGCGGGCGGCCCCGACTGGGCCGACGTCCGGGGCCTCTTCGTCGTGAACCGGGCGAACGGGCAGGCGCCGGTCGTCTACTGGATCGACGCGCAGCGGGTCGGCATGGCGGAGCTGCAGGACATCTCCACGCTGCCCGCACCCCGGCGCCTTCCGGCAGCCCGGCGGCGTCCCCGTCGGGCTCGGCCAAGCCGACGGCCAAGCCCAAGCCGACCGTCAAGCCCTAGCCGACCGGCGCCGGCACGCCCGGCTCCCGTCGGCACGCTCCGGCTCCCGTCCGCGCCGACCGCCGCCGCGCGGACCCCCGTTCGATCGAGCATGGGATAATCGTCCCATGGGCGGACGCCTGGTCGAGATGACGGTCGAGAGCGTGCGGGTGCACATGCTCTCGACCCAGCACGTCGTGATCCTCAAGGACCTGGAACGCCACCGCTTCCTGCCGATCTGGATCGGGCCGTGGGAGGCGAACGCGATCGCGATGAAGCTCCAGGGGCTCTCCCCGGAGCGGCCACTCACCCACGACCTGTTCGCCGGCGTCCTGGCGGAGCTGGGGGCCACGATCGGCGAGGTCGTCATCGCCGACCTCGCCGATGAGACCTTCCACGCCCGGATCATGCTGGAGGTCGCGGGCCGGGTCCTCGAGATCGATGCCCGGCCGTCCGACGCCCTGGCCCTCGCCGTGCGAACGGGCGCGCGCATCTACGCGGCGGAGGAGGTCCTCGACCGCGCCGGCGTGGAGAGCGACCGGGCGGACGACGACGAGCCCGTGGACGAGGAGCGCCTCTCGATCTTCCGCGATTTCGTGAACTCGCTCGACGTCGAGCCGGGCACCGACAGGCCCCGGGAGGGGCCGCCGCGCGAGTAGGCGGCCGGGCGTCAGGCCCCGGGCGCGGCCCCCGCGATCGCCTCGCCCCGGCGCAGCGCGCGGGCCCGGTTCGCCCACAGGCGGAGGCGCAGGCCCCAGAAGTCCTTCACCGCGCGCCAGATGACCGACGGGCGGGCGCCGGTCGGAGAGCCCGCCGTCCGCGGGTAGTGCGGCACGCCGACCTCGACGAGGGACCGTCCGGCGGCGCGCAGCTTGATGAGCAGCTCGGCCGAGAAGAAGGCGCCGCCGGACTCCACCCGCACCCCCTCGAGGGCCGCCCGCCGGAAGAGCTTGCAGGCGCAGTCGACGTCGCCCACCCGGAGGCCGAACCAGACCCGGTTCGCCAGCTTGTACAGGCGGGCGTAGATCGTCCGGATCGGCGGGTCGGCCCGCTTGATCCGGTAGCCGACGACGACGTCGGGGGCGTCGGCCTCCCCGAGCCGGCCGGTGAGCCGGCCGAGGTCGGCGACCCGGAACTGGCGGTCGCCGTCGGTGAAGCAGACGAGGTCGTAGCGGGCCGCCCGGAAGCCCGAGCGGAGCGCGGCGCCGTAGCCGAGGTTGGTGGGGTGGTGGACGGCGCGGACGACGTCCGGGTGCGCCGCCGCCAGGCGGTCGGCGATCGCGGCGGTGGCGTCCTTCGAGCCGTCGTCGACGGCGATGATCTCGAAGCGGTCCGCCAGCGCCGGCAGGGCGTCGAGCGCCTCCAGCACGAGCGCCTCGAGGTTCGCCTCCTCGTTGTGGGCCGGGAAGAAGTAGGAGAGGGCGGGGACGCGCGCCGGGGTGTCGAGGCTCATGGCTGCATCGTAGCGGGCCCGACCTGAACGGTGGCTGACGGTCGGCGCCCGCCCCGCCGCCGGTTGGCGACCGACGACCCGGTAGAGCGGCTGGAGGTCGGTCGGGTCGGAGAGCGTCTCCAGGACCCAGGTCGCCTCGAGGGTCCCGATCTCGGCGGGGTTGCGCACGAGGTAGACCGGCCGCGCCTCGAGGTTGGCCCGGATCACGTCGTCGACGCTTCCAAGGCCCTCGTCGAGGCGATCGCGGTCGTCGACGACGCGGACGTCGGGCCGCTCGCCGAGGATGATGGTCCGGTACCAGAGGGGCGTGGAGAAGCTCCACCAGGAGACCACGACCGCGTCGGCGTCCATGACCTGGAGCGCCCAGCGGCTCCAGTCGGCCGCCCGCGTGTCGCGCGACATGTCGATGCGGGAGGCGGTCACCGGCGCGGCGAGGGCCGCCGGGAGCACCATCGCCGCGGCCAGCGCCACCGCGAGGGCGGTCGCCACCAGGCGCGCCCCGCTGCCCGCCTCCGGGACCCCGTCCGCAAGGTGGGCGCCGCCCACCGGGGGGTCGCTGGCCGCCCCCGGGACCCGGTCCGCAAGAAGAGCGTCCGTCCACCGGGACGGCGTCGTCCCCCCGGTCGCCCGCGGATCCGACGGCGGGCGCGAGGGCATCCACGAGGATGCCGGCCGCGACGCCGAGCCAGGCGACCACGATGAGCGCCGGACCCAGGTAGTAGCGGTCGATGGCAGCGTTCGTGTAGGACGCCGCGAACCAGCAGGTGACGCCGAGCCAGGTCGCGGTGAGGAGGGCGAACCGGGGGCGCCGCACCGCCGTCAGCAGGAACGCCGCCGGGACGGCCGCGGCCAGGACCCCGAGCTGGTCCCCGGCCATCTTCACCAGGTCGCCCGCCTTCCGCCCCAGATCGCCGAACGGGTCCACGAGGTCGCCGCGGAACTGCTCGGCGAAGACGACGTACCAGAAGCCGTCCCAGGTGTCCGGGCGCCCGTAGACGAGCGGGGCCCCCATCGCGGCGCGGATCGGCAGCTGCAGGTAGAGGGCGGCGGTCGTGCCGAAGAGCGCTCCCGCGCAGAGGGCCATGAACCCCGGGCGGAGCAGGATCCGCGGCTCCACGGCGACCACGAAGAAGGCGATCCCGGGGGCCAGCAGGATCGCCAGCGTGTGATTGCCCAGCATCACGCCGTAGAGGGCGGCGGAGGCCACGAGCCAGCGGTCCGCCCGGGGCGACCTCCCGCGTCGCCGCCGCTCCCAGCCCACCAGGAGGACGAGCAGGACCGCGACGAGCGCGAGGTGGAGGGTGTGGGGGTCGGCGAAGCCGCCCATCCGCCACGGGATCGGCGTGAGCGCCAGGAGGAGGCCCGCGCCGAGACCCACGATCGAGCGACCGGTCAGCTGCCGGACGACGACGACCACGAGGCCCGCCGCCGTCGCCAGGAGAAGCGCCGACAGGAGGTTCATCCGCAGGGCGGCCTCGCCGGCCGGGACCAGGACGAGCGACGCGAGCCAGCCCAGGAGCACGTAGCTGGGATAGCCGGTGGGATGGGCCGTCCCGAAGACCGGCGGCACGGCCTGGAACTCGCCGGTGTCCCAGAAGCCCTGGCCGGGGAGGAGCCACGCCGCGGGCCAGGACGAAGGCCACCGCGCCGACGAGCGACTGGCGCCGCCACCGCCGACCACGGACGCCGGAGCGCCTCGGCCGCGCTCACCAGCCGAGCGTCCGGGCCCAGGCGATCCCCCACGCCTGGATGGCGACGGAGAGGACCACCAGGCTGACCACGACCGCGATCCGGCCGCGCCGGGACGCGCCGCGCGAGCCCAGGAAGCGCTCCGCGCCGAGGGCCACCGCGACGAGGAGGAACGGGGCGAAGTCCAGGCTGAAGCGATAGCCGAACTGGACCCAGCCCTGGCTGAAATGCGCCAGGTTGACGACCGCGATCGCCAGCGTGGCCAGGAGGGCACCCCCGACCCGACGGTCGCGCAGCAACGCGAACGACGGCATGGCCAGCAGCCAGGCCGGGCTCGCGAGGAGCACGCTCATCCCGGTCTGCTCGGGAATCACCCACGAGCAGCCGGTCGCGCTCCAGGCCAGGCGGACAGCACCCGGATCACAGTGCGGCATGAGGGTCGGCAGGCCGAAGAGCATGAGTCCGAGATTCTGGGGGATGTAGCGGACGTCCTGGAGGGACCACGCGGCGTTGTAGTCAAGCTCCGGGTACGCGAGCACCTCGTAGCGATAGAGGGCCTCGTAGACCGGGCTGAACAGGGAGCCCGTGGCGACCAGGTTGTAGGCAAGGAGTCCGATGATCGGGAGTCGCCATGCCGATCGCAGCGGACCCCCCGCGCCGCCGCCATCCGCCACTCCCGACCAGGAGGAGGAACGGGAACCCGAAGGCGACCGTCAGGCGGGCCGTCGCGGCGAGCCCGAGCAGGAAGCCGGCGGCCACCTGGCGGCCGTCGAGGAGCGGCTGTCGCCCCGCCGGATCGCGCCCCGCACGCGGCTTCGCACCGTCCAGGGCGAGGCCGACGGCGCCGAGCGTCAGGCCGACCGCCACCACGTGGGCGAAGTACCAGGTCGACCCGAGCGACGCGGCATACCAGAGGGCCGCCCCGGCGCCCACGAAGAGGGTCAGCAGGACGCGGAGGGCCGGCCGCACGCCGAGCCGCCCCAGGACCCACAGGGCGACCGCGACGTCGAGCGCGCCGATGACCACCGCGAGCAGGCCCTGGTCGACGGCCAGGCCGAGAACCGCCACGAAGGGCAGGAGGACGACGGCAGGCAGCGGCGGGAAGGGGATCATGCCCCGGCCGGTCGGGAGGCCGGCGGCGTCGACGACGGGGATCACGTCGTTGAAGTAGTCGTTGCCCGGTCCGGTCACCGAGGCGGCAACGGGGTACTCGATCGCGAGCCGGCCCTCCAGCCAGGCCTGCGCCTGCCAGGCGAAGTGGTTGTAGATGACCTGCTCCGCGGGGCGCGTCAGCTGGTAGAGCACGAGGCAGGCAAGCACGAGACCCAGGCCGACGGCGAGCGCCGTCCGCGCGTGAGGGGCAGCCGCGTCGACGAGGGCGCCACCGGGATCCGGCGGCGTGCCCTGGGCTATACTCCGGTCCACCTCAGCGCTCGTTCCAGGGAGGCCGAACCAACAACCCGTGCCAGGCCCCGCAGCGGGCGAGAGCGCGCGGGCCGGCGAGCAGGCCCGGGTTCGCATGCGGGACGCCGTCGTTCCGCTCGGCGTCCTTCTTGCGCTCGGCCTCGCCCTCCGCCTCATCATCGCATACGTTCTCCTGCCCGGCTCCGGGTTCGAGGTGGACCTCGGCAGCTTCTCCGGGTGGGCGATGGAGCTCGCCAAGAACGGGCCGTGGGGCCTCTACGACCGCGAGATCTTCGTCGACTACACGCCGGGCTACCTCTACGTCCTGTGGGGGCTGGGGCTCGTCTCCCAGGCGCTTGCGGTCCCCATCGGCGACCTCCTCAAGCTGCCCGCGATCGTCGCCGACCTGGCCCTGGCCCTGGCCATCTTCGCCCTGGCCGCCGAGCTCGGCGCGACCCGCCGGGGCGCGATCGCCGCCGCGGCCGTCTTCCTGCTCGTGCCCATCACCTGGTTCGACAGCGCCGTCTGGGCCCAGGTGGATTCCGTCGGGACGCTCTTCCTGCTGCTGGCCGTCCGGGAGCTGTGGCGGGGGAGGTCCGAGCGGGCCGCGATCCTGACCACGATCGCCGCCATCATCAAGCCCCAGTTCGGGATCCTGATCCCCCTCGCCGCCGTCGTGATCGTCCGCCGCCACCTGGTCGAGCGGCCGGATGACGGCGGCCCGCTGGGTGGCGGGCCCATCCGGATCCTCACCACGACGATCGCCGGGATCCTGGCCGCGACGCTCGTCTGCCTCCCGTTCGGCCTGGCGATCGTGCCCCTCCCCTTCGCTGGGGATCCCGTTCGAGAACAGCCTCCTCGGCCAGATCCTCTCGACCGCCGGCGGCTATCCGTACGCCACGGTGAACGCCTACAACCCATGGGCCCTCGTCTCGCTCGACGGCTCCGGGCTGGCGTCGGCCGGGACGTGGATCCGCGACGTGCTCGACCCGGCACGCCCGACCGATCCGTTCCTGGCCCCCCTGGGCATCCCGGCGGTCCTCATCGGCGGGGCCCTCATCGGCGTCGCGATCATCGGCCTCATGGTCGTCCTGTGGCGTCGCCACGACGACCGGCGGGCGCTCCTGGTGGCCCTGACCGTCATGGCCATCGCCTTCTTCGTGATCCCCACGCGCGTCCACGAGCGCTACCTCTACCCGTTCTTCGCCCTCGGGGCGATCCTGCTGGTCCTCCGGCCGCGCTGGGCGGTGGTCTACGCGATCCTCGCGGCCGCCAACTTCGCGAACCTCTACGGGATCCTGACCCTGCCGTTCTACGACAACCCGGGTCTCGCGCCGATGCTCGATGCCTTCGGGGGGCTCGGGCACGCGGCTCGGGGAGGCGATCCGCTCGCAGGCGGGCGTCTGGGTCGCCGCCCTCGCCCACGCCGGCGGCCTGGTCGCGGCCGCGGCCTTCCTGGTCCGGCCGGTGGCCGGGGAGACCGACCGCGAGCTCGACGACGGACCGATCGACGCCGATCGACGACGAGGAGGATCCGGCCGCGCCTCGCGGGGGCGACCCGGCGGGAGCGCGGCCACCCGCCATCCACCGAGCGCCGGGATCGCCGGCGCGCGTCGCGCCGACGGCCGCCGGACGCGGCCCGGGGCGCGTGGCGCCGCCGCCCCTCGCCATGCCGCCGCCTCGGGCGCCATGCCGGGCGCCGCAGCGGGAGCCATCGCGCGATCCGCGCACGACGCCCCGGACGCGCCGCCGCCCTTCCCCTTCGACCGCACCGCCTCGCTCGCCCGCGAGGGCGGCGGGCGCCTCGACCGCCTCGACCTCTGGTTCCTGCTGGTCCTGGTCGTGGCGGCGCTCTGCCTGCGGACGTTCCGTCTCGGCGAGCCGATGCGGATGCACTTCGACGAGGTCTACCACGCCCGGACGGCGATCGAGTTCCTCCAGGACTGGCGCTACGGCGAGCCCGCACGGGATCTACGAGTACACCCATCCCCACCTCGCCAAGTACGCGATCGCCGAGGGGATCGACTTCTTCGGGAACAACCGGGTCGTCGCCGAGAGCGACCTCGGGACGGCGGTCCGGGACGCGGCGATCGAGCCGCGCTGGGACGTCACGGAGGAGTCCGAGCCGGGGGCCATGACGCGCGGCGGCGAGCGCCTCTACGTCGTGACGGGCGACTCCCTGGATCTGTACGACCTGCGGACGCGCGCCCTCCTGGCCCGCTTCGCGGTGCCCGGCGCCCGGGCGGTCGCGGTGGATCGCGTGGCCCGCGAGGCCTACGTCGGGACGGAGGACGGCACGATCCTGGCCTTTGCGACGGAGGTCACGGCGGACGACCTGCGCGCCGCCGCCGCCGACCATGCGCCGATCGCCTTCGCCACGGTCGGGGCGCCCGTCGAGCGGCTCTGGGCGGTGGGCGGTGGGCGACTACCTGGTCGCGGGAACGCCGGACGACGGCCTCGTGACCCTCGACGCGGCGACCGCGGCCGAGCTCTCGCGAACCACCATCGACGGGCGCGCCGACGTGGCGGACGCCGGACGTGTCGACGCGCTCGTCGCCACGCCGGCCGAGGTGCCCGATCCCGCCGCCGCCGCCGCCGTCGTCGCCGGCCTGACCGGCGGCGACGAGGCGACGTACCGCGATCTGCTGGCCCGCGATGCGCCCAGCGTCATCGTGACGGCGGACCTCGGAGCCGACCGCGAGGCGATCGACGCGACCATCGCCGGGATCGACGCGGCGATCGCGGACGGCCGGCTGGCCGGGCTGGCCGTCCAGCAGGTGCCGCAGGTGGCCGTCGCCGGCGCGGCCGGCGTCACCTTCCTGGAGCCCGCCTCGGGGCGCGCCACGGGGAGCGTGCCGCTCGAGGCCGCCGCGACGAGCCTCGTCGCCGTGGAGGGCCTCGAGGCGCCGACGCTCTACGTCGCCAGCGGGAGCACCCTCGCCGTCGTGAAGATGCCCACGAGCGACAAGGCGGCCTCGCTCCAGCGGACCGTCTGGATGCCGGGGGCCGTGGAGCGCGTGGCGTTCAACGACGCGAGCCAGCTGGTCCACGCCCTGGGCCGGACGGCGGACGGCGCCGCCACGACCGTCTACGTCGTCGAGCCGCGCGGCAACTCCGTCTTCGCCGACGCCGTCCTTCCCTTCGCCCCGGCCGCCTGGGCCGTGGACACCGCGACGGCCTATCCCAGCAGCGACCGCCAGCAGCTCCTCCTCTTCGCCGCGGACGGGGCCGGCGCGGCGGTGGACATGGGCCAGAACGCCTTCGCCTGGCGCCTTCCCGGCGTCCTCGCCGGCGCCCTGATGGCGGGCCTGCTCTACCTCCTGGCCCGGATCCTCTTCCGGCGCCGGGCGGTGGCCGTCCTGGCGGGCCTCTTCGTCCTGGCCGACGGGATGCTCTTCGCCCAATCGCGGATCGCGATGAACGACGCCTACGTGGCGCTCTTCATCGTCGCGGCCGTGACGCTCTTCGCCACGATCTGGACCGGCGCATGGCGCTGGCGGGCGCCTTCTGGGTGGGCCTGCCCGTCATCGGGATCCTCCTCGGGCTGGCCCTTGCCTCGAAGTGGGTTGCCCTGTACGCGATCGGCGGCATCGGGCTCCTGATCCTGCTCCGCTCGGCCCTGGGGCGGGCCCTCATCGTGGTCGGCCTGGCGGCGATCGCGGCGACCCTCGGCTACATGGCCATCTCCACCGGCCCCGAGGCGACGACCGGCGGCAACCTGCTCTTCCTGCTCCTCATGGTCGCCCTGACCCTGGTCGCGTCGGCGGTGGCCGTCCTCCATCCCGTGGCCTGGACCGTGGAGGAGATCCGGATCGCCGTCGGCGGGCCGGCCGTCGGCGGGAGCCCTGCTGGGCCTGGCCTCCATGTCCGCTGGGCCTGGGCCCGCTCGCGCAGGCCGCCGCGGTCGGGCTGATGGCGCTCGGCGGCGCGGCCGCCGGGGCGTTCTGGCTCGCCGGACGCCTGGGCCTCGGGCCGCTCGCCCCGCTGCCGGCGCCGGACGACCCGGCGACCCTGCTCGAGCCCGCCGATCCGGCGCCGCCGGGCTGGCTGCGCCCGGGCTGGCTGGCCGGCCTGCCGATCGCCTGGGCGGCGCTCTGCCTGCTCGCGATCCCGGTCGTCGTCTACGTCGTCTCGTACCTGCCGTGGGCCGACCTCGGGAACCAGATCGTTCCCGGCTGGCCGCCGGGCCACGACGGGCAGACGCTGCTCGACCTGACTCGTCGACATGTACGACTACCACAACGACCTGCGGGCGACGCACGCCGCTGCCTCGCCCTGGTGGGCCTGGCCAGCCAACCTGAAGCCGGTCTGGTTCTACCAGGAGAGCTTCGCCGGCGGCACCGTCGGGGCCATCTACGACGCCGGCAACCTGGCTGACCTGGTGGCTCTCGATTCCCGCCCTGGCGTTCGTGGCGTGGCAGGCCTTCCGCCGGCGCAGCCTGGCCCTCGCCCTGTTGGGAATCATGTTCGCCGTCGCTGTGGCTGCCCTGGGCGCGAATCGACCGGGCGGCGTTCCAGTACCACTACTACACGGCGCTGCCCTTCGTGCTCCTCGCCCTGGCCTACTTCGTGGCCGAGATCTGGCACGGTCCGTCGCGCCGGACGTGGCTCCTCGTCCGGGCCGCCGCCGCGGGCGCCGTGCTGGGGCCGGTGGCGCTCTGGCTCTTCCGGGGGCCGCTCTGCGCCGTCGTCGACGTGGAACGCGCCAACCCGGGATCCCAGGCCTGCACGCAGCCGGCGGCGCTGCCGATCGCCCTCACCCTGCAGGCCGTCGGCCTGATCGCCGTCATCGCCGTCGCCGGGATCGCCCTCGTCTGGCAGCTCCTGGACGTCGATCGGGCGATCGCGCCGCGGGGCGGCTGCCGACCGAGGCGCACCCGGCCATCGTCCGGATCTGGCTCACCCTCGGGGGCGGGGTCGCGGCGCTCGCCGCCGCCGCCCTCCTCCTGCCCGCGACGCCGCTCGTGGAGACCGGCGGCGTGCCCGGCGAGCTCCTTGCCCTGCTCCTCCTCGGGATCCTGGGTCCCCTCGCCTGGGTCGTCGTGCGGGCGGCCTCGCCGCGGCGCTTCGCGGTGGGCCTCGTCCTGGCGGCCTGCTTCGTCTTCGTGCTCTTCTACCCGAACGTGTCCGGCCTGCCCTTGCCCAGCGCCGTCTACAACTGGTACCAGGGCCTGCTGCCGACCTGGCTCTACCCCTTCCAGTTCCCCGTCAACGTCGACCCGCCGGTGAGCGTCTCGCTCCTGGGCCCGTGGCCGGTGCTCCTCTTCGCTGCCGTGATGCTGGCGGCGGGCTTCGTGGCCTACTCCGCCTGGGTCTGGCGGCTGGCCCTCGCCGAGCGCAGGGCGGAGGACGACGACTGCGATCCGGGCGCCGCCGCGGCCTGACCGCCGCGGAGCGGCTCAGCCGGGCAGGCGCGGGTCCGCGGGCACGTCGGCGGCATAGTGGGCCGGGAGCGCCCCCTGGGCCGCGAGGCGGCGGATGACGAACCCGTAGTAGGCCTCCACGCGGGCCGCGATCCGGTCCCAGCCGAACTCCTGGACGCGGACCAGGCCGCTCGCCGCCATGCGCGCCCGCAGCGTCCGCGTCGCCGACGAGGCGGAGGATGGCCTCGGCGAGCTGGCGATGGTCGCCGGGCGGCACGAGGAGGGCCTGCTCGCCGCGCTTCACGACGCCCTTGTAGCCGTGGATGTCGCTGCAGACGATGGCCGTCCCGGCCGCCATCGCCTCGAGCAGGACGATCCCGAAGCTCTCGCGCCCGGTCGCCGGCGAGACGTAGACGTCGGCGGTCTTGAAGAGCTGGACCTTCTCCTGGTCCGAGACGCGCCCCAGGAACTCGACGCCGCCGAGGCGGCGGGTCATGACGTAGCGCCGCGCCTCGCGCTCCAGGGGCCCGGAGCCGACGACGAGAAGGCGGCAGTCGCAGCCTGCCTTGCGGACCATCCGGAACGCCTTCAGGAGGTGCACCAGGCCCTTGCGCGGCTCCAGGCGCCCGACGAAGAGGATGTTCGGGTGGCCGTCCTGCCAGCGGGCCAGCGGGACGGCGTGGTCGAAGCGACGCAGATCCACCCCGTTGGGGATGACCTTGTAGTCGCCCGGCAGGTAGCGGTCCGCGAAGTGGCGGGCGGCGGCGCTGACGGCGATGCGCCCGTGGAGCCGGTTGGCCGCGACCGGGCCAAGCATCCGGCCACCCAGCTGGTAGCCGGGGGCGTAGCCGGCGAAGGCGTGGAACGTGGCGACGTTCACGCTCCGCGATTCGCGCGAGCGTCATGAGCGTCAGGAAGGGGACGAACGGCTCGTGGAAGTGGAGCAGGTCGAACTGCTCCCGCTCCAGGACGTCCCGGATCTGCGACGGGTAGCGGGCGAGAGACGGTGAGCGTCCCGACGGAGCCGTTGGACGGCACGGAGAAGCCCTTGCCGATCCGGATCACGTCGCCCTCGGAGCTGCGCTGCAGGCCGTGGCTGGCGGTCAGGATCCGGACGTCGTGGCCGCGGGCGCGGAGGCTCTCGTAGAGGTGCCCGACGTGGTCGTTGACGCCGCCAGGGAGCGGATAGACGTAGGGCGTCACCAGCCCGACCTTCACGGCCGCTCCTCCTCTCCCCGCCGAGCGACGGCCGGCATCTGGAGCGCTGGCGGCCGCCGGTCGCCGCCGGGATAGCCGTGGTCGCGGCCCGATCCCGTCGCGGCGGGCCCGGCCCAGGATCTCCGCCCGGGCGTCGCGGCCGTACTTGCGGAGCTGCTGCCCGAACGTCGGCAGCTGCGACGAGGTGCCGTGGAAGCTCCCGTGCCAGCCGCTGGCGCCCGCCAGGATCGCGGCCCGGACGTCCTCGGCGGTCCGGCCAGCGAACGTGGTCCAGCCCGTCCCCACGCTCGGCGGCCTCGTGGGCGTCGCTGTTGCCCACCACGGCCAGGCCGCGCTCGGCCGCGAAGGCGACCACGCGGCGGTGCACCGGGCGCCCGAACGTGGTGGGGTTGAATGCCTCCAGGGCGTCGGGCCGGACGCGCGGGTCCTTCGCGTCCAGCAGGGCCCGGAGCGTCCAGGCCTGGGCGCAGAGCGGGTACGGGAAGAGCGGGTGGGCCGGGATCGCGAGGCCACCCTGCTCGTGGACCAGGCCGATCGATTCCCGCAGCGAACGGAGCGGAGGGATCGCCTCCTCGATGAAGAGGGCGAGCAGGTGGCCGCCGCGGGTGGTCACCTCCTCGCCGACGACGACCTCCAGGGGAAGGTCCCGTGCCCGGGCGATGGCGCGGGCGGCGTGCGCCGCGTCGACCCGCTCGTGGTCGGCGATGGCGATCACGTCGAGCTGCGTCTGCTCCACGGCGAAGGCGAGGATCTCCTCGACGCCGCAGACGCCGTCCGAGGCGAGGGTATGGATGTGGAGGTCGGCCCGGCCGTGCGGAGCGGCGGGATCCGGGCCGTGAGCCGAGCGGAGGACCGGGGAGCTCACGGCGTGGGCTCCGCGGGCCGGGGCGTCCCGGCGGGCGCGCTCGCGCGACCCCGGGGACGCGGGCCCACGTCGTCCCAGATCGGGAAGAAGACGGTCCACCACTGCTCCGGCGCCTCGGCCACCAGGTCCTCGAAGGCGGCCGCGGTGGCGGCGAGGAGCGCCTCGACGCGGGCCCGGCGAGGCAGCGTCGGCCGACGGATGCGGCAGCGTGACGAGCCGGCCCCGGAAGCGGTCACGGGTCGAGCGCCGCGCGGCGGCCACGTGAAGCGGCACCCCGGCGTCGAGGGCCAGGTACGCCGGGCCGATCGGCAGCGACGCCGGGAGGCCGAAGAGGGGGACGCGCATCCCGCCCCCGGCGATGTCGCGATCGGCGACGAGCCCGGCGGCCTCGCCGCGGGCCAGCGCCGCGCGGAGCTCACGGCGGGCCTCGGCGAGGCCGACGATCCGGACGCCGACGCTCTCCCGGGCCCTCAGCATCACCCGCTGGAGCTCGGGGTCCACGAGCGTCTCCATCGGCGCCGTCACGGGGACCCGCGAGCGGCTGCCCAGGATCGAGGCGACGGCCGTCATCGAGCCGAAATGGAGCGAGGCGAAGACGGCCGGGCCGCCCGCGGCAAAGGCGGCGTCCACGACCTCGGGGTTGTCCACGACGAGGTGGCGGCGGACGTCGCGGGCGACCGCGGCGCAGCTGAGCGTCTCGGCGTAGCCACGCACGGCATGGCGGAACGCGGCTCGGACCAGGCGCTCCAGGGCGGCCGGGTCGCTCGCCGCGGCGCGAGCCCGGGCACTGCCGCGCTCTTCGGCCGCGAGTCGCTCCGCGATGTGGCCGAGGTTGCCGCGGGCGATCGCCGCGCGGCCGGGGGCGGCGTGATACCAGAGCTCGCCGGCGGCGTCGCACGCCCCGTCGACGACGGCGGCGGGAAGGTGGTCGAGCACGACGGCGAGGCCGCCCACGAGGGCCGCCCGGGCGCGCTGCGCGACGGTGCCGCGCACCTGGTCCCCCGGGTCGGCGGACGCGACGGTCATCCGGCGGCTCCGTGCACGGCGGCGGTCCGGTCGTCCTCAGCCGCGGTGCGGTCGCCCGGCAGCGCGGGGGCGGCGCGGTCGTCCCGGGCGCGCTCGGCCAGGAAGGCCTCCGCCACCGGGTCGGCGGGCCACATGGGCTTGAAGACGCACCATTGCTCCGGCGCTTCGCGGACCGCCGGCTCGAGCGCTTCGGCGATCGCCTGCGTCGCCCGGGCGATCTCCGCCGGCTCGCCCGAAGCGACCTGGATCGGCGTCCCGACCTCGCCCAGGAAGGTTCCGTCGGGGCAGCGGATGGTCCAGAAGGGAAGGATGGTCGCCCCGGTCCGGGCGGCCAGGACGGCCGGTCCCGTGGGCAGCGTGGTCCAGGCGCCCAGGAAGCGCACCGCCTGCCCCTCCGGGCGGTAGCCCCAGTCGACCAGGAGCCCGAGGATCTCGTGGTTGCGCAGGACCCGGTAGACGTCGCGAAGGTTCCGCCAGCGGATGACCTCCACGCCCCAGCTCTGTCGTTGGGCGCTGAACCGCTCGAAGAGCTCCTCGTGCGCGGTGTCGTCGGCGAGGATGTGGATCGGCAGGCCGCGGCCGGCCATGCCAGCCGCGGCGGCGTCTCCGTTGCCGATGTGGAGACCCGTCAGGATGACGCCCCTCGATGCCTTCCAGATCGCGTGGAGCCTGTCGGGTCCCGGCCCCCCGAACTGGGCGAGGCGCCGGGCCGGCGACATTCGGGCCAGGTGCATCCCCTCGATCACCCAGCGAACCTGGTTGCGGAACACGGCGCGGCCCAGGGCGTCGACCCGGCGGTCGCCGGGGGGCAGATCGAGGATCCGGGCGGCGTTCGCCCGGACGTGACGCCGCTTCTGGGGCCACAGGGCGTAGACGGCGACGGCGATCCAGCCGCCGACCCGGACGGTCGGGCCGAAGGGGAGCCGGCCCAGGATCCAGGAGCCCGCGCGGTAGGCGCTCACGACGACCTTCTCGCGGGCGCGGCGGCCGCCACCCGGGCGGCGATGGGGCGCCCGCAGACGCCCCTCGCTGCCGTTCTTCGCCTCGGTCCCCGGCGACGCGGCCGCTGCCGCGCCGTCCGGGCCCCCGGGGACGGATGTCACCTGGCGGCCACCCTGGCCGGTGCCTTGGCGAGAGTCCGGAGCTTGCGCACGGCCGGCTTCTCGGTCCCCTCCAGGGTCTCGTTGTCGTCGCCGCGGATGAACGCCTCGACCCGGTTGTAGGCGATGTCATCGTGGAGCTGGTGCGGCGGGCTCTTCATGAAGTACGCCGACGGGGCGACGAGCGTGCCCTTCAGGCCCCGGTCGAGTCCGAGCTTCAGGCAGCGGATGGCGTCGGTGATGACGCCGGCGCTGTTGGGGCTGTCCCAGACCTCGAGCTTGAGCTCGGCCTTCAGGGGCACGTCGCCGTAGGTCGTGCCCTCCATGACGATGTAGCAGTACTTGCGGTCGAGGAGCCACGGCACGTGGTCGCTGGGGCCGACGTGGACGTCGCCGGGCTCGAGCTCGTAGTCGAGCATCGAGGTGACCGCGTTCGTCTTGCTGATCTTCTTGCTCTCGAGGCGCTCGCGCTCGAGCATGTTCAGGAAGTCCGTGTTCCCGCCGAAGTTGAGCTGGTACGTCCGGTCCAGGCGGACGCCGCGATCCATGAAGAGGCGGGTCAGGACCCGGTGGCTGATCGTCGCGCCGACCTGGCTCTTGATGTCGTCGCCGATGACCGGCAGGCCCTCCTCGGCGAAGCGGCGCTGCCAGTACGGCTCGCGGCCGATGAAGACCGGGATCGCGTTGACGAAGCCGACGCCGGCCTTGAGGGCCTGCTCGGCATACCACTTCGTGGCCTCCTCGCTCCCCACCGGGAGGTAGGAGACCATCACGTCGACCTCGCGCTCCTTGAGGATCCCGACGATGTCGGCCGTGGGGCCGGGCGCCTTCTCGATGATCTGGCTGAGGTACTTGCCAAGGCCGTCGTGGGTCATCCCGCGATCGACCGTGACGCCCATGGGGGCGACCTGCTGGAAGACGATCGTGTTGTTCGGATGGGCGTAGATCGCCTCGGAGAGGTCCTTGCCGACCTTCGTCTTGTTGATGTCGAAGGCAGCCACGAACTCGATGTCGCGGACGTGGTAGCCGCCCAGGCTCACGTGCATGAGCCCGGGCACGAAGTCCGTCTCCTTCGCGTTCTCGTAGTAGTAGCGCCCCTGGACGAGGCTGCTGGCGCAGTTGCCGACGCCGACGATGGCGACGCGGATCTTGCCATCCTTGCGCCTGGACCCGGCCCACGCCCGCTCCGGGGCGTTCGCTCCATTGCCGCTCGCGCCGTTGTTCCCGTTCTTCTTGGCCATCTGGTGTCTGCTCTCACTCCTGCTGCTGGTGGGTGGTGGGGGTGGATTCGCTCGTTCAGCTCGTCTGCTCGCCGGCCTCCGTGGTGGTGGCGTCGACAGCCGCGTTCATCGCGTCCGCGCGCGCCTGGAGGCGCGCCTGGCCGCGGGTGTTGAGGATCCTCTGGACGACGGTGACCGTCCCGAGGATCGCGATCAGCGCGAGCGCGGCCTCGAGCGCGAGCGCCGACAGCGGGTAGGCCAGGGCGCCGGGCGTGTCCATGTCCTCCGGGAAGCCGGGGAGCATGCCCGCGACGACGAGACCGAGGGTCAGGATGACGATCCGGACCTCGCGCGGGGCGAGGCCGACGGCGGCCATGCCGCTGCCGGCGGAGAAGCCGAGGCCCTCGGCCTTGGCCCGCGTGTAGCTGACCATGAATGCCGCCGCCATCGCCGCCGCGGCGAGGACGACGGGACGCCACAGGCCGAGGTCGAGCGTGCCCCAGATCAGGCCGACGTAGACGAGCGCCTCACCCATGCGGTCGAAGACGGAATCCATGAAGGCGCCGAGCCGGCTCACCCGTCCCGTGGCCCGGGCCAGGGTTCCGTCGAGCATGTCGAACGCGCCCCCCACGAACACCACGAGGCCGCCGGCCAGCCAGAGCTGGTTGGCCAGCAGGACGGCGCCGACGGCCGTGATCCCGAAGCCGATGAGGGTGAGCCCGTCCGGGGTGAGCCCCCGGCGCCCCAGGAAGAGGGCGAGCGGCTCGCCGGCCTTCTTGACCCTGCTCCGCGTGCCGTTCGAGATGGCCACGATCAGGTCATCCCCAGGATGGCCCGCTCGCGGGCGGCGACCTCGCCGAAGGCCTCCGGCCGGAGGGAGCAGATCGTCTCGCGGCCGGCGCGCCGGCTGACGACGAGCCCGGCCTCGCGGAGACGGCGGAGGTGATGGCTGACCAGGGGCTGGCTGAGCCCCACGTGATCGATGAGGTCGCCGACGCTCGCCGGGCCGTCCGCCAGGCGCCGCACGATGCGGAGGCGGTTCACGTCCGCGAGCGCCTTGTGGAAGATGCGGATCTCGCGAAGGTCGTCCGGCTGGTCGACGATCGAGGCGATCGTGGAGCGGATGCGGGCGGGCGAGGGGCTCAGGGGGCGGCTCCGATCGGGGTGGCGGGGCGCCGGCCGTCGACGGCCGCTGCTCAGCAATGTGCGTTTATATAAAGCGTTGTTGATGGTAGACGCCGGCTCCGGCGCCTGTCAAGGGGCGGGCCGGGCCTGCGGCCCCGGTTGGCGCGCGATGTGGCCCGCGCGGACGCACTGCGTGAGCACGAACCGGGGGCTTCGTGCCAACGGCCGGCCGCCTGACGAGGATCCCCCGGTCGTTCCGGTCCCGCGGTCAGGGCTCCGGGGCCGTGTCGCCGGGGGGTTGCCCGCGCTTGCGGCGCTTCGTCCGCGAGGAGCCCGGCGGACGGCCGTCGGGCAGCGGCTCCTCGTCTCCCTCGCCTGCGGCGCGGCCGCGCTTCACCTGGGCGTCGAGGACCTGCTTGAACTGCTTGGCCAGCCCGGTCCGCATCCCGGAGCGTTCGGCGGCGGTCGCGTCGCGGTCGCGCCGTCGGGCGCGCGCGGCCTCGGCGGAGGGCAGGTCGTCGGCCTGGTCGTCGCGCGGCTTCGGGGTCATCGCGACGAGGGTGCCGCGGGCGGTCCGGCGCGTCAAGCGGGCAGGACGCCGCCCCCCGACGACCCGCGCCGGTCGTCACGCCACGGGCGGAGTCCCCCGCAGCGCGAGGTGATGGTTCAGGTAGGCCGTCTCCGTGCTCACCTCGCGCACGACGAGGGCGGCGATCGACGGCGGCAGCTCGGGCACCTGGTCCGCGTCGTCCAGCTCGACCTCCAGGAGGACGAGCCCGGGGGGCTCGCTGAAGACGTCGAGCTCCAGCGTCCAGGGGCCGTAGAGGATCACCTGCCGCGTCTTGCGGATCACCCGCCGCGCCGGGTCGGCGTCCGCCAGGAGGCGACCGTATTCCTCGGCCGTCAGGTCGGTCTCCAGCTCCTGCCGCACGATTCCCGACAGCTCGCGCTTGCGGGTGAGCACGTATCGGACGGCCTCCGGGGCGTCGATGCGGCGCACGCGACGCACCCAGTCGTCCTCCGCCCGAAGGTAGGCCTGCTCGATCCGGACGGAGCGGGCGCCCAGCGCCACGAGGTCGGCCTCGGCCGGCACGCCGGCGAGGAGGTACTTGCGCTCGATCTCGAGCCCGCTGCCGCCGCTCACGGGGCTGAGTATGCATCGACGTTCGCGGGCCGACCGGCCGGCGGATGGCGGCCCCCGGCGCGGCCCTACACTCCGCGCATGGACCGCCGGGTTGCCCTGATCCTCCTTGCCGTGCTGGGGACCGGCGTCTTCCTCGCCGGCCTGGAGCTGATGATCACCGCCGTCGCCCTGCCGGCGATCGTCGTCGACCTGGGCAGCTGGACGGAGCTCCGCCACGCCAGCTGGATCATCAACGCCTACCTCCTCGTCTACGTCGGGACCATGCCCCTCGCCGGCCGCCTCGCCGACCTGTGGGGGGCCCGCCGCCTCTTCCTCGGCGCGCTCGTCTTCTTCACCCTCGGGTCGCTCCTGGCGGGGATGGCCCAGACGCTTGACCAGCTGATCGCCGCGCGCGCCGTCCAGGCGGTCGGCGGCGGTGCCCTCGTCCCGGTCGCGACGGCCGCTGCCTCCCACCTCTTCGAAGGCCACGAGCGGCCCCGGGCGCTCGGCGTGATCGGGGCGCTGACGTTCCTGGGCATGGCCGCCGGGCCGTTCCTGGGGGCGGCCATCCTGGACGCGATCCGGCCCGAGGCCGCCCTGATCCGGCTGGGGATCCTCGGCGGCCCCGCGCCGGACCTCCTGGCCCCGGCGTGGCGCTACGTCTTCTACGTCAACGTGCCGATGGGGATCGCCGCCCTCGCCCTGGGCTGGGCGGCCACCGCGGGCTGGGACACCCCGCGGGCGAAGGCCCGCGTCGACCTCGCCGGCGCGCTCCTCTTCACGGTCGCCCTGGGGACGATCCTCCTCGGGGTGACCCTCCTGGGCGAGGGGGCCGGGGCGGCGCAGGGCTCCGGGGCGGCGCAGGGGCCGGTCTCGACCCCGCCCTGGTCTCCGCGGGGCTGATCGTGGTCGGCCTGGCGGCCGGCCTGGCGGCGATCGTCCTCGGCCTGCGGCGGCAGGCACCCTTCCTCGACCCGCGGCTCTTCGCCGACCGGGTCTTCGCCTCGGCGGCCCTCGTGAGCCTCCTGACCGGCTACGCCTTCGCCACGGCGATCGTCGGCTCGGCCGTCTTCGTGGACCGGGTCCTCTACGGCGGTCCCGACGACCAGCGCCTGGCCCTCGGGTCGCTCGCGGCCGCCACGGCGGTCGGCGCCCTCGCGTCGGGCTGGCTCGTGCGGCACTGGTCGCTCCGCGCCGTGACGGCCCTGGGCCTGGGGGCGTCGATCGCGGGCCTCCTCTGGATGGGCACCTGGAACGCGCAGGTGACCTACCCGGTCGTCGCGGCCGCCGGCGGGCTCTTCGGGCTGGGCTTCGGCCTGACCGTGACGCCCCGCAGCACGGCCGCCGTCGAGGCGGTGGGGCGGGCCCGCTTCGGCGACGGCGTCGGCCACCGTCACCGTCGCCCGGATGATCGGGATGGCGGTGGGGCTCGCGGTCCTGACCGCCTACGGCTCCACCGCGATCGAGCGATTCTCCGGCCAGGTCTTCGGGTCGCCGGACGCCTACAAGGCGATCGTCGGGCCGACGCTGGCGGACCGACCCCTGCGGGACCCGCTCGTCATCGACGCCCTGGAGGCGTGGGCGGCCGGGAAGGCGGCGGAGACGATGGTCGCCCTCTTCCTGGTGGCCGCGGGGGTGACCGTCGCGGCGTTCCCGGCGGGCGTCGCGCTCGGGGCCCGGCCGCGTATGCTCCGCGACGAGACGGCCGGCGGCGCCGCGGTCGCAGCGGGAGGTGGCGATGGAGCGGGGATCGACGACGCATCCGAGCCCGGCATCGCCCTCTGACGCGCTCGCCGCCGAGGCGCAGACGTCGCTCCGGGTCGAGCACTGGCGCGACGGCGAGCAGCGGACGCTCGTGGGGCTCGAGGCGCTCGAACACGCGGTCAGCAAGTCGACCGCCCGCCACTGGGTCGACCTGACGGACCCGTCGCCGGCGCTCGTCGAGGCCGTCGCGGCGGAGCTCGGCCTGCACCCGCTCATCGCCGAGGACATCCTGGAGCGGAACCAGCGGCCGAAGCTGGAGCTGACCGACGGCTTCGCCCACCTCGTCGTCTTCGCCGTCGCCTGGGAGCGGGAGCTCATCGTCGACGAGATCGACATCGTCCTGGGGAGCACGTACCTCCTGACGGTCCACGCGCAGGTTCTGGGACCCCCGCCGCGCCCAGCACCTGCGGGAAGGGGTGGGGCCCGTCCTGGCCCGGGGGACCGACTACCTCCTGTGGGCACTCCTCGACTACGTCGTCGACGAGTACTACCCGGTCTTCGACCGGATCGAGGACGCGGTGGACGACCTGGAGGACCGGATCGTGAGCCGGCCGGAGGCCGACACCCTGGAGCAGCTGTTCGGCCTCAAGCGCCAGCTCGTCGAGCTGCGCCACGTCAGCTCGCCGCAGCGCGAGGTCTTCAACCAGCTGACGAACCGGACGCTCCCGTTCATCGACCCGGAGCACGTCGTCTACTTCCGCGACATCTACGACCACGCCGTCCACCTCTCGGACGAGTACGACTCGTTCCGGGAGCTCGTCACGGCGGCCCTCGACGTCTACCTCTCGACGATCAACAACAACCTGTCGCTGATCATGAAGCGGCTGACCGGCGTCACGGTCATCCTGGCCGGGATCGGCGCCTTCGCCGGCATCTTCGGCATGAGCGAGGCGGGCGCGGCCTTCGCCCGCACCGAGGCGGTCGGCTTCTGGATCGTCACCCTCGGCATCGTCGGGCTGGCGGTGGGGCTCGCCCTGGTGCTGCGCCGCATCCGCTGGATCTGAGCGGCGGCTACCGGCAGGCGACCGGCTGCGCGATCGGGTTGGCCGCGGCGTGGTCGGCCGGACCGAGCTGAGCGGCTGGGCGACGACGACGAGCACGAGGCCGGTGTAGCCGGGAAGCCCCTTCCGCGGGACCTTCCGAGGTCTGGAGCACCAGCTGCTCCTCGGGCTCGTTGTAGACCTCTCCCGACTGGTGTCGCAGGACGCTGGTGATCTCGTAGAGGAAGAGCCTGTCGTCGCTGGTGTAGACCTGGACGAGCATCCCGCGCATCGCGCTCCCGTCATTGACCCGCGACCGGAGGAGCAGCGGCAGGAACATCCCCTCGCGGGCGTGAGCGTAGAGGTACGTCGTGCCCGGGCTGCCCGGCTGGCTCAGGTCGGGGAGGTACTCGGCGACATCGCAATAGGGGAAGTGGTTCGGGTCGTCGGGCGGCCTGACGACCGGCAGGTCGATGCGGAGGAGGGGCACCACCACCCGGCTCGCGACGCGGGCCGCGCCGGGGCTCGGACGACGGGGCCGGGGACGCGGGCGGCGTCAGCGTGGGGAGCGGCAGGAGGCTGGGCAGCGGCGACTCGGTGGCCAGCCCGGACGGAGCGGGCGACGGCGCGACCGCCACGACCTCCGGGGGGTCCTGGTAGGTGAGCAGCCCCGCCACGAGCAGGGCGACACCGGCCGCCGTCACGAGGGCGGGCAGGAGGCGGCCGCGGATCCAGGCGAGGAGGGAGTGCATCGGTGAGAGCATCCTAGCAAGCAGTTCGGGCGGCGCCGCCCGGCGGTTTGTCCGGTGCTGGGACGGCAGAGGTCCCGGTCCTGTTGCGCGGCGGGCGACGGGCCGGCGCGGCCTGGACGCCGCGCCCGAACCGGGCCCCGTCGCGCTGGCCGCGCAGCCTCGGCGCCAGTCCGCTACGCTCCGCGCCGATGCGCACCTTCATCGCGATCGCGCTGGGACTGCTCGCCGGCGTCGTCGCCGCCCTCGGCCTGGCCGTCGTCGTCTACTCGCTCGTGCCCGCCGCGCCCGCCCCGACGCCGGCCGCGACGGCGACGCCGGTCGCGGTGCTCCCCTCGCCGACGCCCCTCCCCACGCCCACGGCGACCGCCTCGCCGGTCCCCAGCTCCACGCGCAGCCCGTCGCCCTTCCCGCTCGTCGGCCGGCCGGCTCCGTCGCTCGTCGCCCCCGGCCTGGACGGAGCCACGATCGATCTCGCGGCCTACCTGGGGAAGCCGGTCTGGCTCGTCTTCACCAGCACCGACGCCCGGCTCGCCCGCGACGAGTACCCGCTGATGAGCGGCTTTGCCGCCCGCTACGCGGAGACGGGCCTGGTGGTCCTCGCCATCCACGTCAAGGAGGACGCGGCGACGGTCAAGCCGTTCGTCGACGGGCTCGACGTCAGCTTTCCGGTGGCCCTCGATGGCGACGGAAGCCGCGCCGCGACGTGGGACGCCCTCGCCCTGCCCGTCCACTACTGGATCGACAAGGCGGGGATCGTGCGGGACGCGGCGCTCGGCGGCCTCGGCCCCGACCAGATGGCCCGCAGCCTCGGCACGATCCTGCCGGGCGTGACGATCGGCGAGTAGGCCGCGGCCGACCTGTTGCGGCGCCCCCGCCCGGCGGGTCGCCCCGCGGGCTACGGCAGCGCCGCCCCGATCGCCTTCGCGGCCGCCCCGACGCCCTCGAGGAGGGGCCCCGGGAAGAGCCCCAGCACCACCGTGACGATCGCCGTGATCGCCAGCCCCAGGCGCAGGAGCGCCCCGTGGGCCACCGGGGTCGGCTCGCCCTGCGGCTCGCGCATGTACATGTAGACGACGACCCGGAGGTAGTAGAACGCGGCGGCCGCGGCGTTGAGGACCGCGATCACGGCGAGGAGCGTCAGCCAGCCGCCGCCCTGGACCGCGGCGATGATCACGTAGGCCTTGGCGAAGAAGCCGGCCGTCGGCGGGATCCCGGTGAGCGAGAGCAGGAAGAGGACCATCAGGATCCCGAGGACCGGCTCGCGGCGCCCCAGGCCGGCGAACGTCTCCAGGCGGCTCGTCACGCCGGGCCGCTTCTGGAGGGCCCCGATGACGGCGAAGGCGCCGAGGTTCATGAAGGAGTAGGCGGCGCTGTAGAAGAGGAGCCCCTCGAGACCCTGGATCTGGCCGGCGGCGTAGGCCGCGAGCCCCACCAGCATGTAGCCGGTGTGGGCGATCGAGGAGTAGGCCAGCATCCGCTTGACGTTGTCCTGGGTGAGGGCGACCAGGTTGCCCAGGGTCATGGTCAGGGCGGCCAGGACGAAGAAGACGATCACCCACTCGTCGCGCAGCGGCCCCAGCGCCTCGGCGAAGACCCGCAGGATCACGGCGAAGGCCCCGATCTTCGGCCCGACCGAGAGGTAGCCCGTGATCGGGGTCGGCGAGCCCTGGTAGGCGTCGGGCGTCCAGTAGTGGAAGGGGACGGCGGCGATCTTGAAGGCGACGCCGGTCGTCAGGAAGGCGAGGCCCATCGCCAGGCCCGCCGAGAGCGCCGTCTGCCCCTCGACGATCCGGCCCAGGAAGCCCGCCACGTCGCCGATCCGCGTGGAGCCGGTGAGGCCCCAGACGAAGGCCAGCCCGAAGAGGAAGATCGCGCTGGAGAACGAGCCCAGCAGGAAGTACTTGACCGCGCCCTCCGTGGAGAGCGCGTCGCGCTTGTGGTAGCCGGCCAGGAGGTAGCCCGGGATCACCATCAGCTCCAGGCCCAGGAAGAGGACCAGGAGATCGGCCGAGGCCGCGACGAGCATCATCCCCGCGATCGCGAAGACGAGGAGCGCGGCGAACTCGGGAACCGGCAGCCCGCGTGGCGCCAGGTAGTCCGGCCCGAAGAGGATCGTCAGGGCCGCGATCGCCACGAAGACGAGGTGGAGGAAGGTCGTCAGGGCGTCGACCCGGTACGAGCCGCCGAACGCGGTCCCCGGCGTCGACCCGACGAGCACGATCAGGGCGGCCGCGATCCCGAGGCCCAGGAGGCCCACCCCGACCGCGAGCGTGGCGTTCCCGGGCTTGATGATGTCGGCCACGATGATGGCCCCCGCCACGAGGACGACGACGACGAGCGGGGCGATGACGGTGAGGTCGGCAAGGGACATCGTCGGGCTCCCGTCAGTTCCCGATCGCCGTCGCGAGCGACGGGTCCACGGCGGCGAGGACGGCCTTGACCGATCCGGCGATGAGGTCCAGGACGAGGCCGGGGAAGAGGCCCAGGATCACGATCAGCGCCCCCAGCGGGGCGAGCGTCAGGATCTCCACCGGGCGCATGTCCGTCAGGTGCTGCCCCAGTCCCCTTCAGGAAGTCGGAGAGAGGCCCGAACAGGACGCGCTGCTGCATCCAGAGGAGATAGGCGGCGGCGAGGATCATGACGAAGGCGATCGTCGCGGCCGTCGGCGGGCTGAACGCGAAGGTGCCCTGGAAGACGAGGAACTCGCCGACGAACCCGGCCAGGCCGGGCAGGCCGACCGAGGCGAAGACGAAGAAGCCGAACGCCGCCGAGTAGACGGGCATGGGCGCCCCGAGCCCGCCCATCTTCGCGATCGTGCGGTCGTGCGTCCGCTCGTAGATCACGCCCACCAGGAGGAAGAGGGCGCCGGTGATGAGGCCGTGGTTGACCATCTGGAGGATCGCCCCCTGGAGCGCCTGCTGCTGGAAGACGAAGATCCCGAGCGTCACGAAGCCCATGTGGCTGACGGAGCTGTAGGCCACCAGCTTCTTGAGGTCCGGCTGCACCAGGGCCACGATCGCGCCGTAGATGATCGCGATGACCGACAGCACGATGATCAGGGGGGCGAAGGCCTGGGCCCCCTCCGGGAAGAGCGGGATCGCGAAGCGGATGAAGCCGTAGGCGCCGAGCTTCAGGAGAACCCCGGCGAGGATCACCGAGCCCGCCGTCGGCGCCTCCACGTGGGCGTCGGGCAGCCACGTGTGGAACGGGAACATGGGGACCTTGATCGCGAAGGCGAGCGCGAACGCGGCGAAGGCGAACAGCTGGAAGGTCCGGTCGAAGCCGTGGCCGGCCAGGTTCTGGAGGTCGAAGGCACCAGCCCAGCTGCCGGTCGCCGCCTGGTAGGTGAACGCCGTGGCCAGGATCGCCACCAGCATCAGGAGCGATCCGACCAGGGTGTAGAGGACGAACTTGATCGTGGCGTAGATGCGGTTCGCCCCGCCCCAGATCCCGATGATCAGGTACATCGGGACGAGGACGACTTCCCAGAAGATGTAGAAGAGGAAGAGGTCCAGCGAGACGAAGACGCCGAGCATCCCGACCTCGAGGACGAGGAAGGAGACCATGTACTCCTTCACCCGCTCCTTGATCGGCGAGAAGCTGGCCAGGATGGAGATCCAGGTCAGCGTCGTGGTGAGGACCACCATCGCCACGCCGAGGCCGTCGACGCCGAGCTTGTACTGGATGCCGAAGAGGGGGATCCAGTCCAGCTGCTCCACGTACTGGAAGGCCATCGCCGTCCCGGTGTCCCGGCCGGGCAGGTAGCCCAGGAGCAGCCAGAGGCTGACCACCCAGGTGGCCAGCGAGAAGGCGAGCGCCGCGCCCCGGATCGCGCCGACGTTGCGGCGCGGGATGAGGGCCACGACGATCGCCCCGCCGAGCGGCAGGAAGGTGATGACGCTCAGGATGGGGAACGTCGCCGACGTTCATCGCCGTCTCCCCTACCTGGCCGCGATGAGGAGGTACGAGCCGGCCATCACGATCAGCCCGATCGCGATGCCCAGCGCGTAGTTCTGGACGCGCCCCGTCTGCACGCGGCGGAGGCCGCGGCCGGCGTCGACGGTGAGTCGGCCCACGCCGTTCACCGTCCCGTCGACGATGGTCCGGTCGAACCACCACATCGCCCCGGCCACGCGGCCGCCGATCACGATGAAGAGGAGGTGGTTCAGGTCGTCGAACCACCACTTGTTCAGGGTGGCCCGGTAGAGGAAGCGGGTGGCGCCGTTGGCCCCGCTGAGCGATTCGACCCGGGACCGGTTCCCGGCCCGTCGGAACGCCCCGAAGAGCCAGATCGCGACGACCAGCCCGACGGTCGCCGCGGCGACGCTGACGAGGATCAGGGCGCCGTCGATGCCGGCCAGCGCGAAGGGGTGTGTCTCGGGGTGGAGCAGCTCCTCCGACTCGGCGAAGACCGGCTCCAGCCAGCCCTTGAGGGTCGAGCTCCCGAACGGGAGGCCCAGGGCCATGCCGATGAGGGCCGACGGGATGGCGAGGAGGACGAGCGGCACGGTCATGGTCCAGGTCGACTCGTGGATCCGGTCCCAGATCCGCCTCGCGTGGGCCGACGGCTCCCCGTAGAAGGTCTTGCCCATCAGGCGCCACATGTAGAAGGCCGTCATCACGGCGACGACGAGGCCGATGGCCCAGACCCAGGTGAAGCCGAACTTGAAGCTCTCGCCCAGGATCTCGTCCTTGCTGAAGAAGCCGGCCAGGGGAGGGAGCCCGGCGATGGCCAGGGTGCCGACGAACATCGTCCAGTGGGTGACCGGGATCTTCCGCCACAGGCCGCCCATGTTGTTCATGTCCTGCTCCTCGTGGACGGCGTGGATCACGCTGCCCGAGCCAAGGAAGAGGAGGCCCTTGAAGAAGCCGTGGGCCATGAGGTGGAAGATCGCGGCGGCGAAGGCGCCCACGCCCAGGGCGGCGAACATGTAGCCCAGCTGGGAGAGCGTCGAGTAGGCCAGGACGCGCTTGATGTCGGTCTGGGTGAAGGCGATCGAGGCCGCCAGGATCGCGGTGAAGATGCCGATCGCGGCCACGATCACCATCACTCCCGGGGCGAGGGCGAAGATCGGGTTGGCCCGGGCCACGAGGTAGACGCCGGCGTTGACCATCGTCGCGGCGTGGATGAGGGCGGAGACCGGCGTCGGGCCCTCCATCGCGTCGGGCAGCCAGACGTGGAGCGGGAACTGGGCGCTCTTGCCCACGGCGCCGCAGAAGACGAGGAGGGCGATCGCGGCGATCGTGGTCGGGTCGAGCTTCGCGATCAGCTCGAAGGACTGCCGGATGTCGAGCGTCCCGGTGCTGACCCAGATGAGCATGATGCCGAGGGCGAAGCCGAGGTCGCCGACGCGGTTGACGATGAACGCCTTCTTGGCCGCGAGCGCGGCGGAGCGCCTGGGGTACCAGAACCCGATGAGGAGGTACGAGCTGAGCCCGACCAGCTCCCAGGCGGCGAAGACGGTCAGCCAGCTGTCACCCAGGACCAGCAGGAGCATGCTGAACATGAAGAGGTTGAGGTAGGCGAAGAAGCGCCAGCGCCCCGGGTCGTGGGCCATGTAGCCCACCGAGTAGAGGTGGACCAGCATCCCGATCGTGGTCACGACGATCAGGAGGCAGGCCGTCAGCTGGTCGACGTAGAAGCCCATCTCCACCTGGAAGGCGCCGGCCGGGATCCAGGTCCAGAGCGTGATCCCCGCCCCGTGCTCGCCGAAGCCGCCGCTGAGCGCCTCGTAGACGACCACCATGGCGATCGCCCAGGTGGCCACGACCAGGAGCAGCGGGACCAGGAAGGCGAAGCGCCCGATCCGCCGCCCGAAGAGCGCCGTGAAGGCAAAGCCGGCGATCGGCAGCAGGAGCAGCAGCGGCACCAGGTTGATCGCGCCGCTGGCGGCGCTCGGCTCGGCCTCGACGGCCGCGGCGAGCCAGGGGGCGGCGCTCGGGATCAGGTGTTCGAACACGCGGGTCTCTCGGGCTCCTCGCCGGCTACTGGCGCATGGCGTCGTACTCGTCGACGAGCGGCGTCCGCCGGTTGCGGTAGATCGCCATGACGATGGCGAGGCCGGCGGTCGCTTCGGCCGCGGCGACCGCCATCACCATGAGGGCGATCACCGAGGCGTCGGCGTTCAGCTCCGGCACGAAGGCGCCGAAGGCGACGATGGCAAGGTTGACGGCGTTGAGCATCAGCTCGATCGACATGAGCATGCTGATCGCGTTCCGCCGGGCCAGGAAGCCGAAGGACCCGATGGCGAAGAGGATCCCGGCGAGGATCAGGTAGGCGTCCAGGGAGTGGCTCATGCGTCACGGTCCTCCCGCTTCGCGAGGTAGACGCCGCCGATGACGGCCGCCAGCAGGAGCACGCTGACGATCTCCAGGGGGAGCACGTAGTCGGTGAAGAGGAGCCGGGCGAGGGCGTCGGTGCCCGTGACCACCCGCTGGCCGACGTCTCCCCAGTCCGTGGCCGTGACGCTCAGGGCCACGATGACCGCCAGGACGATCGCGGCGACGGCCGCCGGGATCGCCTGGGTCTGGAAGACGAGGCGGACCGGCGCGTTCTTGGCCTGGGTCAGCATGACGGCGAAGAGGATCAGGACGGCGATCGCCCCGATGTAGACGAGGACCTGGGCGGCGGCGACGAGCGGGGCGCCCAGCATGACGTAGATGCCGGCCAGGGCGGCGAACGCGGCGATCATCGCGATGCCGGAGCGGATGATGTCGCGGAGGGTGACCACCAGCAGGGCGCTGCCGAGCAGCGCCCCCGCGAGGAAGAGGAAGAGCAGGTCGTTCCAGCTCATCCCCAGGACCGGCACGGTGTCCGGAATCGCCACCTCTCGCCTCGCTCAGTCGGTTCCGTGGGGGGGCGGCGCCGCGTGCTCGCTCCCGTTGCCCTTCCCGCCCCCGCCCGCGATGGAGGCCGGGAGGACGGGCAGCATCCGCGGCCCGATGTCGCGCCCGGAGGCGAGGGCCCGCTGGGCCCAGTCGCGCTCGCGGCGCACGTAGGTCAGCTCCGTCTCGCGATCCACGGCGGCGATCGCGATGAGGTCGATCTCCGGCTCCTCGCGGCTCGTGTGGGCGAGCTCGAAGTCGGGGCCGCAGCGGAGGGCGTCGTAGGGGCAGGCGTCCACGCAGATCCCGCAGAGGATGCAGCGGCTCTCGTCGACCTCGTACTTCTCCAGGATCCGCGGCTTCGGCATGAGGGCGCCCGTCGGGCACGTCTCGGCGCAGCGGCCGCAGGAGACGCAGGGCGTGTCGTTGAGGCTCATGTCGAGCGGCGTCGTCACCAGCGTGTCGAAGCCGATCCGCATGAAGTCGTAGCAGGCGGCGCCCACCACCTCCGAGCAGACCTGGGCGCAGCGGCCGCAGTCGATGCAGCGCGACGGCTCGCGGAGGATGAAGGCGTGGCTGTCGTCGCGGAGGTAGTCGTGGTTCGTGCCGGTGAAGCGATTCTCGGTGACGCTCCGGAAGCCGGCCCCCCGGTTGTTCTGCGGTTCCAGGGTCCGGAGGGTCGTCCCGTACTCGATGCCGAGGCGGCGGAGGTCGCAGAAGCCGATCGCCTCGCAGGTGCACTGCAGGCAGCGCGTGCTCTCCGCCACCGCCGCCTCGCGGCTGTAGGGGATCTCGTACTCGATGTACGAGGTCCGCCGCTCCTCCGCCGGCATGCTGCCGAGGCGATGGCGCGACTCCTTCACCTCGGAGGTGAAGGGGACGATGGAGAGGAACTCCGGCTGCGGCTCCGCCAGCGTCTGGCGGGTCCGGATCGCGCCGAGGTCCAGGCCCTGCAGGAAGGCGTCCACGGCGTACGCCGCGCGCCGCCCGTCGGCGATCGCCTGGACCACGGTGGCGGCGCCGGTGCGGACGTCGCCCGTGCCGAAGATGCCGGGCCGGCCCGTCTCGAAGGTGACGGGGTCCACCTTGAGGCGGCGCTGCTTCGTGGCCTGCGGCCCGTCGTTGCCGGGGCCGATCCAGGCGAGGTCCGGCCCCTGGCCGATGGCGAGCAGGACCCGGTCGCACTCGATGACGAACTCGGTCCCGGGCGCCGGCTCGGGGCGCCGGCGGCCGGACGCGTCGGGCGCGCCGAGCTGCATCCGGATGAACTCGACGCCGGAGACCTTGCCGCTCGCCTCGTCGACGAGGACGCGGGTCGGGCCGGCCTGGAAGATGGTGGTCACGCCCTCCTCGATCGCCTCGTGGACCTCGCTCGAGGCCGGCATGTCCTTCATGTCGCGGCGGTAGACGAGGGTCACCTCGGCGGCGGCCTGGCGGACCGAGGTGCGGACGCAGTCCATCGCCGTGAAGCCGCCGCCGATCACGACGACCCGCGTGCCGGCGTGGCCCGGGTAGGTCAGGCCGAGGGTGGCGATCTTGAGGTACGCCAGGCCGTCGATGACGCCGTCGGCGTCCTCGTTGGGGATCCCCAGCTTGTTCGTGTCGTAGCAGCCGATGGCCACCACGACCGCGTCGAAGCCCTGGTTCTGGAGGTCGTCCAGGCTGAAGTCGCGCCCCAGGGCCTGGCCGCAGACGAAGCGCCCGCCCAGGCGGGTGACGCTCTCGTATTCGGGGTCGAGGACGCGCTCCTTCGGCAGGCGGTACTCGGGGATGCCGTAGCGGAGCATCCCGCCGGGGGCCTCGTCGCGCTCGAAGATGGTGACGTCATGGCCCGCGATCAGGAGGTAGTAGGCCGCCGAAGCGCCGGCCGGCCCCGAGCCGATGACCGCCACCCGCTTGCCCGACGTCGGCTGCAGCTCGAAGGGGACGGGCGGGTCGAGGTCCTGCTCCAGCATCTCGCGGAGGACCTGGTCGCCGGCGTAGCGGTGGCTGTCGCGGATGGCGATCGCCTCGTCGACCTCGTCGCGGCGGCAGTGCTCCTCGCAGGGCGCCGGGCAGACGCGGCCGAGGATGGAGGGGAAGGGGATCGTCCGCTTGAAGATGCGGGCCGACTCGCGGAACTCGCCCTCCGCGTTCGCCTTCAGGAAGCCCGGGATGTCGATGTGGCTGGGGCACTTGTTCTGGCAGGGCGGCAGGCAGTAGGCGTTGTGGTCGGAGAAGATGAGCTCGAGGTTCGTCCGGCGGATCCGCCGGACCTCCTCGGTCTGGGTCCGGACCACCATCCCCGTCTCGGCCGCCCGCGAGCACGAGATCGGCGGGTGCTCCTCGCCCTCCACCTCCACCACGCACATCCGGCAGGCGCCGAAGCCCGGCAGCTTCGGCTCGTAGCAGAGGGTCGGGATCTCGATCCCGTTGTCGCGGCAGACCTCCAGGATCGTCTGGCCCTCGCGGCCCTCGACGAGTCGTCCGTCGACCTCGAGGCGGATGACGGGCGTCGACTGCGGCCGCTGCGGCGCCTGGGTCCGGAAGAGGCGCTCGGCGACGCTGTCGACGACCGGCTCGGGGCGGGTCGTCGAGACGAGGTCGGTGGGGCGGGAGATCAGGTCGGCCATCGTGCGGTCGTCGCCTACCTTCCGGTGCTCGCGCCGGCGACCCGGATCGGGCTGCAGACGCCGGCGGGACAGACGCCCCGGAGGATGTGATCGTCGATCTCTGGCCCGAAGTATCGCATCGCCGTGCGGAGCGGCGAGGGGGCCAGCCGCTCGTGATCGCAGAGCGCGCTCGCGGCGCAGTCGTCGGCGAGGTCGGCGAGGAGCTTCGGATCGGTGGGCCGGGCCGTGCCGTCGACGTAGCGCTGGCCGATCTCGGCCAGCCGGCGCAGGCCGATCCGGCAGGGGATCGTCTTGCCGCAGGCCTCGTCGGCGCCGTAGCGGACGAGGAGCCGGGCCAGGTCCACGATGCAGGTGCCCTCGTCGGCGATCACGACCCCGCCCGAGCCGACGTGGGCGCCGGTCGCCCGCAGCGCGTCGAACGAGTAGGGCGTGTCGAGGAGCTCCGCCGGCAGGAGCCCGCCGCTGGGGCCCCCGACCAGGGCCGCCTTGAACGTGTGCCCGGCGGCGAGGCCCCCGGCGAGGTCGATGATCTCGCGGAGGGTCGTCCCGGTCGGGATCTCGGCGATCCCCGGGTTGGCCACGGCGCCGGAGACCCCGACGAGCACGGTGCCCGGCGCGTCGGGGTCGCCGATGGCGCGGAAGGCGTCGACGCCGTTGAGGACGATCCAGGGCACGGTCGCCAGCGTGGCCACGTTGTGGACGAGGGTCGGATGGCCGAAGAGGCCGCGCTCGGTGGGGTACGGCGGGCGCTGCTCGGGCTGGCCGCGCTTCCCCTCCAGGGCCTGCAGGAGGACCGTCTCCTCGCCCAGCATGTAGGCGCCCTGCACGGTGCGGACGGTGACGGCGACGTCGCGGCCGGAGCGCAGGACGTCCGCCCCGAGGAAGCCGGCCTCCTCGGCGGCGAAGGCGGCGGCCTCCAGGGCTCGCACCGCGTCGGCGTACTCGGCCCGGACCGCGATGATCGCCTCGCGGGCGCCGACGGCGAGGGCGGCGATGGCGGTGCCCTCCACGACGGCGAAGGGCCGCGTCTCCATGAGGACGCGGTTCGTTGCCTGCGCCGGGTCGGCCTCGTACCCGTTGGCGACCACGTACCGGACGGGGTCGGCGGCACCGGCGACGGCCCGCCACTTGTCGCCGGCCGGGTAGCCGGCGCCGCCCCGGCCGCGCAGCCCGGAGGCGGCGATCGTCGCCACGGTGCCGGTGGGCCCCAGGTCGCCGACGACGGAGCGCAGCGCGGCGAACGCGCCGCCGGCGACCGCGGCGCCGAGGTCGGCCGGGACGGGCCCCGTGGCGTCGCCGAGGATCGGGCGGGGCCGGCCGGCGGGTGTCGCGAGGATCGTCGTCATCGGCTCAGTGGACCGTGCGGCTGGCCGGGTGCTCCCCGGCGAGCGCCTGGGCCCAGGCGGTGGCGTTGGCGGCGGTCACCTCCGGCTGGGCCTCGCCGTCGAGGGCAACGAGCGGGGCGGCGGCGCCGGGCAGGTGCGTGGAGAGCCAGGCGAAGCGGATCCGGCCGTCCGGGGTGGGCCGGCCCATCTCGGTCCGCAGCCCGGCGCTGATCGCATCGGCAAGCCGGCCCCCGCCGGCCATCAGGCAGGCCGTGCAGCGGCAGACGGCGACCTCCTCCACCGTCCGCTCGAAGCGGAAGTGGTGGTAGTAGCTGGCGGTGCCGTAGATCATCGCGTACCAGGCGCCCGTCCGATGGCTGATCCGCTTGAGCGCGGCGACCGGAAGGTTGCCGAACTCGGCCTGGACGGCCTCCAGGATGGAGAGCATCCGGTGCGGGTCGTGGTCGTGGTCCTCCAGGATGGCGTCCACGGCGTCGAGGTCGGCCGGCTCGAAGGCCGTGAAGAGCGCGTCGGGGACCTCGCGCCCGGCGCGGCGGAGGGCCGACTCCGTGCGCCGCTCGCCGTACGTCTCGGCGGCGCCCCAGTGGACCGCGAAGCGGCCCTTGGTGTCCGTGCCGCCCATGTCGATGCATTCGATGGGGCAGGCCTGGGCGCACTGGAAGCAGGTCTCGCACTTGAGCGTGCCGTGCTCGTCGTAGAGGAGCTGGAGCCGGCCGCGGTACTTCACCGCGACGTCCGCGTCCACCTCGGGGTACTTGATCGTGACCGGGGGCTGGAAGAAGCGGCGCAGGGTCAGGGCCATGCCCCTGGCCAGGCCGAGGCCCGGGATGCTGCTCATCGCGGCCCCCTCACCGGTTGCCCAGGATGGAGACCGCGATGGCGGTCACGAAGATGTTGAGGAGGGCGGCAGGCAGGAGCCACTTCCAGGCGAAGCTCATCAGCTGGTCCACCCGGACCCGCGGGAAGGTCGCCCGCATCTGGACGAAGACGAGCACGAAGACGTAGCTCTTGGCGCTCATCCAGAAGAGCCCCACCACCCAGTCGAAGCTGATGAAGGCCCAGCCGAGGAAGGCGCCGACGGCCAGGACGTTGAAGAGGAGGAACCCGATCAGGAGCGCCCGGAGTGCCGAGATCCGCGACGAGCCGAGCCAGAAGGGAAGCGCCAGGAGCACCGTTCCCAGCACCGGGGCCAGCCCCACGACGAAGAGGAGGCCCAGCCCCAGGCTCCCCGGGTCGAGGGCCAGGGTGACGGGGAACGGCCAGTCGAAGGGCGCGTTCCAGCCGCCGAAGAAGAGGACGACCGTCATCGCCGACATGACGAAGACGTTGACGTACTCGGCGAAGAAGAAGAAGCCGAAGCGCATCCCGGAGTACTCGGTGGCGAAGCCGGCCACGATCTCCTGGTCGGCCTCGGTCATGTCGAGCGGGGTCCGGTTCACCTCCGCGATGCCGGCGACGAAGAAGATGAGCAGGCCCAGGGGCTGCTTCCAGACGTTCCAGTCCAGGGCCGAGCCGGCCTGCTGCTGCACGATGGAGCCCAGGCTCATGGTCCCGGCCAGGATGATCACGCCGACCACGGAGAGGGTGAGCGGGATCTCGTAGCTGATCGCCTGGGCCGCGGCGCGCAGCGCGCCGATGAGGCTGTACTTGTTGAAGCTGGCCCAGCCGGCCATCATCAGGCCCACGACGTTGAGGCCGCCGATCGCGAAGAAGTAGAGCAGGGCGATGTTGAAGTCCTGGGCGATCAGGCCGGGCCCGAAGGGGATCACGAGGAAGCTCATGATCGTGGTCAGGAAGACCGCGACCGGGGCCAGGGTGAAGATCAGGACGTCGACGCCGCGCGGCGTGTAGTCCTCCTTGGCGAGCACCTTGAGCCCGTGGACCACGCTCATGGCCACCCCGAACGGTCCCACCCGGTCGGGCCCCACCCGGAGGTTCATCCGGGCGATCACCTTCAGCTCCAGGAGGATGATCACGAAGGCCGTCGGGATCGTGGCCACGATCACCAGCAGCATGGCGACGGCGAAGCGGACGAGGCCCGGGTTCGCCCCCAGGAAGTCGAGGAGCGGCGGCACGAGCAGGACGATCGCGACCGTCGCGGCGCCGCCCAGCACCAGGAACGTGGGCACCAGGACCAGCAGGATCCGCGAGGGGAGCGACAGCCGGTTCCAGTAGGACGTCACGGCGGTCATCGGTGAGCGGCCCTCACTTGTCCGCGCCGCCCATGACCGGGTCCAGGGACGACATGATCGCCATCGTGTCCGCGATCAGGTTGCCCGGCATCAGGAGACCCAGGAGCTGGAGGTGCAGGAAGCTGGGGTCGTGGATCCGCATCCGGAACGGCTGGTCCGTGCCGTCGCTGACGACGTAGGTGGAGTACTGGCCGCGTGGTCCCTCGACCGCGCCGAAGGCACGGCCCGGGCGCGGGCGCAGGAGGCGCGGCAGGCGGGCCATGACGGGCCCGTCGGGGATCTGGTGGAGGCACTGGTCGATGATCCGGAGGCTCTGCTTGACCTCGTCGGTCCGGAGCAGGTAGCGGGCCAGCGAGTCGCCCTCCTGGCGGGTCGGGATCTCGAAGTCCAGCTCCGGGTAGACGCTGTAGGGGTGGGCCCGGCGGAGATCGAACGGGACGCCCGACGCCCGGAGGTTCGGCCCGCTGGCGCACATCCGGAGGGCCGTCTCGCGGTCGATCACGCCGATGCCCCGGGCGCGCCGGACGAAGATCTCGTTCTCGTTCAGGAGGCCCGTGCCGGCCTCGAGCTGCTCGCTCGCCCGGCCCATCCAGTCGCCCAGGCGGCTCATGAACTCGTGGTTCAGGTCGCCGTTGACGCCGCCGATCCGGAAGTAGTTGAAGAGCATGCGGGCGCCGGTCAGGCCGGCCAGCATCTCCACGATCTCGTCGCGCTCGGAGAAGCTCCACAGGATGGGGGTGATCCCGCCCAGGTCCAGGGCCATGAAGCCCAGGAACAGGGTGTGGCTGGCGATCCGGTTGAGCTCGCCGGCGATGACCCGGATGTACTCGGCCCGCCGCGGGACCTCGACGTCGAGGAGCTTCTCGAAGGCCATGACCGCCGGCCACTCGCAGAAGATCGAGGCCAGGTAGTCGAGGGGGTCCATGTACGCGATCGACTGGTGGTAGTCGGCGTTCTCGCAGAGCTTCTCGACGCCCCGGTGGAGGTAGCCCAGGATCGGGTCCAGGTCCACGACCTGTTCCCCGTTGATCTTGAGGACGACCCGCAGGACGCCATGCGTCGCAGGGTGGTGAGGCCCCATGTTGAGGAGCATCTCGCCATCGCGGAGGGCGTAGAACTCCCGCTGTCGCTCGGTGTGGGCGACGGGGAGCGGCTCGAAGATGCCGGCGTGGTCGACCGGGATCTGGAGCGCCGGGTCGTCGAGGCTGGGTCGGGTCGGTGTCGTCATGTCGTCTCGCCTACGCCCCCGGCGACGTGCGCCGGAGCGTGGTCTCGTCGGCGTCCTGCGGAGGACCGGCGCGCTCCATCGGCCGGAGCCCGCCGCCCGGCGAGCGCGCGACGTCGTCGGCCAGGTGGAAATCCTTGCGCAGCGGGAAGCTCACGAAGTCGTCGGGCAGGTAGATGCGGCGGAGGTCGCGGTTCCCCTCGAAGACGAGGCCGAACATGTCGTAGGCCTCGCGCTCCATCCACTCGGCGCCCTTCCAGAGGAAGGTGAGCGACGGGAGGCGCGGCTCGTCGCGGGGGATCCCGTCGACGATGACCCGCAGCCAGTCGGGGGTCACGTCGCTCCAGAGGTGGTAGACCACCTGGAACGTGGTCCCCGTGTCCACGCCGCACAGGTCGGCCAGGTACTCGAAGCGCAGGTCCGGCTCGTCGTGCAGCGTCCGCATCACCTGCGGCAGGTCGCCGGGCCGGATCCGGATCTCGGTCTGGTCGTGGCGCTGGCGGACCGGACCCTCCACCGCGGAGCCCAGCTTCCGCTCCAGGAGTGCCTTGAAGGCGCGGTCCACGGTCAGATCCCCTCCGGGACGGTGGGTCCGATGTTGCGCTCCGGCCAGTGGCCGCGGCGGTCCCGCACCAGGTGCTGGAGCTTCATCATCGCGTAGATGAGGCCCTCCGGGCGGGGCGGGCAGCCCGGGACGTAGACGTCGACGGGCATGACCCGGTCGATCCCCTGGATCGTGCTGTAGCTCCGCTTGTAGCGGCCCCCGGAGCAGGTGCAGTCGCCCATCGCGACGACCCACTTCGGCTCGGGCATCTCCTCCCAGAGGCGGATGAGCGGCTCGGCCATCTTCGTCGTGAGCGTGCCGGCCACGATGAGGACGTCCGCCTGGCGCGGCGAGGCCCGGAAGGGGAACATGCCCCAGCGGTCCATGTCGTTCTTGCTCGTGGCGCCGGACATCATCTCGAACGCGCAGCAGGCCAGCCCCGAGAGGAGCGGCCAGAGGCTGTTGAGGCGGATCAGGTCCAGGACGTAGTCCGCCTTGGTGGGGATCACGTCCAGGCCGCCCCAGCGGGCGTCGTTGCGGCGTCCCTCGCCGGACTCGTCGTACTTCTTGAGAACGAGGGTCGGCGTCTCGGCGAGGGGAACGCCCCCGTAGGCCTCGTCATCGACGGGCGTCCAGAGCACGTTCGGGACCACGATCGCCTCGGCGACCTCGTCCTCGGCCTTCGTGGCCGGGACGGGCAGGCGGCTGCCGGGCGCGCCGGCGGGCGGGCCGCCGGCGGGCGGGCGGGTCAGCGCCACGTCAACACGCCCTTGCGCCAGGCGTAGGCCAGGCCCAGGAGGAGGACGAGGACGAAGATCCCCATGGAGGAGATCAGCCCGGGGATCGGGTCGCGCACGACCAGCGCCCACAGGAAGATGAAGATCACCTCGATGTCGAAGGCGACGAAGAGCAGCGCGTAGATGTAGTACGAGACGCCGAACCGCCCGTGGGTGTCGCCGTACGTCGGGATGCCGCTCTCGTACGGGAGGCCCTTGAGGGGACTGCCCTTCGTGCGGTGGCTGATGAGCCACGAGGCGCCGATCACGACGAAGACGAAGGCGACGCCCACGAAGGCGAAGCCGAC
The DNA here is from genome assembly GCA_963827965.1 of uncultured Chloroflexia bacterium. Lineage (GTDB taxonomy): Bacteria > Chloroflexota > Limnocylindria > Limnocylindrales > CSP1-4 > CTSoil-043. The sequence goes on along the minus strand of CAWHCW010000007.1, from coordinate 53,201 downwards.
GACGTACCAGATGCCTTCCATCGCACCTCTCTGCGGCCGGTGGACCACGAATTTGGTGATCGGTCCGCCGGCCCGGCGGGAAGCTCGGGTGAGACGCGCGCACACGCAGCCGGAGGCCCGGACGTGCAGCGGCATCGTAGCAGGGGATGCTGGCGGGCTGTGTGCCGCCGCGGCGGGGGGGTGGCGGGGCGGCACGCCAGGCGACACGGAGCGGCGGCGGCACGCCAGGCGGCACGGCGCCGCAGCGGCAGCGGCTCCTCTCCCGAACCTGCGTCGGGCTACCGCGGGCGCGCCCCCGGCCCGCGGTACGACAGCCCGCGCAGGGGCGGCTCGGCGGCGATCCCGCGCCCGGCCAGCACCGCCCGGAAGCCACCGAGGTGGCGCGGGTCGAGCAGGCGGATGACCGCGCTCCGCAGCTCCAGCGCCTCGGACGCCCGCGCGGCCGCCGCCTGGCGCCGCTGGACCAGCTCCTCGAGTCCGCAGCCGACGAGCAGCTCGGCCTGGGAGGTCTCCCCCAGGAGGGCGAGGCCGGCGTCCACGAGGGCGGCGGCGAGGGCGGTGGTGTCGACGTGGGCCGTGATGTCCCGCTCCCCGACGTCGCGGTACGGGGCGCCGGGATCACCCTCGGCCGCGTGCCCCCGGTAGGTCATCAGCGTGCCGGCCCGCCGGCGCGGCCCGTACAGGTCGGCGGCCGGTGCGCCGTAGTCGAGCACGAGCACGAGGCCCGCCGCGAGCCTCCGGCTCACCTCCCGCGCCCACGCCGCCACGGCCGGCCGGACTTCGAGCCGCTGGCCCTCGACGAGGGCGATCCCCTCCCCGGCCAGGCTCTCCAGCCGATCGCGCAGCGCGGGGTCCGCGGGCTCCTCCAGCGTCTCGCCGAACGATCCATCGGCCTCGAGGGTCACGCGGACCTCCAGCGCTCGGCCGTCGCGGACCTCGAGGAGGTGGACCGGGAGCGCGTCGAGGAACTCGTTGGCGAGGACGGCGCCGGCGGTCGGGGCCGTGTCGAGCCCGGCCGGGTCGACGACGGGCAGGCCAGCCGCGGCGGCACGCGTGCGAAGCTCGCCCAGCCGGTGGCGATTGAGCTCGACCGGGGCGTGGACGAGGGCTCCGGCGAGCGGCGAGCCGTCGTCGCGGAGACCGGCGAGGATCGCCAGCGCCAGCGTTCCGGCCCCCGCGCCGTACTCGATCAGCGTGAACGGGGCGGGCCGGCCGAGGCGCTCCCAGGCCTCGGCGACCTGGCGGGCGAGCGCGGCCCCGAAGACCGGGTGCAGCTCGGGCGCCGTCAGGAAGTCGCCGCCGCGGGTCGGCCGGGCCGCCGCCGCCGTGTAGTAGCCCCCCTCGGCGTGCCCCAGGGCCAGGGCCATGAAATCCGCGAACGGGATCGGCCCCCGGCGGGCAATCTCGGCCCGGATCGCGTCCTCGGCCGGCGTGCTCACGGGCAGGCCTCCGCGATCACCGCGTCCGCTCCACGAGCAGGCGCAGGCCAGGTCCCACGAGCGTGTGCCCGCCGAGGAGGACCGGGATCGGCGCGGCAGCGGCAGCGGCGGTCAGCGACCGCAGCCAGGCATCGCCGATGCGTTCCGGCAGCAGCAGGTCCGAGGCGAACCGGTCCTCCGGCGGCGGCCAGGCCTCCTCGTCGGCGCCCAGGCGATGGGCCAGGAGCACCCGCGTGTCGACGACCGCCGCGTCGCCGAGGCGGGCGAGGAGCCGTCCGAGCTCCGCGGGGCCGTCCCGGTCCAGGAGGAGGCCGAGCACCGAGGCCGGCGGACGAGCGGCCGGCGCGACAGCTGGCCGGCCGCGCGGGCAGCCGGCGCGGATTCGGGCGGCGCCTCCGGCGAGCGGTCCCGACCCAGGGCCAGCCTCGAGGCGGCTCGAAGCCCGCGCTCCTCGATCAACGCCCGGACCCGGCAGGCGGCGTGGCGCTCGAGCGCGGCCAACGTGCCGGCCGACGTCCTCCCCGCAACGGTCAGCTCGGCCCGCCGGTCTGCGAGCACTGTCCGGAGGGCGTGGAGGCGCGCCGCGAACGGCGACCCCGCCGCGGCCGCCGGGAGCGCTCCCCCCGCGAGCAGCGTGTCGGCGGGCGAATCCAGGTCCAGGCCGAGGTGGGGCCGCCGCCGGAGGTCGTCCAGCCGATACCCGGCGACCTCCTCGAGCCAGCGCGGCAGGGCGTTGTCGGCGGGGAGATCGGGGAGGTCGCGGAGCACCGCAGCCCCGGCGACGGCGATCGCGTCCGCCGAGTAGCGGTTGTTCGCCAGCGCGCCCCGGAGATCGGAGGCCGCCGCCGCCACGAAGGCGCGGTAGTCGGCCGGGCGCGCCAGCGCCATCGCCCCCGATCCCAGGACGACGATCCCGGGCGTGCCCGCCGCCGCCGCGAGGCGACGCAGGCGGGCGCCGAACGACTCGGCCCAGCTCCTCCTCGACGAGGGCGACCGCCGCGGCGCCCGCCGCCCCGAACCCGGCGACGTGGCGCGTCGCCAGCTCCCGCCGGGCGGCGTCGAGCGCGGCCGCCAGCGGACCCGCGCCCGCGGGGAGCGGCGGATGGAGGACCAGGACCGTGACGGCGCCCACGCGCGTATTCTCGGGCCATGGCGACACGAGAGCGCGCGCGGCGCGGACGCGGCGGTCCGTGCCTACGTCGGCCTGGGCGCGAACCTCGGCGACGCGGCGGGCACGCTCGCCGCCGGCATCCACGCCCTGGCGGCCCTGCCCGGCGCCCGCCTCGCCGGCGTCTCCCGCCTCTACGCCACGGCGCCCGTCGGCGTGACGGACCAGCCGGAGTTCCGCAACGCGGTCGTCGCCCTCGACGTCCCGGCCGGCCCCGACCCCGAGACCGGCGCGCTGGCCCTGCTCCTCGCGCTCAAGGCGATCGAGCGTGCCTTCGGGCGCCAGGCCGCGCGAGCGCTGGGGCCCCCGCGAGCTCGACCTCGACCTCCTCGTCTTCGGTCGCCACGCGCTCCGCGTGGAACGCCCGCCGGCCGCCCGCAGCGAGGACCCCGCGAAGCCCGGCGTCCAATGGCTGCAGGTCCCCCACGCCAGCGCCCGGGAGCGGCTCTTCGTGCTCGCCCCGCTGGCCGACCTGGCCCCCGGCCTCCGGCCGCCCGGCTGGGGCGAGACCGTCGCGTCGGCCCGCGCCCGGGCCGAGGAGCGCGAGGGTCGGGACGCGGTCCGCGCGATCGCCACGTGGGACGGCCGCCGGGGCGGCTGGACGCCAGGCGCCGGGGACTGACGGCTCGATCCCGGGGGTCGTGCCGATCGACTCTGGCCGGACGGACCGCGATCGACGATGGTGCTCGCTGGACGGGGCCCGCAGAACGCGGCTCGCACGCCGGAGGGTGCCCCAATGAGCGACATCGGGTGGCGGGCGATGCTTCCCGCCGACCCGCTCCCGTGGCTGCTCGAGAGCGCCGAGCCGGCCGCGCGCTGGGTGGCGCTCGTCGAGCTCCTCGACCGACCCCCTGGCGACCGCGAGGTGCGCGCGGCTCACGACGCCGTCCTGGCCGACGAGGGCACCCGCGAGCTCCTCGCCCGCCTGCCCGACTGGGAGCGGCCGCAACAGATCTCGGGGCACGACGCGCCCGCCTTCGCGCCCAACCTGCTCCACCTGCTCGCCGACACGGGGGTCGCCGAGGCCGACGACGCGCGCATCCGGCGGTTGCTCGACACGATGCTCGAGCACGTCGACGACGAAGGGCGCTTCGCCACCTGCGGCACGCTTCGCGGAGATGGACGAGCCGCGCTGGGGCGCCCTCCTCTGCGACACCCACGCGATCGCCGACGTGCTCGTGCGCTTCGGGCGGGGCGCGGACCCGCGCGTGGAGCGGGCCCTCGCTCGCGCGGCAGGCGACCTCGTGGACACGGCCCAGGGTCGCGCCTGGCCGTGCCGCCCGGACGACGCGGCCGGCTTCCGCGGTCCCGGTCGCAGGGCCGACTTCTGCCCGCTCGTCACCCTCGAGGCCCTGCGCGCCTTCTCGCGGCTGGCCGAGGCCGAGCGTCCGCCCCGGCCTGGTCGATGTCGCCCGCGTCTCGCTGCGCGCCTGGCGGGAGCGGGGCAGCGAGAAGCCGTACCTCTTCGGCCACGGCCTCCAGTTCAAGACGGTGAAGTGGCCGCCGACCTGGTACGGCGCGTACCTCGTGCTCGACGTCCTCGGTCGCTACCCGGTCCTGTGGCGTGGCGCCGCCGCCCGGCCCGAGGACCGCCGCGCCCTCGCCGAGCTGGCGGCCTGCCTCGTCGCCTACAACGTCTCGTCCGACGGGGTGGTGATCCCGCGCTCCGCGCGCCAGGGATTCGGGTCCTTCTCGTTCGGCCAGAAGAAGCTGCCGTCCGCCTGGGCCACCGCCCGGCTGGGCGTGGTGCTGCGCCGCCTCGGCGACCTCGCCGCCGACGTCGCCGCGGTCGACGTGGCCGCCCTCGGGAGCTCCAGGGGCGGCAGCGGCACGGCGGTGCCGCCACGCCGCCCTGGCTCGGGCGGCTGACGGCCGCGCGATCGAGCGTGCCGGCGCCGCGCCCCCTACAGCCGGACGGCCGGCGGCCGGGTGCGGTCGAGCATGTGGACGGTGTCGACGAAGCGGACCTGCTTCGTCTGGTAGGCCATCACGAGCGAGTGCGTCCGCGCGCCGCCGCCGAAGAAGCGGACGCCCTCCAGGAGGTCGCCCTTCGTCACGCCGGTCGCCGCGAAGACGACGTTCTCGCCCGAGGCCAGCTCGTCGGTCCGGTAGACGCGCGTGGGGTCGCCGTGGCCCATCCCCTGCGCCCGCTCCCGCTCGGCGTCGGAACGGAAGACGAGTCGCGCCTGGATCTCGCCGCCGAGGCAGCGCAGGGCGGCCGCGGTGATCACGCCCTCCGGGGCGCCGCCGATCCCCATGACGGCGTGGACGCCGGTGCCGGAGACGGCGCACGCGATCGCCGCGGAGAGGTCGCCGTCGCTGATCAGCTTGATCCGGGCGCCCGCCGCGCGGACCTCGGCGATCAGGGCCTCGTGGCGGGGCCGCTCCAGGATCACGACCGTGATGTCGTTGACGCCGCGCCCCAGGGCGCTGGCGATCCGCCGCAGGTTCTCCGCCGGCGGCGCGGTGATGTCGACCTTGCCCGCCACCACGGGCCCGACGCAGAGCTTGTCCATGTAGCAGTCGGGGGCGTTCAGGAGCCCGCCCCGCTCGGTCGCCGCGAGGACCGTGATCGAGCCCGCCTGGCCGTGGGCGACCAGGTTCGTGCCCTCCAGGGGGTCCACCGCGATGTCGATCTCGGGCGCCTCGCCCACGGCGCTCGACGGATCGCCCACGCGCTCGCCGATGTAGAGCATCGGGGCCTGGTCGCGCTCACCCTCGCCGATGACGATCCGGGCGTCGATCGGGATCTCGTCGAAGACCCGCCGCATCGCCTCCACGGCGACTCGGTCGGCGTCCATGGTGTCGCCGCGTCCCATCAGGCGGGCGGACGCGATCGCGGCGGCTTCGGTGACGCGGATCAGCTCCAGCGACAGGAGGCGCTCCATGGGTCGGTCCTCCGGGTCTCGGGTGGGGGACGCAGCCTCCGGCTCAGTGCCGGAAATGCCGCCGGCCGGTGAAGACCATCGCGAGGTGGTGCCGGTCGGCCACCTCGATCGCCATCTCGTCGCGGCGCGAGCCGCCCGGCTGGATGATCGCGGTCACGCCGGCGATCGCCGCGTGGGCGATCACGTCGGGGAACGGGAAGTAGGCGTCGGACGACATCACCGCCGTCTTCGCCCGGTCGCCGGCGCGGCGGAGGGCGATCTCCACCGCGACCTGGCGGCTCACCTGGCCGCCGCCGATCCCCACCGTCTGGAGGCTCCGGGCCAGGACGATCGCGTTGGAGCGGACATGGGCGGCAGCCCGCCAGGCGAACATCAGGTCGGTCAGCTCCTCGAGGGTCGGGCGCCGCTGCGTCACCACGCGCAGCTGGTCGCGGTCGAGGGCCGTCCCGTCGAGCGTCTCCGCCAGGAGCCCGCCGCCGACCCGCTTGAAGTCGAGGGCGGCGATCCCGTAGTCGCGGAGGCCGTCCGACGGGTTCGGGGGGACCGCAAGGACCTCCAGCTCGGGCCGCGCCGAGAGGATCCGCAGGGCCTCGTCGGCGTAGCCGGGTGCCACCAGCGCCTCGAAGGTGCCCTCCGCGATCGCCCGCGCGGTTCCCTCGTCGACGGTGCGATTGACGGCGACCGTGCTGCCGAAGGAGGCTGCCGGGTCCGTCTCGAGGGCGTGCCGGAGCGCACCCGCGAGGGCATGGTTCGAGGCGATCCCGACGGGGTCGGTGTGGCGCACGACGACGGCCGTCGGGGCTGCGAAGTCGGCGGCGATCCGCCAGGCGGCGTCGAGGTCGAGGAGGTCGTTGAACGAGGGCTCGCCGCCCTGCAGCCGCTTCGCGTCGGCCAGCGTGCCGTCGCGGTGGGTCGTCTCGCGGTAGAAGGCGGCCCGCTGGTGCGGGTTCTCGCCGTGGGCCAGGTCCGTGACCTTCTCCAGGACGACGCTGATGTGGGGCGGGAAGGTCGTCCCGGTCACCTGGTTCAGGTAGGCCGCGACCTCGGCGTGGTAGGCGGCCACCACCGCGAAGGCCTCGGCCGCCAGGCGCTGGCGGAGCTCCGCGGAGACGCTGCCCCGGGCGCGGATCTCGGCCACGACCTGCTCGTAGGCGGCGGGGCCGGGGACGGCCGCGACCCCGGCGTGGTTGCGGGCGGCGGCGGAGAGGAGCGCCGTGCCGCCCACGTCGATCATCTCGATCGCCTCGTCGAGGGGGACGCGACGCTCGCCCACCTGGGGGGCGAACGGCTTGACGTTGACGACGACGAGGTCGATGAGGCCGATCTGGTGCTGGGCCAGCTCGGCCAGCTGCTCGGGGCGGTCGCGGCGGGCGAGGATTCCGGCGTAGACGGCGGGGTGGAACGTCTTGACCATGCCGCCGAGGAGCGGGGGGACGGCTGGTGAGGGCGGTCACCGGGAGGACGGCGATGCCGTCGGCCGCGAGGTGCTCGCGGGTGCCGTCGGTGGCGTAGACCTCGACGCCGAGGGCCAGGAGGTCGCGCGCCAGGCCGGCCAGTCCCTGGCGGTTGGCGACCGAGAGGAGGGCTCGCACCCGGCTGGGACCTCCGTATGAGTGCGGCCGGGGCCGCGTGCGCCGATCTCGCCGCCCGGGGAGAGGCGGCGTTCACGCTCCGTGGCCCGAGTATAGCGCGCGACCATGGCATACTCGACCGACCGATCCGTGGCGCCCACCGGGCGTCTTCCCGCCGAGGAGGCTTCGCGACCGTGACGCTCCCGCCCTGGGAATACCTGTTCGTCAAGTTCGACGACGCCAACTTCCCCGATCTCTTCAATGCGATCTGGGTCTTCGCGCTGGTCGGGATGGTCGCGACGGTCCTCCTGTACAACCTGCGCTCGCGCCAGCTGCGCCGCCACCAGGTCTACCTCGACCTGTACGAGTGGCTCCTCTGGGCGGGCGTCATCTTCTTCTTCATGCTCCTCGTCTACGCCCTCTTCCACTTCGACTTCCTCTTCGTCGTCCTCTCCATCCCGGTGGGCGTCGGCATCCTTCTCTGGATCCGGTTCATGCGCTTCCCGCCCTTCCTTGCCGCGTACGAGACGCAGCTCGCCCGGGCCCGCTACTACTCGAAGCAGAAGTTCGCCCACCCCGAGGCGACGATCCGCCCCAAGCGGGCCTCCCGGACGGCCCGCTCGCAGCGCCGGCGGCGCTGAGGCCGGCAGGCGGGGCGAGGGCAGGCGGGCCGAGGGGGACATGGAGATCCGCCGCTTCGGGGTCGGCAACCGGCGCCCCGACGGCCCGCCCGGGACGACGGGCGTGGCCGGCCAGGTGATCCACGCCGACGCCCGCGGGACCGTGTCGGAGCTGGCCTTCGCCCGGCGCGCGAGCGTCGAGCTGCACTCCAACCCGCACACGACGTGGTTCATCGTCATCGAGGGCGGGGGCCTGGTCCGGGTCGCCGACGAGCGGGCCCGGGTCGCGGCCGGCGAGGCGGTCCTCTGGCCGGCCGACGTGCCCCACGCGGCGTGGACGGAGCTCTCCGAGATGCGGGCGATCGTCGTGGAGCTCTCCGGCCCGGACGACGCCCACCTGCGCGGGATCCTGGACGGGCGCGCGCTCGCGATCGGCGCGGGGGATGCCGCGACGGAGGCCGCCGAGACCGCGGCCGCGATGGCCGACGGCGAGCTTGCCGCCTCGCCCGCCGACGCGGCCCGCTCCGCGATCGAGGGCGAGCCGCTCTAGCTGGCCGCTCGCGGCAGGCCGGTCGCCGGGCTCGGCGCCGCCTGCGCGGGCCATCGCGGCGGCCGGTCGTCAGGCAGGCCGCGGCCGCTCACGACGGCTCATCCGCCGCGACGGCGCAGCCGTCCAGCCCGTTCGACCGAATTCGCCTGGATCCGTCGAGCACGACGTCGCCGATCCACCGAGCGGTGTGCGCTGCTGCGCGGTCGACCTCGTGCACGACGTCGGGTCCGGCGTCCGACAGCCGGCTGCGCAGGGACGGCTGGCGCGCAGGCGCGTGCGCGGTCGGGCTCGGCGGGATCGGCCCGCCTGGCGGTGCGCACGCCGGGCGAGCCCTACCGGCCGCCCAGCACCGCGCCCCGAGCTGGCCGAGGATCGCGGCCGTCGCGCCCCACACGATCCGGCCCTCCACGACGTAGGCGCCGTAGCGGAGCGGGCGGCCGCGCGGGTCCGGGTCGACGATGACGGGCGCGACGTCGGGTAGGAAGGCCGCCACCGGCACCTCCAGGATGGCGGCCACCTCCCGGGGCTCCGGCACGAACGCCGGCCGGCGCGCGGCCACGCGCCACGATCGGGCGTCACGAGGAAGTTGCTGGGCGGGATCCAGAGGGCGTCGAGGCGGCCGACCACCTCGACGCCCGCCTCGTCGGGGTCGAGCCCGACCTCCTCCGCCGCCTCGCGCAGCGCGGTCGCGACCGGTCCGCGTCGCCGGGATCGGCCTTGCCGCCGGGGAGCGAGACCTCGCCGGAGTGATGGTCGGTCGCCGTACTCCACCCGCTCGGTCAGGACGAGGTGCGCCTCGCCGTCGGGACCGGGGTAGACGAGGACGAGGGCGGCGGCGGGCCGGGCATCGGGCGGCGCCGCAGGCCGCTCGAAAGGGACGCCGTCGGGCAGCCGTTCCGGGCGCAGCCACGCGGGCGGCGGCGGCAGCGGGTGCGGCAGCGGCCGCGAACCGGGCGCGGACGTCGGCAGGTGTCATGCCCGCATCGTACGGGTGTTCGCGCGGCCCGCCCACCCGGGAGGCGCGCTGCGCCCATCGGGTCACCTGCGTCGGCGACGCTGTCAGCGACAGGTCTTCCGCGCAGCTACTGCAGGTGGCGTGCCGCCCGCGCCGGTCGCCCCTAGTTCAGCCGCTCGCCGTCGCCGTCCTTCTTCTTCGGCGGCGCCGTCGGCGGCAGGTCCAGGATCGATGGCGCGATCCCGGGAGCGACCGCCTCGCCCGCTCCGGACCGCGCGTCGCGACGGTCGCCGGCCTCGGCGACGACCGTCGCCCCCTCCTGGGTGAAGACGAGCGTGCCGCCGACCGGGTCCGCGTCGACCATGATCACGGCCCCGGGCTTGAACTCGCCACGCAGGAGCGCCCGCGCCAGGGGGTTCTCGACGAGGCGCTGGATCGTCCGCTTCAGGGGCCGGGCCCCGTACGTCGGGTCCGTCCCCTCGCGGGCGATCACCGTCTTCGCCGCGGTCGTCACCTCGATCGCCAGGTCGTGGCCGGCCAGGCGCCGGCCAAGCTCGACGAGGAGCAGGTCGACGATCCGGGCCAGGTCGTCCTCGGTGAGGGCGTGGAAGACGATGACCTCGTCGACCCGGTTGAGGAACTCCGGCCGGAAGGTGCCCCGGAGCGTCCCGAGCACCTCCCGCTTCATCGTCTCGTAGCCGGCATCGCCGGCGGCCGGCCGCCCCGCGTAGGCGGCGATCGCCTGGCTCCCGATGTTGCTGGTCATGATCAGGACGCTGTTCTTGAAGTCGACCGTGCGGCCCTGGCCGTCGGTCAGGCGGCCGTCGTCGAGGACCTGGAGAAGGACGTTGAAGACGTCCGGGTGGGCCTTCTCGATCTCGTCGAAGAGGATCACCTGGTACGGCCGGCGGCGGACCGCCTCGGTGAGCTGGCCGCCCTCGTCGTAGCCGACGTAGCCCGGCGGGGCGCCGATGAGCCGCTGCACGGAGAACTTCTCCATGTACTCGCTCATGTCGATCCGCACCATGGCGTGCTCGTCGTCGAAGAGGAACGCCGCGAGGGCCCGGGCCAGCTCGGTCTTCCCGACGCCGGTGGGACCCAGGAAGAGGAACGAGCCGATCGGCCGGCGGGGGTCGCCGAGGCCGGCCCGCGCCCGCCGGACCGCGTCCGAGACGGCCTCGATCGCCTCGTCCTGGCCGACGACGCGCTCGTGGAGCGCCGCCTCCATCCGGACGAGCTTGGCCATCTCGCCCTCCATCAGGCGACTGACCGGGATCCCGGTCCAGGCCCCCACGATCTCGGCGATGTCGTCGGCGTCGACCTCCTCCTTGAGCAGGCGCGGGGCGCCATCGGACGCGGCGAGGGCGGCCGCCTGGGCCTTCATCCGCTCCCCGAGCTCGACGAGGGTGCCGTACTTGAGCTCGGCGGCGGTTCCGTAGTCTGCTTCGCGCTCGGCCTGCTCGATGCGCAGCTGGACGGCCTCCAGCTCCTCCTTCGTCTTCCGGATCTCGGCGATCGCCGCCTTCTCGGCCTCCCATTGCTGCTTCATGGCGCCCGCCTGCTCGGCGATCTCGCCCAGCTCGATCTCGAGGGCCCCGAGGCGCGCCTTCGAGGCCTCGTCCTTCTCCTTCCTGAGCGCCTCCCGCTCGATCTCGAGCTGGACCCGCCGCCGCTCCAGCTCGTCGAGCTCGACCGGCATGGAGTCGATCTCCATCCGCAGGCGGCTGGCCGCCTCGTCGACGAGGTCGATCGCCTTGTCGGGCAGGAAGCGCTCCGTGATGTAGCGGTTCGAGAGGGTCGCGGCGGCGACCAGGGCGGAGTCCGTGATGCGGACGCCGTGGTGGACCTCGTAGCGCTCGCGCAGGCCGCGGAGGATCGAGATGGTCTCCTCGACGGTCGGCTGGTCGACCAGGACCGGCTGGAAGCGCCGCTCGAGGGCGGCGTCCTTCTCGACGTGCTTGCGGTACTCGTTCAGGGTCGTCGCCCCGATGGTGTGGAGCTCACCCCGCGCCAGCATCGGCTTGAGGAGGTTGGACGCGTCCATCGCGCCCTCCGCGGCGCCGGCCCCCACCACCGTGTGCAGCTCGTCGATGAAGAGGACGATCCGCCCCTCGCTCTCCTTGATCTCCTTGAGGACGGCCTTGAGCCGCTCCTCGAACTCGCCGCGGTACTTGGCCCCGGCGATGAGGGCGCCCAGGTCCAGGGCGACGACCCGCTTCTCCTTGAGCGTCTCGGGGACGTCGCCGCGGACGATCCGCTGGGCGAGGCCCTCCACGATCGCGGTCTTCCCCACGCCGGGCTCGCCGATGAGGACCGGGTTGTTCTTCGTCCGGCGGGAGAGGACCTGGATGACCCGCCGGATCTCGTCGTCGCGGCCGATCACGGGGTCCAGCTTCCCGGCCCGCGCCTCCTGGGTCAGGTCGCGGCCGTACTTCTCGAGGGCCTGGTAGGTGGTCTCGGGATGGGCGGAGGTGACGCGCTGGCCGCCGCGGATCCCGGTCAGCGCGCCCAGGAAGGCTTCGCGCCCTGCGCCGTGGCGCTCCAGGAGAGCCTGCCCCTCGCCGCCGACGTCGACGATCCCCAGGAGGAGGTGCTCGGTGGAGACGAACTCGTCGCCCAGGCGTCGCGCCTCCTCCGCGGCGCGCTCCAGCACGCGGCGGGCGCGGGCGTCGAGGGTCAGCTGGCCGCCCGCGACCTTGGCCCGGCGGGCAAGGAGCGCCGCCAGCTCGCCGCGGAAGGCGGCCAGGTCCACGCCGACGCGGCGGAGCGTCTGGGCCGGGATCCCCTCCTCGTCCTCGGCGAGGGCCGCGAGGAGGTGCTCGGCGTCGAGGACGGGGCTCTGGAGACGCTCGGCCAGCGCCTGCGCGCCGGCGACTGCCTCCTGGGCCTTCTGGGTGAAACGGTCGAGGTTCATGGTGCGGTGGTGCTCCGGATGCAGACGGCGGGCTCAGGCGCCGCGCCGGGGGTCGGGCTGGTCGATGGCGTCGAGCAAGGTTGCCGCCGCGGCGCGCCCGCGCTCGTCGAGGGCGGGCAGGACGACCCGCACGCGGACGAGCAGGTCGCCGCGCTCGCCGCCCTTGAGACGCGGCATCCCCTGGCCGGCGAGGCGAATGACCCGGCCCGGCTGGGTCCCGGCGGGGATCTTGAGGAGGAGCTGCTTCCCGCCGAGTGTCGTGACGGGCACCTCGGCGCCGAGGAGCGCCTCCCCGAGCGTCACGGGCAGGTCGCGGGTCAGGGTGGCGCCCTCCCGGGCGAACACCGGGTGGGGCCGTACGGCGACGACGAGGACCAGGTCGCGGGCGTCCGCCCCCGAGCCGCCCGCCTGGCCCCGGAGGCGGATCCGGCTCCCGCTGGCGACTCCCGGGGGGATCGCCACCTCCAGGCGACGGCCGTCCACCTCGATCAGGCGGGTCCCGCCGGCGGCAGCGTCCTCCAGGGGAACCGGGAGCGTGGCCTCGACGGGCGGCAGCGAGGCGGGCCGTCGCGACGCGGCACGCCGGTGGCCGTCGGCGCCGGACACGCCGCCGGTTCCGGCCCCGCCGCCCGCGTCGGCCATCCCGCCGGCGAAGAAGGTGCGGAAGAAGTCGGAGAAGCCAGCCTCGTCGCCGCTGAACTCGAAGCGAACCCCACCGGGCGCGCCGCCCGCGCCGGCCGGCCGGAAGCCCGCGAAGGGGCCGCCGGGTCCGAACGGGTCGCCGCCGCCGCGGCCGCCCGCGCCGGCGTACTCCTGCCAGTGGGCGCCCAGCTCGTCGTACTGCTTCCGCTTGGCGGGGTCGGCGAGGACCTCGTTGGCCTCGTTGACCTCCTTGAAGCGGCGCTCAGCCTCGGCATCGCCCGGGTTGCGGTCCGGGTGATGCTTCCGGGCGAGCGCCCGGAAGGCCTTCCGGATCTCCCCGGTCGCGGCCGTGCGCGGCACGCCCAGGATGGCGTAGTAGTCCTTGTAGTCCACGGCGCCTCCCGTGGCCGGGGTCCGCTCAGTGGCCCGTCGCGATCGCCGGCGGCTGGTCGGCCGGGAAGCCGGGCGGCGGCGCGGGGACCGCGAGCGGGGCGCTCTTGCGGCGGCCGCCGCCGGACCCGGGCGCCTTGACGACGAGGGTCTTCGGCTTCCGCCGGAGTGCACTGTCGAGGACCTGGTCCATCGACTCCACGAGGATGAGCTTGATCTGCTTCCGGATCTCGTCGGGGATGTCCTGGAGGTCCTTCTCGTTCTTCCTGGGGAGGATCACCACGCGGGCGCCCGAGAGGTGGGCGGCCAGGATCTTGCTCTTGAGGCCGCCGATGGGGAGGACCCGGCCCCGCAGGGTGATCTCGCCGGTCATCGCCACGTCCTTGCGCACGGGGATGCCGGTGAGCGCGCTCACCATCGCGGTCGCCATCGTGATCCCGGCCGACGGGCCGTCCTTGGGGATCGCCCCGGCCGGGACGTGGATGTGGAGGGTGTTCTTCTCGAAGATCTCGCGGTCGACGCCGAGGCGTGCGGCGTTGGCGCGGATCCAGGAGAGCGCCGCGCGGGCGGACTCCTTCATGACGTCGCCGAGCTGGCCGGTGAGGATGAAGTCCTCGCGGCCCTCCATCTTCGTGACCTCGACGGCGACGACGTCGCCCCCGACCTCGGTGACGACGAGGCCGGTGGCGGCCCCCGTCTGGTCCTCGGCCTCCAGCTCGCCGTACTCGAAGCGCGGCGGGCCGAGGTACTCGAGGAGCTTCCGGTTGTCGACGACGGTCTTGCGCTTGCGGCCCTCGACGACCTGGCGGGCGACCTTGCGCATGACGTTGGCGAGCTCGCGCTCCAGGTTGCGGACGCCGGCCTCGTGGGTGTAGGCCTGGACGAGCGTCACGAAGGCCTCGTCGGTGATCTCGATGTGCTTCTCGGTGAGCCCGTGGTTGTGGAGCTGCTTGGGGAGGAGGAAGCGCTTCCCGATCTCGATCTTCTCGAGCTGCGTGTAGCCGGGGAGGCCGATGACCTCCATCCGGTCGCGCAGGGGAGGCGGGATCGGGTCGAGCAGGTTGGCCGTCGTGATGAAGAGCACCTTCGTGAGGTCGAAGGGCACCTCCAGGTAGTTGTCCTGGAAGGTGTTGTTCTGCTCCGGGTCGAGGACCTCGAGGAGCGCCGACGACGGATCGCCCCGGAAGTCCATTCCCAGCTTGTCGACCTCGTCGAGCATGAAGACCGGGTTGTTCGTCCCGGCCGTCTTGATGCTCTGGATGACGCGGCCGGGGAGGGCCCCGATGTAGGTCCGGCGGTGGCCGCGGATCTCGGCCTCGTCGTGGACGCCGCCGAGGCTCATCCGCACGAACTTGCGGCCCATCGCCCGGGCGATGCTCTTGCCCAGCGACGTCTTGCCCACGCCGGGGGGGCCCACGAAGCAGAGGATCGGGCTGCGGATCGTGTCGGCGAGGGCCCGGACGGCGAGGTACTCGAGGATCCGCTCCTTGACCTTCTCGAGGCCGTAGTGGTCGAGCTCGAGGATCTTCGCCGCTTCCTTGATGTCGAGGTTGTCGGTCGTGGATGTCGTCCACGGCAGGCCCACCAGCCAGTCGACATAGGTCCGGATCACGCCCACCTCGGGAGAGGCGGAGGGGATCCGGCTCATCCGGTCGACCTCCTTGAGGGCGCGGGCGCGGACCTCGTCGGGCATGCCCGACGACTCGACCTTCTCGCGCAGCTCGTGGATCTCGGCCTGCTGCGGGTCGTCCTCGCCCAGCTCGCGCTGGATCGCCTTCAGCTGCTCGCGGAGGATGTACTCCCGCTGGGTCTTGTCCATCTCGGACTTGACCTCGCTCTGGATCTTCCCCTTGAGCTCGAGGATCTCGACCTGGCGGGCGAGGAAGGCCGAGCAGAGCTTGAGGCGCTCGACGACGTCGACCGTCGCGAGCAGCTCCTGGCGCTGCTCCGTCGACATGTCCGGGCTGTAGGCGACCATGTCGGCCAGGAGGCCGGGCTCGCTGATGTTCCGGGCGGCGACGGCCGCCTCGGGCGGGACCGGCGCCCCGGACTGGACGTACTGCTCGATCTGGCCCTGGACCGTCTTCATGAGGGCTTCGATCTCGACGCCGCTGGGGGCGACGTCGGGAAGCTCCTCGACGCGGGCCAGGAGGTACGGGCTGGTCGAGGTGAAGCCGTGGACCCGGAGGCGGCCCTGCCCCTGGACGATGGCCCGAACGGTCCCGTCCTGGAGCTGGACGACCTGGGCGATCTTGGCGAGCGTGCCGACCTCGTAGAGCTCGGCGGCGTCGGTGATCTCCTCCTGCTCGGCGCGGCGCTGCGTCACGAGCGCGATGAGGCTCGCGTCCGCGACGGCCGCGTTGAGCGCGTTGACGCTCTTCTCGCGCCCCACCTGGAGCGGCACGATCATCTCGGGGAAGATCACGGTCTCGCGCAGGGCGACGAGGGGCAGCTCGCGGATCGGCGCAGGTGGCCGGGGGACGGTGGCCTTCGACTTCGGCATCGGGTTCTCCTGGGCCTCGGGCCCTGCGGGCCTCCGGGTGCTGGGGGCGGCCCGCCTGGTCCGCCCGGTCGTTGGTTTCGTGGTTCGCCGGGACGCCGGCCGGCGGTCGGGATCAGGCGCCACGGTGAGCGGCCCTCCCGGTCGTCGCGGCGCCGTCCTTGCGGCCGGCACCCGTTCCTTCGTCGTAGAGCGCTTCGAGGATGCGGACGCCGAGGCGTTCCTCCAGCTCGAAGAGGATGCGGATCCCGGCGAGGTTCGCTCCGCGCTCCTGGGTCAGGTGCCGGATCCAGAGGATCCGGCGGATGTCCTCGTCAGAGTAGAGGCGGATGTTCGTCGGCGTGCGGGCCGGCTCGATCAGGCCCTCTTCCTCGTAGATCCGGAGCGTCCGCGGGTGGACCGCGACGATCCGGGCGGCGACGGAGATGATGTAGACGGGACGGGTCGGATCCCGATCGAGCCGGCTGTCGAACATGCGGGTCGGGCGTCAGCCGGCCGTGCCGGCCCCGACGAGCTCGCCCTCGGGCCGGGCATCGCCGCTCGCCGTGATCCGGATCTGCTTCGGCCTGATCTCCTCCGCCCTGGGGATGCGGATGGTGAGGACGCCGCTCTCGTAGGTGGCGCTGGCCCGCTCGCCCACGAGCCCTTCCGGGAGCTCCAGCGTGCGGCTGAAGCTGGACCGGCGGATCTCGTTGAGGATCCAGGACTCGTCCTCGCGGCGGGCGTCCTCCTTCATCTCCCCGGAGATCGTGAGGGTGCTGCCGGAGAGGGTCATCTCCACGTCCTCGGGCTTCCAGCCGGGAAGGCTGGCCTTCACGACCAGCTCGTCGGGGTTCGTCGTGACGTCGAGCGCCGGCTCGGCGCCGACCGTCACGGTTCGCCAGGTGCGGGGGTGGAAGACGTCGTCGACGAAGAGCCGGTCCATGGCCCGGCGAAGGGTGAACAGCTCGTCGAACGGGTTGGCCCTGCGGATGAATGTCATGGTGTCTGCACCTCCGAGTGCAAGGTTCGATCGGCCCGGGCGCCGCCCGGTCGGGTGCCCGGGGGGTGCGACACGGTGCCGCGTTTCCGGACAGGACCGAAGCCTAGAACCATGACAATCATGTTGTCAAGTATCAG
The DNA here is from genome assembly GCA_963827965.1 of uncultured Chloroflexia bacterium. GTDB lineage: Bacteria > Chloroflexota > Limnocylindria > Limnocylindrales > CSP1-4 > CTSoil-043. The sequence continues at coordinate 36,445 of CAWHCW010000007.1, read as the reverse complement.
GGGCGTGGCGTGTCCCTGTCGGGGCGGTCGGGCCGCGCAGCCAGGGTGCGGCGCCGGCCCAGCGTGCGTCGCACGAGCGCGATCTCCGGTGCCCGCACCAGGAGGGACGCCCCGGCGTACGCGCTGAAGGCCGTCCCGGACGCCACGGTCACCGCGATGGCGGTCGCGATGCGCCCGTGAGGGCCGGCGTCGAGCGCGGCCACGCCGCCGGCGATCAGCCAGCAGGCGACGCCGGCCCCCGCCGCGAGGACCGCCGATCGGGCCGCGGCGGCCGCCACGGCCGCCCCGTCCAGTCCGGGGACGGCGCCGCGCAGCCGGGCGACCAGGAGGAGGGCCTCCACCGTGGCCCCCACCACGAAGGCCGTCGCCAGGCCGTCGAGGCCGAGCGGGCCCACGAGCAGCACCGCCAGCGTCGCGGTGGCGGCGAAGTCGGCGAGCGCCGCCACGATCACCGCCCGCGTCCGGTCGGTGGCGTAGAGGGCGCGCCCGGCGAGGGCCGTCACGGATTCCGCCGCCAGCGAGACGAAGAGGATCCGGACGGCGGCGGCCGCCAGGGCCACGTCTCCGGGGTCGAACCTGCCGTACCCGAAGAGCACGGCGACCGCCTCCGGGGCGAGGGCCACGCCCACGGCGGCAACGGGCAGGGCGAGGAACAGGACCAGGCGCAGGCCCGATGTCGCGAGCTGGCCGAGCGGGCCGCTGCCGCCGCGCGCGTGCTCGTCGGACATCTCCGGCAGGGCGACCGTCCCCACGGGCACCCCGAGAAGGCCCGCCGGGACCTGGAAGAGGGTGAAGGCGACGGTGAAGGCGGTGACGCTGCCAGCCGGCAGGGTGGAGGCGAGGGCGACGACGACGATGAGCTGGATCTGGCCCGTGGAGAGCCCCAGGGCGCGCGGCCCCAGGAGCGCCACCGCCCGGCCGAGGCCGGGATCGGCCAGGGAGATCGTGGGCCGGATCCGGAGGCCGGTCCCGACGAGGGCCGGAAGCTGGACCAGGAGGTGGGCGGCGGATCCCACGACCACCCCGACGGTGAGGGCCCGGATCCCCAGCGAGCCGTTCAGGAGGAGCGCGCTGGCGACGGTCACCACGTTGTACGCGATCGGGCCGATCATCGCCGGGCCGAAGCGGCGATGGGCGTTGAGGACGCCGCTGACGAGGGAGCCGAGGCCGAGGAGGAACGGCGCCGGCGCCATCTCGCGGGTCAGCGAGACCGCCAGCTCCCGCGTCGTGGCGTCGAAGCCGGGCGCGAGGAGCGGCACCAGCAGCGGCGCCCCCAGGGCGAGCACGAGCCCGAAGGCGGCGAAGGCGATCCCGCCCCACGTCAGGAGCGCCGACGCGGTGCGGCCGGCCCGCTCCGCGGCGCGCCCGTCCACCAGGCCCGCCAGGGCCGGGACGACCGCGGCGGCCAGGGCGCCGGTCGCGACGAGGTTCAGGACGAGGTCCGGCAGCCGGAACGCGGCGTAGAAGGCGTCCAGCTCCGGCCCCGCGCCGAAGACCGCGCCATTCACGAGCACGCGCACGTAGCCCAGCCCGCGCGCCAGGAGGTAGCCCGCGAGCACGATGGAGCCGGCACGGGCGAGCGCCCGCGAGCGGTCCGTCACGAGAGTCGGCGGTCTCGCGTCACTCATGGGCGGTAGTATTGCCGCCGGGTCCGGCCCGCGCCGCGCGTCCGATCCAGGAGCCCATGTCCCGCCACGCACCTCGCTCCCAGGCTTCGTCCCTCCCCCGCGACGGGCACCCGCGCTCGCCGGGCGTCGCCGCCTTCCTGTCGTTCCTCGTGCCGGGGCTGGGGCAGGCCTGGGCGGGCGCCGGGCGGCGCGGCCTGGTGGTCTCGATCCCCTTCGTGGCGGCCATCGCCCTCGGCATCGGGACCGTCGTCGCCGCCGGCGGCCTCATCGGCCTTGCCGGGATCGTCGTCCAGCCCGTCGTCCTGCTGGGCGATCCTCGTCGGCGACGGCGTCTTCCTCGTCTACCGCGCCTGGGCGATCGTGGACGCCGGCCGCGTGGCCCGCGGGCCGGAGGGCTGGCGGCGCCCGCTGACGGCGAGCACGGCGGTCGTGCTGGCCGTCCTCCTTGCCGCGACGACGCTCTTCCACGGCGCCGTGGCCTACGTGGGCTGGAACGGCTACGACCTGCTGAGCGTCTTCCCGCAGGGGACCGACGGCGGGCCCGCCTGGGGCGACGACGGCGACGGGACGGCGGGCGTGGCCACCCCGACGCCCGGGCCGACGGAGACCCCGACCGCGACTGCCACGCCGCGGCCGGGCGCCACGCCGACGGCCGCGACCCCGACGCCCGAGCCCACCACGGCGCCGAGCGCGACGCCGGCCAGCGGCGAGATCCCCTACTGGGCCGACGACGGACGCCTCAACGTCCTCCTGATCGGCGGCGACGCCGGACCCGGCCGCTACGGGCTCCGGACGGACACGATGATCCTGCTCACCGTGGACCTCGCAGACGGCCCGCGCCGCGATGTTCGGGATCCCGCGCAACCTGCTCGAACGTCCCGCTGCCCGGGCCGTACGCGGCTTCCTACCGCGGCGGCGTCTTCCCGGACCTCCTCAACGCGCTCTGGCGCGCGGGCCAGCTCCAGGAGACGTGGCCGGGCAACGACACGACGCGCGGCTACCGGGCCCTGTCGGCGGCCGTCGGGAACATCACCGGCGTCGACGTCGACGGCCTGGTCTCGGTCGACCTGAACGGCTTCATCCGCCTCGTCGACGCCCTCGGCGGGATCGAGATCAACGTCCCCTACCGGATCTACGACAAGAAGTACCCCATGGAGGACGGCAGCGGGACCCGGGTGCTCGAGATCCTGCCGGGCCTCCAGCGCCTCGACGGCTCGACGGCCCTGGCCTTCGCCCGGTCCCGCCACCAGGACTCCGACTACGGCCGGATGAGCCGCCAGCAGATCCTCCTCGTGGCGGTCCGCAAGCAGATCAACCCCTGCACCCTGCTGCCGAAGCTCCCGGACCTGGTCGGGATCGCCAAGGATTCGCTCTACACGAACATCCCGCTCCAGGAGCTGCCGCGCCTGCTCGCCCTTGCCGACCAGATCGACACGCGGCGGATCGAGCGCTTCAGCTTCACGCCGGCCGCCGGCTACCCGGAGATCGTGACTCCCGCCTCCGTCCTGAAGATGCAGCGCGCCGTGCGCGACGCGTTCAAGGGCGACCCGCCGCCCGCCGAGGGCTCCCCGGACCTCAGCCTGCTCTCCTGCTGAGCGCGCGCCGAGGCGGAGGCCGCCGGCGCGGAGCGGGACGGCGGCCGCCCGGCGGCCATCGCGCGAGGGCTACGGGGCGATCGCCCCGATGAGCGTCTCGTGGAGGGCCGGCTCGCACTCCGGGCGCCCCGTCGCGATCACCTTGTCGCCGGCCCGCAGGACGGTGTCGCCGCGGATCGCCTGGGCCATGTCGTCGCGGACGATCGCCACGATGGCGCAGCCGTCCGGCAGCTCGATGTCGCGGGGGTTCCGGCCGACCGCCGGGGAGGCGTCGTCGAGGTGGGCCTCGATGAGCTCGAAGTCGCCCGACAGGGGGGCCAGGTGGAGCAGCTCGTGGACGGGGATGTCCTGCTCGATCGAGCCGAGGATCATCCGGGTCGGCGAGATCAGCTCGTCCACGCCGAGGTGCTTGAAGAGCGGCTCGTTCTTCGGGTTGTTGACCCGGGCGATCGTCTTGCGGCACGGCGAAGTGGTGCTTCGCCATCTGGCAGATGACGAGGTTGTCCTCGTCGTCGCCGGTGACCGCCGCCACGACGTCGGCGCGGTTGGCGCCCGCCTCGGCCAGCGCGCTCCCCTCGCAGCCGTCCTTGGCGACCACGATCGAGCCGATCTCGTCGGCGATCTGGGTCGGCCCGGCACGCGGTCCTTCTCCATGAGGACGACCTCGTGGCCCGACTCGCTCAGCTCCTTGGTCAGGTAGTAGCCGACCTTCCCGCCGCCGACGACCAGCACGAACATGGCTCAGCCCTCCCCGCCGGCCGCGGGCACGGCGGCCGGCTCGTCGCCAGCGCGGCGGCGTGGTCGTGGCCCGATCCCTCGCGGATCGAAGGGCTCGCCGCCGACGGGCTGCCCCAGGGCTCCGAGCAGCGCGTCGGCCATCATGGTCGTCCGGCAGATCGTCCCGATCCCCAGCTCGGCGTAGGCCTGCGGCCCGGACGGGGTCGTTGACCTTGGCGAAGACGCGGCCGATCCCGAGCGCCTCGAGGGCGAGCTGGGCGCGCCATGATGTTGCGGTTGTCGCCCTCGGTGAGGGCCAGGAAGACGTCCGCGCCCTCGGCTCCGGCGCGGCGCAGCGTGTCCTCGTCCGTCCCGTCGCCGCGGACGGCGTTGCCGCGGAACGTCGCGGGCAGGCGGTCGAAGGCGCGGGTGGCGAGATCGACGATGGTGACCTCGTGGCCGGCGGCGTCGAGCGCCCGCGCCATCGTGGCGCCGACGCGACCGCAGCCGACGATGACGGCTCTCATGCTTGGTGCTCCTCGGGCATCGCCTCGCGCGCCACCCAGACGGCGCAGGGTGCGTTCTTCAGGACGTAGGGGACGGTGCGGCCGATGGCGAAGTCGCCGCCGAACCGCGTGCGGTAGGGGAGGCCCAGCACCAGCAGGTCGGCGTTCCGCTCCGCCGCCTCGTCGACGAGGGCGGCGCCGACGTCGCGCGCCTGGACCAGGACCGCCTCGAGCGCCTGCTTGGCATGCTCGGCCTGGGTCTCCGCCATGTCGAGGACCCGCTGGGCCTCCTCGCTGCGGTCGGCGACGTTCGCGTCGAGGGGCAGGGTCCAGTCGATCTCGACGACGTGGACCGCGACGACCTCGGCGTGGCTCAGGCGGGCGAGATCCAGGACGAGGCGCAGGATCCGCGCGTCGGACGGGCCCGCCGTTGAGGGCGACGACGGCGCGGGCGAAGGCGGGAACGAGCTTCTCGGCCACAGGACGCGAGGGTCCTCCAGATCAGGGTGCAGCGCGCCGCGTCAGTGTCCGGCGGGCGGACCCAGCCGCACACGATAGCACCGCCGCCCTCGCCCGGCCGCCGGGCGATCAGCCGTCCTCGGCGTCCCGGCCCGTCGCGCCGCCGGAACGTCGCGGGCTCCTCGCGCCGGTAGGGGACGTTCGTGACGACCGTGTCGGGCCGCCCCAGCAGGGCGCGCCGCAGCCGGCTGCGTCGACTGGTTGTAGAGGATCCGCTCCCACCAGTGGCGCGGCACGTACTCGGGGATCACGACGAACGTGATCGGCGCCTCCTTGTCGGGCGGCCAGGCGCTGGTCGAGGACGTCGAGGTAGGCGAGGAGCGGGCCGGTCAGGGCCCGGTACGGGCTCTCGACGACCACGAGCGGCACGCCGGGCACCTGGCGCTCCCAGGCGGCCCGGACCTCCTCCGCGTCGTCGGGGTCCTCGGCGACGAGGACGGCCCGGACGTCGTCGAGACGGCGCGCCCGACGTTGACGGCCTGGACGACGGCCCGGTTGAGGCCGCTCACCGGGACGACGACCCGCTCGTGGCGGCGCGGCCCGGGACGACCTGGTCGGGCCGCAGGGCGAGCTGGGCCCGCGACGCGGCGTACTGGCGGCGGACGAACAGCGAACACGAGCGACCTGGATCGGGATCAGGACGATCACCAGCCAGGCGCCGTCGACGAACTTGACGCTCGTCACGACCACCAGGACGACGAGGGTCAGGACGCCCGCCGCAGGCGTTGATCGCCGCCCGCCACCACCAGCCGGGCTCCCGGACGGTGAGCCAGTGGCGGACCATCCCGGCCTGGGAGAGCGTGAAGCAGACGAAGACGCCGACCGAGTAGAGCGGGATGAGGGCGTGCGTGTCGCCGCCGAAGATGACGAGGAGCACGCCCGGCGACCGTCGCCAGGACGACGATCCCCCACGAGAACGCGAGCCGGTCGCCGCGGAACCCGAACTGGCGCGGCATGTAGCCGTCCTCGGCCAGGATCGCGGCGAGCCGCGGGAAGGCGTTGAAGCTGGTGTTGACGGCGAGGAAGAGGATGAGCGCCGTGGCGCGCCTGGAAGACGACGAAGAGGACGTCCCGTCGCCGAAGACCGCCGCGGCGACCATCGCGACGACCGTCGGCCCGCCCTCCTCGGTCGGCCGGATCCCGAAGCCGTCGGCGACGATCGTGATCCCGATGAAGAGGACGCCGAGCAGGATCGCCATCGTCAGCATCGTGTTGGCGGCGTTCTTCGCCTCGGGCGGCTTGAAGGCCGGCACGCCGTTGGCGATCGCCTCGACGCCGGTCAGGGCCACGGAGCCGGCCGCGAAGGCCCGCAGGAGGAGGATGATCCCGAGCGCCTGGGTTCCGAGCGGGACGAGCTGATCCGCGGGCGGCGCCGCGACGGGACGCCTGGCCGGCCGCGATCCGGGCGATCCCGAGGCCGATCATCAGCACGGTCAGCCCGACGAAGAGGTAGGTCGGGCTGGCGAAGAAGAGCCCGGCCTCGCGAAGGCCGCGCAGGTTGGCGATGGTGATCAGGGCGATCGAGACGATCGCGATCTCGATCCGGATGTCGTAGAGCGCCGGGACGACCGAGTAGACCTGCGACGACGGCCGAGGCGGTCGAGACCGCGACGGTCATCACGTAGTCGATGAGCAGCGCGGCCGCCGCGACGAGCCCCGCCAGGTGGCGAGATGTTCTCGCGCGCGACGACGTAGGCGCCGCCGCCGGACGGGTAGGCGCGGCAGACCTGGCGGTACGAGAGCGAGACGACCGTGAGGAGCACCACGATCGCGATCGCCACCTGGATCGAGACGAGGAGCGCCCCCGCGCCGGCGACCACGAGGACGCGCAGGATCTCCTCCGTCGCGTAGGCGGACGAGCAGATCGCGTCGGAGCTGAAGATCGGGAGGGCCAGCTTCTTCGGGAGGCGCTCGAAGGCCTCCTCCTCGTTGGAGAGCCGCCGCCCGAAGAGGAAGCGGCGGATCGTCTGCCCGGGGCCCCGCGACGCCGCCGGCGCGAGCGACGCGGCCGCCTTCGCGGTGAGCATCCCCGGGCCGGTGTAGCGGAAGTACGGCGAGTGGGGTCGCTCGACCCGCACCCGCCGGTCGGCGACCTTGCGGCCCTGGAGCGGTCGCCGCCGCCGATCACGACGCGACCGCCGGGTCGTCGGGGGGCGCAGCGGCCGCGCCGTCCTGCCCGCGCCGGTACGGGACGTCGAGGATCACGGTGTGCTCCCGGCCGACCAGCACGGCCCGGAGCCGGCGGGCCGCCTGGTTGTAGAGGAAGCGGTCCCACCAGTGGCGCCCGACGTACTCGGGCAGGACGACGACCGTGGTCGGCGCCTCGCGGTCCGGCGGCCAGGTCTGGTCGAGCACGTCGAGGTAGGCGACGAACGGCCCGACGAGGGCCCGGTACGGCGACTCCACGACGACGAGCGGGACGTCCGGGAGCTGGCGCGTCCAGCGGTCGCGAAGGCGCTCGCCCTCGTCCGGGATCGTCCGTGACGTAGACGGCGCGGATGTCCTCCCCGAACGCCCGCCCGACGTTGACGGCCTGGACGACGGCCCGGTTGATCCCGTTGACCGGGACGACCACCCGCCGGGCGCGGTGCGGCGCCGGGATCGGCGCGTCGGCGGCGACGTGGAGCTCGGCCTCCTGGCCGCGGTACTGGGCGCGGACCCATTGCATGAGGCCGACGAGGATCGGGACGGTGATGAGCACGATCCAGGCCCCGTTGGGGATCTTGGACGCCGCGCTGACGACGAAGACGATCGCGGTCAGGATCGCGCCGACGAAGTTGAGGCCGAGCTTCCACCGCCAGCCACGGCCCCGTTCGCCGAACCAGTGGCGGACCATCCCGGCCTGGGAGATGGCGAACGAGAGGAAGATCCCGATCGAGTAGAGCGGGATCAGGGCGGCGACCGACGCGTCGAAGAGCCAGATGAGCAGGCACGCGAAGGCGGCGAGGATGCCGATCCCCCAGCTGTAGGCGAGACGGTCGCCGACGATCGCGAACTGGCGCGGCATGTAGCCGTCCACCGCCAGGATCCGGGCGAGGCGGGGCGCGCCGTTGAAGCCGGTGTTCGCGGCGAGGACGAGGATGAGCGTCGTCACGACCTGGAAGCACGACGAAGACGATCCCGTCCCCGAAGACCTGCCGCGAGACCTGGGCGATGAGGGTGACCTTCTCGCCCGGGTCCGGGACGATGCCGAAGGCGAAGGCGAGGACGGACACGCCGACGAAGATCGTCCCGAGCAGGAGCCCCATGGCGGTCATCGTGTTGGCGGCGTTTCGCGGCTCGGGCGGCTTGAAGGCGGGGACGCCGTTCGTGATCGCCTCCGTCCCGCTGAGGGCCACGGAGCCGAAGGCGAAGGCGCGGACGATGAGGAGCACGGACAGGGCCTCGAAGCCGCCTGCCGGCGGCGTCACGGCCGGGGTCGGGAACGTCGCCGACGGGTCGCCGGCGACGACCCGGGCCAGGCCGATCCCGATGAGCGCCAGGGCGCCCACGACGTACAGGTAGGTCGGGATCGCGAAGATGTTGCCGGACTCGCGCAGGCCGCGCAGGTTGGCCACCGCGAGGAGGATCGTGGCGAGGATGGCGAGCTCGGCCCGGTACGGCAGGAGCTCCGGGAGGACGGAGGTGATCGCGGCGATGCCCGCCGCGATCGAGACCGCCACGGTCATCACGTAGTCGAAGAGGAGCGCCGCGGCCGCGAGCAGCGCGACCGGCACGCCGAGGTTCGCCCGGGCGACCGCGTACGCACCGCCCCCGGACGGGTAGGCGTGGCAGACCTGGCGGTACGAGGTCGTCACGATGACCAGCAGGACGGCGATCGCGAGGGCCACCTCCACCGACCAGACGACCGCCGCGCCGCCGGCGAGGACGAGGATCCGCAGGATCTCCTCCGAGGCGTACGCCGACGAGCTGATGGCGTCCGAGCTGAAGACGGCCAGCGCCTTCGTCTTGGAGAGCCGCTCGTCGATCTCCTCCTCGCTCGCCAGGGGACGGCCGATCGCCACCGCCTTGACCCGGGCCCAGGCCCGGCGGATGCCGGTCGTGGGGACGTTCGCGGCCCGCTTGGCCGTCAGCTGGCCGGGGCCCGTGTAGCGGAAGTAGGCGCTGTGCGGCCGCTCGACGCGGACGCGCCGGTCGCCGACCTTGCGGCCGCTGAGCGGGCGGCGACCTCCGATCACGTTACCGGCCGTCTGCCAGGCGGTCGGCCAGCCAGGAGGGCAGGCCCGCGGCCCGGATGTCCGCCTGGGTCGTCGCGATCGGGTAGGCGACGCGGTGCCACGTGACGCGATGTGCCGCGGTGTCCAGGACCAGGGCGCTGGCCCGGGGGTCCCCGTCGCGCGGCTGCCCGACGCTGCCCGGGTTGAGGAGGAGGCGTCGCCCGTCGAGCGACAGGGCGGAGCCGTGGGAGGGGCCGAGCGGCTCCACCCGGCCGTCGTCCTCGCGCCACGCGGCGGGGACGTGGGTGTGCCCGTACAGGCAGTACGCGCGTCGTGAACGCGGCCAGGTTGGCCCGGCGCGTCGGGCGCCGTCACGATGTACTCCCAGGTCGGGTCGCGGGGGCTCCCGTGGACGAGGGTGATCTCGCCGAGCTCCGCCCGCTCCGGGAGGCCGGCCAGCCAGGCCCGCGTCTCGGGGGAGATCCGGCCGGCCGTCCACTCCACGGCCCGGCGGGCGGCCGGGTTGAACCAGTCGACGTCCAGGGTGCCGAGCGCCGCCGCGTCATGGTTGCCGCGCACGCCGGTGGCACCGAGCTCGCGCAGCCGCGCGACGACCTCGTCGGGGTGCGGCCCGTACCCGACCACGTCGCCCAGCTGCCAGATGGCGTCGACCGCGCCGAGCGCGGCAAGCACCGCATCGAGTGCCGGAAGGTTCGCATGGATGTCCGAGAGGACCGCGATACGCATCGCCGTGGAGCGTATCGCGGTGCTCGCCCGGCGCGTGCGGCAGGTCACCAGGGGTGACGCTTCCGCTCGGCCGGCGTCCGGGGCCAGGTCGCCGCCGTGGACCCCTCCTTGCGGACGGCGACGAGCACGTGATCCTCCAGGGCCCGGGAGGGCGGCGGGGAACGGCACGACCTCCACGCTCCCGCCGCCGAGCGCCGCCACGGCGGCGAGCGCCCGGCCCCGCTCGTCGTCGAGGCCGGCGCGCTTCCAGGCAAGGAGGAGGCCGCCGGGCACGAGGAGCGGGAAGGCGAGCTCCACGAGCTCGGGGAGCGGCGCGACCGCGCGAGCCGTGACCGCCGGCCATCGTTCGCGATGGCGACGATCTGCCGCCAGGGCCTCGGCCCGGACCGCCGCCACGGCCGCCCGGCCGGCGATGCCCGCGGCCGCGGCTGCGACCCGCAGGAAGACGGCCTTCTTGGCGATCGAGTCGACCAGGAGCGCTGCCGTGGCGGGCAGGGCGAGGGCGAGCGGCAGGCCCGGGTAGCCGCCCCCGGAGCCGAGGTCCAGGAAGCGCGTCACCCTGGCCTCCCGGAGCAGCGGGACCGCCGCCAGGCTGTCGAGGAGGTGGCCGGTCACGGCGGCGTCGGGGTCGCGGATGGCGGTCAGGTTGACCGCCGTCGTCCAGGCCAGGAGGAGGCGCAGGTGCCCCAGGATCGCGTCGCGGGCGCCGGGCGGCAGGTCCCCGATGCCGCAGGGCCGCGCACCCCGCGTCGAACCGGGCGACGGCCGTCGGCGCAAGGGGCGGGCAGAGAGAAGGATCGGCCGGGAGCGGTGCGCGGTCGCGCAAGGAACCCTCCATCGCGAGGTGCGGGCCCCGTTGCATCCGGACCGCGCCGCTCCCGGCCGGTGATCGGCTCGCACCGCCGGAACCTGGGAGGACGGTCTCACGGCGCTCGTCCGGTTCGGTGGCCCGGGTCTCCCCGTGCCCCTCGCGAACGCCGTCCCCCGTCATCGGGTCCGCTGTCGATGCGGACCGTGATCTTTCGGCCGCCGACGTCGGCCGTCAACCGGGTTATCCACCGGGTTATCCACGATCTGCCGCACGGGTCGCGCCGCCTGTGGACAACGAGACGCCCCGATCGGGCCAGGCTCGCGGGTGGTCAGGCGGCGTCGGACCCCAGCGCCCGGGCCGCTTCGGGCAGGCCTTCTTCGCGCCGCAGCGCGCCGGACGGGAGATGCCGCGAGGCCCCCGGCGCGGCCCCCGGCGCGGAGGGCCCGCAGGATCGCCCGCTCCTCCAGCGCGGACCTCTTCCGCCTCGGCCGCGGCCCCGACCGCGGCCGCGACGACGGGGCGCGGGACGTCGGCGACGGCGGGCAGGCCCACGATGAACGACGACCCGCTCCCGGGGACCGACGCCACGACCACGTCGCCGCCCATCGCCCGTGCCAGGTCCCGGCTGATGGGCAGCCCGAGCCCCGTGCCGGGAACGCTGTCGTGGCCGTCGAGCCGGGTGAACGGCCGGAAGACCCGCTCGCAGGTCGGCCCGTTCGATCCCCGCCCCTTCGTCCCGCACGACGACGATCGCCACCGGCCCGTCGACCCGGGCGTGCAGCTCGACGAGGCCGCCCTCCGCCGAGAACTTGCAGGCGTTGGCGACGAGGTTCGTGACGATCTGCTCGAGGCGACGCCGGTCGGCCCGCACCGTCCGGATGCGGGGCGGCAGGTCGGTCGCGAGCCGGATGCCGCGCCCGGCGGCGAGCGGCGCGAGAGGGGCCAGGGCCCGCTCGCCGACCTCGGCCAGCGAGGTCGCCTCGATCTGGAGGCGCAGGTTGCCCGCTTCGATTCGGCTCATCTCGAGGAGGTCGCCGACGAGGGCCGTCATCGCGCTCCACGATGCCGCGGCCGCGCTCGACGAACTCCCGCCCGATTCCCGGATCGTCCAGCGCGCCGCCGGCGAGGAGATCCAGGTACCCGCCCAGGCCGGCGAGCGGCGTCCGCAGCTCGTGGGCGACCATCGTCACGAACCGCTCACGCTCGCGCTCCCGGGCCCGGAGCTGGGCTCCCTCGGCCTCGTCGGCCGCCCGCCCGGTCGCGGCCGCCAGGGCAGCCAGCAGGTGCCGGAGCGTGGATGCCGGGAGGCGCGCGGCGACCATGGCCCGGTCGTCCGGGCTCGCCAGCTCCAGGCCGAGCTGGATCTCCGCCCCGGGGGCGTCCAGGCAGAGGAAGCGGTCGCCGGGTGCGCCGCGGGGGACCCCGGGTGCGGCGCCTTCGTGGACCTGGACGTGGCGCCCGCGGCGTGGCCCCGTCGCGAGCGCACGATCGTGACCTCGGCAGGCGAGGCCGCGGCCCGAACGGCGGCCGACCGGGCGGCGCGGGCGTCGAGCCACGCGGCCAGCTCGCGCGCGTCAGCGGGATCCTCCCCCGGGGCGGCCCCCACGAGGACCCGACGGGATGGACGGTCCGTCACGATCGCCGCGCGCCGCGCCCCCACGACCCGCGCCACCAGGGCGAGGATCTCGGCCACCTGCGTCGCGGCGTCCCCGGAGCCGGCGAGCACGTCGAGGGCGCGAGCGAGAAGCGCTCGCTCCTCGTGGACCGCCTGGTCCTCCGAGCGTCGGAAGGCGCGCCGCCGTTCCGTGAACGGAGGCGGGGCGGGGATGGCGGGCAGCGACGGGCGTCCGGGATGGTGCTCCATGTAGCCCGAGGGTGCGCGCCGGCACCGCCCCCGGGCCATCCCCCGAGCGTCGCACGAGGGTGGCCGGAAGTACCGCGGGTCAGGGGCGCGACGTGCTCCGCACCGGGCGACCGAGCGTCCGGCGGACGACGTCGAGGACCTCCTCGACGTACTTGTCGGCCTCACCGCGCTCGGCGGCCGTCCGCACGCAGCCCTGGACGTGGTCCTCCAGGACCATGATGGATACCGCGTCGATCGCGGCCCGGAGGGCGGCCGTCTGCTGGAGGATGTCCACGCAGTACTCCTCGCGCTCGATCATCCGTCCGATCCCCCGCACCTGGCCCTCGATCCGGCTCAGGCGGCGGAGGAGCTGGGCGCGGTCGCGCGTGTAGCTGTGGCGGAAGGACGCATCCTCGTCGTCGGCGCCGGCCGCGGGTTCGCCGGGGCGCGTTCCGCGGTGGTCGCCCATCGTCATGGCCATGGTTCTCCGGAGCGGCTCTCGTACGGCGATGATACTCCCCATGGGTATCGCGCGGCAGGGTGATGTCCGCCCGTCCAGCGTTGCCCCGACCCGGCGCCGGACCGGCTAGACTTGGCCGGATGGACCTCCCGGCGCTCCCTTCCGAGCGGCTCGCCCGCGGCGACGTGGGCGCGAGTCGCCGTCCCTCGGAGCGCGCAGCCCGGTGACCGGCGCCCGCCCCCGGTCCGCCTTCGCCCACGCGAGCGAGGCCGAGCTGGCGCGGATCCTCGACTTCTACGAGGTGGCCTGGGAGTACGAGCCGCACACGTTCCCGATCCTCTACGACCGGGACGGGGCCGTGCTCGAGAGCTTCAGCCCCGACTTCTACCTGCCGGAGCTGGACCTCTACGTCGAGATCACGACGCTCAAGCAGCGGCTGGTGCGCAAGAAGAACCGCAAGCTGCGCCGCCTCCGCGACCTCTATCCCGACCTCCGGGTCAAGCTCCTCTACGCCCGGGACTTCCGGGCGCTCCTCCTGAAGTACGGCCGGATCAGCCTCGCCGACGCCCTCAGCGGGGCGGAGGGGCAGGCCACGCCCCCCCGTCGCGAGACCGCCGTGGCCGCGTCCCTGGCGTCCCGTCCGGCCGCTTCCACCGACGCGGCGCCGCGGCGCTCCCACGGCGACGACCCGCCGGCTGCGCATTCCGGCCGATCGCGCCGCTCCCGCCGCACACGGGCCCAGGCTCGGGCCCGTGCGACCGCGCCGGCGACCGCACCGCTCACGGAGATGGACGCATGAATGGGACCCCGGACCTCGTCGCCGACGTCGCCGAGGTCCTCCTCTCCGAGGAACAGATCCAGGCCAAGGTCGTCCGAGCTCGGGGCCCGGATCTCGTCCGACTTCGCCGGGCGCGAGCTCACCCTGGTCAGCGTCCTGAAGGGCTCGCTGCCGTTCATGGCCGATCTGATGCGGGCGATCACGATCCCCGTCCAGATCGACCTGATGGAGGTCTCGTCCTACGGGGGGACCGCCACCGAGTCGTCCGGCCTGGTGCGCATCCTCAAGGACCTCTCGTCGTCGATCGACGGCCGCGACGTGCTCATCGTCGAGGACATCATCGACACGGGTCTCACCCTCAACTACCTGGTCCGCTACCTCCGCGGCAAGAACCCGTCGTCGCTCCGCATCTGCACGCTGCTCGACAAGCCCGCCCGTCGCCTCGTCGAGATCGCCATCGACTACCGCGGCTTCGAGATCCCCGACCAGTTCGTGATCGGCTACGGGCTCGACTACGGGGAGCGCTACCGCAACCTCCGCTTCGTGGGCGTCCTGCGCCCCGAGGTCTACGCGAGTCCCGGATGACCCTCCATCGTCGCCCCCTCGGCCGCGGCCGCCTGGTCGCCGCAGTCGGCGCCCTCCTCGTCCTCGCCGGCTCCGTCCTGCCCTGGTTCCGGGCCGGCGGCAGCGACGGCATCCCGCCGATCGAGGGCAACGCCTTCGAGGGGCCGGGCATCCTCGTCTTCCTGGCCGCGCTCGCCACCCTGGCCCTCGCCGCCCTGCCGTACGCGGCCGGCGACCGGCCGGTTGCCTACGATCGCTGGTGGGCGTACGCGGCCGTGGCGGCCGTGGCGGCCGTGGGCCTCCTCCTGCGTGTCGCCGGCATCGCCTCGGAGGCCGGCGGCCTCGCCACCATGCTGCCCGATCGCGCGCCCGGGCTCTGGCTCGCCGCTGCCGGTGTGGTGGGCCTCTTCTTCGCGATCGCCGAGATCTACGGCCAGCGCCGGGAGTAGCGTCCCGCCGGCGTCGAGGCGTCAGGGCGTGGGATCGCCGGCCGCCGGCACGTGCCGCGTGACGACGACCTCGACGCCGAACCACCGCTCGTCGCCCTGGGCGGGCCCCTGGCGGACGGCGAAGACGTAGCGCCCCGGCGGCCACCCTGCGTCCGGCGCGCCCCCCGACGCCGGGGGCGGCTGGTAGACGGCCCCGAGGCTCCGCTGGCGCGGCATGTACTCCACGAGGGGAGCCAGGGCGACCGGGAGGGCCGCGCCCCCCGGCGCCAGCGCCCAGGCGCGCGCCTCGACCAGCGGCCCGGGGCCGGCGGGTCCCGACCCGACGCAGAACCCGAGGGCAAGGACGCGGTCCGTCACGATCCTGACGAACGGGACGGTCGGATCCCCGGGCGTCTCGGCCACGCTCGGCTCGATGCTGAGCCAGTGCCGCAGGGGCCGTCCCGCGTTCGTCTCGATGGCGAAGAGACGCCAGTCGGTGCCGGGGTAGCACTGCCCGCCCGGCGCGTCGTAGCCGGGTGGCGTGGCCGTCGGCGTGGCCGCCGGACCGGGGGAGGCGGCCGCCACGCCGTCGGGTCCGGCCGAGGGTGCGGCCAACCCGGTTGCCCGCGAGGCGTCGCCGGGCCCGCCCCAGGGCTTGAGCACGGCGAGGGCCAGGATCGCCGCGGTGACGGCGGCGCCCAGGAACAGCCGCCGATTGTCGCCGCGGGGCCTGACGAGGTGACTCTCGGTCAGCCTCCCGCCCTGCGGCGGCACCGCCCCGCCCACCGGGTCCGCCATCTGTCGCCTCGCTTCCGCGGGGGACGCCGCGGATCGATCAGATCTCCCCCAGGTAGGCTCGCCGCACGTCGGCGTTGGCCGCGAGATTCGCCGCCGTGTCGGCGAGGATCACCCGGCCTGTCTGCAGCACGTACCCGCGATGCGCCACCTCCAGGGCCTGGAGTGCGTTCTGCTCGACGAGCAGCACGGTGGTGCCGCTGGTGTTGATCTCCCGGATGATCTTGAAGATCTGCTGGATGAGAATCGGCGAGAGACCGAGCGACGGCTCGTCGAGCAGGAGGACCTTGGGGCGCGTCATCAGCGCCCGCCCGATGGCGAGCATCTGCTGCTCGCCGCCGGAGAGCGTCCCGCCCTTCTGGCCCGCTCGCTCGGCCAGGCGCGGGAAGAGGCCGAGGACGTGCTCGATGTTCTCGGCGACCTCGCGACGGGACCGCGTGTAGCCGCCCATCTGGAGGTTCTCCATGACCGTCAACCGCGAGAAGATGCGGCGGCCCTCGGGCGCATGTCCGATGCCGTCCTGCACGAGCCGGTGGGGCGGCGTGCGGCTCACGTCGCGATCCTCGAAGTGGACCGTTCCCTTGCCCGGATGGAGCAGGCCGCTGATCGTCTTGAGGGTCGTGGTCTTGCCCGCGCCGTTCGCCCCGATCAGGGTGACGATCTCGCCCCGCCGGACTTCGAGGGTGATGCCCTGCAGGGCGTGGATCTTGCCGTAGTACGTATGGACGTCGCGGAGCTCGAGGACGATCTCCCCCGCCGTCCCGGCGGCGGCGAGCTGGGATGCGGCGGGAGTCGACGTCATCGTGAGCGGGTCGCTCATGTCGGCTGCCGTCCCCAGGTAGGCCTCGATGACCTTCGGATCGCGGCGGACCTCGTCGGGCGATCCCTCGGCGATCCGCTCCCCGTGGTCGAGGACGAGGATGTGGTCGCTGATTCCCATGACCACCCGCATGTCGTGCTCGATCAGCAGGATGGTCAAGTCGAGTTCCTTTCGGAGGCGGCCGATCAGGGCGGTCATGGCCGCGGTCTCCGCCGGGTTCATGCCGGCCGTCGGTTCGTCGAGGAGGAGCAGGACCGGGTCGTTGCCCAGGGCCCGGGCGAGCTCGAGTCGACGCTGGTACCCGTAGGGCAGGTTCTTGGCCAGCTCGTCGTCTCTCCCGCGGAGGCCCACCAGCGCCAGCAGCTCGCGGGCCCGGCGCGCGGCCGCCTCCTCGTCGCGGCGCTGCCGGGGGGTGGAGACCAGGTGGTCGACCAGGTTGGAGCGCAGCTTGAGGTGCATGCCAACCAGCACGTTCTCGAGGGCGCTCATGTTCTGGAAGAGGCGGATGTTCTGGAAGGTCCGTCCGATCCCCGCCGCGACCACGTCGTTGGGACGGGCGCTGCGCAGGACGCCGAACCGATCCGTGAGCCGCGTGTACCAGGCAGGCCGGATGATCGCCAGCAGGAGGGTTGCAGCGAGCGTGCCGACGACGACGATCCCGCTGATGGCCACGGCCGCATCGCCGCGGTCCTGGACCCCGAGGGCGAGCGCGACCAGGAGCAGGATGATCGCGGGCATGACCCAGAGGAGCGGCTCGAGCCACGCTCGGCGCGGTCGCGCGATGAGGGTGCGACCGCGGAACCCCACCGTACCGGCCGTGGGATCGATGATCCCGGCGACGACGTTGAAGAACGTCGTCTTGCCGGCGCCGTTGGGCCCGATGATGCTGACGATGGAACCCCTCGGGATCGCCAGGTCCACGTCCCGGACCGCGACCAGGCCGCCGAACCGCCTGGTGACGCCCTGCGCCTGGAGCAGCACCTCTCCGCTCGACCAGGCGCCGCTCGGCGTCGCGGGCTCGAGGGGGGCCATGGCCGTCGACTCGGTGGCGCTCATTCCGGTGCCGCTCCGAGCGGATCGCCGTGCTCGGCGAACTCCTGGTCCTCCTCGGTGTGCAGCTCCCGCCGCCGGCGCCGGCTGGGGAAGAGGCCCTCGGGGCGCAGCAGCATCATCGCCACCAGGGCGATGCCGTAGAGGAGGAACTGGTACTGGAGGAAGTCCAGGTCGCTGAGGATCGGGACATGGACCCTGTCGAAGAAGATGTTGAGCTGCTTGAGGAAGACGCTCTGGATCATGAAGAGGATGAAGGCCCCGACCGCGACGCCCCAGATGTTGCCCATCCCCCCGAGGACGACCATGGCCAGGACCGTGAACGAGACGTCGAAGCGGAAGAGGTTCGGGCGTCACGGTCTGCAGCTTGCTGGCCAGGAAGACCCCCGCCAGCCCGGCCGTCGACGCGCCCAGGGCGAAGGCCAGCAGCTTCGTCGTCACCGTGTTCACGCCGTTGGCCGCGGCGGCCAGCTCGTCCTCGCGGATCGCCATCCAGGCACGGCCCAGCCTCGAGTCCTGCAGACGGTAGATCAGGATCATCGACAGGCTGATCAGGGCGAGCATCGTCAGGTAGAACGGCCAGGGGTTGCCGGTCGTGGGGAAGGCGAAGTCGCCGATGGCCGGCGGGGAGATCCCCCCGATGCCGTTGGGACCGTCGGTGTACGTGCTCGAGTTGAGGATGACGATCGGCACGATCTCGCCGAACCCGAGCGTCACGATGGCCAGGTAGTCGCCTCTCAGGCGCAGCGTCGGAGCGCCGAGCAGGATGCCGAACGTGGCGGCCATGAGGGCGCCGACGAGCAACATCGGCCAGAACGGGAAGTCGTTGCCGCTGAACGGCGAGGCGGCGAAGGCGTAGGTGTAGGCGCCGATCGCGAAGAACGCCGCGTAGCCGAGGTCCAGCAGCCCCGACAGGCCGACCACGATGTTCAGGCCCAGCGCCAGGAGCACGAAGATGCCGGCGATCGTGAACCCGTCGATCCAGACGTTCAGCCCGCTGAAGTAGCTGAACGGCGGCAGGAGCGCGACCAGGGGCAGGACGAGCGCCACGATGGCCATCCCGACCAGGACGGACATCGAGCGGTGGCCCCGGGCGAGGTCGCTCAGTCGCCGGCGCAGACCGGGACCGTCGGGCACGGAGCGGGCGGGCCGCTCGATTGCCGCGCTCATGTCCGCTCTCCGAGCTGCTGGCCGAGCAGGCCCGCCGGCCTGAAGACGAGCGTGATGATCAGCACCCCGAAGACCAGGGCCTGGCCCCAGACGAAGAACCCGAGTGCCGCGGCGGTCACCTCGACGAAGCCGATCAGGAAGCCACCGAGTGCCGCGCCCGTGATGTTGCCGATGCCGCCGAGGACGGCGGCGGTGAAGGCCTTCAGCCCGGCCTGGAAGCCGAGCACGAACTGGATGTTGCCGAAGTAGAGGCCCTGCACCACGCCGGCGGCGCCGGCCAGCGCCGACCCGATGAAGAACGTGATCGCGATCGTCCGGTTGATGTCCACGCCCATGAGCTGGGCCGCCTGGCGATCCTGCGCCGTCGCGCGCATCGCCCGCCCGATCCTGGTCCGGCCCACGAACAGCTGGAGGACGATCATCAGGATCACCGCCGTCGCGATCACGAACAGGTTGATCCAGCCGACGCTGATCCCGAGGAGATCCACGTGGGCGTTGGGGTCCATGATCTGCGGCGTGTTGATGGGCGACGGCCCGTAGAGGATCTGGATGACGTTCTGGAGGATGAACGAGACGCCGATGGCCGTGATCAGGGGGGCCAGGCGCGGCGCGTTGCGCAGCGGACGGTAGGCGAAGCGTTCGATTGCCGTCCCCAGGACGCCCAGGACCAGCATCGTCACCGCGAAGTCGATGAACAGGACCACCGCCAGGGTGACCGGGTCATTGATGGGTCCGTCCTGGCCGAGGACCTCCGTCAGGACGAACATGGAGCAGAAGGCTCCGACCATGAACACGTCGCCGTGGGCGAAGTTGATGAGCTCGATGATGCCGTAGACCATCGTGTAGCCGATTGCCACGAGGGCGTAGACCGCGCCGATGGTCAGCGCGTTGACGAACTGCTCCGGGCCGATCACGAGGTAGGCGACGATCGCGAACCCGAGCGAGAAGAGGTATGGCCCGAGGTGGAGCTGCTGGAACCTCTCGAAGGCGCTCGGCGACGCGGTCGCCACGTTCGTCGTCATGTCGGCTCGCTGCCTCCCACTCAAGGGAATGGAACCCGGAGGGCGGGCGCCCTCCGGGTTCCGCGCGATGTGGCCTACTTCTTCCCGAAGTTGATCTGCTCCTTGAAGATCCAGTCGCCGATGCCGCCCTTGGCGGCCGGATCGACGGTGAAGAACGAGATGTACGGCAGCGTGGTGTCGCCGTTCTTGTCGAACGACTCCGGCCCGAGCACGGTGTCGAAGGTGTGGGTGGTGTCCGCCGCCCAGGCGCGGACGCCTTCGCGGATCGCCTTCTGGTCGGCGTCCGGGTTGGCCTTGAGGAACTCCGTGAGCGACTTCAGGATGACCGTCGCGCAGGCGTGCGCGGGGCCGCTGTACGCGCCGGCCGTCTTGAAGTCGGCGTCGTCCTTGAAGCGCTCGGCAAAGGCCGCCTCGAAGTCGGCCCGACCCGGGAAGTCGCCGATCGCGGCGAGCGTCCCATACGAGCCCGCGGCGTTGTCCTTGCCGGCGATCCCGATGAGCGAACCCTCGGCGTCGCCGGGGCCGTTGACGATGCCGTCCGGGCCGGTGAACGGGATGTCCAGGCCCTGCTGGCGCATCTGCTTGAGAAGCAGGCCCGCACCGGAGGTCACGACACCGCCGTAGTAGACACCGTCAGGGTTCTTGCCCTTGGCGGCCGTGATGATCCCGTTGAAGTCGGTCGTGTCGGGGCCGGCGCCGACGCGGTCGGCGACCTTGCCGCCAAGCTCTTCCCACTTCTTCTGGAAGTTGTCGGCGACGCCCTTGCCGAAGGTGGTCACGTCGTCGACGATGAGCATGTTCTTGAGGCCGAGCTTCTCGAAGGCGTAGGTCGCCATGGCCGGGCCCTGGATGTCGTCGGTCGCCGCGACGCGGGTGTAGTTGATCCGCTCGGGGAAGTTCTTGCGATAGTCGAGCGCGCCGAACTCTGGCTTCGTCAGCGCCTCGTTGGTGTTGGCCGGGCTGCACTGGAGCAGGCCCGCGTCATTGCTGATCGGGATCTGGACCTTGGCGACGGCCGAGTTGTAGGGGCCGACCACGCCGATGACCGCCGCATCGCCGGCGAACGTCTGCATGTCCTGGGCGCCCTGCTGCTCGTTGTACTTCCCGTTGACCGCGTGGTCGAGGGGAAGGATCTCGAGCTTGTAGCCGCCGATGCCGCCGGCCTCGTTGGCCTGGTCGACCGCGAGCTGCGCACCCTTCAGCGTCGGCTGTCCGTCGGCGGCCGAGCCGCCCGAGAGCGGAAGCGTCACGCCGACCTTCAGGGTGCCCTTGGCGCCCCCGCCACCTCCGCCACTTGCGCTGGGTGAGGGCGAACCGCCGCCGCCGCAGGCAGCCGCCACCAACACGACCGCGCCGACGACGGCGCCGATCTTGACGAATTGCATACCGAAGACTCCTCCTCAATGCCTCCCGCGCGACCCGCCCGGGCCACGCGCCCTCCATCCCGAGTCTCCTCGAAGCGTCACGGCCCGGGACGGGGCCGACGCGCCGATTCCCTGTGGTGGAGCGATGCCGTATATTAGGCGACGGCGACCCGAATGCAACACGGGCGTCGTGCGCCCCGGCGTGGCCGGGCGAGCGTGTGATCGCTCCCCGCCCCGGTGCGGCGCCAGACGCCAAGAGCCCGGTCGAGCCCGACCGCCAGCTCCCGATCTCGGATCCATGGGTCGCCCTCCTGTGCGAGGTCAAGCCCTCGGAGTGGAATACCAGGTTCGGGCAGCGCGGATCACCGACGTCGAGCGCATCGTCGCGCTCGTCGCGGCGGCCGCGCCGGCGGCATCCGCCGCAGCCCTCGAAGGAGCCGACCTGCTCCGGCAGCTGGTCTACCTCCCCCAGGCGAGCGTGCTCGTGGCCGAGACGCTGCGGACGATGGTCGGAGTCGCGGTCCTCGCGCTTCGCCCCTCCGTCCGGGCGGGCGGCTACGTCGGGACGATCGACCTCCTCGCGGTCGATCCGCGTCACGACGAGGACGCGTGACCGGGCTGCTCCTCGGTGAGCTGCTCCGGTCGGCGCGCAACAAGGGATGCGCCGTCGTCGAGACAGCGGCGCCCACGGACGGCGCCGCGCCGGCCGCGTGGGAGCGGCACGGCTTTCGGCCGGCCGGCCCGCGCATCGAATGTCGAACCATGGCGGACCGGGCCTCCGCCGACCAGGGGTGATGGCCGGAGCGCGCGGGATGCGCGCCCGGCAGACGGGCGTCCGGGAACCCGGCGCCCGCGGGAACAGCTGAGGAGTCATTGTGGGCAAGAACGTCGCCGTCTTCGTGGACGTCGCGAACATCTTCTACGCGGCCAAGGCGGCCGGCGCGGACATCGACTACGTCCTGCTGCTGAAGGCGGCCACCGCCGGGCGGGACCTGGTGCGCGCCTACGCGTACACGGGCCTGGACCCGGATAACGACAACCAGCGCAACTTCCACGCCTTCCTTGCCCGCAACGGGTACAAGGTCGTGAGCAAGGACATCCGCAAGTACGGCGACGGCAAGGTCAAGGCGAACCTCGACATCGAGCTGGTCGTCGACCTCATGAAGACGTCGCGCAACCTCGACGTGGCGGTGGTCATCTCCGGGGACGGGGACTTCGCACCCGCGATCCGCGCGGTCCAGGAGACCGGCGTCCGGGTCGAGGTGATCAGCTTCCGCGGCAACACGAGCTCGGACCTCATGGAGGTCGCCGACCGCTTCACCGACATCACCCACCTGGCGAAGGTCGAGAAGGGGTCGACGGCGTCCGGCCGTCGCGTCGCGACGGACGAAGAGGACCTCTCCATGACCGAGGTTCCCGACAAGGAGTCCGAGGGGACCGGGCGCGGCCGGGGCCGCGGTCGTGGGCGGGCCCGCCCGGAGCGGGTCGAGGAGACGTCCGAGCCGGTCGAGCCGATCCGCGGACGCGGTCGGGGCCGCGGGCGAGTCGCCGCGGTCCCGGTTGCCGCCGAGCCGGTCGCCGCGGCTGGCGCAACGGTCGAGGGCGGCCTCGTGGCGCTTCCCGGCGAGAAGCTGTCGAAGGCTGCCGTGGCGCGCCTCGCCCAGGCTGCCGTCGCCCCGGTTGGCGACGATGAGGACGAGGCCGTCGAGATCGCCGGCGACGACGAGTCGGCCGGCGACGCCGAGGAGCGCCGCCGCCGGCGCCGCCGCCGCGGCGGTCGCGGTCGCGGTCGCGGCCGGGGCCAGGACCAGGAGCAGGAGCAGGCCGTCGGGCCCGACGGCGCGCCCGTCGTCGACGCGACGCTCGTCGACGCGGAGCTTCTCGAGGACGAGGAGGACGAGGAGGTCGGCGAGCCGGCCCGCCCGGCTCCGCGCCCCACGGCGTTCGGTTCGGTCTGGGACTCGCAGATCGGGGTGCCCAGCGCACCGCGTCCGGCGACCCCGGGCGAGGAGGAGGAGTACGACGACGAGCCGGCCATCCCCGAGTACCTGCTCGCTGAGCGGCGGGCGGGGAGCCGGGGCGGCCAGCAGCCCGGGCAGCGCGGCGGCCAGCGCGGCCGCGGCGGTGCGTATGCGGCCGCGGTCGACCGCGAGCGGTACGGCGGCGGCGGCCGCGGCGCCCCGAGCAGTGGCCGGGTCTCCGAGCCATCCGGCCGCGGTGCTCCAGGCGGCAACCGCGTATCTCAGCCATCCGGCCGCGGTGCTCCGAGCGGGTCGCGCGGCGGACAGCGCATGTCCCGTCCTCCGCAGCCGGCTCCCTTCCGCGATCGCGCCCCGGAGCGCCGACCCTCCTCCGAGCCGTGGAGCGAGGTCCCGCCGGAGCTCGAGGAGCTCCTCCGGGCCCAGCTCGCCCAGAAGACCGCCCGCCAGGAGCCCGCCCGCCAGGAGCCCACCCCGGCGGCGCGGTCCGACGAAGGCCCCGCGCCGCGACGGCGCACCCGCACCCCGGCGGCGGCGCCCGCCGCGGCTCCGGCCGAGGCGGCGACACCGGCGGCGGAGAAGAAGCCGGCCCGCGCGCCGCGGACCCGGAAGGCGGCGGCCGCGCCGGCGGAGGTCGCTCCGGCGCCCGCCGCCGAGGCTCCGGCCAAGGCCCCGGCCCGCGCGCCGCGGACCCGGAAGGCGGCACCCGCCGCGGCTCCGGCCGAGGTGGCGCACCGGCGGCGGAGAAGAAGCCGGCCCGCGCGCCGCGGACCCGGAAGGCGGCGGTCGCGCCAGCGGAGGTCGCTCCGGCGCCCGCCGCCGAGGCTCCGGCCAAGGCCCCGGCCCGCGCGCCGCGGACCCGGAAGGCGGCACCCGCAGAGGGCGCCTGACGCCGGGACGGCGCCCGAGCCAGCCGATGCCGGCACCCCGCCCGCGCGCCCGTCAGCCCGCCGAGGCCTCGTCGCGCGCGCGGCCGGGACCTCGGGTCCGGCTGCCGTCCGGGGGACGGTTTGCCACGCGCGGACAGCCGGCCGCCGTCGCCGCGATGGAGCGGATGCTCCTCCGCGGCGCCCCCCAGGCGCTCCTCCTGGTGGGGCCCGCCTCGGTGGGCAAGACGACGCTCGCCCTCGACCTCGCGGCGGGGATCCTGTGCCATGCGCAGGATCCGGACGCC
The DNA here is from genome assembly GCA_963827965.1 of uncultured Chloroflexia bacterium. GTDB lineage: Bacteria > Chloroflexota > Limnocylindria > Limnocylindrales > CSP1-4 > CTSoil-043. The sequence goes on along the minus strand of CAWHCW010000007.1, from coordinate 12,318 downwards.
CGGCCGTGCGGGGCCTGTCGCTCCTGCCGGCTGATCGACGCCGGCTCCCACCAGGACCTGCACCGGCTGGCGCCGGAGGGGCCGGGGCGCCAGGTCCGGATCGGCGACCACCAGGACCCGGAGCCGGGCACGGTGCGCCACCTGCTGCGCGAGCTGGCGCGCCTCCCCGTGGAGGGCGCCCACCGGGTCGCGATCGTCGAGGGCGCCCACCGTCTCAACGAGGACGCCCAGAACGCGCTTCTCAAGACGCTCGAGGAGCCGCCCCCGGGCGCCATCCTCATCCTGTGCGCCGACGAGCCGGAGCGGCTCCTCCCGACCGTGCGCTCGCGGACGGCCGTCCTCCGCCTCGGCCCGGTCGGCCCCCGCGCGATGGAGGGCCTCCTCGCGGAGCGCGGGGTCGAGCCGCCCCGCGGGGCCCGGCTGGCCCGTCTCGCCGACGGGCGTCCCGGGCTGGCCATCGCCCTGGCGGCCGTGCCCGAGGCCGTCGCGGCCCGCGAGGAGCTGGCGCGGTCGCTGCTGGACCTCGCGGCGCTGGGCACCGCCGATCGCCTGCTCGCCGGCCGCGACCTGCTCATCCGCGCCGCCGACCTCGTCCGGAGCGGGGGCGTCCCGGGCGATGCCGCCGCGCCCGTGCCCGAGGGCGTCATCGCCACGACCACGGGCGATCCGGAGGCCGAAGGCGCCGCCCGGCCGGCCCGCGGCACACCGGCGGAGCGCCGGCTGGCCGCCGCCGCCCTCCTCGCGACGTGGACGGCCGTGGCCCGCGACCTCGCCGTGACGGCCGCCGGCGCGGGGACGGCCGCCCGCGACACGGCGCTCCTCGACGACCTCCGGGCCGTCGGCGGCGTCGTCGCGTCCGATGCATGCGTCGCATTCCTGGGGCGGCTGGTGCGGGCCGCGGAGCTCCTGGAGGGAAACGCGAATCCCGAGCTCCTTGTCGACACCCTGGTCCTGGCCTGGCCACATGCGCGGGCCGCGGGCGCCGCCCGGTGAGCGTCGAGGGCACCGCCCCGTGAGCGACACGACGCCACGCCCGGCGACCTCGCGCGCCTCGACGCGACCGTCGTGGGGCGCGTGCAGGGGGTCGGGTATCGCTGGTTCGTGCTGGACGCCGCCCGGCGGCTCGAGCTGCGGGGGTGGGTCGCCAACGAGGCCGACGGCTCCGTTCGCTGCGCCGCAGAAGGGCCGCGGGCCGCCCTCGACGAGCTCCTCCGCGAGCTCGCCGCCGGCCCGCTCGGTGCCCGCGTGGAGCGCGTCATCCCGCGCTGGGGTCCCGCCGGCGGGACGCTCGGGCCGTTCGACATCCGCTCGGGGTCCCATCCCGGCGACTGACCGACCCTCCCAGCCGCCACGGGACCATCGGGGGATGCCGGGCCTGGCCGGGCGACAGGATGCTTTGACGATGAGTCGAGCGTTCACCGTCGCCGAGACCCTGCCCCGCGTCTATCGCCGTGTCCTCGATGCCGTCCGCCGCCTGGAGCAGCTCGGCGACAGGCAGGAGGCGGCGCGCTTCCGCTCGGTGGCCATCCGGGTCTACTCGGGATCGTGGGACGCGGCGAGCCACCGCCGGCTCGAGGACGTCGCCGCCCGCATCGAGGCGGCCGTCGGGGACCGCGAGAGCCGCGAGCAGACGCGCCTCGCCTGACGGCGCCTCCGCTAATCGCCCGCCGCCCCGCCCGCCCCGCCCGCCCCGCCCGCTGCCTGCGGCGGTACCCTTTGCCCGATGCCCGACGCAGTCGCCGGCCCCACCGTTCCTCCTGCCGCCACGCGCGGCGCGGCCCTGGCCGCGGCCGTGGCCGCCCTCGCGCGCCTGGCCGAGCTGGGGGAATCGATCGAGGACGAGTTCACCTACGTGAGGGCGATCGCCGAGGCGGGCCGGGCCCGGCTGCGGACGGCGGCCGGCGTCGACCCGGCGGCGCCCCTCGCCCCCGACCGCGGCGCCGCCGTCGCGGCGGCCTGCGCCGAGACGGCGCGGATCGTCGACCCGCACCGCGCCATCGACTGGCTCTCGACGTTCCCGGCCGTCGTCGAGCTGGCCCTCGGCACGCCCGACGGCGCTCTCCCGCCGGTCCCCCGCGGTCCTCCCCGACGGCGCTCCCCCCGCCGGCCCCGCTGCGAGCTGACGGCCGTGCGCTTCCAGGACGCGGCGAAGGACGCCCGGACCGTCGTCTACGCGGGAATCCAGGCGGACCCGCTGGTCGGGCGACTGGCGGCCCTCGTCGCCGAGGCGACCCATGGGCAGCGGCTCCTGGCCCGCGCCGTGATGAACGGCGAGTCCGTGGACCCCGCGACCTGGCGGGCGATCTTCCCGACCGTCCTCGGCCCGGATGCTCCCGACCGCGAGCGCGCCGAGGCGATCCTCTCCGCCAGCCTCGAGGTGGCGGGGCGCGGCGAGCAGGCGCGCTCCCAGTTCCGGGGGGCCTTCGTGGAGGAGCTGACCCAGCTTCTCGTCGCCCGACGGCTGGGGCCCGCTGCGGCGCCGGCGGTTCGCCGGGAGCGACGCATCCTCTTCGACGGCGTTGCCGCCGAGATCCACCCCTACGACGTGGCCGTCGAGATTCCCGGGCGGGCCGAGGCCTGGGACTGCAAGTGGGGAGCCCGGGGCATCAACGCCGACGTCCTGAACCAGCTCGACGACGCGCGACGCCACGCCGCGGACGAGGAGACGGCGCTCCGCGTCGGGCTCGTGGTGTACGACCTTCGGACGAGCTGCGCCGTCCGCCTCTCCGGGCAGACCGCGCCCCGGCAGGGGATCGTCGTCGTGACGATGGAGTCGCTCGACGCGCTCGCCGGCAGGAAGCCGCGATGAGCCGCCGTCGACCCGGCCTGCCGCTGCGCCACGCGGCGGCGTACCGGGTCCGCTTCGACGAGGCGACGCCGCGCGGCCTGCTGCGCGGCTCGGCCCTGCTCGGCTACGTCCTGGACGTCGCCTGGCGCCACTCCGAGGCGCTCGGCTTCGCCGCGCGCCTGGTACCGCGAGCGGGGCGTCGCCTGGCTCGTCCGCGCGGTGGAGGTGCGGCTGCTCGGCGCCGATCGCCGACGGCGAGACGGTCACCGTCACGACCCGGCTGACCGGGTACCGCGGGTGATGGCCCGCCGGGAGACCGAGGTCGCCGGGCCGGCCGGCGAGCTCTGCGCGGCCCTCGTCCTGATCGACTGGGCGATGACCGACGGCCGCGCCCCGGTCCGCATCCCGGCCGAGTTCGAGCGCGCGCCGATCGACGGGCCGGGGCCGTTCGCCCCCGTTCGCGTGGACCTGCCGCCGAGCCCGCCCGACGCGACGACCCTCCGCTTCTCGCCGCGCCTCCGCGAGCTCGACCCCATGAACCACGCCAACAACGGCGTCTACCTCGACTGGCTCGACGAAGCGGTGGCGGCCGCGGGCGCCGCCGGGGACGAGGCCACGGCCGCCCTCCCGCGCAGGTACCGGATGGAGTACCTGCGCCCGGCCGAGCCGGGCTCGGCGCTCGTCTCGACCGCCTGGCCCGTCGGACCGGGCTGGGCCTACCGCCTGGCCGACGAGGACGGAGCCGACCTCCTGCGGGGCGTGCTGGCCGGGGGGTCCTGAGAGGCGGGTACGCGGTGGGCGAGCCCGACAGGAACCAGGGCCGGAGGGCCACGGCCAGGCATGCCACGGCCTGGCGGCCTGCCACCGCCTACCCGGTGGACGCGGTGGCCGTTGGAGCCCACACCGTGGCCAGGACGATCCACAGCAGGACGGCGTCAGTCGCCAGGCCCAGGACGAGGCTGGGGTTGAAGAAGAGCGCCAGCAGCACGGCAGACGCCGCAGCCGAAGCCCCGACCAGGACCGGCCACCAGCCGGCCGGGCACGAGGATCCCGACCGTGGCCAGGCCGGCGAGCAGGAAGCCGACGGTCACGGCACAGATGAGCGCCAGCCCGAGGGCGCGCACCAGGTTGACGTCCAGTCCCGCGCCGGTGACGAGCCACGATCGAGCCATGTCGAACGGCCACGGGGCAGCGCCGGAGCCTTCAGCCGACGTCGCCGGCTGCGGCACGACGAACAGGAGGTGGACCAGGCCGTGAGCGACCAGGAAGGCGCCGAGGAGCCACCTCCCCAGAGCCATCTCCCGCCCCAGCAGCCACCAGATGGCGATCCCGATGGCGGCCAGCCCGATGGCGAACGGCACCATGCCGGTGATCGTCTTCAGCATCTCCTCTCCTTCAACGCCTGGCGCCTACGTCGGCCCGACCTGCCGGGCGATCGAGGGACGTTAGAACGTTTGAGCAGGCCCAACAGACGGCAAATCGACGGTCCGACCCGCTTCGGAGGGGGACGGCAGAGCCGAGAGCCTCAGCGCCCCCGTCCACCGCCTCGAGGGTCCGCACCTGCCCCTCGCGTGTGGTCATGGCGGCTGCTCCACCACGGACTCAGCCACCCGAAGTGGACCCTTGCACGCCGGGCGGTCGATCCTTGCGCCACGCCACTCCTTCTCGAGTGGGACTGCCTGCTGCACCACGACCAGCCCACGACCAGCCCCTTGCCGAAGTCGCCCGCCGTGACGATGAGACTGGCGCGCCCGACATCTGGCGGACACGCGAATACAGCCTACGACGTGCTCATCGAGGCCCGGGACGACTGGCTCGCCGCGGCGGCCAGGCACCTTCGCATGAGGGAGGGATACATGCGCCGGTGACTCTCGCCGCAGACGACGCGGCGCCAGATGGACGTCCTCGCCGCAGGCTGGGACCCGCCCTCGGCCGGCCCTCGTGGCCAGCGCGTCCACACATGTCTAAGATCCTTGACATCATGTTGGCTATCTTGTACATTGCCCATGTCAACGATTTTTGACATTGGAGCCGCCGATGACATTCCTGGAGAAGAGCAACTGGGTCGTGCTCGTCGTCGCGGTGCCGACGCTTCTCGTCTACGCCGTCCTGGTCGTGCCGCAGGTGCTCAGCAAGCCGCTGGCCGAGGTCTCCTGGGTCCAGCCGATGGTCTTCACGATCGTCGGCTTCATCGTGGCGAACGTCCTGGGCAACGTCGTGGCCGCGGCCTCGAACCCGGGCGAGGCGGAGCAAGAACGACGTGCGCGACCGGGAGATCGACCACTTCGGTGAGCGGCTCGGCAACTGGCTGATCATCGCCGGCTCGCTTGCCGCGCTCGTCCTGGCGATGGCCATGGCGGACCACTTCTGGATCGCCAACGCGATCTTCCTCGGGGGCATCGCGGGAGCCGTTCTCAGCTCCGTCGCCAAGATCGCCGCATACCACGGGCCGTTCCAGCGATGGTGAAGCCGACGCTCGTCACCAACTCGATCCGATCGCTCAGGTTCGCCAGCGGCGAGATGACCCAGGCGGAGCTGGCCGAGCGAGTCGGGGTGACCCGCCAGACGATCATCGCCATCGAGCAGGGCAAGTACTCGCCCACGCTCGAGATGGCGTTCCGCATCGCCCGGGTCTTCCGCGTGCCGCTCGACGAAGCCTTCCAGTACTCGGACGGACAGGGATGACCAGCCGACCGCCAGCCCCGGCATCCGCCGGACCCCACGACCACCCTCACACCGATCAGGAGCACACGATGTCTGCAGCCACGCCGACGACGAAGACCGCGTCCCTGCCGCCGCGCTGGTTCGTGCGCCTGTTCTGGGTGGTCCAGCGGGCCGTCTATTCAGTCACCGGCGGCCGGCTCGGCCTCCGGACCGCGACCGCCGATCGCTGGGGCATGCTGCGGCTGCGGACGATCGGGCGCCGCAGCGGCAAGGAGCGGACGGCCATCCTCGGCTACTTCGAGGACGGTCCGGACCTGGTCACCATGGCCATGAACGGCTGGGCCGACCCCGAGCCCGCCTGGTGGCTCAACCTGCAGGCACATCCCGACGTCATCGTCGATCTGCCCGGCGGGTCGCGCGCCGTCCGCGCACGTGCAGCGAACAAGGACGAGCGGCCGCGCCTCTGGGCCATGCAGGCCACCTACGACAAGGATCTCGACGGCTATGCGGCCCGTCGGTCACGAGAGACCGCGGTCGTCATCCTGTCGCCCCGACCCGAAGTAGCGGCCCGCAGCGGGCCTCGCGGACATCAAACGTATGGGCGAGCTCGTTCGGGCCTGCCGGCGAGGCGCCAAGGTGGCAGGCCGCCGCTCCGAGCACCGTTTCGGCGACCTAGAGAGGCGACCCAGCGCTCGGGACGGTTGACTCGAGGGCCCGCTCGATGCCGTCGAGGATGAGGTCGAGCCCGAACTCGAACTCGTCGGCGTAGTCGAAGCCGGACGCGAGGAGCTCGGCCCCGACGCGCACGAGGTTCGGGTACTCGTCCGCCGGCACCTGGGCGAGCAGCTCCTCGCCCACCGCCGCCAGCTCCTCCGCGTTGCTGAACGGCAGGTTCGCCTCCTGGAGCGCGAACCCGAGGACGTAGCTGTCGACGAGGTTGTAGGCGTGCGTCGCCATGGTCGCGGAGCACCCCGCGTCGAGCAGGACGGCGAGGGTGTCGTCGTGGCTGCGGAGATTCGCCGGGCCGGGCGCCATGCGCGACTCCATGAGGGTGATCGCCCAGGGATGCCGGCGCAGGGCGGCGCGGGTCGAGATCGATCGGGCACGGAGCACCGTTCGCCAGCTCGAGCGATCGGCCGGCAGCTCGATCTCGGCGAAGACGAGGTCGACGATCCCGTCGAGGATGTCGTCCTTGTTGCGAACGTGCCGGTAGAGCGACATCGCCTCCACGCCGAGCCGGCGACCGATCGCTGCATCGTCAGCGCCCCGATGCCGCCCTCGTCGGCCAGCTCCAGGGCGGCGCGCAGCACGCGGTCCCGGCTGAGCGGCGCGCGCTTCCGCGTCGTGCGGCGTGTCATCGACGTTCTCCTCGAGTGCCCTTGACGCCATCGTAGCTTATGGCATATGCTTATGTCATAAGCTTACGATGCGCGACGAACACGAGGAGAGATCGGTGCAGGCAATCGTCCAGGAACGGTACGGCGGGCCGGAGGTGCTCGTCAGCCGGGAGATCGACCAGCCCGGGATCGGCGACCGGGAGGTGCTCGTCCGCGTCCACGCCGCGGGGCTCCACATCGGTGACGTCGTTCGGCGTCCGGGGCTCGCCATTCCCGGTTCGGTTCACGAGCGGCCTGCGCGGGCCGAAGCTCGGCGTGCCGGGGTTCGACATCGCCGGGACGGTCGAGGCGACCGGCAGCGCCGTGACCCGGTTCGCGCCCGGTGACGAGGTCTTCGGCCTCTGCACCTGGCCGTCATCGGGCGCCTGCGCCGAGTACGCGCGGGCCGACGAGGACACGCTCGTCGGCAAGCCGTCCGGCATGAGCTTCGAGCAGGCCGCGGCCATCCCGACCTCGGCGTCCGCGGCGCTCCACGGCCTCCGCGATGCGGGCCGGCTGCAGGCCGGTCAGAGGGTCCTCATCAACGGCGCGTCGGGCGGCGTGGGCACGTACGCGGTGCAGATCGCCCGCGCCTTCGGCGCCGAGGTCACCGGCGTGTGCGGCCCGACCAACGTGGAGCTGGTCCGCTCGCTCGGCGCGCACCACGTCATCGACTACACCCGGGAGGACTTCACCCGGGGCACGGCACGCTACGACCTGATCCTCGACAACATCGAGAACCACTCCCTCGCGGACTGCCGACGAGCCCTGGCGCCCGACGGCACCCTTGTCCTCATGAGCGGCACGGGCGCGAGCGGCCTGGGGCTGCTGGTCCGGCTGATCCGACCGGTCGTGATGTCCCCCTTCGTGAAGCACAGCCTGCGCCGACCCTACTCCAACCCGAACCGCGAGGATCTCGAGGTCCTCGCGTCCATGGTCGAGGAGGGGACGCTCCGGCCGGTCATCGACGCGACGTACCCGCTGTCCGAGACGGCGGCGGCCCTCCGCCACATCGAGGCGGGGCACGCCCGAGGGAAGGTCGTCGTCGCGATCTGAGGCCCGATCACGAGCCGACGCTCGAGCAGAGCGAGGCGAGCTGAGTCATGGCGGATGTGAGGATCATCCTCTCGGGGTTGTGGGTGGCCGTGATGCTGACCTACCTCCTGGGGGATGTCCTGCGCCTGTTCGCCGGCGACATCACGCCGGGCGAGATCGAGGGCCGAACAGCGAGCCAGGGAATGTGGCTGGGGATCGCGGTGATCATGCTGATCCCGATCGTCATGGTCGTCCTGTCCCTGACGTTGCCGTATCCCGCGATCGGCTGGGTCAACATCGTCGTCGCCGTGCTCGTCGTCGTCTTCAATCTCGTTCGGCCTGCCCTACAATGGCCTCTACGACAACTTCCTGATCATCGTGAGCTTCGTCTTCAACGCATTGACCGTCTGGTACGCATGGACGTGGGTCTCGACAGCTGCCTAGCCTCGTCGCTCGAGGGACATGGGTCCTCGAACGGGCTCTGAGGACCTCGTCGGTCAGCGCGGCAACGCTAATGTCAAAGATCGTTGACATCATGTCGGCTATCCTGTACATTGCCCATGTCAACGATCTTTGACATGGGAGACGCCGATGGCATTCCTGGAGAAGAGCAACTGGGTCGTGCTCGTCGTCGCGGTGCCGACGCTTCTCGTCTACGTGGTCCTGGTCGTGCCGCAGGTGCTCGGCAAGCCGATCGCCGAGGTCTCCTGGGTCCAGCCGATGATCTTCGCGATCGTCGGCTTCGTCGTGGCGAACGTCCTGGGCAACGTCGTGGCCGCGGCCTCGAACCCGGGCGAGGCGGACAAGAACGACGAGCGCGACCGGGAGATCGACCAGTTCGGTGAGCGGGTCGGCAACTGGCTGATCATCGCCGGCGCGATCGCCGCGCTCGTCCTGGCGATGGCCAGGGCGGACCACTTCTGGATCGCCAACGCGATCTTCCTCGGGGGCATCGCGGGAGCCCTCGCTCAGCTCCGTCACCAAGATCGCGGCCTACCACGGGTCGTTCCAGCGATGGTGAAGCCGACCCTCGTCACCAACTCGATCCGGTCGCTCCGGTTCGCCAACGGCGAGATGACCCAGGCGGAGCTGGCCGATCGAGTCGGCGTGACCCGCCAGACGATCATCGCCATCGAGCAGGGCAAGTACTCGCCCACGCTCGAGATGGCCTTCCGGATCGCCCGGGTCTTCCGCGTGCCGCTCGACGAGGTCTTCCAGTACGCGGACGAACAGGGATGACCAGCCGACCGCCAGCCCCGGCCTCCGCCGGACGCCACGACCACCCTCACACCGATCAGGAGCACACCATGTCCGAACCGTCGACGAAGTCACCGTCCCTGCCGCCGCGCTGGTTCATCCGCTCGTTCTGGGTGGTGCAGCGTGCCGTCTACTCGGTCACCGGCGGCCGGTTCGGCCTCCGGACCGCGACGGCCGACCGCTGGGGCATGATGCGCCTGCGGACGGTCGGGCGCCGCAGCGGTGAGGAGCGAATGGCCATCCTCGGCTACTTCGAGGACGGTCCCGACCTGGTCACCATGGCCATGAACGGCTGGGCCGATCCCGAGCCCGCCTGGTGGCTCAACCTGCAGGCGCAGCCCGACGCCATCGTCGACCTGCCCGGTGGGTCGCGCGCCGTCCACGCACGTGCAGCGGACCCGGACGAGCGGCCGCGCCTGTGGGCCAGGTGGGCCGACGTACGACAAGGATCTCGACGGCTATCGCCGCCCGGCGGTCCCGCGAGACCGCGGTCGTCATCCTGTCGCCCCGACCCGAGTAGGGGTCCTCACCGGACCTCGCGCACATCAAACGGATGGGCGGTGCCCGCCCGTCCGACCGGAACCCCCAACCTGACGTCACGCTCCGACGGGCGCCAGGTCGGCCACGGGCGCGCGATCGGCCTGGTGCCCGGACTTCACGCCCTTCGCCAGCAGGTACACGACCATCCAGATCTCGCCGACGAGGGGCGCGACGATCAGGAACGGCTTGATCTGCAGCTCGAGGTCGGGAAGCAGGAACGCCGTGAGCGAGTCCGCGAGGTAGGAGATGGTGGCCAGCACGAGCACGACGCCGAGGGCCTTGGGGAACAGCCCGGATCGGTAGGCGAGATACCCGAGCGGCGCCAGCCAGAGGCCGAAGAAGACTTGAGCGGCGAGCGTGCCGTAGTGCTGGATGTCGAGCAGGACCATCACGAGAGCGCTCGATCCGGCCACCCCGAAGGCGGTCACGTATGACGGGTCGGTTGCGACCTGCATGCCCTCGAACAGGAAGACGGCATTGAGGCAGATCATCCCGACCGCCAGCACCACGAAGAGCACCATCGACCTGGCTGCGTTCTTCTGAACGTGGTTCAGCAACAGGTACAGGGCCATCGCGGTCAGGGCGAAGAAGACCCCGTCCACCAGGTGGGCGACGACGCCCATGCGGACGAGTTCGGCGTTCGCGGCGACGTTCCCAGCTGTGGCCGCGGCATTGCCAGCGACGTGCAGCTTGGGGTCGACGAAGCCTTCGGCAAAGCCGCCGAAGATGCCGACCAGCAGATAGAAGACACCGGCGATTCTCGCCAGCTGCTTGGGTGAGGACATGTTGTCTCCTGTGTGCGGCGACCGTCTCGGGCGAGGTCGCTGTTTCTTCTAACCATCAAGTACGAATTCGGTGAAGGGCCCCGGAGGCGAGCTCCGGGGCCCTTCGACAATCAAGTGGCGGATACCGCCGAAGCGACGCCTACGCGGCGACTCCGGCACCGGTGCGAGGCTCGAGCACGACGATCGCGGTCTTCCCGGAACGGAGCGCCGCCCAGCCGTCGTACTGGTCGCTGAACTCGGCCCACCGAGCCCAGAGCCGATCACGCTCGTCGCCTTCCGCGGCACGACCACGGACGGCACGCGGGCCATCCTCCAACTCGACGACCGTGTCCGGGCTGCGCCTGCAGGTTCAGCCACCACGCGGGATCCGCCTCGGCCCAGCCGTTCATCGCCAACGTGACCAGGTTCGGGCCGTCCTCGTAGTACCCCACGATCGCGACTCGTGGCTGACCCGAGCGGCGCCCAACCGTCGTCAGGCGCAGCAGCCCGAACGTGTCGCCCGGAGCCCGCAGCCCGACCCGTCCCCCGCTGAACCGAAGGAGTGCGCGGTGCAGCAGCCAGGCGACGCGGATGACCACTCGCGGCGGGACACGAGTCGGCCGTGCCTCGGTGGCGGTCACGCTGCACCCGCCGTCGTCGCGACGGCGATCGGTGACAGGACTGCCGGTGCCGATCCGTGCGGGCTCTCCGCCTCGGCCGCGGCCTCGACCATCAGCGGCGCTTCCTTGCGGAACCCCTTGAAGGTCATCCACAGGCCGAGCGACAGCTCCCAGAGAAAGATCGGGAGGAGCGCGATCAGAGACCACACCGAGATCTTCTCGTTGATGCCGAGGATCTGTCCGATCACGGAAGACGTCATCAAGACGCCGCCGACGAGTCCGATCGCGGGAATGAGTCGCGGCACGAGGCTGGATCGGTACATCAGGTACCCGAGCAGGAGGGCATTCATCGCGGGCATGAGGGTCCCGCCGATCAGGAACGCCGCGTTGTACGTCCCGACGAACGAGGCGCCACTGGTGAGAAGCGCGGTCGAGTCGGCGCCGGCCGCGGCGCCCGCCTGGTGCAGGGACGCGAGCGAGAGAAGGCTCACGACACCCGTGAGGAGCATCGCGCCCTCGATGACGCGGGAGGTGACGAATCCGAGCGCGAACGGTCTCGTTCTGGCGCCTGACGACCGGGTACAGCGTGATGGCGGTGCCGATGCCGGCGAGCGCGACGATCACCTCGATGAGGGCGCCCCAGCGCAGGCCGGCGTCGCTTCCGGAGCTCAGGATGTAGGCCGGGTCCTTCAGCACCGGGCTGTAGAGGGTCAGTGTCGCGACCGAAATGAAGGTGATCAGGTAGAGGATGCCCGCGACGAGCGCGGTCTTCCGCATCGAGTCCATCGGGGGGCGTTTCGTTGCCGTGGTTCGAACGGCGGTTGTCATGTCGGTTTTCCTTTCGTGCGTTCGTATTGGGCTATCGAGGCTCCGGTGCCGGGCGTCCCGGTCGGGTCGGCGTCGACGTGCGTCACCGAGACCAGTGGCAATCCGGTGTCGCGCACCTTCTGGAGCAGGCCATGGAGCGCCGCCTGATCGGGTACGCCGCCACGGATGACGGTGACGCCCTCGCTCTCGTGGCTGAGGCTCAGGCCGTCGAACCAGGCAGCCCATCGGCCATCCAGGTGTCCCTTGAGGCGAATCTCGTAGCGGCCGTCCTCGTGACGGTCACCGTCGATGCGTGTCGTTCCGCTCATCTGCTCCCTTCCGCCGGTCCTGCGATCTGTCTGCCGGCGTGGTCCCGAGCATCGGAGCGGACGTGGGGAGCGAGCATCCCCACATGTGGGGATCTGACGTGATAAATCTTCGATCGAGCCGCGAGGCGACTTGCGGCG
>CAWHCW010000006.1:0-114696 GCA_963827965.1 uncultured Chloroflexia bacterium | reverse complement strand
TCGAGTTCATCGACACCCATGCCCAGGCGCTTCTGCAGTTGGTAGCGCCCCACAAGATCCGCATCGGGGACAGACTCACGCGCGGCCTCGGTCCGGCGGGCCAGCGCGCGGCCGAGGAGGACGCCGAGAAGATCACCTGAGGCGCTCCGCGACTCGGACATGGTCTGCTCGGCGGAACCGGCTCCGGCGCGGCTCCCGTCATCGCCAGATGGCGAAGGACGGTGGTGGACGATCGGGCGTTCGTGACCAAGCCGTTCAGCTTCGAGGGCAATCGCCGCAAGCTCATCGCCGAGAAGGCCGCCGAGCAGCTGAAGGCCAAGGTTGACACGCTCATCACGATCCCCAACGACCGCCTCCGCGACGTCGTCCAGAAGAACACGTCCATCCTCGACGCGTTCCGCGTCGATGATGCTCCTGCCCAGCCAGGGCGTGCAGGGGATCAGCGACATCATCACGGTCCCTGGCCTCATCAACCTCGACTTCGCCGACGTGCAACATCATGATGACGCCGGGTCGGCCCTCATGGGGATCGGCCTGTTGCTCAACCGCTCGATCGAGGCGGCGAAGCAGGCGATCGCCAGCCCGCTCCTCGAGATCAACATCACCATGGCCCAGGGGGTCTCCTCTTCAACATTCCGCTCCTCGAGCCTCACCCTCTTCGAGGTGACCGAGGCGGCCGAGGAGATCCGCGCCGCGGCCGACCCGGAGGTGGAACATCGGGACGAGCTTCGGACGAGCGCCTCGGGGACGAGGCCGGGGCCCATCGGCGATGAACTTCTACGAGCAGTGGGCGACGGGAGCCGGTCCGCCGCGAGGCGGCCGCCTCGCCGTACGAGCTCTCGCGCGGCACGCGTCCGAGCCGATTACCTCGGCGAGCTGGAGGTGCAGCCGCCGCGCCGCCGCCGACGTGAGCCGCGGCCGATGCCGGAGATCCGTCCGGCGGAGCGCCCGGCGGGGAGCCCCCGCCGCGCGCCGAGCGGTCGGTCGGCCAGGAGCCTGCGGCGGCGGAGATCTCCGCAACCCGCGCTACGACGCCGAAGACCTCGATATCCCGAGCTTCCTCCGCCGCAACAAGTAGGCGGGCCGGTGGGGTACGCCGGCCCGCTCCCGCTCCCGGACCCGGCCGAGATCGCCGGCTGGCGCGCGCCGGCCCGCATCGCCAGCGCCTGCGCGCGCGCCGGCAGGGAGCCCGCGACCGTGATGCTTGTCGCCGTCAGCAAGACCGTGCCCGCCGAGCGGCGGGCGGCGGTCGCGGCCGGCCACGACGTGCTCGCGGAGAATTGCGTGCAGGAGGCGGCGGCCAAGATGGCGCTGGTTCCCGGCTGCACCTCGTCGGCCGCTGCAGGAACAAGGCCCGCCGCGCCGTCGAGCTCTTCGACGTCCTGGACGGCGGCTCGTCCATGTGGCCCTCGCCCATCGCCTCGACCGGCTCATCCAGCGCGGAGCTCCGGGCGGGGCGGCCGCTGCCCGTCCTCCTCGAGGTGAACGTCGATGCCGACCCGGGGAGTGTCCGGGTTCGCGCCCGCCACGGTCGCCGCGGAGTCCGGGCCTGCTGGCCCTGGCCGATCTCCAGGTGCGGGGCCTGATGACGATCGGCCGGCTCGCGGTGGCTCCCAACGGCCTGGGGCGACGTTCCGCTGCGGCGAGCTCGCGGCCGGGCTCCGCGCCGCTCTCCCGGCCCGAGCTGTCGATGGGGATGAGCGACTGTGATTTTCGAGGCGGCGATCGAGGAGGGGGCCACGATCGTCCGCGTCGGCCGGCTGTTTGGGCGAGTGGCCCCCGGCCACCGAGTCCGGCCACCACGGGCGAGGGATCCGGGGCCGAGCCATGCGCCCGGGCCCGCAGCCGCCGGGGGGTGTCATCTCGGCCGTGGTCTTCGTCCGCAACTTCCTCGAGATCCTGGTCCTGGTCCTGTGCCCTTTTTCGCGCCGGCCGGGGCGCCGGCTCAGCTCGTTCGACCGCGGGCGCAACGCGGTTTCGCGCTACCTGGTCGCCCTCACCCAGCCGCGGGCCGATCCGGCGCCTCCCTCCCCCGGACCGGGATGGTGGACTTCTCGCCGCTCGTCCTGCCGGGCTGGGGGCTGCCTCCTGCGCGTCGTGGCCGGGCGAGCGTCCTGTTCGCGGTGCGCCTGGCACCACCGGGGCGGGCCCGCCGACGCCATCGACGGGGTGGGGAGGACGGCGTGCTGCGCGTGCGCGTCGCTGGCGCCCACCGGTGGACGGCGCCGCCAACGGGGCACTCTGCCGGCTCCTCGCGGCGGCGTCGGCGTCGCGCCGAGCGACGTCCGGATCGTGGGCGGCGCCGGCGGCCGGCGGAAGCTCGTCGAGGCGGAGCTGATCCCGTGCCCACCTCGCTGCGGCCTGGCCCGGGATCGGTGGCGGAGGCCCTGTTTTTTTGCCCACGGCCACCCGCCGGGCCGCGCTCGCCAACGGAGGCCCGTCGTGACCCCTCTATCGCCGGGCCGCGCTCGCCGACGGAGGCCCGTCGTGACCGCCACCCTCTATCGCCGGGCCGCGCTCGCCGACGGAGGCCCGTCGTGACCGCCACCCTCTATCGCCGGGCCGCGCTCGCCGACGGAGGCCCGTCGTGACCGCCACCCTCGCGGGCCGCGCTCGCCGACGGGGACCTCCGCGCGGCTCCAGCTCGACGTCAGTGTCGAGGGCGGCCGGGTGAGGTGGATCCGTCCCGCCGAGGACGAGGCCCCGCCGACCCCGAGCCCCCTGACGTCATGGAGGCCACGGCGACCGTCACCCTGCTCGGTGGATCGCCCGGATCGACGATCCGGTGGGCGACCTGGTCGCCGCCGCGGAGCACAACGCCCGCCTCCTGCGCGGTGGGTCCGTGGCATGTCCGCGACGTCGGCTCCCCGCGCGTCGCAAGCCCCTGGACCGGCGCCGCTCGCCCTCGAGCTGCGGGACCTGCTGGCGTGAGAGTCGCCCCGAGGTGCCGTACATCCGGGACCTGGCTGATGCGGGCCGGCACGCTGAGCAGAGCGCGGCTGACGCTCCGGTGGGCGACGGACGCGCTGGCCGCGGCGGCGACGGCCAGCTCGACGAGGGCGCCGATCTTCTCAAGCTCTACCTGGACGGCCCGGAGCCGGGCGTCGCGCCGTGGACGACCGGCGAGGTCGAGCGCGTCGTCGCCCTCGCCCATGCCCGCGGGGCCCGGGGTGACGGCCCACAGCGGAACCTTGCCGGGCGCGGGTCGGGTCGTCCATCCACGTGGCTTCGAGCTCGACCCGGACCTTGCAGCGGCGGGGCACCTTCCTCGTCTCGACGCTGGCGATCTTCCGGGTCGTGGGAGTCGTTCGGGGCGGACGACCCGCCTGCCGCGCTTCGTGGAGCCGGCGGGACGGACCCGGATTCGGCGGCGCGCCGGAGTGCGTCCGCCTGGCGCGGGCGGCCGGGGTCGCGATCTCCGCCGCACGGGACCGACTTCGGGGGCGGTTTGACGCGGGCGAACCAGGGCGGAGGTCAGGGCCCTCGTTGGGGTGGGCCTCGAGCCGTGGGAGGCGCTCCGCGCTGCGACCGTCCGGGGCGGGCGCGGAGCCGCCGGGCGAGCCCGACGCGGGCCGCCTCCTGCGTCTGTGGCCCGGCGGACCTCGTCCGGCTCCACGGCGATCCGCTCTCAGCGATCCGGGGGCCCGTGGGGCTCTGACGATCCGGCCTGACGGGGCGGGCGGCCGCCGCGGCTCGGGCAAGCGGCCCGGGCCCAGGTCCGGCCCGGACGCCCGGCCGGAGTGGGGGCCGCGCGACCCGGACCACGCCTGCGCCCGTGCGGCCGAGGCACGATCCGCAGGAGTTGGACAGACCGGGACGCTGGGAGCGCGAAACCACTCGGGATCTCGCGCCACGGAGCGCCCTCGAGCGGGATTTCGCGCTCCCAGCGTCCCGGTCTGTCCAACTCCTGCGGATCGTGCGCTCGGATCGTGTCGGGGCCGCACGGCCGCGGGCGCGGTCCGGGTCGTGCGGGCCCACTCCGCGGGCGTCCGGGCCGGACCCGGCAGCTGGCCGGGACGCGGCGGAACCCGGCGGCGGCCCCGGCGGCTGCCCCGACGCGGCGGCTGCCCCGGCGGCGGCGACGGCCCGGCCCGTCAGGCCGGATCGTCGAGCCAGCCGACGCGCCAGACCCGCCACAGGGCCCCCGGATCGCTGAGCGGATCGCCGTGGACCAGGACGAGGTCCGCCGGACCGCCCTCGCGCAGGCGGCCCGCGTCGGGCTCGCCGAGCAGCTCGCCGCCCCGGACGGTCGCCGCGCGGAGCGCCTCCCACGGCTCGAGGCCCGCCCCGACGAGGGCCTCGACCTCCCAGGCCAGCTGGTTCGCCCGCGTCGACCCGCCCCCGAAGTCGGTCCCGGTGGCGATCGCGACCCCGGCCGCCCGCGCCAGGCGGACGCTCTCCTCGGCCCGCTCCCGGCGCGCCGCGATCCGGGCCCGTCCCGCCGGCTCCACGAAGCGCGGCAGGCGGGTCGTCCGCCCGAACGACTCCCACGACCGGAAGATCGCCAGCGTCGAGACGAGGAAGGTGCCCCGCCGGGCCATCTCCGCCGCGAGGTCCGGGTCGAGCTCGAAGCCGTGCTCGAGCGCGTCGATGCCCGCCCGGACCCCGACCCGCGCCCCGGCAAGGTTCCCGCTGTGGGCCGTCACCCGGGCCCCGCGGGCATGGGCGAGGGCGACGACGCGCTCGACCTCGCCGGTCGTCCACGGCGCGACGCCCGGCTCCGGGCCGTCCAGGTAGAGCTTGAGGAGGTCGGCGCCCTCGTCGAGCTGGGCCGTCGCCGCCGCGGCCAGCGCGTCGCCGTCGTCCACGGAGACGGTCCGCGGCGTCTCGAGCGTGCCGGCCCGCATCAGCCAGGTCCCGGCGGCGCGGATGTACGGCACCTCGGGGCGGCCGCGCCAGCGGTCCCGCAGCTCCAGGGCGAGCGCCCGCGGCGCCCCGGTCCACGGGCTGGCGACGCGCGGGGAGCCGACGTCGCGGATCCAGCGGACCCCCGCCCGGCCCAGGAGGCGGGCGTTGTGCTCCGCGGCGGCGACCAGGTCGCCCACCGGATCGTCGATCCGGGCAATCCAGCCCGCCCCGCCCGGCAGGGTGAGGTGGGCGTGGCCGTCGACGAGCCCGGGGACGATCGTCGAGCCGTGGGCGTCCACGACGTCGGGGGGCTCGTCGGAAGGCGGGCCCTCGTCGTCGGCGGGACGGATCCACCTGACCCGGCCGCCCTCGACGAGGACGCTGACGTCGAGCTGGAGCCGCTCGGAGGTCCCGTCGGCGAGCGCGGCCCGGCGATAGAGGGTGGCGGTCACGACGGGCCTCCGCCGAGCCGACCCGGGCCAGGCCGCGGCGAGGTGGGCCGGATCCGTCTCCGCCTCGACGAGCTTCCGCCGGCCGCTGGCGCCTCCCACGATCCGGACGTCCCCCGGCGCGACGCCGAGCGCCCGCGCGAGGAGCCGGCAGAGTGCCTCGTTGGCGGCGCCCTCCACCGGTGGCGCCGCGACGCGCACGCGCAGGACGCCGTCCTCCCCCACCCCGTCGATGGCGTCGCGGCCGCCCCGGGGCGTCAGGCGCACCGCGAAGCGGACGCTCACCCGGCCACGACGCGCAGGAGCAGCCCCAGCCCCAGCATCAGGATGAGCGGCGAGAAGTCCATCATCCCGGTCCGCGGGAGGAGGCGCCGGATCGGGGCCAGCATGGGCTCCGTGAGGGCGACCAGGTAGCGCGAGACCGCGTTGCGGGCCGGCGGGTCGATCCAGCTGACCAGCACCCGGCCCAGCACGAGGAGCCACAGGACCAGGACCAGGATCTCGAGGAAGTTGCGGACGAAGACCACGGCCGAATCCTACCCCCGGCGGCTGCGGCCCCGGGCGCATGGCTGCCCGGCCCGTCCTCCGCGTGGTGGCCGGACTCGGCGGCCGGGGGCCGCTCGCCGAAGAGCGCCCGGCCGACGCGGACGATCGTGGCCCCCTCCTCGATCGCCGCCTCGAAGTCGTCGCTCATCCCCATCGACAGCTCGGGCCCCAGGCCCGGGGTGAGCGGCGCGCAGCCCGGTCGCGAGCTCGCGGAGCCGCCGGAACGTCGCCCGGGCCTCGTCGGGGGCCGCCGCGAGCCGGCCGATCGTCATCAGGCCCCGCACCTGGAGATTGGCCAGGGCCAGCAGGCCCCGGAGCTCCGCGGCGATCGTGGCGGGCGCGAACCCGGACTTCCCCGGGTCGGCATCGACGTTCACCTCGAGGAGGACGGGCAGCGGGCGGCCCGGCCGGAGCTCCGCGCTGAGCCGGTCGAGGCGGTGGGCCAGGGCCACGGAGTCGACGGCCTCCAGGACGTCGAAGAGCTCGACGGCGCGGCGGGCCTTGTTCGCCTGCAGCGGCCCGACGAGGTGCCAGCGCGGCCCGGGAACCAGCGCCATCTTGGCCGCCGCCTCCTGCACGCGGTTCTCGCCGAGCACGTCGTGGCCGGCGGCGACCGCCGCCCGCAGCCGCTCGGCGGGCACGGTCTTGCTGACGGCGACGAGCGTCACGCGTCGCGGGCTCCCTGCCGGCGCGCGCGCAGGCGCTCGCGATGCGGGAGAGGACGGCCGCGCGCGCCGCGGCCAGCCCGGCGATCTCGGCCGGGTCCGGGAGCGGGAGCGGGCCGGCGTCCACCGGCCCGCCTACTTGTTGCGGCGGAGGAAGCTCGGGATCTCGAGGTCTTCGGCGTCGTAGCGCGGGTTGCGGACGCTCGCCGCCGCCGGCTCCTGGCCGACCGACCGCTCGGCGCGCGCCGGGGGCTCCCCGGCCGGGCGCTCCGCCGGACGGATCTCCGGCATCGGCCGCGGCTCCGCGTCGGCGGCGGCGCGGCGGCTGCTCTCCAGCTCGCCCAGGTAGTCGCGCTCGGGACGCGGGCCGCGCGAGATCTCGTACGGCGAGGCGGCCGCCTCGCGGCGGACCGGCTCCCGTCGCCGGCTGGCGTCGAACCCGGTCGCGATGACCGTGATGACGACCTCGTCGCCGAGGCGCTCGTCGAAGCTCGTCCCGAAGATGATGTTCGCCTCCGGGTCGGCCGCGGCGCGGATCTCCTCGGCCGCCTCGGTCACCTCGAAGAGGGTGAGGCTCGAGGAGCCGGAGATGTTGAAGAGGATTCCCTGGGCGCCGGTGATGTTGATCTCGAGGAGCGGGCTGGCGATCGCCTGCTTCGCCGCCTCGATCGCGCGGTTCTCGCCGGTCGCCCGGCCGATCCCCATGAGGGCCGACCCGGCGTCGTGCATGATCGCCTTCACGTCGGCGAAGTCGAGGTTGATGAGGCCGGGGACGGTGATGATGTCGCTGATCCCCTGCACGCCCTGGCGCAGGACGTCGTCGACGACGCGGAACGCGTCGAGGATGGACGTGTTCTTCTGGACGACGTCGCGGAGGCGGTCGTTGGGGATCGTGATGAGCGTGTCGACCTTGGCCTTCAGCTGCTCGGCGGCCTTCTCGGCGATGAGCTTGCGGCGGTTGCCCTCGAAGCTGAACGGCTTGGTCACGACGCCGATCGTCAGCGCGCCCACGTCCTTCGCGATCTCGGCGATGACGGGAGCCGCGCCGGAGCCGGTTCCGCCGCCGAGGCCGGCCGTGATGAAGACCATGTCCGAGTCGCGGAGCGCCTCGGTGATCTTCTCGGCGTCCTCCTCGGCCGCGCGCTGGCCGATGGACGCGTCGCCGCCGGCGCCGAGGCCGCGCGTGATCTTGTCGCCGATCCGGATCTTGTGGGGCGCGTCCGACTGCAGGAGCGCCTGGGCATCGGTGTTGATGCCGATGAACTCGACGCCCATCATCTCGGCCCGGATCATCCGGTTGACGGCGTTGCTGCCGCCACCGCCGACGCCGACGACGCGAATGAGCGCGAAGTTCTCCGAGTCCGACCGCAGCGGCATCGCTCATCCTCCGGTGGTGCGCGGCCGACGGGGCGGCCGTCCGGGCTCGGCGGGCCCGGAAGGTGGTCGTCTGGTACCTGCAGTGTTGACCCGATCCGGCGAGCGGGCACGGCGCACCGAAGCGGGGACTGGCGCGGAGTATACCCCCGTCGCGCCACGGGGGAACCCCGTCGTCCAGGCGGCCCGGCGACGGGGGCCAGCGGGTCCTCCCCGCCCGTCCCCCGGGGCGATGGCGCCTCAGGCGGTGCGGCGGTGGCCGGGTCCCGCCAGCACGGCTACGGGAAGATGCTCCGCATGGCGTTGCGGAAGCGGGCGGCGAAGCCGCGGCCGGGCGCGGAGTCGTAGGTCGTCATCTCCGACGCGGCCACGTGGCGGGCGCCCCACAGGAGGAGCCCGATCGCGGTCGCCGAGTCCGGCCCCAGCAGGCCATCCACGAGGCCGCCGATGTCGCTCGGCGCCGCGACCCGGACGGGCATCTCCAGGACGTCCCGGCCGAGGACCGCGGCGCCCGCGAGCTGGGCCCCGCCGCCCGTCAGGACGAGGCCGGCGGGAAGCATCCCGGGCGCGGCGGCGAGGATCTCGGTGCGAAGCATCTCGAACGTCTCGCGCATCCGGGCCTCGATGATCCGGCAGACCTCGAGCCGCTCGACGGTGCGGCCGGCCTCGTCGCCGAGGACCGTGACGCTGATCACCTCGTCCGGGTCGACGCCGGCGATGTCGCAGGTGCCGTGGTCGACCTTGAGCGCCTCCGCCACGTGGAGGCTGGTCTTGAGCCCGATGGCGACGTCGTTCGTCACGTTCGCCCCGCCGACCGGCAGGACGGCCGTGTGGAAGGGCGAGCCCTCCACGAAGAGGGTCAGGTCGATGGTCCCGGCGCCGATGTCGGCGACGGCCACGCCGAGATCCCGCTCGGTCGGCGAGAGGACCGCCTCGGCCGAGGCGAGGCCGGCGGCCACCAGCTCGTCGATCTTGACGTCGGCCGCGGTGACGCACTTCGTCAGGTTCTGGACCGCCGTGGCCGAGGCGGTCACGATGTGCGTCTCCACCTCCAGGCGAACGGCGCTCATCCCCAGCGGGTTCATGACGCCTTCCTGGCCGTCGACGGTGTAGCCCCGCGGGATGACGTGGAGCACCTCGCGCGTCGACGGGATCGAGACGGCCCGGGCCACCTCGATGGAGCGGTTGACGTCCTCCTGGGCCACCTCGCGGCGAGGCCCCGCCACCGCCACCTGGCCGGGCGAGTTGAGGCCCTCCACGTGCTGCCCGCCGACGCCGACGAAGGCCCGCTCGATCTTGTAGCCGGCGTGACGCTCGGCCTTCTCGATGGCGGCGGAGATCGAATGGACGGTCTGGTCGATGTTGACGACGATCCCCTTGCGCAGCCCGGACGCGGGGACGATGCCCTTGCCGATGATGGTCAGGGCGCCATCGCGGCCCACCTCGCCGATGAGGGCCACGACCTTGGTCGTCCCGACGTCGATCCCGACGAACGTCTCGCGTTCCACTCGTCCTGTTCCTCTCTCGTCGTCTCGTCGTCGCGGCCGGCGCGGCCTAGAGGAAGTGCCGGCGGATGAGGGCCACGTTCTGGAAGATCCGCAGCCCGAAGGTGATCAGTGCCACGAGGTAGAGGTCGAGGCCGAGGCGATCGCCGATGAAGGTCAGGAGGACCGCCACGATCGCGTTGACCACGAACCCGCTGAGGAAGATGCGGTTGTCGTAGACGCCGTCCAGCTCGGCGCGCACGGCCCCGAGCACGGAGTCGAGCGCCGCCAGGATGGCGACGGCAGAGTAGCGCGAGAGCTCGAACCCGACGTTCACGTTCAGGACGAGCCCCAGCAGGATCCCGACGAGCAGGCCCGCCAGCGGCAGGAGCACAGGCCGGTTTCCCCTCCTCGACTGCGTTTCGCGAAGGCTACCCGACCCGGGCGCCGACCGCAGCGCCGATCTCGCCACCGCTACGGCTCCGGCTTCGTCGGTGAAGGTTCCGCTCGCGGCTCGCCGGCCAGGATGGCGCGCAGGATGCCGCGCCTCGCCGCCCGGCGAGGAGGCTGCGCAGGAGGCGGACCTGCTCCGGGATCATCTCCGGACGCCGGATCTCCGGGCCGTAGAAGCCGAAGACGGCGGTCCACGGGTCCTCCGACCGTCGGGACGAGCGTCCAGCCGTCGGCGTCGTCGACGCCGACGAGGAGCGCCGGGGCCGTCGATCCCACGTCGGCGGGCAGCAGCGGGAGGAGCCGCGTCGCGACGTCCAGGTCGATGGCGTCCAGGCGCCCGCCGACGCCCGCCGGCGATCCCGAGGTGCGCCGGTCGGTGACGATCGGCAGGCCCTCGGCGGCTGCGCCGGCGGCCGGGCCGTCCGCCGCCGCGTCGGCCACGATCAGGCCGTCGCGGTCCACGAGGAGGAGCGCGTCGGCATGCCGCCAGGCGAGCACCGGCTCGCGTTCCTCGATTCGGACGCGGAGCGTGCCCGGCAGCCCGACGCTCACCTCCGCGTCGGCGACCGCGGGCAGCGCCAGCAGGCGCTCGCGCAGGGCGTCGGTGGCCAGGGTGAAGGCGTTGGGAGCCGGCCTCGGGAGGTCGAGGGCGGCGCGCACCGCCTCGTCGCCGGTCAGGGCCGCGCCCTCCACCTCGACGGTCCTGACCTCGAAGACGGGCGACGCCACGGCCCCCAGATGAGGCCGGCCGTGGCGAGCATGGCCAGGGCGGCGAGGGCGCGGCGCGGCGTGAACCCGCCCGAGGCGCGCCGCTGGCCGCCCCGCCGCCGGACGCGTCCGCCGCGGACCGGGAGGTCGTCGCTCATCGCGGAAGATCCTCGGCGGCCAGGCGTCGGCCGGGCGGGTCGCCCGGGCCGCGGCGCCGAGTTCGACGATCCGGGCGCACAGCTCCCCGAAGGAGATGCCGGCCTCGGCCATCATCCGGGGAAGAGGCTGATCGGGGTGAAGCCCGGGATCGTGTTGATCTCGTTGAGGTAGAGCCGCCCGTCGGCGGTCCAGGAGGAAGTCGACGCGGGCGAAGCCCTGGGCCCCGATGAGGGCGTAGGCGACGGCGGCGACGCTGCGGCACCTGGCCGCCGTGGCCTCGTCGACCTCGGCCCGGGTCAGGATCCGGGCGGCGTCCACCACGTACTTGTCGACGTAGTCGTAGAAGTCCCGGCTCGGGATCACCTCGCCCGGGCCACCGATCCGAGGGTCCCCCGGCGGATTGCCCAGGACCGCCACCTCCAGCTCGCGCGGGGTCGGCAGGCAGGGCTCGACGAGGACCCGCGCGTCGTAGCGGAGGGCGAGCTCGAGGGCCGGCCCGCGATCGGCGGGCGTCCAGGCGATCGACATCCCGACCGACGAGCCGAGGCAGGCCGGCTTGACGATGACCCGGCGGCCGGGCGCGTCGGCGGCGAAGGCATCGAGGGCGGCGAGCGTCCCGGCCCGGTCCGCCGCCCAGTGCCCTGCCGTGAGGTCCAGCCACGGCAGGACCGGGAGCCCGGCGTCGCGGGCGAACCGCTTGAAGAACGGCTTGTCCATCCCGATGGCCGACGCCGCCACCCCGGAGCCCGTGTAGGCGAGCCCGGCGGCCTCGAGGATCGCCTGGACCGTCCCGTCCTCGCCGTACGGCCCGTGGAGGGCGACGAAGACGACCGGCTGCGGCCGGGCCCCGGCGATCCCGGCGGCCGCATCGCCGGCCCCGAACGGTCCGGCCCCCCCAGCGAGGCCGGATCGTCGTAGGCGGCCGGCGGCCGCTCGGCGCGACGGTGGTCCGGCGGCAGGAGCCACCACCCGCCGTCGAGGTCGACGTAGAACTGGCTGACCGGGTGACCGCGATCGGCCAGCGCCGCGACGATCGCCGTACCGGAGACGATCGAGACGTCGTGCTCCGCCGACGGTCCGCCGAAGACGACCGCGACGGCGGTCGGCGAGCCGGGGCTCGCTCGTCGCCGCTCATGCGCCGTCCTCGACCCAGGCGCCCCAGTCGCCCAGGAAGACGACCTCGAAGACGAGCCGGACGCCGGTCTCCCGCTCGACCGTGGCCCGCACGAGCTCGGCGAGGCGCCGGACGTCGGTCGCGGTCCCGCCCTGGTCGTTGAGGATCCAGTTCGCGTGCGTCCGCCGACGACCGCGCCGCCGATGCGCCGGCCCTTGAGCCCGCAGGCGTCGATCAGCGCGCCGGCGGAGGTCCGCGTCCGGGTTCCGGAAGACGCTCCCGGCGCTCGGGATCCCGAGCGGCTGGTGCTCCCGCCGCCAGCGCCGGATCTCGTCGAGGCGGGCCCGGATGACGGCCGGCTCGTCCGGGACGAGGCGGAAGGTGGCGGCGAGCACCACCTCCGGGCGCCCGGCGCCGGGTGCTTGAGGCGGCTCTCGCGGTAGGCGAGGCCGAGGCCGGCCGGATCGAGGTGCGCCTCGCTCCCGTCGCGCCCGAGGACGAGCGCCGTCTCGAGGACCGCCGCCACGTCGGCCCCGTGGGCGCCGGCGTTCGCCCAGACGGCGCCCCCGACGTTGCCCGGGATCGCCAGGCCGAACTCCAGCCCGCTCAGCCCGGCCTCGGCGGTGATCGTGGCCGCCTTCGCCATCGGCAGGCCGGCCTCCGCGATGAGGCGGTCGTCGACGATCTCGTGGCCCTCGGCCCGGACGTGGATCAGCAGCCCGCGGACGCCGGCGTCGGAGATGACGACGTCGCTCCCCCGCCCCAGCAGCGTGCAGGGGAGATCGCGCGCGCGCGCGAGCCTCACGAGCGCCCGCAGCTCGAAGACGTTGTGCGCGACGACGTAGAGGTCCGCGGGCCCGCCGACCCGCATCGTGGTGAAGCGGGCGAGGGGCTCGTCGCGCGAGGTCTTGACGCCGATCCGCCGCTGGATCTCGGTCCCGACCCGGATCGCGTCGAAGGGGACCGTGGCGGGGTCCATCAGCGGACGCCCGAGCCTGCCGCGAGAGCGGCGATCTCCGCCGGCGCGGGCCAGGGCCGGCGCTCCGCGGCGGCGACGACGAGCGCGGCGACCGCGTCGGCGGCCCCGGGGCGGCCCGCCGTCCGCGCCGCGGCGCTCATCGTGAGATGCGCGACCGGATCCTCGAGCAGCCGGCTCGCGTCGACGAGCGCCGCGGCGTCGAAGTCCTCGTCCTCGACGAGCCGCGCGGCGCCGGTCGCCGCGTAGGTCTCCGCGTTGGCCCGCTGGTGGCCGGCAGCGTGCGGGTACGGGACGCAGATGAGCGGCACCGCGAAGGCGGCGCACTCGGCGAGCGTCGACGAGCCGGCCCGCCCACGACGAGGTCGGCCGAGGCCAGCGCCGCCGTCATGTCGTCGGCGAGGAACGGGACCGGCCGGTAGCGCGCTCGGCGCTCCGCGGGCAGCTCCTCGCGGGTCGCGAGGGCGTCGGCGTACCCGTCGTCGCCCGTCACGTGGAGGACGTGCAGCGCTCGACGAGCCGGGGCAGCGCCTCGGCCACCGCGCCGTTGAAGCGGCGGACCGCCTGCGAGCCGCCGAAGACGAGCAGGAGCCGCTCGCGGGGCGGCGATGCCGAGCTGCTCCCGGGCCGCCTCGCGGTCGATCGCCCGCGGGTCGCGGATCGGCGTCCCTGTCTCGTAGCAGCGTCGGGCGGCGAGCGCGGCGCAGGTCCGCGGATCGCTCACCGCGACCGCGCCCGGCGAGGCGGGCGGTCGCCCGCACGCTGCGGCCGGGGACGACGTTGCCGTCCCACAGGACGACGGGGATCCCCAGGAGGCGGGCCGCGAGCAAGACCGGGATCGCGACGTAGCCGCCGGTGGTGAAGATCGCGTCCGGCCGCCGGCGGGCGAAGTGCCAGAGCGCCTGCGGGCACGGAGGCGACCAGGCGGAGCGGGTCCAGGACGAGGTGGACGTCGCGTTCCGCGCTGCGCAGGGAGCGCACCAGGAGTCGTCGGAGCGGGATCCCGGACGGCGGCACGAGCGCGGCCTCGAGGCCGCGATGTCCGCCGATCCAGGCGAGCTCAGGCGCTGCCGGGCGCGCGCGAAGGGAGCGAGCGACGGCCAGGGCCGGGTAGATGTGCCCGCCCGTGCCGCCGGCCGCGATCACCACTCGCATCTCCCAGCCTCCGCTGACGCGCGGTCTCGCGCGAGACCGACAGGAGGATCCCGGCCGCGACCGAGGCTGACGATCAGCGACGACCCGCCGGCCGAGACGAACGGGAGCGTGATTCCCGTGACGGGGAGGAGCGTCACCACGACGCCGATGTTCACGAATGCCTGGACGCAGAGCCAGGCCGTGATGCCGGCCGCGAGGAGCGCGCCGAAGGTGTCCGGCGCCGCGAGGGCGATCGCGGAGCCCACGATACGCGAGGAGGCCGAAGAGCCCGATCACGACCACCGCGCCGACGAAGCCGAACTCCTGCCCGATCACCGCGAAGATGTAGTCATTGTGGGCGTTCGGCAGGACGATGCCGCCGGCTGACGCGCGCTCGCCCAGGCCGCCGCCGAAGAGCCCGCCGAGGCCGAGGGCGAGGAGGCCCTGGACCGGCTGGTAGCCGTTGCCGAGGGCGTCGGCGAAGGGGTCGACGAACGACTGGAGGCGGGCGAGCTGGTAGCCCCTGCAGGAAGACAGCCGCGCCGGCGACCGCGGTCGCCCCGAGAGCCAGCGAGGTGGAACAGGTTCGCCCCGGCCATGAAGAACATGAGCACCGCGGTGACGCCCAGGACGCCCGCCGAGCCGATGTCGGGCGACTTGAAGATGAGGAGGACGAAGGGGGCCACGATCACGACGAACGGCAGGAGTCCCGTCCGGAGGCCGGCCACCGCACCACCCCGCCGGGCCATCCAGTGGGCGAGGTAGATGACCAGGGCGAGCTTCGCCAGCTCGCTCGGCTGGATCGCCGGCAGGCCCGGGAGCTTCAGCCACTGCGCGGAGCCGCCGACCGTGACCTGGAAGGCCTTGAACTGGACCAGGACCACGAGCACGCCCGCGACGAGCAGCAGCGGCACGGACGCCAGGCGGAGCCAGCGGTAGTCGAGGCGCATGGCGACGAGCATGAGGACCAGCCCGACGGCCGCCCACTGCAGCTGCGGGCCCAGGGTCCGGGAGGCGTCGCCGGCGGGCGACAGGTAGCCGTCGGCGGCCGACGAGGAGTAGACCACCAGCAGGCCCGAGCGCCGTCAGGGCGAGGATGGCGAGGACGATCACCGTGTCCGGACCCCGGCGGCGCACCACGCCGGCGGGCGCCGCGATCGGCGCCGCCTCGGCGCGCACGGCAGCCGGCCGCCGGGGCACGGCGCCGCGGGAGCCGCGGGCAGACGCGGACGCCGGCGCGCCCGCCGCGCGCGCGCGAGGACGGTCACGGGGCGGCGGGCGGGCGGGCGGGCACGGTCGGCGGGATCCATCGTCACCTCCTCGCGGCGGACGCGGCACGGGTCGCGGCGAGCGCCGCCACGGCGTCCCTGAACGCGCGGCCCCGGGCCGCGTAGTCGGGGAACTGGTCGAAGCTGGCCGCGGCGGGCGACAGGAGCACGGTGGCGATCGTCCCCGCCGGCGCCCCGCCGAGCAGCTCGCGGGCGATCGCCTCGGCCCGCGGGACCGCCGCGGCCAGCGTGCCCGCCTCCTCGACGAGCGGGACGCCCGCGGCGCGGAAGAGCGCCGCCAGGGCCGGGCCGCTCTCGCCGATGAGGACGGCGGCCGAGGCGCGCGCGGCGGCGACGGGACCGAGGGCGGCGAGGTCCACGCCCTTGTCGCGGCCGCCGGCGATCAGCACGAGGGGCGCCTCGAAGCTCCGCAGGGCCGCGATGACGGCGTCGGGCTGGGTCCCCTGCGAGTCGTTGACGAAGCGGACCCCGTCGATCACCGCCACCAGCTCCAGGCGATGCTCCACGCCGCGGAAGCTCGCCGCCTGGCGCCGGATCGCGTCGGGCGCGACGCCGAAGAGGAGCGCCGCCCCGATCGCGGCGAGGAGGTTCGCGACGTTGTGGCGGCCCGGGAGGGTGAGCTCGCCGACCGGCAGGATCCGCCCCCGGGTCCGGTGGCGGCGGTCCCGCCCCCGGCCAGGGGCAGCCGCTCCACGCCCGCCGCGACGACCCAGCCGTCGACGATCCCGAGCCCGCCCGGGATCGGTCGCTCCAGGCGGTAGCAGACGGAGGGCGCGCTGCCCAGGCCGGCGTACCCGCCCACGACCGGGTCGTCGAGGTTGAGGACCAGGGCGCCGTCCGGGTCGACCAGCTCGGCGAGGCGGCGCTTGACCCGGCCGGTATGCCTCCACGGAGCCGTGGCGGTCGAGGTGGTCGGCGGTCACGTTCGTGTAGACGCGCGACGGTCGTCCCCCGGGAGAGGCTGGGCAGCTGGAGCTCGGAGAGCTCGACGACCACGCGGTGGCTCGCTGTCAGGGTCGGCCAGCCGGTCGATGAGCGGCGTGCCGATGTTGCCGCCCAGGACGACCGGGTGCGCCGGATCGCCGGCCAGGAGGTGCGCGGCCAGCGAGGAGGTCGTCGTCTTGCCCTTGGTCCCGGTCACGCCGACCGTGGGAGCGGGGCAGAGGCGCAGGAAGAGGTCCGGCTCCGACACGAGGGCGGGGGCGCCGGCCTCCCCGGTCGCGGCGCGGGCGACGAGGGCGTCGAGCGCCGCGCGGAGGCGCGGCTCGGTCGTGGGGAAGCCCGGCGTGATCGACGGGCTGAAGGCGATCAGCGCGGCGTCGGCCCAGGACGCCGCCGGGTCCACATCGGGCCCGCAGGCCAGATCGACCCGGCCGCCCCTCGAGCGCGGCGACGGCCTCGGCCAGCGCTTCGATGGGCTTGCCGTCGTAGACCGTCACGCGGGCGCCCGGCGTCGGCCAGGAACCGCGCCAGGGCCGCGCCCGTGCGGGCGAGCCCCAGCACCGTCGTCGGGACGCCGGCCAGGGCGCCAGCCCGGATGCCGTCGAGGGTCAGCGCGTCGAGGTCCAGGCGTGCCACGCCGTTCACACCAGCCTCTGGAGGGTGGCCAGGAAGAGGGTGATGCCCAGGAGCCCGGCCAGGACGGCGACGATCCAGAAGCGGAGGGTGATCTTCGTCTCCGGCCAGCCGCCCAGCTCGAAGTGGTGGTGGAGCGGCGACATCCGGAAGATCCGCTTGCCCCCGCTCAGCTTGAAGTACCCGACCTGCAGGACGACGGAGAACGTCTCGATGACGAAGACGACGCCGATCAGCGGGAGGATGAGGATCTGCCCGGTGATGAGGGCGATGACCGCCAGCGTGGCGCCCATCGAGAGCGAGCCGGCGTCGCCCATGAAGACCTGGGCGGGGTGGGCGTTGAACCACAGGAAGCCGAGCAGGGCCCCGATCAGGAGGGCGCACAGGACGGCGAGGTTCGGCTGGGCCGGGCTGTTGAGGAGGGCGATGATGAGGAAGGCGACGAAGGAGAAGATGAGCGTCCCGCCGGCCAGGCCGTCGAGGCCGTCGGTCAGGTTCACCCCGTTGCTCATCGACACGATGGCGAACGCGGCGAAGGCGATGTAGACCCACGGATCGATCACGACGCCGCCCACGAAGGGGACGGCGATCGTGTTGATGTCGTAGGTGTCCTGGATCTGCCACGCCGCGAAGACGGCCACGACGACCTGCCAGAGGATCTTCTGGCGGGCGCGGATCCCGTCGCCGGTGCGCGCATTCAGCCAGTCGTCGGCGAAGCCGAGGCCGCCGACCAGGGCGAGCGTCGCGAGGGGTGCGAACGTCGAGGCGTCGACCAGCTGGAAGAGGAGGGCCAGCCCGACGACCACCGCGATGAGGAGGGCGCCGCCGGCGGTGGGCGTCCCCGCCTTGGACTGATGGCCCTCCGGGACCCTCGACCCGGATCTGCTTGGCGAATCCGGCCCAGCGGACCAGGCGGATGAAGGCCGGCATGACGATCACGACGATCGCGAAGGCCAGGAGCATCCCCTGGATCAGCTCGACGGTCACGACGCGGGCTCCGACGCCGCGACGCCCCCGCGCAGGGCATCGACCACCGCCTCGAGGGCGGCTCCCCGGGAAGCCTTCACGAGCACGACATCGCCGGGCCGCAGGAGCTCCCGCAGGACGGCCACGGCCGCGTCGCGGTCCACCACCGCGTGGACCCGGAACGGGTCGAGGCCGGCCGCGACCGCGCCCGCCGCGATCCCCGCGGCCGCCGGGCCCACGACCACGAGCTCGGCGGCGACGCGGGCGGCGGCGGCGCCCACCGCGCGGTGGCCCTCATCGTGAGCGGCCCCCAGCTCGCGCATCTCGCCGAGCACCGCGACGGGCCGACCCGGCAGGCTGGCGAGCACCTCGAGGGCGGCGATGACGGCCGGCGGCGAGGCGTTGTAGGTGTCGTCGAGGATCGTGAGGCCGGGGGCCTCGACGATCACCCCCCGGTGGGCCGACGCCCGGCCCCACGGGGTCGCCAGCCCGGCCGCGATGCGCTCGTCGGTGAGGCCCGCGACGAGCCCCGCCGCGGCGGCCGCCAGGGCGTTCTGGACGCTGTGGCGGCCGAGGGCCCCGATCTCCACGGGGAAGCGCGCCGGGCGCGGAGCCCGGGCGACGAGATCGAACGTCATCCCTCGGGCGCCGCGCGCGGCGATCGCGTCGGCGGTGACGTCGGCGCTGGGGATCCAGCCCGTACGTCACGACGGCGGCAGCGCGTGCGCGCGCCGAACGCCCGGACCCGCGGGTCGTCCCGGTTCAGGATCGCGGTGCCACCGGCGGGCAGCGCCTCGATCAGCTCCGCCTTCGCGTCCGCGATCGCCTCGAGCGATCCGGCGCGCTCCAGGTGGACGGGTGCCACGGCCGTGACGATGCCGATCGAGGGCCGCCCGAGGGCGGCCAGCGTGGCGATCTCCCCGCCCACGTACATCCCCATCTCGAGGACGGCGGCCCGGTGCTCCGGCCCGAGGCGGAGGAGCGTCAGCGGGAGGCCGATCTCGTTGTTCTGGTTGCCCTCCGTCCGGAGGGTCGGCATCGCGGCGCCCAGGACCGCGGCCGTGGCCTCCTTCGTGGAGGTCTTGGCGACGCTCCCGGTGACGCCGACGACCAGGGGATCGAAGCGGTTCCGCCAGGCGGCCGCCACCGCCTGGAGGCCGGCCAGCGCGTCCGCCACCAGGACCACGGTGACGTCGCCGAGGGCGTCCAGCTCGGCCGCCGCGGGAGGCACGGCGACGAGCAGCGCGGCGGCGCCGGCGTCCGTCGCCGAGACCAGGAAGCGATGCCCGTCGGTCCGCTCGCCGGGCAGGGCGACGAAGAGGTAGCCGGGCGTCACGAGGCGGGAGTCGACGGCAGCGCCCCGGACCGGGCGATCCGAGCGACGGAGCAGCGTGCCCCCCGTCGCCGCGACGAGATCCTCGGCGCTGAGGGGGGCGGCTGGGAGACGGGTCGGCGTCGCCCCACGCGGCCGGCACGGTGGTCACGGCCGGGAGTGTCGCACAGGCCGGGCTCACGGGACCGCGGGGCCGGGCGTGGCCGCCGCGCTCGAGGGCACCGGGGCGAGGTCGAGCGTCTCCATGGCGTCCGTCGCCACGCGCCGGAAGAGCTCGAACGACTCGACCGGCATCTCGATCTGGCCGATGCGCTGGATCGTCGGGCGGCCTTCCTCGATCCGGACCGCGACGACGACCTCGGGGCTCCGGCGCCCGACGAACCCCACGAACGAGTAGTTGAAGACGTTGGCCTTCCAGCGCTTCTTCTCGCCGTCCCAGATCTGGGCCGTGCCGGTCTTGCCGCCGACCACGTAGCCGGGGATCAGGGTCCGGTCGCGGTAGAAGGGCACGGCCAGCGGAACGCGCTTCATGATCTTCACCAGCTCCCCCGAGAGAGCGGGGGTGAGGACCCGGCCGCGGTCGCCGGCCACGACCGCCTCGGCGCCGACCCGCTGGACGACGTGGGGGGTCGGGAGGATCCCCCCGTTGACCATCGCGCTGTAGGCCGTCGCGAGCTGGAGCAGCGTCACCGCGACGCCCTGGCCGAAGGAGCCGTTGGCCACGTCGATCTGGCGCCACGTCGTCCGCGCCGGATCACGCACGATCCCCGCCACCTCGCCGGCCACGTCGACTCCCGAGAGGCTGCCGAAGCCCAGCTTCGCCCAGGTCCGGTAGAGGACCTCCGCGGCGCCCTGGGCGGTCGAGCCCAGCTTGAGGGCGACCTTCGTCATGACGACGTTGCGCGACCAGGCCACGGCGTCCTCGAACGTGAGGCGGCCCTTCGATCCCTTGTCGGCGTTCATGACGAAGGCCTTGCCGTCGTCGAGACGAAGCTTCGCCTGGTCCTGGACCCTGGAGCTGCGCTTCACGACGCCGGCCTCGAGGACCGCGGCCGCGGTGACCAGCTTGAAGACGGAGCCCGGCTCGTAGACAGCCGAGACGATCGGGTCGAGGAACCGCCCCGGGCTCTTCGCGGCCATCGATCCGTAGTCGTTGGCGTCGTAGGACGGGTAGGTGGCCTCGGCAAGGATCTCGCCGCTGGCGGGGTCCAGGACCACCGCCGAGACGCTCTTCGCCTTGTCCGCGACCCACGCCGCGTAGACCTCGCGCTCGACCGCGAGCTGCAGGCTGACGTCGATCGTGAGGGTGACGTCGACCCCCGGGCTGCCCGCCTCCAGGGTCACGGCCTGCTCGAGGTTCGGGCCCCCCGTCGCGTCGCGCTGGGCAAGGACGATGCGGGGTGCGCCGGCCAGCGCGTCCTGCCAGCGGCCCTCGATGCCGTACTGGCCGTCGCCCTCGCGATTGGCGAACCCGAGGACGTGGGCCGCGATCGTGGTCTTCGGGGCGCCGCCGTCGAGCGGGTAGACGCGCACCGCCTCGGCCTCCAGGCGGACCTGGGTCAGGACGCCCGATTCCATCGCGGTCCGGACGGCGCTCGACTGGCCGGTCGTGAGATCGCGGGCGAGGACGACGTAGGCCTTGGCCTTGCCCGAATCGATCTGCCGGCGCAGCTCGGCGGCGGCGTCGCCGCGAAGGCCGAGGATCCCGGCCAGGTGGCCGCGATGGTCGCCCGACGGGTCGCGGCTTCGGCCGTCTTGTCGGCGAGCAGGGCCGGGAAGGCCACCAGGCGGTCCCGCCGGATCGTCGTTGCCAGCGTCACGGTCCCGCTGCGGTCGTAGATGGTGCCGCGGTCGGCGGCGATCTCGGTTCGCATCGTGACCTGGTCCCGGGCCTGGGCCACCAGCCAGTCGTGGCGGGCCAGCTGCCAGTAGCCAAGGCGCACCGCGCAGGCCGTCCCGAAGACGAAGAGGACCGCGAGGAGCAGCAGCGTCCGCGGGCGGCTGTCGGTTCGGCCGTGCATGTCAGCGCGCCGGGACGATGAGCGGGTCCACGAGCTGGCCCAGGCCGGCGTCCAGGGCCCGTTTCCGGATGGCGGGCTCACGGCCAAGGCGCGAGAGGTCGGAGCGCAGCTGGTCCTGCTCGGCGAGCATGATCTGGCGCTCGGCGCGGATCCGATCCACCTCGACGTCGTTGGCCGAGACGAGGACGGTCTGGGCGAGCGAGACGAACCCGAGGACGAAGGCCAGGACGATGCCGGCGACGAGGATGCCCGTGCGCCCCGATCGCCGCTGGGCACGGCTGGCCGCGCCGCCGCGGACGCGGCGTCGCGGGCCCGCTCCGACCCGCGAATCGCCGGGGGCCTCGCCGGACGGCGCCGGAAGTCGCCGGCCCAGGATCCCGGTGCGCGGGCGCGCGCCTGCGTAGCCGGCCACTACTCCAGCCCGAGCCAGGTGGCGCCGTACGCCTGCCGACGGCCGTCGGCCACGACCCCCTCGACCACGGCGAAGCCGTCCTCGACAGGATCGTGCTCGGCCCGTCCGTCCTGCCAGACCCGGTCGCGGCGCTCGCGGACCTCGTGCTGGCGGCGGCCGTAGGTGCGACGGCGGTTCGCCTGGTGACGCTTGCTCATCGTCGAGGCCCTCCTTCGCGGCCGTGCGCGCGGGTCAGGCCGCGAGCCGCTCGGCGGTCCGGAGCCGGGCGCTCCGGGCACGGGGGTTGGCGGCGACCTCGGCGTCGGACGGGACCGCCGGCTGGTGGCCGACGGACCGCAGACGAGGTGCCCGGCCGCAGACGCAGACGGGGAAGGCCGGCGGGCAGGTGCAGCCGCGACGCTCCGCGGCGACGAACCGCTTGACGATTCGGTCCTCGAGGGAGTGGTAGCCGAGCACCACCAGGCGACCGCCCGGTCGCAGGAGGTCCAGCGACGCGGCGAGGACGGCCGCGAGGGCGTCCAGCTCGCCGTTCACGGCGATCCGGAGCGCCTGGAAGACCCGGGTGGCGGGGTGGATCCGGCCGCGGGGACCCGGGCGGCGCGGGACGGCCCGCTCCACCACCGACGCCAGCTGCTCCGCGGTCTCGATCGGCTCGCGGCGACGGCCGTCCACGATGGCGCGGGCGATCCGGCGAGCGTGGGGTTCCTCGCCGAACCGGCGGAGGCACTCCGCGAGCGCTCCCTCGTCGAGGCGGGCAAGGAGCGCCGAGGCGGGCTCGCCCCTCGACGGGTCGAAGCGCATGTCGAGCGGCCCGCCGGCGCGAAACCCGAAGCCGCGTCCGGCGTCGGCGAGCTGGAAGGAGCTCAGGCCGAGGTCGAGGAGGATCCCGTCGACGGCGTCGAAGCCGGCGCCGGGAGCCACCTCGGCCAGGGTCCGGAAGTTCGCCTGCCGCAGGACGAGCCGGTCGCCGAACCGGGCGAGCCGCTCCCCCGCCCGCGCGATCGCGGCGGGGTCGGCGTCGAGCCCGAGGACGCGTCCGTCCGGGCTGGCGGCCTCCAGGATCCGCTCGGTGTGCCCACCGCCGCCGACGGTGCAGTCGACGTGGAGGCTGCCGGGGCGCGGGGCGAGCATCTTCATGACCTCCTCCGCGAGCACCGGCCGGTGCCCTTCCTCCATGTCATCTCCACAATCGACGGCGGATCCCGAGCGGATCCTGGAAGCGCATGAAATGCCGCTAGATCCCGAGCCCCGAGAAGTGCCGGGCCAGCTCCTCGGGATCCTCGAGCGCCCTGCGGTAGCCGTCCCAACCGGCCGGCGTCCAGATCTCGGCGTGGTCGAGCGACCCGACGATCACCGCCTCGTTCGCGAGCCCGGCGGCCTCGCGGAGGTAGGACGGGAGGACGAATCGTCCCTGGGCGTCCCAGACGACCTCGACAGCGTTGGCGAAGACGAACCGGCTGAAGAGCCGGGCGCCTGCGTTCTCCACGGTCGGGAGCGCCGCGACCTTCGCCGCGAGGCGATCCCACTCAGCGCGGGGCCAGATGGCCAGGCAGGAATCCATCCAGCGGGAGACGAAGGCTCCGCTGTCGAGCTGCGCTCGGAACTTCGCGGGGACGGCGACCCGTCCCTTCGCGTCCACCGAGTGCCGGTACTCGCCGGTGAACACCAGTCCTGATTCCCTCTGGTCCCTGCCGGGCCGGCGTCGGTTGCTGGGGTCGGCCGCCCGGAATCACCACTTGGCCCCACTTGGTGCCACTGGAATGGGATGTTACACCGCTGGCGTGGGTAGTCAATGGGGATTTCGGGGATCGCGGCAGCAAGGCAGGGGGCGGCCCGCGAGATCGCCCGGAGCGGGCCGCGGGAAAGGCGTCGGGCCAGGCGGCCCCGAACGGGGCAGTACCTTCTTCGTCTTGCACCGGGTTGGCGGGCGGTGCTAGTCTCCGTCGCCGAACACGTCCACTCCCCCTGGAGGACGCACGCGCCCATGGCCTTCGCCGAGCTGGTCGTCGCGCCGACGCTGGAGCCGTTCCTGGCGGCCCCGCGGATCAAGCGCTGCACGTTCCGCCGCGTCACGGCCGTCGAACGGCGCCGCGAGCAGACGTACGACGTCGAATGCCTCTTCCCGGACCGCAGCCTCTCGATGCCCCTCGGCGACATGGAGAGCGCGATGCCCATCTGCAACGCCTGCACGGCGTCGGGGATCTTCCGGGCCGACGAGGACTGACCGCCGCCCACGGCGGTGGGGGCGGAGGCGGGGCCCCGAGGCGCCCGGTCGGCGGGAGGTGTCAGCGAGGCGACCTGTACGCCGGGTTCTGTCCCGCGGTCCCCTGGGGGGTGCGGTGACGGTCATCCATCTGGGGCCGCCGGTTGCCCGGCGGCTCATGCGGCCGACCCGAGGACTCCGACGGCGCGCCGGTGTCCCGGTTGCCCGGGACGCGTCCTCCTACTTGGCCTTGCTCCGGGTAGAGCTTGCCTCGTTTCACCCTGCCGCCGGTCGCCCGCCGGCAGGCTCGTCTCTGTGGCGCTGGTCCTCGCCTCGCGGCGGACGGGCGTTACCCGCTACCCTGCGCCGGAGAGCCCGGACGTTCCTCACGCCGCCGGTCGCCCGGTGACGCGCGACCGTCCAGTCGCCTCGCTGACCCCGTGATCTTACCGCGCCGGCTGGGACGTGCCGGGAGGCAGGGCGGCGACGGCCGCGGCGACGGCCCGGCCGAGCACGGCGTGGGCTGCGGCCTCGAGGTGGACGCCGTCAGATGGGTCGGTCTGGACGAGGGCGCCCGCGGTCGACGGCGTTCGATCCCTCCTCAGCGCGCGATGCGAAGCTCCAGGCCGTCGACGGCGACCTCCACCCCGGCCGGCAGTCGCGCCGCCAGCGCAGCGTGGCCAAGCTCGTGGTCGAGGTGGGTCAGGAACGCCCGTCGCGGCCGCAGCTCCGCGATCAGCGCCAGTGCTTCGGCGACGGTCTGGTGGGCCGGGTGCGGCGTGTCGCGCACCGCGTTGAGGACGAGGACGTCGAGGTCGCGCAGGAGCGCCAGCGACGGCGACTCGATCCGGTTCACGTCGGCGACGTAGGCGAACCCGCCGGTCCGGAAGCCGATGGTCGGGCAGCTCCCCGTGGACCACGGGCACGGGCACGAAGCGACGGCCGGCGATGTCGAAGGGGCCGGCGATGGCAACCGGGCGCAGCATCGGGATGCCGCCGAAGCGCCGCTGGCCGGGCACGAAGGCGTAGGCGAACCGCTGCAGGACCACCGCCAGCGTCTCCGGCAGCCCGTAGACCGGCAGGTAGTCGCGGGCGATCTCGTTGAAGCGGCGCAGGTCGTCCAGGCCGGCGACCGCGTCCTGGTGCTCGTGGCTCAGGAGCACGGCGTCGAGGCGATCGAGATCGGCTGCCAGCGCCTGGGCCCGGAAGTCGGGGCCGCAGTCGATGACGACCCGCCGCGCGCCCCAGGCAAGGAGGGCCGACGCGCGCAGGCGCTCGTCCCGGGGGTCCGTCGAGGTGCAGGTTGCGCAATCGCAGGCGATCCGCGGCAGGCCGACGCTGGTCCCGGAGCCCAGGATGCGGACCCGCAGCTCACCGGCCTCCGGGCCCGGATCGCCCGGATCGAAGCCCGGCTCCAGCCCCAGCGGAAGCTGGTCACGGGCCCCCGCCCGCCTCGTCCGCGGGACGGCGGCGCCGGGCGCCGGGTCGCCGGCGTCGGCTGGCGCGTCGGCAAGGCGGACCGCCGCCTCGGACCGGATCCCCTCCCCCGGGCGCCGCACGACGACCGCCGGCCCGCCCGCGGCAACCCGGTCGAGGGCCTCGTTGGCCAGCGCGTCGGCGGCGCGGTTCTCGCTGCGCGGCACGTGGCGGGCGCTCCACCGCCGCATGCGCCCCAGGCGCTGCAGCGCCTCCGCGTGAAGCGGGGCCAGCTTGGCGTCCTTGACGCGCCAGCGGCCGCGAAGCTGCTCCACGATGAGCATGGAGTCGAGGAGGAGGGCCACCTCCTCGGCGCCCAGCTCCTCGGCGAGGGCGAGGGCACGCAGGAGCCCGGTGTACTCCGCCACGTTGTTCGTCTGGCGGCCGAGCGCCTCGGAGACGGTCGCGATGGGTGGGGCGTCGGGACGCTCGGCGCCCGGCGCGTCGGCGTCGATGAGGACCGCCCCGGCCGCTGCCGGGCCGGGGTTCCCGCGCGCGGCCCCGTCCGTGCGGACGATGAGCCGGCGCGGTCCCACGCCGCTCAGACCGAGCGCTCCACGATGGCCCGCGAGACCTCGAGGATCGCCCGCGTGATGTTGATGTCGCGGGGGCAGGCGTCCACGCAGTTGAAGATCGTCCGGCAGCGCCAGACCCCGTCCTTGTCGGCCAGGATCTCGAGGCGCTCGTCGGCCGCCTCGTCGCGGCTGTCGAAGATGAAGCGATGGGCGTTGACGATCGCGGCGGGACCCACGTACGCCGGCTGGGCCCAGAACGACGGGCACGACGTCGTGCAGGCCGCGCACAGGATGCACTTGGTCGTGTCGTCGTAGCGGGCCCGGTCGGCGGCACTCTGGAGGCGCTCGCGCTCCGGCGCCGGCGACTCGTTGACGAGGAACGGCAGCGCGCTCCGGTACTTCCCGAAGAAGCCCTCCATGTCGACGACGAGGTCCTTCACCACCGGGAGGCCGGTCAGCGGCGCGACGGTGATCTTCTTTCCCAGCTGGTCGACGCGGATCTTGCAGGCGAGCCGGTTGCGGCCGTTGATCAGCATGGCGTCCGAGCCGCAGATGCCGTGGCCGCAGGAGCGACGGAAGGTGAGCGTCTCGTCCATCTCGGCCTTGACCAGGTGGAGGAGGCTCAGCACCCGGTCCATCGGCTGCGACTCGACCGTGTAGCGCTCCCAGTGGGGGGCGGAATCCCGCTCGGGATCGAAGCGGAGGATCCGGAGGTCGACCTGCATGCGCTGCGCTCCCGGGCTCAGTACGTTCGCGGCTTCGGCTCGAAGCGGGTCATCGTCACCGGCTTGTACCGGAGCCTCGGACCCGCCTCGTCCCGATAGGCGAGCGTGTGCTTCAGCCAGCCCGCGTCGTCGCGCTCGGGGTAGTCGTCGCGCGAGTGGGCGCCGCGACTCTCGGTGCGGGCGAGCGCCGAGGTCGCCATCGCCTCGGCGTTGTCGATGAGGTAGCCGAGCTCCCGCGCCTCGAGGATGTCGGTGTTGTAGACCTTCCCGGCGTCCCGGACGCGGACCTGCCCGTAGCGCTCCTTGATCTGCGCGACACCGGCCACCGCGGCCTGCATCAGCGGCTCGGTCCGGAAGACGCCGACGTTGTCCATCATGAGGGCGGCCAGCTCCGCCTTGAGGGCGACGGGGCTCTCGCCCTCCCGCCGGCCGCGGAGCGCCTCGATCTCCGCCCGGACTGCCGCCTCGGCGCCGGCGGCCACGTCCGGCATCTCGGCGGCGGCGCAGTAGGCCGCCATCGCGAGCCCGGCCCGCCGTCCGAAGACGAGGAGGTCGACGAGCGAGTTCGTGCCGAGGCGGTTCGCGCCGTGGACGGAGACGCAGGCGACCTCGCCGGCGGCGAAGAGGCCGTCGACCGCGGTGTTGCGCTCGTCGCGGATCACCCGGCGTCTGGAGGTCCGTCGGGACGCCGCCCATGGCGTAGTGGGCCGTGGGCTGGATGGGGACCGGCTCGGTCAGCGGCTCGACGCCCAGGTAGACGCGGGCGAAGTCGGTGATGTCGGGGAGCTTCTCCTCGATGACCTTGCGCCCGAGGTGGCGCACGTCGAGGAGCACGTAGTCGCCCTTGGGACCGGCGCCCAGGCCGGCCTTGACCTCGAGG
Source organism: uncultured Chloroflexia bacterium (assembly GCA_963827965.1). GTDB lineage: Bacteria > Chloroflexota > Limnocylindria > Limnocylindrales > CSP1-4 > CTSoil-043. The sequence continues at coordinate 87,391 of CAWHCW010000006.1, read as the reverse complement.
TAGATCGCCCGGCTCACCATGTCGCGCGGGGCCAGCTCCATCGCCTTCGGGGCGTAGCGGCTCATGAACCGCTCGCCGTCCTTGTTCAGGAGGTAGCCGCCCTCGCCGCGGGCCGCCTCGGAGAGGAGGATGCCCGAGCCCGTAGATGCCGGTCGGGTGGAACTGGTAGAACTCCATGTCCTGCGAGGGGGATCCCGTGGCGGTACGCCAGGGCCATCCCGTCGCCGGTCAGGGAATGGGCGTTGGAGGTGATCCGGAACATCCGGCCGTTGCCGCCGGTGGCGAGGAGGACGGCCTTGGCCCGGAACGTGTGGATCTCGCCGTCGGCGATCCGGTAGGCGACCACGCCGGCCGCGCGCCCTCCGTCGCCGCCGTCGCCGCCCTCGAAGAGCAGGTCGACGACGTGGTACTCGTCGTAGAACTTCACGCCCGCCTTGATGCAGTTCTGGTAGAGCGTCTGGAGGATCATGTGGCCGGTCCGGTCGGCCGCGAAGCAGGCCCGCTTGACCGGGCCCTCGCCGAAGTTGCGGGTGTGCCCGCCGAACCGCCGCTGGTCGATCTTCCCGTCGGGCGTCCGGTTGAACGGCAGGCCCATGTGCTCGAGCTCGATGACGGTCTCGACCGCCTCCCGGGCCAGGACCTCCGCGGCGTCCTGGTCGACGAGGTAGTCGCCGCCCTTCACCGTGTCGAACATGTGCCACTCCCAGTGGTCCTCCTCGAGGTTCCCCAGGGCGGCGCAGACGCCGCCCTGGGCGGCGCCGGTGTGGGAGCGGGTCGGGTAGAGCTTGGTGAGGACGGCCGTGGAGACGCCGGCCCGGGCGAGCTCGAGGGCGGCCCACAGGCCGGCGCCGCCGGCGCCGACGACGAGGGCTTCGTGATCGATCTGCATGCCGGTGACCTACTTGACCGGGAACGGGAGGGTGGCCACGACCATCGTCCCCATGGCGAACAGGACGAGGGCCAGCGACGTACAGGCCCATCGTGAGCGCGCGTGCGGAGGCCGCCGCGGATGTAGTCGCCGACGACCGTCCGGACGCCCATGAAGCTGTGGAAGATGACCAGCGAGAGCATGAGCCAGTCGACGGTCCGCCAGAGGAGGCTCGCTCCACCGTTCGTCGAGGACCCAGTCGGCCTCCTGGACGGTCACGTCGAACACGAAGTGGGTGATGCTGAAGTGGGCCAGGGCGAGGACGAAGAGCGCCAGGCCGCACAGCCGGATCAGGTACCAGATCGCCAGCTCCCAGCCGCTGCCCGGCGGGCTTCGCCCGCCCCGGAGCGGGTGATCGCGCATCGCCGCCATCAGTGCCGGCCCCCGTTCCAGATCGGGCTGAGGATGATGTAGGCGCCGGGGATGCCGACGGCGAAGAAGACCACCCAGCAGGCGTACCAGAGCTGCTTGTGCCAGACGGTGGTCGCCGGCCAGAAGTCCATGACGATGATCCGCAGGCCGTTGAGGGCGTGGTACAGGAGCCCGGCGCCCACGAGCGTCTCTCCCACCCGCCCGATGCGGGCTGGCGTAGAGCGTCAGGACCTCGTTGTAGAGGCCCGGGTTTGCGCCGACCAGCCAGATGTCCAGCACGTGGAGCAGGATGAAGGCCCAGATCGCGACGCCCGAGATGCGGTGGAAGGCCCACGCCAGCATCCCTTCGCCACCGCGGTACTGCAGGTAACGCACCGGGAGACTCGCCTCCTGGCCGGCGCGCACTGCGGCTGCCGGCGGTCTGTCGCTCCACGGCGAGCCAGCCTGGGGGCGGCTGCCGTTCCCATGTCGCCGCTCGGGCTCGAACCGGCGGTGCCCGCATTGTACGCGCCGGACCCGCCCGCGACCGGGTCCTCCGGCGTCCGGCAAGGGGCCGAAGTACCCGCCATCGGCGCCCGGCCGGCGATCGGTGGGCGAGACGACCGGGGTGCATCAACGCCGCGGCGACAGGACGGCGAGGCGGTGTCACCGGCGCGTCCGCGCCGGGGCCCCGGCGGCGCGGTACCATCGACCCAGGCCCCAGCAAGCCCCGCGTCGATCCAGCCCCGCGGTCGCTCGCCGCCCCGCCCGGCCCACCCGCCCGCCGGCATCGACCCACCCAGGAGCCGCCCGTGAAGATCCAGGAAGCCGACGCCAAGTCCTGCTCCTCGTCGCAGCCGGGCTCCCCGTCCCACCGTGGGCCGTCGCCCGCACCCCGGCCGAGGCACGAGCCGCGGCCGAGCGATTCCTCGCCGACGGGGCCGGCACGCGTCGTGATCAAGGCCCAGGTCCTCGTCGGCGGCCGCGGCAAGGCCGGCGGCGTGAAGCTGGCCGGCTCGCCCCGAGGAGGCCGAGGACGTCGCCGCGCGGATCCTCGGCATGGACATCAAGGGGATCACCGTCCGCAAGGTCCTCGTCGGGCCCGCCGCCGTGATCGTCAAGGAGTTCTACCTCGGCGCGATCCTCGACCGGGCCAGCCGCCGGATCGTGCTCATGGCGCTCCGCCGAGGGCGGCGTCGAGATCGAGGAGGTCGCCAGGGCCGACCCCGGAGGCGATCCGCCGCGTCGCCGCCCACCCGCTCCTCGGGCTCCTCGACTACCAGGCCCGCGAGCTGGCCTTCGCGCTCGGCCTCGGCGGCGCCGCACCTGCGCGACTTCGTCAAGATCGCCAAGGGCCTCGTGGCGACCATGATGGCCAACGACGCCGACCTCGTCGAGATCAACCCCCTGGCGATCGTCCGCGAGAGCGGCCCGGACGGGCACGTCGAGCGCCTGGCCTGCCTCGACGCCAAGATCACCCTCGACGACTCCGCCCTCCCCCGCCACCCGGAGCTCGAGAAGCTCCGCGACCTCGACGAGGAGGACCCGGCCGACGCCGAGGCCCGCCACTACGACATCAGCTTCATCCACCTCGACGGCACGATCGGCTGCATGGTCAACGGCGCCGGCCTGGCGATGACCACGATGGACCTCGTCAAGCGCGCCGGCGGCGAGCCGGCCAACTTCCTCGACATCGGCGGCGGCGCCAAGGCCGACCGGGTCGGCGGCGGCGATGCGCCTCATCCTCGCCGACCCGAAGGTCGAGGCGATCCTCGTCAACATCTTCGGCGGCATCACCCGCGGCGACGAGGTGGCCCGCGGCCTGATCGACGCCCGCAGCCGCCAGGAGCGCGAGGTCCCGATGGTCGTCCGGATCGTCGGGCACGAACGCCGAGGAGGCCGCGGCGCCTCCTCCAGGAGGCCGCACTTCGAGACGGCGGCGACGCCTCGACGACGCGGCCGCGCGATGGCAGTGCCGCGGCCGCGCGGGCCGCGGGAGGTGCCGGCATGAGCATCCTGATCGGCCGCGAGACGCGGCTCGTCGTCCACGGGATCACCGGGCGCGAGGGCGAGTTCCACTCCCGCCAGATGCTCGAGTACGGGACGAACATCGTGGCCGGGATGACGCCGGGCAAGGGCGGCCTCCACGCCCTCGACAACCGGGTCCCCGTCTTCAACACGATCGCCGAGGCCGTCCGCGAGACGGGCGCCAACACGTCCTGCATCTTCGTGCCCGCCGTCGGGCGCCCCGGACTCGATCCTCGAGGCGGTCGACGCCGGGATCTCCACGATCTTCTGCATCACCGAGGGGATCCCGGCGCTCGACATGCTCCCCGTCGTCGAGGTCGTCCGGGCGGCCGGCGCGCGCCTCATCGGGCCCGAACTGCCCCGGCGCGACGTCGCCCGGGCGGGCCAAGGTGGGCATCATCCCGGGCTCGATCCACCGCGAGGGCCGCGTCGGCGTCGTGTCGCGCTCCGGGACGCTGACCTACGAGGTCGTGCAGGCGATGACGGACGCCGGGATCGGGCAGTCGACCTGCGTCGGCATCGGCGGCGACCCGATCATCGGGACGCACGTTCCTCGACGTCCTCCAGCTCTTCGCCGCCGACCCCGAGACCGAGGCGATCGTGCTGATCGGCGAGATCGGCGGCTCCGCCGAGGAGGAGGCGGCGGCCTGGGCGGCCGAGCACCTGCGGGGCGTCCCGATGGCGGCCTTCATCGCCGGCCGGACGGCCCCCGAAGGGAAGCGGATGGGCCACGCCGGCGCGATCATCTCGGGCGGCCGGGGCACGGCGGCCGAGAAGATCGCGGCGCTCGAGGCGGCCGGCATCCGCGTCGCCTCGTCGCCGACGGAGATCCCGGCGCCTGCTGCGGGAGGCCGGCTACCGGGAGTAGGCCGGCCTGGTCGCCCCGGCCGGTGCGATGCCGGCTCCCCGACCCTACTCCCCGGGGGCGCGGAACCCGTGCGGGTAGTGCGAGGCCCAGGCCGGCCCGCCGGGCGCCTCGATGAGCTCGACCAGCACGCCGTGGCAGCTCTTCGGGTGGAGGAAGGCGACCGGGCCCTCGGCGCCCGGCCGCGGCGCGCGTGTCGATCAGCTCCACCCCGTCGATGGCGAGCCGGGTCAGCGTGGCCGAGATGTCGGGGACCTCGAAGCAGACGTGGTGGAAGCCCTCGCCGCGGCTGGCGAGGAAGCGGGCCACCCCGGTCGTGTCGTCCGTGGGCTCGACGAGCTCGATCTTCACCTCCCCGACCGGCAGGAAGGCGATCCTCACCCGGTCCGCGGGGATGGGGACGACCGGGCCCGGCGCCAGGCCCAGGGTGTCGCGGTAGAAGTCGAGCGCGGCGTCCATCGCCCGCACGACGACGGCGACGTGGTGGACGCGGCCGACGCCGCGGATGTGGGCCGGCACGGCGGCGGGCGTCATCTCGTCACCTCCAACGGGGACCGTCACACGGTCACCAGCTCCCGGTGCTCGCCCCACGCGGCGCGGAGGACGTTCGAGATCTCGCCGACCGTCGCGTAGGCCTTGACCGCCTCGATGAGCGCCGGCATGAGGTTCTGCGGGCCCCGGGCGGCCTCGTCCACCCGGCGCAGGGCCGCGGCCCAGGCGGCCGGGTCGCGCTCGGCGCGCACCCGGCCGACGCGCCTCGACCTGGCGGCGCTCGCCCTCGGGGTCGATGCGCAGCGTCGGCGGCGTGCGGCGCTCCTCGTCGCGGAAGGCGTTGACCCCGACGACGACCTGGTCGCCCGCTCTCGATCGCCCGCTGGACCCGGTAGGCCGACTCCTGGATCTGGCGCTGCTGGAAGCCGCCCTCGATCGCGGCCAGCGTCCCGCCCAGCGCGTCGATCTCGTCGAGGTAGGCCGCGGGCGCGCGGCCTCCAGCTCGTTCGTCAGCGTCTCGACGTAGTAGCTGCCGGCGAGCGGGTCGGGCGTCTCGGTCACCCCGGACTCGTGGGCCAGGATCTGCTGCGTCCGGAGGGCGAGGCGGGCCGCCTCCGCGGTCGGCAGGGCGAGCGCCTCGTCGCGGGAGTTCGTGTGGAGGCTCTGGGCGCCGCCGAGGACGGCCGCCAGCGCCTGGACGGTCGTCCGGACGACGTTGTTGTCGATCGACTGGGCGGTGAGCGAGCTGCCCGCCGTCTGGACGTGGAAGCGGCACATCATGGAGCGCGGATCGGCGGCCCCGAAGCGCTCCTTCATGATCCGCGCCCAGAGGCGCCGGGCCGCCCGGAACTTGGCGACCTCCTCGAAGAGCTCGCTCCAGGCGGCGAAGAAGAACGAGAGCCGCCCGGCGAAGGCGTCGACGTCCAGCCCGCGGGCGACGGCCGCCTCCACGTAGGCGATGGCGTCGGCCATCGTGAAGGCCAGCTCCTGGGCCGCGGTCGCCCCGGCCTCGCGCATGTGGTAGCCGCTGATGCTGATCGTGTTCCAGCGCGGCAGCTCGCTTCGAGCAGAACTCGAAGATGTCGGTCACCAGGCGCATCGACGGCCGCGGCGGGTAGATGTAGGTGCCGCGGGCGATGTACTCCTTGAGGATGTCGTTCTGGGTCGTCCCGGAGACCCTCGCCCGGGGCACGCCCTGCTTCTCGGCCGCGGCCACGTAGAGGGCCAGCAGGATCGCCGCCGTCGCGTTGATGGTCATCGAGGTGCTGACCTCGCCGAGCGGGATCCCGTCGAAGAGCATCTCCATGTCGGCGAGCGAGCAGACCGGGACGCCGACCCGGCCGACCTCGCCCTCCGCCTCGGGCGCGTCGGTGTCGTAGCCCATCTGGGTCGGCAGGTCGAAGGCGACCGAGAGGCCGGTCTGGCCCTGCTCGAGGAGGTAGCGGAAGCGCTCGTTGGTCTCGGCGGCGGTCGCGAAGCCGGCGTACTGGCGCATCGTCCAGAAGCGGCCGCGGTACATCGTCGGCTGGACGCCGCGGGTGAACGGGAACTCCCCCGGGCGGCCGAGGTCGCGCTCCTCGTCGAGGCCGGCCAGGTCCGCCGGCGCGTACAGGTCGCCGATCTCGATGTCGGACGAGGTCCGGAACGCGGCGCGCCGCTCCGGGGTCGCCGCGATCGCCCTGGCCCGGGCGCCGGCGCGCCAGAGGTCGCGGCCCGGATCGGGCGAGGGTGCGGGCTGCGGATCGTCGGCCATGCGGGCCTCCCGGCTGGTCAGTGGATGACGACGAGGAGGTCGCCGACGTCGATCGTATCGCCGACGGCCACCCCCACGCGCTCCACGCTCCCCTCGCGCGGCGCGCGAAGCTCGTTCTGCATCTTCATGGCCTCGACCACGAGGATCTGCTGCCCGGCCTCGACGTCGTCCCCGGGGCCCACGGAGACGGCCACGACGCGACCGGGAATGATCGCCCGGACCTCCACGGGACCGCCCTTCGAGGCCACGCCGGCCCCGCGTCGGGCGCGCTCGCGGAGGACGGCCCGGCGCTCGGACTCCACCTCGACCTCGACGCGCCAGCCGTCGACGACCACCTCGCGAACCTCGGTGCCGCGCCGGCGGTCCAGGTGCGCAGGCCCAAAGAGAACGTCTGTTCTCACCACGCCCCCGGGACCGTGCTCCTCGAACCGGGCCCGGACGTCGTCGTACCGCAGGAGGCGCACCAGCCCCGGCGCCCCGTCAACGAGCGGGCCCTCCGGCGGGGGCTCGCTCGCCGCCTCGCCGTCGAGGACCGGCCGCAGGATCGGTTGGGGCGGCGGGGCGAGGGTGAACGCCGGATCGCCCTCGAGGCGGGTCGCCGGGGAGACGCCGATCCGCACCGCCAGCGGGTTCGCCGGCGGCGTCGTGGCCGCCGGCGCCCCGGCGCCGGTCGGGCCGGCGATCATCGTGGGCGGGCGATGCCGCGACCCGCTCATGCCGGCCACCGGTCCACCGTGAGCGTGCGTCCGGCCGTCCGCCACGCCCGAGCCGGCCCATCGCCGCTCCCGGCGCCCGGGGTGCCGGCGGCGGACCGGCCGCTGCCGCCGCCGGGCGCTGGATCGCCGGCCAGGACGGCGAGCCCGGCGGACAGGGCGGCGACCCGCACGGCGGCCGCCCGCGCTCGCGGGCCGTCCCAGTGGGCGTCGACCCAGGTCGTCGACAGCTCGGTCGCGTCGACGAAGCCCGGCTCCTCCAGCATCGCCCGGTGGAACGGCAGCGTCGTCTGGATGCCGCCGATCTCCGTCTCCGCGACGGCGCGGCGGAGGCGGGCGATGGCAGCCGGCCGGTCCTCCGCGTGGACGATCAGCTTGGCGATGAGCGGGTCGTAGTCCGCCGGGATCCGATCCCCGGCCTCGACGGCCGTGTCCACCCGGACCCCGGGGCCGGACGGCATCTGCCAGCGCGTGATCTGGCCGGGCGCCGGCGCGAAGAGGCGGGCCGGGTCCTCGGCCGAGATCCGGAGCTCGATGGCGTGGCTCGTCGGGCGCGCCGCCCGCTCGGCGGCGGCCAGGACCCGGGCCGAGAGGGGCCTTCCGGCGGCGAGATGGAACTGCTCCGCCACGATGTCGAGGCCGGCGACCAGCTCGGTCACGGGGTGCTCCACCTGGAGCCGCGTGTTCACCTCGAGGAACCAGAACGCGCCGTCGCGGTCGTAGAGGAACTCGCAGGTGGCCGCGTTGCGCAGCCCGGCGGCGGCGCCCATCCGGACGGCCATGGCGTGGAGGCGGCGCCGCTCGATCTCGTCGAGGCCCGGGGCCGGCGCCTCCTCGATGAGCTTCTGGTGGCGCCGCTGCGTGGAGCAGTCCCGCTCCCCGATCGCCACGACGTTCCCGGTCGCATCGCCCAGCAGCTGCACCTCGACGTGGCGCGCCGGCAGGATCTCGCGCTCCAGGTAGACCGCGCCGTCGCCGAAGGCGCTGGCCGCCTCGCGGGAGCCGGCCAGCAGGGCGCCGACCAGCTCGTCCGCGGAGAGGACCCGCCGCATGCCGCGCCCGCCGCCACCGGCGGCGGCCTTGACGAGCAGCGGGAACCCGAGCTCGCGGGCCGCCGCGACGATCGCAGCCACCTGCTCCGGGCGGTCCACGGCGGCGGGCTCGAGGGTCCCGGGCACATGCGGCACGTCCGCCTCGCGGGCGATCCGCCGCGCCGCCAGCTTGTCGCCCAGGGCGGCGATCACCGCGGGAGGCGGCCCGACGAAGGCGAGCCCGGCATCCTCGACGGCCCGGGCGAACGCCTCCCGCTCCGACAGGAAGCCGTAGCCGGGGTGGACGGCCTCCGCCCCCGTCGCCACCGCGGCGGCGACGACGGCGTCGAGGCGCAGGTAGCTCTCGGCGGCCGGTGCCGGGCCGAGCCGGACGGCCTCGTCCGCGGCGCGCACGTGGGCCGCCGACGCATCGGCGTCGGAGTAGACCGCCACGGCCTCCATCCCCAGCTCGTGGCAGGCGCGGATGATCCGCAGGGCGATCTCGCCACGGTTGGCGACGAGGACGCGGCGGAACGGCGGGGTCACCGCGATCCTCCGCGGCGGGCGCCCGCCGGGCCCGGCCGTCCTTGCGCAAAGACGCGGGCCGACGCCCCCTCCTCGCCTCCCTCCGCTCACAGCGGGATGTTCCCGTGCTTCTTGCGCGGGTTCGTCTCGCGCTTGTCGGCGAGCATCGCGAGCGCGGCGATGAGCCGGGGCCGCGTCTCCGAGGGCAGGATCACGTCGTCGATCCAGCCGCGAGAAGCCGCGACGTACGGGTGGTTGAACTCCGCCTCGTACTCCGCGACAAGCCGCTTCCGCTCGGCGACCGGGTCCTCCGCCTGTCGCGATCTGGTCCTTGAAGATGATGTTGACGGCGCCCTCGGCGCCCATCACCGCGATCTCCGCCGTGGGCCAGGCGAAGTTGATGTCGCCCCGGACGTGCTTGGAGCTCATCACGTCGTAGGCGCCGCCGTACGCCTTGCGGGTGATGACCGAGACCTTCGGCACCGTGGCCTCGCAGTAGGCGTAGAGCAGCTTGGCGCCCTCCTTGATGATCCCGCCGTGTTCCTGGTTGACGCCCGGCAGGAATCCGGGCACGTCGATCAGGGTGACGAGGGGGACGTTGTAGGCGTCGCAGGTCCGCACGAAGCGAGCCGCCTTCACGGACGATCGGATGTCGAGCGCGCCGGCCAGGACCGCCGGCTGCTGGGCCACGATGCCGACGCTCCGCCCTCCAAGGTGGGCGAAGCCGACGAGGATGTTGGCGGCCCACCCGGGCTGGATCTCGAAGAAGTCGCCGTCGTCGACGACGCGCCCGATGACGTCGTGCATGTCGTACGGCTTCGAGGAATCGTCGGGCACGATGCCGTCGAGCGCCGGGTCGCGCCGGTCGACGGGATCCTTCGTCGGCAGGGAGGGCGGGTCGCCGAGGTTGTTCTGGGGCAGGAACGAGAGGAGCCGGCGGACGTGGTCGAGGGCGGTGGCCTCGTCGGGCGCAGCCAGGTGCGCCACGCCCGAGATCGTCGTGTGGGTCAGCGCGCCGCCGAGGAACTCCGAGTCCACTTCCTCGTGGGTCACCGTCTTCACGACGTTCGGCCCCGTGACGAACATGTAGCTCGTCCCCTCGACCATGATCGTGAAGTCCGTGATGGCCGGCGAGTAGACCGCCCCGCCAGCGCAGGGTCCCATGATCACCGAGATCTGGGGGACCACGCCGGAGGCGAGGACGTTCTTCGTGAAGATCCAGGCGTAGCCGGCCAGCGACGCCACGCCCTCCTGGATCCGCGCCCCGCCCGAGTCGTTCAGGCCGACGACCGGCGCCCCGACCTTCATCGCCAGGTCCATGATCTTCACGATCTTCTCGGCGTACGCCTCGGATAGCGAGCCGCCGAAGACGGTGAAGTCCTGGCTGAAGACGAAGACGAGCCGGCCGTCGATGGTGCCGTGACCGGTGACCACGCCGTCGCCGAGGATGTGCTGCGTCTCCAGGCCGAAGTCGACGGAGCGGTGGGTGACGAAGGCATCCAGCTCCACGAACGAGCCGGGATCCAGCAGGAGATCGAGGCGCTCTCGGGCCGTCAGCTTGCCCCAGGTGTGCTGCCGCTCGATCCGGACCGCTCCCCCACCGAGCAGCGCCTCCTGGCGCATCCGCTCGAGGCGCTCGAGACGCTCTCCACTGGTCGGCACGTGGACCTCCTCGCGACACCGCGCGCCGGGACGGGTGACCTGGCCCGGCGCTGTCTTTGCGCACGGACAGGGCGATTGGCGCGCCGCCCATCATAGGCACCGGCGTCCCAGGGCGACGACCGTTCGTCTCGGGCGGGCAACTCCCCGCTCGTCGCCCGGACCGCCGGGTGGCTTCCCAGCATCCGAGGTCGGCGGCCGGTTATCCACAAAAACGTGAACAAACGCCATTGCGTGTGGATAAGCGACGTCCGCGCGCCGCCATCGTGCGGTAGGATCAGCACCCGCGCGGCGGCGCATCCCAGTTCCCCACCGACGACCAGCGAGGTGATCCCCGGGTGGCAACGATCATCGCGATCGCGAACCAGAAGGGCGGCGTGGGCAAGACCACGACCGCCATCAACCTTGCCGGCGCGCTCGCCGAGCGGGGGCAGCGGGTGCTCGCGATGGACATGGACCCGCAGGCCAACCTCACCGTCGGGCTCGGGATCAATCTCGGCCAGGTCGAGCAGTCGATCTCCCACGTGCTCGATGACGCACACCTGCCCCTGCAGTCGATCATCCTGCAGTCGGCGACCGAGCGGATCGACGTCGCGCCGTCGACCCTGGAGCTCGCCTCCACGGAGGTCGAGCTCTTCTCCGCGATCGGCCGCGAGTACGCGCTTCGCGAAGCCATCGTCGACAGCCCCGTCCGCGACGACTACGACTGGATCATCATCGACTGCCCGCCCACGCTCGGGCTCCTGACCATCAACAGCCTCGTCGCGGCGGACGGCGTGATCATTCCCGTCCAGACGCAGTACTACGCCCTGAAGGGCCTCACCGCCCTCGTCAAGGTCATCAACACGATCCGCTCCAAGCTCAATCGCGACCTGCGGGTGCTGGGGCTGCTCCCGACGTTCTACGACGGACGCACCGTCCTGGCCCGCGAGATGCTCGACCAGCTCCGCGAGCTTGGCGATCACCACGTCTTCAACACCATCGTCCGCACGACCGTGAAGCTCGGCGAGGCGCCGCTCACCGGCCGGCCGATCACCTCGTACGCCGGCAACTCGTCGGCCGCCGAGACCTTCCGTCAGCTCGCGAAGGAGGTCGTCGAACTTGGCCAGGCCTGACTTCCGCGCCGTCGCCGCGCGCCGCCTCTCGGAGGAGCGCGAGCTTTCGCCGTCCATCGTGAGCCTCCTCGCCCCCGAGGGGTCGAAGAGCCTCGGGGTGCGACACGTCCCCATCGACCGGATCGAGCCGAACCCCGAGAACCCGCGCCTCCTGTTCGAGGAGTCTGCGCTCGAGGAGCTCGCTGCCTCCATTCGCGAGCACGGCGTCCTCCAGCCGATCCTCGTTCGTCCGGCCGGCCGCGACCTGTACCAGCTCGTCGCCGGCGAGCGTCGCTGGCGCGCCGCGCGGCGGGCCGGTCTCCTGACCATCCCCGCCCTCGTCGAGGAGCTCGACGACGACGCCGCGATGGAGATCGCCGTCATCGAGAACCTCCAGCGGGAGGATCTCTCGCCGCTGGAAGAAGCGACGATGTACGAGAAGATGGTGACCGAGCACGGCTACAGCATCCGCAAGCTGGCCCAGAAGCTCGGCAAGGACAAGGGCTACCTGGAGAACCGGCTTCGCCTGGCGGACGCTCCCGAGGAGATCCGGGCCCTGGTGTCCGTGCGCAAAGACACCATCTCGCACGCCTACGAGCTGATGAAGGTCCAGGACCCCAGGAAGCGCAAGCGCCTCGCCGCCCAGGTGGCGAGCGGCCAGCTCTCCCTCGTCAAGCTGCGCGAGCGGATCGAGGGTCGTCCCCGCCGCGGGGTCGCCCAGGAAGCCGAGGCCGAGCAGGTCGCCGCCTGGCCGGCCGAGGACGCGGATAGCCTCCCGCCGCCACACGAGGTCCTGACCGGCGACGACGCGCTCGTCACCGCGAAGGCGCAGTTCCAGGAAGCCCTCGGCGAGCTCCTGGCCGTGGTCCGCAGCACGGAATTCGCGGAGGCCGCGAACCCGACCGACCGCCAGAACCTGGCCAAGTACCTCACGATCTCGAAGCTGACCCTGGAGAACGCGATCACGGTGGTCCGCGGGCGCGGCGACTGACCGCCTGCCTGCCGGGAGCGGCTCGCTCCGGCCTGACGCGACGAGGCCGGCGCCCTGGGCGCCGGCCTCGCGATCTGTGCTCTGGCGGCCGTCGCGGCCAGCCAGCAAGGAAGTCCTAGGGCCGGCCCGCGTGCCCCCGTGCGCCCGGCGCCGCCGGCTTGCCCGCGGTCTCGGGCTTGCCCGCGGTCTCAGGCTTGCCCGCCGTGTCGGGACGAGCCTCGGCCGAGATCTCCTGCCCGTGGTTGTCGCGCGCCACGGACGAGACGTAGGCACCGTGGTTGTCGAACCCCGCGGGCGTCACGCCCCTGGCGGCTGCGGACACGGTCGTGCCGTGCGTGACCGGCCGATCGGCCGTGCCATCCGGATCCTCGGCCGGCACGGGCGGCACCACCTCGGGTGCGGGGGCCGCGGCGGGACGAACCGGAACCGCCTTTCCGGCGGCCTCGGCGGCACGATCGAGACCGCGGTCTGCGGCGTCGGCGGGCCCCAGCGCTGCGAAGGCGGCAGTCGCGGAGATGGCGAGGGCCGCGAGGGCGGCCAGGATGCTCTTGGTCGTTCGCATAGATGAACCCCACGTAGTGTCTGTGACCCCGGGCCCGGGCCCGGCATAAGGGAGAACGACCGGGACCGCCATCCGTTAGGAGCGGCGTGCTCCCCTACCCCGCCAGGCGACCCGCCGCCGCGAGGGCGCCGATCCAGCCCGCGGCGACGATCCCCACCCCGACGGCCTGGGCCTCCCACGCGCGGCGCCGCACGGCGGGCCGGCGGTTCCACCCGATGGCGACCCCCGCCAGCACGATCGTGGATCCGACGGCCGCCAGGGCGACCCACGCCGCGTCGCCGCCGAGCGTGGCGGCCGATCCCATCGCGGCCGCCACGACCAGGCCCTGCAGGGCGGCACCGATCCGGCGAGCCCGGACGAGCCCCAGGCTCGTCGCCACCGTCTCCGTCCCGGCGGCGCGATCCCGCTCCAGGTCGGCCAGGGCGTTCGCCACCGCCAGCGCGGCCCCGGCGAGCATCGCGATCGGCACGAGCACCGCGAAGGGCTCCGGCAGCGATCCGCTGGCGCCGACCCAGGAGAAGACCGGGAGCAGGGGGATCCCGACCACGTATGGCACCCACGACCAGCGGGTGCCCTTCAGGCGCAGGTCGTAGGCCAACCCGACCGAGAGCCCGGCCGCGGCCAGGGCGAGCGGCGCGAGCCCTGCCAGGGCGGCCAGGGCGAGGCCGGTCGCGGCCGCCCCGAGCGCGATCCGGGCCGCGGTCGAGCGCCCGACCCGGCCCGAGGGAACCGGCTTGCCGGGCTGGGCGACCTCGTCCGCGGGGGCGTCGGCCCAGTCGTTCGCCGCCCCGATCGCCAGCTGCAGGAGGAGCATCGCCGCCGCGAGGAGCGCGATGAGGGCAGGCCCGGCCCCCGCGATGGCGGCGACGGCCGCGGTGACGGCCGCGTCGAGGAGCGAGGGAAAGGGGTGGACGAGCCAGAAGATGCCGCCGAGGCGCGCCCCGGACGTCGCGGGCCGGTCGCGCGAGCCGCCCGGACGGCCGTCAGGCGTAGACGAGCTCCTCGAAGTTCTCGACGAGATAGTCGACCAGCTTGTCGCGCGCTCCCGGCACGATGGCCCGCAGGCCCTTGACCAGGCAATGGAGCGTGACGGCCGGGACCATCAGCCGGCCCGCGCTGTCGCGGCCGACGACGGCGGGCGGTCCCCCGCCCGCGGCGAAGACCTTCTCCAGCTCGCGGTCGTCGAGGCCGGCGGCGGAACGGAGGTCGTGGAGGACGGCGAGGACGCCGCGCCGGATGGAGATGTCGCGCATCGCCTCGGCCGCCCAGGCGTCCAGCTGATCGTCGGGCTGCTCCAGCAGCCGGCCGCGGTACTCGGCGGGCGTCGTGGCGAGTCCGGTCGCTCCCATGCCGATGGCGTGCCTCCCTGATCCTGAGCGCTGGGCGCTCGTGACGCCCGGAGTATCGCAGAAACCCGGGCCTCGGCCGCGGCCGGGGAGGTGGATAGAACAGGCGTCCTATTCGTGGTCCTGGATCGGCGGCCGCGACCCCTCGGGCCAGTCCTGGAAGGCCTCCGTCAGCCAGCGGCCGACGGGCCCCGGCGGTCGGCGGTCGCGGCCATCGGCGACGAGATCGAGGAGGGCTCGCCGCGTGGCGACGGTCAGGGCCGCCACCGACTCCCGGGTGACCCGACCGGGAGCCCCGCGGATCGGCTCCCCGACCCGCACCCGCACGGTGCCGCCGAAGCGGAGCCAGCTCACGCCCAGGATCGCGATCGGGACGATCGGCACGCCGGCGCGCGCCGCGAAGTAGGCCGCCCCGTTGTCGAACGGCAGGATCACGCGCTCGCCCGCGTGGATCCGCCCTTCCGGCGCGACGGCGAGGCGGTCGCCTCGCTCGAAGATGGCGTCGACCCGGCGCGCCACGTCGACGAGCCCGCGCTTGTCGGGCCGGAAGGGGATCCCGCGCTGCGACCACGCGATGAGGCGGTTCTTCCTGCCGATCCGCATGTCGGCCTCCCGGGGGCCGAAGAAGAGGAGGTCGGGACGGGCCGGCAGGGCCGCGATGAGCACGAACGGGTCGGCCCAGCTCTGGTGGTTGAAGCAGATCAGGGCGGGCCCCTCGGGGAGGCGCTCCCGTCCCTCGACTCGCAGCCGCAGGTACGCGCCAACTGCGATCCGCATGAAGATCGTGGAGAGCCAGTAGCGGGCCCGTCCCACGCTCGCGGTGGCGGCCGGCGCCACGGGCGACCGGCCGGCCCTCCGCGCGGCGGTCACCCGACTGCTCCGAGATGAGCCACGGGCAGGTCTGCCAGGCGCTCGAGGACCGCGTCGGCAACCTCCGCGACGCCGCGGCCCGGCGGCACGCTCGCGTTCGGGACCAGGACCACGCGCATGCCGGCGGCACGCCCGGCCAGGACGCCGTTGCGCGAATCCTCGATGACGAGGCAGCGGGCCGGGGCCACGCCCAGGCGCCGCGCGGCCTCGAGATAGACGTCGGGCGCCGGCTTGCCGGCGGCGACATCGTCGGATGAGACGATCGTGGCGAACGTGGATCCGAGGCCCGCGGCCGCGACCGCCGCCCGGATGACGGCCGGGTGGGCCGAGGAGGCGATCGCGACGGGCACGCGCGCGGCAATGGCGGCGGCGGCGGCCGGCGCGCCCGCGACGAGGGGGACAGGCTCGGACGCGTAGCGCTCGACGAGCGCGGTCACGATCGCCCGCTCGATGGCCGCTGGCGCGTCGGCGACGCCCAGGCGTTCCTTCATGATCTCGGACCACTCGCGCGAGTTGCGGCCCATGCAGAGGTGGCTGTCGGCCGCGCTCCACGAACCCCCGCGCGCGACAGCCCAGGCGACCCGGACCTCGTGCCACCACGGCTCGGTGTCCACGAGCACGCCGTCGAGGTCGAAGAGGACCGCCTCGATCCCGGCGACGAGGCGCGGGTCGGCCCCGCTCACCCGGCCTTCGTCCCGCGACGTGAGCGGGGCCCCTCCTGGGGGATGTTGACCCGACCCCCAGCGTCACTGCCGAGGCGCACCATTCGGTCAGCCGCACGGTGCGTTCCTCCTGCGCGATTTCGGGCCATCCGTCCTCGACGAGGCTACCACGCGGCCCATGGGGCGCGGCGGACAGCGGGCGTATCCTCGGCCGGTTGCACCGTGGAGGGTCGGATGTCCGTCGATCGACGCCTGCTCAACTGGGGCGTCTTCCTCGTGCTCCTTGGCGCGGTCCCGCTGGCCGTCGCCCAGGGGTGGATCCCGCGTGATCTCGCCACCCGTGCCTGGGAGCTCTGGCCGCTCCTCCTCGTCGGCGCCGGCGTCGGCCTGATCCTGGGCGCGACCCCGTTCCGGGCGCTCGGCGGGATCGTCGTGAGCGCGACCTTCGGCGTGATGCTCGGCGCCCTCATCGCCGTCGGGTTCGGCGGCTTCAGTCTCGGCGGGCTCGGCTGCGGCGGCGGCGCGACCGCTGCGCCGCAGATCCTCCGGGAGAGCGGCTCCTTCGACGGCGGCTCGGGAAGCGTCATCCTGGAGGCCAACTGCGCGTCGCTCGACGTCGCGACGGAGGCCGGCTCGGCCTGGCGCATCGACGTCTACGGGACGGACAACGCCCGGCCGAGGGTGGAGCGCACCGCCGAGGAGCTCGCGGTCCGGTCGCCCACGGGCAACATCGTCTTCCCCTTCGGCGTCCAGCGCGCGAGCTGGCTCGCGAGGCTGGGCACCGCCACCCGGTTCGGGAACCTCGCGATCGCGCTCAATGCCGGAGACGCCTCCGTGGACCTGGCCGGGGCGACGGCCTCCGGGCTGACCTTCAACGGCAACGCCGTGGGAGACACCCGGCTGGACCTCGCGAGCGCGACGGTCGGCCAGCTCGACGTCACGGTCAACGCGGGTGACGTCGCGATCGTCCTGCCGGCCACGGCCAGCCTGCAGGGCACGATCGAGGCCAACGCGGCGTCCGTCCGCCTGTGCGCCCCGGCCGGTGTCGGGCTCCGCCTCCTGGTCGACGACAACATCACGGCCAGCGACAACTACGACGATGCAGGCCTGGCCCGCAACGGCTCCGCCTGGGAGACACCCGGCTACGCGAGCGCGGCCACCCACATCGAGCTGCGCACCGTCGGCAGCGCCGTCCGCTACACCCTGAACCCGGAGGATGGCTGCCGATGAACGAGCGGCTCTACCGGAGCGTCGATGACCGGGTGATCGCCGGCGTGTGCGGCGGCCTGGCGATCCGCTTCGCCCTCGACCCCAGCCTGGTGCGGATCCTCTGGGTGGTCGTGGCCATCGTCACCGGGGTCTTCCCGCTGCTCGTCCTGTACGTGATCATGGCCGCCGTCGTGCCCGAGGAGCCGGGCGGCTTCGCTGGAGCCTGGCCCTCCCCCACCCCGCCGGGCGCGGCCACGGGCCCGCTCGACGCCCCCATCGCGGACGGCCCGCCCCGGCCGCTCCCTCGCCGACGTGGTACCAGGGTTCGCCCGGCGCAGCTCCGGGGCGCCGCGAGCGCCGCGACCGCGACCCGCTCCCGGCCGCCATCGGCGGCCTGGTCCTGGTGGCGCTGGGGGTCTACTTCCTGCTCCGCGATCGGATCACGGTCGACTGGGGCGTCGTCGGCGCGGCCGGGCTCGTTGCCCTGGGAGCTGTCGTCATCCTCGCCGCGCTCCGTCCGCGCCGCTGACGCGCGGCACGCTCGCCACGCCACCGGCAGGAGCCACGGCTCGCCGTGCCCGGGCAACCGCTTCGGTGCAGGTGCGACCGCTAGACTGCAGCCCGTGGAGGACACCGCGGGGCTCGTCGTCGCGCTCGCGCTGCTCGGCCTGGTCGGCGGGCTGGTGCTCCTCGCGCGCGGGCTCCGGGCGTACGGCCGCGCGGGCCACGTGGCCGGGATCGGAACCAGCAGGATCGCCACGCTCGCGGCCGGCGAGATTCGCCTCGTCGGCGCCGTCGAGGCGGACGTCATGACCCTCGTCTCGCCGCTCCAGAGCGTCCCCTGCATCTACTACCGGGCCCGGATCCGGGAAGGGTCCGGCGACGAGACGCGCACCGTCTTCGGCGAGGAGCGGGCCGTCGGATTCCGCCTGCGCGACGCTTCCGGCAGCATCCGGGTCCTGCCGAACGGCGCCCGGTGGGACGCGCCCCTCCGCTTCGACGCCGCGTCCGACTGGGCGGGCGCTGATCCGCCGGGCCTGGACATCAACCCCGGGGCCGCCTACCGCCGCGCCGAGCTGGATCGCGAAGCGCAGATCGCCGCCCTCCTCACGGTCCGCCCGCCCGCCGACTCCGCCGCGGAGATCGACGGCCAGCCCGGCCTCTTCGCGGCGACGCTCGGCGGAGTCGGCGCCGGAGGCCCGCGCCGTCGCCACTACGAGGAGCGCCGGCTGGTGCCCGGCGAGACGGTCACGATCCTGGGCTCGGCGCTCCCCTTCGGCGACCTCGAGTCGCCGGCGCGGGGGCCGCGCGGAGCCGCCGGCGACCTGGGCGCCCTCGACGACCCGGAGGTGGCGATGAACCTCGCGGCGGCCCGCGAGGTGGGAATCCTGCGCTCGACAGCCGAGGAAGCCTGGGGCAACGCGGCGATCCCCGGCTTCGGGATCGGACGACCGGCACGGGCGCCCGAGCTGGACCCCGGAGCCGATCACCCCGACCTGGCGAGCCCGGCGGAGTCGGCCGCCGCGGAGACGCGCTTCGAGATCCCGGCCGGCGAGCTCGTGGTGGCGGCCGCTCCCGATCGCCCCCTGGCGATCCTCGCCGGAACGCCGGGCGAGGCCCGCCAGCGGGAGGAGGCGACGGTGCTCCTGGGGCTCGTCGGGGCGGCGGTCGCCATCGTCGGCGCCACGACGCTCGCGCTCACCCTGTCCGGGTTGACGCGATGAGCCCGCTTGCCGCGGCGGCGCTCTTCGCCGTCGCCCTGCTGCTGATCGTCGCGGCGTTCCTGGCCCTCGTCACCTACAACGCCGTGGTCGCGCTGCGGACGCGGATCGACAAGGCCTGGGGCAACGTGGAGGTGGCGCTGCGCCAGCGCCACGACCAGCTGCCGGCGCTCGTCGACGCGGTCCGCGACCTGATGGCGTTCGAGCAGGACGTCCTCGTCGAGGTGACGCGCCAGCGCTCGCGGTACGCACCCGGTGCACCCGTGGCCGACCAGGGCCCGGTATCCGCCGCCACGTCGTCCGCGCTCCGCACGCTCTTCGCGGTCGTGGAACGGTATCCGCAGGTGCGCTCCCAGGAGAACGTCCTCCGCCTCCAGGCCGAGATCGAGCGGCTGGAGGGCCAGCTGGCCGACCGGCGCGAGCTCTACAACGACCAGGTCTTCCGCCACAACACCACCATCGCCCAGGCGCCCGCGATCGTGCTGGCCTCGCTCCTCGGCTGGAAGCCGCGCCCGTTCTTCGACGCCGGCGAGGCCGCCGAGCGCGTGCCCGACGTCGCGCTCGACGCGCGCGGCGAGGGGTCGGTTCGCTAGACTGGGGGCCACGATCCGGCCGCCCGGCCGGGAATCGCGAGGGAGGGCATGGCAGACCCGAGCGCCCCGGGGCGCCCGGCGGCGTTGGCTGTCGGCCGCCTGACCGAGATCGAATACGCCTTCGCCGCGACCGGGCCCGCGGACGCTCCCGCCCTCATCCTCCTGCACGGGACGCGCCGGACGCGCGCGATGTGGCATCACCAGCTGGCGGGCCTGGCCGACGCGTTCCGGGTCGTCGCCGTGGATCTCCCTGGCCACGGCGCCCTCGCCGACGTGCCCTTTCGACTGGCCGACGCGTCGGCCCTGATCGGGTCGGTGATCGACAGCTTCGGCGGCGGCCGGGCCATCGTGGTCGGCCAGTCGCTGGGCGGCTACGTGGGCATGGACCTCGCCTCGCGCCGCCCCGACCAGGTCGCCGGGCTGGTCCTCGCCGACGCCACCGCCGAGCCCCGCGCCATCGCCCGGCGGGCGCCCGGGACGGTGGGCACGTACCTCCTGGGTGCCGCGGCCGGGCGCCTCCGGGCCCGGCGGCAACGGCTCCCGCGGGGAGATCGTCGACCCGGCCGATCCGGACGAATCCGGGGCGCCGGACAACGAGCCGCCGGCCACGAACGGCTGGCTCTTCAAGGGCGGCACGCGGGCCCTGCTGGCGGCCCTCCGGGAGGTGTTCATCCCGCGCCTCGCGGCGTACCCGGGCCCGACGCTCCTGATCAACGGCGAGGACGATCACCTCTTCCGGCGCGGCGAGCAGGCATTCCTCGCCGCCGCCGTCGACGGGCGCCTGGAGGTGATCCCCGGCTGCGGCCACCTCGTGAACGAGGATCAGCCGGCCGCCTTCAACGCGGCCGTCCGGCGCTTCGCGACCGAGGTCTACGGACGGGACGTGGCGCCCGGCTCGGCCTGACCTGCCCCGGGCGGCGGCTGCCACCGGGCGGACATGAAGACGCCCGGGCGGGGCGCGGCCACACCCGGGCGTCGCGAGCTGCGGTCAGCCGTTCGTGCCGCTGCCCGCAGGAGCGATGGAGGGGGCCGGCGAGGCGTCCGGGCCGCCGGGGAACCCCCAGCCGCGTCCGTCGCCCCGCATGCCACCGCGGCCGAAGCCGCCTTCGGGGCCGGCCCCGAAGCCGCCTCCGGGGCCGCCGAACTGGCCGGCGGCGTGGGACCGCACGACGGTCGCCGTGAGCGAGCCGTCGGCGTTGCGGGTGCCCGCCGTCATGACGACGTCGCCGACCTTCACGTCGGCGAGCGTCGGCGAGGTGATCCCGGCGACCTGGTAGGTCGTCGTGGAGGTGACCTTGACGACGACGGTGGATCCGTCGCGCGTCGTGAGCGTCAGCGAGGTGGCGCTCTTCTCCTTCACCGTCCCGACGGATGTCGCCGGGGCGACCTCCACGGACGTCGCCGTGAGGGTGCCGTCGGTCGCCAGCGTCCCGCGGGCGACGATCTGGGCGCCGGTCACGACCGCGTCCTTCGTCGACGCCTGGCCCGCCAGCCGGTACGTGGTGGAGGCGGTGAGGACCACCTTCGAGGTGCTCCCGTCGCGCTGCGTGACCGTGACCGTGGAGCCCGAGACCGAGGCAACCGTGCCGGCGACGGCCGGCTGGATGACCTCGATGGCGGTGATGGAGAACGTGCCGTCGTCGTTGCGGGTCTCGCGGAAGACGATCCGGTCGCCGACCACGAGCGTGGAGACGGCCACGGCCGCCCCGTCCTTCGTCACGGTGGCGCCGGCCGCGTCGATCGTCCGGGTCCAGCCGTTGTCGGTCTTGAGGGCGATCCTCGTGCCGTCGATCGCGGTGATCGAGATGGCGCCGCCCATGGCGCCGCGCAGCCCACCCCGCCCGCCCCGGTCGAGGCGGATGTTGTCCGTGTTGGCGGGGGCCGACCACTCGGAGACTGCTCCGATCGGCGCTCCCCGGGAAGCCGACCCGTCGGCCACCGGCGACGCATCGTTGCGAGGACCGCCGGCGACGATGGCGACCGCGATGGCGCCGATGCCGATGGCGCCCACGAGCGTCGCGAGGCCGATGGCGCGAGCCCGCCCCGGGCGCGGGGCGGGAGCGGCATCCGACGTGGTGATTGGGGTGGCGGCCGGCGCGGCCTCGACGTTCGTGGTGAGGTCGGCCGTCGCGGAAGTCTCCGGGTTGGGAGTCAATTCCTGCACGTGGTGTCTCCTGGATCCTCCGGGTGGGACGGTACAGCGCCCGGCACGTGGAGGAGCCGCCCGGACGTCGGGACAGGTATCGCGGATCCACCTGAAGGGGTCCTGAAACGTTCGCGATCGGCGGCCGCTTCCCGGCGCCGGCTCCGGCCCGGTTCAGGCACGTTTCAGGAATTCCGCGTACAACGTGGCCCTGAGGGCGCCGCTGGCCGCCCGCCCCGGAGTCACCGATGACACTCGAACCGAACCCCGCCCCGGCGACGGCCCGGACCGCGGCGCGCGGCGCCACGGCCCGCCTGGTCGTGGCCTCCGCCCTGCTCTCGGCGGCGCTCGCGAGCGGCGGGACGGTCGCGCTCCTCCTCGCGACGGCCCCCCCGACCACGCCGGCCGCCACGGCCCGCCGCCGCCGTGGCCTCCGCGACTCCGGTCGGGGCGACGGTGACGCGGCTCGACTCCTCCGACGCGGTCACGGCGGTCGCGGCCGCCGCCGAGCCCTCGGTCGTCACGGTCGCCGCGACGGGCCGCGGGCGGGACGCGAGCGCGGGCGGGTCGGGGATCGTCGTCTCGGCCGACGGGCTGATCCTGACGACGGCGGTCGTCGCCCCGTCCGACACGACCTACGACATCCTCCTCGCCGACCAGCGCGAGACGACGGCCCGCGTCGTCGCCAGCGACGCGGCTCACGGGCTCGTCCTGCTCCGCGCCGAGGCGACCGGGCTGACGCCCGCCACCATCGGGAGCGGCGCAACCCTGGCCGTCGGCCAGCTCGTCGTCGCCGTCGGGAGCCCGCTCGGCGAGTTCACCGACACGGTCACCGCGGGCATCGTCTCGGGACTCGACCGCTCGATCGACCTGCGCGATCCGTCGACCGGGCGTCGCGTCGCCCTCGACGGCCTCGTCCAGACCGACGCCGCCATCAACGCCGGGAGCAGCGGCGGGCCGCTCCTCGACGCGACCGGGACCGTGGTCGCCGTCATCGTCACCTCGGCCGGCGACGGCCAGGGGATCGGCTTCGCGATCCCGATCGGCGACGCCATGACGCTCCTGGCCCGGGTCGAGGCGTGAAGCTGCCGTTCGGCGGCCGGGAGTAGCGCCATGCACCTGCTCCTCGTCGAGGACGACCCACGCCTCGTCCGGCTCCTCACCCGGCTCCTGACCCAGGACCGCCACGTCGTCGACAGCGCGACGACGGCGGCCGACGGCCTCGAGCTGGCCGAGCGAGGCCGAGCTCGACGCGATCATCCTCGACGTCGGCCTCCCCGACGGCTCCGGCTTCGACGTCGCCCGCCGCCTCCGGGCGATGGGCTCGGCGGTCCCCGATCCTGATGCTGACCGCCCGCGACGCCGTCTCCGCGCGCGTCGAGGGGCTCGACGCGGGCGCCGACGACTACCTCGTCAAGCCCTTCGCCTACGAGGAGCTCCTCGCCCGGCTCCGCGCCCTCGGGCCGGCGGCCGCCGCCGCGCCGCGGCATCACCCTCCGGTCGGGCCCGATCGTCCTCGACGAGACCGACCGGCGGGTGACCGTGGACGGGACGCCCGGTGGACCTCAGCCAGCGCGAGTACGCGATCCTCGAGTGCCTCCTGCGACGTCCCGGCCAGGTCCTCTCGCGGGACCAGCTCCTCGACCAGGCCTGGCCGTACGGGGCGGCGCTGACGCCGAACACGGTCGAGGCGTACATCCACCTGCTGCGCACGAAGCTCGGCGCCGACGGCGGCGCGTGGATCGAGACGGTCCGCGGCGTGGGGTACCGCATCCGTGCCCGCTGAGCCCGTGGCCGTCGACGCCGCGCTCCTCCGGCGAACGCGCCTGCGGCTGATCGCCTGGAGCGGCGGCCTGACCCTGCTCATCCTCCTGGTCCTGGGCGTCCTCGTCTACGGGGCCGTCTCGAGCGAGCTGGCGAACCGCGGCACGGCCGTCCTCGATCAGCGCGCCGCGGACGTCGCCCGGATCATCAGCCGCGCCGGCCCCCTGTCCGATCGGCCGCCGTTCGGGATCGCCTTCGGCGGCGAGCAGTCCGGGACCCTGACCCTGGCGGTCAAGCCCGACGGCTCGGTGCTCGGCCGGCTGGATGACGTGGCGGGGCTCCCGATCGAGCCGTCCGTCGAGGCGGCCCGGCTCCACGGCGAGGACATCCGCGACACGGCGATCGGCGACACGCCGATCCGCGTCTACTCGCTGGCCGTGTCGCGCAGCGACGGCGAGTGGGTCGTCCAGGTGATCGGCGAGCGGATCTCCGAGCAGCGCCTCCTCGCCGCGCTCCTCTCCGTCCTCGTCCTCGGCGGCCTGGCCGCGCTGGCCCTCGCGATCGCCGCCGGCTGGGTCTACGCCGGCCGGGCGCTCGTGCCGATCCGGGGCGCGATCGACCGCCGCGAGGCCGCCCTGCGGCGCCAGCGCGAGTTCGCCGCCAACGCCAGCCACGAGCTGCGCACGCCGCTGACGGTGATCCGGACGAGCGTGACCGACCTGCGCCGCAACGCGGGCCAGCCGGTCGCCGAGGTCGGGACGGCCCTCGACGACATCGACGCCGAGACGACCCACCTGGCGGCCCTGGTCGACGACCTCCTCCTCCTGGCCCGCACCGACGCCGGCACGATGGAGCTGGAGCAGGTGCCCGTGGACCTGGCCGACGTCGCCGTCGAGGCCGCGGGACCGCTGACGTCGCTGGCCGCCGAGCGCGGCGTGGCCCTGGTCGCCGACCCGCTGCCCGCCGTCGTGGACGGCGATCCGCTGCGCCTGCGGCAGCTCGTGACGATCCTCGTCGACAACGCCGTCGCCCACACGCCGCCGGGCGGCTCCGTGACCGTGCGCGTCCGGGCCGAGGGCGAGGCGGCCGTCCTGGCCGTCGAGGACACCGGGCCCGGCATCCGGCCGGACGACCTGTCGCATGTCTTCGAGCGCTTCTGGCGCGCGGACGACGCGCCCATGGGCGGCACGGGCCTGGGCCTGGCCATCGCCGCCTGGATCGTCGAGCGCCACGGCGGCCGGATCGGCGCCGCCAACCGCGTCGAGGGCGGCGCCCGCTTCGAGGCGCGGATCCCGCTGCGGGGGTAGGCGGCCGCGCTCACGCCCGGCGCTGGCGTCCTCCCGAGATCGCGCGCAGCGCCGCGCGGCGCGGCGTCGAGGGCGCGCGCCGCCGGCGCCGCCCAGCTCGAGGCGACGGCCGGCCGCCCGAAGAGGTAGCCCTGGCCGAACGGGATCTCGAGCTTCTCGAGGACGGCCCGCTCGGCCTCGGTCTCGATGCCCTCGGCGATGACGTGACAGTCGGTCGCCGCCGCGAAGTGGAGCAGGGCGACGATGAGCGCCTGGCGGGCGAGATCGGCGTTCACCCCGTGCACGAGGCCCATGTCGACCTTGACGAACTGGGGCCGGAGCTCGACGAGGTGATTGAAGTTCGCGACGCCGGCCCCGGCGTCGTCGACCGCGAGGCGGAGGCCCGACCCGAGCGCCACGAAGGCCGACCGGAGCGCCGCATAGTCCGCCACCGAGTCGTGCTCGGTGATCTCGAGGACGATCGGCCGTGTTCGGGCCGCCAGGATCGCCCGCAGCTCATCCCCGGCGAGGATGAACGCCGGCGACACGTTCAGGCTGAGGTAGCACCCTCCGGGCAACCCCTCGGCCGCCGCGATCGCCGCCCGCAGGGTGGCTGACTCGAGCTCCCCCTCGAGACCGCATCGTCGGGCTTCGGCGAAGCCGAGGTCCGGCCGGGTGCCGTCGGCGAACCGCGTGAGCGCCTCGTAGCCGACCACGGACCGGCTCGCGAGGTCGACGATCGGCTGGAACACCGGGTGGAAGGCCCGATCGTCGATGATCGACTGGTAGCGCTGGCGCGTCGCCGCCAACGCGGTCGTCCGGGCAGCGGACGGCGCCAGCAGGGCGCCCGCGAGCGACGCATATTCGAGGATCGCCGGCAGGCGCTCGGTCAGGAGGGCGACGGCGTCGGGATCCCTGGAGCCGACGGTCAGGAGGCCGATGAGGGTCGCTCCCGAGCGGACCGGCGCGTATGCCTGGCCGCGAAGTCCGATCGCCAGGTGATCGGCGAGGTAGGGGTGGCCGACGCGCGGTTGCCAGGCCTCGACCCACGGCCCCTGCGCGGCTCGCGCCTGGAGCTGGAGGCTCCGCTCCGGGCCCAGGTCCTTCCGTTCCAGCACCCGGTCGTCGTCGACGATCAGCGCCAGCGGCAGCGCCCTGCCATCGGGCTCCAGGAGCAGGAGCGAGGCCATCGCGATCTCCGGCAACGCGACGATCCGTCGGCAGATCGACTCGGCCGTCTGCTCGGGGGTATCGAGCGGCCGAAGCGCCTCGAGCGCATCGGCGATCAGGGTGCGCTCGCGGCCGCGGCGGCGCTCCTGGGCCTCGAGCGCCCGCTTGCGCGTGACGTCGCGCTTGACCGCCACGTAGGAGGCGACGGAGCCACTCGCATCGACCACCGGCGTGATCGAGGCCACCTCGGTGTACGTGGTCCCGTCCTTCCGGCGATTCTCGAACTGCCCCGTCCACGTTCCGCCGGCCGTGAGCGTCGCCCACATGTCGGCGTACGAAGCGGCTGTCTGGACGCCGCTCTGGAGGATCCGGGGATTCCGCCCGATCACCTCGGCGCTGGTGTAGCCGCTGATCCGCTCGAACGCCGGGTTGACGTAGACGATGTTCGCATCCGGGTCGGTGATCACGACCGACTCGGTCGTCTGCTCGATGGCGGTGGCGAGCCGGATCCGCTCGGCCTCGCCAGCCTCACGGATGGCGCGCGCCTGGAGGGTGCCGACGCCGTAGGCCAGGTCCGCGGCGAGGTTCTCGAGGAGATCGATCTCCTCGACCCCAAAGGCGTCGCGCTCGTCGGAGTAGATCACGAGCACCCCGAAGACGTCGCCGCCGCGACCGAGCGGAAGCGCCGCCACCGACGCGTAGCCGCGCGCCAGCGCCTCGGAGGACCAGGGCGCCATGGCCGGGTCCGCGGCGAGGTCCCGGCTGACCACCGGGCGCCCGGCCCGGATCGCGGCCCCCGCCGGTCCCTGCCCGTACTCGTTGTCGTGCCAGCTGATGCGGACGCTGGCCAGGTAGCCAGCCTCGTGCCCGGCATGGGCCACCGGGCGGACCGTTCCCGCCGGGTCCTCCTCGCGATAGCCGACCCAGGCGAATCGGAAGCCGCCGTGCTCCACGACGGCACGGCAGAAGGTCTCCAGGAGCGCGGGCTCGGTCTCTGCCCGCACCAGCCGTTCGTTGGCCGCGCTCAGCGTCCGGTGCATCCGGTTGAGACGGACCAGGTGGGCGTCGGCGCGCTGCCGGTCGCTGACATCGCGCGCCGCGCCCTCGACCGCCACGAGGGTGCCCTGCGGCATCGAAGATGGGGGTGCTTCGCTGTTCGAGGCACACCCAGTGACCGTCCGCATGCTCCATCCGCATGACGACCGCGTTCGCCACCTGCGGGGCGCCCGGGTCGGGCGTGAGCAGGTGTCGGTCGTCAGGGTGGACCAACCGGGCCATGAGACCCGGATCCGCGTAGAACGCGGCGGGCGGGTAGCCGAGAGCGGCCTCGACCGACGGGCTCACGTACTCGCAGGCCGGCGTCGGGAGGATCCGATAGCGAGAGACGACGTCCTGGGCGTGCTCGGCGAGGAGGCGGAAGCGACTCTCGCGCGCCGTGAGCTCGCTGGCCTCGCGGGCGCGCTGGGCGTCGTAGCGGCGGAGCAGGACAGCCAGTGTCGCCCCGGTCACGGCCACGAAGGCCCAGCCCTTGAGCGTGGAGGCCGCGACCATCGTGCGGGCGTCGCTGACGAGAGCGCCGAGCACGCGATCGCTCAGGGCGATCCAGATGACCGCGAGGACGATGTAGGCGAGCACGATGGTCCGGGCCGACAGCCCGGCTGAACGTATTCCCTGGCGATGCACCCTGGGCGTGCTCCTTGGAGACGGGGACGACGTGTCTACCTTCGGCGCCGAATGGTGCACCCGCAATGACCCAGTAGTCCCCGCAGCACGGGCCGCCGTGGATCGCCGGGATGTCCGCCCGGCGCGATTCGCGCGGTGGGTCGATTTGTCGGAGAATGGCGGACGACCCGGGGGGGTCCATCGACGACGGCCGGGTCAAGGCTCGTGGCGAGGGGATTCCCGTCCGCCGGTCGGTTCTGGTCCGTGGACACCGCTGCGAGGAGGCCCGATCCTGATGTCGCCGACGCCCGCCCCGACGCCGCCCCTCACGATCTCGTCGCTGCAGGCCGCGGTCGGGTGGCCGGGTGATCGCCCCGGGCGACGCCGACTACGACGCGGCGCGCACCGTCTTCTCCGGCGGCATCGACCGCCGGCCGGCGGTCATCGTCCGCGTCGCCGACGCGGCCGACGTCGCGCGCGTCGATCGCGCTCGCCCGCGAGACCGGGCTCGAGCTCGCCGTCCGCAGCGGCGGCCACAGCGGCGCCGGCCACAGCGTCACCGAGGGCGGGATCGTGCTCGACCTGGCGGACATGAAGGGCTCGAGATCGACGTCGAGGGCCGCACCGCCTGGGCGGAGACGGGCCTGACCGCGCGGCGAGTACACGACCGCGCTCGGCAGCGCATGGCCTGGCGACCGGGTTCGGCGACACCGGCTCGGTCGGGATCGGCGGGATCACGCTCGGCGGCGGGGTCGGCTACCTCGTCCGCAAGCACGGCCTGACGATCGACGACCTGCTCGCCGCCGAGATCGTGACCGCCGACGGCCGAGCTGCTCCGGGTCGACGCCGAGATCGCACCCGGACCTCTTCTGGGCGATCCGCGGCGGCGGCGGCAACTTCGGCGTCGTGACCCGCTTCCAGTTCCGGCTCCACGAGGTCGGCACGATCGTCGGCGGGATGCTGATCCTGCCGGCCACGGCCGAGACGATCGCCGGGTTCATCGCGGCGGCGGAGGCCGCGCCCGAGGAGCTCTCGACGATCGCCAACGTCATGCCCGCGCCGCCGATGCCGTTCGTGCCCGCCGGAGCACCACGGCAAGCTCGTCGTCATGGCGCTCCTGGTCTACGCCGGCGACGTCGAGGCCGGCCAGCGCGGCCGTCGCGCCGTTCCGGGCGCTGGCGACGCCGCTCGCCGACATGGTCCGGCCGATGCCCTACCCGGAGATCTACCCGCCCGAGGACGACGACTACCACCCGACGGCCGTGGCCGCGCACGATGTTCGTCGACCGGATCGACCGCGACGAGGCGGCCGACGATCCTCGACCGCCTCGCAGGCGTCGGACGCGCCGCTGCGGCGTCGCCCAGCTGCGCGTGCTCGGCGGGGCGATGGCCCGCGTCCCGGCCGACGCCACCGCGTTCGCCCACCGCGCCAGCCGGATCATGGTGAACGTCGCCGCCTTCTACGACGGGACGCCCGAGGATCGGGCGCGCGCGCCAGGCCTGGGTCGACGAGCTTCGCCGCGGCGCTGCGCCAGGGCGACCACGGCGCCTACGTCAACTTCCTCGGCGACGAGGGCGAGGAGCGCGATCCGCGCGGCCTACCCGGGGCGACCTGGGACCGGCTCGTGGCCGATCAAGCGCCGCTACGACCCGACCAACCTCTTCCGGCTCAACCAGAACATCCCGCCGGGGGCCGCCGAACGCCTGAGGGCGGCACCGTCCTCTGCTGCCAGGGCCACATGCTGGAGGCCGCCAGCGGGGAGCCGACTCCTGTCGGACGCGTCCGCTCCCGCGGCAAGATGCGCACCGAGGAGGCACCACCGATGCAGGCTGACGAGATCCGCTTCCTGTTCGCCTACGACCGCTGGGCGACCCGCCAGGTGCTGTCCGTCCTCGACGGCCTGGACCCGGCCGTGTGGACGCGGACGCACGTCGTCGACGAGCGCGGCCTGGGCGCCATCCTCGTCCACCACCTCGGCGCCTCGCAGCGCTGGCGCCACGCATTCCAGGACACCGGCGAGTCCCCCGAGCCCGAACGCGAGCCGCTGCCGACGA
Organism: uncultured Chloroflexia bacterium; assembly: GCA_963827965.1. Classification (GTDB taxonomy): domain Bacteria; phylum Chloroflexota; class Limnocylindria; order Limnocylindrales; family CSP1-4; genus CTSoil-043. The sequence continues at coordinate 57,918 of CAWHCW010000006.1, read as the reverse complement.
TCGACCAGCTGCGCGAACGCTGGGAAGCCGAGTGGGCAGCTGTCGATGCGTGGCTGCCGACCGTGACCGACGGCTTCGTCGGGTACGTCCACGACGGGGTCCCCGTCTGGCAGATGCTGGTGCACGTCGTGAATCACGGGACGCAGCACCGAGCGGAAGCGGCGGCGCTTCTCACCGCCGAGGGCCGATCGCCCGGCGAGCTCGACCTGATGAACTATGCCGAGGAACAGGCCGGGGGCGGCAGCACGGAGGCCTGAGCCGGATGGAGTCGCGGTCGGCGAGGTCTCCGATGGCGATCCCAGGGTCAGCATCCGCCGCCGACCTGGACGCAGCCAGTCGATGGTGGCTGGACGGCGTCGTCTACCAGGTGTACCCACGGAGCTTCGCCGACTCGAACGGCGATGGGGTCGGCGACCTCCCGGGACTCATCGACCACCTGGACCATCTCGCCGGCGGAGCAGATTCGCTCGGCGTCGACGCCATCTGGCTCTCCCCGATCTACCCGTCGCCCATGCTCGACGGCGGCTACGACGTCATGGATCACACGGCGGTCGATCCCGTCTTCGGGACGCTGGCCGATCTCGATCGGTTGATCGAGGAATGCCATCGACGACGCATCCGCGTCATCCTCGACCTCGTGATGAACCACACCAGCAACCTGCATCCGTGGTTCGTGCAGTCGCGCCAGTCGAGGACCGGACCATTCGCCGATTTCTTCCTCTGGCGGGATCCGTCCGGGTGGGATCGCGATGGTCGACCGGAGCCGCCGAACAACTGGCTCTCCTGGTTCGGCGGGTCGGCCTGGGAGTGGGAGCCTCGGCGAAAGCAGTTCTACCTCCACACGTTCCTGCCCGAGCAGCCCGACGTGAACTGGCGCTGCACTGCTCTTCGCGCGGAGATGTGGTCGATGGTCAGGGGCTGGCTCGACCGCGGCGTCGATGGGTTCCGGCTCGACGTCTTCAATGCGCTCCTCAAGGCGGCCGAGATGCCATCGAACCCGGAGATCGCGGCGGGCGGTTCGATCCCCTGGGACAGCCAGGAGCACCGCCACGACAAGGACCAGCCCGAGCTGCACGATCTCCTGGCCGAGTTCCGACGCATCGTCGACTCCCGGCCGGGGACCGCCTCGGTCGGCGAGCTGTTCACCAGCGGTATCGAGGCCGCTGCAGCGTACTGGGCGCCGCGCCACCTCGTGTTCGACTGGGTCCTCCTCGAGACGGCGTGGACGGCGGCGTCCTTCCGCGCGGCGATCGCCGCCCGGGAGGCCGCCTGGTCCGGTCGGTGGCCGACGATCGTGCTGTCCAACCACGATCGCTCGCGACATGTCACGCGGTACATGCACTCGCTCGGTCGTCGCGATCGGGCGACGGCCGATGCCGTGGCGAAGGCCGCCGCGACGATCGAGCTGACGCTGCGAGGGACGCCCTTCCTGTACTACGGGGAGGAGATCGGCGCACGGACATCGCGGTCCCCCGCAACCGCGCCCGGGATCGCGCGGCCGTGCGGATGGCGGGATGGTGGAACCGTGATGGCTGCCGGGCGCCGATGGCATGGTCCGGCGACGGGAAGGCCGGCTTCACGAGTGGCAGGCCGTGGTTGCCCATTCCGCCGGACGCGGCGTCGCGAAATGTCGAGCAGCAGCGGGCATCGGAGAGCTCGGTCCTGGCCCACTACCGGCGGCTCCTCGCGCTTCGGCGAGGGTCCGCGGCGCTTCGGACCGGTGAGCTCGCCCTCGTCGACGTGGGCGACCCCGACGTCCTCGCCTATCTCCGGCGGGCAGGCGATGAGGTCGCGCTGGTGGTGGTGCGGTTCGGCCTTCGAGGTGGCGAGATCGAGCTACCCCCATCCGCCGGTCCGTGGAGGGTCGTGCTCTCGAGCCACGACCTGGCCACGCCCACGGTCGGGTCGCGCGTCGCGGTGCGACCGATCGAGGCGATCGTCCTTCAGGCCTGAGCCGACCCCGCCTCACGCGTCGCCGCGGCGGCCGGCTGCTCCAGGATCTCGTCTCTCAGCCCTGTGCCATGAGCCCGTGACCGCGTGGATACAGACCGGCGATGTCAACGGGCAACCGGCCGACGAACGGCGCCTCGCCCAGCAGCGCGGCCGCCAGCGCCTCCATCGACGGCGGCAGGATGCCGTAGCTGCAGATATGGGTTCGGGTGGACGGGTAGGCGAGCAGGTCCCACGGCGTGCGCAGGGCGACGGTGACCGTCGGCCTGCCGGACGCCAGGACCGCCACGGCCAGCGCCGCCTGCGCCGGCTGGAGGTGCGCGGAGAACGTCCCGACGACGACGAAGTCGAAGGTCGCCAGCCGCTCGCCGAGACCTGCGATGTCAGCCTCGCCTGGCGCCGCCGGCAGGAGGATCTCCTCCACGCCCGCGAGCCGGCGGCGGAGCGCCGATGCCAGCGTCGGCGGCACCGTCGAAGACGTGTCGGCCGGCGTCAGGTCGGCGGGCATCGACTGGACGACCGCGATCCGCGCGTCGGCGGCCGGCTTCAACGGCAACAGCCGGTCGTCGTTGCGGACGAGGGTGATCGAGCGTTGGGCCAGCTCGGCGGCGAGTGCCTGATGTTCGCCGCAGCCGACGACGTCGAGCGGCGGCTGGTCGTAGCGTCCCAGCCAGCGGCGCAGCTCGCCCAGCCGGCGCTTCGCCGACGCGTCGTCGTCGGCATCGATGAGGCCTCGCCGCTGCGCCTGCGCGAGGCCTGCCTCCAGCCGTTCCAGCGCTGGCTCGTCCGCTGTTCCGAGCAGCACGTCTTCGCCGGCACGGAGGGCGGCGACGGCATCGACGATCTGCGCCGATCCCTGGGCCAGGGCGCGCATGTCCAGAGCATCGGTGACGGTCACGCCGTCGAAGTGCAGCTGCCCGCGCAGCAGGTCGCGCAGGACCGCGGCGGACAGGCTGGTCGGCAGGTCGTCGTTCTGGCCGGGTAGCGCGAAGTGGCCGGTCATGACCATTCGCGCGCCCGCTTCCAGTGCCGCTCGAAACGGCACCAGCTCCCGCCCGGCCAGCTCGGCGTTCGTCCGGGGCACCAGCGGCAGCTCGTGGTGCGGATCCGCCGTCGTGTCGCCGGCGCCCGGGAAGTGCTTGGCCGTCGCGGCCACGCCGTCGTGCTGCAGGCCACGGACGGTCGCCGCCGCGAGCCTTCCGACCGCCTCGGGATCGTCGCCGAAGCTGCGGATCCCGAGCGCCGGATTGGCCGGATTGTTGGCCACGTCGCACACCGGCGCGTAGTTCACGTTGACGCCGAGGGCACGCAGCTCGCGCGCCGTCGCGCCGGCGACGCGCTCGGCCAGCTCTTCGTCGCCGGTCGCGCCGAGAGCCATCGCGCCCGCGAACTGCGTCGTCCCTTCGCCCAGGCCGACCAGCTGGCCGCCCTCCTGGTCGGCGGCAACCAGCAACGGCGGTGCTCCGGCCGGCCGTGCCTTCTGGATGGCGGCGGTCAGCCTGCGGATCCGGGGCGGATCGACGATGTTGTGGACGCGGAAGAGCGTCACACCGGCGACGCCATGTTCGTGGATCCGCCTCGCCGCCGATGGCGGCAGCTCGGTGCCGACGAAGGCGATCATGAGCCGCGCCAGCGTCACGACTTGACTGACCCGGCCAGGATCCCTCTCACGAATGCCCGCTGGAGAAGCAGGAAGACGAGCAGCGGCACGACCATGGTGATGAACGCGCCGGCGGTGAGGAGATGCCATGAGCCGCCGCGGCTTCCGATCAGCTGGTAGAGGGCGGTCGGCAGGACGCGAACCTCGGCACCCGGTCCCAGGAAGACGAGTGCCACCAACAGGTCATTCCAGACCCACAGGAACTGGAAGATGGCCATCGCCCCGAGGGCCGGGATCGAGAGCGGCAGGACGAGCCGCATGAACGCCTGGAGATGCGTCGCGCCATCGATCGCGGCGGACTCGAACAGGTCGCGCGGCAGCTGCGAGATGAAGTTGTAGAGCAGGAAGATCGCGAGCGGCAGGCCGAAGCCCGTGTGCGCCAGCCAGATGCCAAGGAACGAGCCGTACAGGTTCCCGGCGGCGTAGATCTGCAGGATCGGGATCAGGGACATCTGGATCGGCACGACCAGCAATGCCACCACGATCGTGAACAGGATGCCGCGGCCGCGGAACGGAATCCACGCGAACGCATATGCGGCAAATGCGGCGATGGTGATCGGAATGGCCACCGACGGGATGGTCACGATCAGGCTGTTGATGAACGCGTTGCCCATGCCGTCGCTCGCGATGACCGTCTGGTAGTTCGACAGCGTCCACTGGTTGGCTTCGAACGGGTGGAGCAGGGCCGTCCACCAACCGGATGTCGTGATGTTCTTCGGATCGCGCACCGAGGTGACGAGCAGGCCGAGCGTCGGCAGCGTCCACAGGAAGCAGATGGCGAGGACCGACAGGCGGAGCGGCAGGCTCCGGCATGAAGGCCGGCCGCCACGCGGCCACGCGTGCCTGTCGGCCGTTCGATGGGCTGGGCTGGCGCCGTCATCCTTCCACCTGCTGTCGTCTGAAGTTGCGCAGGTTGATGTACATCACCGGCAGGACGGCGACGAAGAGCAGTGTCGCGAGCGCGGCGCCGCGACCATCGTCGAAGAACTGGAAGATCTCGTGGAACATGCGGTTGGCCACGACGTCGTCGTTGAACCGTCCGCCGGTCGTCACGTAGACGATGTCGAAGATCTTGAGGGTGACGATGGCGATGGTCGTCGCGACCGTGACGATCGAGCCACGGATCATCGGCACGATCACGCGGACGAAGATCTGGCGCTCGGAGGCGCCATCGAGCCGGGCTGCCTCGATGATCTCGCCCGACACTCCCTTGATCGCTGCCGAGAAGACGACCATGGCGAAACCGGTCTGGAGCCAGATCATGATCACGATCTCGGCGAAGACGTTGATCGGGCTGGTCGTCAGCCACGGGATCGGCTGGCCACCGAGGCCGACCACGACCGCGTTCAGGAGTCCGATCTGCGGCTGGCCGGCGGGCTGCCAGGCGTAGACGAAGCCCCAGATGACCGATGCGCCGACGAGCGAGATCGCCAGCGGCAGGAAGACGAGGGTCTTGGCCAGCGCCTCGCGTCGGACGCGGTCGAAGAGCCAGGCGAAGATGAGCCCGAGCACCACGCTGGCACCGGTCCCGACGATCAGCCAGATGGCGTTGTTGCGCAGGATCTGGGTGAATTCGGGCTCGATCATCACCGCGAAGTTCGCGAGCGTGAACTGGCCCTTGCCGTCCTGGAAGCTGCGCAGGATCGTTCCCGCCGCGGGGTAGAGCAGGAAGACCGCCAACAGCGCGAGGGCGGGGCCGGCGAAGACCCACGGCAGGATCCGGTCGCGCCACTTCGGCTGCAGCAGGCTGACCAGTCCGCCCACGCAGATGAACAGCAGCCAGATGCCGCCGACGCCCACCACCAGGGCGATCGCCGCGAGCAGGAGCTTGGCGATCACCTGATCGCCCGAGCCGTTCCGCAGGTCGGTCGCGCCCGACGTGTTGCCCAGCGCCTCGTAGATCGTGGCCAGGAGGTTCGGCCCGCCCTGCGGGTCGTACAGGACGAGGATGCCGGCGACGCCCAGGCCCAGGCCGATCAGCCCTGCGATCGGCAGGACGAAGCGCGATAGTCCGGGACTCTCCGTGCGAGCTACGGCCATCCACCCACCTCGCAGAAATAGTAGCGGGGCGCCCCACCGTGAGGTGGGCGCGCCCCGCAAGCCATCAGATCGTTACTGGGCGGGCCAGCTGTCGTCGATGGCCTTCAGAACGGCATCGGTATTGGTGCCGCCGTTGTTGGCCCATTGAACCGTCTGTGTCCAGAAGGTTCCGGCGCCGACCTTGCCGGGCATGAGGTCGGAAGCGTCGAAGCCGATGCCTGCGGCGCTGTTCGCGATGTCCGCAGCGACCTTGAGCTTGTAGGCGCCGGCATACCAGTCGGCAGGGGTGGCCGAGTTGGCCGAGATGGCGCTGCCGGCGCGGATCCAGTTCTGGATGCCTTCCGGCGTGGCAAGGAACTCGGCAACGGCGCGGACTTCGGGCCTGTCGACGAGCACCATGAGCGTGTCGGCCGAGCCCTCGACATTCTTCTGGGCCGGGTCGATCGTCGGGAACGGGAACATCCCGACGTCAGTGCCGAGCACGTACTTCGATGGCGTCCCGCTGACCCGCTGATCCGGGAAGAAGTCCGGGCCGTACCAGGTCGGGATCTTCTGCATCCAGCACTTCGGATTCGCCGAGATCGTCGGTGAACATCGGATCCATCGCCGTCTTCATGTCGGTCGCGACGATCGCCGTGTTGCCGCCGAAGACGTAGTTGGGCGTGAAGAAGATCTTGCCAACGTACTTGGCAAAGGCGTCCTTGATGCCCTGGTCCTGGAACGTGACCTTGTGGCTGATCCAGTCGTTGTAGTAGTCGAGGCCCTTGGTCTTGAGGACCACTTCCTCGACCCAGTCGGTGAGCTGCCAGCCGGTCGCGTCGCCGGGGCCGCCCGCGCTGACGCACCACGGGTTGGAGCCGTCGGCGACGATCTTGTCGGACAGGGCGATCAGCTCGTCCCACGTCGTCGGGAACCTTGTAGCCCTTGGCCTCGAATGCCTTGATCGGGTACCAGATGGTCGACTTCACGTCGGCCTTGTAGGGGATGCCCCAGATGCTCGCGCCCTGCGTGACCAGGCCGATGGTGGCCGGATGCTCATCGCTCAGCTTCTTGGCATCCATGAACGTCGCGACGTCGATGACCTTGCCTGCGGCGGCGTAGGCCAGGACGGGCGTCGGCTGGGCGAGCATCGCCAGGTCCGGCGGCTTTCCACCCTCGATGCGCGTCTTCAGCACGGTCTCGTGGCTCGAGCCGATGCTGTCGATCTGGATCTTGATGCCGGTCGCCGCCGCGAAGTCGGCGACCGAGGCAGCGAAGTTCGTGCCCTCGCCGCCGATCCACTGGGTCTGGATCGAGACGGTCTTGCCGTTGAACGGCTTGTCCGTGCCAAGTGCCGTGTCCAGCTCGGTGTAGCCAGTCGGGACCTTCGGCACAGCTGCCGCCGGCGTGGCGGTCGGAGCCGGCGTGCTCGGCTCGGCAGACGCGCTCGGCGCAGCCGAAGCCGCTGCGGTCGGCGCGGCAGACACGGCTGGTGTCGGCGTCGTGCTGCTCCCGCACGCGCCGACCAGCATCATGACGACGACCGCCAGGGCGGACGTCGTTCGTAGTCTCTTGGCCATGAATTCCTCCTCCTGCGAACTGCCACGACTGTGGGTGACGAGTGGCTCCGCTGGGTCCGAGTATCCCACTCCAGCAAAAGCCGCCGTGTCGGTTATCGCTCGCCCACCCCCTCTCGCTCAGGCAAGCCGATGCCGGCGACCAGCGGCCCGTTGAGCCCCGGCCCACTGGTCGCGATCATCGCACCAACCCCAGGCCCAGCTGCTGCTCCATCAGCAGCGCCGACGCGCCCAGCACGACCACGTCGTCGTGGACGTGGCCGAACTCGATCTGCGTGTCGCGTGCGAGCAGTGCCAGGACGCTCGACCGGGCGTACCGCCGGACCTCGCCGAGCCAGTCGTCGCCGAACTCCGCGACCGGGCCGACCAGCAGCACCTGGTGAACGTTGAGCACGCCGATCAGCCAGCCAACCGCGACACCGAGCTCGCGCGCGGCATCGAGGACGATCCGCCGGATGCCGGTGACGCCGGCCAGGAAGGCGGCCACGAGGCCGCTCTCGTCGGTGATCGAAGGCTCGACGGCGCCGGCGGCGTCGACCAACGCGCGCATGCTCGTCATCGTCTCGAGACAGCCCTCCCGCCCGCAGCGGCACGGAGCGTCAGCGCTGCCCATCGAGACGTGGCCGAACTCGCCTGCGCCATACCCATCGCCCTGGAACAGCTGGCCATTGAGGATGATCCCGGCGCCGACCCCGCGACCCACCTTGATCACGATCAGGTTGTTGGGCCGAGGGCGGCGAAAGAAGGTCAGCTCGGCGAGGGCGGCAGCGTGACTGTCGTTGGCGACCACGACCGGCACGCCGTAGCGCTGCTCGAGCAGCGGCCCGAGGCGGAGGTCGGCCCAGTTCAGGTTGACCGACCAGCGGACGGTCCCCGTGCTCGTGTCGATGACGCCGGGCGCGCCGATGCCGATGCCGAGGAGGGGAGACCGGTCATCGGCGCGCAGGGCGTCGACAAGCTGGAAGACGAGCTCGACGGCGGCATCGCCGTTCCGTCCTTCGAGGGGCAGGTGGATCGAGCGAAGGATCTCGCCACGCAGGTTGACGACGGCACCGCTGAACTGCGCCTCGCCGAGGTCGAGCCCGATCAGGTGGCGACCGTCGGGAGCAACGCGCAGCAGGATGGGTGACTTGCCCCCGCTCGACTGGCCACGACCGACTTCTTCGATCAGGCCGTCGTCGATGAGCGTGCCGACGAGGTCGCCGACCGAGGTACGCGTCAGACCGGTGAGCCGGGCCAGGTCGGCGCGCGAGAGCGGACTGTGATCGTGGAGTGCGCGCAGCACCAGCTGCTGATTGAACGTTCGCGTCTGCTGGTGCGTTGCCTTCTCGGGCAGCACCGTCGCGCTGGCGCTCATCCGGGCGGGCACTCCTCCAACCGCAACCACCCCTGGCCCTTGCCGAGCGCGGCTTTGGCAAGAGACTTGACAAAGTCGGATGTTGCGCCAGCCGCAGGGCTTTGTCAAGTCGGTGGACAAACCCGAGCCAGGCCCGCCGCCGACGCGTCGGCGCCGTCCACGTGCTGGTTGATCGGATCGACGCCGAAGCCGGACGCCTATGCCGCGGCGGTGGCGAGGAGATCGTCCCAAGACATGCGCCAATGTTACGCTCACCGTAACAATGGGGCAAGTGGCTCCGGCGGTAGGATTCGAACCTACGACCAAGCGATTAACAGTCGCCCGCTCTACCACTGAGCTACGCCGGAGCGAAGGCGCCGCCGCAGGTGGGCGGGGCGCGCGTCGGGCGGCCGAGGCCGCGCGGGCGGAAGAATAGCACGGGATCCGGCCCGATCGCGGAGCAGCTCGCCCCCGATCGCCGGACCGATCCCACGCCGAGACGACGGTCGCCCTCGGGCAGCAGACGCTGGCCGGCGGCGCGGGCCGTGGGGTCGCCGCGCCGGCCTCCGCCGATGCGATACTCGGGCCATGAGCCTGATCGGCGCCGCCGAGCTCGCCGCCCACCTCGACGATCCCGACCTGCGGATCGCCGACGTCCGCTGGTCGCTGGCGGCGCCGACGGCCGGGCGGGCGGCGTATGCCGAGGCGCACCTTCCCGGCGCCATCTTCGTGGACCTGGACAGCGTCCTGACCGCGCCGTCCGGGCCCGGACGCCACCCCCTCCCCGACCCGGCGGTGTTCGCCGCCGCGCTTGGCGCGCTCGGCATCGGACGGCGCCACCGGGTCGTGGCCTACGACGACGCCGGCGGGACCGTGGCGGCGCGGCTGTGGTGGATGCTCGACGTGCTGGGCCACCGGCGGGCGGCCGTGCTCGACGGCGGGATCGCGGCCTGGCGCGCGGCCGGGCTGCCGCTCACGGCGACGGTGCCCGCCCACCCTGCCGTGCCCGTCCAGGAGCGCGTGGTCGCCGACGTGGGGGGCGGGGCCTGGCCGCGCACGATCGCCCGCGCGGAGCTCACCCGGCGCCTCGGCACGCTGGCGCTCCTCGACGCCCGGGCGCCGGAGCGCTACCGGGGCGACATCGAGCCGATCGACCCGGTCGCCGGGCACATCCCGACGGCGGTGAACGCGCCCACCGCGTCCTTCCTCGCGCCGGACGGGCGCTTCCTGGAGCCCGCCGCGCTGGCCGCGCGCTTCGCCGCTCTCGGCGCCGCTGGAGCGCTGCCGGCGGTCGTCGCCTGCGGGAGCGGCGTCAACGCCTGCCAGCTGGCCCTCGCCCTGCGGGCTGGCCGGGCTGCCCGACCCCCTCCTCTACCCCGGCTCGTATTCCGACTGGAGCCGGTCCGGGATGCCGGTCGCGACGGGCGACGCACCGGGCGGCCCGCCGTCACGATCGCCGTGACCGCACTGACCGCCCCGGCGACGCGCCGGCCGGGCGCCCCCGCCTCTCGACCCTGGCGATCTATCGGCACGGGGATCGCGCCTCTCGTCGTTCCTCCTCTTCGCCGTCGAGCCCCTGGTCGGCCGCCGCGTGCCTGCCGGTCTTCGGCGGCGTGCCCTCGCGCCTGGGCGACCGTGCTCGCCTTCTTCCAGGCGCGTCCTGCTCCTCGGCTACCTCTACGGCCACCTGTCGGTCACCCGTCTCGCGCCTCCGACGAGGAGCGCTGGTCCACGTGGCCATCGCGGTCGTCGCCGTTCGCCCTGCTCCTGCGCGCGCCCGCCGACTGGGCGACGCCTCCGCGACGACGCCGCTCCCGCCCGGCCTGAACCTCCTCGCGATCCTCGCGGTCACGATCGGGCCCGCGGCGTTCCTGCTCACGGCCACGACGCCCCTCCTGTCGGCCTGGTACGCCGGCGTCCGCGACGCCGAGACGCCGGGCGCCGTCGACCCGTACTGGCTCTACGCGCTCAGCAACGGCGCCTCGCTTGCCGCCCTCCTGGCCTACCCGCTCCTGATCGAGCCGCGCTTGGCCTCGACCGCCCAGCGTGCGCCTGGACGGCGGGGATCGGCGTCTTCGTCGCCGATCGTGCGCCGCCGCGTGCGGTCCGCCGTCGTCGGTGGCGGCGCCGCCCCGGCGGCCCGTCGCGGCCGACGCGCGCCGAACGGGGCCGCGCCGATGCGCTGGCCGTCGCGGCGGCCCGCGCGGCGAGGCGCATCGAGGGCGGCGACCCGCCATCGCCTGGCCGCGCCGACTTCGCTGGTTCGTCCTCGCCGCCGTCCCGTCCGGCCTCCTTTCGGCCGTCACCACCTTCATCGCCACCGACCTCGTGAGCGCCCCGCTCCTGTGGATCGGGCCCCTGGCCATCTACCTCGCCTCGTTCGTCGTCGCCTTCTCGGTCGCGGCGGTCACGCTCGTGCGGTGGGCGACGATCGCGGCCCCGGCCGCGGCGACCCTCCTCTGGGTGCCACTCGGGTCCGGCGGGCATCTGGCCGCTCGTCCCGCTCGTGACGGTCGAGCTCGGTGGGCTTCGCGTCGTCGCGACGGCCCTCCACGGCCGCCTCGCCGCCGATCGCCCGGCCGCCGCCACCTCACCGAGTTCTACCTCGTCCTCGCGGCCGCGGCGTCCTCGCCGGAGGCCTTCGTCGCCCTCGTCGCGCCGGCGATCTTCCCCGACGTCTGGGAGTACCCGCTCCTCGTGGGTTCGGCGGTCGCCGCGCTCGCCCTGACGTGCCGTCCGCGGCCCGCGCCGGCGCGGCGCGCGGCGCCCAGGACGGGCAGGCCCGGCCCGTCGGCGGGCCCTCAACTTCGGCCCGTTCGTTGCCGGGCTCCCGGGGCCGCGTCGGGCCGTACCTCGCTCGTCGCCGCCCTCCTGGCGCTGAGGCCTCGTCGGCAGCGCGCGCGTCGCTCTCCAAGCCGGGTCGCGCTGGCTCCTCGTCGGCGGGCTCGTCCTCCTGCTCGGCGGCGTGCCCCGCTTCTTCGCGCTCGCGACCGCCTTCGTCCTCGTCCTCGCCGTGCCTCGTCCTCCCGCCGCCGCCGCTCTTCCGCGAGCGCAGCTTCTTCGGCGTCGCCGGTCGTGCTGCTGCGCCCGACGGCGAACGGCTGGAGATCCTCAACGGCACGACGGTCCACGGCATCCAGTACCTCGACCCGGCGCTCGCCAACGGCCGACCGCGACCTACTACGTCGCGGACGGCCCGATCGGCGACGTCTTCGGTCCCCTGCGGGCGCGGCTGCCCGCTGCGGCCGCGGCGGCGATCCGTCGGGATCGTCGGCCTCGGCGCCGGTGGCCTTGCAGCGTACAGCCGAAGACGGCGACCGCTTCACCTTCTTCGAGATCGACCCGGTCGTGATCCAGGTCGCCGAGGACCCCGCCAGTTCACGTTCCTGCGCGGCGCCCGGACGCCACCCGCGGTCGTCCTCGGCGACGCGCGCCTGGAGCTGGAGCGGTCGCCGACGGGACGCACGACCTCCTCATCCTCGACGCCTTCTGCTCGGATGCCATCCCGGTCCACCTGCTCACCGTCGAAGCGCTGCGCGACGCGATGCGCACGGTTGCGCCGGGCGGGATCCTCGCCGTCCACGTCTCGAACCGCTACTACGACCTCGCGCCGGCGGTCGCCGCCGCCGCCCGCGACCTCGGCCTGGCCGCCCTGCGGCGCGACCTACGCGCCGACGCCTGCGGGGAAGGAGATCGGCGCGATCGGGTCGATCTGGGTCGTCCTGGCCCGCGACCCAGCGCTGCTGGCGCCGCTCGACGCCGCGGAGAGTCTCGGTCGAGGGATCGCCCCGATCACGGACGATCGGCCCGACATCCTCCGCTTCCTGTTCGTCGCGGGCGGCAGGGGCCGCTCCCCTCGGGAGCCCAGCGCCCGCGGGTCGGCGAGCTCGAGGAGGAGCGGGTGCGGCACCTGCACCCGGCCGGCCTTCGTCGTGCGCATGAGGTCCACGCCGAACAGGAAGCTCCAGACGGCGCGCTCGGCACGCGGCGTCGACGCCATCGCCTCGACCACGAGGAGCTGGCCCTTCGGGCCTCGATCGTCCCAGTCGGTCTTCACCCGGTAGATCGCGTAGCCCTCGGCCGCCCCATCGACCTCGTAGAGGTAGCGGAACTTGGGGCTCGGCGCCTCGCCGGCTGTACTCGGCGTCGCGGAGGGTCGCCCCAGCGCCACCAGTCCTCGGTCCGGGTCAGGGCTCCCGGCGTGACGGCGCGCATCCGCTCGTAGACCGGCGGGAAGGTCGCCAGCGCCTCGGCCTCGTCGACCAGGCGCATCCGCCCCTTCCGGCTCCCACGGCCGCAGCCAGGCCGTCCGCCCGCGGTCGATCTCGAACGTGCCGCTCAGCGTCCCGAGGCCGTACCCGAAGCGCTGGTAGATGGCGCTCTCCGATGCCCACAGGACGGCGACGGGCTCGCCGCGCCCGCGCACGTCGTCGAGCTGCTGGCGCATGAGCGAGCGCAGCAGGCCCTGCCGCCGGTGGCCCGGCTCCACGCCCACGGCCGTGACGCCGGCCGCCGCCGACCTCGCCGCCCGGGACGGTGAGGCGGAACGTGAAGGCGGCGGCGGCGGCGACCGGGCTCTCGCCGTCGAAGGCGGCGACGAGGCGGTCCGGCTCGATGGTCCGCCGCCAGTCGTCGAACTCGGCGTCCGTGAGCTCCTCGCCGAAGGCGATGACCAGGGGAGCGAGGAACGCGCGCACGGTCTCGGAGGTGGCCGGGCGGATCGGGTAGCGGGGTGTCTCTTCCATGCCGCCCATGGTGCCACCCGGCGGCGCGTCCGACGGCAAGGTGGCGCGGCGGCGCCGGCGAAGCGCGTGGCGCGGCGGCAGGGCCGCCTGCCAGGGGTCGGGAAGGCGGTCTGGGCACCTGGCCGGTCGCCGGTCGGGACGAACGGCCCCGGCCGATCGGGCCCCGGGCACCCTGACGGCGAGGCGAGCTTCGGCCATCCTGTACGGGCATGAGTCTTCCCCTCGAAACCGCGATGCGGCCATGGGCCATGGACGGCACCGACGTCGCCGCCGCGCTGGCCACCGATCCGACACGCGGTCTCGCGGCGCCCGAGGCCGCCGCCCGCCTGCTCCGCCACGGCCGCAACGAGCTCGTCGAGCGAGGGAAGAAGCCGCCCTGGCGCCTGCTCGTCGAGCAGTTCACGAACGCGATGATCGTCGTCCTGATCGTCGCCGCGGTCATCACGGCCCTCCTGGGCGACCTCAAGGACACGTTCGTCATCCTGGCGATCGTCGTCCTCAACGGGATCGTCGGGTTCGTCCAGGAGTACCGCGCGGAGCAGGCGCTCGACGCCCTCAAGCGGATGGCGAGCCCCACCGCGCGCGTCGTCCGCGACGGCGAGACGCTCCTCGTCCCGGCGCCGGAGCTGGTCCCGGGCGACCTCGTCCGGCTGGACGCCGGCGACATCGTGACGGCCGACATGCGCCTCCTGGAAGTGCGGGCCCTGCGGATCAACGAGGCGGCCCTGACCGGCGAGTCCGAGCCGGCCGAGAAGTCGACCGAGCCGCTCCCCGGCGTTCCCGACGGGGTCCTCGCCGACCAGCGCAACGTCGCCTTCAACGGGACGGCCGTGACCTACGGGCGCGGCCTCGGCGTCGTCGTCACGACCGGGATGTCGACGGCCCTCGGACGGGTCGCCGAGCTGCTCCAGGAGCACGGCGGCGGGCAGACGCCGCTGCAGAAGCGTCTCGCCACGCTGGGCAAGGGCGCTGGCCGGCCTCGCCCTGGTCGTCTGCGTCCTCGTCTTCGCGGCGGGCGTCGCGCGCGGCGAGTCGCCGGACGTGATGTTCCTCGTGGCGGTCAGCCTTGCCGTGGCGGCCATCCCCGAGGGGCTGCCGGCGGTCGTGACCGTCGCCCTCGCGCTGGGCGCCCGGCGGATGGCCCGCCGCCACGCCCTCGTCCGCAAGCTCCCGGCGGTCGAGACGCTCGGGTCGGTGACCGTCATCTGCTCCGACAAGACGGGCACGCTCACCGAGAACCGGATGCTCGTCGAACGGGCCTGGACGCCGGCCGGGGCGTTCGCGGTGGGCGGTGGCGGCTACGCCCCGGACGGCACGATCGAGCCTGAGGGCGACCCCGACCCGGCCGCCGAGGCTGCCCTTGACCGCCTGGCCCGGATCGCCGTCGCCTGCAACGACGCGACCCTGCGGGGCCCCGGGCGGGCCGGCGGGGACTGGTCGATCACCGGCGACCCGACCGAGGGCGCCCTCCTCGCCTTCGCCGGCAAGCGCGGCGTCTTCGCCTCCGACCTGCTCGCCGACCACCCGCGCGTGGAGGAGCTCACCTTCGATTCCGCCCGCCGCCGCATGACCACCCTCCACGCCGACGGTGACCGCATCTGGGTCGCCAGCAAGGGCGCCCTCGAGGCCCTGGCGCCGCTCCTCGACGCCGCCGACGCGCCCCTCCTCGCCGGCCGCCAAGGCCGCCGCCCGGCGCTACGCCGCCGACGGGTACCGCGTCCTCGCCCTCGCCGAGCGCACATCGCGGCAGTCCCCGACGAGCTCGACCACGCCGAGTCCCACCTCCGCCTCGTCGGGCATCGTGGCGATGGCCGACCCGCCCCGTGCCGGCCTCGGCCGCGTCGATCGCCGCCTGCCGGGCGGCCGGCGTGACGCCGATCATGATCACCGGCGACCACCCGCTGACCGGCGGCCGCGATCGCCCGGCGCATCGGGATCCTCCTGCCCGGAGGGCGAGACCCTCACCGGCGTCGAGCTCGACGCAGCTCGACGACGCCGCCTTCGAGGCCCGCGTGGAGCGCGTCGCCGTCTACGCCCGCATGAACCCCGAGCAGAAGCTGCGCATCGTCAAGGCGTGGCGGGGCCGTGGCGCGGTCGTGGCGATGACCGGCGACGGCGTCAACGACGCGCCGGCCCTGCGCCTCGCCGACATCGGCGTCGCCATGGGGATCACCGGGACCGAGGTGAGCAAGGAAGCCGCCGACATGGTCCTCGCCGACGACGACTTCGCCACGATCGTCCATGCGGTCGAGGAAGGGCCGGCGGATCTACGACAACATCCGGCGCTTCGTCCGCTACCTCCTGACGACGAACTCGGCCGAGGTCTGGGTCATGTTCCTGGCCCCCTTCCTCGGCCTCCCGATCCCGCTCCTGGCCGTCCAGATCCTGTGGATCAACCTCGTCACCGACGGCCTGCCGGCCCTCGCCCTCGGGGTGGAGCCGGTGGAGCCCGACGCGATGCGCCGTCGCGCCGCGCCCGCCCGGGGAGTCGATCCTCGGCGCCGGGCTGTGGCAGCAGGCCCTCTGGGTCGGCCTGCTGATGGCGGCGGTCGTCCTCGGCGATCCAGGCGGTGGCGATCGAGGCCGACTGGCACTGGCAGACGATGGTCTTCACGACCCTCGCCCTCCTGCAGCTGGGCAACGCCCTGGCGGTCCGCTCCGAGCGGTTGAGCGTCTTCTCGCTCGGCTTCGGGACGAACCGCCCGCTCGCGCTCGCCGTCGGGGGAACCTGCTGGTCCAGCTGGCCCTGGTCTACGTGCCGGCGCTCCAGCCGATCTTCGTCACCGAGGCCCTGGGCGTGGCGGAGCTGGCCGTCGTGCTGGTGGCTTCGACGGCGGCCTTCGTCGCCGTGGAGCTGGAGAAGCTGCTCCCCGCCGCCGGGCGTAGCGCGGGGTGTTGCCGCCCCGGGGCGGGGGACGCTCGGCCTCCCCTACTCCAGGTAGTCCTTGAGCTTGCGGGTGCGGGACGGGTGGCGGAGCTTGCGCAGCGCCTTGGCCTCGATCTGGCGGATCCGCTCGCGGGTGACGTTGAACTCCTGGCCGACCTCCTCCAGGGTGCGGGCCCGCCCGTCCTCCAGGCCGAAGCGGAGCTGCAGCACGCGCCGCTCGCGCCCGGTCAGCGAGTCCAGGACCGCCTCGACCTGCTCCTTGAGGAGCTGGTGGGACGCGGCCTCGGCCGGCGCCAGGGCGCCCCGGTCCTCGATGAAGTCGCCGAGGTGGGAGTCCTCCTCCTCGCCGATCGGCGTCTCCAGCGAGACCGGCTCCTGGGAGACCTTGATGATCTCGCGGACCTTCTCCGGGCGTGACCACCACCTCCTGGCCCTTGGACATCGCCTCGGCGATCTCCTCGACCGTCGGCTCGCGGCCCAGCTCCTGGAGCAGCTGCCGCGAGACCCGGATCAGGCGGTTGATCGTCTCCACCATGTGGACCGGGATGCGGATGGTGCGCGCCTGGTCGGCGATGGCCCGGGTGATCGCCTGGCGGATCCACCACGTGGCGTAGGTGGAGAACTTGAAGCCCTTCTCGTAGTCGAACTTCTCGACCGCCCGGATCAGGCCGATGTTGCCCTCCTGGATCAGGTCCAGGAACGACATCCCGCGGCCGATGTACTTCTTGGCGATCGAGACCACCAGGCGCAGGTTGGCCGACGTCAGCTGCTCGCGGGCGTCGCGCCCGATCCGGACGATCTCGCCCTTGCGGTCGCGCAGCTTGGTGGTGAGCGGCACCTCGGGGTCGAAGCCCATCTGCTTGAGCAGGTCGGCGTCATGGCCGGAGGCGATCCAGCGCTCCAGCGCCGGGAAGGCGACCTCGTCGCGGGTCCAGTCGTAGATGGCCCGCAGGCCGGGGTTGTCGCGGGAGTCGAGATCGCCGTTGTGGACCGCGAGGTAGGCCCAGTCGAGCAGCGTCACGAACGCGTCCGCCGTCAACGCCTCGTTGTAGGCCGCGAGGAGCTTCTTGGCCTCCTTGAGGAGCGCCTTCGTCCCCTCCGACAGGGCCTCCCTGCCGGCCTTGAGGAGGTGGAAGTCGGGGTGCGGGACCAGGAGGTCCCGGGCGCCCTCGTCGGCGATGGCCTCCCGGACCATCCGGTGCGCCTCCTCGCCCAGAGGGAGCTGGTGCTGCGGCTTGGCCGTCCGCGTCTTGCGCTCGGTCTCGTGGAGGGTCCACTCGTGGAGGCTGACCACCGCCTTCGCCGGCGCCTCGACCATCCACTCGCCGAGCTCGATCGCCTTGGCCAGGACGACCTCCTCCTCGGCGGTCAGGAGGGCGACCTTCCCGATCTCCTTGAGGTACATCCGGACCGGGTCGTCGATCCCGATCATGTCGGCCGAGAGCGCCTCGAGCTCCTCGGCGGTCGGCTCCTCGAGCGCCTTCGCGTCGAGCTTGACCGGGGCGTCCCCGGCGGCCACCGCGTCGGTCGCGTCGGCGACGAGCCCCGGGACGATCACCGTGGCGAGGTCGGCCTGGTCGTCGCCCAGCTCGACGTCCTCCCCGGCCAGCTCTGCGGCGCTCGGCTCGGCGCCCATCGGAACGGCGTCGGCGTCGGCATCCGCGCCGAGCGCGCCGGCGAGCACCATCCCGAGCTCGGTGTCGGGGTCCAGCCCCGCCAGGCCGGCCACCGGCTGGTCGTCGGGAAGGGCCGCGGCGCGCGAGGCCGCCGAGACGGCCTTCACCTCGGCGGCGGCGGCCCTGCGGCGGCGGGGCGAGGCGGCGAGCACCGCCTCCACGAGCAGGCGATCGGCGGGATCCGTGGTCATCGTGGTCCTCCAGCTGGGCGCGCGATCGGCCTCGCGAGCAGGCTGGCCTGCTCGAGGCGCCGATGGAGCGCGCGGCGGTTCTCGTTGTGGTGGGAGATCTCGGTCATGAAGCGGTCGATGGCGGCGCGGTCGCCGTCCCGTTCGGCCTCGGCGAGCTCGACGCGGCTGAAGCGGTCGCGGTCCTCGAGGCGCTCGAGCTCGAGGCGCAGGAGGCACTGTTCGATCCCCTGCTCCGCCAGCCCGGCGTCCGTCCGGCCGCCCATCCCGCCCGCCCCGCCCGCGGCCGAGACGCTCGTCCCGCCCAGGAGGGCGGCCATCAGGGCCTGCGTCTCGGGGTCCAGGCGGCCGTAGACCGCCTCCGACGTGTACGGCCCGGCCTCGCGCACGGCCAGCACGGCCGACCAGAGCTCGCGAGCGGGGGTCGAGGGGAGATCGGAGGCCGGCAGGCGCTCGGCGAACTCGCCCTGGAGCTCGGGGGCCAGGAGAAGGAAGCGGAGGAGCTCGCGCTCGACCGGGGTGATCGCGCGGAGGACGGCCCTCGGGTCGAAGGCGTCGGGCGAGGACATGACGGAGTCGGCGGTGATCCGCCCGCCTTCGGGGCGCGCCCCCGGGGCCGCCGGCGGCCGCCATGGCCCGGGCCGCCCCGCCCGCCGTCCGGCGCCCGGTGCAGCGCCTCGAGGAGCACCCGCTCCTCCACCCCGGAGACCTGGCGGAGCGTCTGGAGGTAGCCGTCGCGGAGGACCGGGTTGCGGACCGTCCGGAGGGTCGGGAGGACGGCGTCGACGAAGCGGGCGCGTCCGCCGGTCGTGCGCAGGTCGGCGCCGCGGGCGTGGAAGTCGATCAGGTACTCCACGATCGGGTTGGCCGTCCGGATCGCCTCGCGCCAGGCGTCGGGGCTCTCGCGGATCGCCTCGTCGGGGTCCTTGCCGTCGGGCAGCCGGGCGACGCGGACCTCGTCGAGCTCGACGTCGGTGTCGCCGGCGGCCAGCTGGCGGGTGAGCGCCTCGAGCGAGGTCACGCCCAGCGTGCCGGCCTTCTCGCCGGCCGGGTCGACGTCGTAGGCGAGGACGATCTTCTTGGCCGCGTACCGGATGAGCAGGGCGACCTGGCCGGGCGTGAGCGCCGTCCCCAGGCTGGCCACGACGTTGGTGAAGCCGGCCTGGTGGGCCATCAGGGCGTCGGTGTAGCCCTCGACGATGACGGCGGTCCCGGTCTTGCGGATCTGGGCCTTGGCCCGGTCCAGGAGGTAGAGGGTGCGGCTCTTGTCGAACAGCGGGGTCGCCGGGGAGTTGAGGTACTTCGGGCCCTCGGGGTCGGCGCCGTCGGCGGCCTTCAGGACGCGGCCGCCGAGGCCCGTCGCGTTGCCGGTGGCGTCGCGGATGGGGAAGATGACCCGCGCCCGGAAGCGGTCGTAGGCGCCGTTGCCGCCCTTGCGCGGCGTGGCCAGGCCGGCCTCGACCAGCTCCGCGGTGCCGATCTGGCGGCGCTTCTCCAGCGTCCGGCCCAGGGCGTCCCAGTCCGGCGGGACCCAGCCCAGGTTCGCCCACTCGATCGTCTCGTCGGTGAAGCCGCGCTCGCGCAGGTAGGCCAGGGCGCGCTCGCCCGCGGGCGACTTCGTGAGGACGGCGTGGTAGAAGGCGATGGCCGACTCGACGACGTCGTGGAGGCGCTGCCGGCGGGCGTCCTCGCGGGAGGTCCGCTCGTCGATCTCGACGCCGGCGCGCGCGGCGAGGATCTTGAGCGCCTCCGGGAAGCCGAGGCCGTCGCGACGCATGACGAAGCTGAAGATGTCGCCGCCCTCCCCGCAGCCGAAGCAATGCCAGCTCTCGCGCGCGGGTGTGACGACGAAGCTCGGTGTCTTCTCGCCGTGGAACGGGCAGAGGCCCTTGAAGGTGGTCCCCGCCTTCTTCAGCTGGACGGTCTCCCCGACGACTTCGAGCACGGTCAGCTTGGTCTTCACTTCGGCTGCGACGCCGACGGCCAAGCGGTGCTCCTGGAGGCGGTGCGCGGCGCGCGGCGCCGGACACACGGACGGGCGTGTCAAGTCTTGACACGCCAGTTCAGGGGGATCATCCACCCGGAACGGGCCGTTTGTCAAGCCCTTTGTCAATACCCGGTGGGGGTATCGGAGGTCCAGGGCGGCGCGTCTTCCATGGCGCCGCAACGTCGGAGTCTCGCGCGCGGCGAGCGATCGCCAGCAGGATGCCCGAATGGAACGCGCCCTCGATGTTGCCGTCGGAAGCGCTCGCCCCGCATGATGGCCGTGAGCAGTCTCGCGAGGTCATCGGCGGTCGCGGAGAGGATGTGCTCCGGCCCGCTCGAGAGCCGGCGTCCTGCAGGGGTCTCAGCCACGTCATCCAGTCGAAGCTGTACACCCACCCGAGCTCGTACATCTCCGACACGAACTGCTGGCCGCGATCGCTGATGTCGTACCAGCCGACCTGGATCACCCCGTGGTCGCCCCGTGTCGGTTCAACCCACGCTCCGAAGGAGAAGCCCGGATCGGCGAGGCGATCGGCCCACGCAGCGAGGCGCCGGAGCCGTTCGTCGAGCGTCGCGGTCACGTCAGGCCGTCGAACAGCTCGTTCGCCCGGCGCCGGTGGTGGCTCGCCGGATCCCGGGCGACGTCGAGGAGCCCGGCGAAGGCCCGTCCCTTGGCGTGGTGGTCGATTTCGGACGCCGCCATGAGCCGCACGTAGCGGTGCCCTCGAACGCCAGCTCTGCCTTCTGCTCTGCCACGTTGCTCCCCGGCCCGGGCCGGACGAATCCGCGAAGCGAGTTGGCCGATCACGCCGGCGAGGCGAAGATACCGCACATGCGGACGGACGCCTGGCACGCCTCGACGGTTGTCGACGTGGCCGCCGACCAGCGGGTGGACCCGACGTTCGGGCTCTCCGCCGACGCGGTGCGGCGCCGTGCCGAGGAGTCGGGACCGAACGCGCTCGAGGAAGCGAAGCGCGAGCCGCTCGGCGGATGGTGTGGGAGGCGTTCACCGAGCCGTTCGTCCTCATGCTCGCGGCCGCCGGCATCCTGGCGATCCTCGTCGGCGAGCCCCGCGACGGCATCCTCGTCCTCCTCGGGCTCCTCCCGATCGTCGGCGCCGACGTGGTCACCGAGTACCGCGGCGAGCGGGCCCTCGAGGCCCTCCGGGAGGCCTCGGCTCCGGTCGCCCGCGTCCGCCGCGGCGGGAGCGTCCTCGCCGTTTCCGCCGCGAGCCTCGTCCCGGGCGACGTGGTCCTCCTCCAGGCCGGCGACGTCGTTCCCGCCGACGCCCGGATCGCCCGTGCCGATCGCCTCCTCCTCGACCGGAGCGTCCTCACCGGGGAGTCCATCCCCGAGGAGGGGCGGGTCGAGCCCGATCCTCCGGGCGCCGTCCTGGCCAGCCGTCGTTCGATCGCCTACGCGGGGACCAGCGTCGTCGGCGGCCGCGGCGAAGGGATCGTCGTGGCGATCGGCCCGGCCACCGAGTTCGGCCGGATCGCCGGAAGCCTCGCCACGGGCGAGCGCCGGCGGAGCCCCCTCCAGCGCGAGCTGGACCGGCTCGTGCGGATTCTCCTCCTGGTGGCGATCGCGCTCGTCGCGTTCACGACCGGGATGGGGTTCATCCGGGGCCACGCGCTCGGCGAGAACATCCTCGCCGGGATCTCGGCGGCGATCGCCGCCATCCCCGAGGAGCCGCCGGTCCTGCTCGCGGTCATCCTCGGGCTCGGAGCCTACCGGCTCCTCAACGCGGCGTCCTCGTTCGCCGGCTGAACGCCGAGGAGACGCTCGGCGCCGTCGATCTGATCGTCACCGACAAGACCGGGACGATCACCCAGAACCGTCTCGGGGTCTCGTCGGTCCGCACGCCCGACGGACCCGTCGACGACCCTGCCGAGCGCCGCAGCCTCCTCGAAGAGGCGCTCCGGGCCGAGGAGGACGCGTGGCCCCGGGAGGAGATCGCCCCGGCGTCGTTCACCCGTGCCCTCCGGGCCGCCGTCGAGGAGCTCGACGGCATGTCGCGCCTCGACGCGTCCGACCTCGTCGAGGCGATCCCGGCGTCGGACGCGCTCCCGGTGACGAGGACCCGCGCCTGGCGCGAGGGGCGGGTCGAGAGCCTCGGCCTCGGCGCGCCCGAGGTCGTCCTTGCCTACGTCGAGGCCAACGGCGGGGCCGATGCGCTCGAGCGCGAGCGCTGGGCCGTCCTGATCGAGACGACGGCGGACGCCGGGGAGCGGCTCGTCGCCCTCGCCCGGCGGATCGACGACGAGCCGTGGCGGATGCGCGCGCTCGTCGGCTTCGCGGACCCGATCCGGCCCGGGATCGACGATGCGATGGCGACCGCGCGGGGTGCCGGGATCCAGGTCGTGGTGGTCACCGGCGACCACCCCCGGACGGCCGCGGCGATCGCCCGCGAGGCGGGTCTCGAGGCCGACCGGATCGTGACCGGCGAGGAGGTCGCGGCGTGGGACGACGCGCGCCTGGCCGCCGAGCTGCCCGACCTGCACGTCGTCGCCCGATCGACGCCGGAGGGGAAGCAGCGCCTCGTCCGCGCGGCGCGAGCGGAGCACCGGATCGTCGCCGTCACCGGCGACGGGGTGAACGACGCCCCCGCGCTCCACGGCGCCGACGTCGCGGTCGCGATGGGCAGCGGCACGGCGGTCGCCCGCGAGGCGTCCGACCTGGTCCTCGGCGACGACTCGTTCGCGACCCTGATGTACGGCCTGGCCGAGGGCCGCCGGATCGTCGACAACGTCCAGAAGGGCCTCGTCTTCCTGCTGTCGACGCACATCGCGTTCCTGGGCTTCATTCTCATCTCGACGATCGTCGTGGCCGAGCGCCCGGTCCTGATCCCGCTCCAGATCCTGTGGATGGAGCTGTTCATCGACCTCTCGACCTCGATCGCCTTCGAGCGCGAGCCCGCGGAGCCCGACCTGATGAGCCGGCCGCCGCGCCACGCCGAGCGCCCCCTCCTGACCAACGAGATCCTGGCCCGGATGGCCGGCGCGGGCGGGTTCACGGCGGTCGCCGCCCTCGTCGTCATGCTCAGCCACGGCGGCACGTTCGAGCACGCGGCCTGGCTCGCCTACACGACGCTCGTCGTCGGGCAATGCGTTCGCGCCTACGCGAACCGGAGCATCCGCGAGCCGATCCATCGCCTCGGGACGAATGGGTTCCTGCTCGGCGCATGCGTCGTCGCGATCGCCGTCCAGGTGCTGATCCGTACGTCCCGGTCCTCGCCGAGGCGTTCCGGGCGTCGCCGCTCGACCTCTCCGACTGGCTGCTCGTCGCGATCGTCGCGATCATCCCGGCTGCCACGGCCGAGATCGTCCGGGCCCGCGGCGGTGGCCGGGCCGTCTGGGTCGCGTGATGAAGACCGGGTCCCGTCCAGCAGGCCTGGAGGACGGACTCCTCCCCTGGCCCGGGCCGGGCCCCTACGGGACGGGGACCACCAGGACGAACTGGCCGTCCTTGTCGGGATAGTCGCGGCGGAGGTCCCAGGGCAGGTAGTCCTCCGGCAGGCGGGCCACCGGGACGCGCGCGTCGGGTCGCCTCGAGTAGCCCCAGATCGTCGAGAACCGCGGGTACCAGACGTCCTCGATGCGGACGTCGGTCACGTCGAACGTGTCGGTCACCGCGGGATCGGCGGTGGCGGTGAAGCCGGACATCACCCAGGAGTGCACGCCACGCCAGACCACCAGGCCGACGGGCCGGTTCGTCAGCCGGATCTGGCGGGCCGCGAGATGGATGGCCGCCTTGATCGAAGGTTCGGCGCGCACTTCGTAGTTCCCGTAGCCAAGCTCGGTCAGCGCCGCGGCCCAGCCCTCCGGCTCGGCCCCGCCGTCGCGTGCGGCGCTGAGCGACTTGATCAGGGCGACGAGGCGGGCCTGCGTGCGCCGCGTTCGATCGGCCCCCGTGTCCATGATGTTCATCGAGGTCTGGACGGCCGCGGCCACGCACCACGTGTCCTCGAACTCCCCGACGAAGTCGTTCGCCTGGTAGAGGTCCATCGCGTACGGGCCGGGCGTCGGGGTCGGGGACGGGGTGGGGCCGGGCGTCGCGGTGCCGACCGCGCCGGGCGTCGACGGGCCGGGGCTTGCACTCGGCTGGCGCTCGGGGTGGGGCTGGGGGCATTGACACGCTCCCACGGGGTCACCTCGGGCACGACGGTCAGCGTCGCGCCGCCCGAGAGCGCCTGGCTCGTCGCGTAGAGCGTGCCCGCGCCGAGGACGGCAAGCGCCACCCAGGCGCCGCCCCGGCCCAGCAGTCCGCCCCGGGAATCGTCGCGCTCGCCCGTCCGCGGGACCCGCCGTCCGCCCGATGCGAGCGATCCGCGGTGCCAGGGCGATCGCCAGCAGGCCAACCTTGAGGGCCATGCCCGCCGCGAAGCTGGTCGGGATGGCCGCCAGTCCGGCGGTCGGAGCGAGAGCCTCCGCGACCACCACCGTCGTGACGAACCCGGCGATCGAGGCGATCGACGGGAGCAGCGTGTTGTGGGTCGCGTAGAGGCCGCGGCTGAGCAGGTGGGTGATGCTCTCGAGCGGGACGCCGAACGCGAACACGGCCAGGATGCCTGCTGTCCGGGCGACGGCCACCTCGTCGAATGCGCCCCCGCCCAGCAGCAGCCGGATCGCGAGATCGCTGACCAGGAACAGGACGATCGCCCCGACCGTGGTGATGATGGCGATCGAGGCCAGGTTCGTCCCGAGGGTCCGCGTGAACCCGCCTCGATCGCCGCGCACGAACTGGGCCGAGAGGATCGGCAACGCCGCGATCGCGAACGACGCGCCGATCAGGCTGACGGGGACGCTCGCGAAGTTGCGGGCGAAGCTGACCGAGCTGACGCTGCCGGGCTCGAGGGTCGTGGCGAGGGCCGTGAAGAAGAGGAAGGTCAGCGGCTCGATCGGGTGGCTGACCATCTTCGGAATCATCAGCCGGACGAACTCGCCCAGGCCCTTCGTTCGGAGCGCGAAGCGGGGCACCGGCCGGAACGAGGTGCGACTGATCCCCAGCAGCCGGATCCCGAGGTGCGCCAGCGCGCCCAGGAGCGCCCCGATCGCCGCGGCGTGGATGCCGTAGCGACCGGCGAGCAGGACCGTCCCCAGGACGATCCCGCCGTTGTAGAAGAGCGGCGCGAGCCCGAACCAGACGAACCGTCGCTCGGCGACCAGGACCTCGCCCAGGACGATCGAGGCCGCGAAGATGATCGGGGTCACGCACATGAGGCGGAAGAGCGAGACGTACAGGTCGCGCTGGGCGCTCTGGAAGCCCGGGACGATGAAGGCGACGGTCTGGGGCGCGAAGATGAACAGCAGGCCGGACGCGATGGCCATGACGAGGACGGCGTAGGTCAGGATCGTCCGGCCGAAGGCCCGCGCGTCGTCCGCTGCCTCGGCTCGCAGGCCGGTGAAGAGCGGCACGAACGGCGCGACGAGGCCGCCGGCGACAAGGACGTCGAGGGCGAGCTCGGGCAGGACGAAGGCCGCGTTGTAGGCGTCGAGATCACCGCCGGCGCCGAACGTCCGGGCAAAGGCTCGATCCCGGACGAGGCCCATGGCGTATCCGGCGAAGGTGAGGACCGAGAGCACGAGCGCGCCACGCGGCAGGAATCCCGCCAGGGCGGCTCGGCCCCGCGCCAGGGCGGTTCGGCCCCGCGCCAGGCCCGAGGCAGCCTGGACGGGTTCCGGCGTCTCGCTCACGGGTTCGGATGCGTCGTGCTCATCGGTCCTTGGTCCGGCCGGGGCCCCCAGTCAGGGCTCCCTGTTGACGACACGGCGAGCCCGGGCGTGATGCCCGGTCGCGAGGCGGCGCCGGCCGGGAATGGCGTTGCCCCTACCCGACGTCGCGCCAGTCGTCGGGAGGCGGGAGCGCCGCGCTGTCGCCCTGGTGCCACTCGCGGTCGCGGGCAGCCGCCTCCACGCCCCGGGCCGTCTCGATCATCGACGCTCGGGTCGATTCGGCGCGCACGGCGTCGTCGCGGAGACGGCAGAGCGTGTCGAAGCGCCTCTGGGCGTGGTTCATCGCCTCGGCGGCTTCGACGACGGCCGGGCCGCGATCGCCGGCTGCAGCGAGGAGCGCGAACGCGTCATGCCGCTCGTCGTGGATTCGCGCCGCTTCGACGATCGCGTTCGCCAGGCGGGGGAACCACCTCGCGCGCGCCGCGCAGGCCTCCTCGTGGGCCTCCACGGCGACCTCGGAACAGGCGCTTGCATGCTCGGTCGCCCGTCGGAAGCGCTCGATGGCCCCGCGCATCGCTTCCTCGTCCGGGTCGTCGAACCGTGCCGCGTCTCGTCGCCCGGGGTCGCCGTCCTCGCTCACCACGACAGGTCCTCCGTTGCCGACGCTGCGGTTCGCGTCACCACGCGGTCGTCGTGCCATCTTGCCACGCTCGCACCACCCGTCCCGGGCCGATCGCGCGGCCGTCGCGCCCGGCC
Organism: uncultured Chloroflexia bacterium; assembly: GCA_963827965.1. Lineage (GTDB taxonomy): Bacteria > Chloroflexota > Limnocylindria > Limnocylindrales > CSP1-4 > CTSoil-043. The sequence goes on along the minus strand of CAWHCW010000006.1, from coordinate 31,463 downwards.
TGCCCGGCGGGCGCGCCCCGCCGGCTCCCCACGGCCCGGCCGATGCGGGACGGTGGCGGCGGCGTATCCTCGGGCCGGAACCATCCAGCCCGCCACCAGTCCGAGGTCCCGCCCAGATGATCAACCTCCTCGTCGTCGTCGCCGGTCTCGTCGTGCTCGGCCTGAGCCTGGTGCTCGGAATCGTGCTGCCGATCGGACGCCTGGCCCCCGGCCGACGGGACGCACCGGTGCCCAAGGCGCACGTCTTCAAGGGTGTCGTCGGGGCCGCCATCGGCGCGCTCATCCTGGTGGCCGGCATCTCCGCCCCGTTCGTCGAGGTGCCCGCCGGCAATGTCGGGGTCGTGACGAACTTCGGCTCCGTCCAGGCCGGCACGCTGGAGCCGGGCCTCCACATCGTCATCCCGATCGTCCAGCACGTGGCGATCATCGACACCCGGGTCCAGCCGCACCAGTTCCAGGAGATCGACGCGGCGTCGTCCGAGTACCAGACGGTCAAGCTGACCGGGGTCATGAACTACCACGTCGACGGCCAGTACGCGTCGGACCTCTACCAGCGCGTGGGCACCGACTTCGCGTCGAAGGTCATCGACCCGGCGTTCAACGACTTCATCAAGACCGTCGTCCCGGCCTACAAGGTCGACGAGATCCTCGGCGACCGCGACGAGATCCGGTCCAAGGCGAAGGAGGCCCTGGCCGCCAACCTCTCCCAGTACCACATCATCGTCGACGACATCTACATCGCCAACATCGCCTTCTCCAACGAGTTCCAGGCCGCGATCGAGGCGAAGCAGGTCGCCCAGCAGCAGGTCCAGACCGAGCAGCAGATCCTGGCCCAGAAGAAGATCCAGGCGGAGCAGGCCGTTGCCCAGGCCCAGGGCCAGGCCGATTCGAACGTCAAGCTGGCCGAAGGCCAGGCGGCGGCGACGATCGCCCTGGCGGAGGGCCAGGCGAAGGCCAACGAGCGGCTCGCCGCCTCGCTGTCGGACCAGATCCTCCAGTACCAGTACATCCAGAAGCTGACCGACAAGATCTCGGTGATGCTCGTCCCGTCCGGCAACGCCTCGATCTTCGATCTCAAGGGGCTGCTCGAGCCAGGCCGCGCCGTCGCCTTCGCCGGCGCCCTGAGCGGGGACGGTACCGAGCACCATCCGGGCTCTGCAGGCGGCGCCCGTCCTGTCCGCCCCGGCGCGCTGATCCCCGGGTCTTGACGCCGATAGTTGCGCATGCAACTATTAGCCCCAGAGCGCGGCGACCGGAACAGCCGCGCCCGACAACAGGATTGAACCGGCCATGCCCGCCATCACCGTCGACGACATCACCGTCCTGCCGCGGATCCCCGATCCGGATCCGATCGCGGCCCGCCAGCGCCCCGTGCGCACCGTCACCAGCGCCCCCCGCGGGTTCGAGGGCGAGGGCTTCCCCGTCCGCCGCGCCTTCCATGGCGTCGATCTCGCCGACCTCGACCCGTTCGTCCACATGGACCAGATGGGCGAGGTGGAGTACGCCCCGGGCGAGCCGAAGGGCACCCCCTGGCACCCGCACCGCGGCTTCGAGACCGTCACCTACATGATGGACGGCACCTTCGAGCACAGCGACTCGAACGGCGGCGGCGGCGTGATCACCAACGGCGACACCCAGTGGATGACCGCCGGCGCCGGGATCCTCCACATCGAGAAGCCGCCCGAGGCGCTCGTCGTCAGCGGCGGCCTCTTCCACGGCATCCAGCTCTGGGTCAACCTGCCGCGGGACCTGAAGTGGTCCGCGCCGCGCTACCAGGACCTGCGCGCGCGGGAGGTCGCGCCTGGTCTCGTCCGCGGACGGCGGGGCGCTGCGTGCGGGTCATCGCGGGCGAGGTCGCCGGGCACGCCGGCCCGGGCTCCACCTACACGCCGATGACGCTGGTCCACGCGACGCTGAGCCCGGGCGCGCGGCTCGCCCTGCCCTGGCGCGCGGACTACAACGCGCTCGTCTACGTCCTGGCCGGGCGCGGCACCGTCGGGCGCCGAGCGGCGGCCGGTCGAGGCCGGCCAGCTGGCGGTCTTCGGGGCCGGCGACGCGCTCACGATGGAGGCGGACCAGGTCCAGGAGAGCCGCAGCCCGAACCTCGAGGTGCTGGCCCTGGGCGGCCGTCCGATCCGCGAGCCGGTCGCCTGGATGGGCCCGTTCGTCATGAACACCCGGGCCGAGGTCATCCAGGCGTTCGAGGACTACCAGGCAGGGCGGCTGGGCAGCATCCCCGCGATCCGTCCACAACACGCCGACGACGCTCATCGAGTCGCGGCGTGCCGGCGACGCCGACGGGAGCCCCTGAGGCCACTTCCCTGCCCTCTCGCCGCGCGAGGCGGGCGGGCACGCGCCCGGCCAGCCCTTGCGCGCTCCGTCGCGGATGAGCCGGCACATCTCGGCCTGCTCGCGGGCGTCGTCGAGGGCGCGGTGGGTGTGCGGCAGGTCGACCGGGTAGCGCTGCCGAACGTGGTGCTTGCTCGTATCCGCCCACCGCTCGACCGTGTCCAGGTGGCGGCCCAGGTAGAGCGCCTTGAGGTCCAGGGCGCTGATCCCGAACGGGTTGCGGCCCAGGTGCCGCCACGCGTAGTCGGCCACGAACATCCAGTCGAAGGGGGCGTTGAAGGAGACGAGGACGGGGGACGCCGCCGGCCGGGACCACCCGCTCCAGCCACGCCGCCAGCTGCCCCATGGCCGCGCCCGGATCGAGCCCCTCGCGGACCAGGAAGTCCCGGCTCAGATGGTGGACGGCCTCGGCGTCGCTGCTCCAGGGGAGCGCGGGGTCCGGGCGCAGGAGGAGCTCGATCCCCTCCTCCGGGCGGTCGACGAGGCAGGCGCCGATCGCGAGCAGGCTGCCGGTGCCGGGCGTGGGACCGGAAGTCTCGACGTCGACGCTGATCCAGGTTTCGCTGCGCACGGGCGCCTCTCTCGCGGAGGGGGATCGACGGATACTAGGCCACATGGACAGCGAGCGAGCGACCCGCCACGACCGACCACGCCAGCCCTGACCGCGCGGCGCTCGACGAGGTCATCGAATCCGCGCGCCGCATCGGCGTCGAGATCGACGCCGCCGAGGCCGCCAGCTGGGTGGCCGCCATCGAGGTGGAGGCAGCCGGCGGCGACGTGGTCGTCGACGTCGACAGCGGGATCTACGGCCACCGCGTCTCCATGCTCGACTTCACGTCACGCGACCTCGCCCGCTTCCGGGCGATCGGCGAGATCGTGGGCTTCCCCGACCGGCCGCCCACCGTCCTGACGGCGCTCGCGCTCTCCGGCTCGGCCGCCCAGGGCAAGATCCAGTCCTACCCGGGCGACTGCGACTACTTCGAGCGGATCCACATCACGGCCCCCACGCGCGAGGAGGCGTGCGTGATCCTGGCCGACGTCATCCGGGAGAAGGCGCTGGCGACGCGGGTCGGGCCGACGCACCGACTGTGGGAGGTGAAGTTCGGCAGCTACCCCCGCGACGCCGAGCGGAACGGGTCCCCCGTCCGGGCGGGCGGCCCGATCTCGTGGACGGCCGACGAGGTCGCCGCCGGCCAGGTCGAGGTCACTCGCGACGGCCGCCCCGAGACGATCACCTGGAACGAGGCCGCGGCCGAGCCCGGCTGGTGCAAGCTCGACTGGATCGTGGCCGACCCCGTGCGGCGGGCACTGGCCAACGCCAGCAACATGCTCGACGTCACGTGGGAGGCGCCGGACGGCACGATCACGGCCCTCGACGGCGTCATCGACCCGTACTTCCAGGAGGTCTACCTGGAGACGGAATCCCTGCCCCTCTTCACGCGGCTGGTGAGCGAGCTCTCGTCCGACGCGGTCGACGACTACGTGGACCAGCTCGAGCACGAGGTCATCAAGTACACGAGGAAGGACCCGAACTACGGCAAGGCCGCCCGCCGGATGTACAACGTCTTCCGGCTGACCGGGCGCTACGCCGAAGCGGCCTACCTCCGGGAGCTCTTCGACGAGCCGACCACCGTTCTCTACCAGGTCGCCGCGCAGATCCGGACGGTGGACGAGGCGGACCGACCGGGCGCCACGTTCGACTACGAGATCCTCGTCAAGCAGACCGACGCGCTGATCATGTCCGCCATCGCGGCCCTCGACGGCCGCTCCGAGGCGGAGATGGTCCGCCTCCTCCTCGCGGTCCGCTCGAACCTGCGTGGCCGACGCGGCTCGGCCGGCCGCAGCGCGGAGGTCGACGAGGTCAAGGACGAGGCGCTGCGGGCGGTCAACGACTACTTCGAGCGTCGCCTCACGGCCGTCCCGGAGATCAAGGCCTACCTCGACGAGCTGGCCGCCCGGCCCTGACCCACGCGGCGCCGCCCGGGCCGGCGCCGCGCCGCCGTCGGCCGTGCCGTCGGGCCCTCGCAGCGGTCGCGACCGCTATCCGGCGTCGCCCAGCGCCAGCCGGGCAAAGGTCGTCATGTCCGGCACGGTGAGGTCCGGAACGGCCGACGCGGGCGGCGTGGCCCCGCTGCCCGGACGGTCGTGGCGGCGGTCGATCCAGGCGGTGGTCAGGCCCAGGCGCTTCGCCGGGACGTGGTCGTGGAAGAGGCTCTGGGCGACGTGGAGGATCCGCTCCCGGGGCAGCCCGATCCGCTCGAAGGCGACCTCGAAGTTGCGCTCGTCCGGCTTGTAGCCGCCGACCTGCTGGGCCGTGATGACCCAGTCGAACGTCACGCCCAGCCGACGGTTCGACGCCGCGAACAGATCGTCGTCGCAGTTCGTGATGACGGCCAGCCTGAAGCGCCGGGCCAGGCTTGCCAGGGCAGCCGGCGAGTCCGGGAACGCGGGCCAGTCCCCCACCGACCCGCCGAAGGCCGCCGCCTCGTCGTCCGTCGGCACGACGCCCAGCTCCGCGCAGACGCCGCGCAGGGCGCGGCCCAGCACCTCGCGATAGGGCGCGTATGGGCCGCTCTCGACCGCGGCCTCGTGGCGCGCGTACCGCTCCAGGAGGTCCTCGTCGCCGACGGCGACGCCGCGGGGCTGGAGGACGCCCCGGAGGCCCGTGGCGATCCCGGCCTCCCAATCGATGAGCGTCCCGTAGCAGTCGAAGGTCAGGACCTCGAAGGGGCCGAAGTCGAAGGACGGCACGGGGCATTCTCCTGGGGTCGGCGCCCTGGCGAGGGGCGCGACCCGTCATCGATCAGGTGGGTGGCGCGGCACAGCGTACCGGCCACGGGCCCGCATGGCAGGCATCCCGGCGGCTGTCCGTTGGCGGTGCCGTCAGTTGCCGGGCGGTGTCGGGACCAGCGGCGCGGCCATCACGGCGACGATGATCGTGGCCGGGCGACCCAGGACCTGCGGCGGGCCCGTTCCGATCGCCCGCTCCAGGCTCGCGACCAGGAGGTAGGTGCCGGGCTCCGAGGGCACCGGCCCGGCCAGCCATTCGGCCTGCGCGGAGGCGGCCGGCTGAGCCAGCACGTGGGACATCGGCACGGCTGCGCCGCTCCCGCCGACCGCGATCCAGCGGCCCACCAGGCGCACGACGGGGCAGGCGCCCGCGTCGTCGGGACCGAAGCGCCGGGCGACCGGCGCGCACGTCCCCCACGGCTCGGCCTCGCCGTTCGTGACGAGAACCCGGATCGAGGTGAGGGTCCCGGCGGTGACGAAGAGCGCGGGCGGCGCGTCGAGCCAGGCTGCGCCGGGGCCGCCGACGTGAACGACGACTGCCGGGATCGACGCCTGCACCTCGTACCGGAGGGCCACGCCGTCCGCGTCGTGGATCGTCACCTCCAGGCGGTAGCGCCCGGCGGCCGCGGGGAGCGGCACCAGCGCCGCGAGCCGAGGGCCGGCCACCGTCGCAGGCCGGACGTCCACCAGCGACGCCGCCGACTCGCGGGCCACGAGCGCCGTGACGTCGTCGGCCTCCGGCTCCACGGGCAGGGCTGCCTCGTCGAGCGGGATCCAGCGCGTCCCGAGCCGGTAGGCCGTCCCCAGCGTCACTCCCGCGGGCACGTCCACGGGCAGGCCGAGCCCGATCGTGGACCCCGCCAGCGGCATGCCTTCGATGGCCGGTGCCTCGGGGCGCGCCCCGAGGTCGAAGGCATCCGGAGCATGCGACGGCTGCGGGCGGAACAACCAGCTCCCATGCGCCCGGCGACATGCCGCCGGGTGGCGCGCGGTCGCCGGCGCCCGGCGGCACCGTCCCGACCGACCCGGCCGCGAGGACGAGCGAGCGCTCGAAGCCGCCCGAAGGCCGCTCCGGGTCCAGGAGGGCGACGGCACCCGCCGTTCGGTCGCTGGCGTAGGCCCGGACGTTGCCGTTCGCCGTGGCGGAGCGGTCCCAGGCCGCCCGCGCGGAGCGACCCTCCGCGAGCAGCCTCCGCAGGTACGGGGCGGGTGCCGCGTAGGCGTCGGCGACGACGGCCGACGCGCCGGCGGCGAGGAAGCCGGCGGCGAAGTTGTCGACCCGCTGGCGGGCGATGGCCTCGGTCCCCTCGGCAATCCCCGGCTCCGCGAGCCCCGACGCGTAGCACAGGTGGAAGAGCAGGACGACCGCGCCCGGGGCCAGGCGGACCTGCTCGGCAACGACCCTCTCGCCGAAATACTGGTGCGCGCCGTCGCCGCGGCCGGCCACCGGGTTCAGCCCGAACCCGTCCTGGACCGCGCGCCGCAACGTGTCGCCGTAGGGGCTGGGGAAGCCGTTGCCGTGGCCGAGGTAGACGACCACCGAGGCGCCCTGGAGAGCCTGGCGCACCCGCGGCCAGGTGGCGTCCGGGGAGTAGACCTCGACGACGTCCGTCGTCCAGCGGCGCGCCTCCTCGGCCCCGGCCCGGGCCCAGCGGCGGTAGGTCTCCGTCAGGCCGCCGACCGGGCCCACGACGAGGACCACGCGGGGGGCGGCAGGCGCCGCCTGCACGGCCGCCGGCGCCAGGCCGGCGAGCAGGAGCCCGGCGAGCAGGATCCCGACGGTGAGACGAGCACGACTGGTGGTCGACACGCGATGCCCTTCTCCCGACCGCGGGTCGCGGTCGTCCCGGGGCGGGCCCGGGCGACCATCACGAGGCGCGGTCGTCGTTCGCCGGCATCGTGCGCCGGGCCGCTCATCGGGCCCTTATCGCGCGCCCATCTCCGCCATGGCACGCTCATCTCCGCCGCGACGCCGGATGGAAGGAGTGTCCGCCCGGTGCGGAGCGGCAGTCAAGGTCCGTTCGGTCCCCGGGGGTCACTGCCCCAGGAAGGCCGCCAGCTCCGCCGCAGTGGGCATCCCGCCCCGCGCGCCCGCCCGCGTCGTGGAGAGCCCGGCCGCCGCGACCGCCCGTCGGACCGCCTCGACGAGCGGGAGCCCCGCCGCCAGCCCGACCGCGAGGGCGCCGCTGAAGGCGTCCCCGGCGCCGGTCGTGTCCAGCGGGGCGACCCGGACGGCGGGGACGCTGATCGCCGGGCCCCTCGCGGGAACGGCCAGCGCCCCGGCGGCACCGCGCGTGACGACGACGGCCCGGCGGGCGGGACCGCCAGCCAGCAGGCGCCGGGCGGTCGCCTCGATGTCGGCGGCGCCGAGCCCGGCCGCGCGTCCGTCACGGCCGCTTCCGCGCCTCCGGCCGCCTCTCGCCGCTCAGCGGCGCGAGCAGGGCGAGCAGGGCGAGCTCCGCCTCGTTCGGGGTCAGGATGTCGGCGAGGGCGATCGTCGCCGCGTCCAGCCCGTCCGCCGGCGCCGGGTTCAGGACCGCGACCGCGCCGGCGGCCCGCGCCGTCGCGAGGGCGGACCGGACCGCGCCGGCCGGGATCTCGCAGCTGGCGAGGACGACGTCGCCGGGGCCGACGGCCAGCGCGTCGAGGGCAGCCGCCACGGACGCCGCCGTCGGTGACGCGTTCGCCCCGGGGGCCACGGCGATCAGGTTCTCGGCCCGCGCGTCGACGACGATGAGGGCCACGCCGGTCGGTCGCGAGGCGGTCGCGAGATGGGTGACGTCGATCCCCTCCGCCGCGAGCGCCGACCGGGCGGCGAGCCCGAAGTCGTCCTCGCCCACCGCCCCGACGAAGGCCACGGACGCCCCCAGCCGCGCGGCCGCGACCGCCTGGTTGCCGCCCTTGCCGCCGTGGTGGCGGGCCACGTCGCCGCCGGTGACCGTCTCGCCGGGCCCGGGCAGGCGCGCGGTGGCGACGACGAGGTCGACGTTGACCGAGCCGACGACGACGACGCGGCCGGCCATCAGGCCCTGACCTCGCGGCCGGCCCACGCCCGCACGAACGCCTCCTGGGACGGCCGCTCCACCGTCCCGGGGCGGACGGCGCGGACGCGCGCGATCGCCTCGTCGGGCGGGAGCCCGCCGTCCACGAGCAGGCAGGCCACCGCCGTCCCGGTCCGGCCGAGGCCGCCGCGGCAGGCGACGACGACCCGCTCGCCGCGGCGAATGCCCGCCAGCGCGTCGTCGAGGCTGATCCGGAAGGCCTCGCGGGTCGGCCGGCACGCCCATGTCGGGGACGGGATGGCGCAGGACGCGGATCCCGGCCGCCTCGAGCGCCGGGACCGTCGCCCAGGCCCGGCTCATCGCGAGGTCGACGTCCTCGACGAGCAGGAGGAACGTGCCGCAGCGGTGGACATCCCGGAGGCGGCGCGCGTCGGCCGCCGGGTCGCGCCAGTGGGGGCCGCTGTAACCGAGCCGCTTCTTCCCCGGCAGGAGGGTCATCCCGACGGCCCCGCTGGCGGCCGCCAGCCCCGGCACGTCGCCGAGCGGCACCCAGTCGACGCGGAGCGGGCTCGTCGTGGAGGTCCGCCAGCCGCCCAGCGCCAGCAGGCGGTCGACGAGCGGCCCGGCGAGGTCGTGCCCGCGCATCCCGGCCAGCCAGGCGGCCGGGATGCCGGCGATCCCCCAGCGAATCCCGGCCAGGCCGCCGGCGATGGCGGCCGTCGTGTCGGTGTCGTGGCCGAAGCGAACCGCCCGCGTGACGGCGGCCTCGTACGAGTCGCTCCCCTCCACCGCCTCCCAGGCGGACCAGAAGGCGTCCGCGACGTGGCCGCCGCCCGTCCGCAGGTCCCAGGCCAGGAGATCCTCGAGGGCGGCGCCCAGGGGCGTGCCGGCCACCTGCTCGCGGAGCGCGTCGCGGGCGGCGGCGAGCGCCACGGCCGGCTCGTCCGGGGACGGCCAGGAGCCGCGTCGCGACGAGGACGTAGAGGGCGCAGGCGACGCGCGCCAGCGGCGCGCCGTGGGTGACGCCCGAAGCCGTCGCGGCCCAGCGGACCAGGGTCGCGTCGTCCAGGCCGCGGCCGGCGAGCGCCACCGGCAGGATCCGCATGAGGGAGCCGTTGCCGAGGCCTCCGGGCAGGACGCTCCCCGCCGCCTCGGCCGGGACGCCGGCCTGGAGGGCCTCGATGGCGGCCCGGGTGGCGTTGCCGACGTCGAAGCGGCCGTCGCCGTCGGGCGTGTAGGCGTCCTCCTCGAACCAGCGCCGGATCCGGAGCGCCTGGTCGGCCGGGTCGAACCGGAGGGCCGCCCGGCCGGCCTCGCCGTCCCAGGCCACGAGCGAATCGAGGAGGGCCAGCATGAGGGCACCGTCGTCGCTCCACGTGCCGGGGGGCTGGCCGTGGGCGCCGCGCGCCCCGAAGACGACCTCGCCGATCGCCTCCGGCGGGCGGAACTCGTAGGGCACGCCGAGCGCGTCGCCGACGAGATGGCCCCAGACTGCCCCCTCCAGGCGCTCGGCCTCCTGTTCGCGCTGCCCCGGCCGCTCCATCCTCGCAGCGTAGCGGGCCACGACGGCGCGCGGGGGGTAGGATCGTGGCCGGCGCGCATCAACCAGGAGGTCCCCATGGTCCGCACCCTCGCCAGGCTGCTCGGCCTTGTCATCGGCGCCTCGGTGGTCGCCGGGATCGCGGGCTCGCTCGCCGCGTTGAAGTTCAGGAAGACGGCGCCGCCCCTGCCCGACCCGGCCGCCGACGAGATCGACCTGGTCGCCGTGATGAGCGGGGCGCAGCTCGCCAGCACCGCCGTCTCCTTCCGCGGCGGGCGCGTGATCTGCTGGTACGCCGGCGTCGACCTCGACCTGCGCGAGGCGACGTTCGACCCGGCCGGTGCCGATCTCGAGGTGCGGACCGTCTTCGGCGGCACCCGCGTCGTCGTGGCGCCCGGCGTCCCGGTCACGGCCAGCGGCCCGGCCGTCTTCGGCGGCCGCGTGACCGAGAGGAACGACCACCGCGGCCGACGTGGACCGCCCGGGCCTCCGGATCACCGGCTTCACGCTCTTCGGCGGCCTCCAGGTCGTGGCCGTGGAGCGCGGCGAGGAGATCCGGGCCTGGGTGCCCGAGTCGGCGGCCGCGCCGGTGGCGGTGCCCGAGCCCGCGCCCGTGTTCGCGCCCGAGTCGGCGACCGCGCCGGTGGCGGTGCCCGAGCCGGCGTGAGCATCGACTCGGCGGCCCCCGTCCGCGCCCCGTGACCACGGTCCTGCTCGTCCGCCACGGCCTCACGCCCCTGACGGGGCCCGTCCTGGCCGGCTGGACCCTTGGCGTCCACCTCGACGCGAGCGGCCGCGCCCAGGCAGCTGCGCTGGGGGAGCGGCTCGTCGCGATCCCGTTGGCGGCCGTCGTCGTCTCGCCTCTCGAGCGCTGCCGCGAGACCGCCGCCGCGATCATGGCCGGCCGCGATCCGGCCCCGCCCCTCCACGTCGACGAGCAGGTCGGCGAGGTCCACTACGGGACGTGGACCGGCCGCGAGCTGCGGGCCCTCCGGAAGGATCCGCTGTGGGCCGTGGTCCAGGGCCACCCGTCGGCGGCCGTCTTCCCCGAGGGCGAGGGCCTGGCCGCGATGAGCGCGCGGGCCGTGGCGGCGGTGCGTCGCTGGAACGCGGCGCTGGGGCCGGGGGCGACGTACGCCATCGTGAGCCACGGCGACGTCATCAAGGCCATCCTCGCCGACGCGCTGGGCCTTCACCTCGACGGCTTCCAGCGGATCGGGGTCGACCCCGGCTCGCTCTCCGTGGTGCGCTACGGGGCGGCCGCCACGTCCGTCGAGCGGATGAACGACACGGGGGGAAGCACGGCCGGGCTGGCACCGGCGAGGCGCTCCGGCAGGGCGCCAGCGCGGGCGCCGGCGGCCCGCGGCGCGGCGCGGTAGAGTCCCGCCATGTCCCGTCGCATCTACGACTATGGCCTGCCCGATCGCTTCGTCGCCGGAACCGTCGGCCAGCCCGGCAACCGGACCTTCTTCCTCCAGGCGAAACGGGGCGACTCGGTCGTCTCGGTCGTGCTGGAGAAGGTGCAGGTCCAGGTCCTGGCCGAGCGGATGGCGCTCCTCCTCGCCGAGGTCGCCCGTCGCGGCGTGCGGGTCCCCGAGGCGCTGGCCCCCGCCGACGACGACACGGCGCCCCTCGACGAGCCGCTCGTGGAGGCCTTCCGCGTCGGCACCATGACGCTCGCCTGGAACGGCGACCGCGACGAGATCGTCGTGGAGGCGCGGGCCCGGCCGGAGAGCGACGACGAGGACGAGGACGACAGGACGAGGACGACGACGAGGACGACGACGAGGAGGAGCTCGAGATCGCCGACGACGACCCGGACGGGCCCGACCTTGTGCGCGTCCGCCTGACGCCGACCCGGGCCCGCGCCTTCGCCGAGCGCGCCCTCCGCACGGTCGCGGCCGGTCGGCTGCCCTGCCCGCTCTGCGGCCAGCCGCTGGACCCGGCCGGCCACCTCTGCCCGCGGCGCAACGGGTACGTCCACTGACGCCGCCCGGCGACGAGACGAGCCGTCCCGACGAGGCCGGCGAGGCGTGGCCGTCCGAGCCCTCGGTCGCCGGCGAGGCGCAGCCCGAGCTTCCGCCCGCGGTCGCCCTGCCGCCGGCCCTCGCGATCCCGTTCCTCGAGGCCGGCGAGATCGAGATCGTGGGCCGCCTGGTCCAGGCGTCGAACACCACCCTCATGGTGGCCGTCCACGGCGTCATGTCCCGGGCGCGGCGAGACGGTCGCGGCCGCGGTCTACAAGCCGATCCGCGGCGAGCGGCCCCTGTGGGACTTCCCGGACGGGACCCTCGCCCATCGCGAGGTCGCCGCGTTCACCGTCTCCGCGGCGAGCGGCTGGGACGTCGTGCCGCCGACGGTCTTCCGCGAGGAGCGGCGCCCGTCGGGCCCGGGCATGCTCCAGCTCTGGGTCGACGTCCGCGACGAGGTCGACGTGGTCGAGCTGATCCGGGCGGCCGACCCGCGGCTGCGCCGGATCGCCCTCTTCGATGCCGTCGTCAACAACGCCGACCGCAAGGCCGGCCACCTCCTCGTCCGCGAGGACGGGATCATCCAGGGCGTCGACCACGGCGTCACCTTCGCGCCGGAGCCGAAGCTGCGCACGGTCCTCTGGGGCTGGCGGGGCACGAAGCTGGCGGACCGCGAGCTGAAGGCCCTCGCCCTCCTGCAACGGGCGCTGCCGCGGCTGGAGGAGCAGCTGGAGCCGCACCTCACGGCCGACGAGCTCGCCGCGACCCGGGAGCGGATCGGGGACCTCCTGCGCGGGGGACGATTTCCCCAGCCGCACCCGGACTGGCCGGCGATCCCCTGGCCCTGGTACTGACCCCGGGCCCGTGGCACGCGCCTGGAGGGGGCCATCAGGACGTGCGGTCGAACCACGCGGAGGCCCTCGCGCTCGGCCGCGAGCGCCAGCCTCTCGTCGAGCGACACGACCGTCAGCGACCCGGGGTGGCCCTCCGCCGCGACGAGGGCGGCCGCCAGCTGCAGCGCGTCGGCGGCCCGCAGCGCATGAACGCGCAGCAGCCGCACGGCCAGCTCGCGCAGTTGATCGGTCGGCTGCACCTCCGCCCAGGCGAGCTCCAGTGCCTCGAGACGGCCGAGGGCTTCGGCGACGAGCCCTGGGGCAAGATGGCCCTCGCGCTCGGCGCGGGCAGCCGCCGACACGCATTCGACGCCGGTCGCCCACCAGGCGATCAGCTCGGGGTCGCGGAGGTACTCGGCGACCATCGTCGGGCTGGTCGGCTCCTCCAGCATGAGCGGCACGAGCGCCGAGCTGTCCCAGAACCTCATCGCCCGTCGCGCCGCTCATCGAGCAGGATCTGGACGACGCTGACGCCGCGCGCCGCACGGGGCGCGGGCGAGCGGATCAGGTCGACCGGTGGCGCGGCGCGTCCGACGCGGACGAGGCCCGCGCGCTCGAGACGTTCGAGGCGTCCGCGCGGCTCCGGCCCGGCCCCGGCGGGCTCCAGCCGCGCCACGACGACGCCGCGGTCCGTGACGAGGATGCTCTCGCCCGCCCGCACCCGGTCGACGAGCGCGCTCAGCCCGTTCTTCACCTGGCTGATCGACGCCGTCTTCATGCGGCTATTATGGCCATGTCATCATGGCTATACAAGCCCTGATGGCTCAGCCGTGGCAACCAGCGCCCGCGGCGATCCTCGCGACGTCCGTGCCGCCTACCCCTCGCGCGGTGGCACCGTGCCGACGTGGATGGTCACGATGCCGCCCGACATGCCGATCCAGCGAACGCCGACGAGGCCGGCCTCGCCCATGACCTCGGCGATCCGCTCCGGCGCCGGGTAGCTCCGGACGCTGCGGACGAGGTAGGCGTACGCCCCGCCCTGGCCGGCGACCTTCCCGATGAGCGGCACGATCCGGTCGAACCACCAGCGCATGATCCGGGCCAGCCGGCTGCGGGGCCGGGCGATCTCCAGGCAGACGACGATGCCGCCGGGCCGCACGACGCGCGCCATCTCGGCGAAGCCCCGCCTGTAGTCGGGCAGGTTGCGCATCCCGAAGGCGATCGTGGCCGCGTCGAAGCGGTCGTCCTCCGCCGGGAGGGCCATCGCATCGCCGACGACGTAGCTCAGGCCCTGGCGGCCGGCGAACCGCCGCCGGGCGATCCCGATCATCCCCGGGCTGATGTCGACGCCGAGCACCTCCCCGCCCGGCTGGGCCGCGCGGTGGAGGTCCGCGGCAACCTTGCCGGTGCCGGACGCGATGTCGATCGCCCGGCCCCCCGGCCCGAGGCCGGCGAACGCCACGGCGCGCTTCCGCCAGCGGGGCTCCTGGAAGGCGCTGATCAGCAGGTTCAGCGGGTCGTAGACGCCGCTGATCTGGTCGAACATCGCGCCGACCTCGGTCGAGGCGGCGGCGTTGCCGCGCTCGCTGGCGAGGCCAGACGGGGCTGCGGGGCGGGCGGAGGCGGCGGGGCGCGGGTCGCGCGGGGCGGTCATGCGGGGGCCTCCTGGGGCCAGCGTGCGGCGTCGAGATGCGCGGCGTCGGCCGGGGCGAGGGCGGCGCGGACGGCGTCGGCGATGGCGCCGGGGTCGGTGATGGGAGCGGTGTGGCGAAGAGCCGGCAGCTCGGCGCGGCGGGCGCCCGGGATCCGGGCGGCGAGGGCGTCGGCGATCGGCGCGTAGAAGGGCTCCGAGGCGGCCACCCGTCAGGAGCGTGACCGGGCAGGCGATCGACCCGAGGCCGTCGGGCTCGAGGCCGGCCATGCCGGCATCGGCGACCGCGCCGCCGCCCTCCGACGAGAGGAAGGCCCGCGTCCGCCCGGGCATGGCGTCCCACGCCCCGGGCCCGGCCACGCGCTCGAGGAAGGCGCGCGCCGCGCCGGCGCGGCCGTCCCGGGCCAGGCCGTCAACGGTCTCCCGCGCGGTGACGTCGAAGAACGGCCGGACCGGCGCCGGGGCGAGGGGGCCGTACGGCGGCTCGTAGGCGACGACCGCGGCAACGCGCTCCGGGAGCCGTGCGGCGGCCTCCAGGGCCACGACGCCGCCGAAGCTGTGGCCCACGAGGACGGCGCGGCCCACGCCCTCGGCGTCGAGGAGCGCGGCAAGGTCGACGAGGTGCTCGTCCATCGCCACCGCGCGCGGCGGGTCGAGGCGGCGCTCCCCGCTCCCCCGCCGGTCGGGAGCGACGACGCGCAGGTCGCCGGGGGCGGCCAGGGCCCGGGCCAGCGGCCCGAGCTGGCGGCCGGTGGAGAGCGTGGCGTGGAGGAGGACGACGAGCGGGGTGAGTCGCTCGCGCAGGTCCGCCGCGGCGCAGCTTGCCCGAGGCCGTCCGCGGAAGGGCGGAGAGGCGGACGAACGCCGCCGGGCACCTTGGCGGGGGCCAGCCGCTCGCGGCACCAGGCCCGGAGCGCGCCGTCGCCGGGATCCAGGGCGCCCGGGCGCAGGACGATCCCGGCCACCGGCACGGCGCCCCAGGTGGAGTCGGGGCGCCCGGCCACGCCGGCATCGGCGATCGCGGGATGGGCGGCCAGGACCGCCTCGACCTCGGCGGGGTAGACGTTCTCGCCGCCCGAGACGACGAGGTCGTCGCGCCGGTCGGCGACGAAGAGGCGCGCCTCGGCGTCGAGGCGGCCGAGATCGCCGGTCCGCAGCCAGCCATCCGCCGTGAACGCGGCGGCGCTCTCGGCCTCCCGGCCCAGGTAGCCGGAGAAGGCGGCGGGCGTGCGCACCTGGATCTCCCCCACCCCGCCCGGGTCCGGCCCGGCGATCCTGAGCATCACGCCCGGCAGCGGCCGACCGGCGGACCCGGGCGTGGCGGCGCTTTCGGACGCCGGCAGCGCCGTGACGCCGGAGCCCGCCTCGGTCAGGCCGTAGGTCGGGATGACCGGCCAGCCGGCCGCCGTCGCCCGGCGCACGAGGTCGGGCGGGATCGGCGCGCCGCCCAGGAGGATGGCGCGCAGGGCGGGGGGAGCGGCGGCGTCGGGGGCATCGCCGGCGGCCTCGCTGGCGGGCGGCATCGCCGGTGGCGACTGCGGCGGCCTCGAGGAGGCGCGCCAGCTGGAACGGCACCAGCGAGCAGTGGCTCGGCGCGTCCGGGCCGCGGAGGGCCGCGAGGACGGCCTCCGGATCGAAGGCGGAGACCACGTGCAGGGGCAGCCCGGCCCCGAGAGCGCGCCAGGCGACCCCCAGCCCGGCGACGTGGGCCAGCCCGAGGCAGAGGAGCCAGCCGGTCGCCGGCGGCAGGACGGCCGTCCACGCCGCGGCGCTGGCGGCGAGCGCGCGGTGCGAGAGCAGCGCCGCCTTCGGGCGGCCGGTCGTCCCCGAGGTGAGGACCGCGACGGCGGCGGCGTCCGGGTCCAGGTCGACGCTGCGCCGGGGCTCTCCCGTGACCCGCGCCTGGAGCGCGGCGAGCGCCAGCGTCGGCACTCCGTGGCCGACGGCGACGTCGACGAGGTCCGCGTCGTGGACCACCAGGGCCGGCGTCGACTCCTCCAGGGCGACCGCGATCTCGCGACGGGTCAGGCGCGTTCCCAGGGGGACGGCGACCGCGCCCGACCGGGCGATCCCGGCGAGGAGCGCGATCGCCTGCGCCCGAGGGGACGGCGAGCAGGGCGACCCGGTCGCCGGGCGCGACGCCGGACGCCCGGAGAGCCGCGGCCACGGCGTCGGCGGCCTGGTCGAGCGCGCCGAAGGAGAGGTCGCCGGCGGCGTCCCGGATGGCGAGCGCCAGCGGCCGGGCGGCAGCATGGCGCCGGATCGCGAGCGGCAGGAGCGGTGCCGGCCTCACTCGGCGGCCTCCACGGCCTCGACGGCGAAGCGCCGCAGCGCCACATCGTCGAGGCGGATCCCCAGCCCGCCGGATCCGGGGCCGCCGGGCGGGGTCATCCGACCGTCGTCGACGGCCAGCGGCTCCACGAGAAGGTCGTGCTCCAGGAGCCCGGCCGTGGCGAGGCCGTGGGCCAGGCCGCCGGGCAGCCCGCCGACGCAGGCGCGCGCGGCCGCGATGCCGATCCCCGTCTCGAAGAGCGTGGAGAGGACGACCGGCACGCCGGCCGCCCTCGCCGCGGCAGCGATCTCGGCGACGGCGACCGGCCCCCCGACCCGTGCCGGCTTCACGACGAGCACGTCCGCGGCGCCCTCGGCGAGGAGCCGGTGGGCCGCGATGGGAGCGTAGACGGCCTCGTCCGCGGCGATCGGCACGCCGACCCGTCGCCGCAGCTCCGCGGCCCCGGCCGTGTCGTCGGCCGGGAGCGGCTGCTCCACGTACTCGATCGCGAAGCGGGCGATCGCACCCAGGCGATCTTCGGCCGTCGGCAGGTCCCAGGCGCCATTGACGTCGACCCGCAGCCGGACGTCGGGCCCGACGGCCTGCCGGATCGCCCGCACGCGGGCCACCAGGTCCTCGGTCTCGCGTTCCGCGCCCGCCTTGAGCTTGAGGGTCGTGAAGCCGGCCTCGATGGCCTGGAGGGCGGCCTGGGCTCCCTCCCGCGGCGCGGCGAAGCCGATCGTCCCGTTCACCGGGATGGGAGCCGCGTCGAGCGCGCCGGCGAGGTCGAGCCGGGCGCCGTCGAGGGCGGCCCGGAAGGCGCGGCCCGGCCCGCCCAGGAGCTCGAGCTCCTCGGGGTCCGGGAGGTCGCCGCCGCGGGCGCGGCCCGTCGTCTCGCGAATGACCCGGGCCAGGATGGTCTCCTCGACCTCGGTCGCGTCGGGCTCGAGGACCGCCTCTCCGAGGCCGACCCGTCCGTCGGCCGACACGAGGAGGACGATCCACGCCTCGCGGTGGAGCCACATCCCGGTCGCGGTGGCGAAGGGGCGGCGGAAGGGCACCCGCACCCGGAGCGCCGAGAGGCCGCCGATGGGGACGGCCTCGAGCAGCGCCCGCAGCGTCGCCGGGTCGCTGCTCATGCCACCGGCCCGTCGCCGCCAAGCCCGCCGAGGGCCAGCCCGAGGGCGAAGAGGACGCGAGAACGCGAGGGCCAGGCGGGCCGTCCCCTTGAGCACCGCGTTGAGCTCCCGCGGCTCCCCGAACCCGCGCACCGTCCGCAGCAGGGGCACCGCCATGGGGATCGTGAGGAGGGGCAGCCCGATGGAGGGCGCCAGGGTGCCCCAGTGGACGCCGAGACCCAGGGGAACCACCAGCACCACGACCACGTAGGCCAGGCCCACCAGGAACGCATACTCCACCGCGGTCCGCGCGACGCCCCAGGATCACCGCCAGGGTCCGCTTCCCGGCCGCGGCATCGGTGGGGATGTCGCGCAGGTTGTTCACGACGAGGATCGCCGAGATGAGGGCGCCCGCCGGGATCGAGGCGGCGAAGAAGATGCGGCTCGAGGCGGAGGGCCTGGAGGTACGCGGTCCCGACGACCGCGAGGACGCCGAAGAAGAGGAAGACGAAGACCTCGCCCAGGGCGCGGTAGCCGTACGGGAACGGGCCGCCCGTGTAGGCCAGCGCGGCGACGACCGCCAGGCCCCCGAGGACCAGGAGGACCGGTCCGCCGACGAAGACCAGCCAGAGCCCCACGAGGCCGGCGAGGCCGATCACCAGGGCGATCGCGATCTCCAGCTGGCGCTCGCTGACGAGGCCGGCGGCCGCAACCCGGGTGGGCCCGGCGCGGTCGGGCGTGTCGGC
Organism: uncultured Chloroflexia bacterium; assembly: GCA_963827965.1. Lineage (GTDB taxonomy): Bacteria > Chloroflexota > Limnocylindria > Limnocylindrales > CSP1-4 > CTSoil-043. The sequence goes on along the minus strand of CAWHCW010000006.1, from coordinate 13,192 downwards.
GCCCCGGCGGAAGTCGGACAGGTCGTTGGCGAGGTTGGCGAGCACCTGGAGGAGGAGGGCGACGGCCAGGCAGGCAAGCGCGGTGTCCGGCCGGAACGGGGCCCTCGACCGCGAGGGCGGCGCCGAGGCCCACCACGACGCCGGCAGCGGCCGCGGGCAGCGTCGCCGGGCGGATCGCGAGGAGCCAGGTGCGAAGCGCCGACGGCCTGGCCGCGACCGGCGCGGCGGGGGCGCTCACGGCCGGCGGGGGAACTTCGTGAAGTCGGGCGCGCCCTTCTCCAGGAACGCCCGCGAGCCCTCGTGGGCCTCGTCGGTCGTGTAGTAGAGGCCCGTCGCGTTGCCGGCGAACTCCTGGAGCCCCGCCAGGCCATCGGTGGCGACGAGGAAGGCGGACTTGAGGAAGCGGATCGCCGTGGGGCTCATCGCCAGGATCTCGTCCGCCCAGGCGATCCCCTCGGCCTCGAGGTCGGCCAGGGGCACCACCTTGTTGACGAGCCCCATCGCCAGCGCCTCGCCGGCGTCGTAGCGGCGGCAGAGGAACCAGATCTCCTTCGCCTTCTTGTCGCCCACGAGGCGGGCCAGGAGGCCGACGCCGAAGCCGGCATCGAAGGAGCCCACGCGCGGGCCGACCTGGCCGAAGACGGCGTTCTCGCTGGCGATCGAGAGGTCGCAGACGATGTGGAGGACGTGGCCGCCGCCGATGGCGAAGCCGTTGACGAGGGCGATGACGGGCACCGGCAGGGAGCGGATCTGGCGCTGCAGGTCCAGGACGTTGAGGCGGGCGATCCCGTCCTCGCCCACGTAGCCGCCGGCGTGGCTCTTGTAGTTCTGGTCGCCCCCCGCGCAGAACGCCGTGTCGCCCTCGCCGGTGAGGAGGACACAGCCGATCGTGGCGTCGTCGCGGATCCGGGCGAAGGCGTCGATCAGCTCCGCGACCGTCTGCGGCCGGAAGGCGTTGCGGACCTCCGGCCGGTTGATCGTGACCCTGGCGATGCCGCTGGCGGAGTGCTCGTAGCGGATGTCGCGGTACTCCCGGACCGGCGTCCAGGCGACGGGGATGGCGGTCGAGGTCATGCGGCAGCCTCCGTGAGGAAGTCGAGAAGGAGGGCGTGGAAGCGGTCGGGACGCTCCAGGTGCGGGGCGTGGCCGGCCCCCGGGACCAGGACGAGCCGCGCGCCGGGGATCGCGGCGGCCACCTCCTCCGCCCGCGCCCGGGCGGGGTCGTCGGCGCCCGCGACGACGAGCGTGGGCGCGGCGACGGCGGCCAGCCGGGCGTGCAGCGGCTCCATGGCGCCCTGGCCGGCGTAGACGAGGGAGGCGGCGAGGCCGAGTGGCGCGTGAGAGCGGCGGATCGCCGCCTGGCGCTCGCGGGCGGCGGCGGGAAGGGCGGCCTCGCCCGCGAGGATCGGCTCGGCCTCCCAGCGGGCAGCGAAGGCCTCGATTCCCTCGCTGATCACGAACCGGGCCCGCTCGGCGTCGGCGGCCCTGCGCTCGGCCCGGGCGGCCGGATCGGCGACCCCCGCGGAGGGCGCCTCGAGGACGAGCCGGCCGACGGCCTCGGGGTGGGCGACGGCGAGGCGGAGGGCGATCCGGGCGCCCATCGAGTAGCCCACCACGTCGACGCGCTCGGCGCCGAGTCGGCGGACGATCGCCGCCAGGTCGTCGGCGGTCCGCTCGATCGAGGCCCGGGGACGCCGATCCAGCGAGCCGTCCGCCGTCCCGGTCCCGGGCGCGAGGGCGCCCGCGGGAGGACCCGCGCCGGGGTCGGCGCCGGCCTCCCAACCCGTGGCGCCGTGGCCGGGCAGGTCGGGGACGATGGCGCGGACCCGACTCCCGAGGCCGGCGATCCCGGCCCACGAGAGGCCGCTCCCGGAGAAGCCGTGAAGGAAGAGGACGGGGCGGCCCCGCCCCGCGACGCGCACGGTCCAGGTCATGCCTCCGACCTGCATGCGGAGCCGCTCGCTCACCGGGTCGCGTCCTCGTCGACGGCGAGGATCTCGTCGAGGGCGGCCGCGACGGCGGCCGTCGCCTCCCGGTGGAGGCCGACGTTCCGGGCCCGGTCGGTCCGCACCTCCAGGACCCGCACGCCGGGCGCGCCCAGCGACGTCTCGAGCGCGGCCCGCAGCTCGCCGGCCGCGACGGCGCGGTGCTCGGCCCCGAGCGCCGTCACCAGCGGCCCGAGGTCGATCCCGTGGGGCGTTCCGAAGAGCTCCTCGAAGTGAGCCGGGAGCCCGGCGTCGGGCCGCGCGGTCGTCGCCTGGGGGAGGAACGAGAAGATCCCGCCGCCGTCGTTGTTCACGACGACGATCGTCGCGGCGAGGCCGTGGAGACGGGCCGCGACGAGACCCGAGAGGTCGTGGAGGAGGGCCAGGTCGCCGATGACGAGGGTGACGGGGGCCCCGGTGGCGGCCGCCCCGAACGCCGACGAGACGACGCCGTCGATCCCGTTCGCGCCGCGGTTCGCCAGCGGCCGGATGGCCCGCGGTCCGGCGGGGAGCCAGGCGTCCATGTCGCGCACCGGCATCGAGCTGCCGGCCCACAGGATCCCGCCGTCGGGCAGGAGGTCGGCGAGGTGGGCGAACGGTGCGCCCTCGAACGCCTCGCCGGCGTCGGTTGTCCGGGTCAGCCAGCCGCGCAGGGCGCGGTCGGCCGAGCGGTCGGCGGTGAGCCAGGCGTCGAGCCAGGGGTGCCCCCGCGCCGGGGCCGGCCGGAGGCGGCTGCCGCCCGGCCGCCGCTCCCCCGCCCCCAGCGCGTCGGCGATGGCGTTGGCCGTGGCGGACGAATCGGCGTGGACGAACGTCGTGGGCAGGATCGCCGGCTCGCGCCAGCCGCCGTCGCCGTCCACGACGACCTGGGCCGGGCGCTCCTCCTCGAGGAGCGTCAGGACCGACTTCGACGTCGGCATGGCGCCGAAGCGGAGGACGAGCCCCGGGACGTGGCCCGCGCGCCACGGACCGGGACGCAGCAGCTGGTCTCCGCGCCCGATCACGCGAGCCCGGTCGTGCGGGCCGTTGCGAACGAGGGAGAGCGGATCGGCCAGGATCGGCCAGTGGAGGGCCGCGGCGAGACGGGCGACCGCCGCCGGGAAGGCGGGATCGTCCTGCGGGCCGGCGACGATGAGACCGCGCTCCACCGCGGCGAGGCGGAGCGCGAGGCGTTCGACCTCCTCGTCGGCGAGGGTCCGGCGGCCGCCGATGACCGCCGTGGGCTGCTCGCCGTCGAGCGGGCCCAGCGGGCCGTCCGGCACGAGCGGCTCGCGGAACGGGACGTTCAGGTGGACCGGGCCGGCCGGTCCGCCGAGCGCCGTCGCCACGGCCCGCGTCGCCACCGAGCGGACGTGGCGCGCCGTCACGTCCTCCCCGTCGAGGAGCGGCAGCTCGGCGAACCACTTGGCGTGCGTCCCGAAGAGGCGGACCTGGTCGATGGCCTGGGCGGCTCCCCGATCGCGCAGCTCGGCCGGCCGGTCGGCGGTGATGAGGACCAGCGGCACCCGGCCCAGCGACGCCTCGACGACCGCCGGGAGGAGGTTCGCCGCCGCCGTGCCCGAGGTCGTCAGGACGGCGACGGGCCGTCGCCCGGCCCTGGCCATGCCGAGGGCGAAGAAGCCCGCGCTCCGCTCGTCGACGAGGACGCGGACGGTGACCCGCGGGTGGGCCCGGAAGGCAAGGGCCAGGGGCGTCGATCGCGACCCGGGGCAGACGACCGCGTCGCCGACGCCCGCCCGCACCAGCGCGTCGACGAAGCCCCGGAGGGCCACGAGGTCGGTCATCGCTCGCCGTCCTCCAGGCGCCCCACCGCCGAGACGACGGGGCGCAGCTTGATCCGCGATTCCTCCCACTCCATGGCCGGGTCGGAGTCGGCCACGATCCCGCACCCCGCGAAGAGCGTCGCCCGCTGCCCGTCGAGGAGCCCGCAGCGGAGGGCCACCATCAGCTCGCCGTCGCCGTCCGCGCCGAGCCAGCCCACCGGCCCGGCGTACCAGCCCCGGTCGAAGCCCTCGTGCTCCGCGATGAGCGCCAGGGCGGCCTCGCGCGGCTGGCCCCCGACGGCGGGCGTCGGATGGAGCCGCTCGGCGAGGGCCAGGATCCCGGTCTCGTCCCGCAGGACCCCCTCCATCGGCGTGACGAGGTGCTGCACGTGGTGCAGGGCGAGGATCCCCGGGGCCGGCGCGACGTCGAGCCGCTCCACGATGGGGCCGAGGGCGTCGCGGAGCATCGCCACGACCACGGCGTGCTCCTCGCGGTCCTTGTCGCTGGCCAGCAGGCCAGCCGCCAGGCCGGCGTCCGCGGCGGCATCCGCCCCGCGCGGCGCCGAGCCCGCGATCGCCACCGTGCGGAAGGCGCGCCCTTCCGTCCGGGCCAGGCGCTCCGGGGTGGCCCCCAGGAACGTGACGCCGTCGCGGACGAAGGCGAATGTCGCGCTCTCCGGGCCGGCCGCGGCGAGGCGCCGCAGGGCGTTGACAGGGTCGAGCTCCAGCGGCGAGCGCAGGGCGACGCGCCGGGCCAGGACCACCTTGTCGAGGCGACCCCGTCCGACGGCCCCCGCGAAGAGGCCGACCAGGCGGTCCCACGCGGCGCGGTCGGGTTGCTCCCCGATGGTCGCGAGGGGAGCGGCGGCCGGGCGGGCCACCAGGGCGCCCGCCGCGGGCGCCAGCTCGCGGGCCCGCGCGGCGAGCGCGTCCCAGCGTCGGGCGAGGGCGCGCGGCGCTGCGCCGTCGCCGCCGGTCGTCGCGCCGGTGACGAAGGCACCGCCGGCGGTCCGGGCGAACGCGAGCTGGGGCAGCACGAGCGATGCCGGCCCGAACGGCGCCCACGGGTCGCCGGCCGGCGGCGCGTGTCCCGTGAAGCCGAGCCCTCCGACGAGGACCGGGCCGGCGCCCCGCGGCAGGCTGGCCGCGTCGCCGGGCTCGCCACCGGGCGCCCGCCGGGCGAGGAGCTCGCGCCACGACCGGCCGGCGGCACCGAATCGCGCGGGGCCGTCCGGCCCGACGGCCCAGGCGCGGCCGATCCCCACGATCGCCGTCCCCTCGGACGGCCTGAGCCACAGGGCGGCCTCCAGGTCGAGCTCGCGCGCCGCGGCGAAGAGGGCGATCGCGTCGAGGTCGGCGACCGCCACGGTCGCGACGCGGAGGGCGTCCGGGTCCGTCGCGGGCGCCCTGATCGAGCGCCGTCCCCAGGTCGGTCTCGCGCCCGACCTCGGCGGCGCGGTCGGCGACCGTCACCGGGCCGCTCCCCGAGGACCACCCGCGGCGATTCGCTCCTCGGGAACGCCGACGCTCCGCAGCAGGAGCGCGCGGAGGGTCGGATAGGCATCCTCCAGGAGCCCCGGCTCGTCGGCCAGGAGCCAGCGGGCGACGACCTCGTTCAGGGCGCCGAACCAGGCCACCCCGGTGATCGCGGTGTCGAGCGGCGGGATCGAGCCGTCGGCGACGGCCTCGTCGAGGTACCCGGCGATGAGACGCGCGAAGCGATCGTGGAGCTCGTTGGTCTCGGCGTTGAAGGCCCGCCCGGCGCCGAGCGCGTCGAGGAAGAGGAGGCGGGCCATCGTGCGATGCCCGGCGAAGGTGGCGAGCACGGTGTGGAGCGCGGCGTCCGCCTTCGCGATCGGCTCGGTCTCGGCGGCGACCGCGCGGTCCACCTTCGCCGCCAGCCGGTCGGCGGTCGTCCGCATCAGCTCGCGGAAGATCGCCTCCTTGGTGCGGAAGTGGAAGTAGACGCCGCCCTTCGACGTGTCGGCGGCCGCGGCGATGTCATCGACCGCGGTGTCGCGGTAGCCGCGCTTGGCGAACGTGTTGAAGGCCGCGTCGAGGATCTGCTCCCGCCGGGTCCGGCTCTTCTCTGCCTGCGCCGTCTGGCGCTTCTCGTCGCCCATCGGCCCCGCTTCCGCCCTCCAGCCCGGCCGGGCCCGCCGCCCGCCAGAAACCGACCGACCGGTCGGTTTGTTCACTATACGTCCTCGACGGTCGCCTGCCCCCGGCCGCCCCGCTGCGATGGCAGGATCAGCGGACGGGCAGCTCCAGCACGAAGCGGGCCCCGCCGCCGGGGCCGTCGTCGACCGTGAGCGTCCCCTCGTGGAGCTCGGTCAGGCGGCGGGCAATCGCGAGACCAAGGCCGCTGCCCGCGTCGGCCCGCGAGCGGGACGCCGCCATCCGGGCGAACGGCTCGAAGATCTTCTGGCGCATCGCGGGCGAAACGCCGGGTCCCTGGTCCAGCACGTCGATCCGGCCGCGCCGGTCGCCGGCGCGGGCCACCGCCACGGACACCGTGCCGCCCGCCGGAGAGTGCCGGAACGCGTTGTCGAGGAGGATCAGCAGCACCTGGAGGAGGCGATCGGGGTCGCCGTCGGCAGCGATCGGGGGACCGGACTCGTCCGGTCCGACGAGCCGCAGGCCGCGACCCTCGGCCAGCGGCGTCGCCCGGCGCACCGCGGTCCTCGTGAGCGCGGCGAGGTCGAGCGGCCCGGTCTCGATCGCCAGGGCGCCCCGCTCCGACGCGGCCAGGGCGAGCAGGTCCTCGACGAGCCGCCCGAGGCGATCGGCCTCGCCCACGATGTCATCGACGAGGGGGCGGCCGGCCGGCGCCACGAGCCCCTCGCGCTGCAGGGTCTCGGCCGAGGAGCGGATGACGGCGGCCGGTGTCCGGATCTCGTGGGAGGCGTCGGCGACGAAGCGCCGCTCCGTCTCGAATGCCGACCGGATCGGGACCAGGGCGCGCCCGGTGATCCAGAGCGTGGCCAGGGCCGCGCCCGCGAGGCCGATCACGCCGACCAGCAGGATGGCCAGCACCAGGCCCGCCGACTCGCGATCGTGGACATCCAGCACGGTCCCGGCCTGGAGCCACCCCGCGATCTCCCCGTCCTCCCCGATCCTGGCCGACAGGAGGCGGACGCGCCTGCCGCCCGCGTCGATCGTCCGCAGGTCGCGGCCCGACTCCCGGGCGGCGTCGACGGCGGCCAGGTCGGGGAGCCCGGCCAGCGGGATCCCGGTGGGGTTGGAGACCAGCGCGCCGGCCGCGTCGAGGACCAGGAAGAACGTGTCGGAACCCTGCAGCTCGTGGGACTCCGACGCCTCGTGATCGTCCGAGCCGATCTCGCCGCCGAGCCGCTCGAGATACGCCGCCGACGCGGAGGCCAGGGCCCGATCGACCTCCTGGTCCAGGATCGACGTGCCGACGACGGCCGTCGCGGCACCCAGGGCGAGGACGAGGGCGCCCACGACCGCCAGGGTCGCCAGGGCCAGCCGGCGGCGCGTCCGCGCCAGGAGCGCCGCGTTCGGGCCGGACCCGGCCGGGCCGATCACCTCCCGTCGACCCGCAGGGCGTAGCCGACGCCGCGCACCGTCCGCAGCAGGCCCTCGCGCCCGAGCTCGGCGAGCTTGCGCCGGACGTAGCTCACGTACAGGTCGACGACGTTCGAGTAGACGTCAGGCTCGGCTCCCCACACCGCGTCGAGAATCTGCTGGCGGGTGACCACCCGGCCCTCGTGGCGGATCAGGTAGGCGAGGAGCGCGAACTCGCGAGCCGAGAGGTCCACCATCCGTGGTGCCCACCCGCGCCACGTGGCGCTCCTGGTCGAGCTCGAGATCGCCAGCCGCGAGGGGATCCGGCGCGCTGACGGAAGGCCGTCGGCCAAGCGCCCGAACCCGGGCCAGCAGCTCGGAGAAGGCGAACGGCTTGGCCAGGTAGTCGTCTGCCCCCGCGTCGAGCCCGGCGACCCGCTCGTCGACGCCGCCGAGCGCGGTCAGCATCAGGGCCGGGGTCTTGACGCCGCGCGATCGGAGCAGGCGGAGGAGCTCCAGGCCCTCGAGGTCGGGCAGCATCCGGTCGAGCACGAGGACGTCGTACGCCTCGTCGGCGCTCGCGAAGGCGAGGGCGCTCACCCCGTCCGGGGCGAGGTCCACCGCGTGGTGCTCCGCGACCAGGACGCGCCGAATCAGCTCGCCCATCCGGGGCTCGTCCTCGACCACCAGGATCCGCATGGGAGCCATCGTCGCGGCGGCGCGGCGGCCCGTCAACGGCCGCATGGCGTTCCTGTGAGAACGCACATCCCGGGCACATCGACGGTTCAGACCGGGCCACGATGCTTCGGTCATCTCGCACGCACGCACCGCGGGTCTGCCCGCCACGCAGGAGCATCCCATGACCCTCTCGCCGACACCTCGCCGAAGCCCCCGCGCCAGCCGCCTCGGCCTGGCCGTGGCAGCCCTTGCCGCCGCCGGCACCTTCGCCGCCGCCATCGCCGTCGCCGGTCTTCCCGCGGCGTCGGTGGCCAACGCCTCCGGGTCCGCCCCCACCTCGACCGAGGTCGTGACGGATCCGACGACGGGAGAGCGCGTCGTCATCGACACCGTCTACATCGTGACTCCCGCTCCGGCCCCGGCCGCGGCCGCCCCGCAGGAGCGCCGGGGCGACGACGAGCACGAGAATGGCGAGGCGCACGAGGGCCACGAGACAGAGGGCGGAGACGACTGAGATGGCCATTCGAAACGATCCCCGGGCGCGGGCGACCACTCCTCCCGTCGTGCGCCCCAGCTCCTCGGCCGCCGTCCCGGGCGGGCGGGAAGGCCCTGCCCCCCGCCGCCGTCCCGACCCCCGCCCGATGCGCCTGGCGCTCGCGGCCGGCGGCACGGCCGCCCTGTCGGCACTCCTGGCCCTGATCGGCGCCGCCGCCCTGCCGACGACGGCCGCCGTCCCGACCGCTGTCCCGGATGCCGCCGCGGGCGGGGCGAACGACGTCGCGCAGGTCCGGCACATCGTCCGCTACGTGGTCCTGGCGCCCGGTCAGCTCCCGCCGACGGGTGCCGCCACCACGCCCTCGACCGTCGTCGCCGCGCCGGTCGCAGCGCCGCAGCCGCGCCCCAAGCCAGCCATCGTCACGAGCCAGTCCGGGCGCCCCTAGATGGCCGCCCCCGCCACGGTCCGCGCCGCGGCGACGGATTCTCCCGGAGCCGTGTCGCCCCTGGTTCATACCGCGTACGCTGGACGGGCAATGGGCGGGCGACTCGGCATCCACGTGGCGATCGGACCCGACGCCCCCGGAGCGGCCGCGCGGGACGCCCAGCGCGTCGCCGGGCGGGTCGTCGCCTGGTCCCGCCTGCTTACCCGCCACGACCCGACCTCGCCCCTGATGCGCCTCAACGGCGACCCGAACGCGGCGGTCCTCGTGCCTCCGACCCTCGCCGCGGCGCTCGCCTGGGCCGCGGACGCGGGGCGCATGACGGGTGGGCTCGTCGACGTGACGCGCCTGGCGCGAGCGGCTCGCGGCCGAGTCCGGCGGACCGGGTTCGGCCCAGGCGGCTCTCGCCGACCGTGCCGACGGCATCGCCTGCTCCCGGGTGGCGGCGTGGACGTCGACGGCCGCCGACGCACGACGGTCACCCGCACGCCGGGCACGCGCCTCGACCTCGACGGCGTCGCCAAGGGCTGGATCGCGGACCGCGCGCTGCGCCTCCTGGAGCGCTATCCGGGCGCCGTCGTCGACGCCGACGGGGACGTCGCCCTGCGCGTCGCGCCGGGCGACCGCTGGGAGATCGGGGTGGCCGATCCGCGCGGCGTGGACGACCTCCTCGCGGTCGTCGTCCTGGCCGACGAGCCGGGCGCCGCCGGGCGGGGACGGCGCACGTGGGGCGTCGCGACCTCGGGCACGAGCGTCCACCGCTTCGGGCCCGGGCCCACCACCTGATCGACCCACGCACCGGGCGACCCGCCGTCACGGACGTCGTCCAGGCCACGGTGCTCGCGTCGGGGGCGGCCACCGCCGAGGCCTTCGCCAAGAGCGCGGTCATCCTGGGATCCGCCGCCGGGCTCGACTTCCTCGACCGGGCCGGCGTCGCCGGCGCGATCCTGCTGCTCGAGGATGGGCGCGTGCTCGCCCTGCCCCGCACCTCGGCCTTCCTGGCGTGACCTACCAGGGCCTCGACCCACGCACGCGGCTGGTCCGCTGGGGCCTCTTCGCCATCGCGGTCGCGGTGGTGCTCGCCCTGACCCTCCCCCTCGCCGCGGGCGCGCTGCTGCGGGTCGCGCAGGTCGCCCCCGATCGCCTGCCGTGGGTTGCGACCCGCCTGATCGGCTTCCTCTCCTACTTCGCGATCGCCGGGTCGGTCATCTACGGCCTGCTCCTCTCGACCAGGATCCTCGACGCCATCGCCCACCGGCCCGTGACGTTCGCCCTCCACCAGGACCTCGCGGCGATCGGCCTCGGCCTTGCCGGCGTCCACGCGGTCCTGCTCGGCCTCGATGCCAGCGTCCCCTTCTCGCTCGCCGCGATCGTGGTGCCGTTCGCGGCGCCGTACCGGCCGCTGTGGGTCGGCGTCGGGCAGGTGGCGCTCTACCTCGTCGCGGTCGTCTACGCCAGCTTCCACCTTCGGCGCCAGATCGGGCAGCGCTCGTGGCGGCTGCTCCACTACGTCACGTTCCTCTCGTTCGTGGGCGCCACGGCCCACGGCATCCTGTCCGGCACGGACACGAACACCGCCTGGGCGTGGTGGAGCTACGTCGTCGCGACCGTGGCGGTCGTCTTCCTGACCGTCTACCGGATCGTCCTCGCCATGGAGGCGCGCCGCGCCGGGGCTGCCCAGGGGGCCGCCCGGTCCGGGGCCGGGCCAGACATCCGGCCGTCGCCCCTGGACCTCCGCGCCCCCGGGCGCTGACGTCCGGCCTTCGCGCCGGCCGGGCTCGCCGCCGGCGCGCTCGCCCGCTACCCGCCCCGCGATTCTCCGGGCGCGCGCAGGCGAAGGGTGGCCGACCAGGCGACCCGCTCGGCGGGCGCCAGCACCAGTGCCCGGTCGGCCGCCATCGCCGCGGCGAGGTCGTCGTCGGGCGAGGTCGTCGGGGCCAGGGCATGCTGGATGCGGGGTGCCTCGGGGGGCGGCGGCCAGCCCCCGTCATCGAGCCAGATGCCCAGGTTGGGAGCGATCGGCGCGTACCACGTCAGGTCCAGGCGTGAGCCGTCGGGCTGGACGACGGCCGCAACGCCGGGGAGCCCCTCCCCACCGGCGGCGTCCCAGCTGCCGTAGAGCTCCCAGCCGCCGAACGCCTTGAGCGCCGTCCCCGCCGCCGGATCCCCCACCACGTCGAGCCGCAGCGGGCGGCCGTCCGTCCCCGGCGTCTCGGGCCAGTCGGCGTGGCCCGGAACGGGGGCCAGCGGCAGCCCGGCGGCGTGCGCCACTCGCACCGAGACGAGGCCCTCCACCTCGATCCGCGCGCCGGGCTCGAGGGCGAGGAGCGGGTGCATCGACCAGAGAACCGGGAGCGCGGACGCGCCGCGGTTCTCCAGCTCGTAGTCGGCGACCAGCCGCGGTCCGTCGAGCCGCAGGCGTCCGCATGAAGACGAACGACCGGTCGGGACTCGGCCCACGTCGTCTCCAGGAAGCTCGCCCCCTCGGCCGCCACGGCCGCGGGCCGACCCCACAGGTCGCCGTGGTCGCGAAGCGGGGGGCCGGCCGGGTCGGCCGGGTCCGGGCACGGCGCGACCGTCGGCAGGCACTCGTCCCAGCCGAACGCGGCGTCGCCCGTGAAGCGGCGTCCCGCCCGGTCCAGCCGGCCGGCGACCCGTCGGGGCCCGCGTCCGGGGGCGCGCCCTGGACGAGCCACTCGCGCCCGGTCCAGCGGTCGACGAGGGAGAGGACGCGGCCGCCCAGCGCCGGGCAGGCGACGAGCCCCACGCGGTCGTTCCCCAGCTGGAGCGTGGCAAAGGCGCCGAACGGATCGCCATTCCGGATCATCGCGCCCACGGTACGGAGGCGGCCGCCCCGGCGGCAGGGGCCAACGGCCCGTGACGGAGGGCGCACCGGGCCAGATTCGCCCGCTCCCGCGGCCGCGGGCGGACAGGACCGGCGACATCAGCGGGCAGCAGGCCAGGCGTCTCTCGCTGTCAGCCCGTTGCGGCTGAGGGCTGCGGCGACACGGAGGAGCCGTTCGCGCGCCTCGGCGCCGAGCGGCGCGAGCGCCGGGATGCCTGCGATCCCGAGGACGGCCGCCGGATCCATGAACTCGACGACCGTTCCGTCGGCCGCGCCGCGGACGACCACGTTGCAGGGCAGGAGCGCCCCGATGGCCGGGTCGACCTCCATCGCCGCGTGGGCGAGCGGTGGGTTGCAGGCGCCGAGGATGAGGTACGGCGGCCCGTCGACGCCGAGGCGGGCCTTGAGCGTGGCGGCCACGTCGATCTCGGTGAGGACGCCGAACCCTTCCTCGCGGAGGGCTGCGATCGCCCGCTCCCGTGCCTCCGGGACAGGGTGCGGCATGGTGACGGCGAACGTGTAGGCCTTCTCGGCAACGGGCATCGTGCGTTCCTCGGGTGGCGGGACGGATCACGGGGATGATGCCACTGTTTGCGTGCTTGCGCAAATAGCAGAGCGCCACGTCGGGGGCAACGCACCTGCCAGTCGGCCCGTGCCCTTCACGACGCGGGTCGGGCAGGATGCGCACATGGGCGGCCCCTCGAAGCGCAGCGCCTGGAACGAAACCGCACCCGCGTGGATCCCGGTGGCGCTCGTCGCCGCCTCCGCCCTCGTGCCCATCCTTCGCCTGCCCGTCCTGCTCGCCGTCGCCGCGGTGGCCGGTGCGGCCCTGCTGCGACGACCCACGCTCCCGCCGGCCGGCGCCTCGATCGCCTGGATCGCCGTCCTGCCCATCGCCGTGGCGCTCACGGTCGGCCTCCTTCCCGATCCCGCGGTCGCCAACCCGGGGGCCTGCGACGATCTCCTCGCCGCCCCGGTGGTGCGACGGGTCGCCCAGGCCGCCTGCGTCCTGGCGACGGTCGCCGTGCTCGCCCGCCGCATGGGCGGCCGGCGCTCGCTCGGGATCGTCGTGCCGCCCGACCGCCGCGTGACGCTCCTCGCGATGGCGAGCCCGGTGCTGGTGCCGATCTTCCTGGTCGCCGGTCCGCTCATGGCGGGACCATTCTTCGGCGAGGTGGTCCTGGGGCTTCCGTCGCCGGCGGCGCTCCTCCCGGCGGCCGTCCTGGCCGTGGCCAACGCGGCGCTGGAGGAGGCCTCCTACCGCGGGGCCGTCCAGCGCTGGGGAGCCGGCGGCCTCGGCCGGGGCGGGGCGATCGTTGCCCAGGCGTTGATGTTCGGCTGCGCCCACCAGGGGTCCGACGTCCTGGCCGGCGGATCGCTGCTGTGGGTCGGGATCGTGGCGGGCGGCCTCGTCGCCGGCCTCGTCGCCGACCGGACGCGGTCGCTCCTCCTGCC
>CAWHCW010000005.1:0-118623 GCA_963827965.1 uncultured Chloroflexia bacterium | reverse complement strand
TCGCCGTGGCGACTGGTGTAAAAACCGCGGTGCCGTCGTAGCATTCAGCCATGTCCACCCCCCAGCGCGTCGGCATCCTCACGGCCGGCGGCGACAGCCCCGGCCTCAACGCCGCGATCCGCGGCTTCGGCAAGGCGGCGATCGGCCAGCACGGGATGACCCTGGTCGGCTTCCGCGACGGCTTCCGCGGCCTCGTCGAGAACCGGAGGGTCGACCTCGACGCGTCCGCCCTCTCCGGGATCCTGACGATCGGCGGGACGATCCTCGGGACGAGCCGCGACAAGCCCCACCGGATGCTCGTCGACGGCGAGGTCCGGGACATGACGGCGACGCGTCGTCGAGAACTACCGGAAGAACCGGCCTCGACGCCCTCGTCTGCCTCGGCGGCGGCGGCACCGCCAAGAACGCGCTCCGCCTGACGAAGGCGGGCCTCAACGTCATCACCCTGCCGAAGACGATCGACAACGACGTCGCCATGACCGACGCCACCTTCGGCTTCGCCACGGCGCTCGAGATCGCGACCGAGGCGATCGACCGGCTCCACAGCACCGCGCACAGCCACCACCGGATCATCGTCGCCGAGGTGATGGGGCACCGCGCCGGCTGGCTGACCCTGGGCGCCGGGATCGCCGGCGGCGCCGACGTGATCCTGATCCCGGAGATCCCGTACTCCGTGGCGATGCGATCGCCGACGCGATCCGGCGGCGCAGCCGAAGCGGGGCTCGAACTTCAGCATCGTCGCCGTCGCCGAGGGCGCCCGGAACACCGACGACGCCGCGGCGCTCGCCGCAGCCGAAGCGAAGGTTTCGGCGCCGATCGGGCCTGGACGCCAAGATCGCGGCGCCAAGAAGGACCTCGCGGCGCTCGACGGCTCGATGGCGGGAACACCCTCCGGCTCACCCACCAGCTCGAAGCCGCTGACCGGCCTCGAGGCGCGGGTCACGATCCTCGGCTACGTCCAGCGCGGCGGCACGCCGTCGCCGGTCGACCGCCTCCTCGCCACCCGCCTCGGCTCCGCCGGCGCCGACCTCGTCGCCGACGGCGTCTTCGGCGTGATGGTGGCCGCCCGCGGCGAGGGGACGGAGCCGGTCCCGCTCGAGCAGGTGGCCGGGCAAGCGGAAGGCGGTCCCGGTCGACCATTCGTGGGTCGCGACGGCCCGCCAGGTCGGCACGTCACTCGGAGACTGAGGCGCCCGGACGGGGTCGCGAGTCGTGGCGCGGCCGACGGCGTGTCGCGCCGCCGACCTATGGCATGCCGGCCATCGCGCGGCGGCGCAGCTCCCCGAGGTAGGCGCCGAGCCCCGCATAGTCGGGCAGGGACGAGGGGCGCGCCCCGTCCGACGTGCCATACGACGCAGCGGCCTCCCGCGCGCCTTGCCCAGGTTCATCGTCGAGCAGCATGCCGAGCGGGCCCGCGGCCGCAGCGAGGCGGCGATCGAGGGTGGCGAGCGGCGCGCCGAGCTGCCGGGACAGCACGAGATACGCGGCGTCGTACGCCGGCAGCCGGTGCTGCTCCATCGCATCGCCGACGAGGAGGAGCTCGGGCCGTCCGATCTCGACTGTCTCGAGGCCCAGCTCGTCCAGCTCACGCAGGGCTTCGGCGATCTTGGATGCCGGATAGCGGTGCCGGCCGCCGAGGGCGTTGATGACCTCGAGCCAGAACAAGGGTGGCACGACGAGCCGCGAGCGGCCGAGCGACCATGAGGTGAACGCCCTCCGCACCACCAGGCTGGCGACCTCCGGGCGGACCCGTGCCACGCCGACGGACGCGTCAACGACGACCCGCTCAAACACGGCCGAGACGCTCTCGTTCCTCGCGCGCGGCCGTCTCCTCCGCACGGTACCGCTCGCGCCAGCGAACGGCCCGCTCCGGATCGTCCTCCTCGTACTCGGGGTAGCCGTCCGGATCGTCCTTCGAGCGCATCTGCCGGATCGCCTCGACCGCATCGGGGTCGTCCGGCCGGACCGGATGCTCGATCGCCATCCGGCGCTGGAAGTCGTCGATGCGCTCCAGGGCGGCCAGCCGCCGTCGCCGCAGCTCGTCGGCGTCGGGGTCCAGGCGCCGCCCATCCTCGACGGAGACGAGCATCGCGAGAGGGCGGTGGTCGCGCTCGATGACGATGCGCTCGCCGGCCGACGCGGCGTCGAGGATGGCTCCCAGGCTGCGGCGCAGGTCGAGGGGCGTGATCACTCTCATAGCCCACCATCATATCATGCCATGATGGCCACCCAGCAGCGCTGCCGCCAGGTGCCATTCACCGCTCGCGTGGTGCCGGTTTCGGCACCGGCGCTGCGGTTCAGGCCGCCGCCGCGTACCCCGGGATCGTCACCTCGATGAGCGGGCTCCAGGCGACCATCTCCTCGACGTCAGTCCGGTTCCAGCTCCGGGCCACGTGCACCAGCAGCGCCCGCCGCTCCTCCTCGTCGGTGACGATCCGGGCGGTGGCGGGCAGGTCGGCGCTCAGGCCCCGCTTGAGGTGGACCGTCAGCCGGGGATCCGCCTCGAGATTGCGGATCCAGGCGCGCGTTCGATCGCGCCTCGGCATCCCGGAGATGACGATGCGCCCATCGATGTTGTGGAGGACGATCTCGATGCGGCGCGGCTCCCCGCTCCGTCGGCCGGTGGTCGTGATATCGATGACGCCGCCGCGATCGAGCGCGGCGCGGACGGTGGGATCCATGGTGGCTCTCCGGGGTTGCCTCGACGTGTAGTTGCTGGCGCAACTATCTCATGACAGCGCGGTCGCCGCAAGCCGCCGCGGGCACCGTCGTCCCCCCATTCGACTGAGGTCCGGCCAGGACCCTCGGAAGGCCCGGGGCAGGACGACTCCGCCATTGGTGGGCGGCGCGTGCGAGCGTAGGCTCGTGACCTCCGCTCCTCCGATGGAGCGCGCCAGCAAGGTTTCAGGGACCGCCTGGCTTCGATCAGAGCAAACCCGAGGCGACTCGGGGACGCAAAGCCGCGGGACTGGCCGCCACGACGGGTGCCCAGTCTGCCGGGTTGCCGAGGTTGCAGATGCCGTTCAGGAATGGTCCCCGCTGGGTTCTCGATCGCCCGACCGTCGCCTCTCGCCGGCGCTCCCGAGCGGCCGGCTGGATCGCGACGTCGGTCGCCTTCCTGGGCGTCCTCGCCCTGTCGATCCCGGTGCTGCCGGCGCGGGCCCTGGGGCCGGCGATGAGCATCACGCCCGGCGCCGGGCCTCCCGGCCTGAACGTCACGGTGACGGGCAGCGAGTTCCCCCGTCGCGCCGCGATCCAGCTGACCTGGGACGGCGATCCGTCGGCGATGCCGGCCTTCTCGACCTCCGGGAAGGGTGACTTCCGCATCAGGATCGTCGTGCCCGCGACGTCGGCTGGACAGCACACCGTCGCTGCAATGGCTGCCATCAATTCGACCAAGAACGGCGCGACGAGCGCGGGCGCGCAGCTCGCAGCGGTGTCGTTCACGGTCAGCGGTTCGGCAACACCAACCCCCGCGCCGACTCCGGCTCCGACCCGACCCCGCCCGACTCCGGCGCCGACCGCGACTCCGGCGCCGACCGCGACTCCGGCGCCGACCGCGACTCCGGCTCCGACCGCGACTCCGACGCCCACGCCCTCACCGGTCGGCGACCCGGCGATCAGCGGGACCGTCTACCAGGATGCCGATCGCGACGGCGTGCACGATGCCGGCGAGCTCCCGATGCCCGGCCAGGCGATCGAGCTGTGGGACGCGAGCGCACGCCTGATCGGGACGCGCCTGACCGACGCCACCGGGGGCTACGCCTTCACCGCCCCGACCGCAGGCACGTACCAGGTCCGCTTCGCCGAGGACGCCTGGCGGGAGCTGCGGCTGAGCTGGGTGCCGACCACGACCGGCAGCCTCTATCCGCGGTTCACCGCCGAGGTCCACGGCGCCACGGTCCTCGACTTCGGGTGGCGGCCGATGGTTCGCTCGACGCAGGTGCTGTGGCCCATCGCAACGTACACCGGGCCCAGCGGACTCAGGGTGGAGAGCTACAACGACGCCGTGCCGCCGGAGGAGATCTACCGCGAGGTGATGCTCGGACTGGTTGGCGCCGAGGCGCCGTTCGTGACCATCCGCTTCGACCTCAACCAGAACGCCCAGACGGCGGCGGGCTGGCAGGGCACCCCGGGCTCCTATTCGAACTACGCGGCCATCGTCTATGCCGGCTACGACTTCTGGCTCGACGGCGGCGACCAGGGCCTGGGCCACGAGTACGGCCATGCCTGGAGCTACTACTACGACACCATCGTCCAGCAGGAATCCGGGTTCGGGAGCTACCTCGCGGCTCGTGGCCTGGCGGGTGACCCCCGCGTCGGAGCGACCTACCAGTGGTACCCGGCCGAGATGATCGCCGAGGACTACCGCGAGCTGTTCGGGTCCGACAATGCCAAGCTCGCGTGGCAGATGAACCGTGACATCCCGGCCCCGGACCAGGTCCCCGGGCTGCGTGACTGGTTCCTCAACGTGTTCATGGTGGCGCCGCCCGGCTGACGGCCGTCGAGCGGTCGAAACGGAGAAGGACCGGCCTCGCGGCCGGTCCTTCCTGATTCGTGGCGGCTGTGCCGCCTTGCGGTGCCGCCTTACGGATCGACGACGATGGTGCAGGTATAGGTGCCGGGGACGAGAATTCTTGACCGTCTCCGTCGTGTCGTCGAAGGCGCTCGGGGTCCCGTCGGCCGGGTCAGGGGCGAGGTTGGTGGGTGTCGCGTTGGCACAGGTGATCTTCGACCGCGTGCCACCCGCGACCTGGGAGTTGACGCTGACCGTGATGTCGGTGAGCGGCGTGTTGACGAACGTCTTCGTCGTCGAGCCCGTCGGGCAGGACGCCGAGCTCGAGACCACCGCGGACTGGGCGTCCGGTGCGGCGTAGCCGGCCGGGACGCCGGTCTCGGTGACCGTGTACGTGTCGAACAGCAGCCCGTCGAGGCAGCCGATCCCGCTCGCGTTGGTGGTGATCGTGCCGAACGACGTGGCGCCCTTCGTCACCGTGAACGTCGCGACCAGGTTGGCGGAGGTATTGCCACTGGTGTCCGCGTGCTTGGCTGTCTTCACGACCTTGATCGAGCCGCGCAGCCGGGGGTCGACGAACGTCAGCGACACCGTCGCGTCAGCGCCGATCGTGACGTGCTGGTCGGCCGCGGTCTGGTAGCCCGCCGGCGTCGTGGTCTCGACGACCCAGTACTGACCGGCAAGGACGTTCGAGATCGTGCAGTTGCCCGTGGCGAGCGTGGTGCAGGTCTTGCCGGTGACGGCGGTGTCCTCGGCACCATGAGGCGCGGGCCCGCCCAGAGGGGCGTTGTCCGCGTACAGGCTGAACACGGCCCCGGCGAGCGCGCCGCCGGCGTCGTCCTGCTTGTGGATGTTGATCGAGCCGCAGTTGCTGATGTTCACGGCGACCGGCGGGACGAAGTCCTTGAGGGCGGACGTGAACGAGTCGGACGAGCGGCTCTTGAGATACGCCGAGCCGAACGACTGGCAGACGTTGGGGTTGAAGAGCGACGACAGGCGAAGCTGCGCCTCACCGAACGTGCGCGCGCTCTGGCCGCCCAGGCCGTCGCTGTCGGCCGCCGCGATCGCGGAGGTGTTGATCGAGCCGGTCGCATTCGTCCCGCCGGCAAGCGCCGTCGCGGGGCCCCAGGCGGTGCCGCTCCAGGTGCGGATCGACAGCGTCGGGTTCGTTCCGCCGTTCGACAGGTCGTAGATGATCAGGAGGTCGCCGGCGGTCCGGACGGGGGTGATGCCGTTCGCCGAGGCGACGTTGCTCTGGTTGAACTCGAAGTCCATGTTCGTCGTTCCCGACGGATCCTGGACGCGGGACCAGAAGAGGTTGAGGAAGCCCGTCGACGTGCTGCCTTCCTGGTAGACGCCGAAGAACTTGAGGTCGCTCTTGTTGGGCGGGATGCCGCCATCCACGACGCTCGGGACGGCCGTGTCTTCCTTCGTGCCCTGCCCGAACGACTCGTCGCTGTTGCCGCTGGCGGTGTCCTGGCGGCGCGTCTCCGTGACGCTCGCCCAGTCGATCGACGGACTCGCGTCGTCGAGCTTCAGGTTGGCGTCCGTGTCGATCTCGAAGTTGCTGCCGGCGAGGCTCACCTCGGGGTGGCTCGCCAGGGTTGTCGCAACTCCCATGAGCGAAAAGACCATGACGAGCCCGACCAGGGCAACCCAACGGGGCCGGGCGCGGCGGCTGCTGCGCTGCAATGTCACTGCACGTTCCTCGATACGGTGGTCTGCGCATGCTCCCCGGATGTGACGTCGGATTCCCGACGCGACGTCGGCGCTGTCCCCTCTGCGAATGTCCGCCCCCTTCCCTGGCTGTCCCTCCCCACGCGGGACATCGCTTGCCCGACGCGCCCCGGTCGGGATCACTGCGGAAACGGGAGCCCTCCACGTTCAGGGCGCGAGGGTCTCCCGTCCGGTCACGGGACCGCATGGTGAAGAGCGTCGCCGTCCCCATGCTTCGGTGGGACGGCGATTGACGGCTCTCGATCCCCCAAGAGCCGCACGCTCTCGTCCGACGCCGACGATGCCCCCTGCGTCAACGGTGGATGAGCGCGCCCCCCGGCGCGACGTTCAATCCACTGGCGCGCGTCGTGTTTCCGTGGACATCCCCTGGGTCACATCGACAAGGGCCGAATGGCACCTATTTCGTGGGACCTTCGGCGCATGCTACCACCCCCAAAGTACCTGTCAAGGGCTCGTTTCGACCGTTCCTGGGTCCCTCATTGGCCCCGGTATTCTGGCCCCGCTTGGCCCCGTAGAAGGCCCGGATTGGCCTCGCAACTGTGAACAGCCCGCCAGCCACGGCCCGTACACTCCCCCTGGTGCTCCGCACCGTCGCCGCCACCCGCTACGTCACGCCCTTCCGCGAGGGCGGCTCGCTGCCCGGCCTGTGCGAGGCGGACGACGACGGCCTCTACGTCGTCAAGTTCCACGGCGCCGGCCAGGGCCCCAAGGCGCTGGTCGCGGAGGTGATCGTCGGCGAGCTGGCCCGGGCCCTCGGCCTGCCCGTCCCGGAGCAGGTCCTCGTGGAGCTCGACGCCCGCCTCGCCGCGGGCGAGCCGCACTGGGAGGTGAAGGAGCTCCTCGATCGCTCGCCCGGGACGCAACCTGGGCGTCGACTTCCTGCCGGGTGCCCTCGGCTTCGCGCCCGCCGTGGGGCCGGCGCCCGACCCGGACCTTGCCGCGGCGTTCGTCTGGCTCGACGCCTTCACCCTCAACGTGGACCGGACGCCGCGCAACCCGAATCTCCTCGTCTGGCACCGCCGGCTCTACGGGATCGACCACGGTGCGGCCCTCTACATGCAGCACCGCTGGGAGGACGCCCTGCGCGACCCCGGCCACGCCCGGCGGCCGTTCTCGCAGGTCGGCGATCACGTCCTGCTGCCGTTCGCCGGGTCGATCGTCGAAGCGGACGCCCGCCTGGCGCCGCTGGTGACCGACGACCTGCTGCGGGAGCTGGTGGCCGCCGTTCCGGACGCCTGGCTGGATGGCGAGGCTGCCTTCTCCTCGGTGGACGACAATCGCGCCGCGTACGTCGACTACCTGCGGCGGCGGCTGGCCGCCCCGCGGGCGTTCGTGGAGGAGGCCGAGCGTGCCCGCACCGGCGCCTGAGCCCGCCCGCCACCCCTTCGCCTACGCGATCGTCCGCGTCGTCCCCCGCGTGGACCGCGGCGAGTCGATCAACGCCGGGATCGTCCTGCTCTGTCGGTCGAAGCGCTTCCTGGGCGCCCGGGTCGCCCTGGACGAGGCCCGCCTGCGCGCCCTGGACCCGGCCTGCGATCCGGCCGACGTCCGGGCCCACCTGGCGGCGGTCGAACGGATCGCGGCCGGCGACCCCGCGGGCGGCCCGCTCGCGGCCCTCTCCCAGGCGGAGCGCTACCACTGGCTCGTGGCGCCGTCGTCCACGATCATCCAGCCGTCCGAGGCGCACACCGGCCTCACCGCCGACCCGGCGGCCACGCTGGAGCACCTCTTCCGCACCCTCGTCGAGGCGACCTCGACAACCGGATGACCGCCGGTCGCGGTCAGGCATCCGCGCAGACAGGGAGATCGCGATGACCTGGGAGAAGGCCGAACAGGCGGCCCAGCCGGTCCTGAAGTGCCCCCTCTGCGGCGGCACGCAGTTCGACCAGCAGAAGGGGCGGATGGACTCGCGCTGGGGAATCACCAGCCACAAGCTCATCCTCAAGATCTGCAAGAACTGCGGGCTCGTCCTCCAGTTCTCGGCCGGGCGCGGGATCTTCGACTTCGACTGATCCGCGGGCCCGCTCGGCCGCGATCCCGGCACTCGCCCGGCGGTTCGTCGAGGGCGTCGCGACAGCTCGCAGGGCCATCCGACACTGGCGCCCCGGCGCCTCGTTGTGAAAGGGTGAACGCACCACCCACAGAGGATCGGACATGGTGACGGCCGAGCAGGATCGGACGGCTGCCGGGGCCCGCGACGCCGGGCGCGCCGGCGCGTTGCGGGCAATCGACCGGGAGCTGCGCCGAGAGGCGCACGTGCTCGTGGGTCATCCCGAGCTGACGTGGCAGCAGCTCTACAACCGCCTGCAGTGGGAGAGCGAGGCCCGGGAGCTGCCACTGGCGCCCGAGCTGGCCCGTCGCAGCTCCACGGGAGCCAGGCCCTGGCTTCGACTCAGCGACCCCATACCGTGAGTCCGAGGCCCTGGTCCGCACCCTGGAAGGCCACACCGGGGTCGTGTGGGCCTGCGCGTTCTCGCCCGACGGGCGCCTCATCGCCTCGGCCAGCAGCGACCACACGGTGCGGACATGGGAAGCCGCGACCGGCCGGCCACTTCGGATCCTCGAAGGGCACATCGACTTCGTGAACTGGTGTGCGTTCTCGCCCGATGGGCGCCTCATCGCCTCGGCCGGCGGGAGCGGGAGTGGCATCTCGGACGAGAACACGCTCCGGGTGTGGGACGCGGCAACCGGCCAGCTGCTGCGGACCATCGAACACGCCCAACCCGTGACGTCGTGCGCGTTCTCGCCGGACGGGCGGTTCATCGCCTCGGCCAGCTGGGACGCGACGCTGCGGACGTGGGACGCGGCCACGGGCGCGCAACTGCGCATCATGGAAGGCCACACCGAGCTGCTCCACGCGTGCGCGTTCTCGCCGGACGGGCGCCTCATCGTGTCCGGCAGCGACGACAAGACGGTGCGGGTATGGGACGCCGCGCACGGGGACGGCGCTGCGCACGCTCAACGGCCACACCACGTCGGTCCGCGGGTGCGCGTTCTCGCCCGACGGACGCAGCATCGTCTCCGCGGGTGACAAGACGGTGCGGACCTGGGATGCGGCGACCGGCCGTGCCCTGCGCGTCCTGGCCGGCCACACCAGCTGGATGCAGGGGTGCGCGCTCTCGCCGGACGGGCGGCTCATCGCTTCGGCCAGCAGCGACGACACCGTCAGGACGTGGGACGCGGCGACCGGCCAGGCGCTGGGCACGCTGGAGGGTCACACCGGCATCGTGTCGGCGTGTGCGTTCTCGCCCGATGGGCGCTTCATCGTCTCGGCCAGCTTCGACGAGACGCTCAGGGTCTGGGACGCGGACGCCGGCCGGGCACGGCCCGCCGAGAAGATCGGTCCGGAGACACGACCTGCGGGCACGGTGTGGGCGTTTGCCTTCTCCCCGGACGGGCGCCAGATCGCCTCCGCCAACGTCATGAGCAACTCGCTGCAGGTGTGGGACCCGGCCACCGGCCGGGTGCTGCGGACCCTCGGTGGCCATACCGGCTGGGTGCACGCGTGTGCCTTCTCGCCAGATGGGCGCCAGATCGCCTCGGCCAGCAGCGACAAGGACGGTGCGGACCTGGGACGCGGCAACGGGCCGTGCGTTGCGCACGCTGGAAGGCGACACGGGCAAGATGTTCTCCTGTGCCTTCTCGCCGGATGGGCGTCGCGTCGTCTCCGGCAGCGACGACGGAATGGTGACGCTGTGGGACGTCGCGACCGGCCAGGCGTTGAACACGCTCCCGGGCTACACCTCGAGAGTGCGGGCATTGGCGTTCGCGCCGGACGGACGCTTCGTCGCTGGCCGGCCGAGAGGACGGCAGGCTGCAGACATGGGACGCGGCCACCGGCCGGCTGGTGCACGACCTCGTCAGTCACGACGGCAGCCTGGTGGGTCACGACGGCTGCGTGTGGGCGGCTGCATTCTCGCCGGACGGCCGTCTCATCGTCTCGGCGAGCTTCGGACAAGACGCTGCGGGTATGGGACGTCGCCACCGGCACGCTGGTGCGCACCCTGGGAGGTCACGGCGACGCCGTGACGGCATGCGCGTTCTCGCCGGACGGGCACCTCATCGTCTCCGCGAGCAAGGACAAGACGCTGCGGGTATGGGACGTCGCCACGGGAGAGGCAGTGGGACAGCTGCCCCTCCTGGGCGCTCTCTATGCCATCTGGCTGCAAGCGTCGACGCCGCAGATCGTGTGCGCTGAAGAAGACAGCGGTGCCCTGGACCGGCTCGAGCTGGTCGGGGTGGCGTACGGGCCGGCCATCGTCACCGCAGCCGAGGAGGACCTCGGGATCCTGGTGCGCTGCCCTGCCTGCCAGCATCGGTTCCAGATCGACAGGGCCAGGCTCGGCGGCGTGATCGCATGCCCCCAGGCCGACTGCGGCACCCTCGTGCGCGGTCAATCCGTTCGTCGTGTCATCGGCACCGCCAGCCGCGCGGCAGGCGCCCCCGGCGGCCGAGCCGACGCCGCGCGTGCCGGAGCCAGCACCCAGGAAGGACGGCTGGCTCTCCAGGCTGTTCAAGAGATGATCGGCGAGCGCGGAGCCCGCGGGAGTGCCGGGCCGCGCCCTCGCCAGGCCGCGCGCAGGCGCCCGCGCAGCGAGCCGGTCACGGGCTGCCCGGCCGACCCTGTCGCGGGTCGGGTCGCGATCCCGGGGTCGTGGTGCGCTGCCCCGCCTGCCAGCATCGGTTCCAGATCGAGGGGGCCGGGCTCGGCAGCGTGATCCCCTGCCCCCAGGCCGACTGCGGTACCCTCGTGCGGGTGAACCCGTTCGTCGTGCCATCGGCACCGCCAGCCGCGCAGCACGCACCCCCGGCCGCCCAGCCGCCGCCGTTCGCGCCGGAGCCAGCACCCAAGAAGGATGGCTGGCTCTCCAGGTTGTTCAAGCGATGATCGGCGACCCGCGCCAGGCGAGCCGGACCTTCCGGGTCTTCGTCAGCTCGACCTTCGAGGACTTCAAGGAGGAGCGCAGCCGGCTCCAGGCGCACGTCTTCCCCCGGCTCGAGGAGCTCTGTGCGGCGCGCGGGGCCCGCTTCCAGGCGATCGACCTGCGCTGGGGGGTGAGCGAGGAGGCCGGCCTCGACCAGCGGGCGATCGCGATCTGCCTCGAGGAGATCGCGCGCTGCCAGCGGGTGACGCCGAGGCCGAACTTCCTGGTCCTGCTCGGCGACCGGTACGGCTGGCGCCCGCTGCCGGCCCGGGTGGAGGCCGACGAGCTCGACGAGATCCTGGCGGTCGTGCCGGAGGACGACCGACCGCTGCTCGCGTGGGACGAGCGACCCGACGGCGCGAAGGGCTGGTACCGCCGCGACGACAACGCCGTCCCCGCCGAGTATTGCCTGCGCCCGCGCGAGCTCGACCTGTCCGAGGGCGCGAGCACCGACGAACGGAAGGCCGCCCAGGAGGCCGAGGCGGCGGCGTGGCAGCACGACGGAGCTCCGCCTGCGGGCCATCCTCGTCGGGGCGATCGACCGGCTCGGCTGGCAGGCGGACGACCCCCGCCAGGGCGAAGTACGTCGCCTCGGCGACCGAGCATGAGATCGTGCGAGGCGCCCTCGAGGTGCCGGACGCACGCGAGCACATCTTCGGCTTCTTCCGCTCGATCACGACCGCCGAGGGCCGACCGCTGGCCGAGCGGCTGCCGGCGGATGGCAGCGCGGGGGCCTTCGTCGACGGCCAGGAGGCCGACGCCGGCTTCGTGCTCGACGTCGATGCCCACGACCGCCTCGTCGAGCTCAAGGAAGGCCGGCTTCGACCGGTGCTCGGCGCCAACATCGCCGACTACGAGGCGACGTGGACGGGCGCCGCCATCACGTCCGACCACCTCGGCGAGCTGCCGGCGACCCTCGAAGCGTGCCTGGAGCTGCTCGAGGATGACGACGGGCCGCACACGCTCTGCCTGGACGCCTGGCGCAGCCTCGCCCGGGTGATCGTGCGCCAGCTCGACCAGCTCGAGGCCCTCGAGGAGACCACCCGGGAGATCGCTGGCCACGAGGCGTTCGGGGCCGAGCGAAGCCGCCACTTCGTCGGTCGAGCGGCGTCCCTGGAGGCGATCTCGGCGTACCTGGCAGGGGACGAGGCGCAGCCGCTGGCCGTGCTCGGCGATCCCGGCTCGGGCAAATCCGCGCTGCTCGCGAAGGCCGCCGAGCGAGCGAGAGCTGAGCATCGCGGGAGCGGAGACCGTCGTCCGCTTCATCGGGGCGACCCCGGGCTCGTCCGACGGGCGGGCGCTGCTCGGCTCGGTCTGCCGGCAGATCTCGCGCGCGTACGGCGCGGACGAATCGACGATCCCGACCGAGTACAACGACCTCGCGGTCGAGCTCGGCAGGCGGCTCGCCCTCGCAACCGCGACGCAGCCGCTCATCGTGTTCCTCGACGCGCTCGACCAGCTCGGCCCGACCGACCCGGCGCGCGGCCTGACCTGGCTCCCCGCGGTGCTCCCGCACCACGTGCGCCTGGTCGTCTCGACCCTGCCCGGCGACTGCGAGGCCGCGCTGCGCGGCAGGCGGCCGGCACCGCGGCTCGTCACGGTGGAGCCGATGACGAGCGAGGAGGGGGCCGAGGTCCTCGACCTCTGGCTCGAGAGGACCGCGCGCACGCTGCAGCCCGCCCAGCGGGACGAGGTGCTCGGCAGGTTCGCCGCCCACGGCCTGCCGCTCTACCTCAAGCTCGCGTTCGAGGAGGCCCGCTGGTGGCACTCGTACAGCGAGCCTGCGCGGACGGTCCTCCGGGACAGCATCGCCGAGCTCATCACGGACAACCTCTTCGCGCGGCTGGCCCTGCCGGCCAACCACGGCAGGCTGCTCGTGTCCCACGCCCTCGGCTACCTCGCCGCCTCGCGCCACGGGCTCTCCGAGGACGAGATCCTGCCCTGCTCTCGGCCGACGACGAAGTGAGGCGGGACTTCCGGACCCGCTCCCCGAGGTCGCCGGAGGTGGATCGACTGCCGGTGATCGCCTGGTCGCGCCTCTACTTCGACCTCGAGCCGTACCTGTCCGAGCACGGCGCCGACGGCACGACCCTGCTCGCCTTCTACCACGGCCAGCTGCGCGAGGCAGCGGCCGGCGAGTACCTCGCAGGCGAGGAGGGACCCAGGCGCCACGCCGCGCTGGCCGACTACTTCCGCCTCCGGTCCGACCCGGGGCACGAGCGGACCTGGACGGGCGGCTATCCGCGCGGACTGGGCGAGCTCCCCTACCACCTCGCCGAAGCGAACCGGCTCGACGAGCTGTACGAGACGCTCACCGACTTCGGCTTCCTCGAGCACAAGGCGGCCGAGGTCGGCGTCTCCCGGCATCCGGGCGCCGATGGGACGACGACGGTGACGTACGGCGGCGTCTACCTCCTCCAGGACGACTTCGCGCTCGCGCTGCGCCGGTTCGGCGACACCGCCGGGGGGCGCACGGGCCCTCATCGTCACCGCCGTGGACCTCGGCGAGGGGCTCGTCGTGCGCTGCCCCTGGTGCAACGGGGCCGCACCGCTCGAGCCCGGGTGGCCAGGCACAACGATCGCCTGTCCCGCCTGCGCGGGGCCGCTGAGGGTGAATCCCTTCGTGGTCGGGCCGTCGGCCCCCGGCCGGGCAGGCCCGCGGACGGTCTGAGGGTTCGACTCCGGGATCAGGCGGCCGCGGCCACGACGGCGCCAGCGCCCCCATCAGTACCAGCCGATGAGCCCGAGCCCGCGCGCGGCGCAGATCCCGAAGAACGTGCGCAGGGCGCGGATCTCGATCTCGGTTGCCGGGTAGTGGTCGCCCTCCGATTCCAGCGCCACCTGGGCGGGATCGCAGCGGTCGAAGGCGGCCCAGATGGCGGCCACCTCCTCGGGCGGGATCCACTCCTCCATGAGGCTCGTGCCCGCGACGCGCTCGACGACGTCGAGGTAGACCTTCCCGCGGAACGACGAGCCGCCGTCGCCGGACACGATCCCGCCGCACAGCGCGACGGCCGCCTGGGCGAATGCCTGCTCGTCGTCGGCGGTCAGCGCGATGTCGCCGGGGCTGCGCGACGCGTAGGTGTCGAGACCCATCCGTCCTGCCTCGATCCGGGCCGCTCTCAGGCGGGCGGGCGCCAGCGCATCGCCTGGCCCGCCGCCAGGCGCTCCCGCACTCGCGCCCGCAGAGCGGATCCCAGGTCCGCGCCCCGCCACGTCCGGTGGAGCTCGAGCATCTGCGCCGCCATGAGGGCCACGACCGGATCGCGGTCGTCGAGACGGGCGGCGCACGCCTCGATCGACGGCCAGCGGGCCGGGTCGGGCGCGGCCCCGCCCCGGATCGCGTCGATCGTCGCCGCGATCCGCGTGCGCAGGTCCGCGTCCGCGGCGTCGGCCGCCCAGCGCAGGTAGTCCATCTCGGTCGTGCCCATGACGAGGACGATCTCCTCGGCCATGGTCCGGACCGTCGGGTCGGGGTCGAGGAGCCGGTGCGCCTGGCACACCGGGATGCAGGTGCAGATCTTGTTGCACGTGCAGACCGTGTTGCACGAGCAGCCGCCGACGCCGTTGCACGAGCAGGTCCGGTTCGACGTCGGCTTCGGGGTCGGCTTCTTCGTCGGCTTGGGCGTGGGCTTCTTCGTCGGCCTGGCCGTCGGCGTCGCCGTCGCGCCCTCGGTCGGCTCCTCGGTCGGCTCGTCGGTCGGCTCCTCGGTCGGCTCCTCCGTCGGCTCCTCGCTGGCCCCCGGCACCCGCGTCTTGTCCGGGGGGCCGCAGGCGGCCAGGAGGGCGAGCACGGCGCCGGCCGTGAGCCCGGCCCGCAGGAAGCCGCGCCGGTCCGTCCCGGCCTCCCACGGCGGATCCACGACCGAGAAGAGCTCCGGGGCCGACTCGGACCCGTCGGCGAAGACCTGCCTGATCTCGAAGCGCGGAGCCCCGCCGGGACGCGTTCGTTCGGGTTCCATGCGCTCAACCTCCAGCAGTGACGACGGGGCCGGATCGATCGGGAGGCTCGTGCCACAGGACCCCGCCCGCGTCGCGGATGCGGCCGAGCAGCTGGTCCTTCGTGAGCTGGCGCGTGATGTGACAGCGCTCGGAGCCGCGGTACTCGCCCCGGCCGCCTGTTGCCAGGGCCTTGTAGTAGCAGTCGCCGGCGCAGTCCCAGCGGGCGAAGCAGCCCCGGCACCAGTCGAGGCATTGGACCGCCCGGTGGCGCAGGCCGTCGACGGTCGCGGCGTCGAACACGTAGCCGGACCCGGGGCCCGGCCGGCCGTAGAAGAACACGTCGGCCAGCCCGTCGGCCTCGGAGAAGGCCTCGTAGCAGGCGGTCACGTTGCCGCTCGGCGAGAGGCAGAAGTTGTCCTGGCTGACGCCGCAGAAGTGGCTCGTCATGAGGCCGGCGCGAGCGGCGCTGTAGTCGATCGTCCGGCCGTGCCGCGCGGCGACCGCCTGCGCCTCGCGGAACGCGACCAGGAAGGCGGCGGTGTCGGCGCCGGGCGCCTCGCGCCAGCGGCCCAGGCGGTACGCCGGCTCCACCTGGATCGCGGCCGGCCGGAAGCTCGCGCAGATGAAGGCGATCGAGTCGGGCAGCCGGGCGATGTGGTCGGCCGTGACCGTGACCCGGACGCCGTACCGGTAGCCGGCCTCGTCGAGGCGCCGCATCGTCCGCATGACCCGCTGGCTGGATCCCCCGCCGCGGGCCGTGACCCGGTACCGGTCGTGCACCTCGGGCAGCCCGTCGAAGGAGACCGTGATCCCGCCGTCGAGGTTGGCGACGATCCAGTCGACCTGCCGGTCGGAGAGGACGCCGTTCGTGGCCGCCGCCCCGACGACCCCGATGCCGAGGGCGGAGGCCTCCGACCGGGCGAACGCGAAGGAGCGCGTCATGACGCTCCAGCTGGCCGTCGGCTCGCCGCCGCCGTGGTAGTTGACGGTGATGGCCGGCGAGCCGGTCTCGACGGCGTTCGCCAGGACGAACCGGATCCCCCGCCGGGCCACCTCGAGCGGCATCCGCTGCCGCGGCGTGTCGCCGGCGGCGGCGTAGCAGTACGTGCAGCGCAGCGAGCACGCCGTCGTCAGGAGGAGCGTGATCTCGACCGGCCGGGGCGGGCCGGCCAGGACGGCCCCCGGTGGCGTGTCGGGCTCCCCGACGAGCCCGAGCTCCTCGAGCAGGCGGGCGAGGGCCACGTCCTCGGAGGTCGCCGGCTCGAAGCGGCCGGCCTGGGCGGCCGCGATGGAGCCGACCATCGAGCCGTTGGCCACGAACGCGGTGCGGCGGAGCGGTGCGTAGACCAGGTACCGGTCGTCCGCCAGCTCGATCATGAAGGTCTCGGTCGCCACCACCGCGCTCCTCCGCCTCGCGCAGCCCCGGCGCGCCCGACCCGGCGACGGCCGGGCCGCCGCGCTCAGGACACCAGGACCGTCATCGTGTCGCCCTCGACCAGGCGGCCCGCAAGGCCCGCGATCTCGGGCTCACCGCCCTCCGTCAGCGCGGCCGCCGGACGGATGGCGATGTGGATCTTCGCGATTCCCTTCAGCTCACCCTGGGCGTCGGCCAGGGCGAGCTGCTCGACGATCCGGTTGCGCAGGATGTTGTAGACCCAGCGGGCCCCGAACCTCGGGGTCCACTCGTCGAGGAGGTGCCTGCCGACGTCCGGGTCCCACGACAGGTCGAAGCCGCGCAGCTCGGCGCTGTCCTTGAGCGTCGCCAGCTGGCTCGCGAGCACGACCTCGACGTCCTTGCGTTCCATCGCCTCGAAGACGATGAAGTCGATCTGGCGTCCGAAGAACTCCTCGCCGTACCCGCGCGCCAGCAGGTCGGCCTTGACCGCCTCCACGGAGACGCGGGGGATCGGCCCACCGGCCCGGTTCTCGGCGGGCTTCGAGAGGTCGGGAAGGCCGATCTTGCTCTTCACCTCGTACTCTGCGCCGGCGTTCGTCGTGAAGACCAGGAACGCCCGCCGGAAGTCCAGGAGGTTGCCGTCGGTGTCCTCGACCCGGCCCTCGTCGAGGACCTGGAGGAGGACCTTGGAGATCGCCGGGCTCGCCTTCTCGATCTCGTCGAAGAGGACGATGCACTCCGGCGTGTCGCGGATCTTCGAGAGCATGCCGCCCTCGCCGCGGGCATAGCCGATGTAGCCCGGCGGGACGCCGAGAAGCCGGTTGAGGATCGGCCCGGCATCCTCGATGCCCGAGCCCTGGAGCGTGTTGCAGTCGATGCGGAGCATCGCCTCGCGCGGGCCGCCGCCGAGGATCTTGGCCAGGATCCGCGCCGTCTCCGTCTTGCCGACCCCGGTCGGACCGCAGAAGAAGAAGACGCGCCGGGGTCCGTCGTGCTTCAGCCAGTCCTCCGACATCCCCGCCACGAACCCCCGGGCGATCGTGGCCATGGCCTTGTCCTGGCCGACGATTCCCTTCTTGAGCTGCTCCAGCACACCCTCCTCCTTGAGCGTGCCGGGCTTGACCACGCTGTGGCCGAGGGCGTCTTCGACGGACTGGAGGAGCGCCTCCTCGGTGACGTTCGTCGAGCGGCGGCGTCGTCATCGTGGCCAGCGCGCAGGCCTCGTCGAGGAGGTCGAGGGACTTGTCCGGCTGGAACCGCTCGGGGAGGAGGTCCTCGGTGATCTGCACCGTCTCCCGCAGGATCGCATCCGGGATGCCGAGCGGCGCGTAGTGGCGCCGGTACTGCGAGACGCGACCCTCCAGGATGGCCACCGTCTCGTCCACCGTGGGTGGGTCGATCTTGATGAGACCGAAGCGACGGGCGAGGGCGCCGTCGGGGGCGATGTAGTGGCGATACTCGGCCAGCGTCGTCGCCCCGATCAGGCTGACGCCGCCGCGTCCCACGGCCGTCTTGAACGCCTCGTTGGCCTCGCTGAACGGGCCCCGCTCGTGCATGCTGCTCGAGAGGAGCGAGTGGACCTCGTCGACGAACAGGATGACCTTGGGGTTCGCCTCGAGCACCCGGAGGAGCGTCGACACGCGCTCGTCGTACTGGCCGACCATCGAGGCGCCCGCCCGCAGGAAGGACGGCGACAGCTCGAACACGTCGCGGTCGCGGAGGCCGGGCACGATGGCCGGATCCCCCTCGGTGATCATCCGGGCGAACTCGAAGACGAGGGCGGTCTTGCCCGTGCCCGGCTGGCCGATCACGATCACGCTCGGCCGGCGCATCTTGAGGAGGTTCTTCTGGAGCGCTCGCACGTAGCGGTCCATGCGCATGACGCCCTTCTTGGGGGGCTCGCCCTCGGTCAGCATCCGCCCGAAGGACGAGAGCGCTTCGATCGCCTCGCGGCGCTGCGGTGATGTCTTCCACGCCCCGCCGTCCACGGCGGCGAGGGCGTCCGCGACCGAGGCCAGGTCCGCCTCGGGCACGCCCCGCTCGAGGAGCGACTCCCGGCCGGCCTGGCTCTGGACCAGGGCGGTCATCAGCTGGGTCACCGTGACCCCGGAGCCGCGGGAGAGGTCGCCGAACACCGGGCGCAGGCCGTCGGCGATGACGATCTCGTCGGGGACCTCGTCGCCCAGCGGCTCGGGAGCCGGCAGGTAGGGGGCCAGCTGGGGCGCCTTGTCCGCCAGGTTGGCGACGTGGTAGACGGCGGCCATGAGCAGCTCCGGCGTGAGCGTGGAGCCGGCGGGGACGGACCGCTTGGCAAGGTCGAGGGCGACCTGTGCCTCGTCCGAGAGGTAGGCGAGCCGGCGCGGCATGGTGGCCGCCTAGACGGTCGGTGGCGAGGCGATGGGCGGCCCGACCGGCCCGCCCGGGAGACCGCCGATCCGGTCCGGGTCGACGCCGGTCTCGATCGTCTTCTGGATCCGGGCGCGGCTCTGGTCGATGGCCGGCAGGAAGGCGCGCAACATCGCCCCGAACTGCTGCTGGGTGAGCGTCGCGTCCTCGAGCCAGAGATCGACGTAGGCCGCGAGCTCGCCATCGCTCGGATCCCAGCCGAACTTGGTGAGGCGGAACTTGTAGTCCAGCTCCCCGACCACGCGAAGGACCGCCTCGAGGTGCGGATGGCTTGCCGGACAGCTGCCGTAGCCGATCGTGCGGAACTGGAGGAACCGGCCGTCCAGCTCGACGAGCATGATCACCTGGTGCGGGCCGTGCTGGCCGGAGAAGCTCATCAGGAGCGCCGGTCGGTCAGGCGCGAGGAAGTAGCGGAGCCCCTCCGCCTCGGCGATCGACTTGAGCTTGTCGAGCGTGATCGTCACAGCCATCCCTTCCTGTCGTCGACGCTGGCCACGTGTCGCCCTCGGTGGCGGGCGAGCCTACTTCCCCGCCGCCCGCGGCGCCGCCCCGGGCGGCCGCTCCAGCAGGTCGGCGATCGAGCTGATCGGCGCGGCAAGGCCGGCGTCGATCGAGGGGCGGGCCGAGTTCGCCAGGAGCGCGAGCCACTCCGCGTCCTGCCGGCCGACGGCCCAATTCGCGAGCGACACCGCGGGGGCGGTCGGCGCGGCGATCTCGTCCCACGCGACCCGCCCCGCGAACGCGTTGACGGGGACGCCCGGGCTCGCCGCGATCGACGGGCGGTCCGGGTTCGCGACGAGCGCGCGCCACTCCGCGTCAGGCGCGCCCGAGGGCCTGGTGCACGGACTTGGCGTACGCCGCGCCCGGCTCGGC
Source organism: uncultured Chloroflexia bacterium (assembly GCA_963827965.1). Taxonomy (GTDB): domain Bacteria; phylum Chloroflexota; class Limnocylindria; order Limnocylindrales; family CSP1-4; genus CTSoil-043. The sequence continues at coordinate 98,828 of CAWHCW010000005.1, read as the reverse complement.
CTCGCGGTGGATCTGCCTGAAGTGCTGCGCCGTGCGCTCGGCGGCCATCACGACCCTCCCGGCTGGTGTTCGCGCAACAATTCCCCGGTGACGAGGCGGAGCGCCAGTGTCGAACGGCACTCTTCAGGGAGAGGCCGTTCGCCTCTTCCGGACCCGAGGGCGGTCGATGTGTGATGTGGGGAGTCGGGTGCTCGGACCGGACGTGGAGCGCCGGCCCGTGGGTCCCGCCGCGAAGGGAGCAGGCCACGTGGACGTGACGCAGGCGCCGGGGTACCCGGCGCTGGGGGTCGCCGCGAAGGGGGTCGTGCGGCGCGACGACGGCGCCATCCTCCTGATCCGCCGCTCGCCGGGGTCGAAGGTCGATCCCGGCTGCTGGGAGCTCCCGGGCGGCAAGATGGACTTCCGCGAGCGCCTCGCGGACGCGCTCGTGCGCGAGATCCGCGAGGAGACCGGCCTGACCGTCTCCGGGCCGCGGCCGTTCCACGTCTCGCACTTCGTGAAGGAGCCCTTCTGGGTCACCACCGTGACCTTCGTCTGCGCCTCGTTCGAGGGCCAGGTCCACCTGAGCCGGGAGCACGACGCCCACGCCTGGGTCTTCGCCGACCGACGTCGGCGGGCGGGCGCTCGCCGGGACCATGGGGGAGCAGCTCGAGGCGTTCGTCGCGGAGACGGCACGCCGGGCGGGCGATCGCTGATGGCCGGCGAGCCCCGCGACGACCTCCAGGCCTGGGCGACGGACCAGATCGAGCGCTACGCGGCCGCGTCCCCGCTCTACCGGCGCTACGCCGACGTCCTTGGCCGCCGTGCTCCGCCGCGCGGCCGACCGGATCGCCCCGCTCGCCATCGTCCAGGCGCGCCCCAAGTCCATCGCGAGCTTCGCCGAGAAGGCGCTCCGCAAGCGGGCGACCCGGCCCGACCCGGTCCACATGTTCACCGACCTGTGCGGGGCGCGGATCATCGGGCGCACCCGCTCCGAGGTCGACGCGCTGGGGCGCTTCGTCGTCGACCACTTCGACATCGACTGGGAGAACAGCCTCGACGCGAGCGAGCGCCTGCGGCCCTCCGAGTTCGGCTACCGGTCGGTGCACTACATCGTCTCCCTCCGCGCCGACGTCGACTACGGCGTCGAGATCCCCGGCGACCTGCTCGGCCTCAAGGCCGAGCTCCAGCTGCGCACGGTCGCCGAGCACGCCTACAGCGACTTCGGCCACGACCTCACCTACAAGGGGGCATTCGCCCTGCCGCTCGCCTGGCAGCGCGAGCTTGCCGGCGCCGCCGCCATCCTGGAGGAGGTCGACGGGGTCTTCACCCGCATCGACGAGGCGATGCGCGCCTACGCCTCGAACTACGGCGCCTACGTGCCCGAGGACGAGGCGCGGGCCGAGATCCAGCGGCTGCGGATCGTCCTGGCCCACGACCCTCGGAACAGCGGCCTGGCGGACCGCGTGGCGCGGCTGGCGATCGCCCTCGGCGACTGGCCGCTGGTCGTGGAGGTCCTCGCCGCCGTTCGCGGCCGACGACCCGGCCGCGACGCCGATGCCGGTGCTGCGCGACCTGGGCACCGCGCTCTGCCGGCTCCACCGCGGCAATCCGGCCGGCGACGACTACCGCCGCGGGCAGCGCTACCTGGAGCTCGCCAGCGCGGCCGACGACGTCGACGCGATCTGCTCGCTACGCCGGCACCTGGAAGGGGCTCGACGACGCGCGGGCCCGCGCCCTCTACCGGCGGGCCTTCGAGCTCGACCCTGCCGACCCGTATCCCCTGGGCAACTACCTCGACCTCGAGCTCGCCGCGCGACGCGGCCATGCTCGAGTCGATCGCCCCCCTCCTGCGCGGGGCGATCGAGCGCTGCGAGCGCCACATCGCGGCCGGGATCAACCTGCCCTGGGCGCACTTCGACCTGGGCCGCTTCCGGCTCCTGCTCGGCGAGCCGTACGAGGCGCTCGCGGCGTACGCAGCGGCGATCTCCACGAGCAGCGCCGCCTTCATGATCGAGACCGCGCTGGCCTCGCTCGAACGGCTGGCGAGCGCCCTCGGCGACCGCCCCGGGTTCGACTGGGTGCGCCGCCTGCTCGCGCTCGGGCTGGCCGCCCGGTTCGGGTCGGCGGACGCGCTCGAGCGGGTCGGGCGGCTGGCGTCGCCCGGCGCGCCGCCGCTCGCGGCGCCGGTCGTGATCGTGGCCGGCGGAACCGACCCCCGCCTCGAGACGCAGATGCAGTCGTTCGCCGACCTGCTCGCGACCGGCTTCCGCGACTTCGAGGGGACGATCGTGTCCGGGGGCACCTCGCAGGGGATCTGCGGGGTCGCCGGCGACATCGGCCGCGCGTCCGGCGGCCGGATCCGAACCGTCGGGTACGTCCCGGCGCTCATCCCCGCCGACGCGACGATCGACCCGGACTACGACGAGCTGCGGCGGACCCCGGGCCACGGGTTCAGCCCGCTGGAACCCCTCCAGAACTGGATGGACGTGCTGGCGTCCGGGATCGCGGCCTCCAGCGTGCGCGTCCTCGGCGTCAACGGCGGCCGGATCGCCGCGGCCGAGTACCGCATCGCGCTCGCCCTGGGCGCGATCGTCGGCCTGGTCGTCGACAGCGGCCGGGAAGCGGGGCGCCTGCTCAGCGACGAGCGCTGGTCGTCTCGCCAGCTCCTCGCCCTGCCGGTCGACGGCGAGACCCTGCGGGCGTTCCTCGCGCCGGTCGCGGCGCCGCTGCCCGAGCCCACCCGCTCGACGCTCGGGCGCTCGATCCACGAGCGGTCCCTGCGGGAACGGGTGCCGCGTCCCGACATCGACCCGTCGCTGGCGGACTGGGACCACCTGCCCGGGGACTTCCGCGACTCCAGCCTCCTGCAGGCCGATCACATCGGCGCGAAGCTCCGGCGCATCGGTTGCGTCGCCGTCCCGGACGACGCCCCCGGCCAGCCCGCGACCTTCACGCCCGCCGAGATCGAGGAGCTGGCCGAGATCGAGCACGGCCGCTGGACCGCGGAGCGACTCCTCGCCGGCTGGACCTGGGGCGAGACGCGCGATCCGGCCCGCCGCCGCAGCCCGTACCTCGTCGCCTGGAAGGAGCTGGGGGAGGAGATCCGCGAGATCGACCGCCAGGCGGTGCGCCGCATCCCCGACCTCCTCGCCACGGTCGGGCTCTCCGTGCGCCGCGTGCCACCCGCCTAGGGCGGAGGCACCGGCTCGAGGGCGAGGATCGTGAGACTCCCGCCCGCGTCGCCCACCGCGACGGCGAGGCCGTCGGCCCGCACCGCGCAGGCGCACACCTCGCCGGGCGCGACCCAGGCGAGGACCTCGCGGCGATCGGGCATCGCCCACCCCCGGAGCGTGGAGTCCTCGCCCCCGGAGAAGAGGAGCGTGCCGTCGGGCGACACGGCGCAGCACCGGACTCGGCCCACGTGGCCGATGAGCCGGGCGAGCTCGGCGCCGCTCGTCGCATTCCAGGCACGGACCGTGCCGTCGCCGCCGCCCGAGACCACGCAGATCTCCGTCCGGCGCGAAGGCGACGCACTCGACGAATCCGGCGTGCCCTGCGCAGGTCGCGAGCGGGGTGCCAGTGACCGCGTCCCAGAGGATGATCGTGGCATCCTCCGAGGCGGTGGCGATTCGCGCGCCGTCGGGGGAGAACGCGCACGACCGGACCCTGCCCGCATGACCGGCGAGGGTGGCCAGCACGCCACCCGTCGCGACGTCGATGACCTGGGCAGACGGCATCCCTGCCGGCCGCGACGATCCGGCGCCCGTCCGGCGAGAGCGCCAGCGACCGGATCCGACCGAGGCCGCCGGCGACGATCGTCGATTCCCGGCCGGTGGACGCATCCCACAGCCGCAGCGTCCCATCCTCGCTGCCCGACACGATCGACGTGCCGTCCCGGGCGAAGGCGCACGACCAGACCCAGCCGGCGTGACCCGCCAGGTCGGCGACCTGGGCGCCCGACGTCGCGTCCCACAGCTTCAGCGTCCGGTCCACGCCGCCCGTCAGGATCCGGCTTCCGTCCGGCGAGAACGCGCAGGCCCGGATCGTCCCGCGGTGACCCGGAGGTGCCGAGAGCCCACCGCCGGCCGTCGCGTCCCACAGGCGGACGGTCCGGTCGTCGCCCACCGAGGCCAGGCGCTGCCCGTCGGGGGAGAAGGCGCATGCCTCGACCCCGGAGGCATGGCCGCGGAGGACCGCGATCGCGGCCCCGGTCGCCGCGTCCCACAGCCGGATGGTGGCGTCCCGGCCCGTGGATGCGAGGCGGGCCCCGTCGGGCGAGAAGGCGCAGTGGGTGACCGCCCCGGCGTGCCCGACCAGGACGGCCACCTCGGCGCCGGTCGCCGTGTCCCACATCCGCACCGTTCCATCGCCGCTCGCCGACGCGAGGCGCGAACCGTCCGGCGAGAAGGCGCATGACCAGACCCGGTCCACGTGGCCTGCGAACGTGCCGACGTTCCTGCCGCTCCCGACGCTCCACAGGCGGATGGTCCGGTCGTCGCCCGCCGAGGCGACGAGCAAGCCGTCGGGCGAGAAGGCGCACGCTGCCGCGCCCCCGCGGTGGCCGGGCCATGCCGCCGTCGCGAGCCCCGAGGCCGCGTCCCACAGGCGGACCGTGCCGTCCCGGCCGGCGGAGGCGATGCGCCGGCCGTCGGGCGAGAAGGCGCACCCGGCCACCGGGCCCGCGTGCCCGGCGAGGACGCGAAGCTCGCTGCCGGTCGCGGCGTCCCAGCTCCGCAGCGTTCCGTCGCCGCCTCCCGTGACGAGGGACCTCCCGTCGGGCGAGAACGCGCACGACCAGATCCACCCGGCATGACCGGAAAGCGTCGCAAGGTGCGCGCCCACGTCGGCATCCCAGACCCGCACGGCCTTGTCGTCGCTCCCGGCCGCCAGGCGGCGGCCGTCGGGCGAGAATGCGCAGCAGCGGGCCGTTGCATCGAGCTGGGCGAGCGTCGCGAGCAGGGCCGCCGACTCCGCCCGGGCTGTCACCTCGCGGACCCACGGCGCCGCACCAGCGGCGCGCCGGCGCGCCAGCTCGGGCTCCAGGACGGCCGACACCGGCCCGGACCGCTCGTCTGCGTCCGCCCACTGGAGCCGGTTGTAGCCCTGCTGCCAGAAGAAGCTCGGCAGCCGCTCGACCCACGGGCGCCCCAGGTTGTGCGTCTCGCGGCGGAGGGCGCGGCTGAACGCGTCGAGGACGGGGCGCACGTCGCGCACGTCGCCGGCCGCAGGGGTAGCAGCACCCATCGACGGCCCTACTCCGCCGGCAGCCTGTCGAACGCGAAGACGCGCGACCCGAGCACGATCGGCCCTCCTGCGCCGCCCCGCGTCGGCGCGCTGCGGCCAGCGTCATGCCCGCGAGGGAGCTCCACAAGGGCCGTTGGTCGCGGCTTCCAGGATGCGCGCGCCGGGCGCCCCGGCGCCCTGTCATCGGGCCGTCACGTCGACCCGGCTACCATGGGCCCACACATCGCAGACGGAGCGCGTCCCATGGGCATCCTCGACTTCCTGTTCGCCGATCCTTCGAAGCAGACCCTCCCCTCCCCGGCCGATGCCCTCCCCGGCCGCCCCGAGCCGGTGGCGGTCCCCGATCGCCACACCGTCCTCGGGACACCCCTGGCCGGCCCGCTGCCCGCGGGCGCGCGGGAGGCGGTCTTCGGCCTGGGCTGCTTCTGGGGCGCCGAGAAGGCCTTCTGGCAGGCGCCGGGCGTGATCTCGACCGCGGTGGGCTACGCGGGCGGCCTCACCCCCAACCCGACCTACGGCGAGGTCTGCTCAGGGCGGACGGGCCACGCGGAGGTGGTCCGGGTCGTCTTCGACCCGGCGCGCACCTCGTACGAGGCGCTCCTCCGCCTCTTCTGGGAGCACCACGACCCGACCCAGGGGATGCGCCAGGGCAACGACCAGGGGACCCAGTACCGCTCGGCGATCCACGTCTTCGACGCGGAGCAGCGCGCGGCGGCCGAGGCCTCGCGCGACGCGTACCAGGCGGTCCTGGCGAAGGCCGGCTTCGGGACGATCACGACCGAGATCGTCGATGCCCCGCCGTTCTACTACGCCGAGGAGTACCACCAGCAGTACCTCGACAAGAACCCGAACGGCTACTGCCCGGACCACGGGACCGGCGTGGCCTGCCCGGTCGGGGTCGGGCGTCGAGGCCGCCAGCGCCTGACACCGCGTGCTAGCGTTGCTGGCGATGAGGCCCCTGGCATCGCTCGGTCTGTCCGCGGTCCTTGTCCTGGCCGCGTGCGCAGGTTCGGGCGGCCGACAGGGTGAATTCGTCGAGGTTCCGGACCTCGGTGCGACGCGCAGCGACGTGCCCCGGCCGACCACCGACGAAGGGGAGGCCTGCACGCCGGCCCTGCCGTCGGGCGAGTCGGTTGCCGCGCGCGTCACCGCCCTCCGCCGGATCGGTCTCTTCGCCGATCGGGCGGCTCTGTCAGACGCGGCGATCGGGACCGCGGTCGAGCGCGCAATGGCGGAGACGTGGGGCACCGAGATCGACCCCGAGGAGCCGATGCTGGACCTCCTTGTTGCCGAGCAGGACACGACCCGGGTGTGGTGGCGCGATCTCGAGGCTGACGTCGCCGAGGGCAGCGACGTCTACCGATCGACGCTCGAAGAGTGGGCGGCAATCTCAGCTGGGGCGTTTGCCCCCAGGTCGATCGAAGAACGGTGGGAGTCGGACACGGGGCCGGTGAAGGTCACCTTCGAGATGGGCGGGGCGACGCACGTGCTCGAGCCGGAGTATCTCGAGGACTGGATCGACCCCCGGATCGCGACGGAGATCAACGAGCTGATTGCCGCATCCGGGCGCCAGTTCGCGTTCTTCAAGGCATTCGACCAGACCGCCTTCGTGATGTCGCTGACGAGGGACGAACGTGATGCCCTCGAGGACCGCGGGTGGTGCTTCGAGTAGGTATCCGGGATCCGGTCCTAGTTGCGGCCGACCGCGGCCTTCGCAAGGGCGATGTCGGACTCCTTCGACTGGCCCCCGACCTTGAAGTACCCGTGCGGGCCGTTGACCCAGACCTCGTAGAGGCCCGGCGCCGTCGCCACCAGGTAGGCCTCCGTGCCGATCCCGCTGAGCGCCTCCTCGGGCTCCATGATCGAGGCGTCAGCGTGCTGCGCGAACTCCGAAGCGTCCATGAGCGAGACAGAGTGCGCGACGACCGCGATGCTCGAGTCGAAGGTGACGAGGTACTGGCACACGACCGCCTGGCCGGTGTCGGAATCCTTCTGCGTGTCGGTGCTGTCGAAGACGGCCCGACCCTGGGTGTAGGTGGCGCCCTCGATCTCGGCCTTCGTGAGCGCGGAGCAGATGTCCCCACCGAACTGGGCCGACTGGTCCCCGGGCGTCCCGCCCGGTTCGACCGCCTCGGGCGTCGCCGAGGGCTGCCCCGGTGACTTCGAACCGCCGGCACCGTACGGTGCGGCCGATGTGGCGCCCCCGCAGCCGGCCAGGATCACGGTCGCCGCCAGGGCGAGGAAGACAACGAGACGCTTCGCGCAGAACATGGATCCCCCCGAGTCGCAGCGTTCCGGGGGGCTGATGCCCGTCCCGGGCGGCACACGGTACACCCTGCGGCACGCGGGGCCGAGGAACCCCGCAGGCGCAGCCGAGGCTGCGGCGCCGTGCCGGAGCCGTCGCCCGTGCGGAGGATCAGGCGCCCTTCGCGGCCTTCTGGCTCGCCTTCCAGGCGCGCTTCTGCTCCTGGTACCGGGCCAGCGCCTCGGCCGAGTCGACGTCGGCGAGCGTCGGGTGGGAGGGCGCCACGCTCTCCCAGCCGGGCGGCCGGACGCCGAAGCGCTTCGCGAGCAGGCCGACGAGGGTCTTCGCCTTCATCTCCCCGATCCCGGGCAGGGCCCGCAGGCGCGCGTCGAGGTCGGCGCCGTCGCGGGCCTCGCTCCAGACGAGCGCGGCGTCGCCACCGAAATCGCGGGCGACGACGGCGCACAGCTCCTGGACCCGGGCCGCCATGGCTCCCGGGAAGCGGTGCAGCGCGGGCCGCTCGCGGAAGGCCTCGCCCCAGCACCTCCGGGTCCATCGCGGCGATGGCGGCGGCGTCGAGCGTCCCGACCCGGCGGCGGAGCTCGAGCGGGCCGGCGAAGGCCTTCTGGACGGTCACCTGCTGGTCGAGGACGAAGCCGATCAGGAGCGCGAGCGGGTCCGTGGCCAGGAGCGCGTCGGCCTCGGGATCGCCGCTGAACGGCAGGCTGGCAGGACGGGTCGTGGTCATGTGGTGCTCCTCTGTCAGGCGGCTCGGCGAGCGGGACGCGCTCGACCGCCGGGATCGTAACGCGACAACCGGCGGGATGGCCCGCCCCGGCGGGCCGGACGTCTCTCCCGCCGGGCGCCGCCTCCCCGGCATCCTTGCGGCGACGAACCAGCCGCCAGGAGCCCGCATGCACCAGCCGCGCGTTCTCGTCGCGTACGCGAGCCGCCACGAGGCCACCGCCGAGATTGCCGCCGCGATCGCCGGGGAGCTCGGCGCCGCCGGTTGCGTGGCGGAGATCGGCGAGGCGCGCGCCGTGGCAAGCGTCGCCGGCCTCGACGCGGCCGTCATCGGCAGTGCCCTCTACCTGGGCCGCTGGGACGGATCCGCCCTGGAGCTCGTCCGGCGCGAGCGAGCGGGCGCTGGCCAGGATTCCGACCTGGCTCTTCAGCTCCGGCCCGGTGGGCGCCGGGACGGCGACGGCCCGTCCCGGGCGGCTGCCGCAGCCCGAGGACGTTGCCGCCCTGGCCGGGGAGATCGGGGCCCACGCCACGACCTTCGGCGGGCGGGTGGACCCCGACGATGGCGGGTTCGATCTCCAGATCATGGCCAGCGCCGGGCTGGCGGGCGACTGGCGCGACTTCCACCGGATCCGCGCCTGGGCCCGGGCGATCGCCGCCGACGTCCTGGCCCGGACCGCGGCGGCGGGTGGCGGGGAAGCGCTCGACGACGCTCGTCTGTTCGGGGCCGGCGAGGGCGGCCGGCGATTGATCCAGGGCGGGCTGGCTCGGCCGGCCCGCGGCGAAGCCACCAGGCCGCCAACCGGCGCACCAGCGAGGGAGACGACGACATGACCGCAGGCAGATCCCCGCAGCGGGGCGGGCTCATCGTCGGCCTGGTGCTCATCCTGCTGGGCGGGGCCGCCCTCCTCGTGCAGGTGGGCGGGCTCTCGATCGGCTGGCCGATCTGGATCGTGGCTCCCGGGGTCGCGCTTCTCCTGGGGGCCATCGCGGTCGGGAGGCCCGGGCGGGAGCGCGATGGCGGCTGTCGGCGGGATCGTGACGATGGTCGGTGTCGTCCTCGCCGTCCAGGACGCCACGGACCTCTACCAGACCTGGGCGTACGCCTGGGCCCTCGTGGCGCCCGGGGGGGTCGGTGCCGGCCTGACGATCTACGGTCTCGTCACCGGGCGCGGGGACGATCTGCGGGGCGGCCTCGGCGCGCTGTTCGTCGGCGTGGTCATCTTCCTCGTCGGCTTCCTCTTCTTCGAGGGCGTCGTCGGCCTCTCCGGCGAACGGTTCGGGAACCTCACCGACGTGGCCGTGCCCCTGGCCCTCGTCGGGATCGGCGTCGTCGTCCTGGTGGGCGCCTTCATCCCGGGACCGTGGCGGCGGCCGTACCTCGTCGTCCACGACGCTCGGGATCGAGCGGCCGCCGAGCGCGGCGACGGCGGGACCGGCTGGGCTGCGCCCGTGCCGGACCGCCTGGCGATCCCCCTCGAGGGCGCCGCCGACGCAGAGGTGATGGTGACGTTCGGGGCCGGCCACCTTCGAATCGGCCCGGCCGCCGGCGGCATGCTCGTCGACGGCACGTACACGGGCGGAGTGAAGGTGGAGCGCGGCGGCGGCCCGGGCCGCGTTCGTCTCTCCCCGCCGGCCCCACCGTCGAGCTGGACCTGGGATCGGGCGCCCTACTCGTGGACCATGGGCGTGAGCAGCGAGGTGCCCCTTCGCCTGCGCGTGGAAACGGGCGCCGCGGACGCCGACCTGGACCTCGGCGGGCTGCGCCTGGCGGAGCTCCGGCTGCGCACGGGCGCCAGCGAGACCCGGATCGCCCTGCCGGCTGCGGCCGGCTTCACCCGCGTCGACGCCGAGGGTGGCGCCGCCGCGATCCGCTTCCGGGTCCCCGATGGCGTGGCCGCGCGCATCCGCTCGTCCATCGCCCTCGGCTCGAGCGACGTCGACGCGGTCCGCTTCCCCCGCAACGCGGAGGGCAGCGGCTGGGAGTCGCCGGACTTCGCGAGCGCTGCCAACCGCGTCGAGATCGAGGTCCGCGGCGGGATCGGGAGCGTCTCGGTCCGCTGAGGCCCGGGCGCGACGGCCGCCGGGGGATGTCCCTCGGCGACCGTCGAGTCGACGCCCGGCGGGCGTCGAGGCGATGTCAGGCCGCGGCCGTGCTGGCGCCCCAGCCGGCGACCAGGACCCCGAAGAGGACGAGCCCGTTCACCGCGAGGGAGCCGATCGTCGAGCCGAGCGGAAGCGCCTGCGGGTAGAGGGCGCTCGCCGCGAGCGATGTCGCCGCCGCGGCGACCGCGACGGACCGCCACCACGGCTGGCCAAGGAGCAGTCCGGCCGCCGCCGCGACGAATCCGATCATCGGCACCGCGAACAGGCCGACGGCCACCACGCGCGTGGCGCCGTCGCCGGCCAGGCCGGTCAGCAGCCAGCTGCCGCTCGTCGCGCCCTCGAAGCGGGCGAGGCCGAGCGGTGGCATCCAGCCCATCACGTGCCCGATGCCGTGCGCCCCCAGGACGCCGGCCACCACCACCTTCACGATCATCCCGTCCAACGTTGCCTCCTTCGCGCGTCCCGGCGCCATTCGGTGAATGCCGATGCGTACATTGTACGCCTTGCGTACGTCGTACGCTAGCGCTATGCTGGCGCCATGTCAAGCCCCCCCTCCGACCGCCCGGCCGACAGGCCCGCGGGAGCCCCTCACCCGCGAGCGCATCGTCGCGGCCGCCATCGCCGTGCTGGACGCAGACGGCCTTGGCGGGCTCACCATGCGGCGCGTGGCCGGCCGCCTCGATGCCGGGGCGATGTCGCTCTACCGCCACGTCGCGAGCCGCGAGGAGCTCCTCGACCTGGTCCTCGAGGAGCTGGCGGCGGCGGTCCCCATCTCGCCGCTCACCGGCGCCTGGCGCGCGGACGTCGCGGCGCTGGCCCGCGACGTCCGCGCGGGGCTCCTGCGGCGACGTGACCTGACCCTCCTGCTGACCGCCCGCCTGGGCCAGGGGCCGGCCGCGCTGCCGCTCCTGGACCGGGCCCTGGGCATCTTCCTGCGGGCCGGGCTCCCGCCCCGGGATGCGACGCGCGCCAACCAGGCCCTCGGCGCCTACGTCTCCGGTTCCTGCACCTGGGAGGCGGTCGGCCTTGCCGGGGCCGCCGACCCGGCAGAGCGTGCCGCGCGCGCGGCGGGTGCCGCGGCGAGCCTCGGGGCGCTTCCGCCCGACGCCTACCCGCACCTTGCCGCGACGGCCGGCGAGCTCTTCTCCGGCACCGCGGAGGACCGCTTCGAGTACGGCCTGACCCTCCTCCTCGACGGGATCGCCGCCCGCCTCGGGGAGACGGCGGGTGGGCCGCGGGCCGCGGATGGTTCGCGGGCCACGGGCCAACGCCGGCCGGAGGCAGCTGATGCGAGCACTCGTCCTGGAGCGCCCCGGGCCGCTCGCCGACCGCGCGCCGCTCCGGCTGCGCGACGTGGCGGACCCCGTGGGGGCCGCGGGCATCGACGCCCTGCGCCGGCTGTCCGCCGGGACCCTCGACGGGACGGCGGTCCTGGTTCCCTGAAGGTCGGGTGCGCGGGCGCACCATTGCGCCGGAATGCGGCTGGCGAGGACGCGGTCCCTCCGATACCCTTTTCGTCCTGGCCCGATGGTACGGGTCGACCCGGCCGCCGGCCGGCGGGGAGGGGATTCATCGGTGTTCCAGCGCTTCCGGCACCGACCGCCGCGGCTTCTCGCCGCGCTCGCGGTCGTGCTCGCCATCCAGGTCGTCGGCGTCTCGGCGGCGGCGGGACTGACGGTCAAGCGCACCTGGAGCGCCTCGATCGGCACGGGCGCGTCGAACGGCACCTCGCGGCTGTACGGGTATGTCGACGGGACGGGCTTCCTCACGGCGTCCCTGAAGGGGATGGGCGCCTCGCGGACCTGGAGCGTCGGGATCCACCGCGGAACGTGCTCCAGGCTCGGCTCGCGCGTCCTCTCCTTCGCCTCCGTCCGGACGCTCCCGGACGGCACGGCGGCCGCGAGCTTCGCGCTCTCCGGCGCCCGCATGAGCCTCGCCTGGAAGGCGACGTGGGACGCCGGGGCGATCTCGCTGCGCCTGGTCTCGGGCTCCGCGGTCCGCTGCGGGACGTACGGCTTCGCCCGCGCCACCCGGGTGGTCGTCGTGGGGATGGGCATCGACCTGCCCGTGATCCCGGGACCGCGAAACGCGCTCTACTGCAACGTCGCCATGTTCGTGCGGGAGCTCTCCCAGCCGGGCGAGCCCGGAGCGACCCTCCTCTACGCCCATGCGCGGCGGGGCATGTTCCTGCCGCTCCTGACCGCGTCGCGCATCAACAACGGGGCGTCGATGATCGGCCGCACGGTCCGTGTCTACACCAGCGCGTCGCGCTACTTCACCTACCGCATCACGCAGGTCCGGCGCGGCCAGCGGAGCGTCCAGGCGGCCTTCGGGGTCACCGCCAAGGCCCTCTGGCTGCAGACCTCCGAGGGACCGTACGCGACCTCCACGAAGCTCGTGGTCATCGCCAGGCCGGTCGGCGGCCCCTTCGCCGCCAGCTACGCAGCCTCGCACCCGACGCCGCGACCGCTCTCCTGCTGACGACCGGGCCGGCGTCCGGCGCACCGCGGTCCCGCTCCGCAGGGCCGTGAGCGGGCGAGGCGGGTCAGGTGGCGCGGGCGATCCGGGCCATCCGCGCGCCGGTGAGCCGGGCGAGGTCGGCCGGGGCGACCTCCGGCGCGGGCGTCCCGCGTCCGCTCACTCGAACTCGCGGTGGCGGGCCACCGCGAGGACCAGGGTTGCCGCGTACAGGCCGGTCAACCCGAGGAACGGCCAGCTGATCCGGAGCCCCAGGGGGAAGAGCGTCACGACCGCGAGGAGGAGGAGGACCGCGACGACGAGGGGCCACAAGCGCCGGGCGAGCACCAGCCCGCCGAGCAGGAAGTGGACCGTCGCGACGGCGAGCCCGGCCGGCACCACGACGAGGAAGAAGCCGAAGACCACCGTGTTGCCCCCCGACCAGCCGGGGGCGTCGACGAGGCCGAGGTTGGCGGCGACGACGAGGAAGGTCGCCGGCAGGAGCACGACGAGGATGACCAGGCCGACGGTGCCCAGGAGGCGCCCGCAGATCGTGAGCAGCGTCGAGCGCTCCTCCACGGGGACCGCCCGTTCCGCGTCGCGCCCCTGGTTCGTCATGCCGGCCGCTCCTCCCGGCGCCGCGGCGGCGCCTCGCGGCGAGGATACCGCGCAGGCTGGCCGGCGGCGGCGGACAGCGGGCCGGGTCCGCCGCTGCCGAGGGGCGCGCGGTCCTCAGCAGGGCTCGGACCCGGACGGCCCGCGGTCAGGTTTCGATTATGCTGCGCAGCGGTGACGTTCAATACGCTCGGCCTGTCGGCCGAACTCCTCCGCGCGGTGGCCGATGAGGGCTTCATCGCGCCCACGCCCATCCAGTCCCAGGCGATCCCTCTCGTCCTCGAGGGTCGCGACCTCATGGGCGCCGCCCAGACCGGGACCGGCAAGACGGCGGCGTTCGTCCTCCCGATCCTCGAGCGCCTCAAGGCCCACGCGAACGCCTCGTTCTCGCCGGCCCGCCATCCCGTGCGCGCGCTCGTCCTCACGCCGACCCGCGAGCTGGCGATGCAGGTCGCCCAGATGGCCGCGGCCTACGGGCGCCACGTCGCCCTCCGCTCGGCCGTCGTCTTCGGCGGCGTCCCCCTCGACCCCCAGATCAAGGAGCTGCGGGCCGGCGTGGAGCTGCTCGTGGCGACGCCCGGGCGCCTGCTCGACCTCGTGGGCCAGCGGGCGGCGAACCTCGGCCAGGTCGAGATCCTCGTCCTCGACGAGGGCGACCGGATGCTCGACATGGGGTTCATCCCGGACATCCGGCGGATCCTCGCCCTCCTCCCGGCGCGGCGCCAGACGCTCCTCTTCTCGGCCACCTTCTCCGACGAGATCCGGCGCCTCTCGAAGGAGTTCCTCACCAACCCGGTGACCGTGGAGGTGGCGGCCCGCAATGCCACCGCCGCCACGGTGCGGGAGGTCCTCTACCCGGTCGACCGGGACCGCAAGCTCGAGCTCCTGGAGCACCTCGTGCGGGCCCACGACCTCCGCCAGGTCCTCGTCTTCACCCGCACGAAGGTCGCCGCCAGACGGATCGCCTCGGACCTGGATCGCCACGGCTTCGCCGCCACCGCGATCCACTCCGACCGGACCCAGGCGGAACGGATCCGGGCCCTGGCCGACTTCAAGTCCGGCGAGGTCGAGATCCTCGTCGCCACGGACGTCGCCTCCCGCGGCCTCGACATCGAGGAGCTCCCGGTCGTCGTCAACTTCGAGCTCCCGACGAAGGCCGAGGACTACGTCCACCGGATCGGGCGCACCGCCCGGGCCGGCGCCAGCGGCATCGCGATCAGCCTCGCCTGCCCCGACGAGGTGGACTTCCTGCGGGCGATCCAGCGCCTCCTGCGCCGGGCGATCCCGGTCGAGGTGGTGGAGCAGTTCCTCCCCGACCCGGAGACGCCGGTGCGGCCCCTCCAGCTGCGCGGCGGGGACCGGATCCCGGCCCACCAGCACAAGGCCAGCCGGGTGCACCACCGCCGCTGACGGCGACGCGGGGCGGAACGGCCCCCCACCGCGCGCCGGACGGCCCACCGCCGCGGGGCCCGCGCCCCGGTACCATGATCGCGTTCAGCAGGCCCGTCCCGTCGTGCAGCAGGGACCCCGAGGGAGCATCGCGAGCATGTCGCAGTCACGCCGAATCGGCATCCTCACCGGGGGCGGCGACGTTCCCGGCCTCAACTCGGTCATCAAGAGCGTCGTCTATCGCTCCACCGAGCTCGGCTTCGAGGTGATCGGGCTCCGCCGCGGCTGGGAGGCCCTGACCCACATGCGGCCGGGCCCCGACCCGGACCCCGACTACGTCCGCCCGCTCGACCGCGTGAACACCCGGACCATCGACCGGACCGGCGGCACGTCCCTCCACTCGAGCCGCACGAACCCCACGAAGATGCGGGCCGGCAAGCTCCCGTCGGTCGTGCCGGACGATCGGCTCCCGGCGCTCGAGACGAGCGCGGGCGTCTACGACTTCACGCCCGTCGTGCTCGAGAACCTGGACCGCCTCGGGATCCACACCCTGATCGCCATCGGCGGCGACGACACCCTCTCGTACGCGAAGGTCCTCGCCGATGCCGGGGTCCAGATCATCGCCATCCCCAAGACGATGGACAACGACGTCCGGGGGACCGAGTACTGCATCGGCTTCTCGACCGCCATCACCCGGGCCAAGGACGCCATCAACCGCCAGCGGACGACGCTGGGGTCCCACGAGCGGATCGGGGTCTTCCGGGTCTTCGGACGCAACGCCGGCTTCACGGCGCTCTACACGGCCTACGTCACGTCCGCGCGGTGCGTCATCCCGGAGTACCGCTTCGACCTCCAGCACCTCGTCGACGTCCTCGTCGAGGATCGCCGCAACAATCCCAGCCGCTACTCGTTCGTCATCGCCTCGGAGGGCGCCCTGCCGCAGGGGATGGAGCTCACAGGAGGTCGGCGAGGCCGACGCCTACGGCCACCGCCACAAGGCGAGCATCGGCGAGTTCCTGGCCGACGAGATCAGGCGCCGGACCGGCATCGAGACCGTCAACTCGGAGCTGACGTACGACCTCCGCTCGGGCGACCCCGACGCGTTCGACCAGATGGTGGCGATCACCTTCGCGAATGTGGCCATGGAGCTCGTGGTCGACGGCAAGACCGGGCAGATGACGGCGATCCGCGATGGGCGCTACGCGTACTGCCCCATCCCCGACCCGGGCGCCCGGATCGTCGACATCGAGCACGCCTACAACGTCGAGCGCTATCGCCCGCAGTACGGGAACAAGATCGGCCTGCCGGTCCTCCTCACGCCCTCGGTCGTCTGAGGACGCGCCCAGGAAAGCCCGACGAGGGCGCCGCGGGCCGGCGGGGCACTCGCTGCCTCGCGAGCGCCCCCGTCAGCGAGCCGCGTCGGTGTCCGAGACCCCGGCGCGGGCGGCCCGGCGCCGCTCGCCGTACATCCGCTCCTCGGCCGTGCGGAGGGCCGTGTCGAGGTCACCGACGGCACTCGGGCTGGCCCAGCCGACGGAGAGGCGAAGCGCCACGGCGCCGGCATCGAGCCAGCGGTCGCACTCGCCGCGGATCCGCTCCACGTAGTTGATCGCCTGGATCTCGTCCGTCTCCGGGAGGAGGACGAGGAAGCGGCCACCGCCCACGTGGGCCACGCGATCGGTCCGCCGCGCGCTGCGTCGCATGGCCCCGCCCACCGCGGCGAGGATCCGGCGCGACGCGTCGGCGCCGAAGCCAGCCTCGAAGCGGGAGAAGCCGTCGAGCTCCGCCAC
Organism: uncultured Chloroflexia bacterium; assembly: GCA_963827965.1. Classification (GTDB taxonomy): domain Bacteria; phylum Chloroflexota; class Limnocylindria; order Limnocylindrales; family CSP1-4; genus CTSoil-043. The sequence continues at coordinate 82,256 of CAWHCW010000005.1, read as the reverse complement.
GACGATCGCGATCGGACGACGGTAGCGGACGTAGCGGGCGTTCTCCTCGGCCAGGATCCTCTCCCAGGCAACCCGCGAATCGAGGCCCGTTGGCTCGTCCACGTAGGGATCGGCCGGGATGGAGCCCGCCGCGGCCGCCGCCGGGAGGGGTGCCGTCGCCGTGGGGCCGACCGGGACCGCGAAGGCCGCCTCGCGGCGGCGCGGAGCGATCGAGAGGAAGCCCTCGATGACGTCCTGCTCGCGCGGATCATCGACGCGCCGGGCGGCGGCCGCAAGGTCCGCGGAGGTGACCGCGGTCTCCTCTGCCCCGTGCTCCAGGTCGGGGTGCTCGGGGAGCGGCGCGCGACCCGCTTCGGGGCCGACGGCGGCGGGGGCGGGGGCCGCGGCGGCCGGGGCGGCGGCCAGGGGACCGGGGCGGACCGGGGACGGGGCGACAGGGGCCGCGAACGCGGCCGGAGCGGGCTCGGCAGCCGACGGGGCGAGGGCGGCGTGGCGCCCCCGGTCCCGACCGCGCCGGGCGATGAGTGCGCCTGCAAGGAGCAGGAGGATCGCAACCCCCGTCACGATGAGCGCGACGAGGACGTACGTGATCTGGTCCGACGACACGTGGTTCCTTCGTTCTTCCCCGAGCGTGCGCTCCCCGGCGGTGCCCGCGCCGGCGGCCGCGCACGGCCGCAGCCGCACTCTACACGTGACCGGTGGCGGAATGGGACTGCCGGAAGGACCAGGGCGACCATCTTCCGGTGCCGCGGGTCACCGAGCGGGCAATCCGGTGCGGTCCGGGGTGGTGGACCCGGCCGTGCGGCCCGGGGGACTCGGCCGCGGCCCGGTGCGCCGCCACGGTCGCGGCCGCGAGCCGGGAGGAGGGCTCGGGCCGCGAGCCGGCGGCGGCCCGGGGCGGCGGCGGCTACTCTTCCGGTGCAGACCACCCGCAGGGAATCCCGATGACCGACCAGATCCCGTCCGGCCCCGAGCCGGGAACCCCGGACGCAGCGCCCGAGAGCGCCGGCGCACCCGACGCGCCGACCGCGCCCGGGACTCCCTCGACCGGGACCGCGACCCCGCCCGATGCCGCACCGAGCGCGCCCCTCCCGACCGCCCACCCGGGGCCCTCCGACGCGGACACGGCACAGGCCGGGGAAGCACGCCCCGTCGGCCCGCCATCCTCGGCTACCTCGGCGCGGCGATCCTCGGCGCCGTCCTCGGGGCGGCGAGCCTGGCCCTCGCGACGGGCGCCATCGGGGCGCCGGCCGCGCCCTCCGCGGTCCCCAGCGCGGCGCCCAGCCCCGGCCCGACGGAGCCGCCCGCGGGGAACGCGATCGGGCGGCCCGACGCCCCGGTCACGGTCGAGATCTGGGCCGACTACCAGTGCCCGTTCTGCCGGCTGGAGGATCTCCTCTTCGGCGGCGCGATGGACCGCGAGTACGTCACGCCCGGCATCGCCCGCGTCGTCTACCGCGACTTCGCCTTCCTGGGCCAGGAATTCGACCGACGCCGCGATCGCGGCGCGCTGCGCCGGGGCCCAGGATCCCGCCGCCCAGCTGCGCTTCCACGACGCCCTCTACACCTTCCAGCAGGGCGAGAACCAGGGCCGCTTCGCGCGGGCGAACCTGGTCCAGATCGCGGAGATCGCCGGCGTCCGGTCCCCGGCTGCCTTCACGGCCTGCCTCGACGATCCCGCCGTGGCGAAGGCCGTCGCCGACGAGACCACGGCCGGCCGCAACGTGGGCGTCACCTCGACGCCGACACTTCGCCTGCGGGGGCCCGGCGGCGAGCGGGTCCTGGCCGGCTTCAGCCAGACATGGCCCAAGCTGCGCGACGCCCTCGAGGCCGTTCGCGTTGCCGCCCCGGCATCGCCGTCGGGATCGCCGGCTCCCCCGAGCTCCGCGGCGCCGTCGGCGTCGCCGCCCGGATCACCGTCGGCGCCCGCCTCCGCCTCGCCGTCTTCGTAGCCGGCCGGTCGCCGTCCGCCGACCTCAGCTGGGCGCGGCCAGGTCCCGCCGGGGGAAGATCCAGAGCCCGTACGCCACGGCCGCCGCCGCGATCCCGGCAAGGACGACGGCATCGCCGGGGCTCGCCTCGCCGGCCAGGATCTCGGCCGGCTGGAAGTAGTGGAAGAACGACCACGGCCGCCAGCCGGCCATGTCCGGCCAGAGCGCGCCCAGGAGCTCCACCGCGTAGGACGCGATCGCGAACGCGAGAACGAGCCCCAGGGCCGGCACGAACCGATCGAACGAGGCCGACGCCGCCAGGGCCAGCGCGCCGAGCGTCGCGAAGAGGAGCACGGCATTGCCCCAGACCAGCAGGAGGCGGGCCGGATCGAGCTCGTCGGCGACGTCGAAGAGCAGCGCCCCGGCCGCCACCCCGGCGAGATTCGCGGCCAGCGCCGCGACGACGAACACGATCGTCGCCGCCAGGGCCGTGCCGTAGACGCTCCGCCGCGAGATCGGGCGGGCGAGGAGCACCTCGAGCGTGCCCCGCTGCCGCTCTCCCGCCAGCGCGGCGACCGGATGGCCGACCGCCAGCACGGCGACCAGGGCGATCGGGATCGGGTGGAGGAAGCCGAGGGCGACCGAGCCGTCGAGGGTGAAGACGCTCCCCCCGCCGAAGGCGGCGAAGGCGTCGAACAGGTTCCCGAAGTAGCCGCCCTCGACAAGCTGGCGGAAGTCGGCCCCGAAGGTGGCGTAGATGACGGGCAAGAGGAATCCCCACGTGGCAAGGCCGACCGCGACCGCGAGCAGCCGCCATCGCCCGGCTGCGAGCGTGCGGCGGAGGAGGACCGCGCTCACGGCTCCGCCCCGCCCGGCCGCGGCCCGGCCGCCGCCCCGGCGACGGGGCCCGCGTCGTCCGTGTAGAACTCCAGGAACGCGTCCTCCAGGCGGGCCGGCTCGATCGTCATGTCGGTCACCGGCGCCCCCGCGATCGCGGCCAGGAACGGCCGGATGTCGCCCTCGAGCTGGCACCGGACGTGCCCGTCGACCACCACGACGTCCGTGACCCCGGGAACGCCCGACGAGCGAGGGCGGCGGGCCGGCCAGCCGCATCTCCACCGTCCGGCGACGGCGGGCCAGGAGGGCGTCGATCTGCTCGAGCGCGACGAGTCGCCCGTGCCGGACGATCGCGACCCGGTCGCAGACCCGTTCCACCTCGGAGAGGACATGGGACGAGAGGAAGACGGTCCGCCCCGCGGCGCGGAGCTCGTCGAGGATCTCGTAGAAGGCCCGCTGCATCAGCGGGTCCAGGCCCTCCGACGGCTCGTCGAGGATGGCGAGCTCGGGGTCGTGCTGGAGGGCCTGGACGATCCCCAGCTTCTGGCGCATGCCCCGGCTGTAGTCGCGGACCGGACGGGCGAGGTCCGCGACCGACAGCTCGAGGCCGTCGAGGAGTCGCTGTCGCAGCAGCGGCGGCCGGTCGTAGAGCGCCGCGAGGTAGTCGAGGAGGGCGGCGCCGGTCATGGCGTCGTAGAGGGCGATGCCGCCCGGGAGATAGCCGACCCGGGCCCGGATGGCCACGCTGTCGGTCTCCGAGTCGAGGCCGAGCACGCGGGCCGAGCCCGCCGTCGGGTGGAGGAACCCGAGAAGGAGGCGGATGCAGGTGCTCTTGCCGGACGCCGTTGGGTCCGAGGAAGCCGAAGATCTCGCCCGGGCGGACCGCCAGGGTCACCTCGTCCAGCGCGCGGATCGGATCACGCCACCCCGGGCCGAACCGTCCCAGGGCGCCGCCCCGCGGGAAGTGCTTCGACAGCCCGGCCGTCTCGATGGCGTTCACCCGCGGAGGCTACACCCCGGGCCACCGGCAGCGGCCCGCGAGATCGCTCGCTATCGACCCTCGTCCGCGAGGAGCACCCGCAGCGCCTCCGCCAGGTGCGCGTACTCGCCGGGATCGTTGTGGAGGTGCGCCGAGGCACGGAGGAGCCGGCGACGCCGCTCCCCGGGAACCGGATCGCGGGGCCAGGGGTGGATCGGCACCTCGACGGCGGCCGTCGCCAGCAGGCGCGCCTGAAGCGGATCGGGGTCGGCGGGGCTGCGGGCGGCAAAGCCGCGATCGGGCGGCAGCTCGACCGCCGCCATCGAGCCGAGCATCGTCTCCGGGGCGAGGACGGGAGGGCCCGCGGCGGACGCCAGGGCCCGCCGCGCGGCGGCGGCAAGCCCGGCATTCCGGGCCATCACGGCCGGCCAGCCGCCGGCCACCATCCCGCCCACGGCGTCGAGGGCCGCGGGCACCGCGAGGAACGGCGGTCGGGTCGGCCGTCCCGGTCCAGTCGAACTCGTTGCGGAAGGTGGAGCGCCCGGCCCGCGGATCGTTCGCGCCGTGGCTGATCGCGAGGGGCCGGATCGCGGCCTGCCGGTCGCGCCGGACGTGGAGGAAGGCGGCGCCCTTGGGGGCGCAGACCCACTTGTGGAGGTTGCCCGTGTAGAAGCTCGCCCCGAGGCTCGCCAGGTCGAGCGGCAGCATCCCCGGCCCGTGGGCGCCGTCCACCAGGACGGGGATCCCGCGTCCCTCCAGGGCCGCCACCAGGCGCTCCACCGGGCAGGACCAGGGCCGTCGGGCTCGTCACGTGGCTCACGCAGGACCAGCCGCGTCCGCGGTCCGACGGCGGCCAGCAGGCGCGTCGGCGACCTCGTCGGGCCCGCTGGTCGGGCAGGGGGATCCGGGCGACCACCACCCGCGCCCCGTCGCGAGCGGCCGCGAAGCGGACCATGTTGAGGGCCGCGTTGTACTCGTGATCGGTCGTCACGATCTCGTCGCCGGGAGCGAAGCGCAGGCTGCGGAGGACGGTGGCGACGCCGCGCGGTGGCGTTCGGGCACGAAGGCGAGGTCGTCGGGATCGGCGCCCACGAAGGCGGCCAGCCTGGAGCGGGCGGCGTCGAGGCGACCCTCGAGGGCCCGGCCGAGGAAGGCCACCGGGTTGGCCTCCAGCTCGGCGCGGAGCTCGGCCTGCACGGCCAGGACCGTGCGCGGGCAGGCGCCGAAGGAGCCGTGGTTGAGGAAGACGACCGCCGGGTCGAGGGCCCACGCAGCGGCGTCGGGGGCCCGCGGCGGGCGGACCGGAAGCCGCGTGCCGCGGTGACCGGTCGCGCCCTCGGGGGTCGTCACGGCGTCGCGCGCCCGGCGCGGCACGCGGGCGTGGCGGACGTTGGGCAGGAGGGCGAAGCCCAGGCCGGCGGCAATCGGAGGCCGCGCCCATGAGGGCCAGCGTCGCCGTGCCCCCGATCGCGTCGAGGAGGGCGCCGGCCACCACCGCCCCGATCGGCATGAGGCCGACCGAGAGCGTCCGGGCCGTTGCCCCGACCCGGCCCAGCAGGGCGTCGGGCGAGAGCTGGGTGCGCAGGGTCAGGTACGAGACGAGGACGTTCGCGTTCAGGATCCCCGCCACGAACGACGCCCCGACGATCATCGCGATCGGCACGTCGAGGGCGACGATGACGAGCGTCAGGCCCATCACCACGGTGCCGACGAGCATGACCGGCCCGACGGCCCGGAACGCCATCCGGGCGGCCACGAGCGAGCCGCCGAGGGCGCCCACGGCGAACGCGGAGAGGACCAGGCCGACCACGTCGGGGCCCAGGCCCCGGTCGATCGTGATGTAGAAGATGAGGCCGCTCGCCAGGCCGGCGTAGATCACCGAGGTCGTCGTCCACAGGGCGATCACCGCGCGCAGCGTCGGCTGCCGAGCGACGAACGAGATCCCCTCGCCGGATGTCGGCCAGGAGGTGGGTCGCCTCGCTGCGCGCCGCCGGGCGGAGCGGAGCGGCGGACGAGGAGGAGGGCGCCCGACGAGACGACGAAGGTGACCGCGTCGATGGCGATCGTCGGCCCGGGCCCGATCGCGTTGGCGAGGAAGCCTGCCAGCGCCGGGCCCACGATCCAGCCGACGTTGAAGAACGCCTCGAAGACGGCGTTGGCCCGCGCGATCTGGCCGCGTCCGACGAGGCCGGGGACGGCGGCCGTGAACGCCGCCAGCCACAGGACGCGCAGGACGTTGAGGGGGAAGGTGACGAGGAGGATCAGGGCCAGGGTGGGGCCCCCGAGCCAGACGGAGACGGGGATCGACGCGCCGTGAGGACGGCCCGGCCGAGGTCGGCGAGGAACATCATCATGCGGCGGTCCCAGCGGTCGGCGTAGGCGCCGGCCGGCAGGCCGACCACGAGGTCCGGGAGCGTCGAGAGGACGCCCACGATCCCCATGGCGAGCCCCGACCCGGTGAGGGCAAGGACGAGGATCGGGAGGGCCGTGTTGGTGATCGCGTCGCCGAACGAGCTGATCCCCTGCCCCAGGAGGACCACCCAGAAGTCGCGGTTGCCTCGCAGCGGCGCGTCGGCGATCGCCGGCGCCGCGACGGCGGGGGCGAGGTGGAGCGGCTCCTCCTCCGCACCGCCGGGACCCGGCGCCACGCCGGACGCGGCTGCGGGTGGGTGGCCGGCCGGGTCCGCGGCGGCGGCTTCCGGGGGCGGCGCGGTCCCCGGGGGCGTGGTCGTCGTCACCGCCGAAGAGTATCCTCTCCTTCTCGATGCAGTTCGCCATCCAGGTCCCCAACTTCGGCTCCGGAGGCGACCCGCGCGTCCTGGTCGAGCTCGCCGGCCGGGCCGAAGATGCCGGCTGGGACGGGTTCTTCACCTGGGACCATCTCCTGGTCGACCCGGCGTGGACGCTGGAGATCGCCGACCCGTGGATCGCCCTCGCGGCGATCGCCCAGGCGACGACCCGGATCCGCCTGGGCCCCATGGTCGCGGCGCTCCCCCGGCGGCGCCCGGCCAAGCTGGCCCGGGAGACCGCCTCCCTCGACCGCCTGAGCGGCGGCCGGCTCATCCTCGGCGTGGGCCTGGGCTGGCCCTCGGAGGCGGACTTCGGCTGGTTCGGTGACGAGGTGGATCTCGCCCGGCGCGGCGCCATGGTCGATGAGAGCCTGGCGATCCTCGAGGGGCTCTGGCGCGGCGAGCCGTTCGCCTTCGCCGGCCAGCACTACCGCGTCGGCACCTCGACCTTCCTGCCCCGACCCGTCCAGGAGCCCCGGATCCCGGTCTGGGTGGCGGCGCTCCGCCCGGGGCCCGACGCTCCCCTTCGGCGCGCGGCCCGCTGGGACGGCTTCGCGCCGGCGGCCGAGGATGGGTTCCTGCCGCTCGAGACGTTCGCCCGGGACGTGGCGCGGGTCCGGGAGCTGCGCGCGGCGGCCGGGGCGCCCGCCGACTCCCCGTACGAGATGGTCGCCGCTGGATCGACGCCGGCCGACGACCGGGCGGCCGCGATCGAGACGGTCGCCGGGTTCGAGGCAGCCGGCGCCACGTGGTGGCAGGAGATCGTCTCGGACTGGCTCGGCGGCCTCGACGCCATCCGGGCCCGGATCGCGGCGGGCCCGCCGCGCGCCTGAGCCCGCCCCGGCGCGACGGCGCGCGGCGTGGCGGCGTGACGGCGCGGCGGCCCGGCGGCCGCTACTCGACGATCGGGGCGCAGGGATCCTCGTCGCCCGGGAGGAGCGGGCGGACCGTCAGGCCGTGGGTGGCGCTGGCCGAGGCGGTCGCGACGAAGGGCGTCAGCTGGGTCGCCTGCGCGAAGATCGGGCGGAGGGCGGTGGCGAGGTCGCCCCCGGCGATCCCGCAGCGGGTGCCCAGCTCGCCGCGCACCGGCGCCCCGAACGCGTCGAGAGCGGGCTCGGCCAGCGGCCAGACGACGGGCGCAGCGCCCTGCCACGGCTCCGGCGGCGGGCCGACGATGACCGCGTACGACGCCGCCACGTGCGCCTGCTCGGCGCCGAGCTCTGGCTGCAGCCAGCCGGCCAGGTCGAGGAGCCGGTACCAGAAGCGGGCGAACGCCGCGGGCGTGCCGGGAGCCGCGTCGGGGCAGCTCTGGCTCGGCGGGCAGGGGCCGGCTGCGTTCGTGTCGCCGACGAGGTCATAGGTGACGCCGTCCACGACGATCCGCAGTCGGCCCGCGGCAGCGCCCGGCGGCAGCCCACCTCCCGTGAAGTCCGCATCCTGGCGGAGGATCCCCGCGTCCTTCGCCGCCTGGAGCAGAGCGCCGACGCCGTTCGGGCTGATCCGTCGTTCGACGATGGGTGCCACCAGCGGCCCCGGGTAGATCTCGACCATCGCGCCCGGGGTGAGGACGCGGCCGTCGCCCGTGACGACGAGGACGGGCAGGTTCCCGAAGGTGGAGCGCGGCGGGAGCGCCTGCGTCCACGAGGCATGGATCACGAAGGCGACGGACCCGGGCGGCGGCGTCGGCGAGGCGGGGCTGGACGGCGACGGCGACGGTGTCGACGGCGACGGCGTCAGTGTCGGCGGGGCGCCGCTCGAGCACGCGGCGACGAGGACGCCGACGGCCAGCGGGGCGAGGAGTCCGGCGGGGCGCCGGGATGGACGACCGTTCACGGCATGGGCTCCGAGGTGGCGTGGGGACCGGGTGCCGCGCGGCACCCAGGCGGCCCGACCACCCGACGCGCCGACGGAACGGGAGGTTCCCGGGCCGCCCGTCGTGCGATGCTTAGGCCCCATGAACGCCGCCGGCCATCCCCATCCCGCCTTCGAGGCCGCCGCGGTCGCCATCGTCGCGGCCGGCCGGCGCCTCGGGGCCCGCCGCCTGATCAACGGCGCCGATGGCAATCTCTCCGTGCGCCTCGGCCCATTCGCCCTCGCCGTCACCCCGGCGGGCAGGCGCAAGGACGAGCTGGCAGCGGGCGACATCCTGGCGGTGGGCCTCGACGCGAACGAGCAGCCGGCCGGTGACATCCGGCGGCGGCCGAGCTCGGACATCGCCGTCCACCGGGCGGCGTATGCGGCGCGGCCCGACGCGGCGGCGATCGCCCATGCCCATTCGCCGGCGGTCCTGGCCTGCCTCCTGGCCGGCCTCCGACCCGACGCGGCGGTCCTCCCCGAGGCGCGGGCGGTCCTGGGGCGCGTCGCGTACGTCCCGCCACTTCCCTTCGGCGGACCGGCGGTCGCCGCCGCCGTGGCGGATGCCCTGCACGATCCGGCCGTGGGCGCCGTGCTCCTCGACGGCCACGGAGCGCTGGCCGTCGGCCGCTCGCTCGACGAGGCGGTCGACCGGCTGGAGGTGCTCGATCTCCTCTGCTCCGTCTGGCAGGCGGCCTGGCTCGCCGGCGGCGACCCGCGCCGCCGCGTCCGCCGCCGGCCCTTCCCCGGCGCCGCGGCCCGGACGCCGCTGCCGATCCGTCGCCGACCGTGAGCCGGGCGGACGGCGGTCCGCGCCCCGACGGCGGGCTGCCGCGGGTCCTGGCCGGCGACGATCCTGCCGCGATTCGCGAGGCGGCCGCGCTCCTGCGGTCCGGCGAGCTGGTGGCGTTCCCCACCGAGACGGTCTATGGCCTCGGTGCCGATGCCCTCGATCCGACGGCGGTCGCCCGGATCTTCGCGGCCAAGGAACGCCCCTCGTTCGATCCGCTCATCGTCCACCTCGCCTCCGCCGCCGACGTGGGCGACCACGCGGAGACCGCCGACGCGACCGACCCGCGCGTCGCGCGGCTGGCGGCCCGCTTCTGGCCCGGGCCCCTGACCCTCGTCCTCCGCCGCCGCGACCACATTCCCGGCATCGTGACCGCGGGCCTCCCGACGGTGGGGCTGCGCGTGCCAGACCATCCGGTCGCCCTGGCGCTCATCCGGGCCGCGGGCGTCCCCGTCGCCGCGCCGTCGGCCAACCGGTTCGGCCGGGTCTCGCCGACGCGGGTCAGCCACGTCGTGCGGGGGCTCGGGTCGCGCGTCCGGCTGATCCTCGACGGCGGGCCGTGCCGCGTCGGCATCGAGTCGACGGTGGTCCTCCTGGCCGATGGTCGGGCCGCCCTCCTCCGCCCGGGGGGCGTGCCGGCGGAGGCCATCGAGGCCGAGATCGGCCCCCTGGAGATCACGGCGGACGGCGTCGCCGGCAGCGCCGCGCTGGCCCCCGGCGGGTCCGGCGCCCACTATGCCCCGGGGGCCCGCCTCGAGATCGTCGACCCCTTTGGCCCGGGCGCCGCGCACCGCCTTCGGGCCCGCCCGGGCGAGCGTCTGGGCCTCCTCGCCACGTCGGCAGCCGGGGCGGAGGCAGCCCGCGCCGCCGGCGGCCCGTTCGCGGCCGAGGAGGTCCTCGCGCCCGACGGCGATCCGGTGACCGTCGCAGCCCGCCTCTTCGAGGCGCTCCATGACCTGGACGCCGCGGGCCTCGACCGGATCGTGGCCCAGCCCGTGCGCGCCGTTGGCCTGGGCCGGGCGGTCATGGACCGCCTTCGTCGGGCCGCCCTCCAGGCCTGACGGCCGCGGCCGGCTCTCGCCGCCGACGGCCAGCCCGGCTTCTTCAGGCGAGACGGGCCGGCTGGGCGTCCGGCGATCGCAGGTGGTCCAGGAAGATCGCGCCCCACAGCATCCCCTCCTCGCCGATCATCAGCCCGCCGCGTCCGCGCCAGCAGCGCCCAAAGCGGTCGAGGACCTCCCAGAACGTGCCGTCCCGCTCGATCCACGAAGCGATAGCGGACGGTCTCGCGAGCCGCGTGGGCCGGGCTCACCGTGCGCAGGAGCTGGAGATAGATCGCGCCGATGCTCGTCCAGACCGACGAGCCCTGGTAGTCCGGCATGAGGTGGCGCGCGAGCCACACCTCTGAGCCCGGCGTCGGGCGGGTCGTGTAGCGCAGCGGGAGCGGGTCGCAGAAGCCCTCGCGCTGGAGCGTCGCGAGGGCCGTGCGCAGGAGGATGGGGCAGTCGAGCGCGCCGGTCCAGAACGGCCAGACATTGGCCTCGCCGGTCGTCTCGTCGGAGCCGAGGGCGTCGCGAAAGCAGCCCCGGGCAGGCATCCAGAAGTGCTCGCGCAGGAGACGCCCCACGTCGTCGCCGGGGAAGTGGCGAGCAAGCGGGTTCGGCAGACCCCACGCCGGCTTCGCGGCGAGCGTCTTGGCGAGCAGGGCGACCATGCTGTTGCCGTACGCGTTCGAGCGGTTCGTCGCCGTGTCGCGGTGCGCGGAGAACGTCCGGTCGGCCCGCTGCAGCCCGGTCGCCGGATCGACGACGAGGCGGGAGAAGTGCCAGAGCTCGGCGGCCAGCCAGGCCCGATGGCGCACCACGAGGGCGTCGCCATCGGCCTCCACGGCGCGCAGCGCCGCGAGGAGGAGCGGCAGCGAGTCCACGCCGTAGTCGTAGACGTCGGCCGGAAATCCGAAGGGATGGAAGGTCGTCGTGACGTGGCTCCTCCGGCGCTCCCAGCCATCGAGCGCCCACGCGAGCGAGGCGACGAGGCGGTCGCGATGGCGGCCGCCGAGGCGCCCCAGGGCGACCGCGCTGAAGCACATGTCGCGGACCCAGAACGTGTGGAACCAGCGGGGGGAGGCCGTGAACGAATGGCCATTCCAGGTCCGGTCGATGCCGGCCTCGATGATCGCATCCGCGCCGCCGCCAAATGGCGTGTGGCCGTGCCGGGAGCGGCCGGCGCGAGCGCGGATCGCCCTCCCGCAGTCAACGAGGTTGGCCGGGTGGAACCAGAGGGAGAGCGACATCAGGCAGTCCTTGGTGCGATGACCAAGCGCCTCCGTCTCCCCGGATCGGTGGACCGACCGGCGCGGTCTGGCCGCCGGCCCGCTGATCGGATGGCAGCGAGCGGGGGAGACGGGATCCTGTCCCCGCTGCCGGGGAGGGGGTTCCATGCAGCAGCGGGGACAGGGATGGAAAGGATTCTTCGACCGCTGTTCAGATCAAGGGCGTTCCTGGGATCGCACCGGCAGTGTCATGCGTTCCCTCCGCGACGTCATTACGGGCCGTAATGACAGGCCGCTGCTGACTCCCACTGCGCGACCGGGCGCGGGACGGCCCGGCAGGAGCTACGCGTCGGGGTCGGAGAAGAGGCGGGCGTTGCCCATCGCCGGCCAGACGAGGCGGCGGGTCAGGGCCAGCAGGTGCCCGAGGTGCTCGCGGTCGTGGTGGACCCACTCGTGGGCGATCTCGGACACGGTCACCTCGCCCACCTGCGGATGGAGGCCCACGCGGGCGAGCGCCCCGGGGCCCAGGGAGCGGACCAGGGCCACGCTCTCGTCGCGCAGCCTGCCGAGCTCGGCGACGAGGTCGCCCGGGTCGCGCTCGTCGTCGTGGCGGGCCACGGCGACCGCTGCCGGGACCCAGGTCTGAAGCCTCGGACGCTCCTCGGCGATCATCGCCCGGATGCGCCATCCGAAGCCCCGCCGCTCGGCCTCGATCAGGTGGCCGACCACCTCGTTGGCGCACCACGCGCCATCGATGAGCCGCTCCGCCGCGTGCGGCCCGAGCGCCGCCATCTCGGCGACGATCGCGTTCCGGGAGGCGTCGAGCAGGGCAGCCAGCTGGCCGGGGGTGCGGGGGGTGAGGTCCGTCATGGAGGCTCCTTCGGCGTACGCCGGGAATCGTAGACCCGGGCGCGACCGGTGCGAGAGCCGCCCGGACCCTGTGCGGGGGTCGGCCGGACCTGCCGTCAGACGAGATCGCGCGAGATCCGCTCCTCCCACGTCCGGTCGAAGACGACCGCGCCGTCCTCGGTGGCCGTGACGCTGGCCGTGACGGTGAACGTATCCCCGTCGGATGCCACCGCCAGCCGCCCGTCGGCGGTCACCGAGGGACCGCCCGGCCAGGCAACCCGGTAGGACGCCGATCCCTCGGCGGCGGCGTGCGCCCAGTCGTCGTTGGCCACGATCCGGAACCGTTCGTCGGCGGCGAAGAGGAGCCCGTCGCGCTCCGCGAAGCGGTGCCCGCCCCCGAACTCCGAGGCGAGGGTCGTCGTGCCGGCCAGGGCGTTGCGCTCCACCCGCCAGGCGTCGGCGATGCCGGGCAGATGCTCTGCTGTGCCGGGGTCCGCCGACCCACGGCCGAGGTCCTCTGTCGCCGGCGCCCAGCCGGCGGCGGTCGGGAGGCGCAGGCGCGACGGGCGCCCGGCGTCGTGGAAGAGGGTCAGGGCGACGGGGGCCGGCGGTGGCCAGGCGACGGGGAAGGCGGCGCCCGCGACCGCCACCCGCAGGCGCTGCCCGGCGGGCACGCGGGCACCCGTCGCGGTGAGCGGGATCGAGACGGCCATGACCTCGCCCGCCACCACCGGCTCGGGCTCCGCGAACGACCGGCGCCGGGTCAGGTTGAGGAGGCCCCGGGCCAGGAGGGCCGACGTGCCGTCGCGGGCGACCGCCTCCAGGCGGACGGCAACCTGGGCCACGGGCCGATCGGCGGCGACCCAGAGATCGACGGCCGGCGTGCCCGCGATGAGCACGGGCTCGGGAAGCGGCTCGCTCGTGTACAGGAGGCAGCCGGCATCGTCGGGGCGCTGGTCCAGCGGCCCGCCCTGGGGCCGCGAGCCGGTGCAGGTGAAGGGCGCCGCCAGCGCCCCGGCCGGCCCACCGCCCCACGTGTCGGGTGCGGCATCCCCGGCCGGCGGCCGGCGGTCCAGCGTCCCGCGGCCGGCGGCGCCATCGCCGCCGAGGTGGAGCGGCGGCGGCCCGGGCGACCCCGGGAGCGGTCGGCCAGCGGCCGATCGCCCACCAGCGCCCTGGAAGCTCGGCCGGGGCGACGGCGACCGGGAAGGGGTCCGCCCCGTCCGGCTCGACCGCGAAGAGGGTCAGGGCCGGGCCGTTCGTCGATCCCGTTCTGCTCTCCGCTGAGCCAGCGGTCCCACCAGCGCGGTCATCAGGCCGACGCCGTCGATGGTCGGCCCCGGCGCGCCGTCGTGCGGCCAGGCGTGGCCCCACGGTCCCAGGATCCCGCGGGCCGGCGCCCCCACGCCGCGCCAGCAGGGCGAGGACGCTGTCGCGATAGGAGTCGGCGAGCCCGCCGAGGGCCAGGACGGCGGCTTCGATGGAGCCCCAGTCCTCGATCGCCGACCCGTGGCGCCAGTGGGCGTCGCGCCGCTGATGGCGCAGCGACCTGAACGGCCACTGGGGGGTCGCGTCCAGGCGCCGGAGCCACTCCTCGCGCCAGCCGGGACCGAACCGCTCGGGGTCCGGCGGGAGGGCGTTCTCGCCGACCATCTCGACCGGCCAGTAGACGCTCTCGCCGATGAGGCGGGTGCCGCCCCACCAGTGGACGTCGACGTGGTAGCGGTCGTGGCTGAAGCAGGCGGGGATGATGGCCCTGAGGGCCGGGGGCCGGCGCATGGCCGCCTGGAGCGCGGAGAAGCCGCCCCAGCTGATGCCGAACATGCCGACCGGTCCGGCGGCCCCGGGGCGGGTCGCCAGCCAGTCGATGACGGCGAGATTGTCGAGGATCTCGCGCTCGGTGTACTCGTCCTCGGCGATGCCGCGGCTGCTGCCGGTGCCGCGCACGTCCAGGCGACAGCTGGCGTACCCGGCGGCGGCGAACGCGCCGTGGAGCGGCCAGTCGCGCGAGAGCGTCCAGTCGTCCTTGCGGTAGGGGATCGACTCGAGGACGGCGGGGAAGGGGCCGTCGCCCGGCGCGTCGGGAAGGTAGAGGGTGGCCGCGAGGTCGATCCCGTCGTCCATGGGGACCCGCACCTGCTCGGTGCGGACGGGATAGCCGCGGGCCTGCCCGTCCGCCACGTAGCGTCGCGCCGCCGGGCCGCCCATCGCAACCTCCCCGTGACCGACCCCTCGCCGCGAGGGGTCGCCGTCGGCTAGTCTAGGCGGGCCGCCTGTCCCCGGGCAGCGAGCGGGGCGCCCGGTCGGCCGGCGAGGGAGGGAGAGCGAGCCATGGCGAATCCCGTCGTCCTCGTGGTCGACGACGAGCCTGCCGTCCTGCGCGCCGTGGAGCGCGAGCTGCGCGGCCACTTCGGGGCGGAGTACACCATCCTCGCCGCCGACTCCGGTGAGGCAGCCCTCGACGTGATCCGCCGCCTCGCCCTCCGCGAGACGCCGCTGGCCCTCCTCCTCGTCGATCAGCGGATGCCCCGGATGACCGGCATCGAGCTCCTGGCCGCCTCCCTGGAGCTGGCGCCCGACGCCCGCCGGGTCCTGCTCACCGCGTACGCGGACACCGACGTCGCGATTCGGGCGATCAACGAGATCCGCCTGGACCAGTACCTCCAGAAGCCGTGGGATCCCCCCGAGGAGCGGCTCTTCCCGGTCCTCGACGACCTCCTCTCCGACTGGCGGGCAACCTTCCGGCCGCCGTTCGAGGGGATCCGCCTCGTCGGCCACCGCTGGTCGGCGCGGGCCCACGAGATCAAGGACTACCTCGCCCGCAACCTCGTCCCCTACCGCTGGGTGGACGTGGAGGTCGATCCCGAGGCCCGCCGCCTCGCGGAAGCTGCCGGCATCGACCCCGGGCGCGACCCCCTGCTCGTCTTCCCGGACGGCTCCCACCTCCTCGCCCCGACCAACGCCGCGATCGCCGAGAAGGTCGGGATGCGGACGCGGCCTGACCTGCGAACCTACGACCTCGTCATCGTCGGGGGCGGCCCGGCGGGCCTCGCGGCGGCCGTCTACGGCGCGTCGGAAGGCCTGCACACGCTGCTCCTCGAGAGCGAGGCGCCGGGCGGACAGGCGGGCACGACGTCGCGGATCGAGAACTACCTCGGCTTCCCGGCGGGGCTGAGCGGAGCCGACCTGACGCGCCGGGCGGTCGCCCAGGCGAGCCGGCTCGGCGCCGAGGTCCTGACCTCGCGCGCGGCGACGGCGCTCCGCCTCGAGGACCGCTACCGGCTGGTGACCCTCGACGACGGCAGCGAGATCGCCTGCGGCGCGCTCATCGTGGCCACCGGCGTCCAGTACCGGCGGCTCGAGGTGGAGGGGATCGACCCGCTCGTCGGCGTCGGCATCTTCTACGGCGCCGCGATCACCGAGGCGCTCGCCATGCGGGGCCAGCGCGTCGCCGTCGTCGGCGGCGGCAACTCCGCCGGGCAGGCCGCCGTCCACCTCTCGCGGTTCGCCGCCAGCGTCCTGCTGCTGGTCCGGGGCGGCCGAATCGAGGCCGGGATGTCCGCCTACCTGGTCGACCAGCTGCGGGCGCTCCCGAACGTGACGATCCGGCTCAACGCCAGCGTCGCCGCCGTGCGCGGAACCGAGGGCCTGGAGGAGATCACCGTGGAGGACGCCGCGGCGCGGACCCGCGCGGCCGAGCCGATGGACGGGCTCTTCCTCTTCATCGGCGCCCTCCCCCGCACGGACTGGCTGGCCGGCATCGTGGAGCGCGACGGGGCGGGCTTCATCGTGACCGGGCCCGCGCTCGCCCGGGCCGCGGACGGGAAGGTCGCCGGCTGGCCGCTCGCCCGCGAGCCGTTCCTGCTGGAGACGAGCATCCCGGGCGTCTTCGCCGCCGGGCGACGTCCGCAGCCGATCGGTGAAGCGGATCGCCTCCGGCGTCGGCGAGGGGTCGATGGCCGTCCAGTTCGTCCACCAGCACCTTGCCGGCCTGTGACCGCCGGTGACCGCGCCCGGCGGCCGGCCGCCCCGGTCTCCCCGGCTCCCCCCGCAGCCGCCCCTCGCCGACGAGGTCGTCCTCCTGCGCCTTCCCGGCGAGGCGGACGCGGCCGCGATCGCGGCCGCCTGCCGCGATCCCGAGATCGCCCGCTGGATCCCCGTCCCGGTCCCCTACACCGCGGCGGACGCCAGGGCCTTCCTCGAGGGGGTCGGCGACGGCTGGGCGACCGGGAGCGACCTGACCTTCGCCATCGTGGAGCGGGCGAGCGGGGCCCTGGCCGGGATGATCGGGCTCCACGCGGCCGGCGCTCCCGGCCGGGCGGCGGTCGGCTACTGGCTGGCCCCCGGCGCTGCGCGGCCGGGGACTGGCGACGCGCGCGGTCCGGCTCCTCGCGGCATGGGCGTTCGCGGACCCGGCGCTCGAGCGCCTGGAGCTCCTGACCCTGGTCGGCAACGAGGCGTCGGGGCGCGTGGCCCTGCGGGCCGGCTTCCGGCGCGAGGGGATCCTGCGCCGCTATCTCCCCTTCCGCGGGGCGCCGGTCGACGCGGTCATGTTCGCCCGCCTGCGGGACGACGAGCCGGCGCCGGCTGCGCGGACGGGAGGCGGCGGCCGGTCGACGACCCCCTGGCGCGCGTGCTCGCTCTTCGCGGACCTGGGCCCGGACGAGCTGGACCGGGTCCGCGCCGTCGCCACGGAGGTGACCGTGGCCGCCGGGGCGACGCTGGTCGCCGAGGGCGGCCCGGGCGATGCGCTCTACGTGGTCGCTGGAGGGCGAGCTGGCGGTCACCAAGCGCGCCGGCGAGGTCGAGGCGGCCGTCGCCACGGTGGGACCGGGCGCCGTGCAGGGCGAGATCGCCGTGCTCGAGGGCGGCGCCCGGCGGGCGACCGTGCGCGCGATCACGCCCTCCCGACTCCTGCGGGTCGCCCGCGACGACCTCTTCGACGTGCTCGCCGGCGAGCCGGGGCTGCTCCGCTCGCTCGTGGCGACCGTGGCGGGCAGGCTGCGCGGCATCGAGGCGCTGCTCGCCGACCAGGCCCGCCTTGCCTCCCTCGGGACGCTCGCCGCCGGCCTCGCCCACGAGCTCAACAACCCGGCCGCGGCCGCCCGCAGCAGCGCCAGCCGCCTGGCCGATGCCCTCGACGAGTGGGATCGCGCCTCCGCGGCCCTCGGGACGCTCGCTGCCCCCGGCGACGGGCCGGCGGCGCTCCGGGCGACGGGCGCCGGCGGGGCGACCCCCCTCACGGCGGAGCTCCTCGACGCGCTCCGCGAGGAGGTCGCCCGCCGGGCCTCCGCTCCGCCGGCGCTCGACCCCCTCGACGCGGCCGACCGGCGGGATGCCGTCGCCATCCTCCTGGCCGACCTCGGGATGGCGGACCCCGGCGAGCCGGCGGCCTCCCTCGTCGCCCTGGGCTGGGACGGGAACGAGATCGACGACCTGCTGGCGCCGTTCGGCCACGACGAGGCCCGCCTGGTGGTCGCGGCCTGGCTGGCCGCCGCCGCCCTGGTGCGCCAGCTCCTCGCGGAGGTGGGCCTTGCCGCCGGGCAGATCTCGGAGATCGTGGCCGCCGTTCGCGAGTACACCTACCTCGACCGCGCCTCGCTCGGGCGCATCGACGTGACGGCCAGCATCGAGAGCACGCTGGTGATCCTGCGCTCCCGCTGGAAGGCTGGCGTCGAGGTTCGCCGCGCCTACGCGCCCGACCTGCCCCGCGATCGAGGCCCGCGGCAGCGAGCTCAACCAGGTCTGGACGAACCTGCTCGCGAACGCGATCGACGCCCTGGGCGGGCAGGGCACGGTGGACGTCGCGGCCGTGGCCGGCGCCCGGCGGCGGCGTGGTGGTGGAGATCCGCGACTCGGGACCGGGGATCCCCGCCCCGCTGCGCGGACGGATCTTCGACCCCTTCTTCACGACGAAGGACGTCGGGGCCGGGACAGGGCTGGGCCTCCACATCTCGCGATCGATCGTGGAACGCCACGGCGGCCGGCTGGAGCTGGTGTCCGGGGATCCGGGCCGGACCACCTTCCGGGTCACCCTGCCGGCCAGCCCGCCGGCCGCGCCTCCCGGGGGCGCCGGCGACCATTGACAGCGGCGACGCCGACCCGCAGCATCGCCGCGTGGACGGTCCCGAGCGTCCCCTGACCGTGCCGGCGCCGGGCGAGCCGCCGCCCGCCAGCGAGCGATCGCGCCCCGCGGCGGACGCGCGCCCGCCCCTTCCGAGCGGGACGGTCACCTTCCTGTTCACCGACATCGAGGGCTCGACGCGGCTGGTCCGCGAGCTGGCCGAACGCTGGCCGCCCCTGCTCGACCGTCATCGCGCCATCATCCGGGCGGCGCTGGCCGCCCATGACGGGGTGGAGGTCCAGACCGAGGGCGACGGGTTCTTCGCGGCCTTCACCCGGGCCCCGGCGGCGATCGCCGCCGCCGTGCGGGCCCAGCGCGACCTCGCCGCCGAGCCGTGGCCGCCCGATGCCCCGATCCGGGTCCGGATGGGCCTCCACGCGGGCGAGGGCGTCGTCGACGCCGACGGGTCGTACGTCGGCCACGACGTCCACCGGGCGGCCCGCGTGGCCGGCGCCGCCCACGGCGGCCAGGTCCTGGTCTCCGAGACCGTCCGCGCTCTCGCCGGTTCGGTCCTGCCGGCCGGGGTCGCGTTCCGGGACCTCGGCCAGCATCGCCTCAAGGACCTCCGCCCGGAACCGCTGGCCCAGCTGCTGGTGGATGGCCTCCCGTCGGACTTCCCGCCCGTTCGCTCGCTCGATGCGCGGCCCAACAACCTGCCGACCCAGCTGACGTCGTTCGTGGGGCGGGAGCACGAGCTGGCGACGGTGGCGGAGCTGCTGGCGACCACGCGGCTGCTCACCCTCACCGGCCCGGGCGGAACGGGCAAGACGCGCCTCGCCCTCCAGCTCGCGGCGGCGGTCGCCGATGGGTACCCGGACGGCGTCTGGTTCGTGGCCCTGGAGCCGCTCCGGGATCCGACCCTCGTCCTGGGGACCGTCGCGCGCACCATCGGCGTCGTCCAGCGCCCCGCCGAGACCGTCCTCGACGCCCTCGCCGCGGCGATCTGCGCGAGCGCCGCGTCCTGCTCGTGCTCGACAACTTCGAGCAGGTGGTCGAGGCCGCCGGCGAGATCGGCGGGCTCCTCCGGGCCTGCCCGGCCCTCCGCGTCATCGTCACGAGCCGGGCGGTCCTGCGGATCTCCGGCGAGCAGGAGTACGTCGTCCCGGGGCTGCCCTCGCCGCCCGACACGAGCCGCCTCTCGCACGTCGAGCTGGAGAACCTGCCGGCCGGCCCTGCGCCACCCGAGCCCCGCCTCGCTGGGCCAGTACGAGGCGGTGCGCCTCTTCATCGCCCGGGCCGTGGCCGTCCGGCCGGACTTCGCGGTGACGAACGAGAACGCGCCGGCGGTCGCCGGGATCTGCGCCCGCCTCCACGGGATGCCCCTGGCCATCGAGCTCGCGGCGGCCCGGGTGAAGCTCCTCGGGCCGGAGCAGATCCTCGAGCGCCTGGAGCGCCAGCTGGGGCTTCTCACCTCGTCCGCCCGCGACCTGCCCGATCGCCAGCGGACGCTGCGGGGCGCGATCGCCTGGAGCTGCGACCTGCTCGACGAGCCGCGGCGCCAGCTCCTGGCCCGGCTGTCCGTCTTCCGGGGCGGGTGGAGCCTCGAGGCGGCCGAGGCCGTTGCCGGCGCGACGGCCGCGCCGGTGGCCGAGGCGGCCCAGGCGCTGCCCGGGACGGCCGGCGGGGCGGACTCGGACGTGCTCGACGGCCTTGCCGCGCTCGTCGACCAGAGCCTCGTCCGGAGCGCCGACGACGACGATGGGCCGCGCTTCGCCATGTTCGAGACGATCCGCGAGTTCGCCGCGGAGATGCTGGAGGCCGCCGGGGCCGCCGCGACCATCCGGGACCGCCACGCGCGCGTCTTCCTCGAGCTCGCCCAGCGGGCCGCGCCGCACCTCCAGGGGGCGGACCAGCGGGCCTGGCTCGACCGCCTCGAGCGCGACCATGACAACCTGCGGGCCGCCCTCGCCCGCGCGGCCGCCCGCCCCGATCCGGAGCTCGCCGTCGCCCTCGCCTTCGCCCTCTGGCGCTTCCGCCAGCAGCGCGGCTACCTCGTGGAGGCGCGCCGGGAGCTCGACGCGCTCGCGGCCCGCGACTGGGACCTCGCGCCGACCACCCGGGCCCGGCTCGCCGAGGCGCTCGGGGGCGTCGCCTACTGGCAGGCCGACATCGCGGTCGCCGCGCGCTGGTACGACGAGGCCCTGTCGATCTGGCGGGCCCGGGCGGCCGATGGGGGGACCGAGAGCCGGCGCGAGCTCGCCAACGCCCTCTACAACCGGGGCTTCGTGACGGTCGCTGCGGCGATGTGGCTGGTGGGCGGCGCGCCGGGAGAGCGCCCCGGCGCCCGGGCCATGCTCGACGAGGCGCTCGCCATCTACGAGGAGCTGGACGACAGCGCGGGCCAGGGCAACGTCCTGTGGGGGCGTGGCGGCTTCGAGCTCTACGGGGAGAGCCCGGCCGACGCGGAGCCGTGGTTCCGGCGCGCCCTGGAGCTGCACCGCGCGGCAGGCCACCGGACGATGGAGGCGTGGTCGCTCCACATGCTGAGCATGACGCTCATCGTCCAGCGCCGGGTGGCGGAGGCCCGCGACGCGGCGCGGCACGCGATCGCCCACTTCCGTGACGCGAGCGACCTGGCCGGCGTCAACCTGGCCCTCGACGCGCTGGCCGCGGTGGCCGTGGGAGAGGGGGACGCGGCCCGCGCCGGGCGCCTGTGGGGCGCGGCACGCCACCTGCAGCGGACGAGTGGCGCGGAGCTGGCCACATGGGACGAGGCGCTCCTCGACACGCTCCCCTTCAGCCCGCGCCGGGAGATCGGCAGCGAGGACCTGGAGCGCCTCGCCGCCGAGGGCGCGGCGCTCCCGCTGACGGAGGCCATCGCCTACGCCCTCGGCGAGGTCGACCCGTTCGTCGGGGGCGAGCCGGGGGGCGGGGCCGGGGGGTGACCCGCGCCCGACCGCGTTCCGGCACGAGCCTGCGAGCGGCGCGAGTGACCCCGCGCCCGACCGCGTCCGGCACGAGCCGGCGGCGCGGCGGAGCGTCCCGCTCAGGTCACGAGACCCCCGCCGATCGCGACCGCGAAGGCCAGGACGATCGCGTTCCCGAGGAGCACGACCGCCGCCCGGAGGCGCACCGAGAGGCGCCGGTGCAGGAAGGCCCCGACCGCCGCGAGGAGGGTCTGCCAGGCGAGCGATGCGAGGAAGGCGCCGGCGACGAATGCCGCCTTCTCGGCGGGACCCGTCCCCGTCGATCCCAGCCCCAGGATGAGGGCCGCGAAGTAGGTCACCGTCACCGGGTTCAGGAGCGTGATCGCCACGAAGACGCCGTACGTGCGGACCACGGAGCCGCCGCGTTCGGCGGCCTCGACGTCCGGGCGGATCGGCGCGCCGTCTGCGGCGATCGGCGGCGACATGGCCCGCAGGCCCAGGAGGCCGCGGAGGGCGATCGCGACGAGCACGACGACGGCGACGATCCGGAGCGGCCGATCCCACGGGGCGAGGACCGCCGCCAGGGCCGCGCCGAAGGCCGCCGCGACAAGGGCGTAGACGCCGTCGACGGTCGCTGCCCCGGCTCCGGCGGCCGCCGCCAGCCGGAACCCGCGCCGAAGCCCGGTCTCGACGATGAGGATGGCGATCGCGCCGACGGGAATGGCGATGCCGAGCCCCGCCGCCGCGCCCGCGAGGAACGCCGTGATCACCGGCGAACCGTAGGGGCGGGCGTGACGCCGCGTCAAACCGGGCTGCTGGCACGCCACGCCGGGCCCGTTCCCGAGGTGGCGGCAACGCTCCGGGCCGGTTCCCGCCGGGCAGCAACGCTCCGGGCCGGTTCCCGCCGGGCAGCGACGCGGGCCGCTCCCGCGGCGCCGGCGGTTCCCGCGGTCCGGCGGCCCCTGCCCACGGCGGTACCATGGCGGCCGTGCAGACCAGTGCCTCGCGCGACACGCCCGCCGTCCGGCGCACCGCGGCCATCGCCGGCTCGCGCGCCGCTCCGTCCCGGGGAGGCGTGACCGCCCTTCGGCGCTACGCCCGAAGCTTCACCGGCTTCGAGCGCGACGCCCGGATCTTCCTGGTCACGACCCTCGTCTACGGGGTCGCCCTCAGCCTCTGGTGGGTCGACTTCAACCTCTACCTCGTGGCCCTCGAGCTCGATCCCGCCTTCATCGGCGTGGCCGCCACGGCGAGCTCGGCCGCCGGCGTCGTCTTCGCCTTCCCGGCCAGCATCCTCTCGGACCGGATCGGGCGTCGCTACGTGCTCGCGCTCGGGACGGGCGGGGCGACGCTGGGGATCCTCGGCCTGCTCGTGTCCACCGAGCCCGCCGTGATCCTCCTCTGCGCCGCCGTCGTCGGCGCGGCAAACCAGGCCTTCTTCGTCGTCCAGTCGCCGCTCCTCATGGAGCGAAGCCGGCCGGAGCACCGCAACGAGCTCTTCAGCCTGCAGTTCGCCGTCTCGAACGTGACGAACGTGGGCGCGGCGCTCCTCGGCGGCGCGATCGCGGCGGTCCTGGGCGGCGCGGCCGCGGCCTCCGGCTCGGGGGCGGGCGCGGGAACGGGAGACCCGTCCGTCTACCGGATCCTGCTCGTGGTCATGGCCGGTGCGGCGGCCCTTGCGACGCTGACGGTGCTGGCGCTCCGGGACGACCGGCCGCGCCGTCGTCGCGACTGGCGGACGCTGGAGCAGCGGCCGGTCGACGGCTGGGCCGGCGAGCCGATCGCTGCCCGGCTTGACACGCGCCGCGCCGCCACACGGCGGTCGGCCCGCCTGGGGATCCCGCGGCCGTCAGATTCGCGAACGTTCTGGCGGCTCCTGGTACCCGGGTTCCTGATCGCCCTGGGGGCGGGCCAGGTGATCCCGTTCCTCAACGTCTTCGTCCAGGGCAAGTTCGGGCTCGACCTCGCCGCCCTCAACGTCATCTTCGCGATCACGAGCCTTGGCACGGCCATCGCCATCCTCCTCCAGCCGGCACTCGCGCGGCGCTTCGGAAAGGTGGGCTCGGTGACCCTGGTCCAGGGCGCCAGCCTCCCGTTCCTCGTCGTGCTCGGGTTCAGCCCGGTCCTCTGGACGGTCATCGTGGCGATGGCCGTGCGAAATTCGCTCATGAACGCCGGCAACCCGATCGCCAACGCGTTCGCGATGGAGCGGCTGCGGCCGGGCGAGCGGGCGACCTACGCGGCGACGGGCAGCCTGCTCTGGTCGCTGGGCTGGGTGATCGCCGGGCCCTGGTACAGCATCCTCCAGCGGTGGCTCGGCTTCGATGCCGGCTACGCCGTCAACTTCGTGACGATCATCGTCCTCTATTCACTCGGCACCTGGCTCTACTGGCACTGGTTCCATGGCGTCGAGGCGCAGCAGCCCGCCCCGGGCGAGCCCGTCTCCATCTGACGCGAGCGCCCCGGGGCGTGGTGCGCGGCCGACGGGCGGAGGCGCGCACAGGCGGCCGTGGGACGCGTGCGCGGCCGACGGGCGGAGGCGCGCTCAGGCGGCCGTGGGACGCGTGCGCGGCCGCGGGCGGAGGCGCGCTCAGGCGGCCGCGGGGCGGGCGCGGGCGGGCGGGAGAGTGCCGAGGCGCGGGCGGGCGCGTGCGCGTGCGGGCGGAAGCGTGCGCCGGCGCGGGCGCGTGGCCGCGGCGCGGGCCGCAGGCGAGTCGCCCGAGAGGCGATGATTCGTGACTTCGCGAGGGTCAGGCGCCGACGCCACACCGCCGGCAGGAGCATCCAGCCTGCGGCCGTGGCGTCTGCGACCCATCGGACCCGCGGGGTCACCTGCCGGCGGTTGCGCCAGGCGTGTCGAGCGACGCGGGCACCGGCAATGCGCGATGCGCCGGCCTCCGGGCCCGGGCGACCTCACGAATCATCGCCTGTGAGGCGGGTTGTCGCACGCGGGACGGCTGGGGGCGGCTGGGGGGCGGCGCTGCCGTCCCGGCGCTCGCGACCGTCCCGCCGCGACCGTCCCGCCGCGGCCCCCACGGCAGCCGGACCGGGAGGCCGGCCCGCAACGACCGCTCGGCAAACGCCCGGGCCGGCTATCCTCACGGGACCATGGCCCAGCAGCCGCCGCCGTCGCCGTCCCCCGACCCTGGCGCCGCGACCGCGCGGGCCAGGACAGGCATCCCCCGCAACCCGGGGCGGCACGACCTCGGGATGAAGGCGACGCTCCTCTTCCCCGACCGGGAGATCGTGCAGCGCTACTACGTTCCCTTGATCTACACGGCCTGCCGGACGTGCTACAGCGAGCTCGAGCCGGGCGAGATCTTCCGCCGCGCCGAAGGCGGCGAGATCGACCAGGCGAAGATGCAGAAGCTGATCAGCGGAGTCATCGAGAGCGGCCACGGAAGCACGATCGAGCACGTCGTCTTCACGTTCGGGATCACGGGCGTCAGCCGGACCCTCTCGCACCAGCTCGTGCGCCACCGCGCCGGCGTCGCCTTCGACCAGCAGAGCCAGCGCTACGTCTCGTTCAAGCGCGCGGCAACGATGCTGCCGGGCACGATCGCCGAGGCCGACCCGGACCTCCGGGCCCGCTTCGAGGAGCAGGTCGACGGCTCGCTGGAGCTGTACGGCGCGCTGCTCGCGGCCGGGATCCCCGGCGAGGACGCCCGGTTCGTCTTCCCGAACGCGACGCGGACGAACCTCGTGATGACCGCCAACCTTCGGGCCCTGATCCACATGGCTGGCTTGCGGCTCTGCACGATGGCCCAGTGGGAGATCCGGCGCCTCTTCCAGCTGATCCGCCACGAGGTCTTTGCCGTCAGCCCGTTTCTCGGCAGCTTCCTGGCCCCCAAGTGCGTGCCCCTTGGCTACTGCGACGAGATGGGCAACCGCGACGAGCACTGCCCGATCCGCCCCCACAAGGATTCCGTGCTCGCCGCCTGGGCCGAGAAGGCACAGGCGGCGAAGGGCGCCGGACGGTCCCTTCCCGTCGTCGACCGATAGGCCGGCGGGACCCGGCCCTCGCGATGACGATCCACCTGCAGTTCGACCGGATCCCCCCCGGGGCGGAGATCGGGCCCCACCGCCACGGCGTCGAGACGCTCCTCTACCTGGCGGCCGGCGAGATCGTCTTCGAGCATGGTCCGCAGCTGGGCCGGCGGACCGTCGTGCGCGCCGGCGACGCCCTCTACGAGGCGCCCGCCGAGTACCACCTCGTGCGAAACGAGTCCTCCATCGACGCGCTCGCCCTGCTCGCGGCCGTCGAGGTGGACCCCGAGCGGCCCGGCGACGTCCTGAAGTCCTGGGTGGCGGAGGGCGACCCGGTGCGGCGGAGGGAGAGCGCCCGCGTCGTGGCGGGGCCCGGCATCCGCACCCGGGTGCTCGTCGAGCCTGGCGACTTCGGAACCGACGCCTTCTCCCTCGGCGAGGTGGAGATCGAGCCGGGCGGCGGCACGGGCTGGCACCGCCACCAGCGATGCGAGCACGTCATCGTGGTCTTCGAGGGGCGCGGGACGGTGCGCCTGGGGTCGCTCGAGGAGACGCTGGAGCCGCTGCGGGGCATCCGGGTCGAGATGGGGCTGCCGCACGCGATCACGAACACCGGCCGCACGACGCTGCGCTACTACGTCTGCAGCACCCCGGCGACGGATCCGCTCACCGACCGCGAGGACGTCGATCCCCCCACCTGACGCCCGACGGTCGCGATCCCCGCGATGAGAATCCGGGCGGTGATGGTGACACGAGGCCCCCGGCGCCCGCCGGGCACGCGAACGCCCGGAGGAACCGAGATCCCGAGCGGCCCCTTGATGTGATCGCAGGTCCCCTCGGAGGAGAGCTCCCGGGATTGCTCCCAAGCGCCTCGTCGGACCTCGTTGATGTAATCGCCGTGGTCTCGACTCTCGCGGCCCCTCCGGGCAAGACAGATCATGGCCGGAAGGCGGGCATCGGACAACGGGGTTATCCACCAACATGGCGGTGCGGCGCGGGCGTGCGTCCACGCGTTTTCCCCCTCTGTGGAGAACCTGTGGACAACCGGGAGTCGCGAGCCGGACGAGGCGGCCGGGCGAAGGCGGCCGGGCGACCGGCGCGGACCGGCGGCGACCGCGCGGTCCGCCGACCGGCGCGGCGGCTGGACGAAGGCGGCCGGGTCGGCGGGCGACCGGCGGGGTCCGGCGGGCGAAGCCCGCAGGGCAATGACGAGCGACCAGAGGTCGCGCTCGGTCAGGGACGGCGCGACGGTGGCGGCATGACGACGATCGTGCCGGCAATCCGATCGTGGAGGGCCCGCCGCAGCGGGTCGGCCGCCGCGGACAGGAAGAGGAAGCCCGACCAGCCGACCGTGATCCCGGCAACGATCCCGAGCGGGAGCGCCCCCGCCGATCCGAGGGACCCGACGCACAGCGGCAGGACCTGGAGGACGGCCCAGCGGACGGTCGCGACCTGGGCTGGGACGCGAGCGAGCGCGGGCGCAGGCGGCCGCATGCCGCCGGGTGACGGGCCGGCAGCCGCCTCCGCGGGCCGGACGGCCACGCCGCAGACGCGCTGGCCAGGTGTCATCCCCCAGCGCACCCAGGAACCCGCGTAGTACGCAACGTCGGTCAGGAGCGTCAGGGCCAGCTCCAGCGCCACTCGCGGGGCGTCGATGGCGACGACGATGACCCCCGTGCCGGCCGGATTGGTCGCGACGAGCGGGCCGAAGACGGCGTCGAGGACGACGGCGTAGAGGATCCACGCGGGCACGAGGACGAAGCCGTCGAGGACAGTAGGCGATGGCGCGGCGCCCCAGCGGCGCCGCAGGAGCCGACACGCCAACAGCCACAGGGCGCCTCAGCCTCCGATCGCGAACATCTCGACCCGCGGCAGGTCGGCGGTCCCGGCCGCCCGCAGCTCGGAGTAGCGGTCCGCGCGCATGGCCCAGACGGCGCGGATTTGCTCGACGAGCTCGTCGTCGCTGGCGCCGGCGCGAAGGGGCGTCTTGAGATCAGCTCCGCGAGCCGCGAAGAGGCAGGTGAAGAGCTCTCCGTCCGCCGACAGGCGCGCCCGCGTGCACGCCCCGCAGAAGGGCTCGGACACCGACGAGATGACGCCGACTTCGCCTCCGCCGTCGCGGTAGCGGAAGCGCCGGGCGACCTCGCCCGGGTAGGTGGCCGGCAGCGCCTCGAGCGGCAGGGCGGCGTCGACGCGCGCGAGGAGCTCGGCCTGGGGGACCACCTCGTCCATCCGCCACCCGTTCGTGTGTCCCACGTCCATGAACTCGATGAAGCGCAGGATCAGGCCCGCGTCGCGCGCCCAGCGGGCGACGGGCAGGACGGACTCCTCGTTCACCCCGCGCCGGACGACCATGTTCACCTTGATCGGCGCGAGTCCCGCCTCCCGCGCCGCGTCGATGCCGTCGAGGACGCGCTCCACCCCGAAGTCGACCCCGTTCATGCGCCGGAAGACCTCGTCGTCGAGCGAGTCGAGGCTGACGGTGATCCGCCGGAGCCCAGCCTCGGCCAGCGGCCCGGCGAGGCGACGGAGGGCCGAGCCGTTCGTCGTGAGGGTGAGGTCGCGCACGCCGTCGATCGTGGCGAGCATCCGGACGAGGTCCGGCAGGTCGCGGCGGACGGTCGGCTCCCCGCCGGTGATGCGGAGCTTCTCGACGCCGAGGGCGACGAAGAGACGGGCGAGCCGGGCGATCTCCTCGAAGGTCAGGATCTGGCGGCGGGGAAGGAACGCGTAATCGCGCCCGAAGACCTCGGCCGGCATGCAGTAGGTGCACCGGAAGTTGCAGCGGTCGGTCACCGAGATCCGCAGGTCGTGCATCCGCCGCCCACGCTGGTCGAGCGGGAGAGGCGTCGCGATCCCGGGCGCGGGGGCGGGCGCGGGTCTGCCGTCGGCGGGCGGTCGGGGGTCCGGCATGGTCGGCACATCGTAGACGCGACCGCCCGGCAGCGCCCGGGAGGCGGTCTCGGCCGGCTGGTCGCAGGGGGCGCTGACGCACGGTGACGGCGGGCACCGAGCCGGTGCGCCGCCGACAACGCCGGGACCCCGACGGTACCACCGGCGGTGCCCGCTGGTACCACCAGTCAACTCCACCGCACCGCTCCCCGCTCCTAGCATCCACATCAGGCGTCGTCGGCACGTTGGCCGAACGCGCAGCAGGGGACCGAGCAGCATGGCAACAACCGATTCCCGGACTGGATTCCGGCTTCCGTGGAGCACGGATCGCGCGGCGTCCCGTGAGGCGTCGGCCGTTCCCGTCGGTGAGTCTCATCGCCGCGCCCGAGGCCGACATCGACGACAGCGCGGGGGCCGCGCTCCAAACAGGCGACAACAGCCCGAAGGATGCGGCCGGGGACGGCGTCCCGGGGCACGAGGAGGAAGCGATGATGATCCTTGCGCCCGATGCGGCGCCCGCGACGGAGCAGGCCGATCCCCCGGCGTCTCGCATCCGAGCACGATGAAGCAGCCGGTGTCGTTGCCGGGGAGCCGGCGTCCGCCGTCGCGCCCCGGGAGCCCGCCCCGCAGCGACGTCCGACCAAGTTCCTGGCCGACCTGACCCGGGCGATGCAGGTCGCCGCCGAGCAGGCACGCACGGCGACGCTCGACCAGTTCCGCGGGGACGGGACCACCGTCATCGAGCAGATCCATGCCCGTTCCGCGACCGGAGCGACCGAGCTCCGCCGCCATGCCGACGATGATGTCGCGGCGATCAAGGACTGGTCCAAGGCGGAGATCGCCCGCATCCGCGACGAGACAGAACGTCGCATCGGCGCCCGACGCGAGCAGCTCGAGGGTCAGCTCGAGCGACACGCGGCGCTCGTCGAGCACGAGATCGAGAAGGTCCGCGGCCGCATCGCGTCCTTCGAGAACGAGATGGGACGGTTCTTCGACGACCTCGTCGGCGAGGAGGACCCGTCGGCCTTCGCCGCCCGGGCGGCGAGCCTGCCCGAGCCGCCCTCGTTCGAGGACCTCGATGACGATGCGATGGCCGCGCTCCTCGGTGAGCCCGGTGTCGGGGTGCCCTCGGCAGCCGTCGAGGCCGTCGATGAGCCCAGCGAGACTGCGGCGGAGATCTCCGTCGCGCCGGCGGGCGACGTCGTCGCGGACGACGCGCCGCTCGACCGCGAGGCCGCCATGGCCGCGATCCAGGCCGCCGCCGAGGAAGCGGCGGCGCTCGAGACGGCCGGGCTCGCCGGCGAGCAGATGGCCGACGCGTCGCCAGCTGTCGCTGCCGACATGGCTGCCGATGCCCCGGCCGACGCCGCCGCCGAGCAGATCGCCGACGCGCCAGCGGACGCGATTGTCGACGCCCCCAGCGACGCCCCGACCGAGGTTGCCGTCGACGCCCCGCCCGACGAGAGTGCCGACGCCGCGGACTCCGCCGCGCTGCCCGATCCGTCGGCCGCCGCGCCACAGGAGACCGATGTCGACCCCCGGCTGGCGATGCTCGGGCTGACGCCCGACTTCGCCGCGGCCGAGATGGCGGCCGTCGAGATGGCCGAGGCCGAGATCGACGTGCCCGAGATCGGCGGCGAGGCCCTCGCGGCCCGCCTGTTCGGCCTCGTGCCCGGCGAGGCGGTCGCGGCCGACGCGGCCGCCGTGACGACGCGGGTCGTGGTGACCGGCCTCGTCAGCGTGGCGAGCATCGCCAGCTTCAAGCGCCACATGGGTCGCCTTGCCGGTGTCGGCCACGTCGGCGTCTCGTCAGGGCCCGACGCGGAGTTCGTCTTCGCCGTCTCGCACGATCCTGCCACCTCGCTGCAGGACCTGATCCCGACGCTGCCCGGCTTCGCGGCCCGCGTCGTCGGAGTCGGCGACGGCGTCATCCAGGTCAGCGCCCAGGATCCCCACGACTGACTCCCGGCCACGCCCACCAGGAAGGAACCATCGATGGCCCGTCCCTCGATCGCGATCGCGCTCCCCCGCGATGAGCGCGGCCCGGTCGCCGACGCCCTGCGGGCGGCGGACCTCGATCCGATCGTCGTCCAGCACCCGGACGAGCTGGCGACCCATCTCGCGGCGGGCCGCCACGTCGCCCTTGCCATCCTCGACGGCGAGACCGACTTCGACACCCTCGCTCGAGTACTACGAGCTGCTCCGGGAGGGCGGGCGCGACATCCCGGCCCTCATGGTCCTCTCCGCCCGCACGCTCGAGCGCGTGAGCGGCGGCCAGGCCGCACCCGGCGACGAGTACTTCACCCGGCCCTACTCGGCGGAGTCGATCCGCTGGCGGGTCGAGGCCATGATGATCCGTCGCCTGGCCGTCGACGACGGCAGCGGGGCGGTCCTCCAGAACGGGCCGATCAGCCTGGACGACTGGTCGCGCAACGGGACGCTCATCGCGGTCTTCAACCCCAAGGGCGGCGTGGGCAAGACCACCGTGGCGGTCAACCTCGCCGCGGCGCTGACGGCGATGGGACGGCGCGTCCTGCTGGTGGACGCCGACACGGTGACCGGCCACATCGCCAGCTCGCTTGGCGCTGGAGCACGTCCGCACGCTCGTCGACGAGGTCGTCGACGCCCGCGACGCGGGGGTTCCGCCGCCGGCGACCCTCGATGACGCTCCTCTCCGCCCACCCGTCGGGGATGCACGTCCTCGTCCTGGCCTCGAGCCCTCTCAAGACGTCGCTCCTCGACCCGGCCCACGTGGCCGCCGCGGTCGACACCGGGAGGCGCACCCACGACGTCGTCGTCGTGGACCTCCACCCTGACTACGAGCCGCTCAACCGGGCGATCTTCGAGCGCGCCGACCGGATCCTCGTGCCGGTGACGCCCGACGTCCCGGCCCTGCGGGCCGCCGTGCAGCTCCGCGACGTGGCCGGGGAGCTCGGCTTCGGCGACAAGCTGGCGATGGTGATCAACCGCGCCAACAGCGGCGTCTCCGTCGGCGACATGGAGCGAACCATCGGGATGACGTCGCTCGCCCTCATCCGCTCCGCGGGCCTCCAGCTCGTGAAGGCCGCCAACGAGGGACGCAGCGTCATCGACATCTTCCCGCACGAGAAGGTCAGCGAGGACTTCCGGATCCTTGCCGAGCGGGTCGTGGGGGCGCCGAGCGCGACCGCCGCGCCCGTCCCACGGACCGGCTTCGCGGCTCTCTTCGGCCGCCGCCGGGAGTCCGCTCGGGCCTGACCGTCAGGTCGTCCCGCGCACCGCGCGGCCGCCCCGAGGAGCGCCCGGGCCGCCTCCACGGTCCGCCGGTCGACCTGGTCGATGCCGCGCAGGTAGGACCGATTGACCAGCACCACGTCCACGTCGGGATCGTTGAGGGGGCGATCCCCGAGCAGGGCCACGGCGTCCGTGACGGGCACGAAGAGCTCCGTGCTGCGATCCAGCAGCCGGTCCGGCTCAGAGCCCGGGAAGAGGTAGACGGTCCCCACGACGCGGAACGGCGTGACGTCCAGGACGACGTCGTAGGGCACCTTGTGCAGCTTGTGGGCGGCCCGCTCGGCGTCCGTGTACGACGGCAGCGAGCCGACGCCGGCGAAGACGGCGATCAGGTCGAAGGGGTCGATCCGCTCCAGGCCGGGCGCCGGCGTCATCTCCTCCGAGCCGTCGATCGGCGCCCAGAGAACGTCGGCGATGGGGATCGACTCGCGCCGGTTGAGGATGTCGGAGAGACGGCCCTCGATCTCCATCCGCCCGACGAGCCGCCACTCCTCGGTGAGGCCGTCGAAGTGGATCCCCCGGCCCGAGCCGGCGCGGGCGGGCGCGGCCGCCGGCGCGGGACGCGAGCTCCGCCGCAGGAAGCCGAACGGCACGTCCTCAGTCCTCCGCGGTTCCGGTGTTGTCACGGATCGTGTCGACCACCGAGGCGTCGGCCAGCGTCGTCGTGTCGCCGAGCGGCCGTCCTTCGGCGAGGTCGCGCAGGAGCCGCCGCATGATCTTGCCCGAGCGGGTCTTCGGCAGGTCGGGCGTGAAGAGGAGGTACCTGGGCCGCGCGATGGGGCCGATCACGTAGGCGACGTGCTCCCGCAGCTGGACCCCCAGCGCTTCGGAGGGCTCGTGGCCGGAGCGGAGGGTCACGAAGGCGAAGATCGCCTGGCCCGAGATCTCGTCTGTCTTGCCCACGACGGCCGCCTCCGCCACCGACGGATGATCCACGAGGGCCAATTCCACCTCGATCGTGGAGAGGCGGTGGCCGGCCACGTTCATGACGTCGTCGACGCGCCCCAGCAGCCAGAGGTAGCCGTCGGCGTCGCGCTTGGCGCCGTCGCCGGCGAAGTAGAGGCCCGGGAACCGGCTCCAGTAGGTCTGGAAGTAGCGCTCCGGGTCGCCGTAGATGCCGCGCAGCATCGAGGGCCACGGCCGGGTCAGGACGAGATAGCCGCCGCCGCCCGGCGGGACGGGGTTCCCGGCCCCGTCGACCACGTCGGCGCCGATCCCGGGCAGCGCGAAGGTGGCCGAGCCCGGCTTCGTGGTCGTCACGCCGGGGAGCGGGCTGATGAGGATGCTTCCCGTCTCGGTCTGCCACCAGGTGTCGACGATCGGTGCCCTTCCGCCCCCGATGTGGGAGTGGTACCAGAGCCAGGCCTCGGGGTTGATCGGCTCGCCGACCGAGCCGAGGAGTCGCAGGGACGAGAGGTCATGCCGGCGCGGGTACTCCTCGCCCTGCTTCATGAAGGACCGGATGGCCGTGGGTGCCGTGTAGAGGACCGTGACCCCGTAGTCCTCGACGATCTGCCACCAGCGGTCCCAGGCGGGCGTGTCGGGCGCGCCCTCGTAGAGGATCCCGGTCGTGGCGTTGGCCAGCGGCCCGAACACGATGTAGCTGTGGCCGGTCACCCACCCGATGTCGGCCGCGCACCAGTAGACGTCGTCGGGCTTGATGTCGAAGACGGCGTGGTGGGTGAAGCTCGCCCCGAGGAGGTAGCCCGCGGTCGTGTGGATGATCCCCTTCGGCTTGGCGGTGGTCCCCGACGTGTAGAGCAGGTAGAGCATGTGCTCCGCGTCGACCGCCACCGGGTCGCACCGATCCGACTGGCGGTCGACCAGCTCGCCCCACCAGTGGTCGCGGCCCTCGACCATGTGGCAGCCATCCTTGCAGGCGATTGACCACGATGACGTGCTCGATGGTTGGCGTGCCGGCGACCGCCTCGTCGGCGTGGTGCTTGAGGCCCACCTTGCGGCCGCGGCGCCAGCCGCCGTCGGCGGTGATGAGCACCTTCGCCCCGGCATCGTTGATCCGGTCGGCCAGGGCCTCCGAGGAGAATCCCCCGAAGACGACGGTGAAGGGCGCCCCGATGCGGGCGCAGGCGAGCATCGCGACGGGCAGCTCCGGGATCATCGGCATGTAGATCGCGACCCGATCGCCGGTCTGGACGCCCAGCTCCTTGAGCGCGTTGGCGGCGCGGCTCACCATGACCTGCAGGTTGGCGAAGGTGATCGTCCGGGTATCGCCCGGCTCGCCGATCCAGTGATAGGCGACCTTGTCGCCGAGGCCGCGCTCCACGTGCCGATCGACGCAGTTGTAGGCAACGTTCAGCGTCCCGCCGCCGAACCACGTGGCGAACGGCAGATCCCACTCCAGGGTCGTCGCGAACGGCGTGACCCAGCTGATCCGCTCGCGCGCCTGGGCCGCCCAGAACGCCTCCGGGTCGCGGGCGGCCTCCTCGTACAGGGCGGCCGTGACGTTCGCCGTGGCGACGAAGGCCGGATCGGGCGCGAACGTGCGCTGCTCGAGGAGCAGGGCCTCGATCTCGGGCTGGGGCGTCGTCGGGTCGAGCTGCACGCCGGGCTCCTCCGTGGCTCCGCGGAATGGCCGCATCATACGCAGGCCCCCGGCCGCGCGTGCCCGTCCGGTCCGCGGGCGCACCCCGGATGCCGGCCTCCGTCGCATCCCGCTCGGTCAGGTGTAGTCGGCATCGCCCTCGGCGTCGTCCGGCGCGGCGTCCGCTCGAGGCCGCCGCGAGACGAGGAAGGTGCGGCCGGCGGCGAGGTCGATCCGGGCCGCGCCGAGCGCGGCGATGGCCCGCTGGCGGAGCTCACCGGCGATCTCCCACTGCTCGCCGGGACGGACCATGGCCGTGACCAGGAGCGGGATGCCGGCATCCCCGGCCAGCGCCACGTCCACCCGCAGGACGCGAGGCGGCTCGATGAAGCGGCCCTTCCAGTCCTCGGCCTCGGCGAGGGCGGCGCAGGCGTCGTTCAGCACCTTCGTCGCCTGCTGGATGTCCGTGCCCGCCGCCACGGCGAACCGCTCGTTCACGCGGGCGAAGGTACGGGTGAAGTTCGAGGCGACCTGGATCTCGCCGTTCGGCACGGAGTGCACGACGCCGTCGTTGTCGCGGACGATCGTGCGGCGCAGCCCCACCTCCTCGACCGTCCCGCGGACCCCGGCAAGGGCGACGACGTCGCCCACGCTGAAGGGATTCTCGGCGAGGATGAGGACCCCGTTGAGGTAGTCGCGGACCAGCTGCTGCGCACCGAAGCCGATGGCGCCGCCGACGGCGACGCCGAGGGCGACGCCCAGGGAGCCGAGCGCCGCGATCACCTCGGGAGCCAGGACCGCCACGGCACAGAAGCCGGAGAGGACGACAAGCGAGAGGCGCCCGAGTCGGACCGCGACCAGGACGAGGGTCTCGAGACGTCGCCGGCGGGTCGCCTCCCGGATCGCCCGCTCCGCCGGCGCGAGGTCGCCCTCGCCGGGCATCGGCGTCGCCGCGGCACGCGCGGCCAGGCGACGAACGACCCGAATCGTGACGAGGTAGACGATGACGAGGACGCCGACGATGGCCGCGAGGACCAGGAAGCGGGTGGCGAGGCTCAGGGCGAGGTTGGCGAGGCGGTCGAGGAGCTCCTGCACGTGACGATCCTAGCGCCGGGGCGCACGCGACGGCCGGGCGCGCTCGCGGCGCAATCTCGACGGCCATCTCAGCCGGCCGCCTCGCCGCCAACGGCTCCGGGGCCGCCTCGCCGCCGCGCTCCGGGCCGCTCGCCGCCGACGGCTCCAGGGGCCGCCTCGCTCTCGCGGCGAAGCTGCCTGCCCCGCGCCCGGAGCTCCAACGCCGCGTGGAAGGAGGCAGCGAAGATCGAGACGACCCGGTCGACGATGTCGCCCTGGGCGTGCGCCTCGCAGACGAACCACGGCTCGCGGCTGTCAGGCTCCGGCATGGCTCCCCGGGCGTACATTCCGACGGCGATCGCGTCGTACAGCTCGTGGTCGGTGGCTGCCCAGTCGCGGTACTCGCTCGGTGTCTGCTCGGTGAACATGATCCCGAACATCGAGGGGTGGCCGGTGATCTGGTAGGCGAGACCCTTGGCGTCGAGGACCTGGCGGAGCCCGGCCTGGATCCGCTCCCCGGTGGCCCGGATCGTCGCCAGCGCGTCGGTGTCGCGGATGATCTCCAGGGTCTTCGTCGCGGCCGCGGCCGCGATCCGGTTCCCGGCGTACGTGCCGCCATGGCTGACCTTGGACGGGAGCATCTCCATGATCTCGCGCCGGCCCCCGAAGGCGGCCGCCGGATAGCCGTTCCCCATCGCCTTGGCGTACGTGCCGAGGTCCGGGCGGATGCCGAAGTACTCGGCGGCCCCGCCGCGGGCGAAGCGGAAGCCGGTCTTGACCTCGTCGAAGATGAGGAGGATCCCGAATTCCTCGGTGAGCGCCCGCATGGCCTGGTGGAAGCCCGGCTTCGGCATGATGCCCTGGGCATTGCCCAGCACCGGCTCCACGATGACGGCGGCGATCTCGTGGCCCTGGCGCTCGAAGAGCGCGCGAAGGCGCTCGATGTTGTTGTAGCGGGCGGGGATGATCGTGTCGGCCACGGGGCCGGGATGCCGCGACCCCAGGCCAGGCCGACGGGGTTGTCGGCGTCGCCGAGGTCCGCGACGTCGTTCGGCAGGACGCTGATCAGGGCGTAGTCGTGGACGCCGTGATACTGCCCTTCGAACTTCACGATCTTGTCGCGGCCGGTGTAGGCCCGGGCGACGCGCATCGCGTGCATGGTCGCCTCGGTCCCCGAGACGGTCATGCGGGCCATGTCCACCCAGCCCGTCAGCTCGCAGAGGAGCTCCATCGCCCGGACCTCGTCCTCCGAGGTGAGCGAGAAGCTGACGCCGCGGCGCATCCGCTCGTTGACGTAGTCGTCCACCCGCTCGTCGCCGTGGCCGAGGATGACCGGGCCGTAGCCCATCCGCAGGTCGATGAACTCGTTGCCGTCGATGTCCCAGACGCGCCCGCCCTTGCCGCGGTCGACGTAGATGGTGTCCTCGCCCCAGGCCCGGAAGTTCGAGTTGGCGCCGCCGGGCAGCGTCTTGCGGCGCCCGGCGGTACATCGCGAGCTGGCGCGTCGCGGTTCGAGCGACGGGGTGGCGGCGGGATCGGGGGCCATGGTTCCTCCGTGGCTCGACCCGTCGTCGGGCGGGGCGTCGAATGCCGCGGTGCGCAGGGCACGGATCGACGCGCGTCCGGGTGACGGGACGGCGAGTGGGAGCTGTTCCGGCCGAGCGGAACGGTGACGCTCCGGATGGTGCCACGGGGCACGCGCGCCTGTCAACGACATCCGCGCCCATGCTGGCGCAGTCGTGCGAATTGCGTACGATTCCGGGGCTCGACCGTACGATCTGGGAAGGCGCCGCCCGGCCCTGGCCGATGCCTACGGCTTCGCCGGCGCCGCCGTCCCGCTGGGGCAGGCCCAGGAGCCGCCGAAGCGCCCGCGGACAGCAGGTCCGGGTCGATGGCCTCGGGCTCCAGGTAGTACTGCAGGATGAGCCCGGTGCCGAGCGCGGAGACGAGCGAGCCCAGCTCGGCCCCGCTGAACGGCGTCTCGATCCCCTCCTCGGCCAGCTTGCGCGCGATCAGCGGCCCGAACTCCGCCCGCATCTCCGCGGTAGTCGTGGGCCACGATCGCGCGCAGCGCCGGGTCGCGCATGGCGGCCAGCCAGACCTCGATCGTGAGGACGTCCCACGTCTCGTCCGGCGCGCCTGCGCGCGGAGCAGCTCGCCCATCCCGTCGACGAAGTCCGCCGAGCGGCAGTGGCGAGGAACTGCTCGCGCTCGTCGAGGCTCGGCCGCCCCGCCGCGCGCTCGGCCAGGCGACGAAGAGCTCCGCCTTGGACGCGAAGTTCGAGTAGACCGCGCCCTTCGTGAAGCCGGCGGCCTCCGCGACCGCCTCGAGCGAGGCGCCGTGGTAGCCGAGCCGGTTGAAGACGTCGGCCGCGGCATCGAGCAGGCGCTCGCGGGTCTGGGCGCGGCTCTCTTCCCGGGTGAGGCGGCCGGGGCGCTCGGCGGTTTCCATGACCAGACGATACCACGCGGTATCAAGATCCTCCTCGGTATTGACATACTCGCAGGTATGTGCATACTCACCGGTATCGCAACAGGCCCCGAGCGGGCCGCCAGCATGGGGAATCGATCACATGCTCCTCGAGATCACCGGGCTCGCCAAGACCTACCGGAAGGGCGCCCGCGCCAACGACGGCATCGACCTCTCGGTCGAAGCGGGCGAGGTCTTCGGCCTCCTGGGCCACAACGGCGCCGGCAAGACGACGCTCGTCAACCAGGTGGTCGGGCTCCTCCGCCCCGACGCCGGGACGATCCGATCGACGGCCACGACGTGGTGGCGGACCCGGGCCTCGCGCGGCGGGCCTGCTCCATCCAGCCGCAGGCCCAGGTGCCGATCGACGGCCTGACGCCGCGCCAGGCGATCGACCTCGTGGGGCGGATGCGGGGCGGGAGCCGGGCCGAGGTGCGCGCTCGCCGGAGCACCTCGTCGAGGCCCTCGACATCGGGGAGTGGATGGACCAGGACGGCACGAAGCTGTCCGGCGGCGTGAAGCGCCTCGTCTCGTTCGCCATGGCCGCCGTCGTCCCGGGCCGCCTCGTGGTCTTCGACGAGCCGACCAACGACGTCGATCCGGTCCGCCGCCGGCTCCTCTGGGCCCAGGTCCGGGCCGTCGGCGACGAGGGCGCCGCGGTCCTGCTCGTCACCCACAACGTCGTGGAGGCCGAGCGGTCCGTCGACCGCCTGGCGATCCTCGACCACGGCCGGGTGATCGTCGAGGGGACGCCGGCGCAGCTCAAGGAGCGCGTCGCGAACGACCTTCGCCTGGAGCTCGTCCTGGAGCCCGGCGGGGCACCGCCGCCGATGCCGGACTTCGTGATCCGCTCGGTGAGCGCCGGCCAGCGGCACCTGGCCACGATCCCCGGGACGGTCGCGCCCAGGCCGTGGGCTGGGCGGAGGGTCTCAAGCGGGCCGGCGTCGTCGAGGAGTACCGCCTCGGGCCGGCAACCCTCGAGGACGTCTACGTCGAGCTGGTCGGGCGCGCCGACGCGCTCGCCAATGGCAACGGCGGCGCCCCCGCCGCGGCCGAGACGAAGGAGGCAGCCGTGGCCGCGCTGCGTAGCTACCTGCTCCTGGTGAAGTGGCAGGCCCTCCGGTCGAAGGGGTTCCTGCCCTTCGCGATCATCGTCCAGGGGCTCTTCTCGCTCGGGATCGTCGTCGGCTACCCGCTCCTCTTCCCCGAGCTGGACCCGACGACCGTGCTCTACCTGGCGACCGGCGCCCCCGCGATCACCCTGATCACGATGGGCCTGGTGGCCGTGCCCCAGATGGTCGCCCAGGCCAAGACCGAGGGGACGCTCGACTACATGCGCACCCTCCCGATCCCCCGGGTCGTCTACCTGCTGGCCGACCTGACCGTCCAGCTGGCGATCGTCCTGCCGGGCGTCGTCTTCGGCGTGGTCGTCGGAGCCCTCCGCTTCGACCTGCCCCTCCAGCCGAGCCCGCTCGTCGTCCCCTCGGTC
Organism: uncultured Chloroflexia bacterium; assembly: GCA_963827965.1. Lineage (GTDB taxonomy): Bacteria > Chloroflexota > Limnocylindria > Limnocylindrales > CSP1-4 > CTSoil-043. The sequence goes on along the minus strand of CAWHCW010000005.1, from coordinate 43,237 downwards.
GTCCTCGTCGTCCTGACGGCGACCGCCGTCGGCTACGGCCTGGCCGCGGTCCTGCCGCCGCTCATCGCCAACCTGATGAGCCAGGTCCTCGTGGTCCTGGTCTTCATGTTCAGCCCCCTCAACTTCCCGGCCGACCGCCTGCCCGACTGGCTGGCGGCCCTGCACACGGTCCTGCCGATCCAGGCCATGGGAGAGGTGCTCCGCGGAGCCCTCGCGCCCCAGGCCTTCCCGCTGACCGCCGGCGCGTTCGCGATGCTGGCTGCCTGGGCCGGGGCGTCCTTCCTCGTCACGTGGCGGATCCTCGCCCGCCGCGGGTAGGGACGCGGACGATCCGCGCTCCGTGCGGGCCGTCCCCTACCCCGCCCTGGGCGCCACCCAGCGGGGCAGCTCGCGGGCGAGCGTGGCGAGCGCCAGGGAGCCGTGTCCCAGCAGCGCGTCGTGGAAGGCGCGCAGGTCGAAGGCCGCGCCGTCGCGGGCGGCCAGCTCGGCCCGCAGCCGGTTGATCTCGCGGTGGCCGATCTTGTAGGTGAGCGCCTGGCCGGGCCAGACGATGTAGCGGTCCGTCTCGATGCTCGCGTCGGTCGCCGACAGCCCGGCGCCCTCGCGGAGCAGCTCGACCGCCCACTCGCGGCCCCTGCCCAGGGCGTGGATGCCCGGTGTCGACGATGAGCCGGACGGCCCGCCAGGCCTGGCCCTCGAGCATCCCGAAGCGCTCCGCGTCGTTCCGGTAGAGGCCCATCTCGTCGGCGAGGCGCTCCGAGTAGAGGCCCCAGCCCTCGGCGTAGGCGGAGCCGATCATCCGGCCGCCAAGACGCCGGAAGGCCGGCAGGCCGGGATGCTCCATCTCCAGGGCGATCTGGAAGTGGTGGCCCGGGATCGCCTCGTGGTAGGTCGTGGCGGCGAGCTTCGAGAGGAGGCGTGTCGGCAGGTCGTAGGTGTTGACGAAGTAGATCGCCCGGCCGGCTGCCGTCGATCGTCGGCGGGTAGTAGAAGGCGGGCGGCGCGTCGCGCTCCATGAACGGCTCGACCGGACGGACATCGCAGGACGCCGACGGGGAGACGCCCGAACCAGTGCGGGCGCGATCGCCAGGGCGCGGGCGATGTCATCGTTCGCCCGGCCGACCAGGTCCTCCTTCGCCGGTGCCTGGTTGGCGGGGTCGGCGGCGAGGTGGGCGCGGTACGCGGCGACGGAGTCGAACCCGCCGGCGCGGGCGATCGCCAGCCGGTCGGCGTCGAGGGCGGCCAGCTCCTCGAGACCGATCTGGTGCACCTCCGCCGGGTCCAGGTCGAGGCTCGTCCAGGTCCTGATCGCCATCCGGTAGCGGGCGACCCCGTCCGGGGCGGACCAGAGGCCCGGCGCCTCGCGGCGTCGCCGCGAGGTACGGGCCGCGGAGCGCCTCGACGTAGCGGGCCAGGGCGGGGTTGACGACGTCGCGCACCACCGCGGCCACGCGGGCGCGTCCCGCGTCGTCGCCGTCGGCCAGGCGGGCCCCCGTGACGATCGGCGACTGGTCCGCCGGGATGGCGAGGAGCCGCTCGGCCTGCGAGATCGTGCGCTCGGCCACGATCCGGGGGGCGGTCATCCCCGTCTCGCGGGCCTCCTCGAGCAGGTCGAGATGGGCCGCGATGAACGGCTCGAACGCGGCCAGGCGCGTCGAGCAGCTTCTCCAGGCGGGCCGGCGTGTCCGCCGGCTGGAACTGGACGCCGCGGGGCAGGAGCGACTGGGGGCCGTCGATCTGGTCGACGAGCCCCGACCAGGTCCATCCGCAGGTCGTCGCCCTCGTTCGCCGAGCTCGCAGACGACCCGCAGCATGTCGTGGGTGATCCGCTCCTCGACGGGGAGGCCGTCGGGCCGGGATCGCGGCCAGCTCCGCGAGCGTCGCGTCGCGGAGCGCCCGGGCCGCCGCGCGCCCGGCGGGCGACGGGTCGTCGAGGCGATCGTCGAAGCGATCGTCGCCGTAGACGGTCGCGGTCGTCGGGTGCTGCTCGAGGATCGCCTCCCAGAAGCGGTCGGCGAGGGCGTTGACTGCGACGGCGGGGTCGAACGAGATCATCAGATCCTCCGGGAGGGTGGTCGCAGCGGGCGGGGGGTCGGTCGTTCAGGCGGGGAGCACCACCTCGGCGAGGATGCGCAGGGGCAGCTTCCCGTGGCGGAGGACGTCGTCGTGGAAGCGCCGGATGTCGAAGTCGTCGCCCTCGAGGGCCGCCCGCGCCGCGCGGAGCCGCTCGATCTCGCGCCGCCCGGTCATGTAGGCCAGCGCCTGGCCCGGCCAGGCGATGTAGCGGTCGGTCTCGATCCCCGCGTCGGTCGGGTGGATCCCCGCCGCCACCATCGTCTCGAACGCCTTCTGGCGGCTCCAGCCGAAGGCGTGCAGCCCGGTGTCGACGACGAGCCGGACGGCCCGCAGGGCCTGGCTGTCGAGCATCCCGAACCGCTCCGCCTCGCTGCGGAAGAGGCCGGCCTCGTCGGCCACCCGCTCCGTGTAGAGCGCCCAGCCCTCCACGTAGGCCGTGCCCTGCGGCCAGTAGCCCAGGGTCCGGAACGCGGGCAGCCCCTGGAGCTCCATCTCGAGGGCGAGCTGGAAGTGGTGGCCCGGGACGGCCTCGTGGTAGGTGGTGGACGCCGCCGTCCAGTAGGTCCGGCTGGGGAGGTCATAGGCGTTGACGAAGTAGATGCCCGGCCGGTTCGCCGTCCATCGTCGGGCGGGTAGTAGTAGGCGCCCGGGGCGTCCTTCTCCAGGAGCGGCTCGACGCGGCGGACCTCGCAGCCCGCCTTCGGGATCCGCGAGAACCAGCGGGGCGCCGCCGCGAAGGCGCGGTCCACGTCCTCCTGGCAGCGGGCCACGAGCGCCTCGGGGGTCGGCGGGATCTGGGCCGGATCGGCGTTCAGGGCGTCGCGGTAGGCCGCGGTGTCGTCGCCGAAGCCGGCCGCCCGGGCGATCGTCCGCCGCCGGCCCTCGATCTCCTCCAGCTCCTCGAGCCCGATGCGGTGGAGCTCCTCGGGGGTGACGTCGAGGCTGGTGTAGCCCTTGACCTTCGCTGCGTAGCGGGCCTCGCCGTCGGGCAGCGCGCAGAGGCCGGGCGCCTCGCGGGTCGCCGGGAGGTAGGCGCGGACGGCCTCGAGATAGCGCGCGTCGGCCGGCCGGACGTGGCGCTCCACGGCGTCGAGGAGGCGGGCCCGGTCGGCCTCGTCGGCGAGGGTCGGGATCGTGACGATCGGCGAGGTCGGCGGCCGGCGCGGCGAGGAGGCGCTCCAGCTGGTCGACCACGCGGTCGGCGACCACCCGCGCCGCCGTGAGGCCGGCCGCCCGGCCCTCCGCCAGGAGGTCGATGACGGCGTCGGTCATCGCCGGGTAGGCCGCGAGCCGGGCGAGGAGCCGCTCCAGCCGCTCCGGCGAGTCGGCCTTCTGGAGCTGGACGAGCTCGGGGAGGAGCGACTGGTGGCCCTGCTGCTCGACCGTGGCCACGAGGTCGTCGCGGACGTCGTCCTCGGCGATCTCGCTGATCGGCGATGAGGGAGAGGAGGCTCCGTGAGATCCGCTCCTCCTCGTCGAGATCGGCCGGGTCGATCGCCAGCGCGCCCGCGCGCGCATCCTCGGCGAGCGCCCGGCGGGCGGCCCGGCCGGCCGGTCCCGGGTCGTCGAGACGGTCGTCGTAGCGCTCGTCCCCGAAGACGGTCGCCATCGTGGGGTTCAGCTCCAGCGTCCGCTCCCACGTGCTGGCGCACAGATCGGCAAGGGTCGTCGAGGTGGTCATGCGAGTAGGGTACGCGCGCCGTGGGGCGGGTGCCGGGCCGGGCGGGGCCGGCGGGTGGGGCGTCTGCGAGGCCCGCCGGGGCGGGTGGCGGGCCGGTCAGGCCTCGAAGAGCGGCAGCTGATCGGGATGATCCGCCACCGGGTCCAGGCCGAGGTACGGCTCCAGGTCGCCGAGGGCGGCGCTCGGCCGGGCCGCGAACCGGCGCAGGGCGTCGATCCGCAGGAGGTGCCAGTTGCCGGCGTCCATCGCGGATCGCAGGACCGGGGAATGCTCGAGCTTGCGCCGCACCAGCTCCACTCGTTCCGGCGGGAGGACGAGGAAGCGGACGATCCGCTCGTCCGCCGGGATGCCGCGTCCGCGGCGCAGGACCGGCTCGCCGAGCATCGCGGTCCATTCGACCTCGAAGAGGAAGGCGAAGCGCGGCCGCGCATACCAGCAGCAGTCCACCTGCTCCAGGGCCTCCGCGCCCGCGCGGCCGAGGAAGCCGAGCGACGGGTTGCGCTCGTCGGCCAGCAGCTTCGCCCCCAGGGGCGCGCTCCCCGCCCGCCGCCCCTGCTCGCGCGGCGAGATGTAGACGTGCACGCCAAGGCGATGCCCGAGGTCGGCCAGGAGGCCGATCGTCGCGGCGTGCTCGTGGGCGCGGGCCTGCAGGTCGTCGCGGGCGACGAGCCTGCCGTCGCCCGGAGCGGGCACGCCGTAGCTCGCGAGGCAGGCGTCCACGAGCCAGGGGTCCGGGGCGTCGGGGCCGGCGAACATCTCCTCGACGCGGGCCCGCACGGCCGCCTCCGGGACCGAGGCCCCCGTCCCCAGGAGGCTGAAGACGGCCCACTCCAGCCGGTCGGAGAGCGGCGCGGCCGCCGCGGCCTCGTCGCGGGGATCGCGGAGCCAGTAGCGCCCGCCCTCGGACGGGGCGATCTTCCGCTGGTCGGGTCGTCCGAGCTCGCCCTCGATGAGGGCCAGCAGATCGGCCGCGGCGCGACCTGCCGGGTCGGCCGCGGAGACCTCCGGCGGAGCGCTCGCCGATCGCTCGTCGAGCGACGCCGCCGCCGGCGCATCGCCCGCGGACCCGCCGCCGCGCCCGCCGCGGGGCGCCGGGGCGCCGCCGGGTCGCCGACGCCGCGGCGACGGCGAAGCGGCGGAGCTGCCCGCTGCGGTCCAGCGCCACGAGCAGCTCCCCGACGAGGTGCTGGCCGTCGGCCGGCTCGCCCCGTGCCTGGAGCGCGGCGACCGCCGTCTCCGTGACGACCCGGTTCAGCTCCGAGACCGAGAAGCGCCCGTCGATCGGGACCGGGCCGCCGAAGACGCCGCGGGTGGTGATCACCGCGGGATCTCCGGCCCCGCCGGGAGCGGGCGCGAGGGCGCGGTTGGCCCGACTCCGGGGCGTCGCGCCCAGCCGGCCGGCGGGCGGAACCAGCTCCACGAGGCCGCCCGGCGTTCGACCCGGCTCGGCGAGGCGGGCGTCGGCGACGCGCCAGCCGACGGCCGCGCCGGCCAGGCTCGCGACCACGAGGCCAGGCGCTCCATCCGCGTCCAGGAGGACCACGCCGGTCCCGTTCGGCGCCATCGCCGGGGTCACCGCGTCGAGGGCGGCGCGCAGCGCCGCGCCGCGGCTCGGCGGCCGGGCGTCCGCGTCGAGGAGCGGCGCGAACGGCAGGAGGCGAGCCGCCTCGCTCCCGAGACCCCAGGCCGTGACCACGAACGCCTCCGCGAGCCGTCCCGGCGTCCACTCGGGCAGCGGCTGGACCAGGACCAGCCGGACGCGCGCGCGCTGGGCTGCCGTCAGCGCCTCGGCCTCGGCGGCGAAGCGCTCCAGGGCGTCGCCGGCGCCCACCCGCAGCGAGATCATCGGGGGCCCATCGAGCACGCCGTCGAGGGGCTCGGCGAGGCGCGCCTGCACGGCCCCGTACGGGCCGTCGTCGAGCGCCTGCACGAAGGCCCGCACCAGCTGGTAGGCCTCCTCGAAGGCCCGCCACGGGTTGCGCTCGCGCCATCCCGGCGCTCCCGCCGGGCGAACCCGGCCCTCGACGATGCGCAGCGAGCTTGCCCGGCCCGGGTACCCGTTGAGGCGGCTCGAGGGCAGGATGGCGTGGAGGAAGGCGAGGCGGAGGGCGGACGTCACCTGGGAGGCGCGGAGCTCGCCCTCGATGCGGGCCAGGATCGCCTGGAGGGCGGCCAGCTGGCGCGGCGAGTGGAGGTCGAGCAGCTGTTCCAGCAGGCCGCCGGGCTCGTCGGGAAGCGGGAAGCGGCGGGCGATCTCCTCGCGCGCCACCGGGTCGCGGTCCGGCGCACCCGCCAGCTGGAGGTCGGCGGCCTCCGGGGCCGCGTGGCGCAGCTCGCCTCCCCGGCCCCGTCGGTCCAGGCAGGCCGGGCAGCGGAAGGAGCGTCGGGTCGGCCGGAGCGCGTCGGCCGGGCCCGGGGACGCGGTTCGCCCCGCGGCGGCCGGCTCCCAGACCATCTCCTCGAGCGCAAGCGTCCGCCCGCACGTCGGGCAGCTCGTGGCGAAGCTCTCGTCGATCCACGCCCGAAGGCTCGTCGTCCCGAGGGGCGCGGCGGCCACCGCCTGGAACGCGGCATCGAGATGACGCAGGTCCGGGGCCCGCACGACGACGTCGGCCAGGAGGCGGGTGAGCGGCGACGTCTCGATCGAGACGGCCCGGCGACCGAGGGCCAGGGCGGTGCGGGCCACCCAGCCGCCGCGCCCGAAGAGATCCACCACGACGTCGTCGGGGGCCGTGGCGGCCTCGATCCGGGCGGCGAGCAGCTCGGCCGGCAGGGCGGGCGCCAGACGGGCGAAGATGGGGAGCGAGAGCGGCTCGGCGGGTCGGCCCGCGATGTCCCGGGGGGTCATGGGCGAGGATTCTGCCAGAGGCGACGGTCGCTGCCTGCCCGGTGCCCCGCGGCGCATCTCCGCGGGGCGGATCGACCTAGGGCTCCTCGAGCTCGTCCGGCTCCTCCTCGAAGGCCTCGTCCGGGGTGACCTCGGTGGGGATGACGCGATCGAGATCCTCGATCTCCTCGTCCTCGACGTCGTCCTCGAGATCGTCCTCGAGGTCCTCGTCCTCGCGGAGGAGGGTGCCCTTCGTGTAGGGGCGGAGGTCGGTGGACCGCGCGGCCGTCGGGAAGCTCACCTTGCCGTAGTTGCGGGGATCCTGGTAGACCTCGCGGATGATGATCCGCACGTCCTGCGCCCCGAGCGAGGTCACGCCGGCCGCGTACTTGTTGCCATTGGCCATGAGCTTCAGGAGGCGGGCGGCGACCCGGGGCTCCACGACCCCGACGCGGATCCCGTTGGAGAACGCGATCAGGTGCTTGCCCTCGGCGACCAGCTCCACGTAGTCGCCCGGGTTGACCTGGGCCAGGACCTTCGGGCGGGCCAGCTCCACGAGGTGGGCGAAGCCGGTCTTGCCGGTCTCCTCGACGAAGATGGAGACCGGCGCCTTGCTCGTCGGGTCGGCCGCGACGATGCGGTCGCCGGCCTCGACCATGAGGAGCTTGAGGCGATCGATGTTCCGCTCGGCGATCCGGTTCGTGGGGTCGAGGGCCAGGGCCTTCTGGTAGTGCTCGCGAGCGCCCCCCAGGTCGCCCATCTCCCAGAGCGCCTTGGCCAGGCGGTTCTCGGCCTCGGCGTCCGGCCCGTACTCGATGAGCTTCCGGTTGATGTCGGCCGCGTCCTCCCAGCTGGCGGCGGTCGCGTCGGCGATCGCCTGCTCGGTCAGCGTCCGCTTGATCCGGGAGAGGCTGGGGGCGCTCGGCGCCGCCTGCTCGAGCTCGGGGAAGGTCACGGGAGGGCGGGTCCTTTCGGGTCGGCGCGGGCGCGCCGGATCAGGCTGCGGAGCGGGTGCGCGACTGCCGTTTGTACACCCGAGCGGGCGGCCAGCCGTCAAACGGCCGGCCTCCGCGGCCCGCTGGGCATCGCGGCCGAGCCCGGTCGCCTCATCCCTGGGCGAGCACGTTCCAGGCCGACGACCAGGCGCCCAGCGCGGCCAGAAGGAGGATCTCCCAGATCCAGCGCGCATCGCGGCGGCGCCTCGCGGGACGCCGCGGTAGGCGCTCCACAGGTAGAGGACCAGCGTGAGCAGGGCCGGGCCCAGGAGGCGCGGCAGGCCCATGGCCCGCAGCGCCGCTGCCGCGATGGCGATCACGGCCGCGTACGAGAGGGCCGCCGCCAGCGCGCCGCGAACCGTCGGCCCCTGGAGGGCCGCCATGCGGTAGCCCAGGATCCCGGCCAGGAGGCCGTCGAGCGCGGCGAGCAGGGCCAGCCCGCCCAGGGCGAGACCGGGCACGGGCGTCTCGGCGCCCGTCGGCGGCGGCTCCACGAGCGCGCCGGGGATGGCCGCGGCGATCCCCGTGAAGGCCAGGAACGCCAGCAGCACGACCAGGCCCAGCAGGGCGGTCCGGTCGGCCGCCGTGGGCCCGCCCGGCCGGGCGAGGATCCGCCGCTCGATCGCGATCGAGGCGGCCGTCGAGGGATCCCGACGGCGACGAGGGCGGGGACGAGGAGGAGGCCGACGGGGACGAGGTGGATCGCCGGCCACGGACGCGATCCCGGTCGCCGCCGGGAGCAGGAGCGCCTCCACCGGGACGCCGAGGTCGGCGACGCCGGGCAGCACCTCGTCGCGTGCCCAGGATCTCGAGGGCGGCCGAGGCCCGAGGGCCACCGCGGCGAGGAGCGCGGCTGCCCACAGCGCCGGGCCCTCGGCGAGCCGCCCGATGGCGGCGAGGGCGACCGCGACGGCGATCAGCTCCCAGGACAGGGTCGGCGGCCGCCCGCCCCGCGGCCGCAAGTCGGCCGCCGCTCCGGCCTGCCCGGGCCGCCACGGCCCGCCCTCCCGGCCGAGCGGCCTCCCGGGCGCCCCGTGGAGGGCCGGGCCGGGAGCCGGCGTGCGCCCCGCGCCGGGAGCTGCGTGGGCAGGGGGTGGCCGGGGGCTCCGGTGGCGAGCGGCGGCGCGGCACGCCGGAACGGGTTGCGCAGGCGCGGCAGTCGGCTCACCGGCTGTCGTCCGCGGTGGCGCCGGCATCACGCGGACGGCCCCGCGAGCCGCGGCCCGACGAGCGCTTCGGCGATTCGGCCGGCCGAGCCTCCGACGATTCGGCCGGCCTTGCCGGCGACCCAGGCCAGGAGCGCCGTCCCGCGGACCACGTGTTGGCCACGACCGCGGGCTCCACCCACGCGCGCCGCGCCTGGGCCACGCCCCAGGCGATCCCCGCCAGCTCCTCGATCCGGTGGGCGTCCGAGTCGATCGACGAGCAGGCAGCCGGCCGCGACCGCCCGGCGCGCACGCTCGGGCGCCAGGTCCAGGCGGTGGTCCGACCCGTCGATCTCGAGGAGCGTCCCGGTGGCCGCGGCGGCGGCGAAGATCTCGTCCCAGGCGAGGTCGAGGTCGTCGCGCGACCGCTCGCCGAGCATCCGGCCCGCCGGATGGGCGATGACGTCCACGTGGGGGCTGCGCGATGGCGCCCAGGACGCGCGCGGTCAGCTGCGCGCGCGGCTGGCGCCGTCCCTGGTGGAGCGCCGCGACGACGACGTCGAACGACGCGAGCAGGTCGTCGTCGAAGTCGAGCGACGCCGTCGCCGCGGATCTCCAGCTCGCAGCCGTGGAGCAGGCGGAAGCCGCCGGGCGGCGTCTCCGGCCGGCGCCGTCCCAGCGGCCTCCTCGCGGGCGAAGCGGTCGTTGAGCCCGGCGATGACGCCGCGCTGCGCCTCCACGCGCTCCGGCGTCGAGGCCGCGCGCGATGGCCAGGCCGTGGGAGTGGTCGGTGAGCACCAGGTACCGTAGCCGCGGGCCGCGGGCGGCCTCCGCCATCTGCTCGATCGTGTGGATCCCGTCGGACCAGTCCGAGTGGGCGTGGCAGTCGCCCCGCAGGTCGGCCAGCTCCACCAGCCGCGGCAGACGGCCGCTCGCGGGCCGCCTCCACCTCGCCCCTGTCCTCGCGCAGCTCCGGGGGCACCTCGGCCAGGCCCAGGAACGCGTAGACCTCGGCCTCGGTGGCGCAGGTCCGGAGCTCGGCGTCGGCCCCGGTCGCGATCTCGCCGTCCTCGGCCAGGCGCGCGAAGCCCTTCTCGGACAGGCTCCAGCCGCGGTCGCGGGCGATCCCCCGCAGCCGGACGTTGTGCTCCTTGCTCCCCGTGAAGTGGACCAGGTAGGTCCCGCACGCCCCGGGCGGCATGACCATCAGGTCGACCTGGGGGCCTCCCGCCAGCCGGACGGCGGCCTTGTGGGCGCCCGCGTTGACCACCAATTCGACCGCTGGGCAGCGTCGTGAGGAGGCCGATCGCGGCCGCGGCATCGTCCGTCTCGACGAGGAGGTCCAGGTCGCCGATCGTCTCGCGCCGGCGCCGGAAGGAGCCCGCCGGCTCGACCCTCGCCACGCCCGGCACGTCGGCGAGGAGGGCCGTCAGGCCGCCCACGATCCGCTCGGCCGCTCCCGAGCGTCATCCGCGACGAGCGCCGGTCCACCGCGTCGAGCCCCGCCCGGAGGCCCGCGATCCCCTTGTCCGAGAGCCCCGGCACGCCGCGGACCGTCGCCGGCCCGGAGGGCCGTCCGCAGGTCCTCGAGCGTCTCGATTCCCAGCCGCTCCCACAGCAGGCGCACCGTCCTCGGCCCGACGCCGGGGATCTCCAGGAGATCGACCAGCGTGGGCGGGACCTCGCCGTGGAGCCGATCGAGGAAGCCCAGCCGGCCGGTGGTCGCCAGCTCGGCGATCTTGTCGGAGATGGCGGCGCCCACGCCGGGGATGGTCGGCGGGCGGCCTTCGCGGTAGGCGCGCGCGATGTCGTGGGGGCTGTGGGCGATCGCGTCGGCGGCCCGGTGGTAGGCGACCGTCTTGAAGACGAGCTCGCCCTTGACCTCGAGGAGGCTGCCGATCTCGTGGAAGACCGCCGCCAGCTCGGCGTTGGAGAGGAGCGGCGCGGCTCCCGGGGACTGCTCGGCCATCCGGCCGAGTATCGCACGCGCCGCCTCAGCCCGGCTCGACCCGGTTGCGCCCGAAGCGCTTCGCCCGGTAGAGGGCGCGGTCGGCGGCCTCCACCAGCTCGGGGACGCGATCTGCCCCGCCTTCGCCGACCATCGCCCCCACCGAGACCGTGACCTTCTCCACGCCCACGCGCGCACAGATCCAGGCGCTCCACCGCCTCGCGGATCCGCTCCCCCACCTCGAGGGCGACCGACCGGCTGGGGTTCCGCAGCAGGACCACGAACTCCTCGCCGCCGTACCGCGCGGGCACGTCCACGTCGCGGACGGCCGCCGCGATCCGCCGGGCGATGGCCCGCAGACACGACGTCGCCGGTGGCGTGGCCGTGGCGATCGTTCAGCTGCTTGAAGTGGTCGACGTCGACCATCAGGATGCCGACCGCATCGTCGGCCCGCCGGCCCTTCCCCAGCAGCTCCACGTACTCCTCGAAGTAGCGCCGGTTCGGCAGGCCGGTCAGGGCGTCGGTGGTGGCCGCCACCTCCGTCGCCCGCTGCGTCTCCGTCCGGGCCAGGGCCGCCGATGCCTCCGCGGCGGCCGCCTCCAGGAGCCGCCGGGCGGGCTCCGACCAGGCGTCCGCGCGGCGGCGGGAGATGAGGATGGCGCCCAGGATCTGCGCCGTGGGCAAGGAGCGGCGCCGCGAGGACGTTCGTCAGCCCGAAGGCGCGCCGCACGCGGACCGCGATCCGCTCCTCCGGGCGGCCGCCCGGGTCGTCGACATCCACGGCCGGCAGGACCGTCTCCGCCCGCGGCGCCCCCGGTCGCGTGGGGATGAGCGTGGCGTCCAGGATGGGCGCGCCGGGGCGGCGACGGACCACGACCACGTGGTCCGCCTCGGTGCCCGGGCCCAGCTCGCCCATGATCGCCTCCACGATCGCGTCAGGGGTGACCGCCCGCGAGAAGCCCTGGAGGATGCGGGCGAAGTTCTCCACCTCCTCCCGGGTGGCCGCCTCGCGCTGGGCCACGCTGCGGCGGGCGAAGGCGGCGGCTCCCGCGACGCCGGCCACCGCCACGGCGACCGGAAACGCGAGCGGGAGGGTCGGCAGGACGATCCAGGCGAGAACGAGCACGGCGAGGGCGGCCAGTGCCCAGGCGACGAGGGTCCAGGCGAGTCGGGCGCGGACGGCGAGCGGGTCGGCAGGCTGGTCTGCGGGCGTCGCGCTTCCGGACGTCGGGTCGGCCGGCGTCGGGTCGACGGGCTCCCCGCGGGCAGGCGTCCGGGTGGCGCGCGTCGAGTGGTTCACGGTCAGCGCACAGCATGGGCGCGCGGCCACGCCCGTCCAGCGTCCAGCGCCCCGCCGCCTTCGCCGCAGTTGAGCCCGGCCCCCCGACGCGGGACTACACTCGCGACGCCCTCGGCGCCGCGCGCCGGGCCGTCTCTTGCCGCATCGGAGGATTCCTCCCCCGTGGAGCCCGGACCCAGTCGTCCCGGCGCCCCTGGCGCCGGGAATCCCTGCGAGGTCCGCCCCGTCCGCTGAGCGGCGCGGCGCGCGGTCGGTGCCTGCCCGGGCACCGTCGGCGCCGGCCACCCGAAGGTGGGGCGCGACCCCGCCCCCGCGAGGTGGCCCATGCTCTTCCTGAGCCAGATCATCGGTCGGCCCGTGCGCGATCCCGCGGGCGAGCCGCTCGGCACGGTGGCCGACCTGATCGTCGCGATCGGCGACCGTACCCGCCCGTCACCGGCCTCGTCGTCGCCACCGACCGCCGCAAGATCTTCCTGCCCTGGCGCTCGGTCGAGCGCCTCGACGCGACCGGGGCGCGCCTGCGCGTCCAGACGCATCGACATCGGCAAGTTCCAGCAGCGCCCCGACGAGATCCTCCTGCGAGGCGGACCTGCTGGACAAGCAGATCGTCGACATCGACGGGCCGCAAGGTCGTCCGGGTCAACGACCTGCAGCCTCGACGAGGTCGAGGGCGCGCTCCGCGTCGTCGCCGTCGACGTCGGGGCCGCCGGGCTGCTGCGGCGCCTGGGCATCGAGGGCCCGTACCGGACGATCGCCCGCAACCTCCGGCTGCCCGTCCCCGAGCGCTACATCGACTGGGAGGACGTGGACCCGCTCGAGAGCATCGATCGCCGGCAGTCCGCCTCCGCGTCCCGCACGCGAAGCCTGGCCGAGCTCCACCCCGTCGGACCTCGCCTCGATCATCGACCAGCTCGCCCCGCGCGACCGGGCCGGCGTCCTGGCCTCCCTCGACGACGAGGCCGTCGCCGACGCGATGGAGGAGATGGAGCCCGACACCCAGGTCGACGTCCTCGAGGACCTCGCACCCGGAGCGGGCGGCCGACATCCTCGAGGAGATGAGCCCGGACGACGCGGCCGACCTGGTGGCCGACCTCGACCAGGACACCCGCGACGAGATCCTCTCCCACATGGAGCAGGACGAGGTCGCCGAGGTCCAGGAGCTGCTCGGCTATCCGGAGGACTCGGCCGGCGGGATCATGACCACCGAGTACATCGCCCTCCCGACGAGCACCTGACGGCGGCCGCAGGCGATCGAGCGCCTGCGCGAGCTCGAGCCGGACGCGGAGACGATCTACTACGTCTACGTCACCGACGACGACGGCCGCCTGGTCGGCGTCCTGTCGCTGCGCGACCTCATCGTCGCCGCGCCCGACCGCGCCGATCGGCGACGGTGATGATCCGACGAGCCGGTCGCCGTCGGGCGTCCTCGCCGGCCAGGACGAGGTGGCCGAGGTCGTCGCCCACTACAACCTGCTGGCCGTCCCGGTCGTCGACGACGAGGCGCGGCTGGTAGGGCATCGTGACCGTCGACGACGCCATCGACACCGTCATCCCGACGGCCTGGAAGAAGCGCCTGCCGCGCGTGTTCAGCCGGTAGCGCGGGACGTGACCCAGCAGCGCCGCCCGCGCGCCCGAGCCGCGTCTCCGCCGCTGCCCCGGCTGCTCGGCCTGGCGGGTCCGCCTCGCTGGCGGTCCTGGCGGTCCTCGGCCCGGGGCTCGTCAGCGGGTTCGCCGACAACGACGCCGGCGGCATCACGACCTACTCGCTCGTCGGCGCCCAGCTCGGCTACGCCCTGCTGTGGGTGATCCTGGCCAGCCAGGTCGTCCTGTTCTTCACCCAGGAGGTGGGCGCGCGCCTGGGCCTCGCGACGGGCAAGGGCCTGATGGGCCTGATCCGCGAGCGCTTCGGGCGTCCGCTGGGCCGCGTTCGCGGCCCTGCTCATGCTCGCCGCCAACCTCGGCTCGACGGTCGCGGAGTTCGCCGGGATCGGCGCCGCCCTCGGCATCTTCGGCGTGCCGCCGCAGATCAGCGCCGGCGTCGCCGCGGTCGTGGTGGTCGCGTTCATCGCCCGTGGCAGCTACAGCCGGGTCCAGTACCTCTTCGTCGGCGATCGGCATCCTCGTCTCCGGCGCCTACGTCGATCTCCGCGTTCCTGGCCCAGCCCGACTGGGCGCAGGCGGCCCACAGCGCTGGTCGTCCCGCAGCTCTCGTCCTCGCCGGCCTACTGGCTCGCGGTCGTGGGCACCGTGGGCACGACGATCACGCCCTGGGGCCAGGCCTTCATCCAGGCGTACGTCGTCGACAAGCGGCTGCGACCCGGACGACCTCCCGGCCGAGCCGCCTCGACGTCTTCTTCGGCGCGCTCCTCACGAACGTCATCGCCGCGTTCATCGTCGTCGCCTGCGCGGCGACCCTGTTCGCCAACGGGCAGCGCGATCACGCGAGCGCCGCCGATGCCGCCCGGGCCCTCGAGCCGTTCGCCGGGCCGGCGGCCACCGTCATCTGTTCGCCGGTCGGCCTCCTGGCGGCGTCGTTCCTGGGGCTCGGCGTCGTGCCGCTGACGAGCGCCTACACCGCCTGCGAGGCGTTCGGCTGGGAGACGGGCGTCGACTGGCGCTGGCGCGAGGCGCCGGCCTTCTACGGCCTGCTGGCCTTCTTCATCGGCTTCGCGGCGCTGTTCGTGCATGATCCCGGGGCTGCCGCTCATCCCGGTGATGTTCCTCGCCCAGGTCCTCAACGCGCTGCTGCTGCCGTTCATCCTGGTCTTCGTCATGCTCCTGGCCCGGACCGGCAGATCATGGGGAGCCTGGCGAGCGGTCGGGTCCTCGGCACGATCGGCTGGCTGGCCACGGCCCTGCTGGTCCTCCTGTCGCTGGTCCTCGTGGCCACGGCGCTCGCGGGCCCCGGCCTGACTGCGGCCCGCCTACCCCGCCATGCTGCCCGGCGGGGCGAGGCGGCGACGGACCCTGCCCTGGACGCCGCGGCCGCCGCTCTGCTTGACCCGGTAGAGGGCGGCGTCGGCGCCCGCGATGAGCGCCCGCGCGTTCCGCCCGTCGGCCGGGAACGAGGCGATGCCGATGGACGCGCCCACCGGCACGGGCCCGCGCCCCTCCGCCTGGTAGGGCCGGTCGCGCAGGCCGGCCACGATCCGCCCGGCGACCTCGCGGGCGCCGGCCGCGGCCGTGTCGGGCAGGATCACGGCGAACTCGTCGCCGCCATAGCGGGCGGCCACGTCGGAGCCCCGCAGCGCCGCCCGGATCTGCTCCGCCGCCCAGCGCAGGACCTCGTCGCCGAAGAGGTGGCCCAGCGTGTCGTTCACCAGCTTGAAGTCGTCGAGATCGAGCATCAGGACCGCCAGCGGAGCCTGCGAGCGCCGGGCCCGCAGGATCTCCTCGCCCAGGCGCTCGTGCAGGTAGCGGTGGTTGAAGAAGCCGGTCAGCGGATCGCGGTCGGCGAGGGCGCGCGTCGCTTCGTAGAGCTGGGCGTTGCCGAGGGCCATGGCGGCCTCGTTGGCCATCGCCCGGACCAGGTCCAGGCGGCGCGACTCCAGGCGCAGGGGCCCGCGGAAGCTGAGCTCGACCAGCCCGATCGTCTCGCCCTTGGCGATGAGCGGGATCATCACGAGGGCGCGCTGGCCCTCGCGGCGCAGGAGCTCGACCTCGGCCGGGTCCGCGGCCGGATCGGCCGCGTCGATCGTCGCGATCGTCTGCGTCTCGAGGACCCGCCGGGTCTCGGGAAAGCCGGCAAGCGCGAAGACCGGCTCCAGGTCCTCGATCCGCTGCGGCGGCCAGTAGCCCCGCGTCAGGAGGCGATCGGCCGGCCGGTCCCAGATGGAGATCGCGCACTCGTCGGCGTCGAAGGCGCGGCCGACGTGCTGGGCGATGAGGTCCGCGACCTGGCGCGGGTCAAGGCTGCGCGAGAGGGCGCTGCTCATGTCGGCGATCCGCCGGACGTCGTCGGCCAGGGCCGTCGAGGCGCTGATCGCGCGCGCCGACTCGAGGGCCGTCGCCGCCTGGTCGGCCAGGATGGAGAGGATTTGCACGTCGGCGAGGTCGAACTGGTGGAGACCCAGCTTGGAGAGGGCGATGACACCGGTGACCCGATCGTCGTAGCGCATCGGGACGACGACCATCGACTCGTCGACCTCGTCGGTGCCCGGGATCGTCTTCCCGCGCGGATCCGCGTTCGCGTCGGCGACGAGGAGCGGCCGCCCGTTCGCCGCGACCCAGCCGGAGAAGCCCTCGCCCACCTTGAGGTGAAGATCCTCGAGGGCGATCGTCTCGTAGCCGTTGTCGCCCGCGGCGACGATCGGGACCAGGTCGTCGGGCTCCTGGAGGATGCACACGCGGCAGGAGTGGTAGTCGACGATCGCCCGGATCTCGTCGGCGACCGTCTCGGCGACGGTGCGCACCGAGGCGCTGCCCGCCATCCGGCGCGGCGGCGCGCTGCGCCACCTCCAGCTGGGCGACCCAGCGCTCGGTCGCCTCCCGCGCTTCGTCCACCTGTGTCCGCATCACCCCCATCTCGGCGGCCGCGCGTTCGAGGTCGGCGTGGCCGCGGGACAGGCGGACGACCACCAGGCGGAGGGCGAGGCTGATGGCGGCAAGCGCGGCGAGCTCGACGATCTCCAGCGCGTCCAGGTCGGGGGCGACGACGACCAGCTCGGCAATGGCGATCGTCACGAAGGTGACCGCGGCGACGACCATCCCGGGCCGGGCCCGCATCGTGAGCGCGGCAATGACCAGGGGGACGATCGCGAAGGGGACGGCGATATCGAAGCGCGCCAGCCCGATCACGGCCGCGGCGTAGAAGGCCGTGACCACGGCCGCGATGAACGGGCCCCGCGGGCCGAGCAACCCCTGCCCGGGATCGCCCAGGACCGCGTCGCGCAGGAGACCCACGAGACGCAGGTGGAGCGCGGACACGCCGTCCCGGGGCGCCTGGCCCGGATGATCCTGGCGCGTGTGCCTTCGCGGTAGCGGGCATGACGGGATCGTCGCATCGCCGGTGCGTGCACGCGCCCGGGCAATGGTCCCGAGCGAGCCGTCCGTTCGTACCAGTGGGTCTCCGCCAGCCCAGGCGCCCCTCGACCGCCTGCGGTGGCACCATGGGGAGATGACGGCCTCCGCCCCGACGTCCGCGCCGGCGCCATCCCCGCCGCTCCCGCCGGCCTCGGCCCGGCTCTCCGCGATCGTGCCGGCCCGGAACGAGGCTGCCCGGATCGGCCCCACGGTGGCCGAGCTGCGCCGCCACGTCGACGAGGTGATCGTGGTCGATGACGCCAGCGACGACGCGACGGGAAACGTCGCCGCGGAAGCGGGGGCGGTCGTCGTCCGCAACCAGCGGCGCCTGGGCTACGTCGGCTCGATCCGGCACGGGTTTGCCGTCGCGACCGGGGACGTGGTCGTCACCGTGGACGCGGACGGCGAGATGCCCGTCGAGCGCATCGCCGAGCTGGTCGCGCCGATCCGGGCGGGCGAGGCCGACATGGTCCAGGGCCATCGCTCCCACGTCCCGCGCCTCTCGGAACGGCTCGTGACGGCGGTCGCGGCGCTGGGCGGCCCCGTGGGCGACTCCGGCTCCGGCTTCCGGGCGCTGCGCACCGGGCTGGCCCGCTCGCTCCGGATCCCCGGCTCCTGCATCTGCGGCTCGCTGGCCCTGGACGCCCTGGGCCGGGGGGCCCGCCTCGCCGAGATCCCCATCGTCGCCCGCCACGTCCCGGGCCGACGGCGGCGGATCGCCTGGAACCACGTCGGGCAGCTGGCCGTGGTCGCCGGGATGGTGCTCCGCGCGCGTCGCCGCCGGGAGCGGTGACGCGGCGCACAGGACCCGCGATGGGACCCTTGGGTGATCGCGCCGCGGCCGCCGACGCCCCAGGATGAACGGTGCCATCATCCCGACTTCACCCCCCAGGGAGCAGCCATGCACTTTCCCCGCACCAGGCCCCGGCTCGCCGTGGCGCTCGCCCTCGGCGGCGCGCTCCTCGTCGGCACGCTGGGGAGCCCCATCGGCGCCGGCGCCGTCGTGGGCCCGACCTACCCGACCGGCGCCGCGATGGTCCTCCAGGAGGTCCCGGTCTGGGATCTCGAGAAGAACACCAACGGGATCTGCACGTCCGGCGCGACCCACGTCATCAAGAACGCCGCCGGCACCTTCAACGCGGTCAACTACCTGAACAAGGCCCAGGCCTGCGGCCTGAAGGTCATCTTCGCCTTCCCGTCGACGATCAACTACGGGACCGGCATCGTCTATCCGAGCCGCGTCGCCGCCTGGGTCAGGAAGGTGAAGAGCCATCCGGCCACCTTCGGCTACGTCTCCGTGAAGGAGCCCTCCTGGAGCCGGATCAACGCCTCGGAGATCCGGGCGATGTACCGCGCCTTCAAGGCGGCCGACCCGGCGAAGCCCGTCATCGCCCTCTTCGGCGACATGCCCGGCTTCGGCACCACCCGCAACCCCTACACGACCGGCATGGCCAACATCGTGATGTTCGACTGGTATCCCGTCGAGACGACGACCGGCACGAACACGATCTACCTGACGGGCGCCACCAAGTGGTTCCCGCGGGCGAAGTCGATCGTCAACCGGGTCACCCCGGGCCGCCCCATCTGGCTCATGGTCCAGACCCACAAGTACCTGCGGCCGGCGACCCACAAGAAGCAGCGCCCCAGCCAGGCGCTGCTGTCCCGCCAGGTCCGCGACGGGTTCGCCCTCCTCGGAGCGAGGGGGATCGCCTTCCACGTCTGGCGCAACGCCAACTACACCCGCGACCAGCTGCGCGACCCGCAGATGGTCTCCTGGATGACCACGCTCATGGCCCAGGTGAAGGCCGGCACGTTCCGCTGATCCGGCCCTGATCCGACCCTGATCCGCCGCCCGGCCGCGCCGGCTGGACGGCCCGCCGCACCTCGACGCCCCGGCCCTCGCGGCCGGGGCGTCGGCGCGTCCGCTAGACTCGCCAGAACGAGAGCAACGTCGTCGGGGGCCGCGGGGGGCCGCCGAGCACGAACCTGGAGGAGCACGCGTGGCGCAGCGGATCCTGATCCTCGGCGGAGACGGCTACCTGGGGTGGCCCACGGCGATGGCATTCTCGCGGGCCGGCCACCGGGTCGCGATCGTCGACAACTTCGCGAAGCGCCACTGGGAGCTGGAGGTCGGCGTCCGGCCGCTCCTCCCCATCCCCACCCTCCACGAGCGGGTCCGGGCCTGGCGCGAGGTCACCGGGCTGGAGATCGAGCTCCACGTCGGCGACCTGACCGACTACGCCTTCGTCGAGTCCGTCTTCGCCGGGTTCCGCCCCGAGGCGGTCGTCCACTACGGGGAGCAGCCGTCGGCGCCCTACTCGATGATCGACGTCCGGACGGCAACCTACACGCAGGCCAACAACGTCGTCGGAACCCTCAACGTCCTGTTCGCGATCCGCGACATCGCGCCCGAGGCGCACCTCGTCAAGCTCGGCACGATGGGCGAGTACGGCACCCCGAACATCGACATCGAGGAGGGCTACCTCACCGTCTCCCACAACGGCCGCGAGCACACGTTCCTGTACCCGAAGACCGCGGGCTCGCTCTACCACCTCACGAAGGTCCACGACAGCCACAACATCGACTTCGCCTGCCGGATCTGGGGGCTGCGCGCCACCGACCTCAACCAGGGCGTGGTCTACGGCATCGAGACCGACGAGACCGCCCTCGACCCGCGCCTGGCGACGAGCTTCCACTACGACGAGGTCTTCGGGACCGCCCTCAACCGGTTCTGCGTCCAGGCCGTCATCGGCCACCCGCTCACCGTCTATGGCGAGGGTGGCCAGACCCGCGGCTACCTCAACATCCGGGACACGATCCAGTGCGTCGACCTGGCCGTCGCGAACCCTGCCGAGCCCGGCGAGCTGCGCGTCTACAACCAGTTCACCGAGCTCTTCTCCGTCCTGGAGCTGGCCGAGCGCGTCCGCGACGCCGGCGCCCACCTGGGCCTCGACGTCGCGATCGAGCACGTGGCGAACCCCCGCAAGGAGGCCGAGCGCCACTACTACAACGCCAAGCACACCAAGCTCCTGGAGCTGGGCCTCAAGCCGCGCTTCCTCTCGGAGGAGCTGATCGACACGATGCTCGGGACGATCGAGGGCCACAAGGAGCACGTCAACCGCGACGTCATCACCAAGGGCGTGAAGTGGGTCCCCGGCGCCCTCGCCTCGCGCGAGCGACTCGGGGGAGGGCTTCCCGCGCGGTGACCGCCAGCGCCCCGGTGACGGCCAGCGCCCCGGTGACCGCCAGCGCATTGGCCAGCGTCGGCCGCGTTCTCGTCACCGGCGGGGCCGGCTTCATCGGCTCCGCGCTGGTGCGCCGCCTGGTCGGCGAAGGCATCGCGGTCCGGGTCCTCGACGACCTGTCGATCGGACGGCGCGCCTACCTCGATGGGCAGCCCTGCGAGCTCGTCGTCGCCTCCCTCGCCGACCCGGACGCGGTCCGCGCCGCGGTCGCCGGGTGCGACGCGGTCGTCCACCTGGCCGCCCGGGCCGGGATCCCCGATTCGGTGACGGACCCGCTCGGCACGTTCGAGGCCAACGTCACCCACACCCTGGGCGTCCTCGACGCGGCTCGCCGGGCGGGCGTTCGACGCTTCGTCCTGGCGAGCTCGAACGCAGTCCTGGGCCCCCACGAGCCGCCGGCGGACGAGACGGTCCTCCCCCACCCCGCGTCCCCCTACGGGGCCTCCAAGCTGGCGGGCGAGGCGTACGTCGCCGCGTACGCGGCAACCTACGGGATGGCCGCCTGCGCCCTCCGCTTCTCCAACGCCTATGGGCCGCGATCGCTCCACAAGAAGAGCGTGGTGGCGGCCTGGCTGCGCGCGGCCCTTGGCGGCGGCCCCGTCACCATCCACGGCGACGGCGAGCAGACGCGCGACTTCGTCCACGTCGACGACCTGGCCGGGGCGCTCGTTGCGGCGCTCAGGGCGCCGGAGGGACGCCTGGCGGGGGCAGTCTTCCAGGTGGGAACCGGGCGCGAGACGACCGTCAACGAGCTCGCCGCGGCGCTCGAGGCAGCCCTGGGCCGGCCCCTGGACGTGTCCCGCGAGCCGGTGCGGGCCGGCGATGTCCTCCGCAACGCGAGCCGCGTCGATCGCGCCGCGGAGCAGCTCGGCTGGCGGGCGACGATCGGCCTGGCCGACGGCCTGCGGGAGACGGCGGCCTGGTTCGCGGCCGCGCTCCACGATCCCGCCCTGCTGGTGGTCACCCCGGACGCCCGCTCCGGCTCGGAATGAGCATCGCGGGGCCGGCGGGGGGCACGGCGGATCGCCCCGCAGACGGCGCCCCGGGCGACCGGCGGCGGCCTGGGGAGGCGGCGCGCCGGGAGGCGGCGGCACCGCAGGCGGCGGCCTGGCCCGCGACGCGCTGGTCACGGTCGTCACCCGGTTCGGGCTCGCCGTTCTCATCCTGGGCACCGACGTCGTCCTGGCCCGCCTCCTGGGCCCCGACGCGAAGGGCCGCTTCACCCTGATCCTGCTCCTCTCCCAGCTCGCCGCGGTCGTCGTCGGCTGGGGCATGGACGCCGCCCTCGGCGTGGTGGCCGGCCGCGACCGCGACGTCGCCCGGCAGGGCTTCGCCAACGCCGTCCTGTGGACCGCGGTGGCCGGCGGCTTCGCGGTCGTCGTCTCGTGCTGGCTGTACGGCCTCCCCACCGACATCCGGCCGGCGGGGCCGCTGGTCGGGCTCGTCCCCAACCTCTCGGCCGCCCAGTTCCTGTTCGCCGCCCTGGCCATCCCCGGCGAGCTCGGCTTCGCCCTCGGCCTCTACGCCCTCCTGGGCCGGCGTCGGGTCGCCGCCTACAACGCCATTCGCCTGCTCCGTCGGGCGACGCTCCTGGCCCTCGTCGTGGGGGCCGCGGCCATTGCCCGCCTCTCGCTCGACGTCGCCGTCGTGTGCAACCTCGTGGCGCTCGCCCTGACCACGGCGGCGATCGTCGCGGTCGCCCGGCGCGACGGCATCGCGGCACTCCGGCCATCCGGCTCCCTGCTGGCCGAGGAGCTGCGCTTCGGGACTCGCGCGCTGCCGGGGACGCTGGCCGAGCGACTCCAGCTTCGCTCCGACGCCTTCCTCCTGAACGTGCTGCTGGGCGTGCGGGCGACGGGCGTCTACTCGGTCACGTCGGGGCTCGCCGAGACGCTGTGGTACGTCCCCAACGCGCTGGGGACCGTCATGTTCAGCCGGGCGGTCGACCCCGGCGAGGACGCGGCGGGGACGGCGGTGGTCCTGGCCCGGGCGACCGTGGCGATCACCCTCGTCCTGGCGATCCCGGCCTTCCTCCTGGGGCCGTGGCTCGTGGAGGTCGTCTACGGCGCCGACTTTGCCGGGGCGGGCGTCGCCCTGCGCTGGATCCTGCCCGGCGTCGTCGCCTACAGCGTGGTCGCCGTCCTCTCGCGCTACCTCACCGGGCGGGGCGGCCCGGCCTGGCGACCGGGATCATGCTGCTCGGGCTGGCCGTCAACGTGGTGGCGAACCTCCTCCTCATCCCGGCGGCGGGAATCTCGGGGGCCGCCGTCTCGTCCTCGGTCTCCTACGGCGTGACGGCCGTGCTCACCCTGGCGGCGTTCCGTCGCCTCACCGGGCGGGGCCTGGTCGAGACGCTGGTCCTGCGGCCGCATGACGTCGCGGCCGGCCTCCGCTCGCTCCGGCGGGGGAGGGCGGCGGCGGCCGCCGAGGGCGTCGCGGAGGGCGCGGAAGAGGGCGCCGAGCCCGGACCGGGCGAGCAGCCGTGAGCGCGCTCCGGATCGTCGTCCTCGACGATGCGCCGTACCTCTCCTGGGAGGGCCGGGCGCACGCGGTCAACGCGACGTTCCACCGGTTCCTCGCCGCGCTGCTCGACGCGGCCGAGGCCGAGGGTGCGCCCGTCTCGCTCGTCCTGGCCGCCCCGCTTCGTCCGGCGAGGCCGCCCCGGTGTCGCTGGCCGTGGACCCGCGCATCGAGGTGGTGGCGACGGCCCCCTTCGACGGGATCGCCGGCTATCTTCGCCGCTGCCCGGTCCTGGTCGCTCGCAATGCGCCGCGGCTGCGGGCCGCCATGCGGGACGCGGACGTCGTCCTCCTGCGCCTCCCGGCCTCGAACGGGCTCCTGGCCGCGCTGGCCGCCGTCGCCCGGGGCGTGCCGCGGGTCGCCTACGTGGTGGGGAGCGTCCGCGACGTCGTGGCAGGCAGGGGCGCCGCGGGGCGGCGGGCCTGGCCGCGCGGGCCGTTGCCATGCTCTACGACGGGACCACCCGCCTGGCGGCCACGGGCGCGCCGGTCATCGTCGTGGGAGCCGACCCGTCCGGCGGGGGGATCCTGAGCAGCCTCGTCGTGCCCGACGAGATCCGCGACCGCCGGGGCGAGCCGTGGCCGGCGGCGGCGGGGGCGCTGCGGCTGGTCTACGCCGGCCGGCTGGCGGACGGCAAGGGGCTCGACGCGCTGCTCGAGGCGGTGGCGATCCTGGCGGGCGGGAGCGGCGAGGCGGGCGAGGGCGCGAGGCGGGCGAGGCGCGGGCGGTCCGGCGTGGCGGCGGTCCCGGCGGTCCGGGTGATGGCGGCGAGCGCGCCGACGCCGCGCGCGACGTGAGCCTCGACCTCGTCGGCGACGGCCCGGCCGCGGCCGGCCTGCGCGACCGCGCCGCCGCCCTGCGGATCGCCGGCCGGGTGCGGTTCGGCGGCTTCGTGGCCGAGCGCGGGCCGTACCTGGCGGCGCTGACGTCGGCCGACCTCTTCGTCTCGCCCTCCCCCGCCGAGGGGTTCCCGAAGGCGGTCCTGGACGCCATGGCGGTGGGCACGCCGGTCGTGGCCGTCCCCGCCGGGCGGCTGGCAGAGCTGGCGGACCCCGGCATGACGCCGGCGGGCGCGCCCATCCTCCCCGTGCCGGCGGGGGATCCAGCGACCCTGGCCGCGGCGATCCGGGCGCTCGTCGCCGACCCGGCCGTCGCCGGCCGCCTGCGGGCCGCCGGGACCGCGTTCGTCGCCGAGCACACCGCCCCGGCGGAGGCCGCCCGTCTGCTGGCCCGCCTCCGCAGCGCCGCCGCGACCCGGTCGCGGCGCCGAGCGTGAGGTCGGGCGGCCCCGAGCGCCCAAGCGCGGCGACTTGTGTTCGACAGCTTCGACACGACAGACGAGGAGATCGCACGGCTCGTGACCGTCGCGAGGGAACTTCGTGGGGCAGGTAAAGGCGGCCCTTCCGAGCTGGTCGAGAATGGACTCCTCCTCCCGGCAGCGGGCAGATGGGCGGCACTCGGGCGGGCGCGAGAAGTTCCAGATACGCGGCGGTGAAGCCGCCGGTGGGACCATGGGGACATGCCCGGACGCCGGCGATCCCGCCTCCTCGTCGAAGCCCACAGCGACGCCGCCGCCATCGCCGCGCGGCTCGGCGAGCAGGCCTCGACCAGCCGCAGGAACCGGGGCCTGACCCAGAAGGAGCTCGGCGCCCAGGTCGGCCTCGATCGATCGCGGATCTCGCAGCTCGAGCGTGGCCTGGGGGCTGGCGCAAGCTTGGCCGCGTGGGTCGCCGTCGGGCGTGCCCTGGACCGGCCGCTGCGGGCCGACTTGGCGCGCGATCAGCAGGCAGCTCCCGCCGACGCAGGCCACCTTGCCGTGCAGGAGCTCCTCCTGCGGCTCGCGCGCGCCGCGGGTCGTACCCGGTTCGTCGAGCTGGCGACGCGACCCTCCGACCCGGCCCGATGCAGTGACGTCGTCGCCCGCGACGACCGAGCGCGCGTGATCATCCTGCAGGAGGCGTGGAACTCGATCGGCGATGTCGGCGCCGGCCTCCGGTCAAGCGCCCGCAAGATCGCCGACACGGAAGTCGCATCCATCCTCGCGGGTGGCGACGACGGCCCGTACCGGGTCGCCTCGTGCTGGGTCGTCCGGGCGACGGCTCGCAACCGCACCCTCGTCGCCCGTTATCCGGAGGTCTTCGGAACAGCCTTCCCAGGTTCGTCCGCCGCGTGGGTTCGCGCCTTGACGACTCCGACTGCACCACCGCAGGAGCCCGGCCTGGTCTGGTGCGACGTGGCGGCGACGCGCCTCTTCCCGTGGCGGCGGGCGGCGACACTTCGGGCGGTGCCGCCGTGACCAAGGTCGGCGGCCCACCTGCGCGGCGCCCTCTCGCCGCGTAGCGCCTGCGAGGCCAGCGTCGCCGTTCGCCCCCTTCGGTGCTGGCGACCGTGCCTGCGGCCGGGCTCGCGTCCCCGCCGGCCCGTGCCCCGCCCTCGGCCCGCGCCCTCGCGCCCGTGCCCCGCCCGTCCCGCCCCGCCCTCGGCCCGCGTGCGCCCGTGCCCCGCCCTGCGCCCCGTGCCCGCCTCGGCCCGCGTGCGCCCGTGCCCCGCCCTCGCCCCGCCCTCGGCCCGCCCTCGGGAGTGGCATTCACATCTTGGGGACTGGCGACGACCCAAGGCCCCCGCCGAGACATCGACTGAAGCCGCCCGGGCGCCCGCGACGCGACGCCGACGTGCCCATCGAGGCGATCCGAGCACAGTCGGAGACGAAGTGCAGTGGGCTGGGGGCGTGACGGGGCCCGCACTCCTGTCGCGCGAGGCGCTGAGTGCCTGCAAGGCCCGGGAATGTGAATGAGATTCCCGGGCGTGCGAGTCGGCGACGGCAGCGGGCGGCGAGCGGCGGGCGGGTCGGCGGCGAGCAGCGGGCGCGCGAGTCGGCGACGGCAGCGGGCGGCGAGCGGCGGGCGGGTCGGCGGCGAGCAGCGGGCGTGCGAGTCGGCGACGGCAGCGGGCGGCGAGCGGCGGGCGGGTCGGCGGCGAGCAGCGGGCGGCGAGTCGGCGACGGCAGCGGGCGGCGGGCGGCGGGCGGGTCGGCGGCGAGCGGCGGGCGGGTCGGCGGCGGGCGGCGAGCGGCGGGCGGGTCGGCGGCGGGCAGCGGGCAGCGGGCGGCGAGCGGCGGGCGGCCCCGCTTTCAGATCGTGAAATTCGCGAAGAGGATCGAGGCCAGCGCCAGCGCCACCACGAGGTTGGCCACCGTGGCCGTGGCGAACACGGCCAGCGGGCGCCAGCCCGCCTCGCGCACCGAGGCGACCCGAAGCTCCAGGCCGATGCTCACGAAGGCCAGGATGAAGAACCACGTGCGCAGGGCGTTGGCGATCGCGATCGCGGTCTTGCCCTGGTCCGCATCGACCGTGCCCAGCCACCACGTCGCGATGATCGAGGCCGCGATGAACCCCAGGACGAACTTGGGGAAGCGCCGCCAGATCTCGCCGAGGCCGGGGCGCGGGGCGTCGGCCGACTTCTCCACCTTCATCACGAAGTAGATGGTCAGGAGGACGGCAACCACGCCCATCAGGGCGTTCTGCGTCGATTTGACGATGGCGGCCACCTTCAGGGCGTCCTCGCCAACGATCGTGCCGGCCGCGGTGACCGCCGCCGTCGTGTCGATGTTGCCGCCGATCCAGGCCCCGGCCACGACCTCGGGGAGCCCCAGGACGGAAGCGAGCCAGGGCTGGATGAAGATCATGGGAATGGCGAAGATCACGACGAGGCTGGCGGCGTAGGCCAGCTGCTCCTTCTTGGCGTGGACCGCGCCGGCCGCGGCGATGGCGGCGCTCACGCCGCAGATGGAGACCGCCGCGGAGAGGAGCGCCCGGAGACGGGCGTCGAGTCCGAAGAGGCCGCCCAGCCACCAGGCGAAGAGGAAGATCGTCGAGATCAGGAGGACCGCCTGGAGGATGGACGGGCCGGCCGCCTTGACGATGAGGTTGAGGTTGATCGAGGCGCCCAGGAGGACGAGGCCGGTCTTGATGAAGAACTCCGTCCGGAAGGCGGCGCGCATCCGCTCGCGGAGGCCAGCGAGGTGGAGCACGGCATTCGCGGCCAGGCCCAGCAGGATGGCGTAGATGGGGAACTCGATCGCCCTGGCGACAGCGGCGTACTCGGTGTCCTTGAGCCAGACGGGGACGTTGAGCTCCAGGAAGCGCGTCAGGGCGGCGAGGGCCAGGATGACCAGCAGGCCCGCGCCCGACCACAGGATGGGCGCGACGGGCCGGGCGACGGACCGCGCGAGCGGGGGCTCCATGGTGGCCATCAGGGCACCATCCCCTTGCCGATGATCCCGGCCAGCACCAGGGCGAGGAGGACCAGGCCCAGGATGGTGGCCGCCCAGTCCTCGGAGATCAGCCGACGCCCCGCGGCGGCGACGCCGCCCGCGACCTCGATCGGCTCGTCGCCGTCGGCGGCGTCCGCAGCCGCATCGTCCACGGCGTCCGCGGCGCCGATCGCGGCGCCCTCGCGCTCGTCGTCCATGTCTTCCTCCACTGCCCCGCTGCCGCGGCGGGCACCGCCGCAGACTCTACCCCGGCCGGCCCTCCCGCTGCGCGGTCCATTCGGCCCGAAGCCGCACTCGACGCGGCGGGCCCAGGCCCGGGCTGTTCCCGGACGCCATCGGCCAGACGCGGAGCCGCGCGGGCGGCTACCCTTCCGCCGTGCCCGTCCTCGCCGCGGCCTTCGTCACCGCCACGCTGCTTCTCCTGTGGGTCTACGCCGGCTACCCGGCCGTCGTCGCCCTGGTGGCACGCCTCCGGCCCGTCCACCTCGCGACGGGACCGGACGCCCATTCCATCACCGTCGCCGTCGCGGTCCACGACGAGGCCGGGGAGATCGCCTCCCGGATCGCCGACGCCCTGGCCCAGGACGGGCCTGCGAGCCCGATCGCCGAGATCCTCGTCGGCAGCGACGGCTCGACCGACGGGACGGACGCCGTCGTCGAGGCGATCGCCAGGGCCGAGCCGCGCGTCCGCCTCCTCGCGCTCCCCCGCGCCGGCCAGACGCCGACCCAGCACGCCCTCTTCGCCGCCGCCCGCGGCGACATCGTGGTCCTCACCGACGCCGAGACGCGCTACGCCCCGGGAGCCCTCGCCCGCCTCTGCGAGCCGTTCGCCGACTCGCGCGTCGGCGCGGCGACCGGCCGCCTGGAGTGGCGCGACGAGCGGGCGACCGCCACGTCCCGCAACGAGGGCCTCTACTGGCGCTACGAGCGCCGCGTCCGCGGCCTGGAGAGCCGAGCCGGCTGGCTGACGGCCGTGACCGGGGCCTTCCTCGCCGTTCGCCGATCGGCGTACCGCCCGGTACCGGCGAACGCCTCGATGGACCATCTCCTCCCGCTCTACGTCCGCGAGCAGGGCGGCCTCGTGGTCTACGTCCCCGCCGCCGTCGGGACCGATCGGCCCATCAGCGGCCTCCGCGAGCAGTTCCGGAACCGGTCCCGCACGGCTACCCGCGGAATCCGGGCGAACCTCTCCATGGCCGGCCACCTGGCGCCCTGGCGGCGGCCCTCGGCGGCGCTCGCCATCTGGTCGCACAAGCTGCTCCGCTGGGCGACGCCGCTCCTGCTGGCGGTGGCCGTGGTGGCCTCCGGGGGCCTCGGCCTGGGCGGCTGGACGCCCGGCTGGATCGTGCCCGCGCTCGCCGTCGCGGGCCTTGCCGCCGCGGCCCTGGCCCACGTGATGCTGCGGGTGGGCCGCACGCCGCCCCGGGCCATCGCGTTCGCCCGGGCCTTCACCGTGGTGAACGTCGCGTTCGCCGTGGCCTGGCTCAACGTCGTGCGCCGGCGCCGCATCGAGACGTGGCGGCGCACCGAGTGGGAGGCCTCGGGGGGCGGGCAAGCCGGTCGCTAGGCGGGCGACGCGGGTCCGGCGACCGGGGCGGGCTCCCCGGCCGTGCCCGGGTCCTCGGCCGTCGCGGGCTCCGCGGCCGCCCGGGTCCTCGGCCGTCGCGGGCTCCGCGACCCCGCCCGGCCACCTTCGGCTCCACGCCAGGCCCGTGCCGGCGATCGTGAACGCCACGAGCGAGACCTGGATGAAGAGGAACGGGTTGTTGAACGAGGCGGCGATCACGTAGGCGAGGAAGCCGGCCATGGTCCCGGCGCCCAGCCAGCCCGGCACGCGGGCCAAGCGGCCGAGGGCCGCGAGGATGAAGCCCAGTCCCACGAGCCCCACCAGGGATCCCCTCCTCGGCGAAGAGGCGGAGCCACTCGTTGTGCGGGGAGTTGAGGACCGCGTCGCCGTAGACGTCGCCGACCAGCTTGTAGCTGCGGAACCCCCAACCGGTGAGCGGCTCGTCCCTCCACATGCCGATCGCGGCGCCCCAGGCCGTGAAGCGCAGCTCGTCCGAGGCGACGAGGACGGTCCCCGGGGTCACGCCGCCCTCGGTGACGCTCCGGCGCGCAGCTCCAGGTATGCCGGGAGCGCGAGCGACCCCACGACGAGCCCCGCCGCCAGGACGAGGACGCCGAGCCAGCGCCGGACCCGCCACGCGGCGATGACCGCGAACCCGAAGACGGCCAGGAAGGCCGTCCGGCTGTAGGTGAAGTAGAGGGCCGGGACGATCGGAACGAGGCCCGCCAGGGCGAGCGCGCGGAGGCGCCAGCGGGGGACGAAGAGGACCGCCGCCGCGAGGAGCATCGCCGGGGGCAGGAGGAGCGCCGCCAGCCCGTTCGGCGAGGGAATCACGCCGCTGATCCGGAGCCCGAAGTCCTTGGCATGGACCATCCACTCCAGCGGGCCGCCGGAGATGGACCCCGGCGCGAGGTAGTCGGCGAGGCTCACCGCCGCGCCGACGACGCCGGCGGCCGTCGCGGCCAGCAGCGGTCGCAGGTCGCCCTCGCGGGCGATCCACGCGGCCGCGATGAGGATCAGCATCCCCCCGCCGACGCCGGCCAGCCAGAGCTCCGCCGAGTCGGCCGCGAACTCGGCGTCGTAGCGGCGGTACGTCAGCAGGACGCCCGCCAGGGTCCCGAGGGCGATGCCGCCCGCACCCAGGAGGGCCCAGGAGGCCGGGAGCGAGCGGGGCCTGGCCGCCATCCGGATCGCCACGCTCGCCGCCAGCACGGCCACCAGGACGTGCTTGAGCCCGAGCACCCGGGAGACCGTGTATGGCTCGTCGAAGGGGGCGATGGCCGCCAGGATCACGAGGCCGGAGGCCGGGCGCACGAGGGTCAGCACGCCCACCACCACGGCCCAGGCGAGGTAGAGCGGACCGTCCGCCGGCGTGGTCGACCGGATCGCGAGCCAGGCGACGAGCAGGCCCACCTCCAGGGCGATCGACACGCGGCGTCGGGCCAGGATCTCCTGGGTCGAGGAGGCCAGCCCGCGGTAGAGGTCGAGGGCCCCGGGCGAGGCAACCCCGCCCGTGCTGGCGGCCGGCCGCGCCGCGCCGGCGCCGGGCGCCGGCCCTACCGCAGCCACGTCTTGAGCATGACCCGCAGGAAGCCGGCGCCGTACCGCAGGCTGCCGCCCTTCTTGCTCGCGCCGGCCGTTCGGCGGCGGATCGTCACCGGGACCTCGACGACCCGGAAGCCGGCCCGTGCCGCGCCGAGGAGGAGCTCCGGGTTGTGGAACTGGTCCTCGGTGAAGGCGAGCGCGGGGAGCATGGAGGCCCGGATCGCCCGGTAGCCGTTGGCAACGTCGGAGACGTCGGTCCCGCCCAGCACGTTGAGGAGCCGCGTGTAGACCGTGATGCCGGCGTTCCGGGCGACCGAGTCGGACTCGTAGTCGCCGAGGCGCCGGCTGCCCGACCACGAAGTCGGCCCGGTCCTCGAGGATGGGCGCCGACGAGCGCGGGCAGCTGGGCCGGGTCGTGCTGGCCGTCGGCGTCCATCGTGACGACGACGTCGGCACCCACCCGCTCCGCGACCAGGTAGCCCGTCTGGAGGGCGGCGCCCTGGCCGCTGTTCACGGGGTGGCTCACCACGTGAGCGCCGGCCGCCCGCGCGACGTCCGCGGTCCCGTCCCGCGAACCGTCGTCGACGACGAGGACGTGGACCGGCTGCCCGCCCGTCTCGGAGGGGACCTCGGCCAGGACGGCGGCGAGGCTCTCCGCCTCGTTGTAGGCCGGGACGCACACCAGGACCCCGCCCCAGCGCTCGCCGGCGAGGGTGGGAGCGGCCACCTGGGCCGCGGCCAGGGAGCGGACGAGGCGCCCGACTCGCTGGTAGGCGCGCTCGGCCCGGCCGAGGGCGTAGAGGATGAGCAGGAAGCCCAGCGGCGACGGCGACGATCAGCACCGTGATCAGGCGCCCGAGAGGCTCGCCCTCCAGGCCCAGGACGTCCTGGAGGGGGCGCACCAGGTCCGGGAAGACGGCGACGACGACGAGGCCCAGCCCGGCGACCACCCTGACGGCCCCCGGCACCCGGCTCCCGCTGCCGGACCGGGCCATCCGGCGGATGCCGCCGCCGGCCAGCAGGACGCCGAGGAGGAGCCCCGCGATCCGCAGGAGGCTGATGTCGAAGATGGTAGGCACCGAGGGCTATCCTCCGGGCCCGGGCAGCGGACGGACGGCGTAGAGGAGAAGCCGACCACCGTCGAAGGACCGGAGGAGAGTGTACCGGTCGCTGCGCGCGAGGGCCGCCCGGTCGGTCGAGAACGGGCAGGTAGCCGCCCAGGTCGGCTCCCGCCGCCTCGCCGGCGACCAGGAGGTGGGTGACGGCCTCGCGGGCGAGATAGCGCGCCGCGCCGCTGCCGTCCGGGTCCAGGAAGAGGGCCCGCGCACCCAGGACGAGGTTCGTCGACTCCCCGAGGAAGGTGGCGTCCTCGAGGTAGACGGCCCGCCCGTCCACGATGCCGGTTCGCCGCGCCAGGGCGGCCACGGAGCCGTCCGTGTAGGCGTTGGCAAGGATCCGCGCATCCGCCGGCAGGGAGGCGTCGATCCAGCGATAGGCCTCGTAGCCGGCGGCGCTCAGGCCGGGCTCCCGGTCGTCGTCGACCGTCGGGCCCGGCGCGGGCGCGATCATGGCGGCCGCCAGCACGAGCAGGGCGGCGCCCGAGGCGACTCCGGCGGCCCGGGCCGGCAGCAGGGCCCGCCAGCCCGGCCACAGCAGTCGCGCCGTTGCCCACAGGAGCACCACCGCGGCGATGACCGGGACCACCAGCTCGTAGGGCATGAGGCGGCGCGGACCGGTCCGCATCGGGACGTAGGTGTTCGAGATGGCGTAGAGGAGCCAGGACCCCGCGGCGAGACCAGCGCCGAACACGAGAAGCAGCGAGGACGGCTCGCCTCCGCCGACGGTCCAGGAGGGGCCAGGCGACGACGGGGCCCCGACGAGCGCGAGGAGCACCAGGAGCTGGACCGGCGCGCGGCCGTCCAGCCCGGGCCACACGAGCAGGATGGAGCGCGGCAACAGCCGCGAGTCCAGGAACCGGCTGGGCGGCTCGGTGCCGAGCTGGCCCGGGGCCGCAGCGGCGACGTAGAAGTCCCACGTGGGATCGTCCGTGAACGTCCACCCCGGCGGAACCTCGTCGGCCGGGGGCGGGGCCGGCGCCGGCGCCTCGACGCGCTCGCGGGACACGTAGCCAAGGACGCGGAGCTCCCCGGTCAGGCCGAACGCGACGGCGGAGCCGGCCACGAGGCCGCCGCCGAAGACGAGCGCGGCGACCCCGCCCACGCGCCCCACCGCCGCCCGAGACGGGACCCGCAGGCCCAGGCGGCCGCGCCCCACGAAGAGCCGCCCCGCCGCCAGGCCGGCGAGCCCCGGGCCCAGGAGGAGGAAGACCTCGGCGTGGGCCAGCCACGTGACGGCGGCGCCGGCCAGGGCGACGACGGCGAGCCGGCGCGACCGCTCGACCATGGCGCGATCCGCCAGCCAGAGGGTGAAGAGAGCGGGCACGAGCGCCCACGTCTCGGGGCGGTAGGCGAGGAACTTGCCCTCGAGGCGGACGGTCGCCAGCAGCAGGCACGCCCCGAGGGCGGCGGGCCAGGTCGAGACGAAGCGGCGCAGGAGCAGGGCCGCCACCGCCGCCGCCGCGCCCAGCACGGCGAGACGGTACCCCTCCAGGACGACCCGCAGGTCCAGGTCCGGGAGGAGGGCGAAGGCGGCCGCCGTGTGGGCCGTCACGGGGAGGTAGTCCGCCTGGAACGGCCGCAGGGTCCCCCACTCCGGGAGCGCCTGCGGGAAGCCCCCGGCGACCGCGGTCTCGCGGGCCAGGTTGGCGTAGTACCAGACGGTCGAGCTGAAGGGCAGCAGCGCGTCGCCGACGGCCGCCCGCGAAGGAAGCACGACGAGCACGACGGCGACGACGGCGCTGGCGGCCGTGATCCCCAGGGCGGTCGCCCGCCGCCGGCTCCGGACGCCCCGGATCGCGGCCCCCAGGGAGCGCGCGGCCGCGCGACGGCGCCCGGGGAGCAGGTACGGGGCGGCCACCAGGGCCGCCAGCGTGGCGATCACCGGCAGCGGGGAGAGCGCGCCGAGGGCGGCGAGGAGGGTGCAGGCCGGAGCAGCCACCAGTAGACTGGCGCCGGCCGCCCGCCCCACGGTCACGATCGGCGACCCCGATCCGGGCGCGAGCACGGGCCCCCAGGCGAGGCCCGGCAGGACGAAGAGGAGGGCCAGGACGAGCGCGGCCGCGAGGAGCTGGACCCCGGTGGCGAGCGAGTCCGACGGCAGGATGGCGAGCCTCCGGTGGATCTGATGACGGCGAGCGCGGGCCGGGACGGGGCGGCGTCGCCGCCCGGCGAACGGCCACGGCCGAGTGTACGGCACCGGGCATTCCCGACCGGGCCCATGGCCGGCCTCCTCGCCCTGATCGCCCTCTCGGCGGTGGTCCACGGGTTCCGCGTCCTCGCCCCCGCGTACCCCGGCGGCGACCTCCTCTACCACGGCGCCCTCGCCCTCGGCCTCCTGCGCGACGGCCTGCCGCTCCAGGGCGCGTACGCCGGCCTCCCGGCCTACTATCCGCCGGGCTACCACGTCCTCCTCGCCGGCCTCATGGCGGGGCTGGGCGCCTCGCCCGGCACCGCCGCGGCGGTCCTCCACCTGGCCCTCCTGCCCGCCCTGCCCGTGGGGACCTTCCTCCTGGCGCGACGCCTGACGGGCCGCCCGTGGGTGGCGGTGCTCGCGGCCGTCCTCACCGTCTTCGGCGGCGCCTACGACCTGAACGACGGCCGCCAGTGGGTCAACAGCCTCTTCCTGGGCGGCCAGGCGGCCTACACGGCCTACCCGCGGGACCTCGTCTTCGCGCTCCTGCCGTTCGCCGCGTACGCGTTCGTGCGGGCCCTGGAGCCCGCCCCACCCGGGCCCACCCGCGCCCGTGGGTGGCTCGCCTGGGCGGCGGTCGCGGGGGTGCTCCTGGGGACGGCCGCCCTGGTCCAGGTCCAGCTCCTCCTGCCGATCCCCGTCGCCTTCGGCGCGACGGCCCTGCTGGTCGCGGCCCGCGATCCGCGACGCCGCGGGCGGGCCCTCGCCGCCCTTCTCGTCGCCGGCGGCGTCGCCCTCCTCCTCGTCACGCCGTGGCTCGTGGAGACCGTCGAGACGATCCGGCGCAGCGGGGGCGTCGTCCTGGAGTCCTCCGACCAGCTGGAGCCCGCCCGCTTCGGCTTCTGGGCCTACCCGCGCCAGTTCGGGCTCCTCCTCCCCCTCGGCCTCCTGGGCGCCGGCGCGGGCCTCCTCTTCCTGCGGCGCCCGGACGGCCCGCGTCCCCTGGGCGCCCCCGGGCCCTGGCGACCGAGCCTGGCCGAGGGCGGCGTCCTCCTGGCGGCCTGGTGGGCCCTGCCGTTCGCCCTCGGCGTCCTCTACGACCCGTCGTGGCCGCTGGAGGACGCCCTCCGGCCGCAGCGGCTCTGGCTCATCGCATCCCAGCCGCTGGCGATCCTGGCCGCGATCGGCCTGGCAACCGGCGCGGAGCACCTGCTGGCGGCGCGACGGCCGCGCTGGGTGGTCCCGGCGGCGGTGGCGATCGTGCTCGCCGCCGCCGTCCCGGCCACGACCGCGACCGCGCTCCTCGTGGCCCGCACGTGGACGACCGACGCGTGGGCGATGCTGGACCGCGCGGCGGATCGCGTCCCCCATTTCGACGCCCTCCTGGGCCGCGACGGCCCGCGGGCGACGGTCCTCGCCCCGGAGGACTGGTCGGCCCGCGTCTGGTTCGAGACGGGCCTGCCGGTCGTCGGCCTCGTGCCGCCCGGCTACGCGAAGCTCGCCTTCGATCCCGCCCGCTTCACCGCCGCCTCGCAGGCGGAACGGCGCGCCGCCCTCGTGACCGCCTGGTCGGGCGACGCGGCCGCCCTGGCCGGGGTCGCCGCGCGGTTCGAGGCAACGCGGATCGTGATCCCGCGGGACGGCGAGCGGTGGGCGCTGCTGAGCCTGGCCGCGGCCGCCGTCGTCGCCGCCGATCCCACGGCTGCCCCGGGGGCCGCCATCGCGGAGGGCAACGGCTGGGACGCGGTGGACCTCGCTCCCGGCGGCCGCCTCGTGCTGCCGGCGGGTCCGCGTGGCGCGCTGAGGCTCGCGGTCCGGGTGGGCCGCGCCGGCGGCGCCGTGCTGGAGACGACCCGGGTGGCGGTCGTCGCCCTCCCTGCGACCGGCGATGGTCCGGGCCGGCCCCTCGGCGAGATCTCCATCGCGGCGGCCGACGTGGACTGGCGCCGCGGCAGCCTGGAGGTCGACCTCGAGCCGGGGGAGCGGATCGCCCTGCAGGCCGTCGACGCGACGCGCCTCCAGGCGGTCATGGGCTGGGTCCCGCGGAGCGAACCGCCGGCCGGCTGGAGGATCGCGGCCGAGTCCGGCGAGGCGGTCGTGCTGGAGCGGGCGCCGTGACCCGCTGGCTTCGCCGGCCGATCGTCTGGCTCCCCATCTCGCTGGCGCTCCTGGCCATCGTCGCCTGGCGCTCCCGAGTCTGGGACGCCGGCTCGATCCTGGGAACGCCGGACCCCCTGCCGCTGGTCGTCGCGGTCCTCCTCAACGGCGCCATCGCCGTCCTGTGGGCCGTCCGCTCGGCCGACCTGCTCGCCGCCGCCGGCCACCCCGTCGCCGTCGCGCCGCTCCTCCCCATGACCGCCTTCGCGAACACGATCAACAACCTGACCCCGGGGTCGGCGGGCGAGGTGATCCGGGCGTGGATGCTGCGCGCCCATCACGGCGTGCCGTATGCGACCGGAGCCGCCGTGATCGTCATCGAGCGGGTCGTGGCCATCGGCTACCTGGGCGCGAGCGCCGCGATCGTCTGGAGCGGTCACCTCCTGGCCCTCCCGGGCCCGCTGGTGCTGGCCCTGCTGGCGCTCCTGGTGGTCCTCCCGGGCCTCGTCTACCGGGCCGGGCTGCGCCCCGCCGCCCTGGCGGCCCGCCTGCCGCTGGGTGGCCTCCTGGGTGCCGCCCGCTGGGAGCGCGCGGGCGCGGCGCTGGTGCGGATGGACGGGACGATCGCCGGGCTGCTCACCAACCCGCGCCACCTCGCCGTCTTCGCGGGGACCAGCGGCCTGGTCTTCGCCGTCTACGCCGCGCAGCTCTGGCTGGTCGCGGCATCGGTGGGGATCGCGATCGACCCGGTGTCGGGATGGGGCGCCCTGGGCCTGGCGGTGATCGCCGGCGTCCTCTCGCTCCTGCCCTTCGGCCTGGGGGCCACCGACCTGGTGCTCGCGGCGCTCCTGGGCTCGCTGGGCGTCCCGGCCCCGGCGGCGGCCGCGATCGCCTTCGGCAACCGCCTCGTCGCCACGCTGCCGCTGGGCCTCCTGGGAGCCGCCTCGTACGGCTGGCTCAGCGCCCGGCTCCCCGCCGGCGGGGCCAGCGCGGCGATGTCGGCGGCGCGTGCCGAGATGGCCGACGGGCAGGCCGAGACGCCGGGCGGGACCCACCCGTGAACCCGGCCGCGCTCCTGGCTGCCTCGGCGCTGCCGGTCGCCCTCGCGGTGAGCGCGCTGCTCGTCGTGCCGGCCGTGCGGCACTCCCGGCTGCGCCTCGCCCACCCCGCCCTCGCGTGGCTCGTCCTGCATGCCGTCTTCTTCGGGGTGGGCTCGGCGGCGCTGGTGGTCGCGGACGCGCTGGATCCAGCGACGGCGTGGTACGTGGCGGGCGCCGCCCTCGCGACGGGCCTGGGGGTGGCGATCTCGGACCGCCTGGCCGGGCGGCGCGGCGCGGGGACCGCAGAGCGTCGGCCGGCGGTCACGGCCGGATCCGCGGACCCGGCCCCCGTCCGCCCGGCCGTCGTCGCCGCCCTCCTGGCGCTGGCGCTGGCGGCGGTCGCCCCGTGGCTGCTGGCCAGCGGTCTGCCCCTCCTGGCGGACGACCCGACGGGCGCCCGGACCGAGCTCGCGGGCCTCCTCGTCCAGCCGCTGCGGATCGCGCTGCCGGCCGCCGCGATCGTGGCCCTGCTGGCCGCCGCGCGACGGCCGACACGGCGCCGCGTGGCCGCCGCCACCGCGGGGATCGGGCTCGCCGTCGCCTTCACCCTCCTGTTGGCCAGCCGCTACCTGGCCGCCGAGCTGGCGGCCGCCCTCGCGGTCGCCTGGCTCCTGGCAGGCCGCCGGATCCCGGCGCGGGCCGTCGCGATCCTGGGGCTGGCCGCCGTGCTCGCGTTCGGCGCCGTCCAGGTGATCCGGGCCCCGGAGCTCTCGACGGGCCGTGAGCTCGTCTTCGCGGTCGAGCGGACGATCTCGCGGGTGCTCCTCATCCAGCCCCGAACCCTGGACGCGCTGGTGGAGGTCATCCCCGCCGAGACGCCGCACTTCGCGGGCCTGACGTGGCTGCGGCGGCTGGGACCGCTGGTGGGGCGCGACGACGTGCCCAATCTCGGCTACTGGATCTACCCCCGGATCTTCCCCGACCAGGATCCGGCGACCGTGGGCTATGCCGCGCCGGGCCTGATCGGCGAGGCGTGGGCCAACTTCGGGGCGGCGGGCCTGGCCCTCTTCGCGCTCCTCGGCGTCGTCCTGGAGCGGCTCGGCGCACTCCTGTCCCGGCGACGGGACGGGGGGGCCGACCTCGTCGCGGGCGCGCTGGCCGTGGTCGTCCTCGCCCGCACCCACGCGCTCGGCCTGAACGGCGCCGCGGTGCTCGTGGTCCTCCTGCTCGCCTGGCGCCTCCTCGCGGGGCCGCCGGCCGGCCTGGCCGCCGACCTGCGACAGGTCCTCAGATGGCGCGCCTGAGCCCGGCCGGGCCCGCGGCATCCGCCGCCGGCTCGCGCCCGCGGTGGCTGGTCCCGGCAGGCCTTGCCGTCGCCCTCGTGGCGCTCGCCGCGCTCCGGATCGCCGCCTGGGGCTGGGCGCCCGCGGCCCCCGACGACGCCCGCTACCTCTACGTGGGCCTGCGCCTCCTCGACGGGCTGGGCGCCGTCACGCCGGAGGGGCAGCCGTACCTCGTTCGCGCCCCGGCCTACCCGCTCGCCCTCGCGCTGGGGTCGCGTCTCGGGAGCGGCGACCCGTTCGGGGGCGCTCACCTGGTGGCGTGGGGCCTGGGCCTCGCGGCGCTCGTCGGGGCGATCGCCCTCGCGACGCGGCTCGGGGGTCCGCCGGGCGGCGTCGGGGCAGCCGTCGCCGCGGCGGCCACGGCCCTGGCCTGGAACGTCCTGCCCACCCTCCGGATCGACCTTCCGCAGGCCGCCGGCGTCGTCGGCGTCCTGCTCCTGCTGCTCGACGCGCGGACGGCGACGCGGTGGCTCGCGGCAGGCCTCCTCCTGGGCCTCACGATCCTGGTCAAGGAGTCGGTCATCCTGCTGGCGCTCCTCCCCGTGGCCTGGATCGGGCGCGAGGCAGCGGCGGTGCTGGCGCGACGG
Organism: uncultured Chloroflexia bacterium; assembly: GCA_963827965.1. Lineage (GTDB taxonomy): Bacteria > Chloroflexota > Limnocylindria > Limnocylindrales > CSP1-4 > CTSoil-043. The sequence goes on along the minus strand of CAWHCW010000005.1, from coordinate 4,777 downwards.
GCGGCGGCGTTCTGGCTCGGGATCGCGGGTGCCGCGGCCTGGTGGTGGCTGGTCGTGTGGGTCCGCGCCGGCGTCGTCTTCCCGGCCAACGGCCTCGCGATGATCGAGAGCCGCCAGGTGGGCAGCGAGATGCAGGCGGACCTGCTGGGCGTGGTCCTGGTCGCACTCGGCGCGATCGGATGGGTGGTCACGGCAGGTGGTGCGGTGCGGGAGCGGCGCCTCCGGCCCCTGGTCGCGGCAGGCCTCCTGGTCCTGCCTCCCGCCGCCTACGCGGTGGCGAACGGCCTCAGCGTGCGCAACCTGGTGGTGCCGGCGATCCTGACGATCGCGGCCATCGGTGTCGCCGGCGGGATCCTGGCAGCACGGATCGCGGCCGGCTCGGGAGAGCGCCGGCGCAGGCTGGCGGCCATCGTCGCGGCCGGCGCCGCGGCCGCCCTGGTCGTCGCGGGCCAGAACGCCGTCGCCCAGCCGTCGCCGAGCCCGGTCCCGGCCCGGCTCGCCGCCTGGCTTGCGGAGCGCGCGACCCCCGGAAGCCAGGTCGCCGCCACGTTCCGCCTCCGCGAGGTGACGGCGGTGGGGCTGCTGCCGACGGGCGTCGCCGTGCGCACGTTCGACCCGGTCCGCGTACCGCCCGGCGCCGACGCCGCCGACTACCTCTGGCTGGGGGTTCGCGACGCGCAGCTCTTCGGGTACTCCCGGAGTGCCGTCGGCTCCCTCCTCGGCGATCCGCGGACAGGCTTCCTGGTCGTTGCCCGGCCCCATCCGCTGGCCCCGGTCGAGCTCCTCCCCGACGGCGACCGCGACGCGGCCGCGGCCCTGGGGCTCACCGCCGCGGTGACCATCGACGGCTCCCGGGAGACCGCGGTCGTCTTCACCGGTGGACGCGGCGGCCGCCGCGGCCGGGGCCGTGACGGCGCCCCTGCGAGCCTCGGCGGCGGGAGCGCTGGCCTACGCGGGCGGCGACCCGGAGGCGCCGGCTCGGCTGCTCGCGGCGGCGCCGTTCGTGACGGGCGCCGCGGAGGAGCTGGAGGCGGTCGCAGCGCTCCTGGGCCCGGGGGCCTGCCGCGCCCGCGTCGCGGCGCCGAACGCGGAAGGGTCGATCACCGAGCGGTTCGTGGCCGCCGGTCCGGCCGGCTGCCCCCGCGTCTCCGGGACGACGACGCCCCGGAGCCCGGGCTACGGCGCGGGCGTGGCCGTCGGCGCGGGCGTGGCGGCGGGCGGCCAGGTGGCCCCCTTCTGGATCGGCGGGAAGTTCTTGGCGATCCAGGCGCGGCAGATGTCCAGGTCGAGGGAGAAGGCCGAGCCACCCAGCTCGAAGGTGTAGCTCCGCGGGCCGAAGACGACCCGCTGCGCCTTGTCGAGGTTGGCCCGCGTGACCACCTCGAAGATCTCCGCGACCCTGGCCGACGGCAGGTCCGTCCGGACGGTGTCCCTCGCGATCGCGAGGAGCTTCGGCAGGACGGCAAGACCCCTGGCGCGGACCTTGTCGAGGGCGGCCATGACGAGGAGCTGCTGGCGGCGAGCCCGGCCGAAATCGTTGTCGCCCTTGCGGCTGCGGGCGAAGATGAGGGCGGTCCTGCCGTTGAGCTTGTTCCGCCCGGCCGGGAGGCCCCAGCCCTGCGTCTTCGAGTTCACCCAGTAGTAGGGGTCGTAGTACGCCTTCTCGAGGACGACGGTGACGCCGCCCACCGCGTCGACCATCCGGCGAACGCCCTCGAAGCCGATGAAGACGAAGCCGTCCAGCTCGATGTCGAAGGCCTTCGCGATCGCCCGCTTCATCGCGTTGTTCCCGTTGCTCGTCGTGGAGAGGAAATGCTGGTAGAGGCCGTTCACCTTGTTGCCGAAGACGCCGCCGGACGGCAGGGGGAAGTTGAGGGTGTCGCGGGGGATGGAGAAGGCCGCCGACTTCCCGGACAGGGGGTCCATGGAGACCACCATGATCGCGTCGGTCCGGTTCCCCGGGTGGGCGGGCCGATAGTCCGAGCCGAGGAGGAGGACGGTGAAACGGCCGTCGGTGCCGAGGACGGGGTCCGCGCCGGCCGGTGCCGGCGTGGCCGAAGGCTCGGGAACCAGGGACGCGGCGGGGCTCGGCGTCGGCGGCAACGGGGGCGGGGTCTCGCCCGGCGCGAAGCTCTGGGGCGTCGGCTCCGGCTCGTCGGACTCGCCGGCCACCGGCGTCGCTGCGGGCCCGCCGAGACCGCCGGCAAGGACGAGGCCGAGCCCGCCCACCGCGACGACGGCGACGAGGAGGCCGCCGACGGCGAGGGCGCGGCTGGCAGGCCGCATGGCGCGCCACGTGGTGCGGAGGTCACTCATCTCCGGCGACCGTAGCACACCGCGCCGCATCGGGCCGGACGCCATTGCGCCGCGGCGCTACCATGGGGAGCCAGTCGGGAGACGGCACGGCGGCCCGCGCGGACGTTCCAGGAGCGCGGGCGATCCGGTGGGAGGCGCTGCGGATGATCCGGCGGCACGCGACGGCACTCCGGCTCGAGCCTCGCGGCGGTGGATCTGCTGGCGGCGATCGCCGTCTTCATCGGCGTCAGCGTCGTCCGGTATGGGCCCGCGTGGCACGAGGCCTGGCACGCGGCGGCAGCGGACCCCTGGTTCCTGGCCGGGACCTATGGTGCCGGGTGGGTCGCCATCCTCTGGCTCCTGGGCCTCTACCGGCTGCGCGCCCGCTGGTCGTGGCGCACCGAGTGGTCCGACCTCCTGCGGGCGATTCTCCTCATGGCCTTCCTGACCTTCGCCTTCCTCTTCGCGGCCAAGCTGCCGGACGTCAGCCGTCTCTTCCTGCTCGCCCTGTTCGGCGCCCACGCGGTTGTCGCGGTCGCCTCGCGGGGCCTCCTGCGGCTCCTTCTCGCCCGGGCCCGCGAGCGCGGACGGAACACGCGGCACGTGCTGATCGTGGGCGACGGCGCGGCCGCCCACGACTTCGCCCGCCGGCTGGAACGTCACGCCTACCTTGGCCTGCGGGTGGCGGGCTTCCTCGCGGACCCCGGGCCGGATGACCCGCGCCCGGGCGACCGCCCCGCCGCCGCCGACGCGCCCGCGCCAGCTCCGCGCCGCCGCCCCCGCCGGGACCCTGGGCCGGATCGACGAGATCGAGACGGTCCTCCGCTCCACGGTCGTGGACGAGGTGGCGATCTGCCTCCCGCCGGAGCACGGGGCCTTCGCGGAGCCGGTCGCCCGCCTCTGCGAGGAGGAGGGTCTCGTGGTCCGCGTCCCCCTCGTGGACGGGGCGACGGCCATCCCGGGCGGACGCCTGGAGGACTTCGAGGGGATCCGCCTCCAGTCCCTCGTCTACGGCCCGGACCGGACCCTGGGGTTCATCGCCAAGCGGCTCATGGACCTGGTGGGCGGGGTCGCCGGGCTCGTCCTCTTCTCGCCGCTCATCGTCGTCGCGGCGATCGCGATCCGGCTGGACGGGCGCGGACCGATCTTCTTCCGCCAGGTCCGCGTCGGCCTCCGTGGACGGCCGTTCCAGGTCCTCAAGTTCCGGACGATGGTCCCCGACGCGGAGGTCCGTCGCGACGAGCTCCTGGAGCGGAACGAGATCAAGGGACACGCCTTCAAGGTCACCGACGACCCCCGGGTGACGCGGACCGGGCGATTCCTGCGCCGGGTCAGCCTCGACGAAGTCCCCCAGTTCTGGAACGTGGTGCGCGGCGAGATGAGCCTGGTGGGACCGCGACCCCCCCTGCCCGACGAGGTGGTCGGCTACGACCTCTGGCACCGCCGCCGGCTGGCGATGAAGCCGGGCGCGACCGGCCTCTGGCAGGTCTCCGCGCGGCGCGACGAGGACTTCGACCGCTGGGTCCGGATCGACCTGGACTACATCGACCGCTGGTCGCTCTGGCTGGACCTCAAGATCATCGTGCGGACCATCCCGGCCATGCTCCAGGGCCGCTGAGCATCGCCCCGCGCGGCGGCGAGATCGGCCCCCTGGCGCAGGTTCGGCCCTATGGCGCAGGTGTTGCCGCGCCCGACTTCGGCTCGAAGTAGCGGCTGTCCTCGCCGAAGAGGCGGATCGACGCCGTGGCGAACAGCTTCATGTCGGGGACCAGGATGTAGGAACCGGCGTTCCCGGGGTTGGTGGCGTAGGGCGGGCCGAGCACGATCCGCTGGATCTGGTCGTCCCCGATGGAGCGGCCGAGATCGAGCATCTCGGACAGGCGCGAGGCCGGGAAGTTCGTCTTGAGCGTGTCGCCGGCGGCGGCCAGGATCGAGGGAAGCTTCGGCAGCATCGCCGGGTCGGTCATCTTCTTCTGGAGGGCCAGGAGCAGCTGTTGCTGGCGGCGGGCCCGGGTGAAGTCGTTGTCACCGGCTCCCTTGCGCGAGCGCACGAAGGCGAGCGCCTCCAGGCCGTCCAGGCGCTGCTTCCCGGCCGCCAGGTAGAAGCCGACCTTGCGGCCGTCGGTCCAGCCCCCGTAGCCCGGGTCGTTGATGAGGCGCTCGTTGTCCACCGTCACGCCGCCGACCAGGTCGATGAGGGTGACGAAGCCCTCCAGGTTGACCGCGGCGTAGTAGTGCACGGGGACGCCGACGAGGTAGCCAACCTCCTTGACGAGGGACGTCGTGGCCCCGTCGGGAAACTCCTTCGGGTTTCGCCCGGCGTACGAGAGCAGGCTGTTGATCTTGCCCTGGAACGTGCCGCCATCCCACAGCGGGAAGCGGGCCAGGTCGCGGGGAAGGCTGGCCATCACGCCGGTCTTCGCTTCCGGGTCAACGCTCACGAGCAGGAGCGTGTCGGTGAGGGCATGCGTCCGCGTCGGCG
>CAWHCW010000004.1:0-173038 GCA_963827965.1 uncultured Chloroflexia bacterium | reverse complement strand
GGAGGCCTCGAGTAGCTGACGGTCCCGCCTCCAGGTCCGCGGTCGTCGGATACGCAAACGACCTGGCTGGTCAAATCCAAGCCAAGCTGGCCGAGTACGCGAATCTCGCAATCGCTAGATCGAACATTCCCAGCGCGGGTCGTTCGTCGGGAGACTCCAGCGGGTCTCACGGACTCCGGGTTGCGGGGCGAGCTCATCACGCTTGAAAAGCGACGAGCCGAACTTCGAGAAGCCGGACTGCTCGGTGCGGAGCAGGAGACGGACTTCCAGGCACCCCAAGAAATCCGGAACGAGATGAAGCCGGTGTTAGCTGTCTGGGTTGACGACGTAAAGACCAAGCTCAGTGTCTTCGACGATCTCGCGGCCAGGACCGAGCTCCTCAAGAGGGTCATCAACGCTCGGTTCCTGTACAAGGAGATGGTGATCGGGAGCGACTACGGCTTCTCATTCAGGACTCCAGCTGGGGAACCGCTGTCCCCGGCACTATTGTCCTCGGGTGAGCAGCATGAGTTGGTTCTCTTGTACGAGCTCCTCTTCAAGGTCGCTAGCCCGGCGTTGATCCTCATCGACGAGCCCGAGCTATCCCTTCACGTCGCCTGGCAAGAGGCATTTCTCCGAGATCTCCAGCAGGTCGCCGGGCTCGGCGATTTCGACGTGATTCTCGCGACCCATTCGCCACAGATAATCGGGGACCGGTGGGACGTCACGGTCGAGCTCCGGGGACCGAGCCAGGTGCATGCTGGTCACGGCAAGTAGCGTCGCGAACTCCATCCGGCTCGCGCGGACACAAGTACAGGGCCCGTTCGTTATCGCCGAGGGTCCACGCGACAGCCGAGTCTACCGCCGATCCCTGCATGAGGACGCCCACTTCGTGGTTGGGTTCGGCCGAGCCAACGTCCTCGGTGCAATCGCCCTGTTGGAGGCGGACGGGATCGGCGGCGTGCTTGGGGTAGTCGACGCCGACTTCGCTGGTATGACCGGCGGCCCCGAGGATCTCCCGAATGTGCTGCATACAGACGTGCACGATCTCGAGGTGATGCTTTTGACGTCGCCCGCACTTGAGAAGATCCTCGATGTCTTCGGATCACTCGCCAAGATCACTTCCTTCGAAGACGCCCGGCAGATGAAGGTTCGCCAAGCGCTGTTCGAGACAGCCACCCCACTGGGACTCCTCAGGTGGCTTTCGACGACGGAGGCGTTGGGACTCGACTTCGACGACCTCACCTTGTCCCGCTTCATCAACCGCTCGGACCTCATGATCGACGTGTCGGCGATGGTTGGGACGGTCCTAAATCACTCGATGCGTCACGACCTAGACGCGGACTCGATCGCCGACCAGATTCGGGAAGCCATGAACCGCAATCCAGATCCCGCTGTCGCCTGCTGCGGGCACGATATGGTCGCCGTCCTATCGCTCGGGCTCACGAGGGCCCTGGGCTCGCGCTCTGCCGCGAAGGTGAGCCACGACACGCTTGAAGCAGCCCTTGAAATCGCGTACGAAGCTGATTGGCTTCGCACAACCGGGCTCCACGTCAGGCTTTGCGGTTGGGAGTCTCGGAACCCCGGACTTCGGCTCACGCGCTAGTCGGATGCTGTCGCTGCCGTCCGGTGTTCGGAAAGGTCAGTGCACTGTGACCCGCGATCCTGTGCTCCGTCACCTGCCGTCTTGAACCGCCCCGAAACGAGCTCCTTCTGGGACAACGTGATGGGATGGCGCTACTCGCGCTCACCTCCATCGAGCCAAGGCCCCAACCGTGTTGGTGCCGCCGCATGCCATGTTGGCGCCAACGTCTCGACGAGGATTTCGCTCAACGCTGCATCGAGTTGTGGCGCAAGCTCGAGCGATGCGCGGACGGCGGTGACGGCACCCTGGAACATCGCGACCTGGTCGGCGTCAAGCGGGCGGCCCTTCCGGTCGGTGAGGAAGTGCTCCAGCGACCGGAACCCTTTGCCCCATGTCCAGGCATCGAGCGGCACGCCGGTAAACCGCTGCGACACGTTGATCCATACAGCCCCGACGTCGGGATCGTGCCGGATCCGCTCGATGACCCCTGAGCCTTCGCCGACGAAGCGAAGGTCGTCATGCACCGGGGATTCGAGGAGGCGTGCCGCCCCAAGGCGCCGGCCGAGCTCGGCCATCCTGTCGAACGAGGCGACTCCCGATGGGAACGGAACCCTGGGGTGGTCGATGGCGAGGGCCGCCGCGAAAGCTCGGCGGTAGGAAGGCGCCGACAGCAGCCCGAACACGTACCACGCGACGTCCTCGACCGCGGCCTACGGCCGTACGAACGTTCCAGGGCTGCTGCGAAGTCCGTGTTGACGTTCTCTGCCCACTGGTCGCTGCCGAAGGGCAGATGACCCTCCTCGACGGGGTCGGCGAGGCGGAACGGGTAGACGTGGTTCCACTGGCTCGTCACGTGCGCGCAGGCGATGCCCCGCGCGACCGTGCAGAGCGCGTCAGTCGGCTTTGGACCCGCCCGCTGTACGACGAGCGCAAGCCGATGCTCTCCGCCGTAGCCGAACGGTCGCGGCAGCAGGTGGCGCATGACCTTGAGCCTCGGCCACTCGACGAAGACCGGATCCCAGTAGATGTACCGTCGGTCGAAGAGTCGGTAGAGCCACGGGATTGTCTTTGTCTCGTCGAATCCCCGGAAAGCGGCTCGGTGGGCTGACCAGACCCAGCGTGGGTTCCGGGAAATCTTGAACCGCTCTTCGAAGACCTGATCGGGGATGCGGCGGTCTTCGATCTGGCGCATCCGGTCTGCGATCGGGCCTGGGGTGAAATCCGACACGAGGTCATCGTGAGACGATTGGACTCCAGAAGTTGAGGTCGGGAAGATGTCTGGCACGGACGGCCACGTGTCGTAACGACTGTCGGCGTCGTTAGGTGCAAATGACCAGTAGGGGGCCTCCGGCGCGACCTTGGTCCAGCCCTCGTCCGTGAGCAAGAGCTGCTCCGCAGCGCGGTACTTAGCCTCCCGCGTCCCCCGCATCTCGCGGTAGTGAACGGTCGCGGGCCCGGCGTGCTCGGATCCCTTCCGGACCAGGACCGTCAACGCGACACCCTGCTGGACGTCCGGGAATACCTTCTCGTCCTGGACCCCCTTCACCCACAGCCGCTGGTTTCCTTGGAGATTGAAGACCCAGATACCGTCGAACGCATCGAGGAGCGCCTTGCGGACCCCCCGATGGATTCGACCATTGATGAAGCCGTGGTTCGTGACGAAGGCGACGATCCCGTGGCGAGCGCCCTCCGGCTGCTCGACGACCTTCCAGACCGCCCAACGGAGGAACTTCAGGTAGTCGTCGTTGAGGGCGATCCGAGCGTCCCCGATCGGTTGGACTGCCAGGCCGCCCATCGATGGTCTTCCACGCCGCAAACAGCCGCTCAATCTCCGGCTGCTTGTTGTGACTCGTGGCCGACCAGGGAGGATTACCCAAGACAACGAGGATCTTCTCGTCGCTCTTGACCCGCTCAGCAGCTGCCGCCTCCTCGATCAATCCTGGGACGAAGAACGCGAGTAGGCCGCCGTCGTCGGCGCGCGCGACCGGGTCGCCAAGCGTGTTGGTGAGGTACACCTGGGCGCGCTTCTTGGGGAACGCGACATGGTGCTCCCGAGCGAAGAGCGCCAGCTTGAGATGCGAGATCGTGTATGGCGCCGGCAGCAGCTCGAAACCGAAGAAGTGTTGGAGCACCTGGTCCTCGAGCACCGTCCGGACCGCGCCCGGGCCGAGGACCGTCGCGACCTCGTCGACCGCCGTCTGGGCCGCGGCCAGAAGGAACGTGCCGGTGCCCAGCGCCGGATCGAGCAGCCGGACGTCCTTGTCAGCGAGCCCGAGCGGCTTGCCGAACGTGGACTTGAGCGTCTCGTTGACGGCTCGGACGAGGTAGTCCACGAGTGGTCGCGGCGTGTAGTAGACGCCCTTCGTGATCCGCTCGACGCTGTCGTATGCAGCGAGGAAGTGCTCGTAGAAGTACAGGATCGGGTCGGGTTTGCCTGCACTCGGATGACCGATCGCCCGCGATGATCGCGTTCGGCGTAGCGGCCAGGAGGTGCAGCGAGTCTGTCAGCCAGACGCCGACGGCCTCCGGCAACCGGCCGGCTGCCCGGAGCGGCTCGACGGCCGAGCGGAGGATCGGGACGTCCACCGGGATCGCCCGCCAGGCGCGCGTCGAGATCGTCGAACGGGCCCGGACTCGAGCCGCGCGAGGAAGAGCGCGTAGGTAAGAGTCTGCGCGTACGTGTCGGCGAAGTCGTCGGCGCTCCATGTCCGACATCAGGCTCGCCGGTAGAAGTCCCAGAGCCGGCGTAGCGCCTCCCCTTCGTCGTGAGCCGGGTCGTCCTTCGCACCGGTGCGAGGAGCGTGCGGATCGCGTCTCGGAGGAGCGTGGCGCGCCGGGCGAGCCCGTCGGCGAGCTGCTCGGCGCTCGTCGCGGCGGGAGCTCTGGCGGAGAAGAAGGACGCCAGAACATCGCTGAGAACGGCCAAAGCCGGCTGCGAGACCGCGTACGAGCCGGCAGCGAGGCGGCCAGGAGTCTCGACAAGAGTCGCGTCGAGCCGCCCGACCTCGGGGCGGAACAGCGTGAAGTGCAAGAAGTCTGTGACGAGCAGGTTCTCGATGCTCGCGCGGTAGCGGGCGACCTGCTCGCTCTCGAGGACCTGGGCGAAGTCGCTCGCGGTCCCGGGACCTTGGTCTCGCCGTAGCCGATCGCCGCCCCATCGGCGTTGACGACCTGGAGGTCCGGCTGGCCGACGTCTGCGAGCCGCAGCTCGCCATGAACGCCGACCTCGCCGAGTCCGAGATCCTTGCTGCGGCATGGAGGAAACGAACGAGGGGCTCGCGGTACGTGTGCTCGGTCGCGCCAGGCATCGCGGCGGTGTCGCGCAGACCTTCAAGATAGCTGCGGACCGTGCCTCGTCGAATCCACATCGATCTAGCCTAGCGGCCAAATGCCAGCCACGCGCGATATTGCCGGTGAGACGTCGGCGCCGCGTCGTCCTGAGAGCCCGCTGTGGGGCCTGCCCGGACCAATAAGCGCGCCTTCTTGGGATCAAGACTCGCCGTGGAGCTGGGACGCGCAACGTCAGTACAGGAGAAATTGAAGACATGGACGCAATCGAGATTCTCGCAACGGGGGCCGTTGCCGTCGCCAGCGGTGGTTTCGGCGCATGGATCAACCACGTGATCGGGGCGAAGGAACGTCGTGAGATACGCCTGGCAGACGAAGAGCGTGACCGGTTAGCGCGGCTTCGGGCGTTCCGGCTCGAGGCTGTCGACGCCATCTTGACCCACTGCGTGGACTCCCTGGACAAGATCAAAGCTGCGACCGCAGGGCCGCCCGCGCCGTTGACCTTCGCCCCGCCTATGGCGGCGAGAACGGGCCTGATTGCCGACGTGGACACCCTAGAGCGGTACACCTGGGCCTCCGAGCAGGCCCAGCTGGGCATTCTGCCGACTTCGGTAGTCGACCAGGACGGGCTCGACGGGCTCCGCGGAGACCTCCGCCGACTGTGGAGAACGCAGCACGAGCGGGTGCTCCGCGACCAGGAGCCGGAGGAACTGCCAAGGGACGAAGGGGACCCTGTCTTGGACCGCGTGACCGCTGCCCCGCGACGCGATTAGGGACGGTCGGGCGGCTTCCGCCTGGCGCTCGCGGCCGTAGGGCCTGAGCCGGCCCGCCAGCGCGCCAAATCACCAGACCCGCGTGCACGCCCGGCCCTCGTTGGCGACCGAGCCAAGCATCAACGCGACGGATACTCCCGAGACCAGTTCCGAAGGGGCCGCCTTCTGGCGACGTTATGCTCGCCTATCCTGAGCCTCGTGGCCCCTCTTCACCATGGGTCAGGCAGTCGGGCGCGGCGGCGGGAGCCCGGATAACCCGTCAGCGTGACGGTCGCGCTGCTAGAGTCTTGGTGTGGACGCGGGAACGGCCGCCTTCCTAGGGGTACTCATCGGCGGGCTCATCACCGGCGTGGTGACGATCGGAGCCGAGCTGATCCGCGGGCGGCGCGAGGCCGGCCTCGACAGCGCGAAGCGCAGTGACGACCGGCGCCTCGGCCGGGATGCCTTCCAACGCGCGCAGCTCCTGGAGCTCCAAGAGGCCGCTGAGCAGCTCCTCAACGCCACGGAGGCGATCCACTTCCACGCGCAGGCGTCGGGGACCATGTTCGGCCTACCCTCAGCCCTGGAAAACTCCTACGACGAGGCTGTGCTCCGGGTGTCGAAGCTCCGATCGCGGATCGCGGACGCCCGAACACGCGAGCACGCGGAGGTCCTCTTGGGCGCTGCGACTGCGACGCTCAAAGCTCCAGATCGGGAGACTGGGAACGCAACGCGTCAGGCTCTCCGCGACGCACGTGGCCAGCTCCTCACCCGGACCGGCGAGCTGATCGTTGCAACGTTCGTCGATCCGACCAAGGACACGTGAAGCCGCCGGCAAGGTCGACCGCGTTCGGCCACTGACCTTCCGGGCGGCGCTCTGTTCCAGGAACACTCGCCCACGCGGGACATTCCTCCCCAAACATCGTTCCGGAAGGACCTCCTTCTGGCGCAGGTCTTCGGCCGTCGGAGCTGAGCGCGTCCAGGACGCGCCCGGCGAACCGCCCTTTTGGGACGGGTTGATGGTCTGCAACGCAGTTCTATTGCGGTTGGTTTGCGCCAACCCGCTTCTGGCAGTCCATGCAGTAGATGGCGCCACCGAACCGAGCCGCGTGCGCCTGGCAGTAGGCGATCACCGCGTCAGTGGCGCGGCGCCCGCACTCTGCGCAGACGGGACGCGAACCGCCGACAACGCGGCGAATAGGGGGGGTCGGCACCTGCGTGACGTCGTACGTCCCCGGAGCGGTCGTCGGGGACCTCCTCGTCGTCGGCCGGGGCTCGGGAGGAAGCCCGAACCTCGAACTCCAATCCACGCGTCCGGGCACGTGCTGCGCGGCCAGCTTCCGGGCGAGGGTCTCGACGGTCTCCTGGCCGACAACCTTGGGAAGCGCCGCAATGCTCCGCTGGTTGTACGCCCGCTCGATCTTCGGCCAGAGCTGGTCGACCTTGATGACGGTCTCGAGGCCTTCGACGCGCCCGGCTGCCCGTCCCCTCGGCCGCGAGATCCGGGCGTGGCTCGAGACGAGAATGAGGCTGTTCACCTGGGGCTTGATCGTGATGCCGAACCGTTTGGGCAGGGGGACGACCTTCTTCGCGAACAGGTCCTCAAGGACCGCGATGTGCCGCCGGTTCTGCTCGACAGGCGAGGGGATCCCGTGGGAACGGCCGCCGTAGAAGGCAACCCACTCGCCGTGGTCGTTGATTGCCACGCCTTCGGCGAAGTGCTTGCTCTCGCAGACCCAGATGTCGAGTAGGCGGTTGATGATCAGATGGTCAATCTGGGCGACCCGGCCATCGACCTCGATCCGCAGGTCGTGGATCGTCATCTGGTTCTTGTTCGCGCCGAGGTGGAACTCGATCTCGTACGCGGCATCGCGCTCGCCACTCGCGCCGGCCCGGATCGCCCGGATCTCCTGCTCGATCCGGCGCCGAGTTGGGCCGTCGACATCGGGGCGGGCCAGGAGCGCCTCGAGAGCGTCGATCTGTGGCTGCTTGTCGTCCGCCGCCTTGATAAGCATCGGTGAGCCCCCGGCGTCCTGCAATGCCGTGAGCATACGGGGACTCCTGAGTCCCGAACGCCTCAGTCCGAGCGGCACGACTGTGGAACGGACCGGGGCCCTGCCCACAACCGCGGAGCCCGGACCGACGTGGTACGCGGCGACCGCGCACGATCACCTGTGAAGGCTCCGCACGAGTCCGCCGGTCCGACCCGATCTACCACGATGCCGCCGGCCACTCACCCGGACTCACCACTGGTTGTCGCAGCGGGTCCGGCGGCCTCCGCCGTATCGCCAGCGCGGCAAGCACAAAGCCGGCCGCGGCAAAGAGCGCCAATACGATCCACGGCCCGCCCCGGACCGCGGTTGCTGCCGGGCTCGCGGGCGCCTTCTCCTTGCCGCCCGTTGTCGCGGTCGACGGCCCCGCCGCAGCTGAGGTCACGGCGGGGGCCGGCACGGTGATGGCAAGGCAGTGACCCCCGCCGATGCCGGTGACCACGGCCCGCGACTCCCGCAGTCGCCGGACTCGGTGACGGACCGTCCGCTCCGGCATGGCAAGGCGAGCGGCAATTGCCGCGGTCGGCAAGGGTCCCGCGGCAAGGAGGCGGCAAATGGCGGCATCCGTCGCGTACACGGGCGGCTCAGCCATCGGCGGTCCCTTCTACGGCGGCAGCGCCCGCCAGAAGCCGGGCGAGGGTGGCTGTGCCGATCCCGAGCCGGCGAGCAGCTTGACGGCGGGAAACACGGCCCGCCGCAAGGTCGCGGCTCACGCGTTCCCAGCGGGCGGCAAACCCCGGGCGGGCCGTTACTGGCGGCCGGCCGATCCGGGCTCCCCGCCGGGCGGCGTGGCGCATCCCTTCGCGGACCCGGTCGGCAATGAGCTCGCGCTCCATCTCGGCGACCGCGGCAAGGATCGTGAAGACCAGGCGCCCGGCAGCCGACGTCGTGTCGAGCTCGGGCTGAGTGTGTGCCGAGAACCCCACCCCCGCGTGCTCGAATCCCTGCAGGGTGCTGAGGGCATGAAGGGTCGAGCGGAACGCCCGGTCGAGCTTCCAGACCAGGACGAGGTCGATCCGCCGTCGCTTCGCATCCTCGAGGGACGTGCCCAGGCTGTCCGGTGGGCGAAATCACCAGCCGCGGCGGTGCGACGTACTCGTTGGCCTCCCACCCACGGGTAGCGGCGTAGGCGCGCAGAACCTCGAGCTGGAGTTCGGGGTCCTGGTCCTTGTCGCGCGTCGAGACGCGAGCGTAGAGGGCAACGCGGATCGGGCGGCTGAGATTCATCGTTTGGCCGGCCCATGCCGAACCTCGCGTCCGCTGCTGACCGGTCATGGCTACGACGGTTCTCGCGCGGCGACGCCGGGCCCGCCGGTTGCCTGCCCCACCCCATCCGTGCCGAGTGCCTTTGGCTGCGCGAGACCGCCGCTGGCGGCACGTCGCCGAACAGGTCAACCGATCCCTGCGACCCGAGAGGATCGGCTCATCGCAGACAACGCGTGGAACCGAGCGTGGGCTCATCACGATACCCAGGGCGTGGGCCCGCCGATCGCAGGCGGGTGACATGTCGCACAGTTGGCAGAGCCGTCGGGCCGCGCGTACCAGGCCGGCCGGTGCGAGGGGTAGCTGCAAGCTGATGTGACCTGTATCCCGACGGTGTGCGGCACTACCGTTGGAGCCGCGATGGTGCCAACACGTTCGACGTTCTCGCGGCCCGGGTCCGCGAGGGCCATCGTTAGGGCGTCGAGGTCGCGCTCGGCCGCGCTCGACGCATCAGGTCGCCCACCCCGCGTCGCGTGCGGGAAGGTGCAGACATAGCGGCCCGGCATCGTCGGCACGGCTACCTTCGGACGCCCGCACGTCGGGCAAAGCGGGATCTTGAGGTCCAGGATGGTCGACGTCGGGGGAACCGGGACACCCGGGACACCCGGGACATCTCGCACCGTCGATCCCCGACGGCCCACGTCCGGAGCCTTGATCCCCGGGTCCAGCGCCCCGCTTGTCCCGCTTGTCCCGGTTTCCGGGACGTATCGCGACCAAGCATCGAGGAAGTCCGCTCGGAAATAGCCGCGCGACTTCTCGCCCTGGACGCGCCGCTGGGCCGGCCCAACACGGTACGGATCGAGCAACTTGGCCAGGGCACGCGCGGTGAGTGGCGAGCCGTACCAGTCGCACCACGGCGCGTCATCCAGTCCATGGAGCCGACGAAGCAGCTCCACTGTCGCGAGGTGGTCAAGATCCCCAAAGGCCTCCCTGAACGTCGGCGAGCAACCGCATCCCGACCGACGCCGGAACTTCCTCCTCTGCCGCGAGCGTGATGGCGGCGAGTCGGCCCATCACCGGCCACGATCCACCAGCCGCGTCGGCGATCGCCAACAGGGGCTCCCACGAGTCCGCAGCGCGGTCATTCAGGCCGTCGGGCACGGCTGCGTCCGCTCCAACAGCGACGGCCGACCAGTCGCAGGCGATCCCGGCCGCTTCAGCTCGGGCCTGCCGAGTGCGAAACTTGGCGATTGCCTCGGACGCAGAGCGCCGCCTCATCCTGATCGGGACGGAGCGGTCGGCGACGGTGGTCGGGAGGGTGCCGATGCCGGCCACGACCTTCGGGCCGTAGACGTCGAAACCCTCGATCTCGCGGCGCCTGCCGTCGAGCTTGACCCGGAGGACGGGCGTCCCCTGCTTGTTCCCGGCGTTCAGGATTGCCCGGACACCTCCTCGTACCGCTCGGCCGTCCGGGGGCCGAAGATCGCATCAGCCTCGTCGAGCAGTAGCGTCGGCCTGGGGCGTTGCGAGAGCACGGTGTAGACGACAGCCTCGCTCGGCGTAACGACCCGGTAGGGCCTGGGCACCAACAATTCCAGGCAGTCCAAAACGCGCGTCTTGCCGCTCCGCATCTCGGCCGACGTCACCGCGAGGATGGGGCTCGTATCGAAGCGCTCGACGATGTGCGCGTGCGCCACCCAGAGGGCGATCGCCACGGGCTCATGTTCTGAGGGGAATGCGACGTACGTGCGCACGAAGCCGGAGACTGCGGCGAGGTAGTCCGCTAGGTAGGCCGCCTGCCCAGCAAGCAGGTCGAACGGGTCGGCGTCCATGACCGGCAATCGACTGACCCCGCCGCGATGCCGCTCGACGGGCGCCGCATCGTCAAGAAGTGGTCCCCTTGCGGTCCGCCCGATCACGGGTTTCCCCTTCGCGACCGGGCGGACCGCGCTCGCGCACTCGCCACGGCAAGTTTCAGCATGTGCGCCCGAAGCGCGCCTTCCGCGCGGCGCGCACGCTCTGGCGGATCCAGGACGCCATTCGGGTCGACCAGCCGCTCCCACTTCGTTCGGAAGCCATCCCGAGCAGAAGCCGTCATCGCCCGCCCCCCGTGCCGCGCTTGCGTCGTGAGCCCGCCGATGCGGCCCCACATCGCTCGCTTATCGCGCGTCATCGGTCGTCCCTGGCCTACGTCGGGTGATCTCGCGCCTGGCCGAGTCGCGCTCCAAGCCCTTGAGGATCAGGAATGCCGCCTCGCGGCGCGGATGGCGCAACTCGCGCGCTGCAAGGCGGCGCAAGGCCTCGAAGGCTTCGGGCGCGAGGTCCACGTAGAGGGCAGTCATACCCTGCACCTTGGGCCTGGCCGCCCTCAACCGGAACGGCATCAACCGACCTTTGCGTTTATGTCCGGTCGAACCTGCCAGATGAAGGCAGCAGCGTGCGCAGGCTCGGGAACCGTTTGAGCCAGCGGCCGATGGTCCGGGGGTCCTTCCCATTGCAGGCTTCAGCGATCTGTGCCTGAGTTGGTCGTGTCTTTCCTTCCGCGGCGAGGGCGCGGAGCGCTCGGCGGAGATCCTGTCGCGCGCCTTCCTCTGTAAGCCGTCGCCTGCCGGTCCGGCCTGGCGGTGCCGGCGGCGGCCGAAGCGCGGCCACGCGCCGGAGGATGTCGGCAACGGTATCGCCGGATCCGAATGGCGGAAGCCCGACGAGATCGATGAGATCGGCGAACTCTGCATCGGTCAGATCGGGCCGTGCGGCGCGCGCCTTCGCCGGTGCGAGAAGGAGTTCGACATCGAGGCCCGCTGCGTCAGGGTGCTCATGCAGGTAGGTGCGGATCTCGGAGTCCGCGACCTCGAGGGGATCGCTGTCGCTCATCGCTTCGCGTCGCCCAGCCGATCGACCGGGCTCAGGGCGCGCGCGGCGGCAATCGCCCGCTCAGCCCGGGTCGACGCCGCATATCGGGCGACCATGTCCCGACTGCGCCAGCCCACGACCGCCATCAAGTCCGTCTCCTGCATCCCTCCCGCGAGCATCATGTGGGCGTAAGCATGGCGGAACAGGTGTGGATGGACGCGACCCGGGAGACCCGCCTGGAGCCCGCGGTCGCGGACAAGCTCGGCAAGGCCCGACTCGCGCAGGCGCCCCTTCTTGCCGAGCCACAGAGCGGCGAGTCTCGGCCTTCAGGTGCTTGGCCCGCGCTCGCTGGTAGCGGTCGAGCGCACGGATCGTCTGGGCGCCGACCGGCACGAACCGCGTCCGGCTGCCCTTGCCCGTGACGCGGAGGAGACCCTGCTCGAGGTCGACGTCGTCGAGGCTCAGACCGAGCGACCTCGCCCCGTCGCGCGCCCGTGTCGATGAAGACCCGCAAGATCGCCTCATCCCGTCGTCCGACGAACGTCTTGTCCCGCTCGCACGCCGCGAGAATCGCCCGGAAGCTCGGCCTCTCGTAGGACGGGCGGCGGCTCCTCGGGGAGCCGTGGTGGCTTCATCCGGTGCCATCGGGTGCTCGCGAATCTCGCCCTCCTCGACGAGCCAGCGGAAGAAGCGCCTGACAGCCGCGGTAGCGGTTGTGGGCCGTTGCCGGCTTCCACCGCTCGAGGAGGTCGGTGATGAACGCCTCGACGTGCTCGCGGTGGATCGCCGGCGGCGGCGCGTCGGCATTGCCCTGCGGACTCGAGGAAGCGGGCGAGCTGGGCGACGGACCGCGGCCAGTAGGTGGAGATCGTGGCCGGGCTCATCCGTTGGGCGCGTGAGGTGGCGCCGCCAGGACGCGAGGAGCGTGGCGAGATCGGAGGGGGCCGTATGACATGGGCGGCTGCCGGCGGGGAGGTGCCATACGGTCGCTCCGGTGCTGCGGGGTCTAGCAGACGACCAGCATATGCGATTCGAGCGGCGAAGGCCAGCCTCGACCGGCCGAGAACAGGAAGCACATGCGCTTCGTGAGCACGAAACCGGTCGGGGTGTAGCGCAGTGGTAGCGCACGTGCTTTGGGAGCACGAGGTCGTGGGTTCGAATCCCACCACCCCGACCAGCCACTTCTTCGTCGTGCGTCCCGGCCGCCGCGGGCGTCGCCGCCTGGAGACCCGTTGACCGAGCCGACTGCACCGCCGCGCCTGGGCCGTCCGCTCGCGGGGATCCGCGTCCTGGATCTCTCCCGGCTGCTGCCCGGCCCGTGGTGCTCGCTCCTCCTTGCCGACCTCGGCGCGGAGGTCATCAAGGTCGAGACGCCGCTGGCCGGCGACTACGCCCGGATGGCGCCGGCCGAGCTCGGGTTCGGCGGCCTCTTCGAGGCCGTCAATCGCGGCAAGCGGAGCATCGCGATCAACTACCGGCTCCCGCGGGGCCGGGAGATCGTGCTGCGCCTCGCGGCGACGGCGGATGTCTTCCTCGAGGCGTCGATGCCGGGCCAGCTTGCCCGACGGGGGCTCGGCGAGGCGGCGATCCGGGCCGTGAACCCCCGGATCGTCTACTGCTCCCTGTCGGGGTACGGGCAGGTGGGCCCCTACCGGGACCGGCCGGGCCACGACCTCGACTACCTCGCCGTCGGCGGCCTCCTGGCGCTGCTCGGGCCGGCCGGGGCGCGCCCCGTCCCGCCGGGCATCCAGGTCGCCGACATGGCCGGGGGGACGCTGGCCGCCCTGGAGATCCTGGCGGCGCTCTTCCGGCGCGAGCGAACCGGCGAGGGCACGGTCCTCGACGTCGCGATCCTCGACGCCATCGTGGCCTGGCTGGGGCCGCTGGGCGCCGGCGCGACCACGGCCGGCGTCGTGCCCGGCCCGCTGGCGGGGAGCTTCCCCTGCTATGCGGTCTACGCCGCCGCGGACGGCGCCTTCGTGGCGCTCGGCGCCCTGGAGCCGCACTTCTGGGTCGCCTTCTGCCGGGCGGTGGATCGCGAGGACCTCGTGCCGCGCCAGTACGACCCGACGGCCATGCCCGACGTCGCCGCGATCTTCGCCTCGCAGCCGCGCGCCGCCTGGCTCGCGTCCCTCGGCGTCGACACCTGCATCGCCCCGGTCAACACCCCGGCCGAGGCCCACCGCGACCCCCACCTCCGGGCCCGGGGCCTGGTCGTCGGCTCGGGCGACGCGGCCCACATGGTGTCGCCGCTCCGCGCGGCGGCGGGCGACGGAGTCCGCGCGGCAGCCGGCGGCGTGGTCGGCGGTGCGCTGAGCGGGCGTGGCCGGCGACGGCGGCCGCGCCGAGGCCGGCGTGGACGCGGATGGCGCCGACATCCGCCCGGCCCCCGGCCTGGGCGACGACACGCTGGGCGTCCTGGCGGCCGCGGGCTACTCGGATGCCGAGGTCCGCTCGCTCCTGGACGCGGGCGTCGTGGGGGGGCCCGCGACCGCGGAGGCGACGGCCCGGGCGGTCCGCCTCGGCTCGGTCCTGGCTCGCCTGGCGGAGCGCGGGCGGAGCTCGTCCTAGGCCCGCGCGGGCGGCGCTCGTCCCAGGCTGCGCGGGCGGCGCTCGTCCTAGCGGTCGCCGGTGAGGTGACGCCTCGGCGTCGCCGGTGGGCAGCGCCTCGGCGTCGCCGGAGGGCACGCCCTCGCCATCGGGGCGGATCGGCCAGACGAGCTCGGTCCGCCACTCGGCCTCGTCCACGCCGCTCCCGGGCCCGACGAGGTAGACCTCCCACGGGTCGTCGCCGAGCCGGCGCTGCATCGCGCCCGCCTGCTGCCGGAGCGCGTTCCACGCCGCCTCGAGTCCCTCGTGGGCCCGGCGTGGATCGCGACCGCCGCCGGTCCCGCCGGGAGCTCGCCCGGGCGGACGACGCCGAAGCCGAGGAACGGCTCCCCGACCGGGAAGCCGGCCGCCACGTCGAGGCCGTCGGGCCCCGCGGCGAAGTAGCGGGCGAACGGCGGCCCGGCCGGCGCGCTCCCGGCCTCGCGCAGGGCGGCCGCCACGAGCGACAGCGCGTCGGACATGAACTCGGCGACGTCGGCCGGACCGACCAGCGAGCGCACGGCGGCGACCCTGACGCCTCGAGATCGACGATGGAGACGATCATGGCCGGGGTCTCCCTCCGGGGCGCCGGCGCCCGACGGGCTCACCGGGTGAGGATCCGCCGGAACCGCCACGTCCCGATGGCCAGGAGGACGGCCGCGTAGGCCGCCAGCACGGCCAGCTCGACGAGCACGTCCGTGATCGTGCCGCCCCGCAGGGCGACCTCGCGCAGGCCCTGGATCGCCCAGGCGTGGGGCGTCAGGAACGCGATCGTGTGCGCCGGCTCCGGGAAGACCTCGAGCGGCACCATCGCCCCGCCGAGGGCGCCCAGGAGCATCCCGGCCATCACGCCCAGCGCGCTGGCCTGGTCGGGGTTGTCCGAGAAGACGCCGACCAGCATCGCCGCGCCGGTGGCGACGAGCGCGAACGCGACGACGAGGAGCGCCGCGGCCAGCGGATCGCCCCAGCCGACGCCGAAGGCGAGGGCCGAGAGCGCGATGATGAAGAGCCCCTGGACCATGGCCACGCCGAACCGGCCGAGCGTCTCGCCGAGCAGGATCGTCGCCATCCGGACCGGCGAGGCAACCATCCGCCGCGAGACCCCCAGCTGGCGGGTCAGGATCAGCTGCGTGGCCGCGGTCATCGAGGTCAGGAACATGAACAGGATGACCTGGCTCTGGGCGCCGGGCGCGAAGGCGCCGGTCCCGGCGGGGAAGATCCCTTCGCCGATCCGCTCGACCGCGACCGTGACGCCGGCCAGCCCGGCCCGGACGGTTCGGGCCCTCGCCAGCGCCTCGTCGAACGGGATCCCCGTCCGGCTCACCGCGAGGCGGGCGGCGCCGACGGCCGCGGCCTGCTCGGCGATGGCGGCGTCGACCGCCTGGCGCAGCGCCGAGACCGCGCCTTCCGGCTGGCCGAGGACGACCACCTGCGCCACGCCGCCGCCCCGCAGCGTCGCGTCGTAGCCGGCCGGGATGATCACCCCGATCTCGAGGCGGCCGTCCTCGACGCCCGCCCGGAGCTCGTCCTCGGTCGCCGGCTCCCTGAGCTCGAGCTTCACGCCACCGTTGCGGATGGCGTCCACGAGCTCGGTCCCGAGCGGGCCGCTGCCCGTCGCCACGATGCCCATCCGGGGCGCGACCCGCCCGCCGTACATCGTGCCGAGCACCACGATGAGGATGACCGGCAGGACGAACACGAAGAAGAGGCCGCTCCGGTCGCGGAGGAGCCGCCGCACGTTGACCGCCGCGATCGCCAGGGCGTTCACGGGGCCACCACCCGCCTGGCCCGGGCCAGCCCGATCCCGCCGCTGACGACGCCGAAGGCAGCCAGCACCGCCAGCGACGGCGCGACGACGGCGATCCCGCCTCCCGCGGCGAGGTCGTTGATCCCGCGCAGGAACCAGGCGTGCGGCGTGAGGACGCTCAGGGTGGCCATCGCCTCGGGCGCCTGGGACATCGGGAAGAACGAGCCGCCGAAGATGGCCAGGGTCAGGGCCGCCGCCGCGATGAAGCCGCCGGCCTGCTCCTCCGTCCGGGCGAACCCGACGACCAGGGTGGCGATGCCCGTCGCCGCGAACGCGATGGCCAGCACCAGGGCCGCGACCGCCAGCGGGTCGCCCCAGCGGGCGCCCAGCAGGAGCGTCGTGGCGACCACGATGACGGTCAGCGAGACCGAAGCCACCACGAGGCTGACGAGCACCTTGCCGAGCAGGATCGTGGCCGGGGCGATGGGGGCCGCGAGCATCCTCGCCAGGGTGCCGTTGCGGCGCTCGGCCAGGAGGCCGAGCACGCCGAACTGGGCGGCGAAGAAGACGAACATCGCTCCCATCGACGCGCCGTAGTAGGTCTTCGACGAGGCGACCCGATCGGCGGTCTCCCCGGTCGTGATCTCGATGGGCGCGGGGGCCGCCATGGCGAGGCCCGCCAGCTCGGCCGCGAGCGACGGGTCCGGCGACGCCGATATGCCCGCCAGCACGGTGCCGACCGCGACCTGGACGGCGGTGACCTGGCTGCCGAACCCGGCCAGCACGCTCCGGGCGATCTCGGCCGGCAGCGTCGACGGGCCGCCGACGACCAGCAGCTGGGCCGGCCGGCCGGCCTGGACGGCCTCCGTGAACCCGGCCGGGATGACGATGGCCGCCGCGACGTCGCCGGCGTCCACGGCAGCCCGGGCCTCCGCCTCGGTGGCCGTCGGCACGAGCGTCGCCACCCCTGCCGTCGACAGCCCGGCGAGCGGGCCGTCGACGAGGCCCCGGGCCACCGCCCCGTGGTCGAGGTCGACCACGGCGTACGTCGTGTGGAACGTGTCCTGGCTCGGGATCATCGTGGAGAACAGGAAGGCGAGCCCGAGTGGCGCGAGCACGGCCATCAGCAGGACGGACCGGTCGCGGACCTTCTGGCGGAGGTCCTTGAGGGCGATGACGACGGCGGCGCCCATCGGCTCAGTCCCGGAGCGCCTTGCCGGTCAGGTGCAGGAAGACCGCCTCCAGGTCGGGCTCCACGACCTCCACGCTGCGGACGACCGCCCCCGCCCCGGCCGCGGCATCGAGGATCCGCGGCAGCAGGTGCCGCGCCTCTTCGACCACCAGCACGATTCGCCCGTCGGAGGCGGTGGCCTCCTCGACCCCGTCGAGGGCCTGCAGGGCCGCCGTCGCCGGGCCGATCGTCCCGCCGGCCGTCAGCTCGACGCGGTCCTTCTGGCCGACCAGGGCAACGAGCTCGCGGCGGGTGCCCTCGGCCCGGATGCGACCCTCGTCGATGATCCCGATGCGGTCGCACAGCCGCTCGGCCTCCTCCATGTAGTGGGTCGTGTAGAGGATCGCCATCCCTTCCTGCTCCAGCGCCGCGACGCTGGACAGGATGGCGTTGCGGCTCTGGGGATCGACGCCGACGGTCGGCTCGTCGAGCACCAGCAGGCGGGGGTGGTGGAGCAGGCCGATGCCGATGTTGAGCCGCCGCTTCATCCCGCCCGAGAACGTGTCGGTGCGATCGCCGGCCCGCTCGGCCAGGTCGGTCACGGCCAGCACCTCGTCGACCCGCCGGTCGAGCTCCTTGCCCCGCAGCCGCTGGAGGCGACCGAAGAAGCGGAGGTTCTCGCGGGCGGTCAGGTCCGGGTAGATCGCCAGGTCCTGGGGCACGTACCCGATGGCGGCCTTGGCGTCGGTCGCCCCGATGTCGACCGGCCGACCGGCAACCAGGACCTCCCCGCCATCCCGCCGGAGGAGGCCGCAGATCATCGAGATCGAGGTGGTCTTGCCGGCCCCGTTGGGTCCCAGCAGGCCGTACGTCTCGCCGGCGGCGATCTCGAAGCCGACGCCGTCGACGGCGGTCCGTTCACCGTACCGCTTGCGGAGGTCGCGGCAGACGAGGACCGGCCCGCCGCCCGTCGCCGTCTGATTCGTCGCGCCGCCGGGCGCGGGGGAGGGCGCCAGGGCACCCTCGGGGTTGACCAGCGACATGTCCGATCCCCACTGCGGCTGACCACGCCGGGCGGTGGAGCAGCGAGACCGATCGTCCGCCGGGGGCCGCCGGGCGGGCCGATCTTGGCGGAGGCGAGCGGCCGGGGCGCTACGGCCGGATGGCCCGTTGTGGCGGTGCCCGCCCGATCCCCGCCCTGCCGCAACGGCCGAGGCGACGCAGCGCCGGCGGCACGGCCGACGGTCGGCCCGGGCCGGAATGGCCTACGATCCGGGCAGGAGGTCGCGATGCCCGGTCGTCCGCTGAAGGTCGGAGTCCAGCTCCCCGAGGTCGAATGGGAGGCCCGCTGGCCGGACCTGCGGGCGATGGCGCTGCGCGCCGAGGAGCTCGGCTTCGACTCCGTCTGGTACGGCGACCACCTCCTCTACCGCCGGCCGGGCGACGACCGGGCCCGCGGCCCCTGGGAGGCCTGGACGGTGCTTGCCGGCCTGGCCGCGGTCACCTCGCGGATCACGCTCGGCCCGCTCGTGGCGGCGACCGCGTTCCACGCCCCGGCGATGCTGGCGAAGCAGGCGGCCACGGTCGACGAGATCAGCGGCGGACGGCTCGTCCTGGGCCTGGGCGCCGGCTGGAACGAGACCGAGTTCGCCGCCTTCGGCTTTCCCTTCGACCGCCGGATCAGCCGCTTCGCCGAGGCCTTCACGATCATCCGCACCCTCCTGCGGGAGGGCGCGATCGACTTCGCCGGCGAGTTCTTCACGGTCCGCGACTGCGAGCTCGCGCCTCGCCCCCGGCCCGGGCGGCCCGCCCCTCCTGATCGGCTCGACCGGGCCGCGCATGCTGGAGATCGCGATCCCGCACGTGGACGCCTGGAACGCCTGGTTCAACGCCTTCGAGAACCGCCCGGCGGGGATCGCGCCACTTCGCGACCAGGTGGACGCAACCGCCCGCGCGGCGGGGCGCGACCCCGCGGCGATCGAGCGGACCGTCGCCGTGCTCGTGCGCCTGCCCGGCGGGCGGGGCCGCGTCCAGGGCGACACCGCGCAGGACGCCATCCCGGCGGTGACCGGCTCGTCCGCCGAGATCGCCGCGACCCTGCGCGCCTTCGCCGCCGAGGGGATCGCCCACGTCCAGCTCGTCGTCGACCCGATCACCCTCGCCTCCCTCGACGCCCTCGCGCCGGTCCTGGAGGAGCTGGACCGGGGGTAGCCGCCCGTCCGCCGGGCGCACCCTGGCCGTCCGCCGGCGCACCCGGCCCGCCACACGCGCTTTCGATGGACAAGCGCTCGCGACAGATGCCTAGAGTGGTGCGGGGCACCGGGGGAGGACCGGCCCCGCGGGCACGCTCCGACGTGGAGCCGGGGCGTCCAGGAGAGGAGCACCGATGCGCGCACCCGTCAGCCATCGTTTCGTCCGTCTGCTGGCCGCGCTCGGCCTGGCGGGGGCGCTGCTCCTGCCGGCACTGGCGCTGCCCGCCCGGGCAGCCGACGACAAGCTGGTCCTCCGCGTGGGGACCGTCCAGGATCTCGATTCCCTCAACCCGTACGGGACCATCCTCGTCACCGGCTACGAGGTCTTCCTGCTCAGCTACAACCTGCTCGTCGACTTCGGTCCCGACCTCGAGCCGATCCCCGGCTTCGCCGACACGTGGGAACGCGCCGCCGACGGGAAGTCGTGGAAGTTCCACATCCGGACCGGCATGAAGTGGTCCGACGGAACACCGGCCACGGCGCAGGACGCCTGCTACTCGTGGAACCTCGCCGTGGCGGCCATCGCTGACGAGGCGAGCATCGGCGAGGGCTATCTCGACCCGGGCCTCAAGGATGCCGGGGTCACGAAGGTCGAGTGCCCCGACGACGAGACGATGATCGCGACCACCGAGGATGCCTCGGACCGGGTCCTCCAGACGTACCTCCCGATCCTCCCCAAGCACATCTGGGGCGCCATGGACTACAAGGCGATCGGCGAGGCGAAGTTCGAGGCCCCGCTCGTGGGCACCGGCCCCTACACGGTGGCCGAGTGGCGGACCAGCGAGTTCGCCCGCTTCGTCCGCAACCCGAACTACTGGGGCAAGCAGGGCGCCGCGGACGAGGTCGTCATCCAGTTCTTCAAGAACGCCGACACGATGGTCCAGGCCCTCAAGGCCGGCGAGATCGACTACGCCCGCAGCCCGAATCCCGAGCAGCTGAAGGCGCTCCAGTCCGACCCCAAGATCAAGACGGTCGTCGGCAGCGCCAACGGCTGGACCCAGCTCGCCTTCAACGGCTACGGCGCGTCCGACGGCAAGACGATCAAGGACGGCGGACCTTCCACGAAGGCGCTTCTCGACCCCGCCTTCCGCGACGCCCTCGGCTATGCGGTCGACAAGAACGCGCTCGTCGACCGGGTCCTCGGCGGCTTCGGCGACATCGGCACCACCATCGTGCCGCCGGTCCTGGGGGCGTGGCACGTGGAGCCCACGACGCCGCGGACCTTCGACATCGAGCTCGCCAAGCAGAAGCTGGATGCCGCCGGCTACAAGCTCGACGCGAGCGGCGCACGCCTGGACAAGGAAGGCAAGCCGATCAGCCTGCGGCTCTACATGCCGAACACCGACGACGCCTATCCGAAGGCCGCCCAGTTCATCAAGGACTGGTACGGCGAGCTCGGCGTCAAGGTGACGACGAACGTCTTCGACTCCTCGACACTCGGCGACAAGGTCCTCCCGCCGGAGGCGGGTGACGAGTACAAGGCCGACTACGACATCGAGCTCTGGGGCTGGGCCGGGAACCCGGACCCGAATGCCCTGCTCCAGATCTTCCGCTGCGACGCGATCGGCTCCTCGTCGGACAGCCAGTACTGCAACCCCGAGTTCGACGCGATGTACGACGCGCAGACGGCGGCGACGACGGCCGAGGAGCGCAAGACGATCCTGGCGAAGATGCAGAACCTCATCTACGACCAGGCGGTCTACGACATCCTGTTCTACGACGCGAACCTGGTTGCCTATCGGACGGACCGCTTCGCCGGCTGGCAGAACCAGCCGACCGCGAACGGGACGCCGCTCTTCACCTACGGGACGATCGGCTACACGATGCTGACCGACGCGACCGCGGTGCCCTCGCCGTCGCCGGTGCCATCGGTCGAGCCGGGATCCTCGGCGACGCCGGCGCCCACCCCGGCGCCCAGCGGCAGCGGGGGGACCGGCGGCGGAGGAGGCGACTCGACACCCCTCTTCGTCGGGATCCTGGTGGCGGTCCTCGTCGTCGCCGGCGTCGTCCTGGCGATGATCTTCCGGCGCCGCCAGGGCGCGGCCCGGGACGAGGAGTAGCCGGCCGCTCGCACGACGCGATGACGATATCGGCGGAGGGCCGCCGCGCGGCCCTCCGCTCCGCGCCCGGGACGCTGCCGCCCGTCGTGGGCGCGCATCCTGCGCCGCGCCCGGAACCCGGTCCGTGAGCGCTCGCTACCTCGCCCGCCAGTCGGCGCAGGCGATCGTCACGATCGTGATGATCGTGCTCCTCAACTTCCTGCTGTTCCGGATGATGCCGGGGTCGCCGGACCGGGTGATCCTCCGCAACCCGAACGTGACCGCGGAGCAGCGCCAGGCCGCGAAGGCCCGCTGGGGCCTCGACAAGCCGCTGATCCCGGACCAGCTCGTGGCCTACGTCGGCGCGACGCTCGGCGGCGACCTCGGCTACTCGTTCAAGTTCCAGGGCCAGCCGGTCGTCGAGGTGATCGGCGACCGGATCTGGCCCACGATCCTCCTCATCGGCCTCGCCGAGCTGATCGCGATCATCGTCGGCCTCGGCCTGGGGGCGTACACCGGCTGGCGGAGAGGAGGGCTGGCCGACCGGATCGGCAACGGGCTCAGCCTGATCCTCTATTCGATGCCGTACTTCGTCATCGGCATGCCCCTGATCATCATCTTCGCCGCGGGGCTCGGCTGGTTCCCGACCTCGGGGATGCTGACGGCCGGGGCGACGTTCGACAACCCGATCGATTTCCTGGTCGACCTCGGGGCCCACCTCGTCCTGCCGCTGGCCACGATCAGCCTCGGCCTCATCGGCGGCTACTCGATCCTCATGCGCTCGTCGATCATCGAGACGCGGGCCGAGGACTACATCACCACGGCCCGGGCCAAGGGCCTCACCGACGGCAGGATCCTCCGTTCGCACGCCATCCCCAACGCCCTCCTGCCGGCCGTGACCCTGATCGCCATCAACCTCGGCTACGTGGTCGGCGGGGCGATCACCGCGGAGATCGTCTTCAACTGGCCCGGCCTCGGGACGCTCACCGTCGACGCCCTGAACTCGCGCGACTACCCGGTGCTGCAGGGGATCTTCCTGTTCCTGGGCGTCTCGGTCGTCCTGGCCAACTTCGCGGCCGACATCATCTACGGCTACCTCGACCCGCGGGTGCGTCGATGAGCGCCGCGCCCATCGCGCCCGCGCGGGGTCCGCCGCACGCGCTGGCGCCTCCGCCTGCGCAACGCGCGGGCCTTCGGAGGTCGCTACGCGGCGCGCACGGACGGCGTCGTCGGGGCGGCCATCCTCGTCCTCTTCGCGGTCCTCGCCCTGGCCCCGGCGCTCTTCGTCG
Source organism: uncultured Chloroflexia bacterium (assembly GCA_963827965.1). Classification (GTDB taxonomy): domain Bacteria; phylum Chloroflexota; class Limnocylindria; order Limnocylindrales; family CSP1-4; genus CTSoil-043. The sequence continues at coordinate 150,240 of CAWHCW010000004.1, read as the reverse complement.
GGCCCCTCCAGACCGTCACCACCGCGACCGGCACGGCGCTCGAGGCGCCGTCCGCCGCCCATCTCTTCGGGACGGACGAGGTCGGGCGCGACATGCTCAACCTGACGGTCCACGGGGCGCGGGTCTCGATGGTGATCGGCCTCCTCGCCACGCTCATCACGATCCTCCTCGGGGCGGTCATCGGGATCGTGGCGGGCTTCCTGGGCGGCCGGTCCGAACAGGTCCTGATGCGGCTCACCGACTTCTTCCTCGTCCTCCCGACCTTCGTCCTGGCGATCGTCCTGGCCCCGATCATCCTCGACATCGTGGGGACGGACGCCGAGTTCTTCGGGATCCGGGCCACCCTGTTCGTGATCGTCATCGTCATCGGCGTGACGAGCTGGGCCTCGACCGCCCGGATCATCCGTTCGCAGACGCTCTCGGTGAAGGAGCGGATGTTCGTCGACCGGGCCCGGGTCATCGGCGGCAGCCGGGCTCACATCATGCGGCGCCACATCCTGCCCAACGTCGTCAACCTGATCGTGGCCAACACCGTCCTGACCTTCGCCGGCGCGATCTTCACCGAGACCACGCTCTCCTTCATCGGCCTCGGCGACCCGTTCGCCCCGTCGTGGGGCCAGCTCCTCAACGCGGCCCAGGGATCCGGCGCGCCGGGGCTCGGCGCGTGGTGGTACATCGCGCCGCCGGCCGTCTGCGTCGTGGTGGTCATCCTCGCCTTCACCCTCGTCGGCAACGCCCTCGACGACGTGCTGAACCCGAAGCCGGGATCCGCCGATGACCGCGCCGGAGGGCCGCGCGGTCGCCCGCGGGCGGCGCCAGTGGCCGCTCCCGAAGCAGGCTGATCCGGACGCCCCGCTGCTCGTCGTGGAGGGGCTCACCACGCACTTCACCCTCGGCCGGGCGACCGTCCACGCGGTCGACGACGTGAGCTTCGCCCTCAACGACGGCGAGGCCCTGGGGATCGCCGGCGAGTCCGGCTGCGGCAAGACCACGACCGCCCTGTCGCTCCTCCGGCTCCTGCCGTCGAACGCCGAGGTCGTGGCCGGGAGCGTGAAGCTCTTCGGCATCGACCTGCTCACGAAGTCCGAGAATGCGCTGCGCCGCTACCGCTGGCGCGAGATCTCGATCATCTTCCAGGGGGCCATGAACGCCCTCAACCCCGTGCGCCGAGTCGGCGACCAGATCGCCGAGCCGATGATCGAGCGGCAGGGCCTGGCGAAGTCGGAGGCCGCGAAGCGCGCCGGCGAGCTCCTCGAGCTCGTCGGGATCCCCAGGGCCCGCGGCCGGGCCTACCCGCACGAGCTGTCCGGCGGGATGCGCCAGCGGGCGATGATCGCGATGGCCCTGGCCTGCGACCCGGCGGTGATCATCGGCGACGAGCCGACGACGGCGCTCGACGTCATGGTCCAGGCCCAGATCCTGGAGCTGCTCGAGAACCTCCGCACGAAGCTCGGGCTGTCGCTCATCCTCATCACCCACGACCTGTCGGTCATCGCCGAGACGTGCGACCGGGTCATGGTCATGTACGCCGGGCGGGTGGCCGAGGAGGGGCCGGTCGGGACGCTCTTCACGTCGCCGCGCCACCCCTACACGCAGATGCTCCTGCGCGCCTTCCCCGACGTCCACTCCGGGCGTCGCGACCTGGGGACGATCCCGGGCACGCCGCCCGACCTGCGGACACCGCCGCCCGGCTGTCGCTTCCACCCCCGCTGCCCGGCGGCCATGAGCATCTGCCGGGCGGAGGTGCCGCCCGAGGTGACCTTCGGGGACCGGGTCCGGGTCGCCTGCCACCTGTATCCCGCCCGGGAGCGACGGGACGCCGCGCCCGCTGCCGGCCGACCGGCGTCGGCGGCCGGAGAAGGGCCGTCGTGAGCGACCAGGTGCGGGACGGCGACGAGCTGATCCGGCTCGCGGGCGCTGGAGGTCCACTTCCCCATCCGCGGCGGCCTCGTGGACCTCCTGCGGCGGCGACCCGTCGGCGTCGTCCGGGCCGTCGACGGGATCGATCTCACGATCCGGCAGGGCGAGGTGCTGGGCCTCGTCGGCGAGTCGGGCAGCGGCAAGACGACGACCGGCCGGGTGATCGTCAAGCTCACCCGTCCCACCGGCGGCCGTCTCCTCCTCGAGGGCGAGGACGTCACGGACGTCTGGGGCGGGGACCGCCTGCGCCGCTACCGGCGCCGGGTCCAGCTCATCTTCCAGGACCCCTACGAGACCCTGAACCCGAAGCAGACGATCCACGACTTCGTGGCCGAGCCGCTCGAGGTCCAGGGGATCGGCGGCAGTCCCGCCGAGCGAGAACGGCTGGTGTTCGAGGCGATCGACACCGCGGGCCTCCGACCGGCCACCGACTTTGCCTTTCGCTATCCGCACGAGCTCTCCGGCGGCCAGCGCCAGCGGGTGGTGATCGCCGGGGCCCTCGTCCTCGATCCGAAGATCGTCGTGGCCGACGAGCCGGTCAGCATGCTCGACGTCTCGATCCGGACCGAGATCCTCAAGCTGATGCTGGATCTTCGCCACCAGCGCGACCTGACCTACCTCTTCATCACCCACGACCTGTCCGTGGCCTGGGTCGTCGCCGACCGGATCGCGGTCATGTACCTGGGCAAGATCATGGAGCTGGGCGCGGCCGACGAGGTCATCAACGACCCCCGCCACCCGTACACGCGGGCGCTGGTGTCGGTGATGCCGACGCCCGAGCCGCCGCAGCCCGGACAGCGGGCCCGCCGGGTCATCCTGGCCGGCGAGACGCCCGACGCGGCGCACGTCCCGACGGGATGCCGCTTCCACCCGCGCTGCCCGCTGGCCGAGCAGGCCGGGATCCTGGAGCGCTGCCGCACCGAGGAGCCGCCGCCCATCGACCTGGGGAGCGGCCGCGTCTCCGCCTGCTGGCTGGCCGAATTGGGAAGGCCGCTCCCGGCCGTGGAGCGCCGCGTCGGCCAGCGCCCGGCCGCGCCGCTCGGTGGCCCGGCAGCGCAGAGGACGGCCGAGCCCGGCTAGCGCGTGCCCCAGGCGTACGTCTGCTTGACCATCCGGAGGTAGACGAAGGTCTCCGTCTCGCGGACACCGTCGACGCGGCGCAGCCGGTCGGTCAGGAAGCGCAGGAGGGCGTCGTTGTCCTCGCAGACCACCTCGATGAGGATGTCGTACGAGCCCGCCGTCACGACCAGGTAGGAGACCTCGGGGAAGGCAGCGACGGTCTCGGCGACCTCCATGAGCCGGTCGGCCTGGCAGCGGACGCCGATCATCGCCTGCTGGTGGAAGCCCAGCTTGAGGGGGTCGGTGACACCGACCACCTGGAGGATGCCCCGCTCGATGAGACGGTTGGTCCGGGCCCGGACGGCGGCCTCGGACACGCCGAGGTCCGCGGCGATCCGGGTGAAGGCCCGCCGACCATCCTGCTGGAGGTGCTCGATGATCCGCTTGTCGAGCTCGGACACGTCGGCGCTCGCCGCGCCGCCGTTCGCGCGTCCACGACCCTGCTGAACCACCGGACTCTCCCGCCTCGTGAGGCCGCGCGCGACGGTTGGCGCGGCGCCGCGAGACCGTAGCAGACGCGGGCCAGGACGGAAAGCGATCCCACGGGCCGCGACGCCCGGGCCCGCCGGCCGCCGCCAGCTCCGGCACCGCTTCCGGGCGCATGGAGCCCGGTGCTCCGACGCACCGATGTCACGCCGCAATCGTCCGCCAGGCCGGCCGGCATGCGAGAATGCCGGCCGAAGCCGGGGGCGGCGCGGAGGGGCGCGCGCCCGGGAGAGGGAGAACCGTGACGAACGCCTGGCTCGCGGCAGGGCTCGGCGCCGTCGTCGTGCTGGATATCGCGCTTCTCTGGATCGTCCTTGGGCCGACACTCGTGCGCCGGCTCGTCGAGCGGAACGCGGGACGGCGCAACGGCGCCGCCGAGGTCGGTGCGCTCGACATCCGGGCGATCGCCGCCCTCGACCCTTCCCCCATCCTGGGGGGCGGCGTGCCGGCTGCGGCCTACGACCGGGTCGTCCGCGTCGCCAGCTGGGCCTACCTCCTCTCCACGGCGGCCGTGGTCTACGTGACCGGACGCTGGCCCGCGGCGGAGGACCCGGTCCTCCTCGTGCTGGCGATCGGCGCGGTCTTCATCCTCGTCGCCCATGACCTCCTTCCCGCCGCCGGCCTGGGGGCGGTCCGGTTCGCGGTGGAGGGCGCGGTCGCGGTCATCCTGGTGAGCATCATCATCTCGCTCACCGACGGCGCAGCGAGCCCGTTCTTCTACGCCTACCCGCTGATCGTCGCCGGGGCCGCCCTCGTGGTCCGGCCGGCGGTGACCGTCGCCCTCGCGGCCGCGGCCATCGGCGGCTACCTCGCCGCCGCCGTGGTCGCGGCGGGAGGAAGCCTGCCGGTTCCCGAGGAGATCGCGACGGTGGCCGTCAACCTGACGGCTCTCGTCCTGCTGGCCTACGTCGCGATGGTGGTCGCCCGCGAGCAGCGGAGGACCCGCGACGCCGCCGTCCGGCTTTCGGCCCTCGATGCGCTGACCGGGCTCGCCAATCGCGGCTACATCATCGCGGTGCTCGAGCGCGAGATCGACCGGGCAACGCGCTACGGGCGCCGCTTCTGCATCCTGATGGCCGACCTCGACGGCCTCAAGGAGGTCAACGACACCCATGGCCACCGGGTGGGGGACCACGCCCTGGCGATCGTGGCCCGCGTGATCCGGGAGAACGTGCGGCGCATCGACACCCCGGCCCGCCTCGGCGGCGACGAGTTCGTCGTCCTGCTTCCCGAGACCGATCGCGAGGGCGCCCGCGTCGTCGCCGACAAGATCCGCGAGGGGGTGGCCGCCGCGTCGCTGGGCGAGGGCGACGAGCGCATCCCGATCGGTGTATCGATCGGACTTGGCGAGTGGGTGCCCGGCCGGTCGCTCGACGACGTCATGGCCGCCGCGGACGACGCGATGTACGACGTGAAGCGGCGCACCCGCCGGCGCCCGAACGGCCGCACGGCACTCGAGGCGGTCGGTCCGGGGCGCCCGCCGCGCGATGCCGAGCGTGGAGAGCGATTTGGCACGATCGCGGGACGGGGTCGCGGCTCCCGCTGACGGGCCTCCGCCGCTGCGCGGTGTAGCATCGGCCGCCATGGACGGCTTCACGACGCGGGCGATCCGCGCCGCCACGCGGGCCCCCCGCGTCGAGCAGCGGCCGACGTCCGTGCCCATCTACCAGACGGCCACCTTCTCGTCGGCAGATGCGGAGGAGCTGGCCGCCGTCACCACGGGGGCGACCGCGGGGTACGTCTACGCGCGCCTGGGCAATCCGACCGTCGACGCCCTCGCCGACGCCGCCGCGGAGCTGCACGGGGCGGAGGCCGGGTTCGCGACCTCGACCGGGATGGCGGCCATCCACCTCGCCGTCGGCTCCCTCGTCGGGGCCGGGGATCGGATCGTCGCCACGCGGAACCTCTACGGGACGACGCGCGCGCTCTTCGCCAGGGTCCTGGGCCGCTTCGGCGTGGAGACGGCCTTCGTGGACCCGACGGACCACGCCGCCGTGGAGGCGGCCCTCGCCGTCGCGCCGACGCGGGTGCTCTACCTCGAGACGATCTCGAACCCGACGATCGCCGTCGCGGACCTCCCCGCTGCTGGCGGCGCTCGGCCACCGCCACGGCGCGGCGGTCGTCGTCGACAACACGTTCGCCTCGCCGGCCCTCTGCCGGCCCCTGGAGCACGGCGCCGATCTCGTCGTCGAGTCGGCGACGAAGTACCTCTCCGGCCATTCGGACGTGCTGGCCGGCGTCGTCGTGGGCTCGCGGGCGCCGATCGAGGCCGTCCGGGCCCTGCACGTCGAGACCGGCGGCACGCTGGCCCCGTTCTCGGCCTTCCTCGTCCTCCGCGGGATCCCCACGCTGGCCCTGCGGATGGAGCGCCATGCCGCCACGGCCGTCCGCCTGGCCGCCTTCCTGGAAGCCGCCCCGGGGGTGGCGCGCGCCCTCTACCCGATGCTCCCGTCGCACCCCGACCACGCCGTCGCGGTCCGCCTCCTCGCGGGGGGCGGCGGGATGCTCGCCGTGGAGCTCGCCGGTGGCGCCCCCGCGGCCCGCGCCTTCGTCGATGCGCTGCGCATCCCGGAGCGGACGGCCTCGCTGGGGAGCATCCACACGATCGTGGTCCACCCGCCCTCGACCACCCATCGCCAGCTGGGGGCGGCGGAGCTCGCGGAGGCCGGGATCGCCCCGGGCCTCCTGCGCGTCTCGGTGGGCCTGGAGGATTCCGACGACCTCCTCGCCGACGTGGCGCAGGCGCTCGAGGCTGCCCGCGCGGCCGGATGACCGTCCTCGCCCGTCCGGGCCGGGTGATCTACGGCCTCCTCACCTCGGTCCGCTTCGCCGTCGTCCAGATCGTCGCGATCGCCCTCGCCGGCGTCGTGGGAATCGTGGTCCCGCAGCTGCCGGGCGTCGCCTTCCGCTCGGCGGCCGACCACGCGGAGCAGATGGCGATCCTGCGGGCCCGCGTGGAGCCCGCCCTGGGCGCGCTGCCGACGGACCTCTTCGAGACGCTCGGCTTCTTCCGGGTCTTCACCGCCGGGTGGTTCACCGCCCTCCTCGCCCTCCTCGCCGTCTCCATCGTCGTCTGCACGCTGGACCGGACGCCCCGCCTCTGGCGCTCCGCTCGCGACGTCCGCGTCGTCCAGTCGGACTCGTTCTTCGATCCGGCGCTCCCCGACCGGGCGGTGATCAGCGGAGGGCTCCGGGCCGAGGACGTCCGGGCGGCGCTGCGGCGGGCCGGCTTCCGCGTGCGCGAGGAGGAGGGGGCCGGCGGCGCTCTCTTCCTCTACGGCGACCGCCACCAGAACGCCAAGCTGTTCACCCTCATCACCCACGCCGGGCTCGTCGGGTTCATCCTCGCCGCGGCGATCACGAGCCGCTTCGGCTTCGAGACCGGGATCCTCCTGCCCGAGGGACAGGCGCTCCCGGTGGAGAGCATCGGGTCGGCCGGTCTCGTGTCCGTCAAGAGCCTGGCCTTCGCGGCGCCGCGCGACGCCGAAGGCCGCTTCACGGACTTCACGACCGACCTCGCGGTCTACCGCGACGGCAGGGAGATCGCGCGCAAGGTGATCCGGGTGAACGACCCGCTCGCCGCTGCCGGCTACACGTTCCACCAGAACTTCTTCGGGCCCGCGGTGGACCTGACGATCCGCGACGGGGCCGGGCGCCTCCTGTGGGCCGGCCCGATCCCCCTCGACGAGGTGAACGCGGGGAGGCCGTACGGGCGCTTCGCGATCCCCGGCCGCGAGGAGGGGCTGGAGATGCTGCTCGGCGAGGATGCCGCGGGCGCCACCTCGCTCGCCGTGGTCGGCTACCGGATCATCGGCCAGGACGCCGACGGCGGGCCCGTCGTCGAGACGGTCTTCGTGGGCGGCGCCGCCCCGGGCCGGACCTACGTCGTCGAGACGAGCGACCTGCGGATCACCTTCGAGAGGGTGACCGCGTACTCTGGCGTCATCGTGAAGCGTGACCCGGGCGCCTCCATCGTCTGGGGCAGCTTCCTCCTCCTGATCGTGGGACTCGCCCTGACCTTCTACTTCCCGCGCCGCCGGACCTGGGCCCGCCTCGCGGCGTCGGGAGAGCTGCGCCTCGTCGCCCGGGCCGACCGCTACGTCGACCTGCGCCGCGAGTTCAGCCGGCTCCTCGAGGACCTGGTCGCGCGCCGGCGACCGGCCTGAGCCTGCGCCGAGGCGCGACAATCCCCGTGATGGCCACGCTCGACGACCTTCGGAGCACGCTCCTGCCGACTGCCGCGGTGGCCGGGCCACTCCCGGCCGAGCAGGGCGCACGCGAGATCGCCTGGGTCCGCGTGCTGCGCGCGCGCGTCCCGGCCCTCGACGCGCTGGAGGACGGCGACGTTGTCATCGCCTCGGCCGCCGTCTGCGACGCCGTGGCTGGATCGCCCGAGGACGCCGCCCCGCTTGCCGACGCGCTCGCCGGGCGAGCGGCGGCCCTCCTCGTCACCGGCGGGGATGCGGAGGAGGGCTCGGCGGCGCTCGGGGAGGCGGCCGCTGCGTGCGGGATCCCGGTCCTGCGCCTCCCCCACGCCGACGCCGCCGCGCTGGAGCGGTCCGTCATCGCCTGGCTCGTCAACCGGCGGGCGGCGCTCGAGGAGCAGGCGGCCGCCATGGAGCGACGGCTCGAGGAGCTGGCCCTCGGCGGCGCCGACCTGGCGGCGCTCGTGGCGGCGTTCGGGGGCTTCCTTGGCCGAGCGGCGGTCCTGGAGGGGCGGCGCGGCGACGCCCTTGCCGTCCATGCCCCGGTCGAGATCCCGGCGGCGGCCGCGGCGGCCAGCCGCTTCCTCGCGAGCGGTGGCGGCGTGGCCCTGCGCGTCGCCCTCCCGCTCGCACCGGTGGACCCGTCCCGGCGCGCCGACCTGGCCCGCTATGGCGAGCCGGCGCTCCGCGGCGCGCTCCTGCTGCTCGGCGACGGGCCGATCGGCGAGCTGGAGCGGAGGGCGACCGACCGGGCCGCCGCCCTGCTCGCCCTGGAGCTGTCGCGCGACGCGGCCGTCCGCCGGGCCCGGGAGACGGCTCGCCGCTCCGAGGCGCTTCCGGCGGACGGGCCCCCCTGGGTCGTCCTCGTCGCCCGCCAGGTCGGCCGGGAGGACGTGGAGGAGGCGGAGCAGCGGGAGGCCTTCCGGGCGGAGCTCCGGATGCTGGCGCCCAACCGACGGCTCACCCTGCGCGGCGATTCCGAAAGCCTCGAGTTCCGCCTCGTCGCCGTGGCCGGCGCGGACGACGCGCAGGGGCTTGCCATCGCCGGGCGGGTTGCCGGCTTCCTGCGCCGCTCCGTGGCGGTCTCGCGGCCCTTCGCCGATCCCGGCGGCCGGCCGGCGGCCGAGGCCGACGCCCGGGCCACGCTCGAGGCTGCCGAGCGCTATGCGTCCGCCCCGCCCGTCGTCCGCGCCGATCGCGTCGCCGCCTACCGGCTCCTCGGCAACCTGCACAACCTGCCGGACGGGCTGGGGCTGGCCCGGGCCCTCCTGGGGCCGCTCCTCGGGGGGCGGCCGGCCCTCGTGGCGGAGCGGCTGGAGACGCTGCGGGTCGTGCTGGACCGACCGGGGCTGGCCGAGGCGGCCGCCGTCCTGGGGGTCCACCGCAACACGATCGCCTACCGGATCCGGCGGATCGAGTCCCTCGGCGGCTGGGACCTCCAGGACCCCGAGCTGCGCCTCTCGCTGGCCGTGGCCGTCAGAATTGTGCAAAGAGCACAATCGGGAGTCGAATTCCGCAACCGCCTGACCTCCCGACCGCGCTGGTATCCTCCCCACATTCCAGCTGCCCGCGGGCCGTGATTGGTGCGGGCGTCACAAAAGCGAGGCCGGGATGGGCGGGCGCGATCCGCCGACCGGCGTCGACGCGAGGAGGACGTCCAGTGGCCGAGGCCGGCGCGATGGAGCAGATCAAGAAGGCGAAGGCGGACGGCATCCGCTTCATCCAGCTGCAGTTCACCGACATCCTGGGGATCGTCAAGGCGGTGACCATCCCGATCCACCGGATGGAGGACTCGGTCAAGCACGGGACGTGGTTCGACGGGTCCTCGATCGAGGGCTTCACCCGGATCGCCGAGTCCGACCAGTACCTGATGCCGGACATGGCCACCTTCGCCGAGATCCCCTGGCAGCCCGGCGCCGGCCAGCGCGGCACGGCGCGCGTCATCTGCGACGTCTTCACCCCCCGCGGCGAGCCCTTCGCCGGCGACCCCCGCTTCGTCCTCCGCCGCCAGGTGGAGCGGGCGCGGAAGCTGGGCTACGTCGTGAACATGGGCCCCGAGCTGGAGTTCTTCCTCTTCCGCCGCGACGACGACGGGAAGGTCGCCCCGCTCCCCCACGATCTCGCCGGCTACTTCGACTTCTCCACCGACCTCGCCCAGGAGATCCGCCAGGACATGGTGGACGCCCTGGAGGCCTTCGGGATCAAGGTCGAGGCGGCCCACCACGAGGTCGCGGCCGGCCAGCACGAGATCGACTTCGAGTACAGCGACGCCCTCGAGACGGCCGACAACGCGCTCACCTTCAAGTTCGCCCTCAAGGCGATCGCCCAGCTGCACGGCCTGTACGCCACGTTCATGCCCAAGCCCATCTTCGGGATCAACGGCTCGGGGATGCACACCCACCAGAGCCTCTTCTCGATCGAGAAGGGCCGCAACGCGTTCGCCGACCCCGACAACAAGTACGGGCTCTCCGACCTCGCCCGCTCGTACATGGCGGGGATCCTCGCCCACGCCAGGGGAATGGCCGCCGTCCTGGCCCCGACCGTGAACTCCTACAAGCGGCTCGTCCCCGGCTACGAGGCGCCGACCTACATCACCTGGGGCCGGACGAACCGCTCGGCGCTCATCCGCGTGCCGATGATCTCGCCCGGCAAGTCGATCGAGGGGACGCGGGCCGAGGTCCGCTGCCCGGACCCGTCCTCGAACACCTACCTCGCCTTCGCCGTGATGATCGCGGCCGGCCTCGACGGCGTCGAGCGCGGCCTGACCCTCTCCGACCCGGTCGAGGAGAGCCTCTTCGAGATGGACGCCTCGCGGGTCACGGAGCGCGGCATCAAGGAGCTGCCGGGCACGCTCGGCCAGGCGATCGACGAGCTGCGCGCCGACCCGGTGGTCTGCGAGGCGCTCGGCGAGCACGTCCTCGAGCACTTCGTCGAGGCCAAGACGGCCGAGTGGAACGAGTACCGGACGCAGGTCACGCAGTGGGAGATCGACCGCTACCTCGAGGCGTTCTGACTTCGTCCTGCGGGGGGAAGGCGCTGGGGGGCGCCGTCGACGGCCCCGGCACCGGTTCGACCCCGGCGCCGGGGCCGCTCCGCGTCCGCCATTCGTCCCGTGGCGGGGCCCGTGCTCGTCGCGCGCCTCTGCCGGCCGCTCAGCCCGCCCCGAACACCACGGACAGGTAGCCGACCGTCCGGCGCGCGTCGCCGCCGGCGTCGGCGGACGTGGCGGCGGCGAGGGCGATCCCCGGCCGCGCGCCCATCGCGCGGAGCGCCGCGAGGCCAAGCACGGCGGGCGCGATGCCGCACATTCCGCAGGAGACGCCCGGCTCCGCGCGGGTGAGCGCGGCCTCCGCCGTCCGCAAGGGACTCGGGATCGAGCGCCAGGATGTGCGGCAGGAGCACCGCCGTCACCCGCTCGGCGACGGCGGCCGCCGGGTAGTGGGCCATGTCGGTGCTGATCGCGAGGAGGATCCGCTCGCCCGCTGCCCGCCTCGACGCGAGCATGGCCCCCAGCCGCGCCCCCGCCTCGACGCCGCGCCGGCCCGTGCCGGTGCCCACGGAGAGGGCCACGATCCGGGTCCCGGGCGCCAGCCGCGCGACGAACGGCAGCTGGACCTCGAGGGAGTGCTCGCCCAGGTGGCAGCGGGCGTCGGCGGCGAACGGCGGGCCCAGGTCCACGATGGCGCGGGTGAGCTGCGGGTCGGCGGCCACCTCGCCGAGCGGAGTCCGCCACGGACCGCCGTCCCAGGCCCCGACGCCGTCGAGCCAGGCCGCGCCGTGGTTGGTGCCCAGCAGGACGATGGTCGGAGCGGCGGGCTCGCGCGGGGAGGCGGGCGACGGGGCCGGCGCCAGGCTCGCCGTTGCGGCCCGCCACCCCGCGGCGGCGACGATCCCGGAGTAGACGAGCCCCGCGTGCGGGACCAGGATCCCGGCGATCGAGGCGGCGCGCGGGCTCGATGGCGTGGGATGGCGGCGCTCGGACACGGCGACCAGCTCGTCGACCAGTGCTCCGAGCTCCTCGGCGTGCGCCGGGTAGAAGAGCCCGGCCACGGCCGGCGGCCGGGCGGGTGGCGGCAGCCCGAGACCGGGCGGCCCGCTCATCCGCAGGGCACTCGCCCGTCGTGGTCGAGGGCGCGCCCCGCGAGCGCCAGCCCGCACGAGGGGCACGACCCGCCCGGGCCCAGCCGGTCGAAGACCCGGTAGCCGCGGCGCTCCAGGAGGATTCGTCCGCAGCCGGCGCAGCGGGTGTCCTCCAGCTCCAGCTGCGGTGCGTTGCCGACGTAGACGTGGGCGAGGCCCGCCTCGCGCCCGATGTCGGCGGCCAGGCGCAGGGTCTCGAGGGGCGTGGGCGGAACGTCGGTCATCCGGTGGGCCGGGAAGAAGCGACTGACGTGCCACGGCGTCTCGGGGCCCATCTCGGTCGCGATCCAGCCGGCCAGCGCGCGCAGCTCGCCCGGGTCGTCGTTGTGGCCGGGGATGACGAGCGTCGTGACCTCCACCCAGATGCCGGCGGCGCGGTAGGCGCGCAGCGCGTCGAGCACCGGCGCCAGGCGCGCGCCGCACTGGCGGCGGTAGAACTGGTCGTCGAACGACTTGAGGTCGACGTTGGCAGCGTCGAGGACCGGCCGCAGGAGGTCGATCGCCTCCGGGGTCGCGTAGCCGTCGGTCACGAAGACGTTGAGGAGCCCGGCCGCGTGGGCCTCGCGCGCCGTGTCGAGGGCGTACTCCAGGAAGACGGTGGGCTCGACGTAGGTGTAGGCGATGGCGCGCGCGCCCGCCGTCAGCGCCTCGTCGACGACCTTCGACGGGGGGAGGTGGCGGGTCGGCAGGTCGAGGCCGAGCCGCGGCGCCTGGGCGATCTCCCAGTTCTGGCAGAAGGTGCAGTGGAACGGGCAGCCGACGGTCGCGATCGAGTAGGCGAGGGCGCCGGGCGCGACGTGGAAGAGGGGCTTCTTCTCGATGGGGTCGATCCCGACGGCCACCGCCCGCCCGTAGACCGTGGAGACGAGCGTTCCGTCGCGGTTCTCCCGGACGCCGCAGATCCCGGTCCGGCCGGGGCGCACGAAGCAGCGCATGGCGCAGGCGTTGCAGCGGACGCTGCCGTCCTCCTGGGGCTCCGCGAGGAGCGCAGGGACGACGCCGACGGCCCGTGGGGACGGGGCGGCGCGACGGCGGCCGGCGACGGGCAGGGGGGACACGGACAGATGGCCTCGGGGCGAGTCTCCGCCACGCGGGTGGGCGCAGGCCAGTGCCCTCCGGCCCGTGTTGGCGGCGCCGTTCGGAACTGGCCGAGCAGCCGGCGTCCGCGCACCATGCCGGCCTGGGAGGACGCGATGCACCGTCCCGCCGCGGAACCCGAACGGCCGCTGGACCACCTGCTCGACCTCGCCCGGGCGGCAGTGGCCGCGGCGGTCGATGGCCGGCCCGCGCCGGTGCCCGACCCCCGCGCGTGCCCCGAGCTGGCCGTGCCGTCGGACGCCTTCGTCACTCTCACCGCGACATGACCATCTCCGCGGCTGCATGGGAACGCTTGGCGCGGACATGCCCGTGGGGGAGGCCGTGGTCCGGGCCGCCGGCATGGCGGCGACGCGCGACCCGCGCTTCCGGCCGGTGGCGGCCCGGGAGCTGGCCGGAATCCGCATCGAGGTCAGCGTCCTCGGTCCGCCGGGCCCGCTCGCCGACCCCGCCGACTTCGTGCCCGGCCGCGACGGGATCGTCGTGGAAGCCCGCGGCCGGCGGGCGCTCCTCCTTCCCCAGGTCGCGACCGAGATGGGCTGGGGGACGACCGAGATGCTGGACGCCGTCTGCGAGAAGGCCGGGCTCCGCTCCGAGGCGTGGCGCGACCCGGGGACGCGGCTCCTCGTCTTCGAGGTCGAGCGGGCATCCGGGCCCGCCTGACCGCCGCGCCATCCCGCATCATCACGGGGTGGACCACGCCGCTCCCGTCGCCGACCACCTCCGCCCCCGCCTGACCCTCGGGCTCCTCGCCGTCCAGCACGGCTTCATCCACGCCCAGACGGCCCTCCTGCCGCTCGTCTTCATCGCCATCACGCCGATCTTCGGGATCGGAGTGGGGGAGATCGGCCTCCTGCTGGCCGTCGGCAACATCCTCAGCGGGGTGATCCAGCTGGCGTTCGCCCCCCTCCAGCGAGTTGTCAGCCGGCGCTCGCTCCTGGGGATCGGCGGCCTTGCCTTCGGGGCCGCCATGGCCGCGACCGGCTTCGCCTCGTCGTGGGCCGCCTTCTCGCTCGGCACGATCGTGTCCCGCGTCGCCGGGTCGCCGCAGCACCCGGTGGGCAACGCGCTCATCGCCGAGCAGCGCCCCGCCCGGGCCCGGGCGGCGGCGATCGCCGTGCACATCGCGGGCGGGAACCTGGGGACGGTCGCGGTCCCGCTCGTGGGCGCCTGGGTCATCGCATCGTTCGGCTGGCCCGCCGCGATGGCGGCCGTCGGGATCCCGGCGGTGGTGGTCGGCGGCCCTGATCCTGGGTTCCGTGCGCGAGACGGGCGCCGATCGGGCGGCCGCCCTGGCCCACGGGAGCGTCCGCACGGCCTTTGTCGACGTGCTCCGGGAGCGGGACCTTCGACGACTCTTCGCCGCCTCATCGATCGCCGCCGCCGGGCGGGGCATCGGCGTGGTCTCCACGTTCGTCCCGCTCTACCTCGCCCGGTCGCTCGACCTGGACGCCGGGACGATCGCCCTGATGTACACGCTCCTGCTCGCGGGCAGCGTTCCCGGGCCGCTCCTCGCCGGACGCCTGGCGGGCCGGTATGGGCACCGGCCGGTGCTCGCCGGCTCGTATGTCGCCGGCGCGGCCTCTCTGGTCCTGCTCGTCGTGGCCGGCGGCTCCATCCCCCTGGTCTGGCTCGCGATCGGATTGGTGGGGGCCCTCGTCTTCGAGGAGGCGAGCCTGCTCCAGGGACTGCTGGTGGAGGCCGCCCCGGCCGGCATCCGCGACGCCGCCAACTCGACCTACTTCACCCTCATGTTCGTGGTCGGCGCGATCTGGGCGGCCCTGCTCGGGGCCCTGGTCGCCGTGCTCGGCGACGCGGCCGGCTTCCCGGTCGTCTTCCTGCTCATGGCGGCGAGCTACCTCGTGGCGATCCTCTTCGTCGCCGGGATTCGCTCCGGGGGACGACCCGCGGCACGAATCGGCGTGCTTCGGTAGCATCAGGACGTCCCTACGATCGTCCGGCGCCGGTCCACGGCGCCCCGCAGTCCGCCACGGAGGTTCCGGCCCGCATGCGCCTCGCCCGCTCCCTCGTCATCCTCGTCGCCCTCGCCGCTGCTCTCGCCGCGTGCGCCGCCGAATCGACGCCCGGCTGGACGTTCGCCCCGACGCCCTCTCCGACGCTCGCTCCGTCGGCCGCTCCCGCCGCGCCGCCCTCCACCCCCGCTCCCTCCGGCGCCGCCCCCGCTCCCTCGGCGGCCCCGTCGGACGGCGGCGGCGGCGCGACGACGACCCTCACGATCAGCGCCCAGAACACCGTCCTTCGACACGGACACCCTCGAGGTCCCGGCGAACACGCCCTTCACGATCGTCTTCACCAACAACGACGCCGGGATCCCCCACAACGTGGCGATCCACAAGGACTCCCCCACGGGTCCCCTCGTCTGGGCCGGCGACATCTTCAACGGCGTGGAGACCCGGACCTACGAGGTCCCGGCCCTCCCCGCGGGGACCTACGGCTTCGTCTGCACGGTCCACCCCACGGTCATGACCGGCACCCTCACCGCGAAGTAGGCAGGAGCGCCCGGGGCGGCGCCGCGCGCCGGCCCGGCCGGCGTCCACACGTCCTTCTCCGCGCGCAACCCCGGCATGCGGGGAACGCCCGCCATGCGCTAGCCTCCACCCGACATGACCGCGCCACCCGACTCCATGGACACGAGGCTTCCGACGGAGCGCCTTGTCGTCCGACCCTACGCGGTGGAAGACGCGGCGCCATACCTCGCCTTCTGCCTGCGGAACAAGGCGCACCTGCTGCCGTACGAGGACGGCAACCCGGCGCTGGGCGTGACAGCGCTCGAGGGGGCGGCGGACCTGCTTCGCGCGTTCTCCGCCGACTGGACCGCGCGCCGCGCCTTCTTCCTGGGTGCCTGGGCGCGCGACACGGGCCAGCTCGTGGCCCAGGTCTACGTCGGGGTCGTCTCGTGGACCCTCCCCGAGCTGGAGATCGGCTACTTCGTCGACGTCGACCACGAGGGCCGCGGCCTGGCCACCGAGGCCGTGCGCGCCGCGCTCGCCTTCGCCTTCGATCGTGTCGGCGCCCAGCGGGTCCGCCTCTACTGCGACGAGACGAACGTCCGCAGCTGGCGGCTCGCGGAGCGGTGCGGGTTCGTCCGCGAGGGCCACCTGCGGCAGACGCAACGGCGGGAGCGCCTGGCCGACGGAACGTGGGGCGGCGACTACGTCTACGGGCTGCTGCGGGAGGAGTGGCAGCGGTCGCGGACCTGACCGCGGCGCGGATGGCCACCCTGTTGCCATGAGCGACAACGTCTGCTACGTCGACGCCTACGCTCGCACGGTCGTGGCCGTCGTCCGCGCCGTCGAGCCGCCCGCGGCCGAGGGGAAGGGCGCCCTCGTCCTCCTGGACCGGACCGTCTTCTACCCGGGCGGCGGCGGCCAGCCGGCCGACCGCGGCGCGATCCGGGCGCCCGACGGTCGGGCCTGGCAGGTGGTCGCGGCCCGGAAGTCCGGCGACGAGATCTGGCACGAGCTGGAGCCGGGCGCAGAGCCGCCGCTCGCGGGCCCGGCGCTCTTCACGGCCGACCTCGACTGGGACCGCCGCCTCCGGCTGATGCGCACCCACACCGCGCTGCACGCCCTGTGCGGCGTCGTCTGGCGCGACTACGGGGCGCTCGTGACCGGCGGCAACATGGAGCCGGGCGGCGGCCGGATGGACTTCGAGTTCGAGCGGATGTCCGGCGAGCTGGTCGGCGCGATCGAGACCGCCGTGAACGAGGAGCTCGCTCGCGAGCGCGCGACGTCCGCGTCAACGTGCTGCCGCGCGAGGAGGCGTTCGCCATCCCCGACCTGATCCGGACCAAGGTCAACCTCCTGCCGCCGGGCATCGAGCGAGATCCGGACGATCGAGATCGTGGGCCTCGACCTGCAGGCCGACGGGGGCACCCACGTCGCCAACACGCGCGAGGTCGGCACGATCCGCGTGACGGGCTACGAGATCGAAGGGCCGCATCAACAAGCGGATCCGGATGGAGCTGGTGGCCCCAAATGTTGTCTCACTCCATGCGCGCTGACGCCGACGTCCAGGGGAATCCTTGGGGCAACGGAGCTCTCCCTGGTGCGTGACGACGCCCTCCTGATCAACACCGCACGGGCCGAGCTCATCGACCACGAGGCGCTCGTCGAGGTCGTTCGATCGGGACGTCTCGGCGGGATCGCGCTGGACGTGTTCCACGGCGAGCCCCCCGACCCGGACGATCCCCTGGTCGCTCATCCTTCGGTGCTCCCGACCCCGCACCTGGCTGCATGGACCCAGGAGCTCACCGACCACCACTCCCGCACGATCGCGGAAGAGATCCTCTGCCTCCTGGAAGGCCGGCCCTTCAGGAACGTCGTCAACCCGGAAGTCTGGTCGTGAACGCACCGGGCGATGGCCTTCGGCTGTACGACGAGCTCGCCGACTGGTTCCACCTGCTCACGGCACCGGAGGAGTACGCCGGCGAGGCGGCCTTCATCCTGGACCTCCTCCGGGCCCGGGTGGCGGCTCCCCTCGAGACGCTCCTGGAGCTCGGCTCCGGCGGGGGCAACACCGCCTCCCACCTCCGGGCGCACCTGCGGCTCACCCTGACCGACATCTCGGGGGCGATGCTGGACCTCAGCCGGACCCTGAACCCGGGTTGTGAGCACGAGCTGGCGGACATGCGCACCGTCCGGCTGGGACGGACCTTCGACGCGGTGCTCATCCATGACGCGGTCATGTACATGACGACGCAGGCCGACCTGCGGGCCGCCCTGGAGACGGCGTTCACCCACCTGCGGCCCGGCGGCGCGGCCGTGATCGCGCCCGACCGCGTCCGCGAGACGTTCGCGCCGTCCACGGGCCACGGCGGCCATGACGGGACCGGCCGGGCTCTCCGCTATCTCGAGTGGACGTACGACCCGGACCCCGACGACACCACCTTCGTCACCGACTTCGCGTTCCTGCTGCGGGAGGGCGCCGATGGGGTGCGGGTGCGCTGCGACCGCCACGTCGAGGGACTGTTCCCGCGGGCGACCTGGCTCGACCTGCTCCGGGACGTGGGGTTCGAGCCGTCACGGGTCGTCGATCCCTGGGAGCGCGACGTCTTCGTCGGCGTGCGCCCACCGGGGCCGTAGCCACGTTCGCGCCCGTCCGAAGCGTCAGCGGTCGGCGCCCAGCTCCGTCCGGAGCGCCGCCCGGCCGCGCGAGATCCAGCTCGCGACCGTCCCCTCGGGGACGTCGAACATCGCCCCGATCTCGCGCTGGGTGTAGCCGTCCAGCACGTTCAGCAGGAGGGCCGCCCGGGTGCGTCCGTCGAGCCTGCGGAGCGCATCCCAGAGGTCCGGGTCGGAGCGATCCGTCCACGGGGCGGGTTCCGCGCGGCCGAGGATTCCCAGCCAGCGCCGCCGTCGGCGCACCTGGTTGAAGGCGAGGCGCAGGGCGATCGTGTAGAGCCAGGCCCGAACGTCCGCCCCATCGAACCGGTCCCACGCCCGGAACGCCCGCAGGTAGGCGTCCTGGGCGACATCCTCGGCGTCGTGCTCGTCCCCCAGGACGACCACGAGCCGGCGCACCAGCGGAGCGTAGTAGGGCCGGACGGCGGCCTCGAAGGTGGCCGGGTCGTCGCGAGATCCGGAGACCGCGTCGCGGCCGACCGTGCCGTCCGCGACGCCGGTGGTCGGCGCGAGGCGCCCGATGGTCTCCACCTCAGGGCATCGGCAGGTCGGGGCAGGCCCCGACGCCGGTCGCCCCGGCGCGCTGGTCGACGATCATGTGGAGCTTCCCGTCGCTCAGGATCGCGGCCGGGACCACGTAGCCGTGCTCGGGCGGGGTCGACACCTGTGTCGAGCTCCCCGACTTCTCCCCGGAGACGCCGGTCTCCACCTGCCAGACGACGTCGGTGAACCCGTGCTCGGCAAGATAGGCCGCGGCCGCCGGCGGCGACATGCACTCCAGACTTGCGCCCTCCAGCGGCTGGCCGGGGTTCTGGACGCCGGGGTATCCGTGGACGAGCGTGGCCACGACGGCGCCGCCCGCAGCCGCCGAGGCGACCAGGGCGAGGACAAGGACCGGCGCCAGGACCAGGGGAGTCGCGAGCCGGCCATGCCGCCCGGACCGTGACAGGGCGGGCGGGTCGTCGCGACCGGGCGCGCGCGCCTCCAGCCCGGCAAGGCGGGTTGCGAGATCGTCGGGCTTCATCGCTGCTCCTCCGGTGGCGATTTTCGGGGGCCGATCGCGAGATCGACGTTGCCGTTCGCCTCCTACAACACCGCCGGGGGGCCGATCCATGCAGCGATCACGGCCCGCGCCTCTCCCGGAGTCAGCCCGGGCCGGGGTACCAGCGTCCGCCGCGCATGACGCGGGATACGCGCAGGTCGTCGTCGAGCTCCACGAGGTCCGCGCGCAAACCCGGCTCCAGGCGGCCGCGGTCGGTCACGCCGAGGAGGGCCAGCGGCTCCCGGGAGGCCGCCGCCACGGCGCGCGGAAGCGCAACGCCCGACCGGGCGACGTTCCGCACGGCCGAATCGAGCGCGATCACCGAGCCTGCCAGGCGGCCGTCGCTGGCGAGCACGCAGCGGTCGCCGTCGATCACGACCTCCAGCCCGCCGAGCATGCCCCGCCGCGCCGGCGTCCCGGCGATCGCCACGCAGTCGCTCACGAGGAGGAGCCGGTCCGCCGGCTTCGCCCGCAGGATGAGCGGCCAGACCGCGTCGCGGACGTGATGCCCGTCGGCGATCAGCTCGACGTAGGCGTCGTCCGCGAGGAGCGCCGCGACCGCCAGGCCGGGTGCGTGGTGGTCGACGCCGGTCATGCCGTTGAACAGGTGCGTCGTCGTGCGCGCCCCCGCCGCGTACCCCGCCCGGCCTTCTTCCACGGTGGCCGCAGAGTGGCCCAGCGACGCCGTCACGCCTCGCGCCCGCAGCCAGCCGATCAGCTCCAGCGCCCCCGCCAGCTCCGGCGCGATCGTGATGAGGCGCATCCCGTCGATGAGCGGCTCGAGGTCCGCGATCGACAGGTCGGCCGGCGCCCGGATATGGGCCGGGTTCTGGGCGCCCTTCTTCGCGGCCGCGATGAACGGTCCCTCCAGGTTGAAGCCAAGGGGGCCCGCGCCATCGTTGGGGGCGGCCGGCATCCAGCCCCGCACCCGCTCCGCGAACGAGGCCAGCTCGCCCAGGGGCGCCGTCACCGCCGTCGGCAGGAACGACGTGACGCCGTGGCGGAGGAGCGCCCGGGCCATCCCGTCCAACGCTCCATCCGGCCCCATCGCGTCGTGGCCGCCGCGGCCATGCACGTGGACATCGACGAACCCCGGGGCGACGTAGGGGCCGCCGGCCGGAGCGTCCTCCAGCTCCACCTCGGCGATCCAGCCGTCCCGGACCACGATCCGCCCGGGGTGGATCCGCTCCTCGAGGATCAGCTGGCCCCGGACGACGGTCTCGGCGCTCACCATGCGGCCCCCGCGCCCGGGACCGCGGCGCCAGCGGCCCAGGCGCCGTCGGCCCAGGTGCCGGCAGGATAGGCGCCGGTTGCCGCGACCGCCTCCCACATCGCCGCGACGTTCTCCGGCGGCACGTTGGCCTGGATGTTGTGGACGGAGGCGAAGATGAAGCCGCCGCCCGGCGCAAGGTCGGCGACGCGGCGCCGCACCTCGGCCCGCACCTCGGCCGGCGTCCCGCTGCCCAGCACCCCCTGGGTGTCGACGCCGCCGCCCCAGAAGACGAGGTCGCGCCCGAAGTCGCGCTTGAGGGCGGCGGTCTCCATCCCGGTCGCCGAGACCTGCACCGGGTTGAGGACGTCCACCCCGATCTCCACGAGGTCGGGGAGCAGCTCGCGGATCGCGCCGCACGAGTGGAAGAGGATCTTCGCCCGGGTCCGGGCGTGGATGAACGAGAAGAGCTCGGCATGGAGCGGCTTGACCAGCGCCCGGTAGGTCCGCGGCGCGAAGAGCGGCGTCGCCTGGCCGCCCAGGTCGTCGGCCTCGCCGACCGCGTCCACCGCGTCGCCCAGCTCGGGCAGGATCGCTCCCCACCAGGCGAGCTTCACCTCCAGCACCCGCTCCATGAGTGCCCGGGCCAGCGTCGGGTCGGCAGCGAGGTCGATGTAGCCGTCCTCGAACCCGCGCAGCCGGAAGAGCATCTCCGTCAGGCCGGCGCAGACCGAGCCCACGTAGACCGCGCGGCCTTCCTCGGCGATCACGCGCCGGGCCTCCTCGGCGACGCCCGCCCGCCGCGCGGCATCCGCGCCGGCCGGCCAGGGGAAACGGGCAAGGTGCCCGGCGTCGATCTCGCCGCCCAGCGGGGCGGACGAGGGGTCGAAGAAGAAGCCGTCCTTCGGCATCCGCCGCCGGACGCCCCACTCATCCAGGTAGGCGCGGAATGCCCCGTCGTCGAGCATCTCCCGACGATACCCGGACGGGCCGCGGGGCTCGACGCCGCGGACGTCCAGCCCCAGCGCGTCCGCAACGTCGTCGTCCACGACGGCGAGCTGCTGGGAGAGGTCGCCGATCCGCACCCCGCGCTCGGCCAGACCGAGGGCGCGTCGCAGGCCCGCGTAGGCGCGCACGTGGATCCCGGTCATCCGGACCGCGCCCATGTCGCGCGGGACGCGGTCGGGCTCGCGATGCTCCAGCGCGGCGCGAACGCGGGCCCGGGGCTCCATGCTCCGCCTCACTCGGGGCGCTGCCAGGAGGTGGAGCGCTCCCGGGCCGCCTCCACCTCGAAGTCGACGTCGAGCGCGTAGCGGTCGGCCGGGTAGCGCGATTCGGTGGACTCGAGCGGACGCCCGCGCTGGTCGACGATCACCCGCCGCTCCACCAGGAGCGGCGTGCCGGCCGGGATGCCGAGGAGGCGTGCGTCATCCGGCGACGCCGCCCTGGCGGCCAGCGTGGCCCGCCCCCGCACCGGCACGAAGCCGGCGTCGCGGAGCGCGTCGTGAAGCGAGCCGGCCTCGAGGTCGGCGTGCATCACGACGCCGGCGCAGCGCTCGTGGAGGGCGACCGTCTCGACGGCCATCGGCCGGTCGTCGGCGATCCGGATCCGGACCAGGGCGACCACCGGGTCGCCCTCGCGGAGGCGGAGGTCGCGGACTTCGTCGGGCCGGGCGGGGCGCAGCTCGCGGCGGACGAGTCGCGAGTGGGGGACCGCGTCCCTGGCGCCGCATCTCGTCGGAGAAGCCGATCAGGCTGTTCGCCCGGCGGTGCGATGGCGGCACGGCGACGAAGGTGCCGCGCCCCGGCTCGCGATTGACCAGCCCCTCCTCGGCAAGTCGCTGCATGGCGTTGCGGGCCGTCATCCGGCTGACGCCGAACTCGAGGCAGAGGGCGGCGTCGGACGGGAGCGGGTCGCCCGGCTTGAGGGCCGCGATGCGCCCCCGGAGGGCCTGCTCGATCTCCCGGTAGCGCGGCAGGTAGGAGTCCGGGATCACGGCGCGGCCTCGGCGGCCCGGCTGCCGGCGCCGCGGCCGCCGCGTCGCTCCGCGGCCCGCTCGGCCCCGTGGACGGCGGCCCCGATCGCCCCCGCCAGGGTGCCCAGCTCCGCGGTGACCAGGAGGACCTCGTCGATGGAGGTCGTCTTCACGCGGCGCGCGATCTCCGCCCGGATGGGGCCGAGCAGGAGCTCCCCGGCCGCGGCGACGCCCCCGCCCAGCACGATCCGGTCGGGCGAGATGACGCTGATCATGTTGGCGATCCCGATCCCCAGGTAGCGCCCGATGTCGGCGAGGCCGGCCGTGGCCCGCCCGTCGCCGGCCTGCGCCGCGCGAACCGCCTCCTCGGCGGTCGCGGTCCCGCAGGCGGCCGCGATCTGGTCGGCCCGGGCGAAGGACTCCATGCAGCCGCGGTTTCCGCAGCCGCACCATGGCCCGTCGGGATCGATCGTCTGGTGGCCGATCTCGCCGGCCGTCCCGTCGTGCCCCTGGTGGACGCGCCCGTCGATCGCGAAGACGCCGCCGACGCCCGTCCCGAGGGTCAGCCCGACCATCGACGAGGCGCCGCGCCCGGCGCCCAGGCGCAGCTCGGCGAGGCCGAAGGCCCGGGCGTCGTTGATGAGGAAGGCAGGCACGCCGACGGCGGCCGCCACGGGACCCGCCACCGGATGGCCCGCCCACGGCCCCGGGACGTTGATGAGGAAGCGGGTCGTGCCGGTGGCCGGGTCGTAGAGGCCGGGCACCCCGATCCCGACGCTGGCGACGGGTCCCCAGTCGACGACCGCCGCCGCCGCCACCTCGGCCAGCTGGGCCGTGACCGCTGCCGGCACGGCCTCGGGGTCGGCGACGAGGCGCGTCGACACCTGGCCGTGGGCGAGCGTGCTCCACGTCCCGTCGACGTGCTCCACCACGGCCCACTTGAGGTTCGTGGCGCCCAGGTCCAGGCCCAGGTGGCGGGTCCCCGCTCCGGCGCTCATGCCCGCTCCAATCGCCACCGTCGCGCCATCAGGACTCGGACGTGACGCGGGTGTAGGCGGCCGCCACGCCCACGATGATCGACCCGAACAGGATCTGGCGGACCGCCTCGGGGTACCCGAGCGACGAGAGGAGCGAGGTGAGGACGGTCAGGATCAGCGCCCCGACGATCGTCCCGCCATAGCCGCCGCGGCCACCCATGATCGACGTCCCGCCGATGACCGCCGCGGCGACGGACGGCAGGACGTACGAGTCGGCGAGTGTCACCTGGCGACGTTCGTGAGCCCGCAGAGCAGGAACCCGGCCACCGCCGCCAGGAGCGCCGAGAAGACGTAGAGGACGACGATGACCTGCCACGCGCGGGCACCCGACAGGCGCGTGGCGATCGGGTTGTCGCCGATCGCGTACAGCAGCCGGCCGTACCCCGAGCGCCTGCAGGGCCAGCAGGATGAAGGCCGCGAGCGGCACGAACAGGAGCAGGCTGTTGGGCAGGATGCCCAGGGTC
The DNA here is from genome assembly GCA_963827965.1 of uncultured Chloroflexia bacterium. Classification (GTDB taxonomy): domain Bacteria; phylum Chloroflexota; class Limnocylindria; order Limnocylindrales; family CSP1-4; genus CTSoil-043. Next base: position 126,402 of record CAWHCW010000004.1, on the reverse strand, counting down.
ATCCCCGACCCGAGCCAGCCGGAACTCCGGCGGAACCCCTGCCCCGGTCTGGACCATCTGCAGCTGCCAGACGTTGGCCAGGCCCAGGACGACCAGGCTCATGCCCAGGGTCATGATCAGCGGGTGGACCCGGAAGACCCCGACGCCGATGCCGGTGAGGAGGCCGGCCAGGGCCGCCGCCACGAGGGCGATGACGATCCCCTGCGGCACGCCCCCGGGCTGTTGATGAACGTCGCCACCACGAAGCCGGACATCGAGCCGACCGCGCCGACCGAGAGGTCGATCCCGCCGGTCAGCATCGTCAGCGTCTGGCAGCCGGCCAGGATCGCCAGGGGCACGGCGGTGCGCATGATGACGGCCGCCCACTCCGGCGTGACGATGCCCGGGCGCACGATCTGGCTGACGACGACGAGGAGGGCGAGCAGCCCGAGCAGGGGGATGATCGGCCGTTCGCGGAAGAGGTCGGCACCGGTGGGCGAACCCTGCGTCGAGCTGCGGGCGCCAGCGGCGTCGCTCATGACCGCCTCCGGCGCATCTCGACGAGGCCGCCGGCCATGACCACGCCGATCAGGATGAACCCCTGGACGACGACCGCCATGTTCGTGTCGATGTTGAGGAACGTCATGTCCGTCCGGATCAGCTGGAGGATGGCGACGCCCACCAGCGGCCCGAAGACTCCGCCCCGGCCGCCGGCGAGGCTGACCCCGCCGAGGACGACCGCGGCGACGCTCATGAGCGTGTACGGCCCGGGAACGGGCGTCCCGATCCCCGTGCTCGCGGTGAGGGCGAGGCCGCCGAGGGCCGCGAACAGCCCCATGAGGGTGTAGGCGACGATGCTCGTCCGGCCGACGGAGACGCCGCTCCGGAACGCGGCCAGCCGGTTGCTGCCGATCGCGTAGATCGAGAGCCCGAGCCTGGATCGGCGCAGCGGAATCCAGACCACGGCGACGATCACCACGAGGACGACCGCTGCCCTGGGGATCCACTCGTTGCCGAGCGACCCCTTGACGAGCTCCTTCAGCCAGCCGGCGGCGCTGCCACCCGGTGTCTTGAGGACGAGGAGCGCGCAGCCGGCCCAGACGAACGACATGGCCAGCGTCACGACGATGTCCGGGACCCGGGTGAGCACGACCAGGCTGCCGTTGACGGCGCCGAGGACGAGGCCGAGGAGGAGGACGCCGACCACGACCACGATGGCGAACTCATCGGGCTGGCCCTTCATCAGCGCAGCGGAGACCACGCTCGCGAGGGCCATGATCGCGCCGATCGAGAGGTCGATACCGCCCGAGATGACCACGATCGCCTGGCCGACGGTGGCCAGGACCAGCGGCATCACCGAGATCGGCCAGACCCTGGACGCCGGCTGACTCCGTAGCTGGGCTGGATGTACTTCGTGAAGGCCAGGAGGAACGTCAGGAAGCCGAGCAGGCCGAGGGTCCACGCGTTGCGCCGCGCCCACGACGCGAGTGCGCCCGCCGGGCCGGCCCGGACGGCATCGACGGCGGTGGTCGCGGCGGTCATCGGTCGCCCTCCGCCACGGCCTCGGCGGCGAGCTCCTCGGGCATGGCTGCGTCGGATCGCAGGTTGTACGCGGCGCGCAGGAGCGTGGGCTCGTCGGCGTCCGCGACGGGGATCTCGGCCACGACGCGGCCGCCGAAGATCACGATCGCGCGGTCGCAGACGAGCTGCACCTCCTTCAGCTCGGAGGTATAGAGCAGGATCGCGGCGCCGGCCGCCGCCAGGTCGCGGAGCAGCACGTAGATCTGGTGCTTCGTCCGGATGTCGATGCCCCGCGTCGGGTCGAAGCAGAGCATCGTCCGGACGCCGCCGGCGACCCAGCGCGCGATCGTCACCTTCTGCTGGTTGCCGCCGGAGAGCCGGCGCACCTCGCCCTTGGCTCGCGTGTCGATCTGGAGCGTGGCAATGGCGCTGTCGACCTTCGCCTTCTCCCTTCCCATCGGGATCAGGCCCCATGTGCGCAGCCGCGTGCTGAACGGGAGGGCGATGTTCTCGCGCACGGAGCGCTGCATGAGCAGCGCCTCCGCACGGTCCGCGGCCACGTACACGAGGCCCGCGCGGATGGCGTCGGCGGGGTGGCGGAACGAGAGGGGCTTGCCGTCCGCGAGCAGCTCCCCGCCGCTCGGACGCTCGGAGCCCGCCAGGATGTCGAAGAGCTCGTCCTGGCCCTGGCCCTCCAGGGCCACCACCCCGAGCACCTCGCCCGGGTAGAGCTCGAACGAGCCGTCGTGAAGCTTGGAGCCGGACGTCAGCCCGCGGGCGGCCAGGCGCGGCACCACGTCCGCGCGGGCCTTCCTCGGCCCCCGAGCGTCGATCGCGTTCGCGGACATGTCCTGCCCGATCTCGCCGAGCATGAGCTCGACGATCTTCTCCTCGGCGCCCTCGGTCACCTCCACGACGCCGACGGTCTCGCCCTCGCGCAGCACGGTCGCCCGGTCGCAGACGGCGGCGATCTCGATCAGCCGGTGGGAGATGAAGATGACGGAGCGGTCGCCGCCGCGCTGGCGGCCGACGACCTCCAGGACGCGCTCCGTGAGGTTCGCTGGCAGGGCGGCGGTCATCTCGTCGAGCATGAGCACGTCGGGCTCGATGGCGAGGGCGCGGGCCAGGTCGATGATCCGGAGCGAGGCGAGCGGCACGTGCCGCGCAAGGCCGGCCAGGTCGAGGCTCCCGATCCCGAGCTCCGCGAGCCAGTGACGGAAGGGCTCCAGCGGGGTCTCGGTCAGGCGGAGGTTGGAGCGGATGTCGAGGTCGGGGATGAGGGACGGCTCCTGGTAGACCGAGACCAGCCCGCCCCGGCGGGCCTCGGCCGGCGAGTGGACGGTGCGCTCCCGGCCGCGGACGGCGATCGTGCCGCCTTCCGGACGGACCGCGCCGGTGAGGATCTTCACCAGGGTGCTCTTGCCCGCGCCGTTGGCGCCCATGAGCGCGTGGACCTCGCCCGGGCGCACGGCCAGCGACGCGGACTTCGAGCGCCACGACGGCGCCGTAGGTCTTCGAGATGCCGGTTGCCTCGAGCAGGAGGTCGGTGGCGGTCATGGGTCCCCGTCGGGTGGAGGGAGGTGAGGCAGGGGATGCCGCCGGAGCGGCATCCCCTGCGAGGTTCGACGGGTCGGGAAGGCTAGTCGTTCGGGCCCTTGCAGGCGATGGCCTGCGCGGGGGTGTACGTCGTGAAGCCTTCGATCTGCAGGCCGAGCGGCCAGGTCTTGTCGAGGCCGTCAACGAGCCACGACTGCAGAGTGGCCCGGCCCGCGTCCGTGGTGTCGTCCGCGATGACCGGCTTGAGGAGCACGGTGTTCGGCTGGGCCGCCGACGGATCGGTCTCGACCGGCTGCTTGCCCAGGAGCTTGAGCGCGAGCGAGATGCCCGCGCCGCCGACGGCGGCGGTGTTGGTGACGGCTGCGCCTTCGAGGCCCGGGTAGTTGGTCTCGTCGAGGAGCTCCTTGACGAATCCGCCGCGATCCGCGCCGACGACCGGCACGAACTTCTTGCCGGCGGCCTTGATGGCGTCGACGACTTCCTGGTCCATGCCCGACGTCCAGATGCCCTGGATGGTGTCGTACTGGCCGCTGGCGAGGAAGTCGCTCATCAGCTGGGTCGTGGTCGCGGAGTCCCACTGGGTGGCGACGCCGTCGACGCTCGGCAGGACCTCGATGCCCGGGTACTCGGCGAGGGCCTTCTTGAAGCCCTCGTGGCGATCGTTGTCGGCCCGGTGCCGGCGAACCCGCGCATGTAGTAGACCTTGCCCTTGCCGCCGAGCTTCTCGAACAGCCACTTGGCGCCGAGGAAGGCGTACTGGACCTGGTTGTTGTAGAGCATGTAGGTGCTCGGGTCGGTCACGTACTGATCGACCGCGACGGTCACGATGCCGGCAGCCTTCGCCTCCTCGAGGGCCTGGTTGAGGGCCGCGGGGTCGTTCGGGTTGAAGACGATGGCGTCCACGCCCTTGGAGATCAGGTCGCGGATGTCCGCGAGCTGGCCAGCAGCGTCCGTGTTGCGGTGGATGGTGGTGAGCTGGGAGACCTGGCCCGACGAGAGGGCCTCGGCCTTTGCGGTGCAGACCTGCTCCTCGCGGAAGCCGTTGCCGACGCCGCCACCATTCGAGTACCCGATCTTGTAGGTCGCGGGCGCCGGGGTTGCGGCCGGGGTCGCGGGCGCCGGGGTCGAGGCCGCTGGGGTGGCGGCCGCGGGGGTGGCGGCCGCGGGGGTGGGGGTCGCCCCTCCGCCGCAGGCGCCCACGAGGACGGCGATGGCGGCGACGGCGGCGAGGCCGCGGACCGCTCTGGTTCGCTTCATGAACAACACTCCTCCGTGTGGGTCGCGCCCCCCAGTTGGGCGACGGGAGACCCATGCTGCGTTGCGACAATGCATCGCCCGTCGAGCTTTGTCACGCACCTCCTTGCTGGTCGATCGCGCGGGCGACGCGCCGCGCATGCTCCCTGCAGGCCCCGTCAGACAGGGCCTTTGTCCGTTCCGGGCCCACGACCGAGGCGCACGTGATCACGGTGACATCGCCGCCCGCTCCTCCAGCAGCTCGACGCCGCGTCGAGGACGGGCCGTATCACCCGGCACCTCCGTCGCCGGCCGCGGACGGCACCCGCCCCGCGCCGGCCTTGCGGGCCCGGAAGTCGTCGATGATCGTCTTCGTGGCCGTGGCCCCGCAGCGGGTGACGCCCAGGGCCATGACGGCGACCAGGGCGTCGAGCGTCCGGACGCCGCCGGCCGCCTTCACCTGGACGTGCGGCGACGTGTTCGCCCGCATCAGCGCCAGGTCCGCGTGGGTCGCGCCGCCCGGCGCGAAGCCGGTGGACGTCTTGACGAAGTCGGCGCCGGCCGCCTCGCTGAGGCGGCAGGCGCGGACCTTCTCGTCGTCGCTGAGGTAGGCGTTCTCGAAGATCACCTTGACGATGGCGCCGCCGCGCGTGGCCGACCTCGACGATCGCCGCGATGTCGGCCTGCACGTCCGCGTCGCGACCCGACCTGAGGGCCCCGATCTGGAGGACCATGTCCAGCTCGGTGGCGCCGTCGGCGAGCGCCCGGCGGGCCTCGCAGACCTTGGTTTCCGTCGTGTGGTTGCCGTGGGGGAAGCCGATCGTCGTCCCCACGGCGACGTCCGTGCCGGCCAGGAGCGCCTTCGCCCGGGCCACGTCGGCCGGGCGGACGCAGACCGAGGCGACGTCGTACTCGGCCGCCAGGCGGCAGCCGTCCTCGACGAAGGCGTCGTCGAGCTCCGGCCGGAGGAGGGAGTGGTCGATCGTCTTGGCGATGTCGCGCTCGGTCAGGCGTTCGAAGAAGGCTGCGAGGGCGGCGGGCGTCAGCTCGTCCGGCGCCAGGGGGCGGGAGGTCACGTCGGCCCTCACTTGCAGTACGGCCGGAGGACGTCGCGGGCGATGAGGAAGCCCTGCTTGACCTTCTCGTCGGTCCCCTCGAAGCGGCGGTCCTCGTGCTCGATGATGCAGTCGCCCTCGTAGCCGGCCCGGTAGAGGGCCGAGAAGACGAGCCCCCAGTCCACGTCGCCGAGGCCGGGGATGCGCGGGATCTGCCAGCCCATGCCGACCGAGAAGATGCCGCGCTCGTAGAGGCCGTCACGATCGATCATGAGGTCCTTGGCCTGGAAGTGGAGGACGTGCGGCCCGAACTCCTTGATGAAGCGGCCCATGTCGATCATCTGGAGGACCAGGTGCGACGGGTCGAAGTTGAGGCCGATCGTGCCCTCCCAGTGCTCCAGGATCCGCCGCCAGATCCGCGGGCTCGTGGCGATGTTGTGCCCGCCGGGCCACTCGTCGTAGCTGAAGAGCATCGGGCAGTTCTCGAGGGTGATCTTCACGCCCTGGTCCTGCGCGAAGCGGACGATGTCGGGCCAGACTCCCAGGGCCTCATCCCAGTTCTCGTCGGGGTTCTTTGCTGCGTCGCCGCCCATGAAGGTGTTGACGAGCGGGATCCCCATCTTCCGGGCAGCGACCATCACGGCCTTCAGGTGGCCGATGACCTGGGCGCGATGGGCCGGGTCCGGGTGCAGCGGATTCGGGTAGAAGCCGAGGCCCGGAGATCGAGAGGCCCTTCGCGGCGAGCTCGTCGACGATCTCGCGACCCTGGCTCTCGGTCAGGGTGGCGACGTCGATATGGCTGGTGCCGGCGTAGCGGCGGGTCGGACCCGACGCCCGCGGCCAGCAGGCGATCTCCAGGACCTCGAAGCCGGTCGCGGCCGCCCAGTCGGCGACCTCCATGAGCGGCGTCTCGGGGAAGGGGGCGGTCAGGAATCCGAGCCTCATCGCGATGCTCCCTGGGTGGGGGATGGGTTCATGCGCCGCGGTCCACCGCGACCCAGCGTCCCTCCCGGGCGCTGGCGGCGATCGCGTCGTTGACGAGCATCTCGTCGTGGCCGTCGGCGAAGGTCGGATAGGCGGGGTGCTCGGCCGGGCCGCCCGCGGCGACGTCGGCGTACACGGCCCGGTAGATGGCCTTGAAGGTGTCGGCGAAGCCCTCCACGTGGCCGCCGGGCAGGCTGGCCGCGGCCGTGCCCGCCGCGTTCATGAGGGCGGGGTTGCGGATCAGCAGCTCGTTCGGGCGCTCGCGGCGGCCCAGCCACAGCTCGTCCGGACGCTCGGAGTCCCAGGCCGCGGCCCCGGTGGACCCGTCGATCTCGTACTGGAGCGAGTTCTTCCGGCCGGCGCTGATCTGCGAGATGGCGACCGCGCCGCGCGCCCCGTTGGCGAAGCGCAGGAGGATCGTGGCCGCGTCGTCGGTGACCATCTCGCGGGCGATCGTGCTGGCGGCCCGTTCCGTCGAGAAGGTCTCCACGGGGCCGGCCGGCTGGTGGCGGACCTTCACGAAGGTGGCCAGGTCGGCCATCACGCTCTCGATCCGGAGCCCGCCGACGTAGCCCGCCAGGTCGAGCCAGTGCGAGCCGATGTCGCCGACGGCCCGCAGCGAGCCGCCCTCCGCGGGGTCCAGCCGCCAGTTCCAGTCCGTGTCGAGCAGGAGCCAGTCCTGGAAGTAGTGGCCGGTGACCAGGCGAACCTCGCCCAGGCCGCCGTCGGCGACGAGCCGCGCCAGGTGCTGGTTCAGCGGGTAGAAGCGGATGTTGAAGTTGACCGCGTTGACGACGCCGGCGTCGCGGGCCAGGCGGACCAGCTCCGCGGACTCCGCCGACGTGGTGGCCAGCGGCTTCTCGCAGACGACGTGCTTCCCGGCCGCCACGATCCGCTGCACCTGGGGGAAGTGGAGCGCGTTCGGCGAGGTGACGTGGACCACCTCCACGCGGTCGTCGGCCAGCATCTCGTCCATGTCGGCATAGGCGCCCGGGAGGCCGAGGTCGGCCGCCCGCTTCGCCCCGTGCTCCGGGGAGACCTCCAGCAGCCCGTGGACCCGGACGCCGAGGCGGCGCAGGGCCTCGATGTGGACGGTGCCGATGAAGCCGCTGCCGATCACGGCGGCGCCGATGTCGCTGATGCGTCTCATGCCGGGTTCCTCGGGCATCCGCTGATGATCATCCAGACGTCTAGACGGCTGGATGAGATCCTAGCCGGCCAGCGAGGCCGCCATGGCGCGGATCTGCGCGCTCGCGGCGACGGACTGACCGTCGGCCGAGAGGCAGCCGGCCACGTCGCACCCGCGCCAATCTCGGTCGTGCCCGCCAGTCTCGGCCGTGCCCGCCGCCAGGTCGGCCGGCCACGTCGCACCCGCCGCCATGTCGGCCGTGCCCGCCGCGTGTCGCCGAGCCGACAGCCTCGGACCGCCTCCCCGTGGCAGACTGGCGGCTGGCGCGCTCGCCGCCGCCGGGAAGCGAGCCGAGTCGCGGAGGCCCATCCATGCACTTCGCCACCACGCCGGACGAGGTCCGCGCCTTCACGGACGCCGCCCTCGCCGACGCCGACGCGCTCGTCGCCGCCGCGATCGCGACGGGCGGAGCGGGCTCGTTCGAGACCGTCCTCCTCCCGCTCGACGAGGCCGACGCGCGCCTCTCCGCCGGCTATGCAGCCGGGGCCTTCATGGCCCGCGTCCACGTCGACCGGGCGGTCCGCGACGCGGGCCAGGAGGCGGAGGAGCGGCTGGACCGCTGGCGGGTCGACCTCCCCTACCGGGAGGACCTCGCCGCGACCGTCCACGCCTTCGCCGCGGGCGGGGCCGCCGCGGCACTCTCCGGGGAGCCGCGGCGGCTCCTGGACCGGCTGCTGCGCGACCTGCGCCGGGCCGGGCACGGGCTCGAAGCCGCGACCCGGCGAGGAGCTTCGCGCGCTCGAGCGCCGCCTGGTGGACCTCCAATCCGCGTTCCAGCGGAACATCGACGAGTCCGACGACGGGCTGGACCTGACCCGCGACGAGCTCGAAGGGCTCCCCGACGACTTCGTGGCCGGCCTCCGGCCCGGCGCGGCGCCCGGCACGTACCGGGTCACCCTGGACCGTCCCGACCTGCACCCCTTCCTCCAGCAGGCCCGGCGTCGCGACCTGCGCCGCGAGCTGGAGCGCCGCGAGTTCAACCAGGCCCGCGCGGAGAATGAGCCGCTCCTCGCCGAGGCCCTGGCGGTCCGGCGGCGGATCGCCGCCCTCCTGGGCTACCCGTCCTGGGCTCACTTCGCGATCGAGGTCAAGATGGCGGGCGACCCGGATGTCGTCCGCCGCTTCTACGACGGGCTGGTTCCCGGCCTCCAGGGCCGGATGGCGCTCGAGGTCGCTCGCCTGGAGGAGATCCTCCGCGAGGACGGCGAGGAGCCGCCCCTGCGGACCTGGGACTGGCGCTACTGCGACACGCGCCTCCGCCGGCGCGACTTCGCCATCGACCCCGATGAGCTGCGGGAGTACCTGCCCCTCGGGGCGGTCCTCGATGGCCTCCTCGGCCTCTGCGCCGAGGTGCTCGGCCTCCGCTTCGAGCGGGTCGCGGACGCCGCCGCCTGGCACGCCGACGTCCACCGCTTCCGGGTTCGCGACGCGGCGAGCGGGGCGGAGATCGGCGACGTCCTCCTGGACCTCCACCCGCGGGACGGGAAGTTCGGCCACGCGGCAGCGTGGCCGCTGATCCCCGGCCGGCGCCTGTCCGACGGCACCTACCAGCGGCCCCTGACGGCGATCGTGGCGAACCTGCCCCGGCCGACGGACGACGCGCCGGCGCTGCTTCGTCACGCGGACGTCGTCACCCTCTTCCACGAGTTCGGGCACGTCCTCCACATGACGTTGACCCGGGCCGAGCTGGCCCGCTTCTCCGGGGCCAGCACCGAGTGGGACTTCGTCGAGGCACCGAGCCAGATCCTGGAGCACTGGGCCTGGCAGCCGGACGTCCTCGCCCGCTTCGCCCGTCACCACGCCACGGGCGCGCCGATCGGGCGGGAGCTCGTCGAGCGCCTCGTGGCCAGCCGCGACCTGGACGTCGGCCTGACGACCCTGCGCCAGTGCTACCTCGGTCTCATGGACCTCGGCCTGCACGGGCCCGAGGAGACGCGCGACATCGCGGCGGTCGATCGGTCCGCCTTCGCCGCCTGGGGGCTGCCCTACCACGAGGGGACCCTCTACCCCTGCCAGTTCGGGCACCTGATGGGCGGCTACGACGCGGGCTACTACGGCTACCTCTGGTCGAAGGTCCACGGCGACGACATGTTCGGCCGCTTCGAGGCCGAAGGGGTCACCTCGCCGCTGGTCGGCGCGGCGTATCGGCGTGAGATCCTCGAGCCGAACGGGACGCGCGACGGGATGGACCTGCTCCGGGCCTTCCTCGGCCGCGAGCCGTCGCCCGCGACGTTCCTGCGCCTCCTGGGCATCGAGGCCGCCGCGCCCACCTGAGCGCGGCCGCACCCTCCCGAGGCGCCGGCCGGCTGGCGAGTCCCGTGCGACCCCCCGACGTCGGGGCATCCGTCCCGGCTCGGCCCGCGGTCACGGCACCGCCCGAAGTGTCGCCGCCCGCCGCCACGGGAAGAGGCGCGTCGCCGCCACGTCGCACCAGACCAGGCCGGGCTCCTGCGGCTAGAGCGCCTTGACCGCGGCCACGAGGTCCGCGAGGCCCGCCTTCGCGTCGGCGAAGAGCATCGCCGTCTTGGGATTGACGTACAGCTCGTTGTCGATGCCGGCGTAGCCGCGGCCCATCGAGCGCTTGATGACGATGATCGACTTGGCGTGGTCGACGTTGAGGATCGGCATCCCGGAGACCGGGTTGCCCGGCCGGCGCGCGGCCGGGTTCGTCACGTCGTTGGCCCCGATGACCAGGGCCACGTCGCAGCGGTCGAACTCGGGGTTGATCTCGTCCATCTCCTTGAGCAGCGGGTAGGGCACGTTCGCCTCCGCGAGGAGGACGTTCATGTGCCCCGGCATCCGGCCGGCCACGGGATGGATGGCGTAGGTGACCGAGACGCCCCGCTCCTCGAGCAGCTCGGCCAGCTCGCGGACCGCGTGCTGGGCCTGGGCCACGGCGAGGCCGTAGCCCGGCACCACGATGACGTTGCTGGCATAGACCAGCTGGATCGCCACGTCATCCGCGCCGATGGAGCGGACGGAGCCGCCCGGGCCGCCGGGGCCCGCCGCGGTCGTTCCCTCGCCGCCGCCGAAGCCGCCGATCATGATGTTCAGGATCGAGCGGTTCATGGCGTCGGCCATGAGCTTGGTCAGGATGCCGCCCGACGCACCGACGAGGGCGCCCGAGATGATCAGCACCGGGTTGTCCAGGACGAAGCCAGCCATGGCCACGGCCGTCCCGGTGAAGGCGTTGAGGAGCGAGATGACGACCGGCATGTCGGCCCCGCCGATCGGCAGGACCATCGTGACGCCGAAGACGAGCGCCGCGGCCAGGATCACCCCGAGGACGACGACGGAGACCGTGCCGTCGAGGGTGACCGTCCCCGCGGCACCCAGGACCAGGAGGGCCGTGCCCGCCACCGTCACGACCGCGAGGACGACGGTCAGGATCCGGCTGCCCGGGAAGATGATCGGCTTGCCGCGGATGAGGCCCATCAGCTTGCCCGAGGCGATGAGCGAACCGGTGAAGGTCACCGCCCCGATGATGACGTCGAGGACAACGAAGACGGTCGTGGAGACCGGCGCCCCGGCCGCGCCGCTGAGCTTGAGGAAGTCCTCGATCGCGACGAGGGCGGCCGCGCCGCCGCCGACCGCGTTGAAGAGCGAGACGAGCTGCGGCATCTCCGTCATCTGGACGGTGCGGGCCGTGTAGAGCCCGAGACCGCCGCCGACGGCGAAGCCGACGACGATGATGACCCAGGCGACGGCATCCATCCCCCCGTCGCGGGTCACCAGGCTGACCAGCGTGGCCAGGACGGCGACCACCATGCCGCCGGCGGACAGGAGGTTCCCGTTGCGCGCGGTCGCCGGCGAGTTCATGCGATGGAGGCCCAGCACGAAGCAGACGGCGCCGCCGATCTGGGCGATGTAGACGAGCGTCCCGATGTCCACCGCGGTCCCCGTCAGGACCTGCCGTCGGCCCTGGGGGCCGCGGGCTTCTTCCTGAACATCTGGAGCATCCGGTCGGTGACGACGTAGCCGCCGACGACGTTCATGGCGCCGAAGGCGAGGGCCACGAAGGCGAGGAGGTAGCCCAGCGGGTCGCTGGCCTCGGCGGCGATGATCATCCCGCCGACGAGGACGATCCCATGGATCGAGTTGGCCCCGGACATGAGCGGCGTGTGGAGGGTGGCGGGGACCTTGGCGATCACCTCGAACCCGACGAGGATCGCCAGGACGAAGACCGTCAGGGGGAAGAGCAGGTCGGTCATGCGGAGGTGCCTCCGGCCGTGGGGGCGGGCTCGAGGAGCCTGGCGGTCGCCGGCTGGACGACCTTCCCGCCGTGGGTGATGAGGACGCCCGCCGTGATCTCGTCCGCGGGATCCAGGGCCAGCTCGCCGTCCTTCACGAGATGCACGAGGAGCTCCTGGAGGTTGCGGGCGTAGAACTGGCTGGCGCTGATCGGCACGGTCGCCGGCAGGTTGTCCGGGGCGAGGATCGCGACGCCGTTGGCGGAGACGATGGTCTCGCCGGGCTTCGAGAGCTCGCAGTTGCCGCCGAGGGCGCTGGCCGCCATGTCCAGGATCACCGAGCCCGGCTTCATCCCCTGCACCGCTTCGGCGGTGACGAGGACCGGCGGCTTGCGGCCGGGGACCTGGGCGGTGGTGATCACCACGTCCATGCCGCCGATGACGCCGTTCAGCTCGGCCTGCTGGGCGGCGCGCTCCTCGTCGCTGAGCTCGCGGGCGTACCCGCCGCTGCCGGTCGCATCGATGGATGTCTTGAGCTTCACGAACCTGGCGCCCAGCGACTCGGCCTGCTCGGCCGTCTCCGGCCGCACGTCGTAGGCCGAGACGACCGCGCCCAGCCGGCGCGCCGTGCCGATTGCCTGGAGGCCGGCCACGCCGATGCCGAGGATGAGGACGTTGGCCGGCTTGGCGGTTCCGGCCGCGGTCGTGAGGAGCGGGAAGTAGCGCCCGAACGCCTCGGCGGCGACGAGGACGGCCTTGTAGCCGGCGATGTTGGCCTGCGACGAGAGGACGTCCATCGTCTGCGCGCGCGAGAGCGTGCGCGGGATCGCGTCGAGGCTGATGGCGGTCACGCCGTGCTCGGCGAGCGATGCCATCAGGCGCGGCTCGATGAGCGGGGAGAGAAGCCCCACCAGCGCCTGGCCGGCGCGCAGCTTGCCGACCTCGGCCCCGCTGGGCTTCTGGACCTTGACGACGCAATCGGCCTGGCTCCAGGCCTCGTCGCCGGAGACGAGCGTCGCGCCCGCCTCCGCGTACATGGCGTCGGTATACGACGCGGCTGCCCCGGCGCCGCGCTCCACGAGGACATCGATCCCGGCGGCCTTCAGCTTCGGAAGGACATCCGGGACCAGGGCAACGCGGCGCTCGCCGGGCAGCGTCTCTTTCGGAACGCCGACCTTCATCTGGGCTCCCTGGGGTGGTGCAAGGCAGCGGTAAGGATAGCGAATGATCGCCGCTGCCCGGTTGCGCCTTGGTATCGGTTTCGCGCGATCCGGCGGAGGTCCCGCCGCGGGTCGCGGGCCGGGCGGCGATGCGGGACGGGCTGTTCCAGCAGCTCCGCCGCTGGGATTCCCGGGGGATGAGCACGGCGATCAAGCCGAACGTCGCCTTGGCCGGGATCTCCGAGCACGGAACGCCTGGTTTCCAGCGGCTCCGCTGCTGGACCCGGGCGACGTCGGCATCGTTCCTCCGCGTCGGTCACAATCGCGCGTGATCGACGACGGGCTCCGCTTCGCCACCGCGGACCTCCTGCTGACCCTCCTGCTCGGGGCGGCGTTCGTTGCCCTCTTCGGGTTGCACCGCTGGGACCTGCGCCGCCGGCGGCGCCACGCCGCCGCCCTTCGCGCGGCCGGCGACTTCGGCCCGAACAGCGCCGCCGTTCTCGCCGTCGTCGCCGCCGCGGGCGCTCTCGACGCCGCGACAGCCGGGAGCCTCGCCGTCGAGCGCCGCCGGGCGTTCGAATGGGACCCCCGCCTGGACAAGGTCCCCAAGGTTGCCCGGCTCGCCCGCGACCGCGCCTTCGCCAACCAGCGCGACGACGTCGCCCGGGCGGCTGCCGACGCGGCCCGTGACGCGGCAACCGCGGCGCTCTCCTCTGCGGCGATCGAGGCGCGGGTCCGGCGCGAGGCCGTCGAGTGTGCCGCCGAGACGGCCGGGGCGATCGCCGCGGCCGGCCGGATCCCCGCGGCCGAGTTCCGCATGCTGACCCGGGCCTGGCGGACGGTCGTCGGCCCGATCGCGGCCGCTCCGCGCCGCGATCCGTGACAGGGCGACCCTCCCTGCGCCCGCTGACCGCGACCCGCTGACCGCGACCCGCTGACCGCGACCCGCCCCGACGGGTCTACCATGGCGGGGCACGGCGACGGACGCCCGACGGTCACTCGGAGGCCACCGCGATGACCAGCGAACCCCACTCGACGCACGCGCTCGAGGCCGCTGCCCGCCGCCGGCGCGAGCTCCGCGAAGCGCTCGTCGCCTTCGAGGACGCGCTGGCCTCGCCCATCCGCGATCGCGTGACGTGGCAGGCCGAGGTCGCCGACGCCCTCGAGGCCCTGGGCCACGCCTTCGAGGACCACGTCGCCGAGACGGAGGCGGACGGCGGCCTCTACGACGAGATGCGCGACATCGCCCCGCAGCTGGGGGCGAAGGCGGGCCGCCTCCGCGAGGAGCATCCGGCGATCACGGCGGCGCTCGCGGGCGCCTCGGCCAGCCTCGCGGCTCCGCCGGCCGACGAGGCCGAGGCGGACGCTGCCCGCGAGGACCTGCAGCGTCTCATGGGCCGGATCGTGCGGCACCGCCAGCACGGCGCCGACCTGGTCTGGGAGGCCTACCGCGGTCGACATCGGCAACGCCGGCTGACGCGCATGGCGGCCCACGACCGGGGCCCGCTCGCGCAGCTGCTCGCCAGCGACCGGGGCCCGCTCGCGCAGCTGCTCGCCGGCGGCCGCGTCGCCGTCATCGACGGGGGCCTCGCGACCGAGCTGGAGGCCGCGGGCCACGACCTTGGCGACGGCCTGTGGTCGGCGCGCCTGCTCGCCGACGATCCCGAGGCGATCATCGCGGCCCACCTGGCCTACTTCCGCGCCGGGGCCCAGGTCGCGATCACGGCCAGCTACCAGGCAACCTTCGAGGGCTTCGCCCGTCGCGGGCTCGACCACGACGCGGCTGCCGCGCTCCTCCGGCGCAGCGTCGCCCTGGCCGGCGAGGCCCGCGCCCGGTACCGCGCCGAGCGGGCCCCGGCGGACCCGGGGCCGCTCCTGGTCGCCGCCTCGATCGGGCCGTACGGCGCGTACCTGGCGGACGGCGCCGAGTACCGCGGCCGGTACGGCCTGGACCGCGACGCCCTGCGCGACTTCCACCGCGAACGGTTCCGCGTCCTCTGGGGCGCCGGCCCCGACCTCCTCGCCTGCGAGACGATCCCCGATCTTGTCGAGGTCCGGGCGCTCGCCGACCTCGTGGGCGAGGCGGCTTGCCCAGGCCTGGCTCGCGCTCTCGTGCGCCGACGGGGGCCACCTGCGCGACGGGACGCCGGTGGAGGAGGCGGCCGCGATCGCCGACGCCACGCCCGGCTTCGTCGCCGTCGGGGTGAACTGCACGGCGCCGGAGCACGTCGAGGAGCTGGTGGCCCGGATCGCGGCAACGACGGCGAAGCCGGTCGTCGTCTACCCGAACTCGGGCGAGGACTGGGAGCCCGGCACCGGGCGCTGGCTGCCGGCGACCGGTCCCGACGTGGACTCTGACTCGGCCCGTCGCTGGGTCGCGGCCGGCGCCCGCCTGGTGGGCGGCTGCTGCCGGGTGGGTCCGGGGCGAATCAGGGAGCTGGCGGCATCCCTCGGCGGCTGACCGGGACGCCGAGGTCGGCCGTCAGGCGGTGTGCCGCTCGCGACGCGGCTCGAACGAGGCGTTGTGCCGCTCGCGACGCGGCTCGAACGAGGCGTTGTGCCGCTCGCGACGCGGCTCGAACAAGGCCTCGAAAACTGATGCCCGTGGACGCATCGGGCGCGCATCATCGCGCTCTGGAGTGCCGGCAGCGGCCCGGCGCCCCCCGCCACGCCGCGCGCCCGGCGTCGACACCCCGGCGCCCCCCGCCGCGCCGCGCGCCGATGCGCTCGTGCGGGTGCGGCCCACGCCGCCGCCGCCCACGCTGCCGCCGCCCCGGCCGCACGCAGGTGATGCCCTGGCGATGCGGACACGGGCATCGAAATGCGAGGGCTGTCTGCCGCGGCTGTCCGCCGTGGCCGTCTGCCGCGGCTGTCTGCCGCGATGAGCGGGCGAGGGCGCCGGCTACCCGCTACCCGCTCCGCCAGCGCGATGACCCGCTCGGCCGCCGCCTGCCCCCGGGCGATGCAATCCGGGACGCCGACGCCGTGGAAGGCGGCACCCGCCAGGACGATCTCCGGCCGTGCCTCGAGGGCGGCCTCGGCGGCGGCCACCCGGTCCAGGTGGCCCACCGTGTAGCGCGGCATCGCCTCGTGCCAGCGGGCGACGTGGTGGACGATCGGCGCCTCGCGGATGCCCAGCGTCCGGGCGATGTCGGCGTGGACGGCGGCCACCACCGCGGCGTCGGTCGCGTCGAGCAGGGCGGCTGACCGCTCGGGCAGGAACGCCCGCAGGAGAAGCGTGTCCTTCGGCGCGCGACCCGCCCACTTCGACGACGTGAAGGTGCAGGCGCCGAAGCTGCAGCGGGTCGTCGCCGGCGACCAGGAAGCCGTGGCCCACGAGTGGGCCCGGCAGGGCCTCCGCGCGGTAGCCCAGGGTCACGACGCCGGTGGAGCCGTGCGGGATCGACCGGATCGCTGTCGCGGCCGCCGGCGCCTCGTCGGCAAGGAGCTCCGCCGAGGAGCCCGCCGAGCCGGCCAGGACGACGGCGTCGGGCGTCAGTCGCGTCCCGTCGGAGAGGGTCACGGAGGTGCGCGCGCCGGCCCGCTCGAGCGTCACGACGGAGGTCCCGAGCCGGATCTCGGCCTGCGGGGCGGAGCGGACGGCGAGCGGCGAGGGCGTCGACGAGGCTCCCCATCCCGCCGGCCAGGCTGAGGAAGGGAGACCCGGAGCCGCCGCCCGACCCGGAGCCGCCGCCGGAGCCGCCGCCCGACCCGAGCCGCCGGGCCGTTCCGCAGTCCCCGTGGCGCGGGCCCGGGCCCGGGCGCGGGCCGCCCGCCCCTGGGCGAGGCTGGCGAAGAGCAGGCTCCGGTGGTCGCGCTCGTACTCGCGGAGCTGGGGCACGACCGCGAAGAGGCTCAGCTCGTCGACCGGGGCCCCGTAGATGCCGCCGAGGAGCGGATCCGCCAGGCGGTCGACCATCGCTCCCCGAGCCGGTGGCGGAGGAATGCCCCGATCGAGACGTCTTCGCCGTCGAGCCAGCGCGGCAGCACCAGGTCGAGACCGGCCCGCAGCTTCTGGGGCCACGAGAAGAGGCGCGTCGTCACGAAGGGCGCCATCCTCGTCGGGAGGACGAGGCCCATCCCGTCGGGCATCGGGATCATCTCCCCGCGGGCCCGGATGTCGACCAGGCGCGGGTCGGTCGTCCGGATGATCGCGTCGCCGAGGCCGAGCTCGCGGCTCAGCTCCGTCGCGGCCGGCCGGTAGGCGATGAACGAGTCGGGCCCGGCCTCGACCAGGAAGCCGTCGATCCGTTCCGTCCGGATCTTGCCGCCGAGCCGCTCCGACGCCTCGACGAGCACGACGGGCACGCCGGCCCGGGCCAGGTGGTAGGCGGCCGCCAGGCCGGTGATCCCGCCGCCGACGACGACCGCGCCGCCGTTGTCCGTCGCGCCCATCCGCCCGCGTCTCCTCGGTCGCCGTCGGGACGAACGGGCAGAGCGGGTCGGTCTCGAGGACGTCGCCGGTCCAGGCGAAGGCCCGGGCCCGCGAGCCGCCGCAACGGTCGACGAACGGGCAGATCCCGCAGCGGCCCTTGTACTGCGTCGTGTCGCGGAGGGCGGTGAACGTCGGGTGCTCCCGGTAGAGCGCCACCAGGTCGTCGGTGCGGACGTTGCCCACGGCGACCGGCAGGAACCCGGACGGGAAGACGTTCCCGTCGTGGTTGACGAACATGATCCCGTTGCCGTCGCGGATCCCGAAGCCGCGCCCGACCGACGTCCGCGCGATCTCCTCCTCGGTCATCCCCTCGGCCTCCATCGCCCGGATCGCGACGCGCCGGTAGTGGGTCGCCTCGGTCGTCTTGATCTGGAAGCGGCCCTCCTTCGAGAGGTCGTAGAGCCAGTGGAAGAGCCGCTCCGACTGGGCCGGCGTGATCTCCCGGAGGACGCTGCCGCGCCCGACCGAGATGAGGAAGAAGAGGCTCCAGCGCAGGATCCCCATCGTGCTCACCGTCTCGTAGACGGCCGGCAGGTCGTCGAGCGTCGTGTCGGTGACGAGGGTGTTGACCTGGATCGGGAGCCCGAGGTCGTGGGCCCACTCGGCGGCCCGCATCGTCATCTCGAAGGTCCCGTCGACGCCCCGCAGGCCGTCGTGGCGCGCGGGCGTGGAGCCGTCGAGGCTGAGCGAGATCGTCTGGATCCCGGCGGCCTGGAGCGAGGCGAGCCGCTCCTTCGTCAGGTCGGGCGTCACGGCGGGCGCCAGCGAGGCGCCGATCCCGCGCTCGGTCGCGGCCGCGACGAGCTCCTCGAGATCCGGCCGGCGGAGCGGGTCGCCGCCGGTGAAGACGACGTGCGGGAGGGGGTCGCCGAAGCCGAGGATCCGGTCGAGGAGAACGCGCCCTTCGTCGGTCGTGAGCTCGAGCGGGCTGCGCTCGGGCTCGGCCGTCGGCGCGGCAATGGCGGCAGGCGAGGCCGCAGGCCAGCGTCGTCTCCCAGTAGACGAGCATCGGGGCGCGGTCGTAGACGAGGCCGCGCGGCTTGACGGCGCCGACGCCGGGAAGGGCGCCGGGATGGCCGCCCGGATGACCGCCCGGATGACCGCCGGGATGGCCGCCGGGATGGGACGGGGGACGCTGCGTCTCGACCATGGGAGATGCTTCCTCGTGCGGTCAGCTGGCTGATGGGGCGGGCGCGGGTGCGGCACCGCGTAGGGCGGCACCACGGCCCGGGGCAGGGCTGCCTCGGCGAGGTCGGCGAGGCCGGCGATGAAGGTGGGATCGTCGTTCATGGAGCGCGCGCGCTCGAGGCGGATGCCGGCGCCGCGGGCAACCGCCTGGGCCTCGATGTCGATGTCGTAGAGCACCTCGAGGTGGTCGGCGACGAAGCCGACCGGGCGGATCACCAGCTCGCGCACCCCCTCGGCACGCGAGCCGGCGGATCTCATCGAGGATGTCGGGCCCCAGCCACGGCTCGCCGGTCCGGCCGGCGCTCTGGAAGGCGAAGTCGTAGGTGGCCAGGCCGAGCTGGTGCGCCACGAGCGCGGCGGTCCCGGCCAGCTCGTCCGGGTAGGTGTCGCCGTCCGCCACGACGCGGGCCGGGAGGCTGTGGGCGGTGAACATGACGCGGACCCGGCCGGGTCCGGGAAGCGGCGCAGCGCCTCGGCCGTCGTCCCCGCCAGGGCGTCGATGAAGCGCGGCTGGTCGTACCACGAGTCGACGAAGGTCACGGCCGGGGCGCCGTCGCCGAGCCCGTGCGAGCGCGGCGTCGACCGCGCGGCGGTAGCCCGCGGCGTTCGACGAGCGCTGCGGCGCCAGGGCGATCGCGACGAAGCCGCTCCACGCCGTCCGCGGCCATCCGCTCCACGACCGTGGCCGATCCGCGGCTCGATGTGGCGCATCCCCGCGTACACGCGCACGGGGCGCCCGCGGCGGGCCAGCTCGGCCTCCACGGCCGCCCGCTGGAGCTCGACGATCCGCGAGAGCGGCGAGCCGCCGCCGATCGCCCGGTACCGTCCCAGCAGCTCCTCGAGGAGGTGGGGCGGCGGCGGGTTCCCGCGCCGGATGTCGGTGTAGTAGGCCTCCACCTGGTCGAGCCGGTCGGGGCTCCCGTAGGCCATGAGCAGGACGGCGTCGACGGTCATCCGGGACCCCTCCCCGGGGCGTGGGCGTGGACCAGGTCCACGAGGCGGGCCAGCGCGTCCGGGTCGGTGCCCGGGAGGACGCCGTGCCCGAGGTTGAAGACGTGGCCCGGCCGCCCGCCGGCCGCGTCGAGGATCGCGCGCGCCTGGTCGGCGACCGCCTCGAAGGGCCCGAGGAGGAGCGCCGGGTCCAGGTTGCCCTGGACGGCGCGGTCCCCGACCTGGGACCAGCCGTCGGCGAGGTCGATCCGCCAGTCCAGGCCGATCACGTCGCCGCCGGCCGCGGCCTGCAGCCGGAGGAGCCCCGCCGTGTCGATCCCGAAATGGGTCGCCGGCACGCCGAGCGGGCGCACGGCGTCGAAGATCCGGGCCATCCACGGGGCAACGGAGCGCGCGTAGTCGCGGGGCGACAGGCCGCCGACCCACGAGTCGAAGACCTGGACGGCCTGCGCCCCGGCGGCCACCTGCGCGCCGAGGTAGCGGATCGTCATCTCCGCGAGGGCGTCCATCAGGGCGGCCCAGGCGTCCGGCTCGGCGTGCATGAACGTCTTCGTCCGCAGGAAGTCGCGCGACGGGCCGCCCTCGACGAGGTAGCAGGCGAGCGTGAACGGCGCCCCGGCGAAGCCGATGAGCGGGACCGGCGACGCGGCGCGGATCAGCCCGATGGCGTCCAGGAGCGGGCCGACCGCCGCGGCCGGCTCGAAGGGGCGGAGGCGCGCGACGTCGGCCGCGGACCGGATCGGGGCCCCGACGACGGGACCGCGCCCCTCCACGATCTCGAAGTCGACGCCCAGGCCGGCGAGCGGCGTGGTGATGTCGGCGAAGAGGATCGCGGCGTCCACGCCGAGCCGGCGGACCGGCTGGAGGGTGACCTCGGCGCAGAGCGGCGCATCGCGGGTGATCTCGACGAGCGTGGCCCGCTCGCGAATGGCCCGGTACTCCGGGAGCGCGCGTCCGGCCTGGCGCATGAACCAGATCGGGGTGACGTCCACCGGTTCGCGCCGACAGGCGCGCAGGTAGCGCGTCGCGCGCGGATCGGCCGTCGTGGGTGCGGCAGCGGTTGTCGCCGCCGCCGCGGTTGTCCCCGCCGGCGCCGGTTCGGAGGTCACGGGCCCGGTCGTCACCGGCCAGCCTCCACCGCCGCGAAGGCCACCGCCGCCGCCCGGAGCGTCTCGTCGAGCTCGGCCTCGCCGTGGGCGAGAGAGATGAACCAGGCCTCGAACTGCGAAGGGGCCAGGAGGACGCCGGCGTCGAGCATCGCTCCGAAGAAGCGGGCGTAGGCAGCGCGGTCGGCCGTGAAGGCCTCCTCGGCCGTCGTCGGGGCGCCGTCGCGGAAGAAGACCGTGAGGAGCGAGCCGACGCGGGTGATCCCCACCGGCGTGCCGGCCGCCGCCGCCGCGGCACGGAGCCCGGCTTCCAGGCGGGCGCCGAACGCCTCGAGGGCGTCGTAGCTGGCGGGCCCCAGGAGCCGGAGCGTCGCCGCCCCGGCGGCCATCGCCAGCGGGTGGCCGGAGAGCGTGCCGGCCTGGTAGACGGGGCCGGAGGGCGCGACGAGGGCCATGAGGTCGGCCCGACCGCCGTAGGCCCCGACCGGCATCCCGCCGCCGACGATCTTGCCGAGGACGGTGAGGTCGGGCCGGATGGCGTAGCGCTCCTGGGCGCCGCCGGGGCCGACGCGGAACCCGGTGATCACCTCGTCGAAGACGAGCAGCGCGCCGTCGCCGGCCGTGATCTCCCGGAGCCGGGCCAGGAAGCCCGGCGCCGGCGGGAGCACGCCGGCGTTCGCGGCGACGGGCTCCACGATGACGGCGGCGATCTGGCCGGGATGGGCCGCGAAGGCGGCTGCCACCGCGTCCGGGTCGTTGTAGGGGACCACGATCGTCGCGGCGGCGGTGGACGCCGGGACGCCGGCGCTGCCGGGGATCGCCAGCGTGGCGACCCCCGACCCGGCCTCGACGAGGAGCCCGTCGCTGTGGCCGTGGTAGCCGCCGCTGAACTTCACGACCAGGTCGCGCCCGGTGGCGCCGCGGGCGAGGCGGATCGCGCTCATCGCGGCCTCGGTGCCGGACGACGTGAAGCGCATCCGCTCCAGCGACGGCATGGCCGCCCGGATCAGCTCGCCCAGCTCCACCTCGCGGGGGCCGGTCGCGCCGAGGGCGAAGCCGTCGAGCGCCGCCGCGCGGACGGCCTCGACGACCGTGGGGTGGGCGTGCCCCAGGATCGCCGGCCCCCACGAGCCGATGTAGTCGAGGTACCAGCGGCCGTCGGCGTCGCGGACGCGCGGGCCGGCCCCGGCGTCGAGGACGAGCGGCGCCCGCCCCACGGAGCGGAATGCCCGGACGGGGCTGTTGACGCCGCCGGGGAAGAGCCCCTCGGCCCGGGCGCGCAGGTCGGCCATCCGGCCGGCGTCGGGCGCGATCATCGGTTCTCCTCCCGGAGCCAGGTCGCGACGTCCGCCGCGGCGTAGGTGATGACGAAGGAGGCGCCGGCGCGGACGATCGAGGTGAGCGCCTCCAGCTGCGTGCGCCGGCCGTCGATCCAGCCTCGCTCGGCGGCAGCCGCGATCTGGGCGTGCTCGCCGCTCACCTGGTAGGCGCCGATCGGCAGATCGAAGCGCTCGCGGGCGCGGGCCAGGATGTCGAGCGAGGGCAGGGCCGGCTTGACGAGCAGCATGTCGGCGCCCTCGTCCACGTCGGCGGCCATCTCGCGGAGCGCCTCGCGGGCGTTCGCGGGGTCCATCTGGTAGCCCCGCCGGTCGCCGAAGGCGGGCGCCGAGTCGGCGGCCTCGCGGAACGGGCCGTAGTACGCGGAAGCGGTCTTGGCCGCGTAGGCGAGGATCGGGACCTCGTGGTGGCCGGCCGCGTCGAGCCCGGCCCGGATCGCGGCGACCTGGCCGTCCATCATCGCCGAGGGCGCGACCACGTCGGCGCCGGCCTCGGCCTGGGAGACGGCCGTCTGGGCGAGGAGAGCGATCGCGGCGTCGTTGTCGACCCGGCCGTCGGGCAGCAGGGGCCCGCAGTGGCCGTGGTCGGTGTACTCGCAGAGGCAGGTGTCGGCCATGACCACGAGGTCGAGGTCGGCGTCGCGGAGCGTGCGGACCGTCTCCTGGACGATCCCGTCGGCGATCCAGGCGCCCGTCCCGACGGCGTCCTTGGCCGCCGGCAGGCCGAAGACGATGACCCCGCCGACGCCGAGCGCGGCGAGGCGTCGCGCCTCGCGCACCGCCTCGTCGGGCGTCAGCCGGAACTGCCCCGCCAGCGAGGAGATGGGCGTCCGGCCGCCGCGCCCGGGCACCACGAAGAGCGGCGCGACCAGCATCGCCGGGTGGAGCCGCGTCTCGCGCACCAGCGCCCGCAGCGCGGGGGTGCGGCGGGTCCGCCGAAGGCGGTGGCCGGCGGCGGGGATGGATGTCATCGGGGTTCCTCGCTGGAAGCGGGCGCCGGGGCGCCGGCGATGGCTGGAACGGCAGGCGCCGGGGTGGTCGGGTCGGGGACGGCAGCCCGGGCAGGGATGGCAGTCGCGGTGACGGCGGTCGCGGCGCCCCCGGCACCGCGGCCAAGGACGGCGGCGACGAGGTTGGCGAGCGACGCGGCGGACTGGACGGTGGCCTCCGCCACCCGGGCGAAGCCGGCCGTCGCGGGCGGCCGCCCCGGTCGACGGCCCGATGCAGCAGGCCGGCGTGCGCGAGGGCCGCGCGTCGCTCCGCCGGCGGCAGGAGGGCCAGGAGCCCCCGGACCGTCGATCCGCTCGTGAAGACGATCGCGTCGACGCCGCCGTCGGCGAAGAGGGCGCGGAGCGGTCGCCGGGCACCCTCCGGCGCCTCGACCGTGTGGTAGGCCGCGACCTCGTCCACGACGGCGCCGCGCGCGCGCAGGAGGGCCGGGAGCGCGCCGTCGGCGGCGTCCGCCCGGGCCAGGAGGACGCGCTCGCCAGGTGCGACCGGCAGCTCGTCGCCGATGCCCCCGCCCGTCGTGCGGCGCGGCACGAAGGACGCCCGGGCGCCGCGGCGGCGCAAGCGCGTCCGCGGTTGCCGTCCCGACGGCGGCCAGGCGCGCGGTCGAGAGGTCGCCGCCGGTGCGCCCGACGGCGTCGGCGAGGGCATCGGCGCCGGCGGCGCTCGTGACGACGACCCAGGCGTACGACGGCAGGTCGGCGACCGCGGCGTCCAGGGCGCCGCCGGGCACCGCCGGCCGCAGCTCGATCGTGGGGATGACGACCGGCTCGATCCCGCGCGCCCGCAGCTCTCCGGCGAGGACGCCGGGCCGGCCTGGTTCGCGCGTGACGAGGACGCGGGGCGTCGCTCGCCGCAGCGTCTCCGGCGGATCGGCTGCGCCCGGATCCGGCGCGTCGAGGGCGACCGCCTGATCGCCAGCCCGTGCCGCCGCCCGGTCGACGGCCAGTCGCGCCGCGAGCTCGTCGGCCAGCTCCGCGGCGAGGACGGCCCGGTCCGCGACCGGGCCGCGCCGCTCGCCCCACGCGACGAACGGCGCCGGGAGGGTGGCGTCCGCGGCGCCCGTGAACGTGGTCCCCGGGGCCAGGGCCGCCAGCGTGGGCGGGGCGTCACCCTCGGGGACGCCGCCCTCGGCCGCGGCCGCCCCGCGGATGGTGATGGTGTCGCCGTCGACCGTCGCCAGCGCCCCGAGCGGAGCCCGGCAGCCGCCGCCGCTGGACCGGAGGAAGGCTCGCTCGGCCTCCACGGCCGCCCGGGTGGACGGGTCGTCGAGACGGGCGACGAGCGGGCGCGCGATCGGGTCGTCGGCGCGCACCTCGATCGCAAGCGCTCCCTGCCCGGGCGCCGGCAGGGCGACGTCGGAGCGCGAGCGTCTCGCTGATCCGGTCGGCCAGGCCGAGCCGCTTCAGCCCGGCGACGGCGAGGACCAGCGCGTCGGCCTCGCCCGCGGCGAGCTTGCGCAGGCGCGTGTCGACGTTGCCGTGGAGGGGCCGCGTGCGCAGGTCGGGGCGGTGCGCGCGGAGGAAGGCGGCCCGTCGCGGGCTGTCGGTGCCGACCACGGCGCCGGCGGGGAGGGTCGCCAGGGTCTGCCCCGGCTCGCGGCAGACGAGCGCGTCGCGCGGATCCTCGCGGGGCGGGTAGGCGGCGATCGCGAGGCGGGGATCCTGGGCCGTGGGGACGTCCTTCGCGCTGTGGACCGCCACGTCGATCCGACCGTCGAGGAGTGCCGCCTCGAGGGCCCTGACGAAGGCGCCCTCGCCCCAGACCGTGTTCGGGGGCCGGTCGTCGCCGGTCGTCCGGATCACGACGAGCTCGACGGAGGCGCCCAGCGCCCGGAGGTCGTCGACGATCATCCCGGACTGGGCCAGCGCGAGGGCGCTGCCGCGGGTCCCGAGGCGGAGCGTCGGGCGGCCGGTCGTCGTCACGGCTCAGACCCGGAAGAGATCGCGCGCGGCCCGCTCCAGGGAGCCGGCGTCGTCGTCGTGGAGGGCCGCGAGGGGGGCGTGGAGGAGGGCCGCCACCAGCCGGTG
The DNA here is from genome assembly GCA_963827965.1 of uncultured Chloroflexia bacterium. Taxonomy (GTDB): domain Bacteria; phylum Chloroflexota; class Limnocylindria; order Limnocylindrales; family CSP1-4; genus CTSoil-043. The sequence goes on along the minus strand of CAWHCW010000004.1, from coordinate 101,479 downwards.
GCTCATCTGCTCGACGATGGCGCGCTCATCGTCGGCGAGGTCGGGCAGGCGGTGGAGGAGCCACTCCACCTCCGATCGGCGGAGCGCCTCGGCGCCGTCGGCGACGGCCTGGATGACCGGCACGACGTCGCGGGCCCGCAGCCACTGGCAGTACTCGCGACCCGTCTCGGAGATGAGCTTCTCGAGGCGGCGACGCAGGCGGTCCTGGGGCTCGAACTCGGGGGCGACGGTCAGGTCGTCGACCGACGTGAAGCGCGGCCCGAGCGCGGCCTGGAGCGCCTCCGCGACCGATGGCGGCGACGAGAGGTCGACGACCTCGGCCGCCGAGTCCGCCAGCGCGGCGGCATCGACGGGGCCCGGCCGCCACGGCCCGGCGAGGGCGACGATCGCGCCGTCGAGCGGGGGCAGGACGCCATCTGCGGCGAACGGGACGGCGTGCCCGCCGACCTCGGCGGCCAGCGTGGCGGCCCGCTCGTCGGTGCGGTTCGTGACGACGACCCGGCCCCGCGCCGGTGTGCCGCGAACGCCGCCAGGCGCCCCATCCGGCCGACGCCGGCGACGAGCACGGTGCGCCCCGCGAGGGGGCCCGCCGTCCGCGCGATCCGGTCGAGCGCGACGTCGGCCAGCGAGCGCGGCGAGCCGTCGAACCAGGTGTGGGCCCGGCGGCCGGCCCGCAGGGCGGCCTGGAAGAGCCGGTCGAGGACGGGATCGAGGGGCGCGTCGGCGTGGCGCTCCGCGAGGCAGGTCCGGACCTGGTGGAGGATCTGGTCCTCGCCGAAGACGACGCTGTCGAGGCCGCAGGCGACGGAGATCAGGTGGCGGACCGCCTCGACGTCGGTGAGCCGCACGGCCCCGGCCGGGAGGGGCGGCAGGGCGGGCATGCCGGCCGCGCCCGGCGCGACGTAGAGCTCCACGCGATGACAGGTGTGGACGACGATGACCCGCTCGTCGACGGGGAGGGACGCCACGGCCTCCGCGAAGGCCTCGCGGGCGAGGCTCGGGACGGTCCGCGCGTGGAGGACGACCGCGACGATCGTCGGCCGGCTCATCGCCGTGGGCCGGGAACGAGGCCGCCCGGGACGCCAGGTCGATGATCATCGACCGGGCTCCTCGAGGCCCCGGCGCGCGCTCTGGGCGCGTCCGGTGCGCGGCGTCATGGCCTGCTCGAACCCCGCCAGCGTCGCGTCGAGCAGGCGGTCGATCGCTGCCGCCGCCGCGCCCAGGAGGGCCGCGGTACCGGTTGCGTCGAGCTGGCGGCGCCGCGCGACCGCTGCCATCTCGTCGACGAAGGGACGGCGGAACTGGAGGAAGGTGGCGACGGTCTGGCGCATCGTCGCCCCGAGCGTGCCGGCGATCCGGCCGTAGTCGGTCGCCACGTCCATCCCGGCGGCGAGCGCGGCCGCGCGCTCCCGATCCCCGGTCGCCTCGACCGACGCGATGAGGGACGCCACGATCACGCGACCCTGCTCGCGGAGCCGGGCCAGCGACGATTGGGGGACGGAGCCGAGCCATGGCGCGGCGGCGGCCGTTCCCGCGGCCCGGCGGCGGTAGCGCTCGGCGACGCCGCTGGCCGTCTCGCCGAGGCGCAGCAGGTCGGGCGGCGCCGACGACGCGGATGCCACGCCCGGCAGGCGGGCGGCGAGGGCGGCCCGGGAGAAGCGGCGGTGGCCGCCCGGCGTCGTGAAGGCCGGGACCTCGCCCGCCTCTGCCCAGCGACGGAGGGTGGCGGGGGAGACGCCGAGCAGCGCGCTGGCCTCGCGGATGGAGACCCAGTCGGAGGTCGGGGTCGGCGATGCGGCGACCGCCCCGGGGTCCCGGCGGGCGCTCAACGGGATCCGGCTCGGTCGCCCGCATCGCTCGAACCTTCTCAATTCGCTCAAATCTCCGTCCCGCACGCCAGCCGGAGGCGTTCGCCAGCCGTCGAGGGGTTGCTGCGCTCGGGACCGCGGATCGCGCCGCGGCGTGACACCTGGAACGCATTCTCGAGGCAGACCGGGCGTCGGACCATCCGTCCCGTGGCACAATCCGACGGGCTCGACCCGTATGGGACGGTCCGGTCGACGGCCCGCATCTGTATCGAACGATAGAGAGGCCACCACCGCACTGCGCTCGTCGCCGGCCTTCTCGGAATGAGCGGGGCCAAGCGCGACCGCGGCCTGCCCGGACACCCGCCGCCGCGCCCTCGCTGCCGCCTCCCGGCCGACAGGGCCGGAATCGGGCCAAAGGTCCCTGTCCGGCGCTGGACCGCGCCGTCCACCCTCGCAGGACGGGGTGCCGCATCGGCCAAGTGGTTGAGCTGGAGGAGGCAACGTGACGCTGACGCGCGAGACGCCTCGCGAAACCCCGCGCTGGGACCGCCTGGGCCCGGCCGCGGCCGCCCGACTGGAAGAGGCCGCCTTCGGCATCCTCGAGCGAACCGGCGTGCAGATCCCCGTCCCGCAGGCGCTCGACCTGCTGCGCGACGCCGGCGCCGACGTCGACGGGTCCCGCGCCCGCATCCCCGAGCGTCTCGTGCGCTGGGCGCTCGAGACGGCGCCCAAGGAGGTCGTTCTCCACGATCGCGCCGGCCAACCCGCCCTCCACCTGGCCGGTCGGAACCACTTCTTCGGGACCGGCTCGGACTGCCTGAACGTCCTCGACCACCGGACCGGCGAGCGGCGGCGGGCGACCAGCGCCGATCTCCGCGAAGGCCTGGCCCTGGCCGACGCCCTCCCGAACATCGACTTCGTCATGTCGATGTTCCTCCCGGCGGACGTCGACCAGACCCTCGCCGACCGGTACCAGGCGGCGGAGCTGCTGGCCCGCACCCACAAGCCGATCGTGCTGGTGACGTACGACCTGGCGGGCATGCTCGACGGGCTCGAGATGGCCGAGATCGTGGCCGGCGGCCGCGAGGCCCACGCGGAGCGGCCCCAGCTGGGCGTCTACATCAACGTCACCCGGGGCCTCCTCTTCAACGAGGACTCGGTCCGCAAGCTCCTCGCCTGCGCCGAGCGCGGCATCCCGGCGCTCTGGATCCCGGTCACCTCGGGGGGGACGACCGGCCCCATCACCCTTGCCGGCACGATCGCCATCAACACGGCCGGGATCCTGGCCGGCGTCGTGATCGCGCAGCTGGCCCGCGAGGGCGCCCCCGTCGTCGTGCCGGCCTTCGGGGGCGATTCGCTCGACCTGCGGACCATGGTCGACCCGTACGCCGGACCCGAGCCGAAGGGCGTCGCCGCCTCCCTGGCCCACCGCTGGGGCCTCCCCATGTTCAGCCTCGGCGCGGCGGAGCGACTCGAAGACGGTCGACGAGCAGTCGGCGGCCGAAGCGGGCATGACGATGCTCGCCGACGCCCTGGCCGGCGGCCACCTCATCCACGACTGCGGGTACCTCGAGTCGGGCCTCACCGGCTCGCTCGTCCAGCTCGCGATCTGCGACGAGCTGGCCGGCTGGATCAACGCCCTCGTCCGGCCCGTCGACGTCTCCGACGAAGCGCTGGCCCTCGACCTCGTCGAGGCCCACGGCGTCGATGGCTCCTACCTCGAGACGGACCACACGTTCACCCACTACCGCGAGCGCTGGTACCCGACGCTCATCGACCGGCGGGGATACGAGGCGTGGCGCGCCGGCGGCGCGACGACCATGGCCCAGCGGGCCGCGGATCGCGTGGAGGAGCTGCTGGCGAGCCACGCCCCGGCCCCGCTCGCCCCCGACGTCGAGGGCGCCGTCCGCGCCGTCGTCGATCGCGTCCAGGCCGCCGCCGGCCTCTGACGGTCGGCCGCACCGACTCGTCGGCCCCGCGCCCGGGGCCGGCGTCTCCCGCCACGCACCCCCGCTACGCGCCCCCCCCACGCACCGAGGAGCAGCTCCCATGACCGACACCGAGTTCCAGGCCATGCGCCAGGCCGTCATCGACGGCGACGCCGACGCCGCCGAGGCCGCGGCGAGGGCCGCGATCGCGGCCGGCATCCCGCCGCTGGCGGCCATCGACGAGGGCTTCATGGTCGGCATGAAGGAGGTCGGGGCGGGATTCGCCGCGGGCGACCTCTTCCTGCCCGACATGATGCTGGCGGCCCGCGCCATGCAGCGCGCCCTCGGCGTGCTGGAGCCCGAGCTCAAGGCGAGCGCGACCGAGCGGACCGTCAGCGGCCGCGTCGTGATCGGCACCGTGGCCGGCGACATCCACGAGATCGGCAAGAACCTCGTGGGGATGCTCCTGTCCACCTCCGGCTTCGAGGTCCACGACCTCGGCGTCAACGTCTCCCCGGAGCGCTTCGTCGCGGCCGCCCGCGAGCATCGCGCCGACATCGTCGGCCTCTCGGCGCTCCTGACCACCACGATGACCGGCCAGCGCGCCGTCATCGCCGCGCTCGCCGAGGCGGGCCTGCGCCCGCCGCTCAAGGTGATGGTCGGCGGCGCCCCCGTGACGGGCTCGTGGGCCGCACGAGATCGGCGCCGACGGGTACTCCGAGGACGCGATGGGCGCGGTCGAGCTCGCCAAGCGCCTCATGGGCGCGGCGGACGGGTCGGCGGAAGCGCGGCCGGCCGGCGGCGGAAGGAGCGACCCGGTGAGCGCGCCCCTGAACCCGATCGGGCCCGGCCTGCGGATCGAGGCGCTCGACGCCGACGCCATTGCCCGGATCCACGAGGCGACGCTCCACGTCATCGAGCACGTCGGCGTCCGCTTCCCGTCCGAGCGCGCCCTCGACATCTGGGCCGCCGCGGGCGCCGACGGTCGACCGCGCGACCTTCGTCGTGAAGGCTCCGGCGGCCGATGATCGAGGCCGCCCTGAAGACGGCGCCCCCCGTCTACACGCTCGCCGCCCGCGACGCGGCCCTCGACCTGCCGCTCGACGGCGAGCACGTCTACGCCGCCACCGACGGCTGCGGCGTGGAGGTCTGCCGACCTCGAGACCGGCGAGCGCCGCCCGTCGCGCCTCTCCGACGTCGCCGAGATCGCCCGCCTCGCGGATGCGCTCGACGAGGTCGCCTTCCACTGGATCCCCGTCTCCGCCCAGGACCGGCCGGCTCCCTCGCGGTCGCTCCACGAGCTGCTCGCCTGCTGGGCGAACAGCACGAAGCACGTCCAGACCGAGTCGATCGTCACCGAGCGCGAGGCGCGCGCCGCGGTCGAGATGGCGGCCGCGATCGTCGGCGGCCGCGACGCTCTCCGGGCGCGCCCCGTCCTCTCGATGATGCAGTGCACCACCAGCCCGCTCGGCCACGACGGCGGGAGCATCGACGCCGGCCTGGTCGCCGCCGAGGCGGGGATCCCGGTCGGCTACATGACGATGGCGTCGGCGGCGTTCACCGGGCCGGCCACGGTGGCCGGGTCGCTCGTCGTCGGCAACGCCGAGGTGGTCGCGGCGCTCGCGCTCATGCAGATCGCCTACCCCGGCTCGCCGGTCTACTACGCGGCCGCGCAGACGGCGATCGACCTCCGCTCCGGCGCCTACACCGGCGGCGGCCCGGAGGACTTCCTCTTCGGGGCGGCGACCAACCAGCTCGCCGACTTCTACCACGTCCCGCTCTCGATGGGGGCCTTCGCCACCGGCGCCAAGGCGCCCGACTGGCAGGCCGGCGTCGAGAACGCCCTCTCGTCCTTCCTGGCCGCGGCCTCCGGATCGGACATGCTGCTGGGCCTGGGGCTCCTCAACGGGAGCCGGATCTTCTCCCACGAGCAGCTCCTCCTCGACGCCGAGATCTACTCGATCGTGCGGGCCACCCTGAAGGGCATCCCGGTCGACGACGAGTCGCTCGCGCTCGACGCGATCGCCGCGGTCGGGCCGGCGGGCGACTACCTGACGTCGCCCCACACCCGGCGCCACATGCGCTCGCTGTGGAAGACGCGCTTCATGGACCGCCGCCCGATGGGCGTCGTGGAGGCCGAGGGCGGCGGGCCGCGGGCCTGGGCCGAACGCGAAGGCCCGCGAGCTCCTGGCCGGCCACGAGCCCGAGCGCCTGGAGCCTGCCCTCGCCCGCGAGATGGCCGCGATGGTCGGCGCCGTCGAGCGGGAGGCCGGGATCGAGCCGGCGCCCACCGTCGTCGACGCGATGCTCCTCGCCGGGGCCGGGCAGTGAGCCCGACCGCCGGCGCGGCGCCCCTCCGCCCGGTCCTCCGGCTCCTCGGACCGGACCTGGTCGGGCGGATCCTCGACGAGGCCTACGAGCTCCTCCGCGACCCCGGCGTCCGGGTCCAGGACGCGGAGGCGATCCGCCTCCTCGCCGCTGCGGGCGCCGTCGTCGAGGGCGAGATCGTCCGGATTCCGACCGCCCTGGTCGAGGGCGCGCTGGCGACCGTGCCCGCCTCCTTCGACCTCTTCGATCGCGCCGGCGCCCCGGCCGTCCGCTACGGGGCCGGCGTCGTCCAGTTCGACCCCGGCTCGTCGGGCGTCAACGTCCTGGACCCGGTCACCGGCGACCACCGGCCGTCGCAGTCCGCCGACCTCGTCCGCCTCGTGCGAGTCGCGGAGATGCTCCCGGCCTACGCGGCCCAGTCCACGGCCATCATCTGCAGCGACGCCCCCGCCGAGATCGGCGACCTCTACCGGCTCTTCCTCGTCCTGCTCGGCTCGGCCAAGCCGGTCGTGACCGGGGCCTTCAGCCCCGACGGGACGGCCGCCATGATCGACCTCCTGGCGCTCGACGCCGGGGGGCGCGCCGCGCTGGCCGCACGGCCGCGGGCCGTCTTCGACGTCTGCCCCTCGCCGCCGCTCACCTGGACCGCCTTCGGGGCCCGCAACCTGATCGACCTCGCCCGCGCCGGCGTCCCCGCCGAGATGGTCTCGATGCCGCTGGCCGGCGGCGCCGCGCCCGTCACCCTCGTGGGGTCCGTGGTCCAGCACGCCGCGGAGTGCCTGGCGGGGATCGCGATCCACCAGCTGGCCGCCGCGGGCGCGCCGATCGTGTGGGGCGGCGCCCCGGCGATCGTCGACATGCGGACCGGCGTCACCCCGATGGGCGCCATCGAGACGGCCATGCTCGACGCCGCCTACAGCCAGGTGGGGAAGGACCTCAACCTGCCCACCCACGGCTACCTCGGGGCCACCGACGGCAAGATGATCGACCACCAGGCCGGCCTGGAGAGCGGCATGGGCGCGCTCGTCGGCGCCCTGGCCGGGATCGACATGATCTCGGGCTCCGGGATGCTCGACTCGCTGCGCTGCCAGAGCGCGGAGAAGCTGGTCCTCGACGCGGAGGGGATCGCGATGGCCCAGCGGCTCATCCGCGGGATCGCGACGCCCACCGAGACGCTGGCGACGGCGATGATCCGGGCGGCCGGTCCCGAGGCCCGCTTCCTGGAGCTGACCGAGACGCGACGGCTCTTCCGGAGCGAGCAGGCGCTCCCCTCGGCGGTCATCGACCGGGCCTCGCTGCGGGCCTGGGAGGACGGCGGCCGGCCGGACGCCGCGACGCGGGCGCGGTCCCGGGTCGAGGATCTGCTGGCGGCCTACGCGCGGCCGGCGCTGGATCCGTCGATCCAGGCGGCGATGGAGGAGCTGGTTCGCGCCGCCGGCGCCCCCTTCGGGCTGGCCGGGGAGCTGCCGGGGGTGGCCGCCGCGCTGCTGTGATCTGCGGTGCGCACCGGCGAGCCGGTGCGCGCCCTCCGCGCCTGACCGTCCCGGATCGCAGATCGGGCCGTCGCGTCGGTGCCGCCGGGCCCGCGACGCTGGCATCCTCCCAGGTCGCGGGCAGCTGCCAGCAGCTGAGCTGTTGGGAATTCGGATCTTCACGATCCGGGATTCCGGTGAACAGCCGGTCCCGGCCTACGGCGTTGGCGCCGCCGGTAGGAGCGCTCGGCGAGCGAGCCGTCGGCGAGGGCCATGGTAGCGCTGGACCGTGCGGATGCCGGAATTCCAGCAGTCTCCTCCGTCGGGCCGAAGTAGCTGATCTCGCACGGAGATCCTGGTCGCCGAAGGCCGCTCCCGGTCCAGGTCGCGAACGCGGGCCGACAGGCGATGCTCGTATCGTGACGATTGCACCGGCCGTCGATGCCCGGGTACGGGTGCTGCCCGGGTGGTTCGCGACCAGGAACGACTTCGCCGCCGTGCCGGCGTGTCGCACGGGATGCGGCGGACATCGAAGAACTCGTCCTCGGCATGGAGTGGAAGGAGCACGTCGCCTTCCTCGCCCCGTTCCTCGCCACCGCCGTCGCCGTCGCGGTCCTCTACTACGGCGCCCAGCTCGCTCCGCCGCGGCGACATCCGCCGCGCGCTCCTCATCTTCTTCACCGCTCGCCTTCGCGGCCGCCGGGGTCGCGGGCCTGTTCGGCGCGCTGATCACCAAGGCCGCCCCGGTCGCCTGAGGAGGCCACGATGCAGACACCCGACACCGTTCAGACCAAGCCCAACGGGCCCGTCGCGGCCGTGTTCCTCGCGCCGGGATCGGCTCCTTCGTCATGGGCCTCATCGTCGTCCTGAACGAGATCAGCGCCGACATCAGCAACTTCCTGAAGTTCGACGCGAACTTCGGGCTCGGCAGCGGCGTCGGCCCGCTCTCCGGCAAGGCGATCCTGGCCATCCTCGCGTTCCTCGGTCTCCTGGCTCGTCCTCGCACCTGCGTGCTTCCGGGGCAAGGAGGTCACGTTCGGACCGGTCCTCGACCATCGCCCTGATCCTCGTCGCGGGCGGGTTCCTCCTCACGTTCCCGCCGGTCTTCGAGATCTTCGCCGCCAAGGCCTGACCGCTCGTCCCGGGCCACGCCGGTCGCCCAAGCGGCCGGCGTGGCCTCCGTTCGCACCCGGAGGCCGGACCATGCGCTACCTGCGTTCTTCCTGGGCGTCGTCGCCGGTGTCCTCGAGCTGCCGGCGCGATCATGGGCCTCGGCATCGCCGGCGTCGGCTTCGTGTTCGCCGCCGGCGGCCCGCTGCCGCCGTCGATGGGCGTCGGGTTCGCGATGATCCTGGCGATTGCCACGATCTTCCTCGCCGTGGCGGTGATGTTCGTGCGCGACGCCCGCCCGCTCGGGCTCGTCCTGATCGTCGCCTCGGTGGGAGCGGCGATCGCCGGCGGTCCCGTTCGCCGTCCCGGGCGCCCTCGCCGGGATGCGGCGGCCGCTCTGACGGCCTCGATCGCACCAAGGCGCTGGTCTAGGCGGCCGCGGCGGAGCCTCAGGTCCTGCTCGTCCCCTAGCGATCCGCGGCGCGGGACCCCCGGAACGACCTCCACAGGAGCAGGTCGTAGGCGATCTTCACGCCTCCCGCCAGCACGAACGGCAGGCTCGCGAGCCCGGCGACCCCCACCAGCGGGGCGGCGATCAGCGGCGAGATGGAGGCACCGACGCTGCGGGCGATGCCGGTGATGCCCGCCGCGGCCGACCGTTCGTCGGGATCGACGACCGCCATCGTGTAGGACTGGCGGGTCGGAACGTCCATCTGGCTGATGGAGAACCGGGCGAGCAGGACGGCGGCCGCGAGCGGGAGCGTCGGCATGAGCGGCACGAGGATGAGCAGGACGTTGGAGGGGAGGTGCGTCACGACCATCGTCTCGATGAGGCCGATCCGCGCCGCGATCCGCCCTGCGACGAGGGCCGAGATCCCGGCCAGGAGATTCGCGGCGAAGAGGACTGCCCCGATCAAGGCCGGATCCGCCCCGAAGCGCAGGTGGAACCAGTAGGCGACCAGGGACTGGACGACGAACCCGCCGCCGAACGCATCGAGCCCGAAGAGGATCGAGAGGTGGGCCACCGTCCCCTGTGAGCGATGGAGGCCGAGCCGCCGGCCGATGGAGACGTCCGGCGCGCGCGGGACCTCGACCCCCGGGGAGACCAGCGAGAAGAGGCCGCCGAGCGCGAGGCCGACGAAGGCGTAGGCGACGATCACCAGGCGGTACCCGTCTGCCGCGGCGAACCCGGCCGCGATCAGTCCGCCCGCGAGCGCCCCGCCCGCCAGGGCCCCGCCGGCCGTCGCGAACGACCCCACCAGGTTGAACCAGGCGAAGAGGGTGGTCCGATCGGTGTCGGGCGTGACCTGGGTGAGGGCGGCCTGCTCCACGGCGAGGAACGGGCCGACCTCGTTGCCGCTGGGGCTGATCACGCCGACCGTCGCCGCGACGACGAGCAGCGGCAGCCACGTCGACGCGGCGAAGGCGGCGGCAGCCGCCACCATGAGAAGCGCGCCGGCCAGGAGGACGCGTCGCCGCCCCACACGATCCGCGTGGGTGGTGAGCCACAGCGAGATGGCGGCATCCCCGAGCAGCGTCAGGGCGAGGACGATGCCGATCTCCGCGCCCGACAGCCCGATCGCCGCGAGGTAGAGCACCAGGACGACGGAGATCAGGCCGTAGCCGAACATCCGGACCGCCCGCGTGGCGAAGATCAGGGCGCGATCCCGGCCCGGGTTCCTGGTGCCTCGCATCCGTGAAGTATCGGCCCGGCACGCTCACCCGGCCGGCTGCCGGCGTCAGGCGCTGGCTGCCGGACCTTCGATCCTGCGATCCGCTCCGAGGTGGAGGCGGCGCAGGTGACGACGAGGGTGACGATGTCTTCTCCCCCTATCCGACGGACGGCTGGGCGACGCGCCGGGTCGGTGCCTCGTCGTCCGAGCCTCGGGGCCGTGAACCGGCGCAGACGGAGGGCGTTCGAGACGACCGTCACCGATGAGAGGGCCATCGCCGCGGCCGCCAGGATCGGGTCCAGGAGGATCCCGGTGAACGGGTAGAGGACGCCCATGGCGACCGGGATGAGGACGACGTTGTAGGCGAACGCCCAGAAGAGATTCTCCTTGATGTTGCGCATCGTCGAGCGCGAGAGGGCGATGGCAGTCACGAGCCCCCGGAGGTCGCCGCTCATGAGGGTGACGGCGGCCGATTCGATCGCGACGTCGGTCCCCGTGCCGATCGCGATCCCGACGTCGGCCGACGCGAGGGCCGGGGCATCGTTCACTCCATCGCCGACCATCGCCACCGCCTGGCCCTCCGCCTGGAGGGCGCGGACGTGGGCTGCCTTGTCGTCCGGCCGGACGTCGGCCACGACGCGGTCGACGCCCGCCTCCGCCGCGATCGCCCGGGCGGTCGTCTCGTTGTCGCCGGTGAGCATCACGACGGTCAGCCCGAGGCGGTGCAGCTCGGCGACGGCGGCGGCGGAGCCCGCCTTGAGCGTGTCGGCGATGGCGATGACCCCGGCCGCCCGCCCGTCGATGGCGACGAAGACGGGCGTCTTCCCGGCGGACGCCAGGCGGCCGGCGGCGTCGGCGAGCGCCGAGACGTCGACGCCGATGAACGAGGGGCGCCCGACAAGGATCTCGTGGCCGTCGACGGTGGCCCGAACGCCGTCGCCGGCGACGGCGTCGAACGTGGTCGCGACGGAGGTCTCGAGCCCCCGCTCGCGAGCATGGCGCACGATGGCCTCGCCCAGCGGATGCTCGGATCCGCGTTCGGCCGCCGCGACGAGGGCCAGGAGATCATCCTCGCCGGGTGCGCCGTCGGCCCGCACGACGTCGGTGACGCGTGGCTTGCCCTCGGTGAGCGTGCCGGTCTTGTCGAGCACGACCGCCCGGACCTTGTGGAGCCGCTCGAGGGCCTCGGCGTTCCGGAAGAGGACGCCGTTCTCGGCTCCCTTGCCCGTCCCGACCATGATCGACGTGGGCGTGGCCAGCCCGAGGGCGCAGGGGCAGGCGATGATCAGCACCGCGATCGTGTTCACCAGGGCCAGGTTGAAGGCGGGCTCCGGCCCGATGGCGAACCAGGCCACGAACGTCAGGCCGGCGAGCGCGAGGACGACCGGGACGAAGACACCCGTCACCGCGTCGGCGAGGCGCTGGATGGGCGCTCGCGACCCCTGGGCCTCCTGGACGAGGCGGACGATCTGGGCGAGCACCGTGTCCGCGCCGACCCGCATGGCCTCGTAGGTGAACGAGCCCGAGCCGTTGAGCGTCCCCCCGATGACCTCGTCGCCGGGCTTCTTGCCGACGGGCATGCTCTCGCCCGTGACCATGCTCTCGTCGATCGAGGAGCGGCCGTCGCGGAGCACCCCGTCGACCGGGATCTTCTCGCCGGATCGCACGCGGACGAGGTCGCCGCGGACCACCTCCTCGATCGCGACGTCGACCTCGACGCCGTCGCGGATCACGCGCGCCGTGCGCGGGGCCAGTCCGATGAGCTTGCGGATCGCGTCCGAGGTGTGGCTGCGCGCCCGCGCCTCCAGGAAGCGCCCGAGGAGGATGAGGGTGATGATCGCCGCCGCCGTGTCGAAGTAGAGGGGGAGTGGGGCGCCCTCCATGCCGAGCCCGGCCGCCCGGAAGAAGTCGGGGAACGCGATGGCGCCCACGCTGTACCCGAACGCGGCACTCGTGCCCACCGCGACGAGCGTGTTCATGTCCGCCGCCCGGTGGCGGAGGGCGTTGAGCGCGCCGCGGTAGAACGGCCAGCCGGCGTAGAGCTGGACCGGGGTTGCCAGCGCCAGCTGGAACCACGGGTTCGTGAACAGCTCGGGCAGGCCGGGCGCCACCGTCATCCGGGCCAGCCCGACGAGGATGGGGATCGTGAGGACCGTGGCGACCACGAGCCGGCGCCGGAGGTCGGCGAGGTGCCGGTCGGCGAAGGTCGGCTCGTCGGCTGCACCCGCGTCGGTTTCATCGGCGGCGAGACGGTCGACGCGGGCGACGTATCCTGCCGCCTCCACCGCGGCCGCCAGGCCGGCCAGGTCGATCCGGGCGGGATCGAACTGGACCGTGGCCGTCTCCGTGGCGAGGTTGACGTTCGCCTCGGCGACGCCGTCGGCCTTCCGCAGGAACCGGGTGATCCGGTTCACGCACGAGGCACAGGTCATGCCCTCGACGGGGAAGGACACGATCTCGATCGGTTGGACTGCGGTGGTCATCAGGTCGGTCTCCAGATACTCCCTGGGGGTATTCTGCAACAGGCGGTCGAGCCCGTCCGGCAAGATCAGGTCAAGATTTCGTCGAGGCTCGCCGGGCCGCGGCGGGGAGCCTCCTGCCGGGGTCGAGATGGGGTGCAGGCAGGGGCGGGGCGGGGGGAGGCCCCGCCCCTGCTGCGGATGGATGCGACGTCAGCGCCCCAGGAGCCGGGCCAGCCAGTTGCGGGCCTCGTCGGCCGGGACGGCGACGGCGGCCTCGAGGTCGGCCCGGTAGCCGGCCGCCTCGACCGCCGCCGCGAGCGCCGCGTTCGACACCAACGCGGGCTCGCGACTGACGGTGGCCGTCTCGCGCCGGAGATCGACGCGGACTCGGCGGACGCCCTCGATGCGTCCGCACGGCATGTTCGATGTGCCCGACGCACGACCCGCAGGTCATCCCCGCGACGGGGAAGCGGATGGTCTCGATGCCCGCGTCGCTCACAGCGACACCATCAGGCCGAAGCTCATGGCGATGACGGCGAGGGCGAGGCCCGTCTTGATCCACGGCGAGTTCGAGCGGTTCCAGCGCCCCAGCCTGCCCAGGACCCGCCGGTCGCTGACCGCGAGCAGGAGCGTGAGGAGGGGCACGATGAAGGCGATGTTGTAGAGCGCCAGGAGGGCGATGCCGGTGAGCCCGCCGCCCGAGGCGTGGAGGACGGCCACGATGTCGAGGTAGATGGCGCCCGAGCAGGGCACGGTGCAGATGCCGACCAGGACGCCCGCGACGAGCATCCCGGCCAGGCCGCCGCGCTCCATCGCCCGCTGCATGCGGCCGTGCGTGCCCGACGGGGCCATCATCGAGGGCCCCACGCCCGGGAGGAGCACGTCCTTGAGCATCCAGAGGGCCATGATCAGGGCGACGATCACCGCCACCCGCGTCACGAGGTGGTCACGGCCGAGGAAGCCGAGGAAGCTGAGCAGGCCGAGGCCGATCACGAAGTAGGTCACCCAGACCGCCCCGACGTAGAGCGAGCCCGCGCCGAGCAGGCGGCGCCGGGCCTCGAGGGTGGGTGATCCATCCGAGGTCACGGAGTTCACCAGCGTGAGCGTGTACGTCGCGAAGAGGACGAGAAGGGCGAAGGCGCACGGGTTGAAGCCATCGGCCACGCCGGACAGCAGGACGGTGGGCACGGTCAGCCCGCCGAAGGCTGCGGTGTCGAACGGGACGGCCATCACGTAGCCGGTGGCCAGGACGCCGACCGTCAGCAGCATCGCCCCGAGGATCGCGGCCGGCCGCGGCAGCCCGAGGAAGAGTCGCGTGGCTGGAACGGGCGCGGCGCCGGGGGGAGTCGCCGGGGCGGGCTCGGGCCCGGCGGCGATGGAGGTCGCCACGATCAGGCCTCGATCACGATCTTGCCGTGCATCTGCGGGGCCTCCTTGCCGCCGCAGCACGACTCGCACCAGACGTCGTAGGTGCCCGGCTTGTTCGGGACCTGCCAGGTCACGGCCCTGCGGCTCTCGGCCGGCAGCTCCTCGCGCAGGCCGAGCTCGGGGGAGACCATCGTGTGGACGCCGCCCTGGAGGTGGACGGCGCGTCCTGGGTCCACCAGTCCAGCGTGACCGTCGTCCCGGCCTTGACCTTGATCTCGGACGGCGTGAAGCCGGCCATGGAGCTCTGGACGTCGATCGCGCCGGCGGTCGCCCCGCCCCCGCGGTTGAGGAAGTCGCCGAAGGCGAGGTAGGCGCCCACGGTGAGGACGCCGACGACGACGGCAGCGAAGAGGAACGGGCGGATGCCGGCTCGTCTCGGAGCGTCGAGGGTCGCTGCGCGACGGCAGCCCGGCGGGCGGGACGCGTGGTCACGGGGTGTTCCTCCTGGGGATCTCGGTGTCGAGCAGGCTCCGCGCCCGCTCGAACTCGTCGGGGGTGATCTCGCCGCGGGCGAGCCGGGCCCGAAGGACCTCGAGGGCCTCGTCGCGCTCGGGGCGCCGGGCGGGCGTGCGGACGAGGAGCCAGACCATGACGGCGAGGGCCAGGATCCAGGCGCCCATCCAGAGCCACCCGTCCAGTCCCATCGTCCAGCCGGTCATCACGTTCGAGCGTCTCCTCGCCGGTCTTCCGCCGAACGGAGACCCGTCCGGCGACATCAGGCTGGCGGGCCGACGTCCAGCGCCCATGCAGGGCGCGGCAAGGATCGGTCAGGATTCGGTCAAGGACGCCGGGTCAGGTCAGGCCGCCGGGAGCTCCAGCAGGAAGGTGGCGCCCGTCCCGGGGCCGCGGCTCTCCGCCCAGGCGCGCCCACCCATGGCGCCGGCGAGCGCGCGCACGATCGCCAGCCCGATGCCGGACCCGCCGGAGGCGCGGCTGCGGGCGGCATCGACGCGGTAGAAGCGCTCGAAGACCGCCTCGAGCTGGTCGTGGGCGAGGCCGGGACCCTGGTCTGCGACGCTGATCGTGGCGCGCCCGTCGGAGGCCGGCGTCGGCGACCGTGACCACCGACCCGTCGGGCGCGTGGCGCAGGGCGTTCGACAGGTAGTTCGCGAGCACCTGGGCGACGCGGTCGCGGTCGCCTCGGGCCATCGCCGGCGCGGCCCGCAGGTCGAGGTGCGACGCCGCGCGGCGCGGCGAGGGGCCGGAAGCGGTCCACGACCTCGCCGGCAAGGGCCGCGGCATCCACGGTCTCGATCCGCAGCGGGAGCTGGCGCGCCTCCGCCCGCCACAGCTCGGAGAGGTCGTTGACCAGGCGCGTGAGGCGCCCCGTCTCCGCGCGCAACAGCCGCCATGTCTCCTCGGACGGCGCGATGACGCCGTCTTCGAGCCCCTCGAGGTAGCCGTCGAGGGTCGTGAGCGGGGTTCGCAGCTCGTGGGCCACGTCGCCGACCAGCTGGAGGCGGCGGCGCTCGGTGGTCTCGAGGGACCCTGCCATCTCGTTGAACGACGTCGCCAGCTCGCCCAGCTCGTCCGGGTCGGCCACCGGCACCCGCTCGGCGTAGTGACCGTCGGCGACGCGGCGGGCGGCCGCGGCGAGAGCCCCGATGGGCCTCGCGATCCGGGCCGCGACGGCGAGGCTCACCACGGTGGCGCTGACGATGGCGATCACGGTCGCCCCGATGAGCGCGCGCTGCATCGCCTCCTCGAAGGCCGCCTGCGTCGCGGAGCCCATCGCCTCGCCCATCGGGTCGCCCGGGAGGTGGCCCATGGCCTCCACGAAGTAGCCCGGTCCGACGAGGAGCGCGGCCACGGCGACCGTGCCGAGGGTGGCCCCGATCACGACGAGGAAGGCCAGCAGGAGGCGGGCCCGCAGCGAACGGGGGATCGGCATCAGCCGCCCTCGCGCAGGCGGTAGCCGACGCCGCGGACCGTCTCCACGAAGCGCGGCCGCGCCGGGTCGTCGCCGAGCTTGCGGCGCAGGTTCGCGACATGGACGTCGACCAGGTGGTCGTCGGCCACGAACTCGGCGCCCCAGACGCGGTCGAGGAGGGCCTGGCGGCGGATCACGATGCCCGGATCGCGGGCGAGCACCGCGAGGAGGTCGAACTCGAGGGTCGTCAGGTCCACGACCTGGCCATCGACGCGGACGCTCCGCCGCGCCTCGTCGATCTCCAGGCCGGGCGGGCCGCCCGCTGAGGTCGCCGCGTCCGTGCGCGGCCGCCGCAGCAACGCCTTGACCCTGGCCACGAGCTCCCGGGGCGAGAACGGCTTCACCAGGTAGTCGTCCGCGCCGACCGTGAGGCCCATGATCCGGTCGATCTCCTCGCCCCGCGCGGTGAGCATCAGGACGTACGCGCTGGAGAACGTGCGCAGCTGGCGGCAGACCTCGATGCCGTCGAGACCGGGCAGCATGACGTCCAGGATCACGACGTCGGGGCTCGTCGCCCGCACCGCGGCCAGGCCCGCCGGTCCGTCGGCCGCCGTCTCCACCTCGAACCCGTCGCGCTCCAGGTAGCCGCGGACCAGGTCGAGGATGGGGGCCTCGTCGTCGACGACGAGGACGCGCGGCGGACGGATCGATGCCATGTGCGCAGAGTCGGTCAGATCGCCGAACGGCGCAACCGGGCCGGCGGCGGCGCCGGCAACCGGGCGCCCGTGGTTGGCGCCCGGCTGAGGTTGCGTGGCGCGCCATGTTTCCTGCGCAAGGCCCCGGAACGGTCCAGCCCGCGTGATCCTGCGCCCGGCGCAACGTTCCCGCCGCTCGCGGCCAATGGGCGGACGAGCCAGGGATCATTGCGTGCGCGCGCGGGGAACGGGGGTGCCGCCCACGCTGACCACCGCACGCGCCGGCTCGCCCGGACGTCCCTTCAGATCGACGCCTTCACCCCGAGGAGGCGGCCGCCCACGGCGAGGCCCGCGCGCGCCAGCCGTCGTTCCAGCCGGCCGCCGATCCACGAGCGCTCGAAGAGCACCTTGCCGGCGTGCCACGACCGCCCAGGCGCTCGAAGCGCGAGCGTCGGGTCCGGCTCGGCGAAGAACTCGCCGACGGCGAACGCGGCGCGTCCCGCACCGGCCTCGACCCAGCAGTAGCCGACGCCGTCGAACGCGTCCGCGGCCTGGCGGCCGGCCAGCGTCGCCGCGATCCTGCCGGGCGACGACGAGCCCCTCGCCGTGGGCGAAGACGCCGGCGCGCGGCAGCGGCTTGCCGTTCGCCAGCGTGATCGTCGTCACGTCGCCGATCGCGTAGACGCGCTCGTGACGCGTCTCGAGGGTGCCGCGGTCGACCGGGACCCAGCCGGTGTCGCCGGCAAGCGAGGAGTCGCGCACCACCGCTGGCGCGCGATGCGGTGGGACGCCGGCGAGGAGGTCGTAGCCGACGCGGCTGCCGTCGCCCAGGACGACCTCGTGGCTGCCGGGCTCGAACCGCTGCGACGCGGCTTCCTGGATGGAATCGGATCCCCTTGGCTTCGAGGAGCCCGACGACGGCGGCCCCCATCGCCGGGCCCGCGACCGGCATCGGCGCAGGCTCGGGGCTGTAGACGTCGATCTCGCTCCGCTCGCGCAGGCCCCGACGACGCAGCTCGTCGTCCAGCAGCAGGGCTGCCTCGTAGGGGGCAGCCGGGCACTTGTAGGGGAGGGCCGCGACCGTCACGACGACCCGGCCGCCCTCGAACGCGTCGAGCGCCTGCGCGCAGGCAGCGGCTCCCTCGGGCGAGAAGAAGTCGAGCGCGGCCTCGCGGTAGCCGGGGACGGCGTCGCGGTCGGGCTCGGCCCCGAGAGCGACGACGAGGGCGTCGCCCGCGAGGACGCCGGCCGTCGTCTCGACGCGGCGGGCAGCCGGGTCGATCGAGATCGCACGTCGGCCTCGACGAGATCGACGCCCGGAGCCAGGAGCTCGCGGAGCGGGCGCTCGATCTGGTCGCGCCTGCGGCGGCCGACCATCAGCCAGAGCAGCGATGGCTGGAAGAGGAACTGTCGCGCGCGCTCGACGACGACGACCCGGTCGGCCGGGTCGAGCCGTCGGCGGAGCTCGTTGGCGGTGACGAGCCCGCCGACCCCGCCGCCCAGGACGAGGACCGTCCGGGGCGCCATCAGAACGTGATCACCTTGTCGGCCCAGATCGTCCACGTCGTCAGCTCGGCCAGCGTAGATCGGCGGACCCCCTCGACAAGGGGCTCGTCGGTCATGCCCCGGGCGTCGATGCAGGTCCCGCAGGCCCCGACCGCGATCCCCTTGGGCGCCAGGCCCTTGAGCATGCGCTCCAGGTTGTAGTAGCCCTCAGGGGTCTTCTGGGCCGGCTTGGCCGCTGTGACCGAGTCGCCCATCAGGAAGACCCGTAGCTCGACGCCCTCGGACTTGGCGAGCGAGAGGGCCAGGCGCAGCCCGTTGTAGGTCCGCTCGTTGCCGTAGGCGGGATCGTTGAGGATGATGAGCATCTTCATGGCGGTGCGTCCTCGTCCGTCTCCTGGCCGCGACGGATCTCGCCGCGACCTGGCGCTATGCAAGCATTCCAAGGACTCTTAGAATAGCAGCGACGGAGGCTGCCGAAGCCCGGAGGCGCGACGATGCGAGCGGAACGAACGGACGGAGTCGCCCCTGATCGCGCAGCGAAGGACGAGCTGCACGAGCAGTTCGCCCGGATCGGCCGCGCCCTCGCCAACCCGCACCGGGTCGAGATCCTCGACCTCCTGCCCAGGGCGAACGGAGCGTTGAGGTCCTCGCGTCGCGGGCGGCCATCTCGGTCGGCCTGGCGCTCGGCGCACCTCCAGGCGCTCCGGCGTGCGGGTCTCGTCGCCTCGCGCCGGGATGGGACCCGCGTCCTCTACCGGCTGGCCGGGGACGACGTCTACGAGCTGCTCGCGGCGGTCCGCTCCGTGGCGACCGGCGCGGCTTGCCGACGCCGAGCGCGCGGCTCGCGCGTACATGGGCGAGCCGGTCGAGGCCGTGAGCCGGGCCGAGCTGCTCGAGCGGCTCCGCTCGGGCGACGCGGTCGTCGCTCGACCTCCGGCCGGCCGAGGAGTACGAGGCCGGTCACATCGCCGGCGCCATCTCGATCCCGCTCGCCGAGCTCGAGGCGCACCTCGCCGAGCTCCCGGCCGGCGTCGAGATCGTCGCCTACTGCCGGGACCGTACTGCGCGCTCGCGCCGCAGGGCGTCGCGCTCCTCCGGCGCGCCGGGCGACGCGCCCGCCGGCTCGAGGACGGCTTCCCCGAGTGGCGGCTCGCCGGGCTGCCCGTCGCCGCGGCTCGCGCCCGGCATGAGCGAGTCGGCCCGTCCCATCTACCTCGACTACAACGCGAGCACGCCCATCGACCCGCGGGTCGCCGCGGTCGATGCGGCCGCTCCTGGACGGTCCGTATGCGAACCCATCAGCGACGCATACCGGCGGCCGCTCCGCGCGAGCCCTGCTCGAGCGGGCCCGCGCCCAGGTCGGCGACCTCCTCGGCTGCGGTTCCGACGAGATCGTCTTCACGAGCGGCGGGAGCGAAGCCGACAACCTCGCCCTCACGGGTGTCTTCTTCGCCCTCCGGGAGCGCGGCGAACACATCGTCACGACCGCGGTCGAGCACCCCGCGATCCTGGAGCCCGCCCGCTTCCTCGAGCGCCTCGGCGCCAGGGTCACCGTCGTCCCGTCGATCGGACCGGGATGCGTCGATCCCGAGGATGTCCGCCGGGCGATCACGCCCCGACGATCCTCGTCGAGCGTCATGCAGGCGAACAATGAGGTCGGGACGATCCAGCCGATCGCGGCGATCGCGGAGATCGCCCGCCGCCGGGCGTCGCTCGTCCATACGGACGCCGCGCAGTCGGTCGGCAAGATCCCCACCCGCGTGGACGAGCTGGGCGTCGATCTCCTCACCATCGCGGGGCACAAGGTAGCGCGAGGCGACCCGACCGTAGACTCGCGCAGTGCTCACCTGCACGGCCAGGCGCGATCCAGTTGCCGAGAACGAGACCAGATGACCGAACCCCACCAGCCCCACGACCACGACCACGACGAGCCGCATGGCCACGACCACCCGCACGACCACGCCCCGCGGAGGGTCGGCTGCGACGCCTCGTCGGGGCCTTCGTCGGGCACAGCCACGACCCGGGCGACTCGATCGACGATGCCCTGACCAGCGACGAGCGCGGGATCCGGGCCCTGAAGCTCTCGCTCCTGGTGCTCGGGATCACCGCGGTCGCCCAGCTGGCGGTGGTCCTGGTCTCGGGCTCGGTCGCCCTCCTGGCGGACACGATCCACAACTTCTCCGACGCCCTCACGGCGATCCCGCTGTGGATCGCCTTCGCCATCGGCGGCCGCGCCGCGACCCGCCGCTACACCTTCGGCTATCGGCGCGCAGAGGACCTCGCGGGGCTCTTCGTCCTGCTGATGATCGCGGGCTCGGCCGTCCTCGCCGCCTACGAGTCGATCAGCCGTCTCATCGACCCGCAGCCGATGCAGGAACATCCCGATCGTGCTCGTCGCCGGCCTCATCGGCTTCGCCGGCAACGAGGCCGTCGCCCTCTATCGCATCCGGGTCGGCCGCTCCATCGGGTCGGCCGCCCTCGTCGCCGACGGCTACCACGCCCGGACCGACGGGCTGACCTCGCTGGCCGTGGTCGGCGGCGCGCTCGGCGTGGCGGCCGGCTACCCGCTTGCCGATCCGCTCGTGGGGCTCCTGATCACCGCGGTCATCCTCGTCGTGCTCAAGCAGGCGACGGGCCAGATGCTCGGACGCTTGATGGACGCGGTCGAGCCCGAGCTCGTCGAGCAGGTCGAGACGATCGCGGCGGCGGTGCCCGAGGTCCAGTCGGTCGATCGCCTGCGCCTGCGCTGGCTGGGCCACGCTCTCGAGGCCTCGATGGCGATCACCGTCGACTGCGACATGACCGTCAGCGAGGGCCACCGGGTCTCGGAGGAGGTGCGCCACCGACTCCTCCACGAGGTCCGCCGCCTCGACACCGCGGTCATCCACGTCAACCCGTGCGGCCACGGCGGGGAGGATCCCCACGCCGCGACGCGTCACCACGATCGCGCCCACCAGGTCGCCGCCGGGTAGTCGCCCCCGCGGGGCCGGTCAGTGCGCGTCGGGCTCCTGCATCGGCAGGACGATCACCGCGACCGTGAACACCAGGGCTCCGAAGGCCAGCACCCCGCCCACGATGAGCCACTCCACCAGCGTCGGCACGTACCAGTTGCTCATCGCGAAGGAGGTCGCGCCGCCCTGGTCCGTCCCGATCGGCAGGCCGGGCGGCAGCTGGATGTTCGCGTAGGAGAGCCCGTTCAGGACGAGGTTGAGGCGGTGGACGAAGATCCCCGCGATCCCGATGCCGGCGGCCGTCGCCACCCAGGCCGGGTTCCGGCGCAGGGGCCGGATGGCGAGGATCGCGAACGGCACCAGGAGCCCGACTCCGATCTCGAACCAGAAGAGGGGCGCGTACGACCCCCCGAGCATCCGGGCGAAGGCGTCCCCCTCGGCGGCGCCCGGGTAGCTGGCCGTGAGGTACTCCGCGAAGACCAGGAAGCCCTCCACCGCGATGAACGTCCCGAGGAGGCCGCCCAGGAGGGCCACGAGGTCGTCGCTGAACTGGAGGCGGCCGAGGCGCCGCAGGACGAGGGCGAGGACGATCACGAGGCCCACCCCCGAGACCAGGGCCGAGGCGATGAACATGGGAGCCATGATCGAGCTGTACCAGAAGCCGCGGCTGATCTGGAGCCCGAAGATCCAGGCCGTGATCGAGTGCAGCAGGATCGCCGCCGGGAGGGCGACCCAGGCCATCGCCCCCTTGACCCGCTCCTCGCGGGCCATCGTCCGCTCCGACGTCCCCGTGCCCAGGGCCAGCCTCGAGCCCCGCCGGGCGAGGTCCGCTCGCGCGTAGAGCCAGACGTAGAACGCGGACATCGCCATGTAGACGATGACGATCGTGATGTCCCAGATCATGGGCGACGTCAGGTTCGGGTAGAGGAGGATGTTGAGCATCCGCTCCGGGCGGCCCAGGTCCGGGAGGATGAAGGTGGCCGCGAGCATGACCGCCACCGTGGCCTCCAGCACCGCCAGGCGGGTGATCGGCTTGAAGGCCTTGATGCCGAAGAGCCGCCCGGCGGAGGCGACGATCAGGCCGCCGGCGGAGAGGCCGACGAAGAACATGAAGAAGAGGATGTACTGGCCCCACATCACCGTGTTGCGCATCCCGGTGACGACGAGGCCGGTGTTGTACTGGTGGACGAAGGCGATCGCTCCCAGGACCATGACGGCCAGGAGGAGGCCGACCCAGGCGACCAGCGCCCGGCGCCCCGTCGGCCGTGCCGCAGCCGTCCCGGCGGGCACCGTCGTGGCGCTCACAGCTCGTTCCTCCGGCGCGGCGGCAGGTAGTGGACCGCCGGCTTCGTGCCGGCCTCCTCGAGGAGCTCGTACCCCTCCCGCTCGCGGATGAGCGTGGCCGCCCGGCCGTCCGGATCGTCGAGGTCGCCGAAGACGCGGGCGCCGGTGGGGCAGGACCAGACGCACGACGGCACCTGGTCCTCGGCGAGGCGGTGGACGCAGAGCGTGCACTTCTCGACGGTGCCGACCGGCCGCGCCGCGACCATCCCCGTGTCGTACGGCGTCGGGCGCGAGGGCGCCCCCCAGTTGAAGTTCCGGACGCCGTACGGGCAGGCGATCATGCAGTAGCGGCAGCCGATGCAGCGGTCGTTGTCCTGCATGACCAGCCCGTCGTCGCGGTGGTAGGTCGCCTGGACGGGGCAGACCTTCACGCACGGCGCGTTCTCGCAGTGCTGGCAGGCCAGGGGCAGCCAGTGCATCTCCAGGGCCCCGCCGCGGACCTGGGCCGGCTGGTCCAGGGCGTCACCCTCGGTCAGGATGCGGTTCCACCACATCCCCAGGGGCAGGTCGTTCTCGCTCTTGCAGATGATCGCGCAGGACCAGCAGCCGATGCAGCGCTCCTGGTCGACGACCATCCCCCAGTGCGGGTGCTCGGAGCGCTGGCCGATCTCGCCCCAGGCCCGCGAGGCCGCGGAGAGGGCCGCGATCGGCGATACCTTGTCGCCCACCTCAGGCCTCCTCCGCCTTCGCGACCTGGCAGCGGCAGTCCTTCCAGCCGGTGGAGGGGGCCCACATGTTGCCGACGAAGTGGACCTCGTGGATCGGGTTGACCGCGGACGAGGTCAGCTCGTTGACCCCCTTCCCGCGCCTGAACTGGCGCGGCCACCAGCCCTCGTAGAGCGTCACCGATCCCGGCTGCTCCGACTCGCTGACGTGCGCCCAGGCGACCACCTCCCCCCGCGTGTTCCAGACGCGGATCGGGTCGCCCGTCGGCGAGCCCGCGGGCGGCCGCGTCCTCGGGGCGAGATGAAGACCTCCGGCTTCCCGCCGTGGATCTCGGCCAGCCAGGGGTTGTTGGCGTAGGTGGAGTGGATCCGCCACTTGCTGTGCGGGGTCAGGAGGGCGAGCGGCCATTCCGCCGGGTCGTGGACCGTGTCGTCGAACGGCGGCCGGTACGTGGGGACGGTCTCGCCCAGCTCCCGGAAGCGGGCCTCCTCCTTGTAGAACTCGATCCGTCGGGTGGGGATGAACGCCGCCGTCTTCTCCAGGGCGGCCGGCAGCGAGCGCGGCGGGAACGGCGCCAGCTCCTCCACCTGCTTCCGGAAGGGCACGTCGGGGTCGGGGACGTTGAGGCGGACCGGGCCCGCCTTCAGCATCTCGAGGGTGATCCCCTCGGTCGGCCCGCCGGGCTCGGAGCCCGCGGCGAGGATCGCCTCGATCGCCGCCTCCTCGTCCATCTCGAAGAGCTCGGCGGCCTTCGCGGGGTCGATCCGGCGCACGATCTCGCGCCACATCCAGAGCTCGGAGCGCGACTCGCCCACCGGGTCGATCGCGGCCTGCTGGAGCTGCAGGAACGGGTGGAGCGGGGTGGCCGTGAGATCGGTCTTCTCGTACCACGTGGTCGCCGGCAGGACGACGTCGGCCCACTTCACCGTCTCGGTCATCTGGTGGTCGACGACGACGACCAGGTCCAGGCCGCGCAGCGTCTCGTGGAGCCGGTTCACGTCCATCGACTGCACGAACATGTTGGCGAACGTGCAGACGAGGCCGTGCCAGCCGTTCTCCGGGTACGGCACGTCGGGGTGCATCGTCTCCGTGCGGCCGCGGACGAAGTAGACCGTCGGCACGACCTTCGCCTTCGTCTCGCCGGCGTTCCACCAGGGGGCGGTGTTGACGCGGACCTTGTACTGGCCGACGTAGACGGAGAAGCCGCCGCCGGACTTCCCGATGTTGCCCGTGAGGGCGGCCAGGAGGGCGAAGGCGCGCCCCGTCAGGTCGCCGTGGTACCAGTGGTTGGAGCCGCCGCCCATGAGGATCGCCGCGGGCTTCGCCGCCGCATAGGCGCGGGCGACCCTCACGATCGTCGCGGCCGGGACGCCGGTCACGGCCTCCGTCGCCTCCGGCGTCCAGCGGTCCAGCTCGTCCCGGACCAGGGCGAAGCCCGGCGTCGCCTCGACGACGGACCCGTCGGCCAGGGTGATCCGCCGGATGCCATCGAGCGCCGGCCGCGCCCCGGCCGGGAAGCCGAGGCGCTCCGTGCCGACGACGATCGGCGCCGCCGTGGCCTCGTCCCAGGCCACGAAGCGGTCGACGGCAGCGCCGGCCACCAGGTCGGCCTCCCGGAGGCGGACGCCCGTATCCGCGCGCACGAGGAGCGGTGCATCCGTGTACGTCCGCATGAACTCGCGCGTCCCAGGTGCCGTCCTCGATCACCTGGCGGCAGAGCGCCAGGGCCAGCGCCGCGTCCGTCCCGGGCCTGATCCGGAGGTGCGCGTCCGCCTTTGCCGCCGTCGGGGAGAAGCTCGGGTCGATGACCACGAGGCGGGCGCCCTTCTCGAGGGCGTCGAAGATGAAGTGCACGTCGGGGATCCGCGTCTCCACCGGGTTCGACCCGACGAGGAGCAGGAACCGGCTGTTCGCCCAGTCCTTTGCCTCGTGCTCGGCGTTCTGGACGCCGAAGGTGATCGGCATCCCCATCGGGAGGTCGCCGTTGAAGTCGAAGCTCGTGCCGTGGGTGAGCCCCAGGGCCGCGGACGCCCGGTAGTTGGCGCCCTTCTGGATGTACCCCGACCCGGGCACCTGGCCGAAGACGTGGACCGTGTCCCAGCCCCACGTCTCGCCGATCCGGCGCAGGTCGCCGGCGATCCGGTCGAGGACCTCGTCCCAGGACGCCGCGCGGAACTCCCCGGAGCCGCGCTCGCCGGTCCGGATCAGCGGCGTTCGGATCCGGTCGTCGCCGTAGACGTGGTTGACGTACGAGAGGCCCTTCATGCAGCCGCGCGGGCTGTATGCCTTGTCGGGGTAGTCGGCCGCCTGCTGGATCTTGACGATGACCCCGTCGCGGACGAAGGCCAGCTGGCCGCAGCTGCCCGTGCAGTTCGGTGAGCAGGTGGTCCGGACGACGCGGTCGACGGGCAGGCTGGCCGGAACGTCGTAGTCGCGACCGGACGGCGCCGCGGGCGGGTCGGGGACGGGGAGGATCGTGGCGGCTCCGACCCCGGCGACCGCGCCGGCAGCGCCCTTGAGGAACCTGCGGCGGTCGATGCCCATCGTCAGACCACCCGCTTCGCGGCCGGGCACCGGGGGTCGAGCATCGCGTGGTCGCCCGCCCCGCAGCGGGCGCAGCGGGTGGCACTCGTGCCCTCGGCCGGCGGCCGGATGGCGCGCACGGTGCTCGCCGACCACTCCCGCGATCGAGCGCGTCGCGCGATCGGCGGCGGCCAGTGCGGGGATCGCGGCGGCTCCCAGCAGGAGCCGACGACGGGTCAGGTGCGTGCGCCACTCCATCTCAGAGACGGTCTCCGGGGGGACGCGCAACCTGTACCAGAATACTCATGTTTCGGTGGGGGCGGGCGGCGGCAGGCCCGAGTCCCGAAACGGTACCTCGCGCGCAGGCCTACCATCGGCGCGATTCCGCAGCGAGATTCGGCATGCCGACTCCACCGTGCCCCGGCCACCTGGAGGTCCGAACGGTCAGCCCGCGATCGGTTCCGGGCGCCCGAACAGGTAGCCCTGCGCGAACTCGACACCGAGCCGCCGCAGCACGCTCGCCTCGTCCTCCGACTCCACGCCCTCGGCGATGAGATGGCAGCCGCTCCTGAGCGCGAAGTACGACGAGCCCGGCCACCAGCGCCTGGCGAAGCTCGTCGGCGTCGATCCCCCGGACGAGGCTGATGTCGAGCTTCGCGAACGTCGGCCGCAACTCGAGGATGTGGCGCAGGCTCGCGTAGCCGGCCCCGGCGTCATCGACGGCAAGCTCCACGTCGCCGAGCGTCCCGATCGCCTTGCGGAGCGCCGCGTAGTCGTCGATCGGGACGTGTTCGGTCAGCTCGAGGATGAGTCGTCGGCTGGTCGCCCGGATCATCTTGCGGAGCCGACGACCGCTCTCGAGCACGAGACCGGGCGACATGTTGAGGGTCAGGAACGCGCCTTCGGGCAGGTGTGACGCCGCCGCGAGCGCCGCCTCGATCGCGGCGAGCTCGTAGTCGTGTCCGAGCCCGACGGAAGCAGCTTCGGTGAACCGCAGGTCTGGCCGGGTGCCATCGGTGAACCGGGTCAGGGCCTCGTACCCGACGATGGCGAGCGATTCGAGGTCGACGATCGGCTGGAAGACGGGATGGAACTCCTGCGCGGTCGAGGGCGCGCTTGAGCCGTGATCTGCAGTGCCGCGATGTCGCGCCGATCGGCGAGGGCCGGTCCCGCGACGGCGCTCAGGATGCTCGCGTAGTCGATGGCGGCGGCAAGCAGCGCCGGCCTTCCGAGCCGGTGATGGCCGCTGCGCTTCGCGACTGACGCCGAGCGAGAGCAGGCCGACGAGCTTGTCGCCGGCGTAGATCGGCGCGCCGGCGCCGATGTCGAGGTCCGCCGCGGCGAATGCGGCCGTGCGCACGTCGTCCTCGGGCGGGCCGACATCCTCGACCCACGGACCCTGGCGCGCACGGGCCACGAGGTCGCGCGAGAGGCTCGGACCGAGGAGCGCCCCACCGCGACGGACCCCGGCGATCCGGTTGTACGTCGCGAGCTCGCGCAGACGATCGCCGCGAAGGAGCTGCGATGACGGCGATGAAGTCGCACGCGGTCCGTCGGGCGAGCTCGGCCACGACTGCCTCGGCAGCCTCCTCGGGCACCGGCGACAGGGTCAGGTGGCCAAGGGCCTCGACGACCGCCGAACGATTGTGGAGCTCCTCCTCGACCGCACTCGACCATGCCGCGCCTCTCCGCAGGTGCGCCCGAATGCGCGCGACGAGCTCGTCGAGCCGGACCGGCTTCGTCAGGTAGTCGTCGGCGCCCGCGCCGAGACCCTGCGACGAGCGGGTACTCGTCGCCTGTGCCGGTCAGGAGGATGACCGGCAAGGTCGCCGTCTGCGGTCGCGCCCGGAGCGCGCGGACGACGTCGGTGCCCGGACATGCCCGGGCAGGCCCATGTCGAGGACGACGAGGCCGATCGGCCTCGTCTCGACGATGTCGAGCGCGGCCTCGCCGCTCGCCGCCTCGAGGACGTCGAAGCCGGCGCGTCGGAGGCGCGATCGCCACGAGCGCGCGGGTGCCGGCATCGTCATCGACGACGAGGATCGGAGCGTCTGTCTCGGTTGGGCGCACGGTCACCGACCGTCACTGACGCGCGTCATGGGTGGCGGGTCAGCTCTGGCGGGTTGGCCTGCCGCAGAGCCTGGGCCTGCTGGACCGCGACGAGGAGCTGCGCCGAGGTGACGGGCTTCGGCACGAACGTCGCGCCGCGAGTCGTCACCCGCTCGAGGTCGAGCGTCTCGGCCGTGTACCCGGAGAGGAGCACGACCCCGACGCGTGGATATCGATCCATCACCCATTCGGCGAGCTCGATGCCGGACATGTTCGGCATGATGACGTCGGTGACGAGCACGTCGATCGACTCGTCGAGTCCGGCCAGCCGCGCCATCGCCTCGGCGCCGTTGGCGACCGCGATCACCTGGTAGCCGGACCGGGTGAGCAGCTGCGTCGTCATGTCGCGGACGACGGGCTCGTCCTCGACGACCAGGACCGTGCCGGCTCCGACCGCAGGGCGACGGCGGCGACCGTCGGCACGTCGGTCGTGCCGGCAGCGTCGACCCTCGGGAAGTAGAGCTTGAACGATCGAGCCGACGCCCGGGCTCCGAGTAGAGCCAGATGTGGCCGCCGGCCTGGCGGACGATCCCGTAGGTCGTGGCGAGTCCGAGGCCGGTCCCCTTGCCGAGCTCCTTCGTCGTGAAGAAGGGCTCGAAGATGTGCTCGCGCGTCTCGCGGTCCATCCCGATCCCGGTGTCGGTGACCGCGAGGAGGACGTACGGCCCGGGCTTCACGTCGAAATGCTCGATCGCGTAGGGCTCGTCGACCACGACGTTGCCGGTCTCGATCGTCACGGTTCCGCCGTCGGGCATCGCGTCGCGGGCGTTGACGACGAGATTGACGAGGATCTGGTCGAGCTGGCCCGCATCGGCACGGATGTGGCCGGCGTCGGGGTCGAGCTTGAGGACGAGCCGCATGTTCTCGCCGATCAGCTGGCGCACCATCGGCTCGAGGCCATCGATCGCGGCGTTGAGGTCGAGCACCTTCGGGCTGATGACCTGCTGGTGGCTGAACGCAAGGAGCTGGGCGGTCAGCGTCGGCGGCGCGCTCGGCCGCCTCGCTGATCGCCTGGACGCTGAGCAGCGCGCCGTCGGGATCGAGGCGAGCGCGATTCGCCGGGGCCAGATCCTCGGTCGAGGAGCTCGGCGTAGCCGTGGATCGCGAAGAGCATGTTGTTGAAGTCGTGGGCGATCCCGCCGGCGAGTCTCCCGATCGACTCGAGCTTCTGCGCCTGGAGCAGCTGGCTCTCCGCCACCTTGCGCACGCTGATGTCGCGGATCGCCGCCGTCACCAGGATCCCCTCGGCGCTCTCCAGCGGGCTCAGCATGATCTCGATCGGGAACTCGCTGCCGTCCTTGCGCCGCGCCGACGAGCTCGATCCCGGTGCCGATCTGCTGGGCCAGCGCGTCGGCCGCGGATCGCAGGTCGTCGGCGATCAGCCGCTCGGCGAAGCCCTCCGGGATGATGTTCGTGACCGGCTGCCCGACGAGCTCGTCGCGGCGGTAGCCGAACTGCTTCTCCGCCTGGAGGTTGAGCAGGACGATCTCGCCGGCCTGGTTCACCACCACCATCGCGTCCGGAGCCGCCTCCAGCAGCCCGCGGTACCGGCCCTCCATCTGCGCCAGGTGCTTTTCCGCCTCCTTGCGCACGCTGATGTTGCGGATCGCCGCCGTCACCAGGATCCCCTCGGCGCTCTCGAGCGGGCTCAGCATGATCTCGATCGGGAACTCGCTGCCGTCCTTGCGCCGCCCGGAGAGCTCGATCCCGGTGCCGATCTGCTGGGCCAGCGCGTCGGCCGCGGATCGCAGGTCGTCGGCGATCAGCCGCTCGGCGAAGCCCTCCGGGATGATGTTCGTGACCGGCTGCCCGACGAGCTCGTCGCGGCGGTAGCCGAACTGCTTCTCGGCCTGGACGTTCAGCAGGACGATCTCGCCGGCCTGGTTCGACCACCACCATCGCGTCCGGCGCCGCCTCCAGCAGCCCGCGGTACTTGGCCCCCTGCTCCTCGCTCACCTCGCCCTCGGGCCGCCGCGGATCCTCGAGCCTCGAGTCCCCGCCTGGCTCGGGTCCGCCACCTTCCCGATCAACCGACCTCATTGGCGAAACTATACCCCGCCACCGCTCTCGTTCGGGGCTCGATCGCCTCGAACCGCGAGCATCGGATTCCACGGTCACTGATGCCTGTCGCGGCCAGGGTGCCGCGGCCCCATGGTCTGCCGTACGCTTCCGTCCATGACGCCCGGCGAGTTCGCCGCCAAGTGGCGCGGCATCACCACCTCCGAGCGCGCCGCGGCCCAGTCCCACTTCATCGACCTCTGCCGCGCTCCTCGGCGAGCCCGACCCCCACCGACGCCGACCCCGACGGCACCTGGTACGCCTTCGAGAAGGGCGCCGAGCAAGCTGCGGCGGCGGCGACGGCTTCGCCGACGTCTGGAAGCGCGGCTTCTTCGCCTGGGAGTACAAGGGCAAGCGCAAGGACCTCAAGGCCGCCTACCTCCAGCTCCAGCGGCTACCGCGACGCGCTGGAGAACCCGCCGCTCCTCGTCGTCTCGCGACCTCGACCGCATCGAGGTCCGCACCAACTTCACCGAGCCTCTCGCCCGGTCACCACGATCGTCACCCTCGACGACCTCGCCGCGCCCGACCCGTCGGAGGCCGCTGCGCGATCCTGCGCGCCGTCTTCGCCGACCCCGAGGAGCTGCGCCCCACCTTCGAGCCGGCCCAGGTCACCGAGGAGGCCGCCCGCCACTTCGCCGAGCTCGCCCAGGCGCCTGCGCGGCCGCGGCCACGATCCCGCAGGCCGTCGCCCACTTCCTCGACCGGCTCCTCTTCTGCCTCTTCGCCGAGGACGCCGGGCCTGCTGCCCGAAGGGCGTCCTCTCCCGGCTGGCCGAGCAGACCCGCGGCCGACCCGCACGTCTTCGCGCGACGCCCTGGGCGAGCTCTTCGAGCGGATGGCCGACGGCGGCGGGCATGTTCGGCGCCGAGGACGTCGCCTGGTTCAACGGCGGCCTCTTCGACTCGGCCGACGTGCTCCCGCTGACCGAGGCCGAGATCGGCGACGCTCCTCGAGGTCGGGCGCCTCGAACTGGGCGCTCATCGAGCCGGCGATCTTCGGCACCCTCTTCGAGCGCGGCCTCGACCCCGACCGGCGGGCCCAGCTCGGCGCCCACTACACCGCCCGCGACGCAGATCGGCAGCTCGTCGAGCCGGTCGTCATCCGCCCGCTGCGCCGCGAGTTCGCCGCGATGCAGGCGCAGGTGCACCGCAGCTCCTGCTGTCGGGCCGGAGGGTCACGAAGGCGACGGCCGACCGACGAACCCGACGCGCGGTCTTCGAGGCCTTCCTCGATCGCCTGCGCGCGCGTGCGCGTGCTCGACCCCGCCTGCGGCTAGCGGCAACTTCCTGTATCGTCACCCTCTGGGCGCTCAAGGACCTCGAGTGCGAGGCGATCCACTGGGGCTCGCTCGTCCTGCGCACGCCGCATGCAGGTGCCCGCAGGTCGGGCCCGAGGCGGTCCTCGGCATCGAGATCAACGCCTACGCCGCCGAGCTGGCCCGGGTGACGATCTGGATCGGCGAGATCCAGTGGATGCTCCGCCACGGCCTCGGCTACCGCCGCGACCCGATCCTGCGCCCGCTCGACCACATCGAGACGCCGCGACGCGCTCCTGGACCTGTCGGACCCGACGCACCCCCGGGAGGCGGAGTGGCCGGCGGCGGAGTTCATCGTCGGGCAACCCGCCGTTCCTGGGCGGCAAGCTGCTGCGCCGCGGCCTCGGCGACGACTACGTCGACACGCTCTTCGACGTCTTCGACGGCCGCGTGCCGCGCGAGGCCGACCTCGTCACCTACTGGCACGAGAAGGCGCGGGCGCAGATCGCGGCCGGCACGGACGAAGCGGGCCGGCCTGCTCGCGACGCAGGGGATCCGCGGCGGCGCCAACCGCCGGGTCCTCGAGCGGATCAAGGAGTCGGGCGACATCTTCTTCGCCCGCGTCGGACGACCCGTGGGTCCTCGCCGGCGCGAACGTCCACATCAGCTTCGTCGGCCAGGACGACGGCACCGAGAGCCGAGCGCGAGCTCGACGGCCAGCCGCGTCGCCGTCGATCAACGCGAACCTGACCGTCGGGCGTCGACCTGACGCAGGCGCGACGCCTGCGCGAGAACCTCGGCATCGCGTTCATGGGCGACACGAAGGGCGGCCCGTTCGAGATCGACGCCGAGGCGGCGGCGCAGCGATGCTGGCGTCGCCGAACCCGGACGGTCGGTCGAACGCGCGACGTCGTTCGGCCGTGGGTCAACGGCCTCGACATCACGCGGCCGGCCTCGCGGGCATGTGGATCATCGACTTCGGCGTCGACATGCCCGAGGCCGAGGCGGCGCTCTACGAGGCGCCGTTCGAGTACGTGCGGCGAGTACGTGAGGCCGAGCGCGCGACGGCCAGCCGTGCAGCGACTGCGCGAGCGGTGGTGGCTCCATGCGAGCCCGCGGCCGGAGATGCGGGCGGCGCTCGCGCGGTCTCGACCGGTACATCGTCACCCCGACGCGTCTCGAAGCACCGCCTGTTCGTCTGGCTCGACGCCGAGACGTCCTGCCCGACAGCGCAGCTCGTCGCCATCGCCCGCGACGACGACTACACCTTCGGCGTCCTGCACTCGCGCGTCCACGAGCTGTGGGCGCTGGCGCATGGGCACCCAGCTCGAGAGTCGAGTCGGCTTCCGCTACACCCCCACGACCTGCTTCGAGACCTTCCCGTTCCCGCGCCCCACCGACGAGCAGCGCGAGGCGATCGCGGCGGCCGCCCGCCGCGCTCGTCGACCTCCGCGACGGCTGGCTCAACCCGCCCGGCCTCGACGCCCGCCGAGCTCGCCAAGCGCACCCTCACCAACCTCTACAACGCAGCGCCCGACCTGGCTCGCGCAACGCCCACGCCGCCCTCGACGCCGCCGTCCTCGCCGCCTACGGCTGGCCCGCCGACCTCGCCGACGACCGACCTCCTCGACGCGGCTCCTCGCCCTCAACCTGGAACGCGAGCCGGCATAGGCTCGACCACCGAAGCGACAGAGCCCACCGTCGTCTGCCCTTGATGCCGTCGCGAACGTCCTCGGCGCGGCGGAAACGCCGCTGCGCGTCGACGAGATCACCGCGCGCGTCCTGGCAGGTGGCCAGTGGGCCTCGAAGGGGAAGACTCGAGCGCATCGATCCTCGACTTCTTCGAGGACGCGTAACCAAGCACCTCGCGCGCGATCTGGCGCATGCCTACGGGGTGGTCAGGCCCTCCACCTGGAGACCGGCACACGGCGGCGATCTTCCTGAAGTCTCCGTCGGTGGTCAGGACCGGCGAGCGGAGGATCCTGCGCCAGCGCCGTGGCGGCGATCCAGAGGTCGTTGTCGCCCACCGGCGTGCCGGCGCGCTTCAGGAGCGCCCAGAGTTCTGCATACGTCCGAGCGACCGTGATGTTGCCCGTGAGAACTCCGTAAGGCCTGAAGGAATTCTCGAGGGCTTCGACTCTCTTCGGACCCCATCCGCCCGCCCGGGCACCCCGCATGGCCTCACCGATCGTGACGAAGCTCAGGAACAGGAACCGCCCGTTGCTGCACCGCAGCAGGGCCTCGCTCGCCGCGTCGCCTCTGGCCAGCCGCGAGAAGGCGCTCGTGTCCACAACGAGCGGGCTGGCTGGCCGAAGCTCAGGGCTCACGCTTCCATCGCCTGGCGGAGCTCCTCCCAGTCGGAGGCAGTGAGCCCTTCGGCAACGAGTGCACGCGGGTCAGCTGGGCGGAGCCCTTGTTCCTGGATCAGCTGGGCAATCGACGGTGTCGACCAGAAGTCGTCGATGGCCAGCTGGACGGGTCGCTCGATCTGGCGCACATGAATCGAGGTCGCCTTCATCGTCGCCGGGTCGTAGGAAACCTCGCCGGCGAGATCCGCCGTGACCCGAAGGACCCGGTAGATCTCATCTGCGAGCTCGTCGTCGTATTCCACCCTCACGACGTCACCCGTCGGACCGCGAAGCTGCGCAGATCGCGCATCGAAGTTGGCTTCGAAGAGCTGACCCTGGAGCCTGGACTCGTACGGCATGACGGCCTCGCGCACGGCTCCCTCGGCGAGAGCGACCAGTCCGGCCGCATCGATCACTGCGACCTCGCGACCCCCCGCTCCGAGAAACCGCATGCGCTCATAGCGAATGCCGACCTGGAGGTCACGCGCCAGGCTCACCACGCCTCGGCCACGTCCGGGTAGCGTTCCGCCGCAGGGCCCGCGGCCTCGGCGGCAATCGCAAGGGCGCGCTCATTGAGCGAACCGTCATGCCAGGGGAGCCCGAGCGCCTCCGTGAGGTCCGGGGCGGATGCGAAGACGAACTCGACGCTCCCAGATCGCAGCTCGACGAGCCTGACTTCGGATGCGCGCTCGACGGCCTTCCTCCAACGCCCCGTCGGGCGCACCTGCCGGCCAAGGGCATGACCAGCCGCGCGCGCGACCGCACGCACCACGCCGTCGATGAACCGGGCGATGTCCGCAGCCGGCGCGTCGTCGAGTCCCGGGCCGCCTTCGAGCCGAATCGTCGTTCTCGTCGCTGTCCTCCCGAACGATGCCTGCCACCCGATCGTGCCGTGTGAGGCTTGGCGCGGCTAGGGTACGACGTGTTGGTTGACTCCGGCTCAACCGAATTCGACTGGGCCCCCGCGTTCGACGGCGGCCCAAGCTGGGACTCGAAGAGCTGTGGCGCTCGCCGCAGGCAGCGCTCGTGTTGGGAGGACCCCGCGGGCGCGGATCGTCGGACGTCGTCGAGACCAGGCTGTACTGAGCCGACCCGACGCTCAGCGCCCGTCGATCTGGGCCATGCGCTCGCGCACGATCCGCTTCACGATGTCGTCCGGGAGAGGGTGCTCCGGCGTGAAGCGGAGCGTGCCCTTGGCCGTGGCGAATCCCGCGAGCTCGTCGCCAAGCGCCTCGATCAGCGCCGAGCTCATCGGAAACAGCGAGCAGTGCGCCTTGAAGGCGGCATAGGACACCAGGGACCGCCCGCGGTACCGAAACGCCGGCATGCCGTAGCTGATCGCCTCCTCGGCCCCGGGCGCCGCCGCGGCGATCGTCCGGCGGAGGGACTGCAGCGCGGCGCGTTGATCCGCCGGCAGCGCCGCGAGCGTGGCATCGATCTGGGCAGTCGCTGTCGTCGGATCGGTCATCTCGTGGCCTCCCTGGTGTCGTGGATACGCCGGGGGGAATCATCGTTGCCTGCGCCCGGAACCCGAACGACCCGGCGCGCGGCCATGGTCGTCGCCGGCCGGCCGCAGGGCATAGACGCGGCCCTGCGTGCGCTCGAGGTCCTCGAGCTCGGTCGTCGTGCGCACGTCGTACGAGGCGAGCTCGACCAGCTCGTCGGTCGGCAGGTCGCGACGGCCGGGGTCGCCGACCAGGACATCGATCCCGCGGTCCCGGGCCCGGTGCAGCCACGCCAGGACGCGTTCGGCGAGGCGGGCGTCGTACCAGCAGTCGCCGGCCAGGATGACGTCGACGTCGGGCGGCTCCTCGTCGAGGACGTCGCGACGCACGACGGCCACCCGCCGCCCGTTGGCGCGCGCGTTGAGCGCGATCGCCGCGGTGGCGAAGGCATCGATGTCGGCGCCGGTCGCCCTCGCCGCGCCGGCATGCATGGCGGCGATCGCGCACAGCCCGGAGCCGGATGCCACGTCGAACACCCGCCGACCAGCCACGGCCTCCGGGTGATCGCGCAGGTACCGTCCGATCGCGAGCCCGCCCGCCCATGCGAACGCCCAGTACGGGAAGGCCGCGTCCGGATCGTCCGTCTCGACCTGGACGGCGTGGCAGAGGGGCAGCACCTCGTCGGCCAGGTGGAGGCGGACCTCCTCGAGGCCCGGCACCGGACGAAGGCCCGTGTGGCGCAGGACGAAGGCGCGGGGCGAGGCGGCCATCGCCGGACTCTACGCCACGAGCTGGGCCTGCCGCCCCGACGAACCGGACGCCGTCCGGGGACGCTCGTGCTGCCGCCCTCAGTGGCTGGCGATGCGCTCGGCGAGCGAGCGGCCGGTGGGCGGGCGTCCGGTCGCCTCGGAACGGCGGTCGAGGCGCGACATGGCGCCCTGCGTGTAGCGGATGCCGAGCCAGCGGATCGGCTCCATCTCCCAGTCCGGGCTGCGGTGGTTGGCGAGGGGCAGCTCCGTCAGCGGGGTGCGGGTGCCGGTGATCAGGTCGGCCAGCGTGCGCCCGGCCAGGTTCGCCGTCGAGACGCCGTGGCCCACGTAGCCGCGGGCGGTCGCGATCCCGCTCCTCGGGTCGAAGGCGAAGGACGGGTGCCAGTCGCGCGGCATCCCCAGCGGCCCACCCCAGGCGTGGGTGAAGCGGACGTCGCGCAGCATCGGGAACCAGGCCCGGACGAAGCCCCGCAGCATCTCGTGGGTGGGGTCGTGGCGATCGTAGGCGTCCTTGATCGGTGAGCCCAGGCGGTACGGCGCGCCGCGGCCGCCGAAGAGGATCCGCCCGTCTGCGGTCCGCGAGAGGTAGTCGATCGAGAGGCGCGCCGAGGCGACCACCTCTCGGCCCGCCCAGCCGATCTCGGCCCAGCGGGCGTCGTCGATCGGCTCCGTCAGGACGATGAGCGAGTACATCGGGACGAGCTGGCGGTGGATCTTCGCCAGGCGGGCGAGGTACGCCTCGCCGGCCAGGACGATCACCGGCGCCCGGATCTCGCCGCGGGCGGTGATCAGCGCCGCCGGCGCCTTGCCGGCGATCCCGCCGGTCGTCCCGCCGGCCGCCGCCCGGAAGTCGGTGACCGGCGTCCGCTCCACGATGCGGGCCCCCATCCGCTCCACGAGCGCGGCCAGCCCGCGAACCAGGCGACCCGGGTGAACGATCGCCGCCGTCCCCGACCAGAGGCCGGCCACGGCGCCCGCGATCCGGACCTTCTCGGCCACGCCGACCGCGTCCAGGAGCCGGTAGTGCTCGCCGAAGCCGAACCGCTCGTACTCGCGGAGGGCGCCTTCGATCGCCGGGACGTGATGCGGGCCGCGGGCCACGATCAGCTCGCCGCCCTTGTGGAAGCCGGCGTCGATTCCCTCGGCCGTGGCGACCCGGCCGACCTCGTCGACGGCGTCGTAGGTCGCCTGCTGGATCCGCCGGGCGGCGTCCTCGCCGTGCAGGCGCGCCAGGCGCCCCATCGAGATGTTGAGGTCCGGGGCACACCAGGCGCCGTTTCGCCCCGACGCCCCGAAGCCCGCGATCTCGCCCTCGGCGATCACGATCCGCAGGCCGGGCTGCCGTTTCAGCAGGTAGTAGGCGGTCCAGAGCCCGGTGTAGCCGGCGCCGAGGATGGCCACGTCGCACTCGGTCGTGCCGTCGAGGGGCGCGCGCGGCGTGAGATCCCCTGCGGTCTCCAGCCAGTACGAGACGTCGGCATAGCGATCCATGGTCGAAAGAGTAGGGGAACGCGCACCGCGGCCGGCTGCCTGTCGCGGTGGATGGAGCGGGCCGCCGGCGCATATCCTCTCCCTCATGTCCATCGATCCCGCGGCGCGGCGCGGGCGCCTGCGCGGGATCCTCCTCGACGTCGAGCCGCTGCGGCGCGACCGCGACTACCGCTTCCTCTGGACCGGCCAGGTCATCAGCGGCATCGGGCGCCAGGTCACGGTGGTCGCCCTCCCGTTCCAGCTCTACGTCCTCACCCAGTCGACCCTCGCGGTCGGCCTCCTCGCGCTCGTCCAGCTGGTCCCGATCCTCGTCTTCGCGCTGGGCGGCGGGGCGATCGCCGACGCCGTGGACCGGCGCCGCCTCCTGGTGGTCACGCAGCTCGGCCTCGCCCTCGCCAGCGGGGCGCTCTTCGTCCTCGCCGCGACGCCCGGAGCGCCGCTCGCGGGCTACTACGTCGTGGCCTTCGTGGCGGCGGGCCTGGGTGCGATCGACCAGCCGGCGCGCACGTCGGCCGTCCCTCGCCTGGTCCCGCGCGAGCGCCTGGCGGCCGCCATCGCCCTCAACCAGCTCGGCTTCCAGGCGATGGCCGTCGCCGGCCCCGCGCTCGGGGGGCTCCTGCTCGCGACCGTCGGCGTGGCGGCGGCGTTCCTCTTCGACGCGGTCACCTTCGGAGCGGCGATCGTCGCCCTCCTGCTCATCGCCCCGATCCCGCCCCATCCGGGAGCCGCGCGGCCCAGCCTCGCGACGGTGGCGGAAGGTCTCCGTTTCGCCCGCCACAAGCCGATCGTCTTCTCCACCTTCGTGATCGACCTCGTGGCGATGGTCTTCGGGATGCCGTTCGCGCTCTTTCCGGCGCTGGCGCTCGACGTCTTCCACGCCGGTCCGGCGGGCGTCGGGCTGCTCGTCGCGGCGCCGGCGGCGGGTGCGCTGGTGGGCGCCGCGCTCAGCGGCTGGATCGGGCGGATCGTCCACCCCGGGCGGGCGGTGATCGTCGCCGTCGCCGCCTGGGGCCTGGCGATCACGCTCTTCGGCCTCTCCACGTGGAGCTTCCCGCTGGCGCTCTTCTTCCTTGCCTGCGCCGGGGCGGCCGACGTCTTCAGCGCGGTCGTCCGCTCGGCCATCGTCCAGATCGAGACGCCCGACCAGATCCGGGGTCGGGTGGCGTCGATCCACATCCTCGTCGTCACCAGCGGGCCGCGGATCGGGGACGCGGAGGCGGCCGCGGTGGCCGCGGTCGTCGGGCCGCAGCTGTCCGTCATCTCCGGCGGGATCCTCTGCCTGGTGGGGCTCGCGGCTGTCGTGCGCGGCTTCCCGGAGCTGCGGCGCTACGTGTCGCCGGCCGCGGCGCGGCCCGAGGCGGTGCCCTGACGCTCTGCCGCGTCCGCCTCCGCTTCGCTGCCCCTGCCTGGCCACGACCTCCGGCGGCTCGGCCACGACGGTGACGGTCAGCCCACGCTGACGGTGATCCGGTGGTGGCCGCGCGCGCCGTCCGGCGCGGCGTTGGTGGGCTCCTCGGCCTGGAGATCGCCCTTCCCGTCGGTCGCCCGGACCTCCAGGGAGTGGCGGCCCGGCGCGGCATCCCAGGCGAGGACCCACTGGACCCACGTCGCGTCCGAGATCGGGCGGCTCGTCCGTGCCGCGCGCCATTCACCGTCGTCGACCCGGACCTCCACCCGTGCGACGCCCCGATCCGGCGCCCAGGCCACGCCGGCAACCTCGGTCGGTCCGGCCGGGATGCCCGCACCCCTCGCCGGGACATCGATTCGCGACTGGGTCAGGATCGGCGCGTCCTTTGCCCAGCCGAGCGGGATCCAGTAGCCGTCGACCGCCTCGCGGGTCGTCAGCTCGATCGCCTCCAGCCACTTCGTCGCCGAGACGTAGCCGAAGAGCCCGGGGACGATGAGGCGCGCCGGGAAGCCGTGCTGCGCCGGAAGCGGCTCCCGGTTCATGCCGACCGCGATCATCGCCTCGCGCCCGGGCTCCAGCGCCCAGGCCGTCGGGAAGCCGGCCGTGAACCTGTCGACGGACCGCCCCACGATCTGCGTCGCCCCCGCCTGCACCCCGGCGGCCTCGAGGATGTCCCGGAGCCGGACGCCGGTCCACAGCGCGTTCCCCACGAGGTGCCCGCCCACGTCGTTGCTGACGCAGGCGATCGTCACGTGCTGCTCGAAGAGCGGCATCTCGAGCAGCTCGTCGTAGGTGATGGTCAGGGGCCGGTCGACCATGCCCCGCACCTCCAGGGCCCAGGAGCCGACGTCCACCCGCGGGACGAGGAGCGCCGTGTCGATCCGATAGAAGGCGTCGTTGGGGACCACGAGGGGGGTGATCCCGGCGACCGCGAGCTCCTGGTCCGCCTCGAGAGCCGGCGCGGGCTGGAGCGCTGCCGGGAGCCGGGAGACCGTGACCACGCCTTCGCCGTGCCGCGCGTCGACGAGGCCACGGCCCAGGGAGCCGATTGCAGCGGCAGCCCCGATCGTGCCGGCGCTGGCGATGAGGAAGCGACGACGGTCCCAGTCGGGCATGGATGCGGCCGGGGGCGCAGGGGTGGCGTCCGCGGCGACGTCCGCAGCTCGGCCGGCCAGCTCCAGCAGCCCGCGGAGCACCGCCAGGCCGGCCCCGATGGCGAGCAGCCCGTCGACGAGCGCGAGCGGCGGAGACGCCAACGGATCGCGCTGCCCGGCAAGCGCGGCCGCGAGCCCGAAGACCACGAAGACCGCCGCCCCATTCCGGAACCGCCGCCGGGCCAGGATGCCGGCCCCGCCCGCGATCACGACCGCCGCGAGCACGATGACGACCTGCAGGGCGAGCTTGTCGTTGGTGCCGAAGAGGGCGACGACGAGGTCCTTGGCGCCCGCCGGCTGGAGGGCGATGACGAGATCGCCCACGGCGACGACGAGGGACGGGGCGTCGGCGAAGAGGCCGGCGAACAGCTCGCCTGCCGCGACCGCGGCGACGCCGGCCGCCGCGCCGGCGAGCGCGGCGGCCCAGGCCGGCATCCGGCCTGGGCTGGTGGCAGAGGCGGGAAGGGGATCGGTCATGGCAGGGCAGCGTAGCCCGGGTTCGTGTCGGGCGCATGTCGGCGGCCAGGAACGACCCGAGGCATCGCCGACGTGATGGGCGCGCCGGCCGGGACCTACGGCCGCCCCGAGGGCAGGCCGGCGGCAACGTCCGTGGCGATCGCGCGAACGTCCCGGAAGAACGCGGTCCGGCGAAGGCGTTCCAGGTCGCCCAGGCACGCCTCGTACTCGTCGTCGTTGCCGATCGCCCCCAGG
Source organism: uncultured Chloroflexia bacterium (assembly GCA_963827965.1). GTDB lineage: Bacteria > Chloroflexota > Limnocylindria > Limnocylindrales > CSP1-4 > CTSoil-043. The sequence goes on along the minus strand of CAWHCW010000004.1, from coordinate 60,963 downwards.
AACGGCGGATCGCCGCCCGCGGCCAGGGCGGCGACGCCTCCGCGATCGCCGTCGCGCCGGAGGTTCTCCACGAGGCCCAGGACGGGCAGCTCCAGCCGCCGCAGCAGCTCCAGCGTCTTGCGCGTCGTCGCGAGGGTCAGCTCGGAGGGCGTGGTCACCACCACGTACTCGGCACGCGGAAGGTAGCGGGCGGCATCGAGGAGCGTGTCGCCGAAGCCGGGCGGCATGTCGACCACCAGGACGTCGAGGTCACCCCAGATCGTGACTGCCAGCAGCTCCAGGATCGCGCTGCTGATGTCCTCGCCGCGGAGGACGGCGGGGCGCTCGCCGACGATGCTGGCGATGGACATGAAGGCCAGGCCGGCGACGACGTCGGGAACGAGTCCGCCGGCCTCCCGGAACCCCGGCCGAGGGATCCCCAGGATCACGTGGTCGGAGGGTCCCCAGAGGTCAAGGTCCAGCAGCCCGACGCGAGCGCCGCCCCCCTCGAGGCCCAGGGCGAGCCCGACCGCGATCGAGCTCTTGCCGATCCCGCCCTTGCCGCCGGTGACGGCCAGGATGCGTCGAACGCCCGCGAGGCGCCGCGCCACGACGGCCGGCCGGGGGTCCATCGCGCTACCCGTGGACTGCGACCAGGGAGACTCCCCGCCCACCGACGATCGCGAAGTCGGGGCTGGAGCAGGCGGGGCAGGTGACGTAGAGGTGGACGACCTCCGGCAGGAGGTGGATGCTCTCGCGCTCGTCCTCCGGAAGCGCCGCGACGCTGTCCCGCAGCTCCCACGCATGCCCGCACGGCCGGCAGGCACAGCGCGCGTGGTCGGTCTGGAACGCGAACCGGGCGTTCGCCAGCTCCGGCGCGTCACGCTGGACGATGCGCAGACCCTGCTCGAACGCCAGCCGATCGACGTCCTGGAGCTCGCCGAGCGCGATCACGACCTCGCTGACGGTCGCGATGCCCCGCTCGCGGGCGACCTCTGCCGCCTTCGCGACCACCGCCTCGGCCAGGGCCCACTCGTGCATCCGATCCTCGGCTGATCTCGTCCATCAATACGCCGGGCCATGGTACCCGGCCGCGTAGCCGCGGCCCGCCGCCAGCGGCGACGATCCGCCCGCGACCACTGCCGGCGCACCTCCCCGGGGGTTGTGCTCGGGCTCCCCGGCGCGCACGATGCGCGGCGAGACGGGGAAGGGTGGGCAATGGAAGACGCGATCGTCGTCGGGGCGGGTCCCGCGGGCCTGGCAGCCAGCTGGCACCTGGGGCGTCGCGGCGTGGGACACGTCGTGCTGGAGCGCGGCCGGATCGGCGAGACCTGGCGGACCCAGCGCTGGGACTCGTTCACCCTGAACACGCCCACCTGGATGAGCCGCCTCCCGGGAGGCGGCCCGGACCCCGGCCCTTCCGACGGCTTCGTTCCCCGGGACGCATGGATCGCCCACCTCGACGACTACGCCCGGCGCTCCGAGCTTCCCATCCGGACCGGGGCCGAGGTGGAGAGCGTGCGGGTGCGTCCGGACGGCACGTTCGAGGTTCGCGTCGGCGGCCCGAACCCCGAGACGCTCATCGCCCGCTCCGTCGTGGCGGCGTCGGGTGCCCAGCTGGAGCCGCGCATCCCGGCGCTGGCGGCGGGCCTGGCTGGCGGCGTCCGGCAGGTGCACACGGCCGCCTATCGGAACGCCGACGCGATCCCAGCCGGGGCCGTCCTGGTCGTGGGCTCGGCGCAATCCGGCGGCCAGGTCACGGAGGACCTGCTCGACGGGGGCCGGACCGTCTACCTCTCGACCAGCCGCGTCGCCCGGTTGCGCCGCCGGACGCGCGGCCGGGACACCCTCGAGTGGCTCGTCCCGGCCGGGTTCTTCGACCAGCCGTCCGCGGCGGTCGCCGACCCCGCCCTGCGGTTCGCGCCGCAGCCGATCACCTCGGGCGTCGGTCGCTACGGCCACACCCTGAGCCTCCAGTGGCTCGCGGAGGCCGGCGCCCGCCTGCTGGGTCGTCTGCGCGCGGTCGAGGGCGGTCGCCTGCTGCAATTCGACGACGACCTCGGCGCCAACATCCGGTTCGCCGACGTGCAGTCCGCCGCGGCCAATCGCCAGGTGGCCGAGACGCTCGCGGCACGCGGCCTGGATTCGACCCTCCCGCCCCTCGAGGACGATCCGGCGGACCGCCCGCACCCCACCCCCGAGGCGATCCACGGCCCCACGACGCTCGACCTGGAGCGCGCCGGGGTGAGCACCGTCATCTGGGCCACGGGAGTCACCGGCCGCTTCGACTGGCTGCCGCCCGGCCTGCTCGACGAGCGCGGCAACCCCTGCCAGGATGGCGGTGCCACCGAGGTTCCCGGTCTCTTCGTGCTCGGCCTTCCCTGGCTGCGCAGCCGCGGCTCCGGGATCGTCTACGGCATGGACCGCGACGCGTCGGCAGTCACCGATCGCGTCACCGCGCACCTCGCGGCGGGTCGTACTCCACGTCGGTGAGCTCCACCTCGATGTACGGGAGCTCGCTCCCGTCGGGGAGCGTCCAGACCGCGGCCCCACGGACCGGCAGGCGGAGGCCCTCGAACTCGCCCACCTCGGCGAGGCTACAGGTCGGCGACGCTGATGATGCCGCGGCGGATGGCGTACTTGAGGAGCTCCACCCGGTCGTGGAAGCCGAGCTTCTCCATGACGGTGGCCCGGTAGTTGTGGACCGTCTGCTCCGACAGGTGGAGCGTCCGAGCGATCTCCCGGTTGGTGTGGCCGACGGCGGCCAGGAGCATGACCTCCCGCTCGCGGTCGCTCAGGCCCTCGTAGGGGTCCTCCAGCGTCCCCTGGGGAGACTTGAGGACGTAGGTGTTCACCATCCGGGTGACCATCGCCGGGCTGACGTACGTCTCGCCGCGGCTGATGGAGCGGAGCGCGGTCACGAAGTCCGAGGCCCGTGCCTCGCGGGTGAGGAAGCCGTCGGCCCCGGCCTTGATGGCGAGCGAGAACTGCTCGCTGCTGCAGCGGCATTCGAGGGCCAGGATCTTGATGGTCGGCTTCATCGCCCGGATCGTCTCGATCGCGTGGAAGGACGAGCACCCCGAGCGGTCGAACGGCAGGCATTCGGTGATGACGACATCGGCCGGGGAGGCCACGACGTGCTCGCGCATCGACTCGCGATCCGGGACCTCGCCGATCACCTCCAGGTCCGGCTCCGCGTCGATCACCTCGCGCAGGCCGACGTTGAGCATCGGGAACTCGAAGATGGCCAGGAGGACGCCCAGCCGCCTGCCGTTCCCCGGGGTGTGTCCGTTCGCGCTCACCGTCACCTCGCCATCCCAACGGGCACGCGCGTGCGCACCGCGGGATGCCGGTGCCATCATCCGCCAACGGCGGGGAGGCCAGCGTAGGGCCATCCGTCGCGTTGCGCGGCCACGGTGGCCCCCGTCCGACGGCCCCTGTGGCCCCCCGGCTGCGACCTACTGCTCCTTGCCCGAATCCCCGTGGCAGAAGGTGCACATCCCTTCGCGCGACGCGAGCTCGTGGGGCGCATGAGGGGCGGGGCTGGAGGCCGGCGCGTGGCACGCCGAGCACTGGTCGTTCGTCCGGCCGTCGTGGTCGGCGGGGAGGGCCCCCACCTTGCCGGCCACGTGGCAGGTCAGGCACCTGCCGTCGGTCGGCGTCGGGTGCAGGTAGAGCGGCGCCTCCGTGGACGATCCCTGGTGGCAGAGCCAGCAGGTGGTGCCGGAACGGTCGCGCATGCTCTGCGGCAGCGGCGCCTTGGTGCCGTGGCACGAGAGACAGGGCACGTCGCGGTGGGTGGAGTGGGGCCGCGCCTCGGCGGCGGGGGTGGTCGCCTTGTGGCAGAGGAGGCACTGGTCCGCGTGGATCCCGGTGTGCCCGGGCGCCGTCGAGACGAGGCGCTCGTTCGAATGGCAGGACGTGCAGCTGGTCCAGCCCTCCAGCGGGTGGCCGATCGGGGGCACCGGGACCGTGCCGACCCCCCCGTCGGGGGTCGTGTGGCAGGCGATGCAGTTGTCGCCGACCGGCATCTGGAGCGCGAGCTCCGGGCGCCGCGTCGGCGTGGCCGTCGCGGACGGCGTGGCGAGTGCCGGAGGGGGGGTCGCGGTGGCGAACGGGGTCGAGACGACGGCCGACCGGACCGGGTCGAGGCTGATGACCGCCAGGCCGATCGCGACCCCGACCGCCAGCGTGGCGGCGACGGCAGCCAGCCCGAGGAGCAGGCCGCGGATTCGCTTCGCCGTCACAGGGCACCTCCGGCCGGGTCGAGGATCGAGGCGGCCGGCGGGACCGGGTCGGCCGGCGGGACCAGGTCGGCCGGCGGGACCACGTCGGCGCGGACAGTCGGACCGGCCCGTCGGGCGCATCCTCGGCGACGCCTACGGCCGGTTGTGCCGATCCGAGGAAGGCGCCCACGAGATGGCCCTCGTGCTCGCCCATGGGCAGGTACCGCTCAGCCAGGGTGTAGACGAGGGCGAAGAACGCGAACGCGCCGACCATGATGCCGATCTCGACCAGCGTCGGCCCGTAGGTTGCCCAGGGCGACGACACCACGCCCGCCACCGCCGTCCCGGGGGCGATCTGGCCGGCGCTGACGAAGATCATCCGGTCGGCGAAGAGCCCGATGAAGGCGAGGCTCGACGCCGCGAAGAGGCCTGCCGGCGTCCTGGTTCGCGGCAGGAGCACGAGGACCAGGGGCACCGCGAGGCCCAGGAGGACGCGGACGACCCAGAACCCCAGCGCCAGCGGGCCGACGAGGATCGCCTCGGGTCGCGTCCGAGAGGCCCGGGACGACGCCGTAGAGGCCGAACATCATCTGCCAGGCGACCACGAGCACGGTCACCGCGAGGGTGATCGTCATGAGGAGGCGGATCGCCGGGATCGCCAGGGTCGTGGCTCGCTCCCAGCCCGCCAGCCGGAAGCGGTGGACGAGGTAGAACACGATCCCCAGGAGGGCGATGCCCGACAGCAGGGCCGTCGTCACCATGGCCGGCGGAGTGAAGGCCCCATGCCAGTACGGGCGGGCGGCGAGGACGCCGAAGACGGCGCCGAGGGTTGTCGGGGCGAGGACGGCCGTGATCGACGAGAGGACGCAGGCGATCCGGTGGATCTGCCAGTGCCCCGTGAACATGCTCCACACCTCGGTGATGAGGAACACCAGGTAGACGCCGTAGAAGACGCCCATCCACCACATCGGCGAGAACGGTGACGGGCTGAGGACCGCGCCCAGGACCATCCGCACCGGGTAGTGCAGGTCGAGGGCGATGAGTCCGAAGGCGGTGACGAGGCTCAGGAGGGCGAGGATCGCGTGTCGCTTCTCCAGGGGGATGAACATCTCGATCCCGAACACGGTGCCGAGCGACGAGGCGAGGCAGAGCCCGCTCGTCGTGATGGCGAAGAAGACGTATCCGGTGATGAGGACTCCCCACTCGAAGGTGGGGGTGGTTCCCAGGACCTCCCAGCCGGCGGGCAGGGCGATGATCGCCCCGATCGCCCCGACCAGGCAGAGGACGGCCAGGAGCGCGAACCAGAGCTTCAGCGGGCGCGGCGTGGCGGCAACCTCGCGCCGGACTGCCCGCAGGACGACTCGCGGATCCGTGCTCACGGTGCGGCCGGCGACGTGGACGGACATCACTCCACCTCGCCTTCGAGGCCGATGTAGGAGACCCGCGGCTTCGTGCCGAGGGCCGGCTTCATCACCCGGACGCGCTTCTCGCCCAGGGCGACGCTCACGGGGCTGGTCGCGTCGTTCAGGTCGCCGAAGATCCGCGCGTTGACCGGGCAGACCTCGGCGCAGGCCGGCAGCTGGCCGCGGGTGATCCGGTGGTAGCAGAAGGTGCACTTGTCGGCGACGCCCGAGACGCCCTTCGGCGTGGCGCCGCCGGCGGGGACCATGTAGCGGGCCCCGTACGGGCACGCGACCAGGCAGTAGCCGCAGCCGATGCAGCGCTTCTCGTCGACCAGGACCACCCCGTCTTCGGTCTGGAAGGTGGCGCTGACCGGGCAGACCCAGGTGCACGGCGGGTTCTCGCACTGCATGCACAGGCGGGGGACGAAGTAGGCATCGCGGATCGCTGCCGCGGCGGCGGCGGGCAGGGTCTCCTCCGTCGGGAAGCCCTGGCGGCCGCCCTCCGGCGAGCTCACCGAGACCGTCCCGTCCTCGGCCAGGACGTGGAGCTCGACCCATGTCCGGTTCAGCTCCCCCTCGTCGGGGACGTGGTTCTCCAGCTTGCACGCCTCGACGCAGCGCCCGCAGCCGATGCAGGTGGTCGTGTCGACGGCGAACGCCCAGCGGTGGGCCGCCGGGTCGTAGGCTGTCGCGTCCTCCTCTGGCTGGGCGGCCCGCGCCACGCCGGCGTCGGACCCGGCGAGGGCGCCGGAGGCCAGCCGGGCGGCGCAGATCGCGGGCAGCGCGGCCACCCCGAGCTGGAGGACCCGGCGCCGGGAGACCATCCCCGGGCCCCGGCCCTGTTCGCTGGTGCCGGGCGTGCCGGTCTCGTTCATGGGACGCTCCTACTGGCCGGCCGTCGGCCGCTTGTGGCAGGCCTGGCAGACCGCATCGCTGGATTCGACGTGTCCGACCGGCACCGGCTTCAGGCCCGCCGGGGCGTGGCAGGTCACGCAGGCCGGCAGACGCGCCAGCGAGTGGCTGATCTCCGGCGGACGGACGGCGTCGGCGCTGTGGCTGTCGTGGCAGCCCAGGCAGGGGGCGCCGGGGTAGTGCTCCGCCAGGTCGACCTGGACGAAGGCGGTCGGCTTCGCCGGCGACTTCTCATGGCAGACGGCGCACAGGCCAGCGGCCGGCTTCTCGATCGCCGGCAATCCCGCCGACGCCTCGCTCGGGGCCGTCGCCGCGTGTGCCGCCAGCGGTCCATGGCAGCTCTCGCAGGTCACCGAGGCGTGTCGCTCGCCCTGCCAGGGGGCGTACTGGGCCTCGTGGCAGCGCTGGCAGACGGCGGCGTCGGCGTAGCTCGGGGTCAGGGCTGCCCACGTCCGGGCGTTCTCCTCCGGGTGGAACCCGTACTCGCCGTAGACCCAGGGGACGACCACCGCCAGGGCGACGGAGGCGACGGCGAGGACGGCGACGAGGGCGAGTCCCGCCAGGATCGCCCTGACAACGCCTCCGCGGCCGGTGGGGCGCCGGCTCGCGAGGGCGGCGCGGAGCCGGCTCACAGCTCGGCCGCCTGGATGACGCCGCGGCGAAGGGCGTAGCGCAGGAGCTCGACGCGGTCGTGGAACCCCAGCTTCTCCATGATGGTGGCCCGGTGGCTGTGCACGGTCTGCTCGGAGAGGTGGAGCGTGCGGGCGATCTCGCGGTTGGAGTGGCCATAGGCGGCCAGGCGGAGCACCTCCCGCGAACGCTCGCTGAGCGCCTCGTAGGGGTCCTCGGTCGCCGGGTCGGGGCCGCGCAGGACGTAGGTGTTGACCATGCGGGTCACGATCGCGGGGCTGACGTACGTCTCGCCGCGGGCAATACGGTGCACGGCCTCGACGACGTCGGCGGCCTCCACCTCGCGGGTCAGGAACCCGTCCGCGCCGGCCTTGATCGCGAACGAGAACTGCTCGCTCCCGCAGCGGCAGTCGATCGCCAGGATCTTCAAGCCGGGCTTTGCGGCGCGGAGGGCCTCGACGGCCTGGAAGGAGGTGCACCCGGTCGTCGCGTACGGCATGCACTCCGTGATCACGACGTCGGCCGGTGATTGGGCGACCTGGTCGCGCAGGGAGGCGCGGTCCTCGAGCGTGCCGACGACCGCCATGTCGGGCTGCGTATCGATCACGGCCCGGTAGCCGGCCACGAGCATCGGGAAGTCGAAGATCGCGAGGAGCACTCGCAGGGTGCGTCCGTCGGCCGGCATCGGCCCGGTCACGCCCACGCTTCGCCCGCTGTCCCGACCGTCACCCGTGGACCGAGGCGCTGTCCCCGGACGAGGGGCTGTGGGCCCGCTTGCGGAGCATGAACGCCCACATGACCGGCGTGGCGGCGAGGATGATCGCGCTGACCACGACGCCGACGGTCGCGGCCCCCGGCCCCAGGGTGAAGAGGAGGCCGTAGGTGGCGATGAACAGGACGACGAACTCGACCGCCATCGTCAGCAGGGTGAGCGCGAGCCAGGGGACGATGTACGAGCGCACGCCGCTGCCCGGCACCCGCATCATGGCGGCGCCGACCACCAGGAGCCAGACGAGAACCGCGACCAGGACCCCGAGGCTGTCCATCTCCGTTCCCTCTTCTCTCCGCGTCTCGTGAAGCTGCTGCCAATGCCCGTCGAATCTGGGCGCGCGGAGCGGCAAAGAGAACAGCACGGCAGTGGTTACGTCGCCCAACGGGCGCCCCCAAGTAGTGCGACCGTCGTGGGCATGCGGGCGACAGTCGCGGGAATCAAGCCGATGCGCGTCGGCAGCTGGGCAACGGCCGTCGGTTCGACGACGACGGTCGTGGCAACCCGAGGTCAACCCTGCGGCGCGCGACCCTCCGCGCGGGCCGGGCCGCCCGCAGCGCGTCGGCGGGCGCGCAGGCGGGCAAAGCCGCGCCCCGCGCCGTGACCGATCAGCACCGGCGGCATGAACCAGATCGTGGCGATCACGCCCTGCACGGGATCGATCGGGACGGGGTTGCCGGCGACGGACGCCACGACCGGGATCGCGAGCATCCCCATGACGACGCCCAGGATCACGAAGGCGAGCCCTGCCCGGCCGTGAGCCAGCACGCTCGCAGCCAGGCCAGCGCCCACGAGCAGGATCGGCGAGACAAGGATGCCGTCGATCGCGCACGTGGAGCTGATCCCCTGGGTCGCGCATCCCAGGAGGGCGCCGCCGTAGAGCGCCACCGGGCAGGCGACGGCGACGAGGACGAGCGCGACGAGGCGGCGCAGCAGCGCCCCGACCTCCACGTTGACGTCCACGCCCGCCTCCTCTGGGGCGCCATCATGCCCGGCGGGGGTCACCGCGGCAAGGCAATCCCACCGTCCGCTCGCGGGATCGGCCCCCCGCGTCCTGGTCAGGCGGTCCGGGGCGCGGCGAAACGGCTCCGCCATGGCGGCCGGGGCGTCGGCGTCCTCGGCCCGCGGCCACGCGCCCCCGCTCACGCGGTCGGTGGCGAGGGCCACGGCCGCGAGGAGCATGGAGGCGCTGCCGAACCAGAGCGCCGGCAGGGCCAGCATCGAGGCGACCGGGACCGTCCAGCGCCGCTCGGTCCGGGCCCCCCAGACGACGAGCGCGACGGCGACGGGAAGGCGCAGCCACACCGGCACCGGGATCGCCGCCCACGTGCCGGTCGTCTTCGTCGCGCTGGCGGCGAGCACGTCCACCCAGTCGGCCCATGCCCCGGGCGCCACGGCCCACGACACGGCCACGATCGCGGCCGTCGCGCCGAGGGCGATCCCGAGGTTCCGCCACTCCCGGCGCACCGCGAACCAGAGCAGGCCGACGCCGGGGGTCACCTTCGTGAGGAGGACGAACGCCCAGGCGGCCGGCCAGCGGAACCCCGCGACGATGGCCACGGCCAGCAGCAGGTGGATGTTCCCACCCAGGAGCTCGAGCGCGGCAAAGGCGATGGCCACGGCCCACAGGCGGGGGCCGACGAGGTAGCGCACGGCGAGGAGCAGGAGCGCCGTCCAGACGGCCAGGAACGCCTCCCACGGCAGAGCCTTGAGTCCGGCGATGCCCTGCAGGAACGCCGGCGAGTAGACGTACGCGATCGACTGCGTCCAGTCCGCCCGGGCGTAGGGGTCGGCAAGGTCCGGGAACCAGTAGCAGAAGGCCTCCCGGCCGGTGGGCCAGGCGGCGTCCGACGGCAGCCGGAAGGCGAGCACGATGACGAGGGCGACGGCGGCCGCGATGAGCCCCCCGGCCTCCCGGCCGAGGAGCGCACGTGCTCGGCGAAGCATGACCCGCGTGATGGCGACCCCCCCGGCTCTGTGATCTCGAACGGCGCTGCCACCGATCGGCCGCCGATCGAGCCGGTCCCGGCGCGCCGGAGCGCCGGACGGCAGGTCCAACGGTACCGGATCCGCACCCGTCGTGGGCGACCGACGGTCGCGGCTCAGCCGCGGACGAAGACCTCGCCGCGATCGTTGGCGAAGATCGGCTGGTACCCGGCGGCCACGATCGCGTCGCGAAGATCCGACGAGAGGCCCGCCGGCTCGAGGACCACGTAGGCGAAGCCGTCGCCGAGAAGCTGCGGCAGCGCGGCCAGGCCGAAGAGCCGCCCGCCGAGCGTGTGGAGGCTCACCTCCGCGTCCTTGCTGACCGTCGTCTCGAGAGCTCCGCTGAAGACGCCGATCGGCGTGGATGCCCACTGCTGGAAGCTCGCCGCCACGTGGAGGACGGTCGTGTCCGCGGCCAACCGGCCGGCGCTCTCCTCGGACCGCAGCGTGTCGACGATCGCCTGCTGGTCGGCGTCGATGAGGGTACGGCGGTTCGGGTAGTTCACGAAGTACCCGGAGGTCGCGCGGCGGAGCTGGATCGAGACCGACTCGGCGAACCGACGATCCTGCACGGCGACGATGGTCAGCGGACCCCGATCGAACGGGAACGCTGCCGCGACGAGGGCGGTCGCCACGACGATGGAACGGAGTGCCCGGCGCCGACCCGACCGATCCCACGTCGCCGCGAGGGCTCCGGCGCTGGCGCTGGCCAGGAACCACGGCAGCCAGTAGCGAAGTGTCTTGGGCACCTCGAACCTGAGGGCCTGCTCCACCAGCGATTCGGCGGGCAGCAGGTTGACCCCGACGATCGCGAGCAGGGACACGACGAGCGCACCGACCACGATCGGCCATCCGGCCGCGCGTGGCGCCAGGAGCGCCGCGCCGATCGTCCCCAGGCCGAGCAGGCCGAATCCCGGCTCCAGCCCCGCGTCGGCCACCGTTGCCGGCGACAGGACGAACGGGGCCGCCAGGATCAGGCCGACCGCAAGGGCTGCGACCGTGGCCGGGCGAGCCCAGGCGGGTCGCTGCGGCCATCGCGCGCGAGGGACGAACGCGGCACGGCGTGCCCGCGACGGCGGCGGCGCGAGCGGGTGCCACCCGAGCAGCACCAACAGTCCGAGGCCAAGGGGCGCGAGCCCGATCCACGACGCCAGGCCGAGGCCCGCGGCCGTGAGGGCCTGCGCGAGCGCGACGATCCCGGCCGCCACCAGACCCGGAATGGCCCACCGGCGGCGTGACGGCGCCGCGCCGACGAGGAGGGCTGCCGCAAGCCAGGTGAGCACGCCGAGCAGGGGATGGACGAGGATCGCACCGGCCAGCGCGCCGCCCGGCAGCAGGGCCGGCCTCCGGGACGGCGGTCCCTCGCCCGCCCGCGGCGGGCCGGCCAGCAGGCGCTCGAGCGCGAACGCCGCGAGCGGGAAGACGAGGACGGTGGCCCGCGCGTCGGGGACCTGGGCGAAGGTGAACGTGAGGGGGAACGCGAGCAGCGCCCACCGTGCCGCGGCCGGCCCGAACAGGCCGACGGCAACCCGCTGCGCACCGACCGCCACGACGATCGCCAGGGGCAGGATGAAGCCGGATGCGGCGAGCGTGGCGTGGAGCCCCGTCAGCGTCGTCAGCGTCCCCAGCGTCGCGACGTAGCCCAGGAAGATCCGCGAAGGGCCGTAGATCGGCGACGGCGATGTCGTGAGGGTCGCGAAGCTGCCGAAGGTGCGGAGGTGCTCGACCGGCGCCACGTGGTTCGGCAGGACGTCGCCGAACGGCACGACCGGTGACCCCAGCTGCAGGACGACAAGCGCCCCCCACACGATCGCGACCAGGAGCCAGAATGCCGCCGTCGCGAACCGATCCCAGCTCGGGTCGCGGGCGCGATCGCCTGCAGTCGTCGCGGCCTCCCGCGCGCCGCCGGGCTCGACGAATGGGCGGAGCTGGCCACGGCGAAGCGCGACGACTCCCGCCACCAGGAGGCCCCCGATGAGCACGACGAGGGCGGCCCGGCTGAACGCCCCGATGGATCCCAGGCCCAGCATCGCGGCGGTGTCGATGAAGACGGCGCCGCCGAGGCCCGCCAGCAGGGCGCCGCCCGGTCCGTCGAACGGCCGGCCATTGAGCGCGCGGACCGCGATCGCCCCGGCCGCGAGATTGGCGGCGGCGGCCACGAGCATCAGGACCGCGGCCGGCAGCGTCTCCCCGAGCGCCTGTCCGATGCCCGGGATCGTCACCGCGAGGTCGACCCCGATCTCCGTGTCGCGGAGGGCGAGGACCCCCAGGATCGTCACGACGGCCGTCACGAGCAGGATCGGCCCGAGGACGGACGGCGCGGTCCCGATCGAGCGGGCCCGCCGCCGCATCCATGTCGCCCAACGAGTCGTCACCGCCATCGTCGCGGATGCTAAGCCACCGGGGATCGGGCTGCCGCGCGCGGCCGGCCGGATGGCCCTGTGTGCGCGCGGCGGCGTCTCCCCGGCCCGGCCCGAGCGGGCCGCGCAAAGTTGAAACGAAAACAAGGTGAACACATATGATCATCGGTCGGACGGCAGATGACGGTCCGTGCCCGGCGATCTCGTGCTGGACGACGGTCATCCGGCTTGACAGGCGAACGGAGTCGAATAGCATATGAGCACCATTCCTACCATCATTTCGGCGCGGGTCGGGCCGGATCCAGGGCCCGTCCGCGTCGTCGGAGCGGGAGGCGCACGCTGGTGGCGACAGGCGAGGCAATCCGATTGGCGCGGCTGTTCGACGGCGGCTCGAACGCCGTGGTCGCCGCGATCGATCACGGGCTGTACAACGGACCCCGCCCCGGGTTCGAGGACCTGGGAGCGATCGTCGACCGCCTCAAGGGCGCTGACGCCATCCTGATCAGCCCCGGCATGGCCGCGCACGTCGCCCCCGTCTTCGGCCGGCGGGGCGCGCCGGCGATGATGGTTCGGCTCAACTGGGGCACGCAATACGCGACCCAGTGGGGCTACTCGGAAAGCCGGAGCGTGCCGATGATCTCCGCCGCGGGGGCGGCGGCTCTCGGGGCGGACATCGTGCTCGTCGGGATGTCGATCAAGACCGGCTCCGAGGCCGTCGACGCCGAGAACGTCGAGATGGTCGCCCGGTGCGTCGCCGAGAAGCGGGCGGCCGGGATGCCGATCGTGGGCGAGGTCTACCCGGCCGGCCACGAGGACGTCTCACCGGAGGAGCGCCACGAGGTCATCTCGATCGGCTGCCGGATCGTCGCCGAGCTCGGCGTCGACCTGGTCAAGACGTTCCACACGGGCGAGCGCTTCGGCGAGATCGTCCGCTCGACCCCGGTGCCGATCCTCGCCCTCGGGGCGAAGAAGCTGCCCCGCGAGCTCGACGCGCTGGAGCTGGCGGCGACCGCCGTGCGCGATGGCGCCCGGGGCGTGGTCTTCGGCCGCAACCTGGTCCAGGCACGGAGCCCGGAGCGCTTCCTCGAGGCCCTCCAGGAAGTCGTCAAGAACGGCGCGGATCCTGCGGCGGCTGCCGCGAAGCACGGGCTCGACTGAGCGCGACGCGGACGCGCTGATGTCCCTCCTCGTCGGCCTTGACATCGGGACGACCGCCGTCAAGGCCGGCGTCTTCGAGTCCACGGGTCGCATGCTGGCGGTCGACGGGCAGGAATACCGGATCAGCCATCCGGCCCCGGATCGGGCCGAGATCGATGCCGAGATCTACTGGACGGCGACGGTGGCCGCCATCCGGCGGGCGCTCGCGGCGGCCGGCGTGGACCCGGCTCGCGTTGCCGCGATGGCCGTCTCCAGCCAGGGGGAGACGGTCGTTGCCGTCGACGCGCACGGCCGGCCGCTGGGGCCCGCCATCGTCTGGCTGGACAACCGGGCCCTCGCCGAGGCTCACCAGCTGGGCGAGCGATTCGGCGACGCGGTGGTCTACGACCGGACCGGCGTCCCATCGGTCACGCCGACGTGGACCGCGTGCAAGCTGCTGTGGTGGCGACAGCACGAGCCCGAGCTGTTCGCCGCGCGCCCGGCACTTCCTGCTCGTCGAGGACTTCATCCTGCACCGCCTCTCCGGCCGCTACGTGACCGAGGGCGGCGTGCAGTCCACGTCGCTGCTCTTCGACATCCGCGACCGCGGCTGGTGGGAGCCCATGCTCGACGCGGTGGGGGTCGGGCCGGCGCGGCTGCCGGAGCTCGTCCGGCCGGGAGCGATCGTCGGGCACCCTGTCGGCCGCGGCCGCGCGGGCCCTTGGCCTGCCGGCCGGCGTTCGCGTCGTCGCCGGGGGCATGGACCAGGGCGCCGGGGCCGTCGGGGTCGGCAACATCGGCAGCGGCGTCGTCTCGGAGAGCACGGGTGGCGCGCTGACGCTCCAGGCCTCCGTCGATCACCACGGTGGCGACCCGACCGGCCAGACGCCCGTCTACGTCCATTCCGCCCCGGATCGCTACCTCTACTGCCCGGTCTGCCCGACCGGCGGGATGGCCCTGACCTGGTTCCGCGACCAGTTCGGCGCGGAGGAGGTGGCCCGGGCCGCCGGCGATGAGACGAGCGCCTACGACCTGCTGACGGACGCTCGCGGCCGGCGTCGAGCCCGGCGCCGAAGGCCTGACCATGCTGCCGCACCTCGATGGGCGCGTTCAGCCCGGAGTACGAGCCCGAGGCCCGGGGCGTCTTCTACGGGTTCACCCTCCACCACGGCAGGCCGCATTTCGTGCGCGCGGTGCTGGAGGCCGTCGCGTTCATGCTGCGCCGCAACCTGGAGCTGCTGGCCGGCGCCGGCGCCGCGGCCAGCGAGATCCGCTCGCACGGTGGCGGTTCCCGCAGCGCCCTCTGGAACCAGATCAAGGCGGACGCCTGTGGGTTGCCGGTCGTCACGCTGGAGGGCGAGCTACGCCGCCGTCCGGGGCGACGCGATGATCGCCGGCGTGGCGGTGGGGGTGTTCGCGGACCTGCGCGGCGGCCAGCTCGGCGATGGTGGCGCTCCAGGATCGCTATGAGCCGAACCCGGCCACCCGGATCGCCTACGACGACGCCTACGGCCGCTATCTCCGGCTGTTCGATACCCTGCGCCCGTTGTTCACGAACACCGGGCTCCCAACGTGACTCCGACCCGATGACGCAACGCAGTCGACAGCAGGAGGCAATCTCGTGGCGGTGAAGGCGAAGATCGGCGTCCTGGTGATGGCGCTGCTCGAGGACGACTACAACAAGACGGCCCACATGCGACCGGCCGCGACCGCGGCCGCGCAGGAGATCGCCGACGCGCTGGCCGAGTACGGCGACGTCGTCCACGCCGGCCTGGTGGAGGAAGAGGCAGCAGGCCGCGGCCGCCGCGCGCCTGTTCAACGCCGAGGACGTCGACATCATCGTCGCCCTGCGAGCTGGCCTACACCAAGGGCCTCGTGCCGGCCCGCTGCATGCTGGACACCACGGCCCCGGTCCTCGTCTGGAACGCCCAGCGGATCCGGCGGCTCGGCGAGGACGACGGCTTCGACGTCGTCATGCTCAACAGCGGCATGGCCGGGCATGCCCGAGCTGACGGCCCTGCTCCTCCGGACGGAGCGCGAGTTCGCGCTCATCACCTCCCCGTTCGACGACCCGGACGGGCGCCGGCGCGTCCAGCGAGGTCATCGCTGCGGCAGCCGTCCGGCGACGGCTGCGCGATGCCCGGATCGCCCTGGTCGGCCATCACTTCGAGGGCATGACCGACCTCATGTTCGACGGCCTCTCGCTGCGCCAGGACATCGGCCCGGTGGTCTGGCCCCTCGAGCCCGAGAAGGTCGCCCTCCGCTTCGCCGAGATCCCGCAGGCCGACGTCGACGCGACGATGGCCGCCGAGCGGGCCCGCTACGCGGTGGAGATGGAGCCCGCCCTCTTCGAGCGCTCCGTCCGCCTCGCCCTGGCCCTCGAGTCGGTCGTCGAAGGAGCACCGCTTCGACGCCTTCACCGCCTTCGACCAGGTCTGGCTGACCGATCCCCGGGTCGGGATCATCCCCTCCTACGGGACCGGCCGCCTGTGCGAGATCGGGATCCCCGCCTCGCCCGAGGGCGACGTCAACACCGCCGTCGCCCAGCTGATCCTGCAGGAGCTGGCGGGCCAGGCCACGACCCTGGAGAACTACGTCATCGACTTCGACAACGAAGCGGTGATGTTCTCCCACGACGGCCACGGCAACCCGGCCCTGGGCACGCCGGGCGCCGTCAAGGTGAAGCACTCCATCTACTACCAGGGCGTGCACGGCTTCGGGGCCGGCTTCGAGTTCGCCTACGAGCCCGGACCGATCACCAACCTGGCCCTGGTCACGGTCGGCTACGGCCAGTGGCGGTTCGTGATCTCGGAGGGCGAGCTGCTGCCCTTCCCGCCCCGCTCGATCTCCGCCCCGCAGACCCTCTTCCGGCACGACACGCTGCCGATCGCCGAGTGGTGCGATGCCTGGCTGCGCGCCGGGGCGACCCACCACATGGGTGCGGCCCGGGGGCGCTGGACGACGCAGCTCCTGCACCTTGCCCAGATGCTGGGCGTCGAGGCGGTCGTCGTCTGAGCGTGGACGACAGGATTCGCCTGGCGGGCGCCGGTCTTCGAGATCGGGCTGAAGGGCTATGCCTGGGGCGCCGAGGCAGTGCGCCTGGCGAGGGCGGCGGATCGCCTGAGCCGAGGAGCTCGACGTCACCGTCATCTTCGATCCCCAGCACGTCGACATCCCGGCGGTCGCCCGGCGAGACCCGCCACCTGGCCGTCTTCGCCCAGCACATGGATCCCGTTGCCGTCGGCCGCGGGGCCGGCGGCGTGCTGGCCGAGGCGATCAAGGAGGCGGGGGCGGTCGGCACGATGCTCAACCACTCGGAACGGAGGATGACCCTCGCCGACATCCACCGGGCCATCCGGCGCGCCCACGAGGTGGGCCTCGCGACGCATGGTCTGCGCCGACTCCCCCGAGGAGGCGGCGGCCATCGCGCTGCTCGGTGCGGACATCGTCCTGGCCGAGCCGCCGGAGCTCATCGCGACCAGTCGCTCGGCCGCCACCGAGATGCGGGGATTCGTCGAGCAGGCGGTCGAGATGGTCGGGCGGATCGACCCCGACATCATCGTCATGTGCGGCGCCGGGGTCCAGACGCCCGACGACGTGGCGCGGATGATCGGCCTGGGCGTGGGAGGGACCGGATCCTCCAGCAGCATCCTCAGGGCGGCCGACCCGGTCGCCCAGATGGAGGCGCTCATCGGCGCCCTGCATCACGCCTGGCTGGACGTGCACCCTGACGCGCCAGGCACGGATCTCAGGAGAGGATCAACCGGATGACCGTCTACCACCAGACCGTGGAGGTGCACAGCCCCCTCCACAAGCCGATGTTCCACGACGTCACGGCGGAGGCGGCCGAGGCCGTCTCCCGGTCGGGGATCCGGATGGGCACGATCACCGTCTACTCCGCCCACACGACGTGCAGCGTGATCATCCAGGAGGAATCCCACGACCGGCTCTACGACGGCACCGAGCACCTCCTCCAGGACATGCTGGATCGCCTCGAGGCGGTCGTCCCGACCTGCCGCCACGAGGGCCAGTACCTTCATCCCGGGAAGCTGCACATCCAGCACGCCGTGGAGGACCTCGGCGAAGAGGCCGTCTGGAGCCTCAACACCGACGCCCACATCCGGTCCGGCCTGATCGGTCGCTCGGAGACCATCCCCATCATCGACGGCCGGATCGAGCTCGGCGAGTTCGGGCGCATCTACTTCGTGGACTTCGACGGGGTCCGGGCCCGCGATCGCACGGTGCACTTCCAGCTGCTGGGCGAATAGGCGGACGTTCCCGGCCTGGCGTGCCAGGCGGACCCCGGCGGCTCGAGCCCGACGGGATGCCGGGCCTCAGGCCTCTTTCTGGTTGCCGTCGCGGCCACGGCCGAGCTCGCCGCGAACGGCGGCTGCGCCATGGACGGCGGACCAGGCGACGACGGCGTCGGCGAGGGCCACCGATCCGGGACGGACCGCGAGCCGGTCGTAGGCGCCGCGGATCCCCGTGCCGAGCTCCGAGAGCTGGCCGCGATAGGCGGGCTTGTCCCCGTTCGATCGGTCGATCGGCGGATAGACGTCGAAGTAGCCGTCGCTGCTCACGACGATGTTCGCGTCAGGCTGAGAGAAGGGCGTGCGGGCCATGGTGAGGATTCCGATCCGTCGCGCGCTTCGGGCCGGCGAATGAGAGCCCGGCGCATGCGACTGCTGGTCCCACCATCGGGCCATCGCGCAATTCCGTCAAACGCGGCCCGCTGCTCGACGTCGCGACAGGCGCCGATCAGGCCCCTGGCCCGCAACACCGGGTGGCGCCCCCGCTTGGGGCAGACCCACATGCGGACCCGGGCATCCGCACGTGCCTCCGCTACGGGCCGTCTCACTCCCGGACCCCGGGGTCGGTCTCGAGCATCGCCTCGGCTCGATCGGCGGCGATCGCCACCGCTTCCTCGACGTGGACCTCCGGGTTCTCGGCCCGGATCTCGGCCACCACCTCCTCGAGCTCGATGCCCTCGACCTCGTTCACGGCGCGGGCGTCGATCATGTAGCGCAGCAGCAGGTTGACGATGGCGACCACGGGGATGC
Organism: uncultured Chloroflexia bacterium; assembly: GCA_963827965.1. Classification (GTDB taxonomy): domain Bacteria; phylum Chloroflexota; class Limnocylindria; order Limnocylindrales; family CSP1-4; genus CTSoil-043. The sequence goes on along the minus strand of CAWHCW010000004.1, from coordinate 42,501 downwards.
CGAAGATCGCCCCCCACAGTCCGGCGACCTGCGCGCCGGCGAGGAGGGCGACGATGACGAGGATGGGGTGGAGGCCAACGCCCTCGCGGAGCAGCCGGGGCTGGATGGCGTTGACCAGGATCGTCTGGGCGATGACGAGGATGGCGATGACGAGGAGGGCCACGTCGGGTCGGAACACCAGCGCGACGAAGACGACCGGGGCGAGCGCCAGCGGCGGTCCGAAGAACGGGATGAACATGAGCACGGCGGTGCTGACGGTCAGCAGGAACAGGTAGGGCAGGTCGAAGACCAGGCCGAGGACGAGGGTCAGGGCGAGCTGGACCAGGACGAGCACCACCTGCGCGCGCAGGAAGCCGCGAAACGCGCGCCCGACCGTGCGCTGGACGAGCAGCAGGGTCTCGGCGTAGCAATTCGGCACGATGCGGCGGAGGGCTCCCGTGATCGCCTCGGGATCTGCCACGGCGTACAACGACAGCACGACGACGATGAACAGCGTCCCGAACACGGCCAGGACGCTGCCGGCGATCATCTGGGTCTGGTCGGCAAACTGCTGGATCACGGCCGGCAGCGTCTGGCGCTGGACGTCCTCGACGAGCGCCACCAGGTCCACGGTCGAGCGGTCGATCCCGAGCGCGCGCTGGATGTCGCCGGCCATGGTCGCGATCGAAGCCGTGATCTCGTCGGTTCGCCCGACGAGATCGGACGCCTCCCGCGCGCCGACCTGGGCGACGGCAACCACGAACAGGGCGATGCCGCCGATGACCGTGCCATAGGCCACCGCGACGGCGAGTCCCCGGCCGAGGGGCAGCCGGCGATCGAGGCTTCCGACCAGCGGGCTGATCAGGAAGGCCAGCAGCCAGGTCAGGAAGAGCGTCAGGAGCAGCGAGCTGAACACGCCCGCGACGGCCAGGGCCCGGTCCAGGACCCCGATGCCGAAGAACGCGGCACCCAGCGCCAGGAAGGCGACGCGCAGGGTGTCCCGATCCGGGGCCGGGTCAGGGGTCGTCATGGCTCGCGCACCATCGAAGCGTCACCGGGTCGGGACGAGGGAGCCCACGATACCGCACCAGCTCGTGCTCACGACGGCGGGGCATGCCGCGCGACGCGCAGGAGGACCGCCGGGTGTCGAGGCCGGGACCGTGCCCGCCGCGGCTACTCCGGGAGGACGGAAGCGCCGGCGACGTTCTTGCCCTCCTGCGGCTGCGGGCGGCCGAATCCCTGGCCTTCCATCAGCATCATGAAGACCGTGTCGATCTCGGCCCAGGGGATCACCTGCTGGACATAGTGGATCTCCCAGTAACGCTGCACGAGAGCCTCGTGCATGATCTGGGTGGCCGTCCTGCGAGCGCTGGCCTCGATCTTGGCCCGGTTCTCCCTGGACTTGGCATCGATCACGCTGGGCGGCACCGGGATCCCGCTGCCCCTCCGCCCGTTCTGCAGGTCCTGGCGCCACTGGACGCCCCGGTTATGGCCCTCCATCGTGAAGTCGTCCCCGAGCGCGATCTCCTCGCCGGTCGCCCCCCCGACGAAGCCTGCCACCAGCTGCCCCCGCGCCTTCTCAGCGTTGTCGATGGCCCGAGCCTCCGCCTCGCCGTCGCCCAGGGTCAGGAGGAAGCCGATGATCGTCGAGGGCGCCCGCCGCGATCATGCCACCGGCGATGGCCGCCTCGGCTGCCACCGTCGCGCCGCCCTGCTCGACGAGGTACAGGAAGATCCGCTCGTAGTTCGGCTCGATCGCGACCTTGAGTGTCGCCTTGGGGGCGATCTTGACCGTCGCCCCGTCCGTTGTCGTGAACGACCACTCGTGGATCTTCCAGTCGACAGCCACCTCCAGGGTGGCGAAGTGGATGCCCTTCTGGGGGTCGATCTCGGCCAGGTTGAAGGCGAACTTGGGCTCGAGGGTCTGGCCCTCCAGGGAGAGCTCAACACCGAGCTTGCCACTGTCGCCGCTGGCTTCGCCGCCGAACTTGGCCTTCGGGGTGCAGCCTTCCAGGAGCCCGGATGCCCGTTTCTCGAACTCGATCCCGACCTCGGCCTGGTACTTCAGGGCGTCGCCGCCCACGTTCAGGCCGCCCGATCCCTTGACCTGCCCGGGGCCGGGCGAGGGGAGCGGCGTCGGTCCCTCGGTGCTCGAGCCGCCCGGCGCACCCGGGGAGCCGGATGATGGCGTCGGCGCGGCGGGCGGAGGCGTGACCTCGTAGTCCAGCGATCCGCCGACGGACAACGTTGCCGTGACGTAGCTGAGGTCCTTCTCGCCAAGCTTCTTGTCCGGGACGGTGTAGGTGTGCTTGGCGCTCACCGCTGGAGCGGCGCCCCCACCATTCCGCTGCAGGACGGTTCGCTGGGCGACGGCCGGGCGCCGCCGGCCCGCCGCCTCTCGCTGCAGCAGCGCCACGGTCGCAGTGTTGCCGACCGTCCGCTGGAGCTCGAGAAGGGCTGCCGGCGGGAGGTGAGCGGAGCCCAGCGCGCCCGGCGCCATCTCGACGCGGGCCTGTGCACCGGCGGCGGCCGGCGCGGGGAGAGCCGTCGCGGCTCTTGGTGTCGGTTCCGCAGGCTCGGGTGCCTGCGCGTGATCCATGGCGGGGATTGTGCCCTCCGGACGTGGGCCAGCCAATGGGGGCGACGCAGATCTGCCCGAAGGGGAACTGCACCGTCGAGATCGTGCGCGCGGCGCGCGAGGACGTGGACCGGGATCGGCGGCGAGCGGCTGGTCCGCGAACGCGACAGGATGCTCCATCGGGTCGTCTCGGGCACGCACGGCTCGAGGCGTATCATGGTCGGCCCGCCACGGTGATCACCGCCCCGATGACGACCACGCCAGGCAACCCGCCTTCCAGCCGGAGCTTCCCGTTCGGGAAGCTCATCCTCGGTCTCATCGCCGGGTTCACCCTCGCGCTCGCGTTCGGCGTCGGCGCGCTCCTGGCCTACCAGGGTCAGTACGCCGACCGGGTCTACCCCGGCGTGTCGGTCGACGGCGTCGACATCTCCGGCCTCACCCGGACGGCCGCAACGGCCCGGCTGCAGGACAAGCTGGCCGGGTACGCGGAGGGCGCCGCGGTCATTGCGATCGACTCGAGCGCGGTCCGCATCCCCTACGCCGCGCTCGGCCGCCGCGCCGACGTGGACAAGCTCGTGGAGCTGGCGTGGTCGGTCGGACGCGACGGTGGCGACCCGCTCGGACGCGCCGCCCAGGGGGTCCGGAGCCTGGTCGACGGCACCCCCATCAACCCCCTCGTCGTTCTCGACCCTGCCGCCGTCCGGCGGGCGGTGACCGAAACCGCGCGCGACGTCAATCGCGGGCCGGTCAGCGGCTCCGCGGCCGTCACGGCGACCGGGTTCGTGGCGAGCTCGGCCGTCCCCGGGAAGGTGCTCCCCGGCGCCGAGATCACCGCCGCCCTCCTCGACCAGCTCACCGACCCGGCCGCCCCTGGCACCCTCGAGCTTGCCTACCAGACCGTCCCCGTCGAGCCCGACATCGACGACGCGGAGGTCGCCAGCGCGATCGCGTCGGCGAACCGCATGGCGACCGACGTCGTGCTGACGTCGGGCCAGGAAACGTGGACCATCCCGGGCGGGACCGTCCGGGGTTGGATCAGATTCGAAACCAGCTCCGAGGGGTACCACCCGACGGTCGACCCGACGGCGCCGTCGAAGGTCCTGGCCAGCCTGGCCAGGAAGATCGACGTGCCGGCGAAGGACGCCACCTTCCTCGTCCGGCGCGGCAGCCCGGTCATCGGCGTCTCAGCCGCCAGGGACGGCCGCGCCGTCGACGTCGCGACGTCGGCGCCGCTCGTCGCCCAGGCGATCGTCGACCGTGCCGCCAGCGGCGCGACGGCATCGCCGCCGCCGGTCGCCCTCGCGATCACCGTCGTCAAGCCACGGCTGTCGACCGCGGAGGCCACGAAGCTCGCCCCGCGCATGCGCAAGATCTCGACGTGGACCACGTACTACGAGGTCAGCGAGCGCAACGGCTTCAGCAACAACATCACGATCCCGGCCCGCGACCTCGACGGAACGGTGGTGGCTCCGGGGGCGGTCTTCGACTTCTGGCAGTCGATCGGGCCCGTGACCTACGCCCGGGGCTACCGCGACGGCGGAGCGATCATCAACGGCCACTCCCAGCCAACCGGCGCCCTGGGAGGCGGGATCTGCTCGACGTCGACGACGCTGTTCAACGCGGTCGCCCGGGCCGGCTACCAGGTGGTGGCCAGGCACAACCACTACTACTACATCACCCGCTACCCCACGGGCCTCGACGCGACCGTCGCAATCACCGACGGCTTCGCGACGACGATGTCCTGGAAGAACGACTCGGCGTACCCGGTCATGATCCGCGCGGATGCCCGGCCGGGCGTGGTCACCTTCTCCCTCTACACGGTGGCCGTCAACAAGCGCCCGGTCGTGGGCGGCGGCTCGCGCGTGCCGGGCTCGACCAACGTCACCTACCACGTGGCCAACGGGCGGACCGTCACCTTCGCGACGTCGGCGAAGCGCAACTACCGCATCGCAACCAGCAGCGTCCAGCGGACCACCTCGCTGCCGCCCGGAACCGTGAAGGTCGTGGAATACCCCGACAACGGGTTCGACGTCACGGTCACCCGGTCGGTCCGGGAGAACGGCAAGCTGATCTGGGCGAACACATGGGTCTCCCACTACGCACGCGTGAACGGGCTCACCCTGATCGGTGTGAGGGGGTAGCGGGGCGCGGCGAGGGGAGGCCGAACAACAACGCTACGTCGGCGGCGCCACGACGAGTCGGAACAGCTGTCGGGTCCCGGACAGGCCCTTCAGCTCGTGAACGCCGGCGTCCTCCAGGAGCAGGCCCGAGCCCTCGAGGAGCGCGCTCGTCGTCGACGAGACCAGCACCTCGCCGGCGCCCGCCAGCGCGAGCATGCGCGCGGCCGTGTGGACGGCGATGCCTCGCACGTCGTCGCCGACGAGCTCGACTTCGCCGGTATGCAGGCCGACCCGGATCTCCAGGTCGATCGCGCGGACGGAGCGCGTCATCTCGGCTGCGCACAGGGCGGCGCGGGTCGGGCTGTCGAAGATCGCCAGGAGCCCATCGCCGGTCGTCTTCACCTCGCGCCCGCGATGGATGTTCAGCTGCTCACGGAGGCGCGCGTTGTGGGCGGCCAACAGGTCGTGCCAGGCGGCATCGCCGACCAGCTCGAGCCGCGCCGTGGAGTCGACGATGTCCGTGAACAGCACCGTCGCGAGGGACCGTGCTCCGCTCTCGTTGAGCGCCGCGCCGAGAGCGCGACCGCTCGCCCCCCACTCGATGGTGATCCACGGCTCGTCGCCGATCACCCACTGATCGTGACCCGGCGGGATGTCGAACACCGTGTCGGGCCCGATGTCGAGGGTCTGGCCGTCGTCCATCACGACGCGCACGACGCCGGACATCGAATAGCCGAGATGGCGGATGGGGCACGACGTGGCGCCCATCATCGGGCCGATGTCGGTCGACCACCGCCAGCCCGGCTCGAACCGGCAGTGACCGACCGTTGCGTCGTCGAGAGCGACGGTCTCGAACAGGACCCTTGGTGCCGTGCGGACATCGTCGGGGGCCGCGAAGCTCTTTGCCTGCAATCGGGGCATTCCGGCCTGCCTCCCAGCTCGTCCCGACCATCGGGATGCAGTCGGTGGCGTTTCACGACGCGAGTGTACCGAGCGCGTCCACCAGGACCGGGCGGCCGGGGCGGCCACGACGGTAACGTGACCGATCCCGGCCTTGACGCAGGGGAGGCATCTGGAGACTGTTAGACCATTGCCGGCTCGTGGTGCGCGGAGGGGCATCTCCCGGAGGCCGGACGACAGGGGCACGAGATGACCGACGACCGCCGACTCACGATCGGCTTCCCGCGCATGTACAACGAGCCCGGCGAGCGGCGGGCCTTCCTGCCACCACTCATCGGCCTGCTCGCGAGCATGGACGTCGACGTGCACGTCGAGGCCGGGAGCGGGGCCGCCATGGGCCATTCCGACGATGCCTATCGGTCCCTGTCGCCGCGAGTCCATATCGTCGACGAGGCCACGGCGTATCGCCAGGACATCGTGGTGGTGCTCCGGGCGCCGGAGGGACGCTACGAGCTGCTGCGACCCGGCGCGATCCTGCTCTCGATGCTTCACTTCACCACGCGGCCGGAACGCGTCGCGCTGCTGCGCCGCCTGGGCATCGAGGCCATCGCCCTCGACATGGTCACCGGCGACGACGGACGGCGCCTGGTCCAGAACCTGCGCGACGTGGCCCGCAACGGCGTGGCCGCAGCATTCGACGCCCTCGAGCGGCGGTGGCCGCCGCTTCTCCTGCCCGCGCGCCCGCCCGTGAGCGTCACGATCCTGGGCGCCGGCGGGGTCGGCAAGCATGCCATCGAGTGGGCCGCCCGGTGCGGCGGCGAGGCCCGCAACGAGCGATTCCTGCGCGATGGCCTGCCCGGGGTCGAGGTCGTGGTGGTCGAGCAGAACCTGTCCGGCAACGAGGCCTACTTCCGGCGCCGACTGGGCCAGACCGACATCCTCGTCGATGCCACGGCGCGACGCGACACGTCGCGTCCCCTGTTCCCCAATGCCTGGCTCGGCTGGCTGCCCAGCCATGCCGTCGTCTGCGACCTGGCCGTCGATCCCTACCTGCTCGACGATGATCCGCCGGTCGTGCGCGGGATCGAGGGCATTCCGCAGGGCAACCTGGACCAGTGGGAGTTCGGCCCGGATGATCCGGCCTGGGACCGCCTGCCCCCCGGCATCCCGACGGCGAATCGGCGAACCGTCGTCTCCTGCTACTCGTGGCCGGGCGTCCAGCCCGAGGCCTGCATGGAGGCGTATGGCCTGCAGGTGACCCCGCTCCTCAAGACGCTCATCTGGTACGGCGGGCTGCCGGCGATCGGACCGCAGGTCTCATTCCATGGACGGGCTCTCTGGCGCGGCAGCCTGCGGCACTGGCTGGAGGACGACTCCGCCACCTGACCGCCGCCGTGTCCCGCCCAGGGAGAGCGGCAGGGGCATCCCCGTGCCGTGTGGCCTCCGGACGATCCCGAATGGCCCTACTGCGCCACGGGGGCCGACTCCTACGATGCGGCCGATCAGCCGTGTTCCATGCGGGCCGGGTCTCCGGATCGGCCTCCTGGGCACGGCCTCTGCTTGGAGGGTTCCATGACCACTGGCCTGGTGGCGGCGCTGGCGCGCGACGAGGATCGGGACCTGATCGACCGCATCATCGGCGACCACGCCGGACGCCCCGGCGCGCTGCTCGGCATCCTCGAGAAGCTGCAGGACCACAAGCCCCACAAATACCTCCCGATGGAGACGCTCGAGTACGTGGCTGCGCGCACGGGGGTCCCGCAGTCGCAGGTCTATGGCGTCGCGACGTTCTACGCGCTGTTCAACCTCGACCCGCAGGGCACGCATACCGTGGCCATCTGCCGCGGCACCGCCTGTCACACGCGCGGATCGCGGGCACTGCTCGAGCGCGTGAAGCTCCAGCTCGGCCTGCAGGAGACCGGCGAGGGTGCCGACAAGCTCTCCCTGACGACGCCGGACCGACGCTTCACGATCCGCACCGTCGCCTGTTTCGGCCAGTGCGCCCTCGCCCCGGTGGTCGAGGTGAACCACGCGATTCGGGGGCACGTCAAGGAGCAGGCGCTGATCCGCGAAGTCGAGATGCTGCGCAAGGACGGCGCGCGATGAAGATCCAGGACATCGCCGCCTTCGCCGCCGTGCGTGAGGCCGGCCTCGCAAAGCTGCTCCCGAGCAAGCCGCGCATCGCCGTCGGCATGGGAACGTGCGGCTCCGGCAACGGCGCCGAGGCCGTCTACCACGCCTTTGCGTCGGTGATCGACGGGCACGGCCTCGCCGTGCACCTGGCGCCGGTCGGCTGCTTCGGCTTCTGCGCCGAGGAGCCGCTCGTCAACGTGTGGGTGCCGGGCCGCCCGCTCCTGATGCTGCACCGTGTGCAGCCGAACCACGTCGACGAGATCCTGAACGGCCTCGGCCGCGGTCAGCTTCCCCCGCCCGAGCTCGTCCTGTGCAAGATCGAGGAGTGGGACCACCTCACCGGCCATGTCAAGTACGGATACGGCTACCCCGAGGTGCCGCACTGGCACGAGCTGCCGTTCTTCAGTGGGCAGGTCAAGACCGTCCTGCGCAACTGCGGGCTGATCAACCCCGACGACATCGAGGAGTATGTCGCGATCGGCGGGTACCAGGCCCTCTACAAGGTCCTGATCGACCAGAACCCCGAGGGCGTGATCGAGCAGATCAAGGCCGCCAAGCTGCGCGGCCGGGGTGGCGCCGGCTACCTCACCGGGAACAAGTGGGAGTTCCTGCGGAAGGCGGCCGACCCCGTGAAGTACCTCGTGTGCAACGCGGACGAGGGCGACCCGGGCGCGTACATGAACCGGAACGAGATCGAGTCCGACCCCCACGCCCTCCTCGAGGGCATGCTGATCGCCGGCTACGTCACCGGCGCGCCACGGGGGATCATCTACGTCCGCGCCGAGTACCCGCTCGCGGTGCTGCGCCTCGAGCGCGCGATCGAGCAGGCGCGGGCCTACGGCGTCCTTGGCGACAACGTGCTCGGGCGTGGCTTTGCGTTCGAGATCGAGACGGTCGAGGGCGCCGGCGCCTTCGTGTGCGGCGAGGAGACGGCGCTGATCGCCTCGCTCGAGGGCCAGTCCGGCCGGCCGCGGACGCGCCCGCCGTTCCCGGCCCAAAAGGGCCTGTACGGCAAGCCGACGAACATCAACAACGTCGAGACCTGGTACAACGTTGCGCCGATCGTCTCCAAGGGCCCGGCGTGGTTCACCGAGACCGGCAGCGCCAAGAGCCCAGGCACCAAGGTCTTCTCGCTGGTCGGGAAGGTGAAGAGCACCGGCCTGGTCGAGATGCCGCTCGGCACGCCGCTCGCCAAGTTCATCTACGACATCGGCGAGGGCGGCACCAACGGACGCGACATCAAGGCCGTGCAGACCGGCGGCCCGTCGGGCGGCTGCATCCCGGCCGAGATGTTCGACACGCCGGTCGACTACGAGACGCTCGCCCAGCTCGGCTCGATCATGGGCTCGGGCGGCATGGTCGTCATGGACGAAGACAACTGCATGGTGGACGTCGCCCGCTACTTCATCGAGTTCACCCACTCGGAGAGCTGCGGGAAGTGCGTCCCGTGCCGCGTGGGCCTCGACCAGATGCTGCGCATCCTCAACCGCTGCACGCTCGGCCGGGCCACCCACGACGACCTCGCCGGCGCTCGACGAGCTGTGCCGCATGGTCCGCGACACCTCGCTCTGCGGGCTCGGCCAGAGCGCGCCCAATCCCGTGCTCACCACCCTGCGCCACTTCCGCCACGAGTTCGAGGACCACATCCTGGCGAAGCGCTGCCGGGCCGGGGTGTGCGAGGACCTGGCGCTCTCGCCGTGCGAGAACTCCTGCCCGCTGCACATGAACATCCCGCGCTTCCTGCAGCTGTACAAGGAGGGGCGGATCGACGACGCCTTCCTCTCGGTGATCTTCGACAACCCGCTGCCGGCCTCCACGGGGCGCGTCTGCCAGCACCCCTGCGACGACCGCTGTCGCCGCGCCGCGATCGACGAGCCAGTGAACATGCGCGACGTGCACCGCGTGATCGCCGACCAGGTGCTGCTCTCCGACAAGTTCGAGGCCATGGCCGACCGCGTGCTCGAGCGCAGGCTCGAGCCGACCGGTCGCGAGGTCGCGATCGTGGGCGCCGGCCCGACCGGCCTGGCCTGTGCCTTCTACCTCCAGCTCCTTGGCCACAGCGTGACCGTCTACGACTCGCGCCCCGCCGCCGGCGGCATGCTGCGCTACGCGCTGCCGGAGTACCGGCTGCCGAAGGCCGTGCTCGACAAGGAGATCGAGCTGATCGAGCGCCTCGGCGTGAAGTTCCAGTTCAACGTCACCGTCGGCGAATCCATCACGCTCAACGAGGTGGCCCACCAGTACGATGCCGTCTTCCTCGCGATCGGCACCTGGAAGGAGGGCTGGGTCTACCTGCCAGGCACCGAGCTCACCGGCGTGATCCCGGCCCTGCCGTTCCTGGAGGCCGCGGCGGGTGACGCGCAGGTCCCGGTCGGGAAGCACGTGGTCGTGATCGGCGGCGGCAACGCCGCCATCGACTCGGCGCGCACGGCTCGCCGGCTGGGCGCGGAGGTGACGATCGTCTACCGCCGCGAGCGGAGGGACATGCCGGCGATCCCGGAGGAGGTCGAGGCCGCCGAGCACGAGGGCGCCAGGGTCGTCTACCTGGCCGCCCCGCATCGCATCGTGGGCGACAAGAACGGCCAGGTGCGCGCGATCGAGGCGGTCAGGACGAAGCTCGGCGAGTTCGACACCTCGGGTCGGCGCCGTCCGATCCTGACGGACGAGGTGATCCGCTTCGAGTGCGACACCGTCGTCCTCGCCGTGGGCGAGAAAGTCGACCCCGACTTCCTGAGGGCCTCGGGCCTGAAGGTGCAGGAGGCCGGCACGATCGAGGTCGACCGCTACTCGCTCGAGACCAGCCGTGAGCGCTTCTACGCGGGTGGCGACCTGATCGCCGGCGCCTCGAACGTCTCGAATGCCATGGGCTACGGCAAGAAGGCCGCCCGCAACATCGACAAGAAGCTGATGGGACGGAAACGCTTCGCGAGCCTGTACCGCGAGTTCGAGTACCAGATGGAGCCGCCCGAGACGCCCGTCGAGTGCGGTCGTCACGTGCCCGCCGAGATGCCCGCCGCCCAGCGCGTGCTCTCGCACGCCGAGGTCTCGCTCGGCCTTACCCCCGTGGCGGCGATGCAGGAGACATCCCGCTGCCTGCGCTGCGACATCCGCAGCGTCGAGAGATAGGGAGGACCGGCGTGACCGAGAAGGTGAAGGTCCGCATCGACGGCGAGGTGATCGCGGCCACCGCCGGCCAGACGATCCTCGAGGTCGGGCGAGCCAACAACGCCTACATCCCTGCCCTGTGCTACATGGAGGGCCTCAGCGCGGTCGGCGCCTGCCGGCTGTGCATGGTGGAGATCGCGGGCGTGGCCCGCCTGCAGCCCGCCTGCACCACCCCGGTGCAGGAAGGTCTCGCGGTCATCACCAGCTCGCCGCAGCTCGAGGCGTACCGGAAGATCGCGCTGGAGCTGCTGTTCGCGGAGCGCAACCACGTCTGCGCCGTGTGCGTCTCGTCCGGGCATTGCGAGCTGCAGACGCTGGCGCAGCAGCACGGGGTCACGCACGTTCGCTACCCGTACAACTACCCGCGGCTCCCGGTCGACACCTCGCACCCGCGTTTCGTGCTCGATCACAACCGCTGCGTCCTCTGCTCCCGCTGCGTCCGCGCGTGCGCCGAGATCGAGGGCGCGCACGTGTGGGACATGGCCGGCCGCGGCATCCAGTCGCAGCTCGTCTCCGAGCTGAAGCGGCCATGGGGTGAGGCCACGTCATGCACCAGCTGCGGCAAGTGCGTGCACGCGTGCCCGACCGGCGCGATGGCCGAGAAGGGTTGGGGCGTGGAGGAGATGACGAAGCAGAAGGCCGGCGTCAGTCGCCTGACCTCCATGCGGGAGGGCAGCTGATGGACAAGCTGAAGATCGGCACCTGCTGGCTCGACGGCTGCTCAGGCTGCCACATGTCGCTGCTCGACATCGACGAGGGCATCGTCGCCGTGCTCACCAAGGCCGACATCGTGTTCGGTCCGCTGGTCGACGCGCAGGAGTGGCCCGAAGGCGTCGACGTGGCCCTGATCGAGGGCGCGGTCAGCAACCAGGACGATGCCAGGCTTGCCCAGGTCGCGCGCGCGCGGAGCCAGATCGTGGTCGCGCTCGGCGACTGCGCGGTGACGGGCAACGTGCCGTCGATGCGCAACGGCATCCCCATCCGCAAGCTGCTCGAGCGCGTCTACGTCGAGGGCGCCACCGAGCAGCCGGGCGTGCCGACGGACGTCGTGCCCGCGCTGCTCAAGCAGGCGGGGCCGCTGCACGAGTCGATCAAGGTCGACATCCACGTCCCAGGCTGCCCGCCCAAGCCCAACGCGATCCTGATGGTGTTGAGCGAGCTGCTCGAGGGCCGCACGCCGGACCTCGGATCCAAGCTGCGGTTCGGGTAGGGCCGGACGTGGCGACCAGGAGAGCGACGTCCGGGACGGCGAGGCGCGCGCCCCGCGCTGCCAGGGGCGCGGAGCCAGTCGCGGAGGCGCCCGCAGCGCAGCCGGCGGGGGCCAGGAGACCAGCCATGAACAAGATCACCATCGATCACGTGACGCGGATCGAGGGCCACGCCAGGATCACGATCAAGCTCGACGACGCGGGGACCGTGACCGACACCCAGTTCCACGTCACCCAGATCCGCGGCTTCGAGAAGTTCACCGAGGGGCGGCCGTACTACGAGATGCCGTCGATCACGTCGCGCATCTGCGGCATCTGCCCGGTGAGCCACCTGCTCGCCTCGGTGAAGGCATGCGACGAGATCATGGCTGTCCGCATCCCGGAAGCCGCCGCGAAGCTGCGCGAGCTGCTGCACTGCGCCCAGATCGTGCAGTCGCACGCGCTCTCGTTCTTCCACCTCTCGGCGCCCGACCTGCTGCTCGGCATGGACAGCGATCCCGCCCGGCGCAACATCGCGGGGCTGCTCGAGGAGCACCCGGACGCGCTGCGCGACGGGATCGCGCTGCGCAAGTTCGGTCAGCAGGTGATCGAGCGGCTCGCCAAGGAGCGCGTGCATCCCTCGTGGACGGTGCCCGGCGGCGTCAACGCCCCGCTCGACCCGCAGGCGCGGGAGAAGACGCTCGCCGAGCTGCCGGCGGCCATCGCGATCGTGAAGCGCACGCTCGCGCTCTGGAAGAAGACGTTCGCCGACTTCCCGAACGAGATCGAGGCCTTCTCGAACTTCCCCACGATGTACTGCGGCCTCGTCGGACCGGACGGCTCGCTGCGGCTGTACGACGGGAACCTGCGCTTCGTCGGCCCCGATGGCGCCATCGTCGCCGACCAGGTGCAGCCCGACGACTACGCGACCTACATCGGCGAGGCATCACTCCCGGACTCCTACCTGAAGGCGCCCTACTACCAGCCCGTCGGCTACCCCGACGGCATCTACCGGGTCGGCCCGCTGGCGCGCCTCAACGTCGCCGACCGGTGCGGGACGCCGGAGGCCGACGCGGAGCTCGAGGAGTACCGCCAGCGTCTCGGCCGGATCGTCCAGAGCGGCTTCCACTACCACTACGCGCGCCTGATCGAGGCCACCTACGCGCTCGAGCGCATGCAGCAGCTGCTCGACGACCCGGCCATCCTCGGGCACCAAGGTCCGCGCCCGCGCGGGCGTCAACTGCACCGAGGGCACCGGGATCATCGAGGCGCCGCGCGGCACGCTCATCCACCACTACAAGGTGGACGACAACGGCGCCATCACCTGGGCCAACCTGATCGTCGCCACCGGCCACAACAACCTGGCCATCAGCCGCGGCGTGCTGCAGGTCGCCAAGCGGTTCGTCGACGGCAACAAGATCCAGGAAGGCGCCCTCAACCGCGTTTCCGCGCTGGTTCGCGCCTACGACCCCTGCCTCAGCTGCTCCACGCACGCCCTGGGCGTGGTCCCCGTCGTCCTGGAGCTTCGAGCGTCGGACGGCCGGCTGCTCGACGAGATCGAAACGAGGTAGTCCCGCCGCGGCGGCGGTTCCCGGGCGTCAGGCGACGCCGGGGAGCTCCCGGCGCATCCGCTCCACGGCGCCGGGCCACGCCGGCTCGGGGCCAAGCTCGGCGGGGAGCTCCTGCCCGGTGAGCCAGGCCTCGACCATGCCGACGTGCAGCTCCGTCCGTCGAGCCAGCCACCCGTGGCCGAGCCCGGGCGCGAAGCGGGCCTCCGCGTGCGGCATGAGCGCCGCCTGCGCTGCGTTGGACGGCCGGATGAGGGTCTCCTTCTCGCCGGCGGTGAGCAGGGTCGGGGACTGCGCGCTGAGCTCGACGCCGGAGATCCCGCCCTTGAAGCCCTCCACGAACGCCCGCCGGAAGGCCCGCCGCGACGCCCTCCGCAGATCCGCCCTGCCCTCTTCGTCCATCCCGATCATCCGGCTGAACATGGCGAGGACGGGGCGCGTGTGGAGGAAGGGCGAGACCGCCGTGATCCCGAGCAGGAACAGCGGGCTGCCCCACCAGGTGAAGACGCCGGCACAGTCGATGATCGCGCGGTCGACCAGCTCCGGGTGGCGGCCCAGCAGCCGGTGGGTCACGCCGCCGCCCCACGAGAGCCCCACGACGTGGGCCCGCCGCGCGGGGACGCGGGACTCGATGAGCTCGGCGATGAGATCCGCGGTCTCGTCGACCGTCAGCGGCCGCAGGTGGTTGCTGCGCCCGAAGCCCGGCAGGTCCGGCGCGAGGCAGTGGAACCGATCGCCGAGCCGCGCCATGTGGTCGCGCCACATGCGCCCGCTCGCCCCCGCCCCGTGAAGGAATACCACCGCGGGCGTGCCCGGGGTGCCGGATTCGTGGACGTGCATCGGGGCGTCGGGTGCCATCTCACTCCCTTCGATCGACTGCGCCTTCATGGTGGTACCTCCGGGCCGGCGGGACCAGGGGCCGCCGGCACTGTTACTCTCCTTGGGGGGTGGACGAGCGGGGGATGGCGACGGTCTCGACCGAGATCAGCGACAGCCCGAGGTCCCTGATGGCGCCCAGGAGCCCGTGGACGGCGGCCTGATCGGCGAGCTCGCCGAGAAGGAGCGTCGTGCCGTCGGCCTCCGTCGCAACCGCGAGATCGCCGAGCACCATCGACCAGGTCGGGGCCAGCTCGCCCTGCACGCGCAGTCGGACCTGGTAGCTGACCGGGCGATCCATGGCGAACCTCCGCCTGCTCCGGCGCGAGGTGCCGGAGATCTGCCGACCAGCCTGCGGCTCAACCCCCGATCCCCGCATCCATCCCGCGATGGAGCCGCGGGTTGATTCCGCGCAGCCGGCTCGGGCTGCGGGTCCGGATCCAGTCGCGTCGAACGGCACTGTGCGCGCGGCCGGGAGCTCGGTCTGCTTGACTGAAGCGCCGGGTCGCTCGCCGTTCCGTCCTCCCGGCCCCAGAACCAACCACCGCGTCCGTCCGACGATGGATGCGCCGGGTGCCGGTTGAGCCGCAGGCTGAGCTCCGTCAGCACCGGTCGCGACGGCCGGCGCCAGCAGGGAAGGGACCGCAGTGCCGGCAATCGCTTCGAACCAGGTCGTGATCGAGGGAACGGTCGCTCCGGGCTGGGAGCCCGTCCGGGCCGCCTTCGCCGAGAACTTCAGCCGGCGCGGAGAGATCGGCGCCGCGTGCTGCATCTACAAGGACGGGGAGAAGGTCGTCGACCTGTGGGGCGGCGTCCGCGACCGGGCGACCGGTGCGCCCTGGGACGAGGACACGATGGTCCTCGTCTTCTCGACGACCAAGGGCATGGCCGCCCTGGTCATCGGCGCTCGCCCACTCGCGCGGCTGGCTCGACTACGACGAGCGGGTCGCCACCTACTGGCCCGAGTTCGCCCAGGCCGGCAAGGAGCGGATCACCGTCCGCCAGCTGCTCGGCCACCAGGCAGGTCTGTTCGGCTTCGACGAGCCGGTCGACCGGGCGGTCATCGCCGACCTCGACCGCCTGGCCGGGATCATGGCCCGGCAGCGCCCGGCCTGGGAGCCAGGCGAGCGGCAGGCCTACCACGCCATCAGCCTCGGCTTCTACGAGGGCGAGATCATCCGGCGGGTCGATCCGCAGCATCGCACCCTCGGTCAGGTTTTTGCCGAGGAGATCGCCGCACCTCTCGGGCTCGAGTTCTACATCAGGCTGCCGGAGTCCCTGCCCGACTCCCGGCTTGCGCCGCTCATCCAGCCGGGCATCGTCCGCATGCTGGCGGGGCTCCCGCCCCGAACGGTGCTCGACGCGATGAACCCGCGCTCGGTCCTCTTCCGGTCGCTCATCTCCAATCCCGGGACCATGGTGCCCGTCGATCGAGAGCGGATCTACGCCCGCGACCTCGAGATCCCGTCGGGTGGCGGCGTCGGCACGGCCCGGGCGATCGCGAAGGCCTACGGCGTGTTCGCCACCGACGGCCACGAGCTCGGGCTGCGACCCGAGACGCTGGCGGCCCTCCGCGCGCCCGCGGTCCCGCCGACGCGCGGATTTCATGACGAGTGCTTCAGGGGCGAGGTGCAATTCTCGCTCGGCTTCATGAAGCCCACGCCGGCCTGGCCCTTCGGTCATCCGGGGGCGTTCGGAGCCCCCGGCGCGGGCGGCTCGCTCGGGTACGCCGACCCGGTGACGGGCATCGGCTACGGCTACGTGACGAACCGGATCGGCACCAAGCAGGACGGCGATCCCCGCGACGTCGCGCTCCGCCAGGCCATGCCGCTGCTGGCGGCCGTCGCTTCATAGGGACGTCGCGGGACGGATCGACGGCTCAGCGTACCGTGAACCTCTGTCGCGCTCCCGGCTATGACAGGCCGCGCGCCGCCCAGGCGACGGCGGTGATCGTGAACGGCTCAGAGGGCACGTGACGTCGGCAGTCCTCGCGAAGTCTCGTGCGCCGATCTGCATCGAGACTCGCGAGGTAGGCGCCTGCCGGGCCGACGCCGCGGGTGAACGGCTCCCACCAGGCGTCGAAGGTCGGATGCTCGAGGCGCACGGGGAATGCGGTCGCCTCGATCTCGCGCAGCCCGGCGGCGTCGAACAGCTCGGCCAGGTGCCCCATGCGGGTGCCGGGGAGGTGGGACTCATCGTCGACGTCCGGGTCGAGGGCACGTGCAGCGTCCCAGAAGAGCCGGAGGGGACCGTTGGACCCGCCGTGATCCCAGACGCACGCTGCAACGACGCCGTCCCGCCGGGTCACGCGGGCCATCTCCGTCAGCCCCGCGATCGGATCCTTCATGAAGTGGACGACGAGCTGCGCGAGGGCGGCGTCGAAGGCACCGGCCGGGAACGGCAGCCGCTCGGCTGGCGCCTGTCGAACATCGACGCCCGGGTGGCGTGCCCGCGTCGCGACGACGAACGGCTCGGACGGATCGACGGCCGCCACCGCCGCGGGTCCCAGCCGGGCGACCAGCTCGCCGGTGAGCGCGCCCGTGCCGCAGCCGACGTCGAGAACCCGCTGCCCTTCGCGTATCGAGGCGAGGTCTGCCAGCTGACCGGACAGCAGGCGCGAGTACCGTCCCATGAAGTCGTCGTACGCTTCGGCGGCGACATCGAAGCTCACGTGGCCGAACCTTCGCTCTCGCTCTGTCGGAGGAGTCAGGTCGACAGCGTACGGGAAACCGCGCAAGGCACCCTCGAAGCCAGCCACGCCTCGGTTCGCCTGGTGAACGGACACTGCCGCGAGCCCGTCCAGCTGATCCTCAGTCGATGCATCCAGGCGCGAGAGTCGGCACCATAGCGGGCAGCGGTCCATGAGGCGATCTGACTCCGACGCCGCCGAACCGGGAGATCTGCAGGGATGTGCGGCGTCTTTGGCTACGTGACCGACCGGGACGAGGCCCTCGGGCCGATCCTGGTCGAGGCCGCGCAGCGGCTCACCTACCGCGGCTACGACTCCGTCGGGGCGGCGACCTTCCGGGACGGCACGATCGACCTGCGCAAGGACGTCGGCAAGGTCGACGCGGTTGCGGCGCGCCACGACTTCGCGGAGATGCGCGGCAGTCGCGGGATCGCGCAGCTGCGCTGGGCGACGTTCGGCGAGCCGTCGCAGGTCAACGCCCAGCCGCACCTCGACTCGGACGGCGCGATGGTCGGGGCGCACAACGGCAACGTCGTCAACAACGCCGAGCTTCGCGTCCAGTTCCTGGCCGAGGGGATGACGGTCCGCTCGGACAACGACGGCGAGACCTGCGTCCATGCCGTGGAGCGCTACGTCCGGCGGGGCCACGAGCTCGTCGACGCGATCCGCCTCGCCTACGGTGACCTGCAGGGCGACTACGCGTTCGTGATCGGGCGCGCGGACGACGACCGGCTGTACGCGTTCAAGAAGGGGTCCGGCCTCGTCGTCGGGATCGGCGACGGCTTCACCTGCGTCTCGTCGGACCTGCCCTCCATCCTGCCGCTGACGCGGAACGTGATCCGGCCGCTCGACGGGGAGATCGTGACGCTGTGGGCCGACCGGGTCGAGGTTCGCTCGGTCGGGGACGGCAGCCTCGTCGACCGCCCGGTCGAGGTCGTCACCGAGTCGATGGACGCGGTCCGGAAGGGCGGCTACGCGCACTTCATGCTCAAGGAGATCCACGAGCAGCCGCAGGTCGCCCGCGAGCTCCTGCACCTGCTGGACGCGAGCGCGGACGTGGCGCCCCTGGTGGAGCAGATGCGGAACGCCCGGCATCTCTACCTCATCGGCTGCGGCACGAGCTTCCACGCCGCCTCGGTCGGCTCCGTCTACCTCGCCCAGCTCGCCGGGCGCGCCGCGATCCCCGTGCTGGCGCCGCAGTTCATCGCCCAGTACGCGCCCGCGGTGGGTCCCGAGGACGTCGGGATCTTCGTCAGCCAGTCGGGCGAGACCAAGGACGTGCTCAACGCCCTCGAGGCGGCCGAACATCGGGGGCTGTCCTGCTTCGGCCTGGCCAACGTGGTCGGCTCCACCCTGACCCGCGCCGCCCGGCTCTGCCTGCCGCTCGGCTGCGGCTACGAGATCAGCGTGCCGGCCACCAAGACGTTCACGAACCAGGTCCTGGCGTTCCTCTACCTCGCCTACCGCCTGGCGGGGAGAGACACGGGTCTCCTGGCGCACGTGCCGGACCTCATGGAGGAGACGCTCGCGGCCGTGGCCGGCCAGATCGAGGCGATCGCCGACGAGATCAACGCCTGGGACAACCTGTACTGCCTCGGCTACGGCGCGACCTACCCGATCGCCCTCGAGGGTGCCCTCAAGCTCAAGGAGATCACGTACGCGCACTGCGAGGGGATGCTCTCGACCGAGTTCAAGCACGGCCCGCTGTCCGCGGTGACCGCCGGCTTCCCGATCGTCTTCGTCGCAGGCCCGACCGACATCCCGCTCATCATCAGCGGGATCAACGAGGTCAAGGTGCGCGGGGCGCGGACCATCACCATCGCCGAGGAGGATCCGCGCCTGCGCGCCAACGGCGACGTCCTCGTGGCCATCCCGAGGTCGGACCCGCAGGTCAGCGCCCTGCTCAGCGTCCTGCCGCTGCAGCTGCTCTCGTACCACATGAGCGTGCTCCGCGGCGTCGACCCGGACTTCCCGCGAAACCTCTCGAAGACGCTCACGGTGGACTGACGGGCCGCCTCAGCCGCAGAAGTCCCGGGCGATCTCGACGAGGGCTCGCGCGCAGGCGACGGTGCCGCTCACGCTCACCCACTCCTCGTCGGCGTGGGCGCCGTCGCCCGGTGGCCCCAGCAGCACGGTGGGGATGCCCGCGGCGGCGGTGTAGGCCGAATCCGCCCAGAAGCTGAGGCCGGCCAGCTCGGGCAGTGCGCCGGTCACGCGGGCGGTCGCGCCCCGGACGAGCGCGACGAACGGATCGTCGGCCGCGATCTCGAACGGGTCGCGGGCGAGCGTCACCCGCGCGGACGCGACGAGCGCGGGATCCGCCGCGCGGCAGGCGTCGAGGACGGCCTCGATCTCGGCGAGGACGCTCTCGGGCGTCTCGCCCGGCAGCGTGCGCCGTTCGACCGAGAGCAGGCAGCGATCCGGCAGCGTGGCCATCTCGCTGCCGCCCTCGATGAGCGAGGCGTGGAGCAGCCCCGCGCCGAGCAGGGGATGGGGCCGCCGGGCGAGCCGCTCCGTGTACCGCTCCAGCGCGGTGATGACGGGGCCGGCGCGGAAGATGGCATCGACCCCGAGGTGCGGCCGCGAGCCGTGGGCAGCCTTCCCGCGGACCTCGATCTCGACCCAGGCGAACCCGCGGTGGCCGATCCCGACTGCCATCTCCGTGGGTTCCGTGATGACCGCGCCGTCCGCACGGACGTGGCGGAGCACCTCCTGGATTCCCGTGCTCGCCGCCTCCTCGTCGGCAACCGCGACGACGATGACGCGGCCGCGGGCGCCCGACCGTGCGGCCTCGCGGGCGGCGACGAGCGCCGCGGCGAGGCCGGCCTTCTGGTCGTACGCGCCCCGCCCGACCAGCCGATCGCCGTCGATGCGCGGCTCGAGTGGTGCGGCCATCGACCCGAGTCCGACGGTGTCGAGGTGCCCGTAGAGCATCAGGATCGGGGCGTCCGAGGTTGCGGCCCCGGCCGCGCCGGTCCCGGCGTCGCCCCCGTCCGCCGACGTGTCGCCGATCACCAGGTTGGGACGCCCGTCGGGCGAAGGGATGACCCGGCTCGCCAGCCCGCTCTCCGCGGCCCACCGTTCGACGAACCGGGCGATCTCGTGCTCGCCGGCGCCTCCGGGGACGAGCGTCGGGTTGACCGAGTCGATCGCGATGAGGCGTCGCGCCAGGTCGATGACGTCGTCGGTCTGCATGAGCCAAGCATGTCGCGATTCGGCCCGCGCCGCAGGCATTCGTCCCACTCGTGGTCGCACGGCGGTGGATGGCCGGACGATCCTGACCGCTCCTTTCGTGAGGCAGCCGGAGTAGATCCCGCGCGGCTCGAATAGATGGGGGCAAGCGGACCTATGGCGCCTGTTCGGGTTCACCGGGGTCGCGCACCGTGGACAGGTACTCGCGGCCCCTCGTCCAGGGACAGCTTCTCGAGGATTCGGTATCGCGCATGATCCGCGCTCTCCACGCCCCCACCCGTCGGCTCGTCGGCCGGGCCAAACGTGCCCAGCCGCCTGATGCTGCCCGCCCGCATCCGGACGGGCGATCCGCGCGCGGTGTGAAGCTCGACCGCATCCTGCTGGCCCTCGTTGCCGGCGGCTGGGGCATCACGGTCGCCTGGCTCGTGCTTGGCATCGGGGGGCCGGACACCCAGCGTGCCGTTGCCGATGTCGGCGAGACCGGCCTGGACCTGCTGGCTGCGGTGATCGTCCTTCGGGCCGCCCTGCGCGTCGAGGACCGGCGGATTCGCCTCGGCTGGGCCGTGGTGGGCATCGCGATGCTCGTCTATGCCGTTGGCGACGGGGCATTTGCCTGGTTGGACCTTGGCGGCGGAACAACCTCCCCCTCGGTGGCGGACGCTGCCTACGTCGCCTACTACCCGATCGTCGTCGCCGCGCTCTTGATGTTCCAGCGCGCGTCGTCCGCCCGGCGCGACACCCTCCGGCTCACGATCGACTCGCTGATCGTGGTCATCGGTGGCGGCATCGTCGTCTGGCACACCCTCTTTCGTCCCGTCCTCGCGTCTCTGGACCCGGACCCCCTGACCGCCGCACTCGCCCTTGGCTACCCGATTGGCGACCTCGTGCTCCTGTTCGGTGTCGCCGCGACCGCGCTGCGCCACCCGCCGGAGATCGATGCGAGGGCGCTCACGGCACTTGTCGGCGGTCTCGGGCTCATGTTCGTGGCCGACGTCGGCTACGGGCAGCTGAATCTCGCCGGCTCATATGAATTCGAGCGCTGGCCAGACGTCATCTATCTCAGCTCGACGCTCCTGATCGCGCTTGCTGGGTATTTCCAGGCACACCCCGGCACGGCGGCGGCGGGCAGCGGGAATGCCCTGAGCCGCTGGTTCCTCGCCCTGCCGTACGTGGCGCTCGCGGCCGGCTACTCGGTGCTCGTCACGCTCGCCCTTGGCAGGTTCACCGGCGAGCTCCTCGAGGTGCTGTACGGGACTGTCGTGTTGACGGCGGTGGTCCTTGTTCGCCAGGAGCTCGTCCTGCGCGAGAACAGCCGCCTGCTGGCCGAACAGGCACGGCGCCAGTCGGAGAGACGATTCAGGGCCCTGGCCGCGAACAGCTCGGATGCCATCGTGCTCGTCGATCGCGACGGAGTCGTGACCGACGCCACGCCGGCGGTCGGGCGCGTCCTCGGAGTTGATGCCTCCCAGCTCGTCGGCCGCCAGATCTCGCGGCTGGTTCACGCCGACGACGCGGAGCGAATCCAGGCGTTCATCGCGGACGTGGCGGCCGGGCGGTCCGTCACCCAGCCAGTCGAGTGGCGCCTGTGGGATGTCACCGGCGTCTGGCGCCAGGTGGAGACGATCGCCGCCAACCTCCTCGACGACCCCTCTGTCGGGCAGATCGTCCTCACCACGCGCGACGTCCGGGAACGCAAGACGCTCGAGCGACAGCTCACCCAGGTCGCCCTGCACGATCTTCTGACCGACCTCCCGAACCGCACCCTGTTTCGCGATCGGGTGGGGCAGGCGCTTGCGGGCGCGATCCTCTCCCAAGAGCACACGACCGTCCTTTCGCTCGGCCTGGACAGCTTCAGACGCGTGAACGAGAGTCTCGGGCACGCGGTGGGCGATCAGGTCCTCCAGGAGGTCGCTCGCCGGCTGCGAACCTCGATCCGCGCCGCCGACACCTGTGCCCGCCTGGGCGGGGACGAGTTCGGGGTTTTGCTCGACGGCGACTCGACGCCAGAGGATGCGCTGGCTGCGGCCGAGTCGCATGCTCGCCGCCGTCCGAGAGCCCATCGACCTCGCCGACAACCCGATCCATCTGACCGCGAGCATGGGCGTCTCCACGGCCGCGCCGACCGACGTCGACGCGGGCGGCCTGCTGCGCAGGACAGGTGTGGCGAGGTCGGTCGCCCGGAACCGTGGCGGCGATCGAGCCGTCGTCTTCGAGCCGGCGATGCAGGAAGCGGTTCAGACCCGGTTCGAGCTCGAATTGGACCTGCGCCGAGCCATCGACCAGGCCGAGTTCGTGCTGAACTACCAGCCGATCGTCGACCTGCGACCGGTGAGCTCGTCGGGGCGGAGGCCCTGATCCGGTGGGACCATCCGACCCACGGAAGGATCGCCCCCAGCGTCTTCATCCCCCTCGCCGAGGAGACGGGACTGATCGACGAGATCGGTGCCTGGGTCCTTCGGGCCGCGTGCACCGAAGTCGCCCGATGGGCCGGGCTGTCCCCCGGCCGGGTGCCCCGGGTGTCGATCAACCTCTCGGCCCACCAGCTTGCCGACCCGCAGCTCGCCTGGACCGTCCAGGCGGCGATGGCGCACGCCAGCGCAGCCCCGAGCTGGGTCACCCTCGAGCTCACCGAGAGCATGCTGATGCAGAACAGCTCCGCCAACCTCGAACGACTGCACGCCATCCGTGCCCTGGGTGTCCAGATCGCGATCGACGACTTCGGGACCGGATACTCGTCGCTGGCCTACCTGGAGCAATTCCCGGTTACCCACATCAAGATCGACCGGTCGTTCGTGACGCCGCTCGACGATCCGAGTCGGGGGCCGGCGTCGTCCGTGCGATCGTCGAGATCGGGCGCGCGCTCGGCCTGACGACCGTGGCCGAGGGGATCGAGACGCCGACCGCAGCTCCAGCGGCTGCGGGAGCTGGGCTGCGATCTCGGCCAGGGCTACCTCTTCGCGAAGCCCCTCGAGCGGGACGCGATGGCGGACCTCGTCGCGCAGCAAGACTGGGCCCGTTTTCGCCCGCGAGGTGGCGGTGGCGGATCGACAGGGAACGGTTCGGACGAAGAGGTTCGCTCGCGCGCGGTCTGAGCCGCCCGTCGCGGCCAAGTCGGGCACCCGGCCACGAGCGGAGGTCCGGCCGAAAGCGGGAGTCCATCGCTGAGGCGGGCTGCGTGCCCCACCGGGCCGCAGTGGCCTTGTTGGTATCGAAGCCCGGACGTGAGCCGGCCGGGGCCCGTGGCGTGACAATTCATGGCGGCCGGCGACCCCGGCGGGCAGCACCGGCCGGATAGGATAGGGCGCCACGCGACGACGTCGCCAGCCGGCTCGGAGCTTTCATGCAGCTGAACCTCCTCGTCCTCTCGTATGTCGCGTCTGCCGGCCTGTCAGCCGCGGTCGCGGTCGTGGCCTGGCGCCGGCGGCACCTGGTGGGCGCCCGCGGACTGGCCCTCCTCATGCTCGCCGTCGGCTGGTGGTTGCTCGCCAACGCCCTCGAGGCCGCCGCGCTCGAGCGGTCGACGAAGATCGCCTGGTCCGTCGTCGCCTATCCGGGCATCGAGAGCGCGCCCGTCCTGTACCTGCTGTTCGTGCTCGCCTGGACCCGCCAGGACGGGTGGCTGACGCGCACGCGGATCGGCGCTCCTGCTGGTCGTGCCGGTCATCTCCGTCGGCATGGCGGCGACGAACGAGTGGCACCACCTGCTCTGGCCCACGGTGACGACTCATCGACGCGTGGGGCGTCACGGCGGTCTACGAGCATGGGCCGTGGTTCTGGGTCCAGGTCGCCTACGCCTACGGCCTCATCGGCGTGGGGCTCGTCGCGCTCGTCGTCGCCATCTACCGCTACCCGGCGGTGTACGCGACGAGGATGCGCCTCGTCATCGTCGCGTCACTCGTGCCGATCGTGGGCAGCGTCCTGTACGCGGCGGGGCTGGATGCATCGGTGCACGCCGACCTGAGCTCGATCGCGTTCGCGATCGCCGGCCTCATCGCGGCCTGGGCCGTCCTCCGGTTCCGGTTGCTCGACGTCGTTCCGGTGGCCTGGCCGACGCTCGTCGACTCCCTCGCCGACGCCGTGCTCGTGCTGGATCCCGAGCGGCGGATCGCGGCCTTCAACCTGTCGGCGACCCGCCTGCTCGGGATCGGGCGGCGATGCAGTGGGGCAGGCGATCGACCAGGTGCTCGGCCGGTTCCCCGAGCTCGTGGCCGTCTGCCAGGGAACGGGCGACCGGGAGGTCGAGATCCCGGTCGGACCTGGGGAGCCCAGGCCGCGGGCTCCGAGCGGTCGGCGATCCCGCCGCCGGCCGCCCGCTGGTTCAACGTTCGGGTCACCGCGATCGGGGACGAGCGAGGACGCGACGCCGGCTGTCTCGTGGTCCTGCGCGACGTAACCGAGCACCGCCAGATGGTCGAGACCATCCGCACGCTCTCCCTCACCGACGAGCTGACTGGGTTGCTGAACAGGCGCGGCTTCACGACGCTCGCCGAGCAGCAGATGCGCACCTCGGTCCGAACGCGGAACCGGCTCTGGCTGCTGTTCGCCGACCTCGACGGCCTCAAGGAGATCAACGACCGCCTCGGGCACGAGGCTGGGGATCGCGCCCTCTGCGAGATCGCCCGGCTGCTCAGGACGGGGTCGTTCCGACAGGCGGATCTCGTCGCCCGATTGGGCGGCGACGAGTTCGCGATCCTCGCGACGGAGATCTCGCGCGACGGACGGAGACACGCTCGTGAAGCGTGTCGAAGACGCCGTGCGGAGGGCGAACGAGAGGCCGGACCGCGAGTGCGCGCTGTCGGTGAGCGTCGGCGTCGCCGTGTTCGATCCCGAGCAGCCCGCAGACGCTGGACGAGCTGATCGGTGAGGCGGACCGACGGATGTACCAGGCGAAGCACTCCCAGCGAACCACCGCGCGCGAGGGCGAATAGCCTCGAGGTGGCGCGCCCCGGGCCGCCGACTCCTCTAGGCGGCGGCCTCGCGCGGCAGGACCGCCATGATCGAGTCGGGCGCCACCCGGCCCAGGCGCAGCCGCTCGTCGCGCTCGAGCAGGGCGATGAAGAGGCGGACGAGCTCGGGGTCGAACTGCGCCCCGGCGTAGCGCTCCAGCTCCTCGAAGGCCCAGTCCGGGGACTCGGCCCGCTTGTACGGTCGGACGTGGGTCATCGCGTCGTAGGCGTCGGCGACCCGCACGATCCGGGCCTCGAGCGGGATCGCCTCACCGCGCAGGCCGTCGGGGTAGCCCCGGCCGTCGAAGTCCTCGTGGTGCCAGCGGGCGATGCGGCGCGCCATCTCGAAGCCGACACCGCCGGCGAGGATCCGCTCGCCGAAGACCGAGTGGCGGCGCATGACCTCCCATTCCTCCGGCGTCAGCTTGCCGGGCTTGAGCAGGATGCTGTCGGGGACGTGGAGCTTGCCGATGTCGTGGAGCATGGCTGCCCAGCTGACGTCGTCCGCCTTGCGGTGCGGCCATCCCGGTCTCGAGAGCCAGGGCGCCGGCAAGGTCGCGGCAGCGGAAGATGTGCTCGCCCGTCGTGGAGTCCTTCGCCTCGGCGCCGCGGGCGAGGGCGACCATGCCCGCGCGCTGGCGCTCGACGACCTCGAGGGCGGCGGCCTCCCAGCCCGCGACCGCCGTCCGCACACGGTCCAGGAGGAGCCCGAGCGCGGCGCCGATGACGAGGAGCATCGCTCCCCGCGTCCCCCATGCGGTCAGGTCCTCGGTCCCACCGGGCAAGCCGAGAACCGCGGCCGCCGGCCCGAGGACGAGCCCGACGCCGACCGCTGTCGCGATCGCGCCACGGGCCCCGAAGAGGTACGCGGCCAGCAGGACGGGCAGGTAGCCCAGGTGGTTGAGGGGGTTCGGCGAGCCTCCGGTCACCCGGACAGCGGTAAACGCGACGAGCGTCGCCACGCCGATCGCCGCCCAGCCCACGATTGGGGAGACGACGCGCGGGAGGAGGCGCGGCAGCGCGGCAGGCACGGCCACCGGCGGCGCGGCCCTGGCGTTAGCCGACGTGAGCATTCTGGCTGGTACCCCGATAAGCAGGGACGGACGGCCCCAGTCGCGAGTCTCACCTCTACCCTGCAGGCCGTCGAGCGACCCGATCGGCCCAGCGTGGGCGTGGTACGAACGGCGGCGGGGGATCGATCGGAGGACCTGATCCGCGCCGGGCCGGCTTCGCCGCGGAATCGAGCATCTGGCGACCTCCGCCGATCGACTTGGAACGACTTCAGGTGGGCGGCGTCGTCGCCCAGGGGCCCACGCTCAGCGCAGGATCTCGATCAACAGCCCAGGCGTCATTCCCGACCGCGACCGGCGGTGCGTACCCCGACGTGCATCTGGCGCGGCTGCGGCTGCCCATCACTATGAAACCATCGTCGGCACCTCGCGGGAGCTCGCCCGTGCGGCGGAGGCACAGGCGGATCGGCCCGACTTGTCATTGCCCCAGCGCCGGACACTGCTCGCGGCGGCCACGGGTCACCGTGGCTGCTGCCCTCTGGGCTGTCGGCCGAGTGTCCCCGCCGCCGCCAATTCGGATCCGGGCCCCCGACAGGGAGCGGGCGGCGGCGGACCTGGCCCGCGGGCTCGCGCTCCCGCGCGCGTCCAGCCACTGCCCGCTCCGGCACATGCCTGACCGTTCCGGTCAACTGGCGACCGCGAGATGACCCGCTACCGAAGACGCAGGCGGCCGTGGGGGTCGGAGCCCACGCCCATCCTGTCGTCGAACCAGCTGTCCGACGACAGGTGGAAGCTGAAGGCGTCGGGGCTGAAGTGCGCCATCTCGTGGATGGTCTGCGGGAACGCGGTCGCCCGGAGCCTCGGCTCGAAGGTCAGCTCCCTCGGCTCGAAGGTCAGCTCCCCCGTCTCGAAGCCGAGCGAGCGTGTCCACGCGGGGTCCCACGACGTCGTCGCCGTGCGTTGCAGCCCAGCGCCGCGCATCGACCACCGGAGGGAGTCGCCGAGATCTGGCGAGCGGAGTCGGAGAGGCGGCAGCGGCTCGATGCGGTGCGGGCGCTCGGCACGGATCACGAAGGGCTCGGTGATCTTGGTTAGGCCGCCGATGATCCGGCCGCGCCGGTTACGCACGATCTCCTTGATGTAGTTCGGAGCGTAAGTGCGTTCGAGCGTGATGCCGAGCTAATCGCTGCCTGTCCTGACGGTCGAGGGCGTCGTGCGTGAACGTCATCTCGCTCCGGACGACATTCCCCGACGCATCCACCCACTTGTCCTCGATGAAGTCTGGCTGGCGCTTCCACTCCGGGCGGGTGTACCCGGCCTTCGGGCGCACGGCCGGCGCACGCGGGATGTGAACGGGTTCTGGACGCTCGGGCTCGACGCACATGGCCTCCGACGGGCGGAACACGTCGGGAGCACAGAGGTCGGCGGCTGGCCGGGCACGCAGCGACGGGGCCGATGTCGCCCCGTCATACTCACCGGCCCGTGCGACGCGATGGAACCACTCATAGCCACGCACAGCCAGGTGAGCGATCTCGCCCGGATGGCCGTGGGCCCAGACCACGAGGGCATCGCTCTTGGTGAGATCGACGGTCGCACCGATCTCCGCTTTGATCTGAGCGTACTCCTGCGATCTGCGCAGCGCTTCGGCGACGAACCCTCCGCGGTTGTCGGCCAGGCGTGGCCGCCTGACGCGCCCAGGCGGCCGGCTTCGCCCAATTGAGCGCCCGAAGCGCGGCCGGCTTCGCCCAGTCGATCGCAGCGCGGGCAATCTTCGCTTCGCCGAAGGTGGCGACTGTCAGCGCTATCTCGGGCCAACTACCCGGCATGAGAGCCGACGTTGTCAACTCCGCATAGCGGAGGTCCCGTGCGGTCCACTTGTGCCCTCGGCGGGCCTCGTCGGCCCGCCAGTTGCGGAGCGCGCAGAGAACCTCGAACCGCAGGTCGGCGGGGCCGTTCCAGATGTCCTTGAGCTCCTGCCAGGGACGGAATCCGGAGGGGATCACCGCGGTGCTGTCGCCCTCGCGAGGTCATCGAGAAGGCCGACGTTGAGGTCGATGGCGTCCGCGGCTCCGACCATCGCCTCGAACGTCACGCCTGCTCGAGCGCAGAACGCGTCGAGTTCGCCGGTCCTCACGGCGACCGGCATCGCGAGGACATTCTGGAGCCAGTAGCCGAACACCAGCCGGCGGCGCGCGTCGGACAGGCCCTCAATCGGGACAGTCGTCACGAGCTCCTCGATCATCTGCTCTCCGTGCCGGCGCAGGTAGGCCTGGAGGTGACCACCCCACGTGTCGCGGACGTGGCGGGCCAGCTCCGAAAGCCGGTTCGCCGCGCGGATCGCCGCCATTTGCGTCCAGCCCTGCGCGACAAGCACCTCGACCAGGTGACGGCCGGCCGGATGGTCGTTGAGGCTCCCGGTCGTGAGGGACGGCACGTCAGCCAGGGTTCTTACCGCGAGCAGCTCGAGTCTTGAGAGCAGTTGCGTCGTCGCTCTCACGGTTAGGGCGTCAAGCTCGCACGTCTTCACCCAGGACGAGGAACACGAGCTCGTGCCAGCGGTCGACTTCGTACGCCCATGGCGCCCGCGCGGCGAGTTGCGGGTCGGTGGCAGCGAGCGTGCTACGCAGCGCGAAGCGGGCTGCCTCCGGATCGGCCGTCGGTGTCGCCGCTTGACCCTTCGACCGGGTGCGTTTCGTGCTCGTCGCCACACGAGCGCGCGCGCTTCCGGGGCGCGTCCCCTTCCTGTTGCCGGTCGCCCCGTCGTAGCGGCTTGCGTCGATGTAGCGGGTCTTGCCGCCGCTTTCCCCGTCGAGCACGTCGTCGACCGCGTCGTCGACCGCGTCGATGACCCGCGACAAGAAGCCCTCGGGCTGGAGCGCCAAGTGCTCTCGATTTCCCCATGCCCGTTCCTCCGTGCGCCCGTCCGCCGCCCAGCGGACGGTCTTCGGGCGTCAGAGGGAGTCTGCAGACCCAAAGCAGTCACGACCAGAGCCGAAGGCCCGGACTTTGGCCGGGAGGTGTTCGATGCGATCCTGTTCCTAACCCCACCGGCTGCCAGTCGCGTCGTCTGCCGGACCGAGTGCTCGGCCCCCCTCGGAGAACCAGGTCCCGGCCGTGCGCCACGCCGGTCCCCGTAGCTACGCCGGCAAACACGAACACTTGCCTCCTGGTGGAGCCGCAGGCCGGGCACGGTTCGGCAGGCATGGACAGGGTGAGCCCGCACACCAAGCACTCGACTCTAGCCGCACCGGTCGTCATAGGCTGGAGTGTACGCAGCACGTCGTCCGTGGCCGGTGAGGGGCGACTTCGGCGCCGAAAGCCCCACACCATGAACGGATCGTGGCGGACTCCGTGGGGGCGCGGCAAGATCGACGTTGAATGGCGGAGCTGTGGCCGGAGGCGCCGTGTTACGTGCCTGCCCCCGCCCACACGTCGACCGGCTCGGGATGGCCGAAGAGGTAGCCCTGGCCGAACTCGACGCCGAGGCCGGTGAGCGTGCGGGCCTCCGCGGCGGTCTCGATCCCCTCGGCGATCAGGCGGCAGCCGGCGGTCCGCGAGAAGTGGCGCATGCCGACGACCATGGCCTGGCGACCCGAGGTTGGCGTTGACCCGCCGGACGAGGCTGATGTCGAGCTTCACGAAGTCGGGTCGCAGGTCGATGATGTGGCCGAAGTTGGCGACGCCGGCCCCCGCGTCGTCGACCGCGAGGCGGACGTCGTGGCCGAGCTCCCGGATCGCCTCGCGCACGGCGCTCGTAGTCGTCGATGACTTCGTGCTCGGTGATCTCGAGCACGAGGGGGCGATCGGCGCCCGCAGAGGACGGCCCGCAGACGCTCGGGATCGGCGAGCAGGCGCGGCGAGACGTTGAGATCGAGCCAGAGCCCGGCCGGCAGGCCGCGTCGCGGCGTCCACGGCGGCCTCCAGGGTGGCGATCTCGAGCTCCGGCCCGAGACCGACCGACCAGGCGTCGGCGAAGCAGAGGTCCGGCCGCTGGCCCGAGTCGAAGCGGGTCAGGGCCTCGTAGCCGACGACCTCCCCCGACTCGAGGTCGACGATCGGCTGGAAGACCGGGTGGAAGGCTCGGGCGGCGATGACAGCTTCGCTCGTGTGGCGCAGGGCGGCCGCGCGGTCGCGATCGGCCATGGCGGGACCGAGGAGGGCCGCGACCACGACCGCGAACTCCTCGACCGTGGGAAGCCGCTCACGAAGCGAGACGGCGAACTCGGCCGAGCATGTGCCCAGGCCGATGTCTCCGATGATCGCCTCGTTCCAGCGTAGCGGGGCGTTCACCGTCGCGCGGACCCCCAGATCCCGCAGCGTCGCGTGGTATGGGCTCTCCTCGGCTTCTCCAGGCAGCCACTCCCACAGCCCGTCCGGTGCGCGCGACCTGACGAGGGCCGCGCGGTCGGCTTCCAGCGGCTGGCCCACGAGTTCCGCCGCACGCGGCCCCAGGCCTTCGATCGCGAGCGGGCACGACGCCGCCATCGGGCGCGTAGGCCCGGATGAACGCAAGGTCGATCCCCTCGAGACGGAGCGCCTCTCCGCAGACCTGGCGAGCGGTCTCCTCGAGCGTCTGGCCGGGCACCAGGCGCTGCAGGGAGAACAGCGTCGAGGCCCGCTCGCGGATCTCGTCGGCGAGCCGCCGCCCAGCCCGCCGCTCGGCCTCGCGGGCCTGCGTCCGCGCGGGCATAGAGATGCACCTGCCGGCCGACCGATGTCACGATGACGGCGGCCGTGGAGACGCCCACGAGGTCCATCACGGCCGGGGCATGCGTGACGGCGGTGATGACCGAGGCTGCCCAGGATCGCCACGACCGGAAGGCCCGGGTCGAGCGACGAGCGCGACCCGCTCGAACGTACGGGCTGTGGGACGGCCGGGTGTTCCAGGTCACGCCGCCGAGGGCGATGAGCAGGATCCCGGCGCTGAACATGAAGTCGGACAGCGCCGACCGTCGAGGACGCGCCGGGTCGCCGATCCACATCAGCCAGGCCACCCCGAGGCTGATGGCGCCGGCGAACAGGGCCCACGGGCCCCCGGCCGACGGCGCGATCCGCCGCGCCACGAGCGCGAAGATGCAGGCGCCGGTCACCGTGACGAGCGACGACGGCCCCCAACGGTGCCGTGACGTCGCCCGTCGCCACGGATCGGAGCCGCTCCAGAGTCGCCGCCACGACCGTGATCCCGGCGAGGAACAGGATCAGCGCGTCGGTCGCGACTCCGACGAGCAGGCCACGCTCAAGGCCCCCGAAGATCGCCGGGAGGATCGCGGCCACTCCGAGGCCGACGCTGGCCACGAAGAGGACGTCGCCGACACGCGCGAGCGCGGTTCCGTCGACCGGAGCCAGATCCCAGGCGAGCATGCCGAAGCCGGCGCCCGCCAGCGAGAGCGCCAGCGCAACGAGAAGATCGCCGCGTCGGCCCCTCATGCCGGCGGCTGGCCAGCCAGAGGCCGGCCGTGCCGCCAGCCGCAGCGGCCAGCTCCTGGAGGTTGTCGAAGAGCAGTCCGTTGGCGCCCCCGAGGCAGGCAAGGATCGAACCGAATGTAACGACGAGCACGGTCGCGCCGACGACCAGGCGTCCGTCCGCGACCGTGGCGAGCGCCCGGGCGCGGGCGCGCACGAGCATCCAGGCACGGACCGATACGGAGATGTGCGGCGAGGCGATGTCGGGCTGAGCGCTCAACCAGTTGTACCTTCGACTGGTTCCGGCCCCAAGTTGACGCGTCTTGAGGATCACCGTCGACCCCCCGCCCGGACCCCCTCACTCATGACTTTCGTTCGGCGCATCGCGGTCAGGGCGACGGCTACCTCGATCGTGGGTGGAGACCGGCGCGCCTCCTGCGGAGCCAAGAGGAAGCTCGAGACTCCGACACGATGGCAACGTCGTGGGGCATGGTCCCTGAGCCTTGGCGTCCGTCGGCTCGGCGGCAACGTCGAAGGCGTCCACGAGAGCCTCGGCTCGATCCCGCCGGAGTGCTCCGCGGTGATCCCCCCTCACGTCGAGGCGGGTCCGCGTCCTCCGTTCCCGGGTTACGACCTAGCGCCGGTGGAGGCCGCGAGAGGCGATGTAGGTACGCCAGCCACCATATTCGCTGATGTCCGGGTGGTTCGCCTCGGCCTCGCTGCGTGGGTAAGAGATCCTGGCACGACCCGGCCGTCAGCCAGCTTGACCAGGCCGCGATAGAGCCCGGGCGGCTCACCCGCCTGGACGCGCAGCCATACCTCATCGGGGACTCTGTACAGCTCGCCCTCGACGGCAACCCCGTCGCCCTCGACTTCGTACATCCCTGGGTGGAGATCGCCGATGGAGTGGAGCCGATACACGGGCGCAGTCCAAGCCTGCTCCAGAAACTCTGCACCGGCGAGGTTCGAATGTAGGACCAAGCCGCGCATGAGCGTTCCGTTGACAAACAGCAATTCGGATGCCCGCGCCTCCTCCGAGCAGACCCGGGTTGCGCATGCCGTCGCACACATCAATCCCTCCGTCGACGCAAGCTGTCGTCTCGATCCCGATGTCTAGGCTGGGGTCCGACATACAACCGAGCCATTGGCGGGCCTCAGGGAGCCTGCCAGCCATAGTCCGCGACGAGCTGACGGAAGAAGCTGTAGGCGGCCGGGGAGACGTCTCCGGGGACTGAGTGGTCGGACTGGATGATGTACCCGCCGCCCCGAGCGGCTTCGAGCTTCCGGAGGACCTCGCGGCGGATGCGGTCCCGATCATTCGATGCGAGGATCCTGGCATCGATGTTGCCGATGAACGATAACCGGTCGCCATAGGTGCCCTTCAGGTCGACCACATCGAGGCCGGCCTTCACCTCAAGCGGCTGCTTGGCGTCGACCCCGCATTCAATCAGGTCCTGGTAGATCGCCCTGTCGTCCCCGTCGCCGTGGTAGACCACCTTCAGTCCGTGCTCGTGAGCTGCGTCGCAGATGCGCCTGACCTGAGGCTTGATGCTCGAGCGCCAGTAGGCGGGAGAGAACAACATGCCGCGGTCGTAGGCCACATCGCCCCACACGAAGATGCCGGTGAGACGTCCCTTGGCCGCTTCCGCCTGACCATGAACGATGCCCACGAGGAAGTCCCCCAGCCGCTCGGCGAAGCGCGCCATGCGGGCAGGATCCTCGCCGATCATCAGGAGGGCAGCTTCGCTGCCGACGACGCGCCAGAGCATCTCATATGGCTCGCACACTCCCCCGAAGACGCAGAAGTCATCAGCGTAGGCGTCGAGCCGATCGACGAAGCTCGGCAATCCGAGAACGAGACGATCCACGACAGCGTTCATCTGATCATCGATGGCGCCGCAGTAGCGCCGCCTGTCCGCCGGGTCGTCGAAGGCGTATCGCTCGAGGTCTTCGTAGGACTTGACGCCGAAGTCCACGTAGGCCGGCATGGACGTCCCAGGACGATGCTCAATCGTCGCCCCGAAACCCGTTCGGACGATCGTTCGCTCTGCCGACTGCGCCACTACCTCGACCCCGAGGATGCGTGGATCAAGGTTTGGCGTCAGAACGACGTAGTCAAGGTCCCAGTAGCGGTAGGGGTCGAAGTCCGGAGACCCATCGATCTCGGAGCGACATCGGTCAATGAAGTCCGCCCAAAGAACTCGCCGATGGGGGCGCGATCAGGTTCGCGATGCTCGAGTGCCGCCAGAACCCGCGCGGCCTTGGCGGCGGCCCCATCTCCCACCTACGCCTCCGCCTGCCGTTCGTTGGTCCGCGTGTTCCCCGATCCGCTGCCGGTGTGTTGGGCGGACTGCCCGCTCCCCGACAGGGAGGTGATTCCTGCCCACTCCAGCGCGGGCTCGAGATCCGCCAGGCGGGGGAAGGACTTCTGGGTTCCCGGCCGGGTAACGCTGGCTGCGGCGCAGGCGCAGCCCAGCCGCACGGCCGTCAACTCGTCGAATCCCATCGCGAGCCCGAAGGCGAACGCGCCAACGAACGCGTCACCAGCACCGGTGGTATCGACCGCGTCCACCTGCGGCGGGGCAACCACGATGGCCTCATCGTGCGCGGACCGGTATAGGGCGCCACGCGCACCCAGGGTGATCAGGAGCCGGGAGCCGAGCGCCTCCTCGACCGCGCGCACAAGGGCCCCGTCCAAGGGATCACCGCCGCGCCCGACAACCTGCTCCGCAAGGGA
This sequence comes from uncultured Chloroflexia bacterium, assembly GCA_963827965.1. GTDB lineage: Bacteria > Chloroflexota > Limnocylindria > Limnocylindrales > CSP1-4 > CTSoil-043. The sequence continues at coordinate 8,018 of CAWHCW010000004.1, read as the reverse complement.
AGTGAACTCGATCTCGTTAGGCACGACCCAGTCCGAAACGGTCAGTAGTCCGGGGTCGAGCGCGGCGGCGGGGGCCGGGTTTAGCAGCGTCCGCGCCCCACGCTGGCGAGCCGCCTTGAAGGCGGCCTTCGTGGCGCCCTGGGGAATCTCGAGCTGGCCGACGACGAGGTCGACGCGAGCCGCCCCATCGATGGCGTCGCGGGCCATGTCGGGAGTGACCGAAGCGTTCGCCCCCCCGACGATGATGATCCGGTTTGTGCCATTGGGTTCGACCCAGATCGGCGCGACGCCCGAGCTGAGACCGGGTGTCTGCCGCACATGCGTGACGTCGATGCCTTCGGCCACGAAGTTGTCGATCGTCATCGGGGCGAAGACATCGGTGCCGAGGCAATTCACCATGCCGACCCTCGCGCCCAGGCGCGCAAGCATCACGGCCTGGTTCGCTCCCTTGCCTCCGAATCCGAGCTCAAAGCGGCTCCCGACGATGGTCTCGCCGGCGGTCGGCACGCGGGACGCGTACGTGACCATATCGACCATCGTGCTGCCGACGACCCAGATCCACGGGGCGCTCACAGCAGGTCCCTACATACGACGACCCTGAAGTCCTCGACCCACGTCGCCCAATCGTCCGCGACAGCCTTGCCAGGCATCGACTCGTTGTCGCGCACGAACTCTTCCGGCGAACTGATCTCGATCACCTCCACGAGGCCCCACGGAGAGGCGGATCCATCGAGAAGCTGGAGACCCTCGAAATCGCGGAATCCGAGTACCGATGGCATGGCACGCATACCGGGCCGGACAAACGTTCGCGTGTACTGCCGGTAGCTCTCGACGCTCGCTCCTGGGCGCAGATTGAACAGCGTGATGGCCAACCAACGAGTCGCGGGGCTCATCCCGCCAACCACCCCGTCAGGCGATCCCAGAGAGTCTCGTAGCCGGGCCAAGCCATGAATTGGGGGCTGCCCCAGTGAGGCGAGCAATCGGAGGCGAACGCCGCGACGCGTCCTCTTCCGTGATGTCCCAGAACGAGCAAGGGGTCGTCGCCGCATCTCGCGAGGACCTCCGCGCCGGGCTTCGCCACAAGGCGGTTATAGCCAAGTAGATACGGCCATTCCTCCTGGAGTCCTTCGACAACGGCGTGTCTCGAGATGACGCGCGGAGAGACACCCGCCGGCAGTTCAATCCGGTCGTCGTAGCCGAGCATCTGGACCGGGAGGACATCCGCGAGGGCGGTGTTCTGGTACCGGGCCTTCCCCTCAAAACCGGAAAACGACATGTAGCCGCCCATCATCAGGAACCCGCCGCCGTCCGCAATCCAATCAGCGAGCAGTGCCAGTCGATCGGGGGTTCTGAGGCCGCGCACGAACGTGTCCGGGTGGAGGAGCAGGGTGTCGGCTGGGAGGTCGCTGAGAATGACTACGTCGTAAGCCGCCAACTCCTCCCGCGACGCGGGGAACTGAGTGGTCGCGAGATGGTTCGGAATGTGCGCGACCTGGTGTCCGGCATGCGTCAGCGCGGCCACGAATTCGGCCATGCCCTCGGCGTACTCGCCGGTCGAGTATGCGGCGAAGCCCTTGAGATGGACGCCGTAGGAGACCCATGTCTCCCCCGCGAGGAGTACCCGTTTCGGCCCGCTCATGACCATGCCTCCAGTGACTGGTCCGTCCCGCACCACTCCTCGATCACTGCCATGTAGATCGCCGTGGCATCGACCAGGTTGGCGATGGGCACGAACTCATTAGTGCCGTGAACGTTGAACGACTGCCCTCCTGGGCCGCAGGACAGCACTGTCTCGCCGTGTGCCGTCATGATGTTTGCGTCCGAAGGAGCGGTCTGGCATCCGATCGTCGCGACGCCTAGCGCCTTCGTGGCTGCGCGGTACACCGCCTGCACGCGCCGGTCCGTGATCGCCACATCCATTGGCTCATAGATGAGCGGGTCTAGGACTGGCAGCTCCAACAGCGGCGGATGTGCGATCAGCCATGGATCGGCCTGGGTGACCCGCGCGATGGCGTTGCGCACATCCTCGACCAGCTCGAGTGAGCTGCGGCCGGGCGACACGACCACGACGAAGGTGGCCTCGCAGAGCTCAGGCACCGCCGCTGCGGCGGAACCTCCGTGGATCTCGATGGGCCCGATATTCGACGTGCCGGGTGGTGTTAGCGGGTGGTGGTGGTAGAGGCCCCAGACACGATTGAGATCCTCAAAGGCCCGCATGTACCGCGTCATCAACTCAATCGCATCCACGCCCGGCGGGGCGGTCGGATCCGAACTCGGATGGAGGGTCTTGTGGCGGGCGGCCGGGTGAATTGCCCGTCCGTACACCTCGAGACGAAACATGAACCAGCCCACAGCAACGGGGCAGATCTCGAGCTCGGTAGGTTCGCAGTCAATGATCAGGTCGGCACGGTAGCCGTGGTCGAGGACGCTGAGCACGCCGATCTCGGGGCGAACGTATTCCTCCCCGATGTTTGCCGCAACCAGCACATCGCCGAGAGGCCGCACACCCGCCTCGCGCAGGAAGCGCACCGCACAGATGGCAGCCGCCAAGCCCCCCTTCATGTCCGACGCCCCTCGACCCCAAACCGCCCCGTCGCGGACTTCGCCGCTCCATGGGTCTCCCGTCCACTGGGTGGCTTGGGCGTCGGTCACCGGCACCACGTCGGTGTGACCGTGAAACATGAGCCCGGGCCCGCCTCCAGCTCCTCGGCACACGGCCACGACATTCGGTTGGCCGGGCTCCACCTCCCAGACATCGATCTCATCGAAGACGCCAAACGACGCGAGCTGGGTGGCCAGCCAGTGCTGGGCGCCGGCGACGTCGACGGGACCCACCTTCGGACCAGGAGAGCGCTCCTGGACGAAGCGTGTCAGAAAGTCGGTAAGGACCTCCCGATCGACGAGATGCCTCAGCCCATCCACGACGGGCCACCCGCAAGCTCACGGACGAGGAAGGTGGCCAGATCGGCCATGTAGTCGATGTTGCGACGGCTGGACTCGTTCGGGACGTCCTCGGGCCGGTGGAGGAGTTCGAGATCGTTGAACGTGATCTCCGCCACCGGCAGACCCGCCTCATAGAACGAAGCGTGATCCGATCCGGGCGGGGGTGGACACTTCGACAGGAAACGCACCTGGCGGTCTTCCCTGGCGCTCTGGAAGCGCCGCAGCGCGTGCATCACGACCCACTCGAAGCGCTCAGGCCCAATCCAGACCTCGCACTCGTCCCCGCGGCCGATCCCATCGAAACACAGGGCTGCCCTGATACCGCCCAAATCGGGACCATGGGCGGCCACGTAACTCTTCGAACCAGCGAGGTGCCACTCCTCACCCCCAAAGAGGACGAGCTCCACGGCACTCGGCGGACCCTCCCGTGAGAGGCGGGACGCGAGCTCGAGCACGGCGGCCACGCCGCTGGCGTTGTCATATGCCCCGACGGTCGACCAGACGGTGTCATAGTGCGCGCACACGACGACCTGGACGGGCCCCTCTCCCAACCGACATCGCACGTTGAGTCCAGTCGCCGGACCAGTCGCGTGGGCGTCGACGTCGATTTCGGGCCTCCACCGTTGCCCCGTCCTCGAGAAGGCCCTCGAGCACGGCCAGATCCTCGCGGCCGATCACCACATGCGGGACCGCTGGATCCGAGCCCGGCGCGATGGGCTCGGGGATCGCCACGCCGTCAGGCCTGCCGCACACGTAGGCGACAATTTCCTCGCCGGCGAGAATGGCGAACTTCCGCCAGCTGTACATGCCGCCCCAAACGGTCTGCAGGCCGAGCGACTCAACCCGCCCAGACCGCTCTTTCGTGGCGCGGCCGACCACAACATCGGGTACGACTGGATCGCCCGCTCCGGCGACCCGACGAGTGTCAGCCTAGATCCGGCTCCCGGGTCCAGCCGGGGTAATCGAGGATTCCCAGGACCGGAGACAGTCCGAGCGAACGCAGCTCGGCAGCGATCAGTGCCGCGGCAGTGTCCGCTCCCTCAGTCCCCTGGAAACGCGGGCCGATGTCGATAAGCCCTCGCCAGTAGCGATCGATTTGACCCTCAGCAGCAACCACGTGCAATCCTCCCGCGGGACCCCCTGCCCTGGGTGGTGGGGGCGCACGACGAATGGGTTTGGGCCAGCCGATTCCCGGGCACCTGAGCCGACCAGGGGTCGCAGGTCGGAAGGGCGCGCACGAGCGCCCGGGGAACGACGGACGAGACACGCGACGGCGGCCCGCGATCGCAGGCCGCCCGCCGCGACGGCTACTTGAACTGGCTCACGTTCTCCTTGGTCACAACCTCGGGCCGGACGACTCGATCAGCCTCGGCAAGTTCCGCCAGCGAGCGCGTCCAAGCACGCCTGCATCCCGTATTCCCCATAGAGGTCGGGGTGGATGGACACGGTCGCAAGGAGCGTGCCGGCCTCGATCGCTGCGATTGCGTCCGGGATTGCGTCGATCCCGACGACCGGGATCTGCCTGCCGGTTGCCTCGAGGGCCGTCATGGCACCGAGGGCCATCTCGTCGTTTTCCGCGTAGATCAGGTCGATATTGTCGTAGGCGGTAAGGAGATTCTGTGTCACGTCCACAGCCTTGGCCCGATCGTAGGCCGCCGACTGCAGCGCGAGCTCCTTGACCTCCGTCCCCTGGATCATGTTTCGGAACCCAAGGGTCCGGTCATGGGCTGATGCCGACCCAACGATGCCCTCGAGGATGACGACGTTGCCCTTGCCCTTGAGGTAGTCGACGATGAACTTGCCTATGGCCTCGCCGACTTTCAGGTTGTCGGCCGAGGCGTAGGCAATGATCGTCCCCTTCGACGGCATCCGGTCGATGGCCGACACGGGGATGCCTGCCGCGTTCGCCGCCTCAACTGCTGGGGAGATGACGTCCGAGTCGACCGGGTCGAAGAGCAGGCAGGCCGGGTTTTTGGAGATCAGATCCTGTGCCTGCGTGAGCTGCTTACCGGGGTCATTTCCGCATCGAGCGTCGTGACCGTGTACCCGGCAGCTTCCGCCGTCTTCTTCGCCGCGTCGGCGACCGTCACGAAGAATGGGTTGTTGAGCGTCGGCACGACCATTCCAATGGTCTTGTTCTCAGTCGGCGCCGTACTTGGAGCGGCGGTTGCGGGAGCCGCTGTGGCCGGCGTGGCCGGCGCGGATGTGGCAGCCGAGCCGCACGCGCTGGCCACGAACATGACCGCCACGGCGGCACCCGCCATTCGGCGTGCGCCTGCGAACCTTGTCATCGTCGAGCTCCTCCTCGGGACATGCCTGGAACCATCGCGGGCCTGCTGGTTTCTGCCTTCGTGTGCCACCTCCTCGGGGTTCTTGTCACGTGTCAGCCCTTCGCGTTGGCAGCCGCCGCCTTCACGCGTCGGTTCCTCGACAGCACGTCAGCCGCCACGGCAACCACCAAGACCACGCCGGTCACAACTTGCTGGAGATATGCGTTGACGGCGGCCACGTTCAGGCCGTTGGCAATCACGCCAATCAGGAGTGCCCCGAGGATCACGTTGGGGAGCCGCCCTCGCCCTCCGTAGAGGCTGACGCCGCCAAGCGCCGCAGCAGCGACGGCATTCAGCTCCACCCCCACCCCCGCGAGCGAGTGAGCTGACTGGAGGAAGCCCGTGATCATGAGGCCATACAGCGCTGCCGCGAGCCCGCTGATCAGGTAGACCGCCAACGTTGTTCGGAGCAGCGAAACGCCGGCTAGCCGTGCAACCTCGGGGTCCCCTCCAATCGCATAGATGTGGGCTCCGGTGCGCGTGCGGCTGAGGATCACGGCGACGACGACGAAGACCAGGGCAGCGACGATCACCGAGATTCCGATGGGGCCCAGGAAGGCGGACCCAAGGAAGACAAACCAGGTGGGAAACCCGGCAATTGCCTGGGCGTTCGTTACCACGAGCACGAGACTTCGCGCAATCGCTCCCGTCGCCAGGGTTGCCATGAACGGGAAGGCGGCCCTTGGCGATGAGCAGCGCGTTCGCGACGCCCGCGACGAGCCCGACACCGATCACGCCGACGATCGCCCAGGCCCCATAGTCGCGGATAACCAGCCAAGCACCGACCGCGCCCGCCAGCGCGCCGACCGATCCCATGGAGAGATCGATCCCGCCACTGATGAACGCGACCGACATCCCGAAGGCGAGAACCGCGATGAACGCCGACTGGAATGCCACCGTTTGCAGGTTCAGCGGCGAGAGGAACTGTCCGCCTGACGCGATCTGGAACGTGACGCTGACGAACCCCAATGCGAAGAACGAGGATGAGGGCCTGAAACCTGTCGGCGGACGAAGTGGCCGAAGGCCGCCTCCCGGCGTGGTGTCGTCAGACTGGACCTCCGGTGGACTCGCTGGCGGCGGCCCGGTGACCTCGGCAACGACACTGCGCTCGGTGAGCGTGCTCGCCCTCAAGCGTCGCGGCGACGACCCCGTCGCGCATGACGAGGACCCGGTCACAAAGCGCGACGAGCTCCGGCACGTCGGTCGAGGCGATGAGGATCGTGACGCCGTCCGAGCGAGCGTTGCAGCGCACCATAGACATCCTGCTTTCGACACCGACGTCGACGCCGCGCGTGGGCTCGTCGAGGACGAGCACTTCCGCCCTGGTGCCGAGCGAGCGGGCCATCACCACCTCCTGCCGGTTGCCGCCGCTCAGCGACGAAACGCTCGGGCCGGGTGAACGAACCGGATGTGCAGCAGGTCGACGAACTTCAACGTGACCGTCGGGATCTCGCCGAGCGGCAGCAGGCCCATCGGCTGAACGAGAAAACCGCGGCAGCGACATCGCGGCAACGGTCATCTGCGACACGAGGCCGTGCCGTCGTCGGTCTTCCGGCACAAGGGCGATCCCGTGCTGGGCCGTATCGCGGGGACGACGGATGGAAGCAAGGTGTCCCGTCAACGATGATTCGGCCGCGACGCACGGGCCTGACACCAGCGAGAGCTGGCCGACCTCGAGGGTTCCAGACCCGAGCCGCCCGGCGAGCCGAAATCTCGCCCCTCCAAAGGTCGAGACTGACATCGTTGACGGGCGGGGCTACTCATACCGCTCCACCCGGAGGACGGGGGCGTCCGACGCGGCGTCGACACGGCGGGCTGCCTGGCTGCCGCAGGTCCCCTGCCGACCATCATCGACACGAACTCGCGAGGGGCGACCTCGCGCGGCGATACCGTGCCGATCAGCCGACGATCGCGAGCACGGTGACCCGATCGGCCATCGCCGTGACCTCCTGGGAGCCGATGGGACACGATGAGCAGGGTCACGCGGGCCCCTGCCAATCCCCGCATAAGCTCGAACAACCGGCGCCGTATCCACGAGCCGAAAGCGCAGAAGCTCGGCTGATCCGATGATGAGCAGACGGGCTCTGCCGGGCTACGGGCGCTGGCTGATCGCCACGAGCTGCCGTTCTGCGAGACCAAGGGTCTCGAGCAATGAGTCAGGAGACACCTCGAGCCCCACTCGCGCCAACGCCTCGACTGCCTCACGTCGTGCGGCGCGCCAGTCCACCCAGCCGGCGATTTGCGATCGGGGCTCACGGCCCAACGCGATGTTTCGCGTGACATCGAGCGCCGGGACCCCTCGGACTTCCTGATGGATCACAGCGATGCCGAGGCGCTGCGCCTCAGCGGGATCCTGAATCTCGACTCTTGATCCGTCGATCTCAATCGATCCACTGTCGGGTCGGATCGCGCCACTTAGGATCCGGACGAGCGTGGACTTGCCCGCGCCGTTCTCTCCGATGAGGCCGTGAATTTCGCCCAGGCGTAGGTCGATCTCAACACCGGCGAGCGCATGCGTCGCGCCAAAGCTCTTCTTCAGTCCGACCGCCGTGACGAAGTCGCTCATCGCTGCTTTCCCCACTGCAGCAGCAGAGCCGCGATGATGATCAGCCCTTGCGCTGTTCCACCCCAGAGGGAACTGATGTTCAGGAGGACGAGGACGTTCGCGACAATCGTCACAATCAGCACCCCCAGGAGCCGGTCCCGATGATCGATCCGCGGCCGCCGAAGAAGTCGGCGCCGCCG
>CAWHCW010000003.1:0-42345 GCA_963827965.1 uncultured Chloroflexia bacterium | reverse complement strand
GGCCGCATGGTAGCGCAGCGCGGAGCGGACGCGGCCGCGGTCGTCGGCAGGGAGGTGTCGGCAGGCTCGGAGGTCCCGCGATGCCGGCCGGGTTGGCCGAACGCGGGGTCTTCGTGCTCGGTTGCCCGGCGAAGCCGCGGCTCGGCAGGTCACCTGAGCTCGAACCATCGCCTTCTCGCCAACGGGCCTGCCAGACGAGCGAGCATCGGGCCCCGACATGTCAGGTCCGTTGTCCGAACCGGCTGGGTGTCACGTGGGTTGGCCGAACAGGTCTCTGCGGGCCCGGGTGCCCTGTCCGCCGCTCTGATGCGCGGGTGATGCAGCCACGGGCATCGATTTGGACGGGGTGTCGGCCGGCGGACGGGGTGTCGGCCGGCGAACGGGGTGTCGGCCGGCGGACGGGGTGTCGGCCGCTGGACCGGGTGTCGCCGCTGGACGAGGTATCGGCCGATCAGACAGGCCATCGCTCAACGGTCCGCGGAGCGTACGATCCCCCGGTGACGAACCTCGAGACCGGGCGCCTCTCCGACCGCCACCCGCCCTATCGCTACGCGGCGCTGGCCCGCGTCTGGTTCTCCGACACGGACGCCCAGGGCGTCGTCTACTACGGCCGCTACCTGCCCTACTTCGACAACTCGCGGCTGGAGTACCTCCGCCACCTGGGCCTCGTCGGCTACTGGCTCGGGGAGCGCGAGTTCGTGATGCGGGCCCTGGAGGTGGAGTACGACGCCCCTGCCCGCTTCGACGACCTGCTGGAGGTCTTCGTCCGCACCACGCGGATCGGGCGCACGAGCGTCGCGACGGAGTGCGCCGCCTACCGGGTCGACGACGACCGGCTGATGTGCACCGCGCGGATGACGCTCGTCCTCGTGGACGTGGTCACGCGACGCCCGATCCCGATCCCCGAGGAGTACCGGGCTGCCATCGCCGCCTTCGAGGGCGACGGGGTGGAGATCGCCGATCCCGGCCCGACCTGACCTGACGGCGCGTGCCGCGGGGCACGACGTGAGACCGGGTCCCGGTACGGTCGCCACTGGGCACCCGCCTTCGGGACGTTCGGCCGGTCACGGTCGGGCCGTCGCCCGGCACGCTTGGCCATGATCCAGACGCTCCCGGAGGTGGCTGCTTCGTGGACCCCCTGATGCTCGCGCGGTGGCAGTTTGGCATCACGACCGTCTACCACTTCCTCTTCGTCCCCCTGACGATCTCGCTGGCCTTCATCGTGGCCGGCTTCCAGACGGCCTGGGTCCGGACGGGGAACGAGAAGCACCTCCGCCTCACGAAGTTCATCGGGCAGCTCTTCCTCATCAACTACGCGCTCGGCATCGTGACCGGCATCGTCCAGGAGTTCCAGTTCGGCATGAACTGGAGCGACTACAGCCGCTTCGTCGGTGACATCTTCGGGGCGCCCCTCGCGATCGAGGGCCTCCTGGCCTTCTTCCTGGAGGCGACCTTCCTGGGACTCTGGATCTTCGGCTGGGATCGCCTGCCGAAGAAGGTCCACCTCGCCACGATCTGGATCGTCGCGATCGGGACCGTGCTCTCGGCCTACTTCATCCTGGCCGCGAACTCGTGGATGCAGCACCCCGTCGGCTTCACGTTCAACGAGGCCGCCGGGCGGGCCGAGCTGACGGACATCATGGCCGTCCTCCTGAACTCCACGGCTCTCATCACCCTGGTCCACACGATCCCCGCCGCCTTCATGGCCGGCGGCGCCTTCGTGGCCGGCGTCGCGATGTGGCGCCTCGTGCGCCACCCGGGAATCGACGCGCCCGCCTTCCGGAGCGCCGCGAAGGTGGGGGCCTGGATGCTCGTGGTCTCGGGCCTCCTGGTGGCGATCACCGGCGATGCCCAGGCCCGGATCATGACCGAGCAGCAGCCGATGAAGATGGCCGCCGCCGAGGCCCTCTACGAGACGTCGCAGCCGGCCTCGTTCTCCATCTTCACGATCGGGTCGCTCGACGGCTCGAAGGAGATCCTCTCGATCCGCATCCCGAACCTGCTTTCGTTCCTCGCCACGGCCGACTTCAACGGCCGGGTGGAGGGGATCAACGACCTCCAGGGGCAGTACGAGCAGGCGTTCGGGGCGGGTGACTACACCCCGAACATCCCGGTCACCTACTGGACCTTCCGCCTCATGATCGGGGCGGGGACGCTGGCGGCGCTGGCGGCGGCCTGGTTCCTGTGGTCGATGCGGAAGGGCCGTCTCCCGAGCCGCGGCGTGGTCATGATCGCGGTCCTGCTGCCGCTCCTGCCGCTCGCGGCCAACTCGCTGGGCTGGATCTTCACCGAGATGGGGCGCCAGCCGTGGGTTGTCTGGGGATTGATGACGACCTCGCTGGGGGTGTCGCCGTCGACCTCGGCCGCCGAGGTGGGCCTGACCCTGGTCGGCTTCACCGTCCTCTACGGCGTCCTTGCCGTCGTCGAGGTGGGCCTCCTCCTCCGCCAGATCCGGGCCGGCCTCCCCGACGCGGACCCGACCGCCGGGATCCACGATGACGGCGAGCCCGAGCTCGCCCTCGGGTACTAGGGGGCACGGGTGATGGAGCTCACGACGATCTGGTTCGTTCTCATCGCCGTCCTCTGGGTCGGCTACCTCTTCCTCGAGGGGTTCGACTTCGGGGTCGGCATCCTCCTGCCGGTCATCGGTCGCACGGAGCCCGAGCGGCGGGCGATGCTGCGGACCATCGGCCCGGTCTGGGACGGCAACGAGGTCTGGCTCATCGTCGCCGGCGGGGCGACCTTTGCCGCCTTCCCCGAGTGGTACGCAACCCTCTTCTCGGGGTTCTACGTGGCCCTCTTCGCGATCCTCGTGGCGATCATCGTCCGGGGCATCGCCATCGAGTACCGCAACAAGCACCCCGGCCTCGCCTGGCGGACGCGCTGGGACTGGGCCGTCGCGATCGGCTCGTTCGTGCCCGCCCTCCTGTGGGGCGTGGCCTTCGGGAACATCGTGCAGGGCGTGCCCATCGACGCCGACAAGGAGTTCACGGGGACGTTCTTCACCCTCCTCAACCCCTACGCCCTGCTGGGCGGGGTGACGACGCTCCTCCTGTTCGTCACCCACGGCGCCCATTTCCTGGCCCTCAAGACCGAGGGCGGCGTGCGCGAGCGGGCCAACCGGATCGCCGGCTACGTTGGCCTTGCCGCGGCGCTGGCCGCCGTGCTCTTCCTCGGCTGGACCCTCCTCCTCCGCGGCAATCCCGCCGCCCTGGCGACCACCGTGCTCGCCGCCGCGGCGCTGCTGGGGGGCATCCTCGCCAACCGCCTCCGCCACGAGGGCTGGGCGTTCCTGGGCACGGGAGTCACGATCGCCCTCGCCGTGATCACCCTGTTCGTTGCCCTCTACCCCAACGTGATGCCGTCGTCGACGGACCCGGCGTTCAGCCTGACCGTGGACAACGCGTCGTCGACCGACTACACGCTCACGATCATGACCGTGGTCGGCGTGATCTTCGTTCCCCTCGTCCTGCTCTACCAGGGATGGACCTACTGGGTCTTCCGCAGGCGGGTGTCGGCTCCGCCGGCGATCGTCGAGCCCTGAGCCCATGGCCGCGTCCCCCGGCCGTGCATGACCCCGGTTGACCGGCGGCTCCTGGCCTCCGGGCGGCTGGCCGCGGTCGCCCTCGCCGCCGCGATCGCGATCGGCGCCCTGGGCGCGGGGCTTGCCGTCGCCCAGGCCTGGCTGCTGGCGCGCTCGATCTCGGGCGGGTTTCTCGGCGGCGAAGGGCTGCCGCAGCTGGGCCCGCCGCTCGCGGCCCTCGCCGCGGTGCTTGCCGCGCGGGCCCTCCTCTCGTGGGTCGCCGAGATCGTCGCCCAGCGGATCAGCGGGGTCGTGAAGTCGGACCTCCGCCGGCGGCTCCTGGCGAGAACCGTGGCCCTGGGCCCGCGCTGGGCGTCCGAGGCGCGGAGTGGGGAAGTCGCCCTGCTGGCGACGCGCGGCCTCGACGCGCTCGACGGCTACTTCGCCCGCTACCTGCCCCAGCTGGCGCTCGCGGTGATCGTGCCCCTCGTCGTCATCGTCTGCCTGGCGACGGCCGACCTGGTCGCGGCGCTGACGGTCCTGCTGACCGTGCCCCTCATCCCCGTCTTCATGGTCCTCGTCGGGCGGATGTCGGAGGCGCGCCGTCGCCGACGCTGGGCCGCCCTCTCCCGCCTGGCCCACCGCTTCCTCGACGTGGTCGCCGGGCTGCCGACGCTCCGCGCCTACGGCCGCGCGGACGCCCAGGTCGCGATCCTGCGGCGCGCCACCGACGCCTACCGCGTCGAGACGATGGGGACGCTCCGGGTCGCCTTCCTCTCGGCGCTGGTCCTCGAGCTGCTCGCCACGATCTCGGTGGCCCTGGTGGCGGTGGGGATCGGCCTCCGCCTGGCGACGGGCGGGATGGCCCTGGAGGTCGGCCTCTTCGCCCTCGTCCTGGCCCCCGAGGCGTACCTCCCGCTGCGGCGGCTGGGCGCCGAGTTCCACGCCAGCGAGGAGGGGCGGACCGCCGCGGCGAAGGCCTTCGAGATCATCGACACCCCGCCGCTGCCCGGCGGGGGGCGGACGGCGATGCCCGAGCTCCGCGGCGGGCGCCTGGTCGTGGACGGGGTGAGCGTCCTCCAGCCCGGCCGCGACATGGCGGCCCCGGCCCGGCTCTCGCTCGCCGTGCGGCCCGGCGAGGTCGTGGCGCTGACGGGGCCCAGCGGGGCCGGCAAGAGCACGCTCCTGGCCGCGGTCCTGGGGCTGGTGGAGCCGAGCGCCGGGCAGATCCTCGTGGAGGAGGCCGACGGGACCGCGATCGACGTGCGGGACCTCGATGGCGACCGCTGGCGGGCCGCCATCGCCTGGGTCCCCCAGGACCCATTCCTGGTCCCGGGGAGCGTCGCCGACAACATTCGCCTCGTCGCTCCCGGCGCGTCGGACGCCGCCATCGCCGCGGGGCTCGCCGAGGTGGGCCTGGGCGACGTCAGCCCCAGCCTGGTCCTCGGGGAGCGCGGCGCGGGCCTCTCCAGCGGGCAGCGGCGCCGGATCGGCGTTGCCCGGGCGCTGCTCCGCGGATCCCCGCTCCTGCTCCTCGACGAGCCGACGGCGGGCCTCGACGAGGTCGCGGAGGCGGCGGTCCTCGCGGCGGTCGCCCGGGCGGCCCGCGAAGGGGCGGCGGTGCTCCTTGTCGCCCACCGGCCGGCCGCCGCCGCGCTTGCCGACCGCGCGGTGGCGGTGGCGTGGGCCGCCGTCGCGGAGGGAGCGGCATGACGCCCCTCGTCCGCATCGCGCGCCTCGGCCGCCCGGTGTCCGGTCGCCTTGCCCTCGCGGTCCTGGCGGGCGTGGGATCCGCGATCGCGGCGATCGGCCTGGCCTCGACGTCCGCCTGGCTGATCTCCCGCGCGGCGGAGCAACCGCCGGTCCTGGTGCTGCTCGTGGCGGTGACCGCCGTCCGCGCGTTCGGCATCAGCCGCGGCGTCCTCCGCTACGCCGAGCGACTGGCCGCGCACGACGCCGCGTTCCGGGTCCTGGGGGAGCTGCGGGCGGACGTCTACGCCCGCCTGGCCCGCCTCGCCCCGGCCGGCCTGGTCGAGCTCCGGGCCGGCGACCTCCTGGCCAGGCTCGTCGGCGATGTCGACGTGCTCGCCGACCTGTGGCTGCGCGTCCTCCTGCCGTACCTCGCGGCCGGGCTCGTCGCCGCCGGCGCCGTGCTCCTGGTGGGGTCGCTGGTGCCCGGCGCCGGCGTCGTCCTGGGTGCGGCGATCGCGGTCGCCGCGGTGGGTGCGCCGCTCGCCGCCGCGGCTGTCGCCCGGCGAGCGGAGAGCGCCATCGCCCCCGCCCGCGGGGCGCTCGCCGACGCCGCCGTGGACCTCCTGCGCGGCGCGCCGGAGCTGCTCGCGAGCGGCGCCGCACCGCGGGCGATCGCCCACATCGAGGGGATCGACGCGCGGCTGACCGCGGCCGAGCGGCGCGTGGCCGCGGGTGCCGGCGTCGGCGGCCTGGTCGCCGGCCTGGCCGCCGGCGCCTCGACGTGGCTGGCGCTCCTCCTCGGGATCGTCGCGGTCCGCGACGGCTCCCTCGCCGGGGTCCTCCTCGCCGTCGTCGCCCTGACCCCCATCGCCGTCCACGAGGTGATCGCACCCCTCGTCCCGGCCGCGCGCCAGCTGCCCGGCCTGGCGGCGTCGGCCCGCCGCGTCGTCGAGGTGCTGGACCGCCCCGACCCGGTCCCGGACCCCGCCGCGCCGGCGATGGTGCCCGGCGGCCCGCTGGGCCTTCGGGCCCGCGGCCTGGTGCTCCGCTACCCGGGGTCGGGACGGGACGCCCTGGCGGCCCTCGACCTGGACGTCCCGGCCGGCGGCAGGGTCCTCATCACGGGGCCCAGCGGCGCCGGCAAGAGCACGTTCGCCGCCGCGTGCCTGCGCTTCATGGACCCCGCCGCCGGCACGCTGGAGCTTGCCGGCGAGGCGGGGGCGACCGAGCTGCGGACCCTCGCCGGAGACGACGTCAGGCGCGCCGTGGGCCTGTGCGAGCAGGACCCCCACGTCTTCGACGCGACGATCGCCGACAACCTGCGCCTCGCCCGCCCGGGCGCGTCCGACGAGGAGCTGCGCGGAGCCCTGGCCGAGGCCCAGCTGTTGGACTGGGTGGGATCGCTCCCCGACGGCCTCGCCACGGCGGTGGGCGAGCACGGCGCGCGCCTGTCCGGCGGCCAGCGCCAGCGGCTGGCGCTCGCCCGCGCCCTCCTCGCCGACGTCCGGGTCCTCGTCCTCGACGAGCCGACGGAGCATCTCGACGAGCCCACCGCGCGCGCCTTCGTGGCCGACGTCGCGGCGGCGGCCCGCGGCCGGACGGTGATCGTCCTGACCCATCGCCCGGAGCTCTTCGACCCGGCGACCTGGGACCGGGCGGCGGACCTGCGGCCCGTCGCGGCGTTGCCGACCGGGTGACGGCGTCAGGCGATCGCCCGCGCCTCGAGGTACGCGGCGAGGCGCTCCAGGGCCAGCCGGGAAGTCCTCGCGGCCCAAGCCGACCCGCACGTGGTTGCCGGCGTGCCCGAAGGCGCTGCCCGGCAGGAGGAGGACGCCCTCGGCCTCGACGAGGTCGGCGGCGAAGCGATCGGCGGCGAGGCCGGCGCCGAGGCGCGGGAAGCCGACCGACCCGCCGGCCGGCCGGACCCACGTCGCGAACGCGGGTCGCTCGGCGAGGAAGAGGTCGAAGCGGGCCAGGTTCGCGCCGACGAGGGCCCGCGAGCGGGCGAGGACGATCTCGCGGGCCCGCAGGGCGACGATCCCCAGGATCTCCGACGGGGCCGCGGCGCAGATCGTGGTGTAGTCCTTGAAGGCCGCGCAGCGGGCGAGCAGGTCCCGGTCGCGCGAGGCGAGCCAGCCGATCCGGAGGCCGGCCAGGGCGAAGGACTTGGAGAGGACCCCGATCGAGACGAAGGCCGGGTCCAGCTCGGCCCCCGCCGCCAGGGGCGCCCGCCCGTCGTGCTCCAGGAACCGGTAGACCTCGTCGGCGACGAGCCGCACGCCGGCCCCCCGGCACGCCTCCGCCGAGGGCCCGCCACTCGGCGGGGGTCGGCAGCATCCCCGTCGGATTGTGCGGGGCGTTGACCACGACGGCCCGGGTCGCGGGGCGGATCGCGGCGACCAGGCGCTCGACGTCGAGGGCCCAGCCGTCGGCCTCGCGGAGCTCGTGGAGGGTCACCTCGGCGCCGGCCGCGCGGGCGACCTCGTGGAGGCTCTGGTAGCCGGGCCAGGTCACGATCGCGTGGTCGCCCTGGCCCAGGAGGACGTTGAGGAGGCAGAAGATCGCCTCCTCGGCGCCGGAGAAGACCAGGACGTCGTCGGGATCCAGCCCCTCGTAGAGGCGGGCGATCTCGGCCCGCAGCAGCGGATGGCCGGGCGACTCCGCGTAGCCCAGGCGGAGGGCGTCCCAGGCGGCCCGGGTCTCGTCGTCGGCCAGGGCGAGGAGCTCGGCCATCGGCCAGCCCTCCACGTCGGACGCGCAGAGGAGGTGCCGGACGGCGAACTCCCAGCGGGCGAAGTAGCGCTCCAGGGCGAAGTCGGCGAGCTGCATGGGCGAAGGATGGCACTCCGGGCCGGGCGCGGCATCCCGGCCGCCGTCAGCGCGTCCGCGTCACCTTCGTGAGGCCCGCCGGCGCGTCGGGATCGCGCCCCCGCGCCCGGGCCGTCGCCTCCGCCAGGAGGAAGCCGGGCAGGACGAAGGCGAGCGGGGTGAGGGGCTCCGGAAGCCCCGCGGCGACGACCAGGGCGTGGTGTCGCCCGGTCACCTCCTGGCCGCCCACCGTCCAGGGGAGGGTCCCGCTGCGGCGGGCGACGGCCAGCGTCTCGTCGACGGCGACCCCGGCCGGTCCGTCGGGCCGGAAGGCGAGCGTCGGCAGCTCGGGGCCGGCGACCGTCACGGGACCATGGAGGAGGTCCGCGGTCGAGTAGCCGTCGGCGAAGATCCGGCCGGTCTCCTTCAGCTTGAGGGCGACCTCCAGCGCCGTCGCGAAGTTGTGGCCGCGCGACACCACGAGCGCCTCGTCCGCGGCGGCCAGCTCGGCGACGCAGGCGGCTCCGGGGCCGCGCACCCAGGCCCCGCCGATCTCGAGGGTCCGCGCCAGCTCGTCGGGCAGGCCTGCCACGGCAGCCGCCCAGGGGGCCCCGCCGGCGAGGGGCGCCGCCAGGCGGGCCACGAGCCCGGCGACCACGGCGAGCGAGGCGACGTACGTCTTCGTCGCCGCCACCGCGCGCTCCTCGCCGGCGAGGAGGGGCAGGACCATCTCGGCGGCCGCGGCCAGCGCGGAGGATGGCTCGTTCGTGATGGCGAGCGTCGGCGCGCCTGCCTCCCGGGCCGCCTCCACCACGGCGGCCACGTCGGGCCCGGCGCCCGACTGGGAGACCGCGACAAGGAGGACGTCGTCCCACCGGAGCGGCGCCCGGTAGATCGTGGTGACGGACGCGGCGGCCAGGCCGGCCGGGATGCCGAGCGTCGTCTCGATGAGGTAGCGGGCGTAGATCGCGGCGTGGTCGGAGGTCCCGCGGGCGGCGATGAGCACGAAACGGGGCGCCCGCCGGGCGATGGCGCGGGCCACCTGGTCCAGGTCCGCGGCATTCTCGCGGAGCGTCCGCTCCACGACGAGGGGGATCTCGGCGATCTCCCGGGCCATGAGCGTCGGGCCGTGGCGGCTGGTCCCCGTCGAGCGGCTAGTCACCATCGACCCGGACGTAGCGGCGGCCGATCAGGGCATAGGCCGGGAGCCGTCCCAGCGCCTCCGCCAGCGGGCGCGGCGGGCGGCCGTCGCGCCCGGCGATGGCGAGGAGGGCGTCGGCCTCGGCTGCGCTCGGGCGCGCGTCGACCACGGCGAGGTCGATGATCACTCGCCCCGGCTCGGCCGCCCCGAGCGTCGCGACCGCGTCGGCGGGGGGCGGTCCTGTCTCGAACTCGGCCCGGACCTCGGCCTCGGCGCGCCAGCGCGGCCGCCGGAGCAGGATCCGCCGCCAGATTCCCGCCACGTGCGGCGCCACGCGGCCGTCGCCCGGGGCCGGCGTGAGGACCACGTCCTCGCCGCGTCCCCAGCGGGCCGCCTGGTGGAGGAGGGCGTACTCGTCCAGGTCGGCATAGCGGCCCAGGTCGTCGGCCGGCGAGCCGTCGCCGAAGATCGCCCGGATCGACGGGGCGAAGACCTCGGCGAGGTCGAGGTCGATCCCCCGGACCGTGCGATGGAAGTAGACCTGCTGGTACATGAAGAGGCGCGCCGTCAGGAACATCTCGAGGGCCGCCAGCCCGGGCTCGTAGAGGGTCAGGCCCCGCTCCGAGATGAACGCGTAACGGCGGAGCCGCTCGGCGTCCACGGGCCCCGCCGAGACGCCGGTGAAGTAGGCGTCGCGCCGGACGTAGTCCAGGTTGTCGACCGTGAAGACGCCCGACAGGAGCGGCTGGAGCCAGCGGACCCAGCGGGGCATCGCCGGGTCGTCCAGGCGTGGCTTGGCGACCAGGTAGGCCACCCAGGCCGGGTCGATCGCCTCGCCGTCGGCGAACGCGTCGCGGACCGCGATGCCGTCGCCGGGGGCGCGGCGCAGGCGCCGGATCAGCGGGCCGAGCTCGTGCTCGATGATCAGCTGCGAGAGGTCCTCGTGGGTCAGGGCCTTCCCGGCGGGCCGCCGCCCGTCCGTGGGAGCCGGGAAGGCCGCCAGGACGTGCTCGTCGAAGAAGTGGGCGAAGGGGCCGTGTCCGACGTCGTGGAGGAGCCCCGCCACGCGCAGCGTCTCCACGACGAGACCCTCGGACGGGGGCCGCATCCCCGGCTCGGTCGCCGCGAGCGCCTCCACCAGGGAGGGGTAGAGCTGGCGCCCCCAGAGCCCCGCTTCGTGCATGACGCCGAGGCCGTGGGTGAAGCGCGAATGCTCGGCCGTCGGGAAGACCCAGCGGGCGCTCTGGAGCTGGCTGATCCGGCGCAGCCGCTGCAGCCAGGCGGTGTCGAGGATGTCCTCCTCGGCGGCGTCCTCCGGCGCCATCCCCGCCGCGCGGGCATCGCCCGGGGCGAGCCGCTTCGTCAGCTCGATGTAGCCGTGGATCGGATCGCTGATGAGGTTGACGGCGGCAAAGCGGGCCGGACGCATGGCGCCATTGTGGGCATTCGTCGCGACCCGGGAAGGGCCGAGGGTCAGGGAACCCAGACGGAAAGGGGGGCGCTCGAGCGGCCGACGTTGGCGGCGCGATCGCGGGCGCGGACCATGAGCCAGTAGCGATGCCCGTGGGCGCGCGACCCGAGGCGCAGGCTCGTGGCCGTCGTGTTGTCCCGGATCAGGCGCCAGGTCCCGCCGTCCACGCGGTACCAGACGTCGAAGTCGCGGACCCCTGCCCAGTGCGTCTGCAGCCGCGGGTCGTAGCCGTGCCACGTGAACGTGATCGTCGTGCCGCTGCGCGTGGCGCTGTCGACCCTCGCGCTGGGGGCGGTGTGGTCGCGGGATTCGGTGAACACCGCGCTGGCGAAGACCTGGCCGTCGGACGCCCGGACGGCCACCCCGAACCCCACGTAGTTCATGGTCCGGCTCATCAGCATCGCCCAGTGCGACGCGCTCCTCCGCCAGGCCATGTAGATCGCGGCGACGGTCGTGCTCGTCAGGCCGCCCGGCCACCGGGCGATGTTCTCGCCCCAGGCGTACCACTGGACTCCCGCCCCGACGAAGGCAGGGGCGAGGTCGCCGCCAGCCGCCGCGTGGCTGAACGTGGAGGCGCCGGCGAGGTTCGCGGCCCGCGTCCCGGCGATCGCGACCAGCGGGCGATCGGATCGCAGGGGGCGGAGGCCAAGCGCGGCGCGATCGCGGTTGGTCCAGGCGAGCAGCGACGCCTCGGCGGATGCCGTCGTGACGCCTGCTGCCGCGGCCGGCAGCGGCTGGCTCGCGGCCGCGCCGAGCGCGACGACGAGCGCCAGGATCGTGGCCAGGGTGGCGCGGGAGCGCACGAACGAAGGCAGGAGAGGCTGCATGGGGAGTGCCATGGTACCCGGGGTCGGGCATTCGGGGCGCATGGCCCGACGGTCATGGCTCGCGGTGGGACCGTTGACGGGAACGCCTGGTGCGGCTCGCGCCCGGCGCGCGGTGCGGCCCGCCCGCGGCGCCGCCCCGCGCGCGTTCGCGGCTCGTGCCGAGCGCGGCCCCGGGCGTCTCCCGCGTCAGCGATACCGGGCGGCGGCCGCCGCGAGGAGATCCGCCACCTCGGCGCGCAGCTCGGCCGGCGCCAGCACCTCCACGTCGGGGCCCCAGGAGAGGATCCAGCTCCGGATCTCGACCGTGCCCGAGACCGTCGCCCGCCACGTCAGGGTGCCGTCGGCCTCCCGCTCGACCACCTGGGTCGGATGCCAGGTCGTCTCGGCGACGCGTGGGGCGACGGCCGGGGCGAAGGCGAGCTGCACCTCGACCGGCTCCTGGTCCGAGATGATCCCCCAGGCCCGCTCCAGCGCCTCCTCGATCACGCCGTCGGGCGGGGCCTCGAAGACGTCGGCGGTGAGCGTCAGGCTGCGGATCCGCTCGAGCTTGAAGGTCCTGATCGCCCCGCGGGTCTCGTCCCATCCGATCAGGTAGAGCGCGTGGGTCTCCGTGGACGGCTCGATCAGGTAGGGACGGACCCGGGCGGCGCGCGCGGCGCGCGTTGGGTCGTAGGTGCTGGGGTCGTAGGTGAGCTCCACGACGCGCCGCTCCGCCCACGCCTGGGTGAGGGCGTGGAGTCGGCGAATGCCCTCGGGGTCGGGGAGACGGTGGGCCATGACGTCGAGGGTCCGCTGGACGTGGCGGCCCAGCACCTCCGGCAGCGCCTCGCCGAGCTTCTGGAAGGCGGCGGCCAGCTCCGGATCGTAGGCGTCGGCGTACTTGGCCATCAGGCGGGCGGCGAGGAAGACGGCCATCGCCTCGCCCTGGGTCAGGCGGAAGGCCGGAAGCAGGGCGGCCTGGGCCAGGCCCCAGCGGCCGCCCTCGGCCCAGACGGGAATCCCGAGCTCCTCGTCGAGCGCCTTCAGGTCGCGGTAGGCGTTCCGCCGCGACATGCCGAGGAAGCGGGCAAGCTCGTCGGGAGAGACGCCGTCGGGGTGCGACGAAAGGTACGTCGCGACGCGATAGAAGCGGGCCACCCGGTCGCGCTTGCGGCCGGCGAGCGTGTCGCCTCCGGGCAGGTCCCAGCGATCCATGCTCCCTCCGTGGCTCAGTTCGTGGGTGGGTCGATGGTCACGGCGTCGCCCCGGTGCGTCGCCGTCAGGGTCGCCGTGAGCTCGCCCCTGATGGCTCCCATGGCGATCGAATACCCAGGTCCGCCGAGCCGCCCTTCGGCCCGCCCGAGCTGCCCGTCGGCGAAGACCCAGGCGTCGATCTCCCCCCGCCAGCTGGCGAGGTCGGTGGATCCCACCAGCCAGCGGACCTGGGGGAACGCGGCGCGGAAGACCGCCCCGTCCACGGCGACGCGGCAGCGCCGGGCCCGGGCGCCCTCCACGTAGACGAGGCCGAGGTCCTCCGCCGCGGTGCGCTGGAGCGGGTCGAGGGCGGCCTCGAGGACCGCGAGGTCGAGCGACTCACCCTCCGCCGACGCCTGGGGGACCTCGATCCAGCGGGTGTCGGACTGGCGGATCCACCCGCGGCTCTCCACCATCGCCGCGCCGTGGAGGCCCACGTCCATCGTGGTCGTCACCTCGGCCAGCCAGCGGAAGTCCTGCCCCGAGCGCGCGCCGCGGGTCCGGGCGACCCCCAGCGAGCGGCCGTCGACGGTCCCGGCGAGGTCGAGCGTCAGGTCGGCGGTGACGCCACCGGCAAGGGGCGCGTCGCACAGCGGGGGGACCAGGGTCGGGTCGGTCGGCCCGTAGCGGGAGCCGGCCGCCGGTCGGTCGCGGAGAGCGAGCTCGTTCGCGATCGTCGCCCCGGCCATCATGGTCCCGCAGACGGCGGCAAGCCCGAGCCCGAGGGCGATGGCCGCCCCGAGTCGCCCGGGGCGCCCGCTTCCGGCACCCAGGAGCCGGCGAGCGATGCCGAGGCCGGCAAAGACCGACGTTCCGAGGATGGCGAGGGCCCATGGGTAGGCCGTCTCCGGCGACGGCAGGAGCGTCTGGAGGCCGCGCTCCAGGAGCTGCCGGACCAGGCCGGCCAGCGTTGGCACGAGGACGATCGCCGTGGCGACGCCGAGGGCGGCGATCGCGCGGAAGGCGAGGCCGCCGCGCGCGGCCGGGGGCCACTTCACGGCCGCCGCGGCGACCGTGAGGGGCGCCAGGGCGGCCAGGCCCACCAGGAGGTCCGCGGGGCCGCCCGGCCGGTACCCCGCCAGGAGCAGCCCGGCGACGGTCGCCCACAGGCCGGCGAGGCCCACGGCAAGGAGGCGGAGCTCGAGCAGGCGGACGCGCACGACGCCCAGTCTAGCGGCGGGAGTGGCGTCGCCCGACGGCCCGCGCCGTGAGCCCGCCCCGGCGGCCGCCTCCGTGAGCCGCCCCGGCGGCCGCCTCCGTGAGCCCGCGGCGCGAATCTCGAAGAGGGCCGCCCGACCGGATCTTCGGGGCGCGCCCCGCGAGGGCGGACGCAGCAGTTCCTGCGCCGGATCGGCGAGAGCCGGCGCCTCTAGCCGCCCTCGGGGCCCAGCACCTGGGCCAACGGCACGACCCGCAAGCCGGCCGCCGCGAGGCCCTCCAGCAGCCCCGGCAGCGCCTCGAGCGTGCGGGCACCGCCCAGCTGGAGGCGGACGATCGAGCCGCCGCTGGCTCGCGACACGACGCGGGTCACGATGTCCGCCGCGATCGGCCCTCCGTCACCCGGCGCCGAGCCGTCGCCCGGGTCGACGTCCCAGCCGATCGCCCACCTCCAGCCGGCCGTGCCCGCCGCCAGGAGCGCGTCGGGCCCCGCATCGCCCCCTACGGGTCGAAGCAACGGCGCGGTCGACCGGCCGAGCGCCGGCAGGAGCGCCGCGTCGTCCGCCCGCAGGGCCGCCGCGAGTCGGGCCGCGTCGGCGGCGGGCGCCAGGAGGCCGGCCACCACGGAGCCGGACCCGGCAACGCGGCGCAGGACAGCTGCGCCGTCCGGGTCATCGAGCGCCGCCGCGGCCACGAAGACGGTGGCGGGGACGCCGCTCGCGGTCAGCCACTGCACGATCGCGCCGGCACCGCCGGGCCCGGCGCCGGGCCCCCCGGCGTACTCGAACGTCAGGGCGACGCCGTCCAGACCGGCCGGACCCCGGTCGACCAGCGCGGCGCCCCCGTCGGCCGGGAGCGTCGGGTAGGGTCCGACGGCCCCCGCCTTGTCGGTCGGCGAGCCGCTCGCCGGCGGCAGGTTCTCGGGGTCCACGACGGCCCCCGGGATGTAGGACAGCTGCCAGCCGATCTCGATCCGGTCCGGCCGATACGCGGGCGAGTCCGGGTCGAGGGACGGGTACCGGGCGCGGTTCCAGTACGCGAGGCTCTCCTCCGTCGTCTCGAAGCGGTTCGCGAGGGCGATCAGCGTGTCCCCGCCACGCACCGTGTAGGTACCGAAGGTCGGGGCCGGCGTCGCCGTCGGGCGGAAGGGCCGGCTCGGTCCGGACGCGGCCGGCGCGGAGCCCGGCGTGCCGGCCGGCGAGGCGGCGGCAGCGGGCCCGGCGCTCTCGTCGGGGAGGGCACAGGCAATCGCGAGCCAGGCCAGCGCGGCGACGGCGAGGAGTGGGAGGGGCGGGCGGCGGCGTTGCACGCCGCGATGCTAGGCGGTCGGGTCCCGGGGTGCGCGCGATGCCGCTGCGTCGGCCGCCCCACCATCCGCCGCCGGCGCGTTCTCGGCCGAGGCGCCCGCGGTGGTCGCCCGCGGGTCGAACGGGGTCGGGGCCTGGAGGGTCAGCTCGCCCGCGAGGGCCAGGCCTTCGCGGGCCGTCGCGATCTGGTCGCGGCCGCGGCGCTTCGCCACGAAGCAGGCGCGGTCGGCCGCGAGGAGCACCTCGCCGGCGGTCGGGCCGCACTCGGGATAGGTGGCGACGCCGATCGAGGCCGACACGTAGGCGCCACCCCGCCGGTGGCCCCAGTCGCGGGAGATCGCGTTGAGTCGCGTCGCGGATGCGCTCGGCGAGGACGAGTGCACCGGTCGCGTCCGTTGCCGGACCGATGACGGTGAACTCGTCGCCGCCGTAGCGGAACACGCGGTCGGAGTCGCGAAGGCAGGCGCCCTGGATGGCGGCGGCGACCGCGCGCAGGAGATCGTCGCCCGCCTGGTGGCCCAGCCGGTCGTTCACGGTCTTGAACTCGTCGAGATCCAGCATCAGGAGGCCGAAGTGCTCCTGCGTCTCGACGCTCCGCGCCAGCCACTCGACGAAGCTGCCCTGGTTCAGGAGGCCGGTCAGGTCGTCGGTCTGGGCCTCGATCTCCATCGCCTGGTAGGCCTCGGCGTTGCGGATCGCGATGGACGCCTGCGCGGCGAAGAGCTGGACCAGCTCGAAGTCGTCCTCGTCGAAGCGCTCCTCGGTGCCCAGGCGCTCCAGCGACACCACGCCGCGCACGCCGTCCCGACCGCGGAGCGGCACGCAGATCAGGCTGCCCTCCACGTCGCCCGTCGAGGCGAACTGGTGGATCCGGGGGTCGTTGAGCTCGTCGGGGACGAGCTGCGGCTCGCCGTGCGCGAGGACCCAGGGCGCCAGCCCCTCCTCGCCGGGCTCCCACGGCTGGATGTACTCGTCGGCATGGATGCCCCGCGCCATGAGGGGCCTGAGCACGCCCGTGCCCGGATCGACCCATTCGATGGAGATGTTGTCCCAGCGCACGATCGCGGCCAGGCGGTCCGCCACCTCGTCGAGGACCGTGGGCAGGTCCAGCGTGCCGAGGATCGAGCCGGTGATCTCGAGGAGGGCCCGCTGGCCGGCGAGGCGGCGCTCGAGGCGGACCGACTGCTGGCGCAGCTGTGCCGTCGCATCGGCATTGGCGATCGCCTGGGCCGCGATGGCGGCGAAGATGACGAGGAGCCGGAGGTCGTCGTCGCTGAACTGGCGCAGGCCCAGCTTGGAGAGGACGATCACGCCCAGGACGCGATCCTCGAAGACGAGGGGCGCCAGGAGCATCGACTCGTCCAGGTCCTCCTCGGTTCCCGGGATCGTCTTGGCCCGAGGATCGGCGGCGGCGTCGGGGACATTCTGGGGGACGCGGTGCTCGGCCACCCACCCGGTGATGCCCTCGCCGAGGCGAATGCGGAGCTGGTCCGGCGTCTCGTCCCGGAACTCCCCGACGAGCCCGCGCATCGCGACCGGGACCACCCAGCCGTCCGGTCGGAGGCGGTAGACCCGGACGTTGTGGTACTCGATCAGCTGGTCCAGCTCGTTCGCGATCGCGGACCCGATCTCGCTCTCGGTGGTGAGGCGGGCCAGGCGCGCCCCCAGCTGCTGGATCGACTGGAGGTGCGATGCCCAGGTCGCCATCCGCTCGTAGTTCTGGGCGTTCTTGATGGCGGTCGTGGCCTGGGCAGCGAACCCGGCGAGGGTGGCAAGCTCCTCGTCGGCCCAGGCGTGGGGTCGGTCGTGGTAGACGATGAGGACCCCGAGCAGGTCGTCGCCATCGGTGAACGGGGCAGCGCAGATCGTGTCGTACCCCTCCTGCACGACGGCCGAGCGGAAGTCGGCGGCTCGCGGATCGTCGCGATAGTGGGTGGCGAACATCGGCCGCCGGGCCGCCGCAGCCTCGGCGGGGAGCGACGGGACCCGGAAGTCGCGGACGGCCTCGAGATACGCGTCCGACAGGCCGCGCGCGACCTCGGCCCTCACCTGCCCATCAGGACGCTGCAGGAAGACCGCGGCCCGGTCGCCGCCGAACAGCACGCGGGCGTGATCCATCACCCCGGCCAGGATCTGGTCGAGGTCGAGCTTGCCCCCGATGTCGCTGGCGATCCGCCGCAGCGCCTCGGCTCGATGCAGCTGGGCGGAGGTCTCGGCTCGCAGCCGGTCCGCGTACACGGCGACACCGAGCTGGCGGGCAACCGCCACGAGGAACGTCTCCAGCTCGCCGAGACTGGCCGGGGGCGCCTCGTCGGCGGTGACCAGGACCCCCCACGGGCGGTCGGAGCCGCCCGGGATCGCGACGGCGAGGCGCGTTGGCAGGCGCTGTCCCAGCAGGAGCCAGTCGTGGCCCGCGATCGCGCTCTCGATGACGGGGCCCGGCGCGGCCAGGGCGAGGCCGGGGAGGCCCGCCGTATCTGCCACCCAGCTCAGGCGATCGGCGCCATCGCCGCGAGCGGCGATGGGAGCCAGGCCGCCGTCCCTTCGTTCGAGCACGAAGGCGAGCTCGTGGCCGGCGCGGCCGTGGAGGAGGTCGACGGCTGCGCCCGCGATCTCGACGAGGCTCTGCCCCGACGCGATCAGGTCGGCCAGCCGTCCGAGCAGGTCCATCTCGACGAGGCGGCGCTCGCCGTCGAGCGGCGAGGAGAGCGGCAGGGCGAAGGACGATGGGTCGACCGCCGAGTCGACCGGGACCAGCAGGCGCAGCGAGCGGTTGGGATGGGCCAGCTCGCCCGCGTCGAGCGACCCGCCGGTCGGCCCCAGTCGGGCGGTCGGACGGGTCCGGAGCTCGACGAGCTGGGCGCCGATCGATGGGATCGGCCGCGCCGATGCGGCGCCGGCGCCGCGACCGCGTCCGGCCGGGGGCGCCGACTGCTCCGCGGCCGCGAGGAAGCGCTGGAGATCGCCGAGCCGGTAGCGCCGATCGCCGCGCTGGTTGATGCGGTAGAAGCGGAGCCGCCCCTGGTCGCTCCACGTCCGGATCGTGTTGGGGTGGACGCCCAGGAGGCGGGCTGCCTTCGTGACCGTGAGGGTCGCATCGGACGGACGAGGGGCGAGCTGCGTGATCGGATGATCCCCCGCGCTATCGGTCCTCCCGACCCCGGTGGTGGGCCCTGCCCAGCGTACCGCCGAATGGAGGATCGGTGAGGTTGCTGGAGCGAATCTCCCCGACCTCACAGTTCTTGCCAATAGGCAAATGGTCCGGGGCGGGGTGAGAGCCATCCGGCCCGGCCGGCGGTGGCGCCACGGGACGCTCGCGCGGCGCCGGGACCCTCGCGCGGCGCCGGGACCCTCGCCGGCGCCCTACCGGCGGGCGGTCAGGCGCACCGCGACCAGCGTGACGGCGACGGCCAGGAGCCCGATCACCGCCACGCCGAGGATCGCGAAGAGCGGATCGCCGACGATCCCCGGCGCTGTCGGGTTCGTGCGCACGTCGCCGCCGGCGGCCGGCGATGCGCTCGGATCCAGGGCGAGGGCGGCGGCGGCCGTGGCCAGGAGCGCCGCGAGCGCCAGCAGACCAGGCCCCGCCAAGATGCCAGGCCGTCATCCGCATCAGCTGAGCCCGCCGGCGAGGAGCGCCCAGGCGAGGCCGACCGCGAGTCCGAGGAGCCCGCCGCCAAGGGCGACCGCCGCGGCCAGCGGTCGCGCGCGGCTCCCCTCGGCGAGGACCCGCATGGCCTCGTCGCGCTCCAGCGTGCAGACGACGAGGGGGCGTCCGGTGCCGGCCGTCATGGCGACCCGTCCGTCGGGCGTGGCCACCGGCACGCCGAGGACGATCGCCTGCTCCACGGACGAGAGCTGCTCGATCCGCAGCCGCACCACCGCGCCGGCAGGCAGCCCCGCGCCTCACCCCGGGGCCCAGCGCCGGCTCGGCCTCGGCGGCCGTCCCGACGGACTCGCGGATCAGCGTCACCAGCCCGACGTCCAGGGCCGCCCCATCGACATCGAGCTCCTCGAGGCCCGCGCCGACGCGAAACGGGACCGTCTCCAGCCGCTCGTCGAGGAGTCGCCAGCCACGGCCGCCGCGCGTCTCCAGGCGCCGCCGCCGGAAGACCAGCGGGCGCTCGTTCTCGTCCGGGAACTCGTCGTCGGCGTCGAGGCGGCCGTCCACGCGCACGTAGCGGCGGACGCCGGCGGCCGCCAGCCCGCGAGCCTCGTCGATGGTGGCCGACGGTGTCACGGCCAGGAGGCGGCCGACGCGCAGGCGGGGACCGTAGGTCCGCAGCAGAAGCGTGCCGACCGCGATCGCGGCCAGGCCAGCGACGATCACGGCGAGGGGGGTCACGGCCGGGGATGGTAGCAGCGCCGGGCAGCAAGCGACCCGGAGGAACCTCCGCGTCGCGTGGGCCTTGGCCGGAGCCTCCGCCATTAGCGAGCTCATGACCCCTCCGGGTCGACCTCCACGCTACCGGCCCCGGGATGTCCCGGTCAATGGTGCTCGTCCACGGAATCGAAGGCTCCGGTGCGGGTTGTCCACAGGCCGTCCACCTCGGCGCCCGGGCCGCCGGCAGGTCCGGCGCGGGGGGTCGCCGCTCGCCCGGGCTCGCCTGACCGCGGTCAGGCGATCCCGCGCCCGGTCTCCGGGTCCAGCGCGCTGATCAGGCCGCCGTAGCTCGAGAGGACGAGGCGGCCGCCGACGAGCTCGGCCGCGGCCACGACGTCCGAGTGCGCCACCCGCCAGCGGACCGTCCCGTCGGCCTCGACGGCGAACGTCTCGACCTCGGCCTGGACGATCACGTGCCCCAGGCGAGACGAGCCGAGGACGGCGACGAGCGGCGAGCCCGAGCGGTGGAGCCAGCGCAGGTCGCCCGTCCGCGCCTCCAGGCCATAGGTCGCGAAGCCGTAGGCGACCACCAGGAGGCCGGCCGCGTCCCAGGCAAGGCCGGCCGGCGCGTCGAAGATGGGTGACGCGAGCCGCGCCGCCCAGGTCCCGCCCGGGCTCTCGACCCGGAGCTCGGCCCGGCAGAGTCGTTCGAACGACGAGGAGACCCGGGTCCCGTAGTCGTGCAGCGCGCCGCCCGCCTCGCTGAGGGCGAAGACCGCCTCCCCCTGCCCGCTGCCCGCCCATCGGAAGCGGGCCCGGATCCCGCCGGGGAAGGCGACGATCTCCTGCTGCGCGTCCGCCGTCACGCGCCGGGCCCGGCCGGGCGCCCGGAGCCGGGATCGTCCGGGGCCGCATCGGCGGCGATCGGAGCCACGATCGCGTTGGTGAGCGCCCGCAGCGCCGCCGGGGACACCGGGAAGACCGCGCGGTCGACGCCCGCGGCGGCCCACACCTCGCGATGGCGACCCAGGTCAGGATCCATCACCACGCGCACGGCCTGGGCATGGCCGACCGGCGGGATGCCCCCGATCGCGAAGCCGGTGAGGTCTCGCGCCTCCCGCGCGGTGGCGCGCCGGATCGCCGGCTCGCCCAGGACCGCGGCCAGGCGGGCGAGGTCGACCCGGTTCGTGCCGGAGACCAGGCAGACGACCGGCTCGTGGCCGGCCGCGGCGCGGGGCGCCACGAAGACGAGCGACTTCACGATCTGGCCCAGCTCCACGCCCAGCGCGCGGGCCGCGTCCTCGGCCGTGTGCGTCGTGGCGTCGAGGACGACGAGGCGCAGGGCGACGCCCTTCTGGGCCGCCGCCTCGACGACGCGGCGGACGGCGGGATCGAGATCGCCGGGGTCGTGGGGATCGGGCACGGCCGGGAGTCTAGCATCGGCCGCCGCGCACGGCCGGGAGCCCGGGTCGCGGGGACGGCCGGGTGGCACGTCACCGCGCCGCGGGCACGAGCGGCGCCGCGCGGTCTACGCTTCGCACGATGCGCGCGGTCGTCTTCGACTGGGACGGCACCCTGGCCGACACCCTCCACCTGATGTACGCGGCCACCGAGGAGGTGGTCGCCGGCTTCGGGCTGCACCTGACATGGGACGACTACTGCCGGATCTGGACGCCTGACTGGCGGGCCCTCTACGGCTCGGTCGGCCTGCCGGCCGAGGTCATCGAGGAGGCCGGCCGCCGCTGGTGGGCGGCGTACCGGGGCCGCGACGAGGCCGACCTGCTGCCCGGCGCCGCCGGGGCCCTGGAGCGGCTCCACGCGGCCGGCTATCCCCTGGCCCTCGTGACCGCCGGCCACCGCGACAACGTGGGGGCCCAGCTGCGCCGGCACGGGCTGGAGCGGCTCCTGCCCGTCCGCGTCCACGGCGATGACCTGCCCGAGGCGAAGCCGCACCCCGCGCCGCTCCTCCGGGCGATCCGCGAGCTCGGCCTGGGCCCGGGCGCCGCCGGCACCGCCTACGTCGGCGACGCGCTCGACGACATGCGGATGGCGCGGGCTGCCGGCGCCCACGGCGTCGGGATCGACTCCGTCCTCGGCGACGCGGTCGCCCTGCGGGCCGCCGGGGCCGTGGAGACGGCCCCCTCCGTGGCGGCCTGGGTCGACCGATTCCTCGCCTCACGGGTGTAGACTTGGCGGGCGCCGGGCGGAGACCGGCCGAACAGAAGAATGGGACAGGGGAGCGCCGCGGCGGCGCTGAGAGTGCGGGACCATCCGCAGACCCTCGGAACCTGATCCGGGTCATGCCGGCGAAGGGAGTCCAGACGACGCCTCCGTCCCATCCACCGGAGGCGTTTCGATTCCGTGAGCGGCCACCCCGACCTGCACGCCCTCCTCGTGGGCGACGGCGACGTGCCCCGGCGGGCCACCCTCGACGAGGCGTGGCCGCGGTGGGACGCGGGCGCCGGCCTGGTCGTGGCCGCCGACGGCGGAGCGACGAAGGCGCTCGCGGCGGGCCTGACACCCGACCTCGTGGTCGGCGACGGGGACTCGCTCGGGCCGGCGGGGCTGGCGGCCGTCCGGGAGGCCGGGATCCCGGTCGAGCTGGCGGCGGTGGCGAAGGACGAGTCCGACCTGGAGCTGGCGGTCCTGGCGGCCGTCAGCCGCGGCGCGACGCGCCTGACGATCCTCGGCGCCCTCGGCGGGCCCCGCTTCGACCACGCCCTGGCGAACGGGTGGCTGCTCGCCCACGCCGCGCTCGTCGGGCGCAGCGCCGTGCTCCTGGACGCGGCGACCCGGGTGCGGCTCCTCGACGCCACCGCCGGGCCCGCCTCCGCTGCTCCTCGCTGGTCGCAGCGGCGACCTCGTCTCCCTCTTCCCGTTCGGGACCGACGCCCTTGGCGTCGCGACCGACGGCCTGGCCTTCCCGCTCCGCGACGAGCCCCTCCGGCTCGGCCCGGCCCGCGGGCTCTCCAACGTCCGATCCGGCCCCCAGGCGCGCGTCTCGCTGCGGGCCGGCCGCCTGCTGATCGTCGAGACGCACCCTCCAGGAGGAATCCCATGAGCTCCGCACCCCTGACCGCCGCGGCCGTTCCCGAGGCCCGCTGGCGCACGCGCGACATCATCGTCACGGCCGTCATCGGCGTGGCGTTCGGGGTCGTCTTCTGGGCCTGGGGGCTGGCCTGGTCGCCGATCGAGACCGCCCTGGGCCCGGCCCGCTTCCTCTTCTATGCCGTCTGGCTGGTCCCCGCCGTGCTGGCCCCGCTCATCGTTCGCAAGCCGGGCGCCGCCCTCTTCGCGGAGATGCTGGCGGCCGCCGTCTCGACGCTGATCGGCAGCCAGTGGGGCCCCGACACGCTCCTGTCGGGCTTCGTCCAGGGGGCCGCGGCGGAGCTCGTCTTCGCCTTCACCTTCTACCGGGCCTGGTCGTTCCCGGTCCTCGCCCTGGCCGCGATCGCCTCCGCCGCGGCGGCCTGGGTCCACGACTGGGTCCTCTACTTCCCGGAGATCGACCTGCCGACGATCCTCCTGTTCGGCGTCCTGATGGCCATCTCCGCCGTCGTCATCGTCGGCGGGGGATCGCTCTTCCTCGTCCGGGCGCTGCGCCAGGCCGGCGTCCTCGAGGGCTTCCCGGGCGGCGCCGCCTGAGCGATCCCGCGGCGCCCGCAGGCGGCGGCCACGCGGGCCCCGTCGCCGTCGTCGCCCGCGACGTCGCCGTCGCCTACCCGGGTCGCGCCGAGCCCGCCGTCGCCGGCGTCTCGTTCGACCTGGCTCCCGGCGCCTGCCTCCTGGTGGTGGGGCCGTCGGGCTCGGGCAAGAGCACGCTGGCCCGGGCGATCGCCGGGCTCGTGCCGTGGGCCGTGCCGGGGCGACTCGACGGGGATCTCCGCCTGGACGGCCGGCGCGTCGGGGCCACCGACCCCGCCGCCCTGACCGCCCGCGTCGGGGTCGTCTTCCAGGACCCTTCCAGCCAGCTCGTCATGGAGCGTGCGGAGGACGACGTCGCGTTCGGCCTGGAGGGGCGCGCCTGGCTCCGGCCGGCGATGCGGGCCCGCGTGCCGGCCGCGCTCGCGGAGGCCGGCCTCGCGGGGTTCGAGCGGCGCCGGACGGCCCGGCTCTCGGGCGGCGAGCAGCAGCGCCTGGCCCTGGCGGGCGCCTTCGCGCCCCATCCCGGCCTCCTCGTCCTCGACGAGCCGACCGCCAACCTCGACCCGCCCGGGGCCCTCGCCTTCGCCGAGCGGCTGGCGGCGGTCCGCGACGCGCGGGCGGCGACCATCGTCCTGGTGGAGCACCGGGCGGACCTTGCCTGGCCCCTCGCCGACCTGGTCCTGGCCCTGGCCGCCGACGGGACGACGCTGGCGCTGGGCACGCCCGCCGAGCTGCTGGCTCGGCACGGCCCGGCCCTGCAGGCGGCCGGCATCTGGCTGCCGGACGAGCTGCCTCCGCTCCTGCCCGCCACGTCATCGGCCCGGCCCCTGCCCGCGCTGGCCGAGGCTGCGGGGCGTCGATTTCGCCTTCGAGCGCGGGACCCCCGTCCTGGCCGACCTGGACCTGGCGATCGCACCGGGCGACGCGGTCGCGCTCCTGGGCCCCAACGGGAGCGGCAAGTCGACCGTCGCTCGCCTCCTCGTGGGTCTCCTGCGCCCGACCCGCGGAACCGTCCGCGTCGCCGGCCGCGACCCGGCCCGGATCGCCCCCCGGGAGGTCGCGCGCCTCGCCGGCTACGTCACGCAGGATCCGGAGCGGTCGTTCCTGGGCGCCACGGTGGCGTCCGACCTGCTCCTCGGGCTGACGCTCGACGAGCGGGTCCGGGCAGGGGACGTCGCCGCGACGCTGGGCCTCCCCCTGGGACGGTTCGGCTCGCGGAACCCCTTCACCCTGTCCGGCGGGGAGCAGCGGCGACTCTCCCTGGCCTCCCAGCTGGTGCGCCGGCCAGGGCTCCTCGTGCTCGACGAGCCGACCTTCGGCCAGGACCGCCGCGGCTACGAGAGCCTCCTCGCCCTCCTTCGGGCGCGAGTGGAGGACGGGACCGCGGTGGTCGCGGCCACCCACGACCTCCGCTTTGCCGCCGACCTCGGCGGCCGGGTGGTGCGCCTCGCCGGTGGCCGGATCGCCGAGGGCGGGGCGTGATCGCGATCCCGACCCGGACCGATCGCGTCGTGACCAGCCCGCTCGGGCGAGCCAACCCGCTGGCCACCCTGGCCGTCGCCATCGCCTGGCTGCTGGCCCTCGCCACGACGACCGACATGCGGCCGCCGCTCCTCGTCGCCGCGGTCGCGGTCGCGGCCGCCGTCGCCGCCGGCCGCGTCGCGCCGGCCGACCTGGCCCGCGGGCTGGCGCCGCTCTGGCTCGCCGCCCTGTCGGTCGGCTTCTTCAACGCCGTCCTGTCCCCGGCGAACGGCGACCCGGCCGCGACGGTGGCCCTGGCGATCGGCCCCCTCCGGCTCACCGGGCCGGCGATCGCGGCCGGCGTCGCCCTCGGCCTGCGCGTCGTGGCGATCGTCGCCATCGGCGTCGCCTGGGGCCGCGTCACCGATCCGACCCATCTCGCCGACGCCCTGGTGCAGCAGGGCCACCTGCCCGAGCGCTTCGCCTACGGCGCGCTCGCCGCGCTGCAGGCGATCCCGTGGCTGGCCGAGGACCTGGTGGCCCTCCGCGAGGCCCGCCGGATGCGCGGGCTGCGGGCCAGCTGGCATCCCCGGGTCCTCGTCGGGCTGCTCGTCCTGGCGATCCGCCGGGGCGACCGGCTGGCCGTGGCGATGGACGCGCGCGGCTTCGCGACGCCGGGGCGGACCCGCTACCGGGAGGTTCGCTGGGCGGCGCTCGACACGCGTCGTCGTGCTGGCGGGCCTGCTCGTCCTCGCGGGGATCGTCGCGCTGCGGTAGCCTCACCGCATGCCGACGATGCCCGCGGCCGGCGATCCGGCCCCCGACTTCGCCCTCCCCGACGAGACGGGCGCCGTCCACCGCCTCTCGGACCAGGGCGGCTGGACGGTCGTCTACTTCTACCCGGAGGACGACACGCCAGGCTGCACGGTGGAGGCCTGTGCCTTCCGCGACGCGAACGACGAGCTCGTTGCAGCGGGGGCCACGGTCTGGGGGATCAGTCCCGACGACGCCGCGAGCCACGCCCGCTTCCGGGCGAAGTTCCACCTCACCTTCCCCCTCCTCTCCGACGAGGACCACGCGACCGCCGAGGCGTACGGGGCCTGGGTCGAGAAGACGAGGTCCGGGCGGACGTACATGGGAGTCCAGCGCGCGACGTTCCTGGTGGCGCCCGACGGACGGATCGCCCACGCCTGGCCGGCCGTGAAGGCGGAAGGGCACGCCGACGACGTGGTGCGCACGCTCGCCGCCGCCCGGGCCGCGCGGCGGGCATGAGCGGCAGATGCGATGGATGACCAGCCCGCTGAGGCCGCCCGACGCGGCGCGTGCGCGGGCGCGATCGCCGCGCGGTGACGCCGACGGCCCCTGCGGCGGGCGAGCGCCCGGCAGGCGCACGAGTGGCGGCCGGCCCGCTTCCTCGTGATCGCCGCACACCCGGACGACGCCGAGTTCGGCCCGGCAGCCACCGCCGCCGCCTGGATCGACGCCGGCTCGATCGGTCGCCTGGTCTGCTGCACCTCGGGCGACCAGGGCGGCGAAGACGCCGCCGCCGACCCCCTCGTCCTCGCCGCGACCCGCGAGGAGGAGCAGCGCCGGGCCGCCCGCATCGTGGGCTACGACGAGGTCGTCTTCCTTCACCAGCCGGACGGGGCGCTCGCCAACGAGCTGCCGCTCCGCGAGCTCCTGGTGCGGGAGATCCGGCGCTTCCGGCCGGACGCCGTCCTGACCCATGACCCGGAGGTCCTCTTCTACGGCGGGGCCGGGGTCAACCACGCCGACCACCGCGCCGCGGGGATCGCCGCGGTCGACGCCGTCTTCCCGGCGGCCCGCAACCCGATGGCCTTCCCGGGGCTGGCCCGGGCCGGGCTCGCCGCCCACGCGGTGCGCCGGCTCTACCTCTTCTGGCCGAATGCGCCGACCGCCTGGGTGGACGTCACCGCGACGCTCGGCCGCAAGGTGGCCGCGCTGCGCTGCCACGCCAGCCAGGTCGCCGACCCCGACGGGCTCGAGGCGCGGATCCGCGCCTGGGCCGCCGAGGAGGGCGAGCCGATCGACGCCGCGGCCGCCGAGGCCTTCCGGGTCATCGTGATCGACGACGATCCCGACGAGGGTCCGCCCGAGGACCGGCGGCCTGAGGCCGAGCGGCGCGAGGGGACCGCCCGGCCTGAGGGCCCCGCGGCACCAAGGAGCCCCGTGCCACCCGGGTGACGGCGCTGCGGGTCAGCCCGCCGGCCAGGCCGGGCTGAGGAGGAGGGGGCGAACGCGGCCCCAGGCGTTCCAGAGGTCGCCGAGATCCTCGGCGCGCCGCCCCAGGAGGTCGATCATGTCGCCGAGCGTCAGCTCGCCGGCGGCCTGGGCGATGAAGCGCCCGGCGTCGACCTCGACGCCGGCGAAGAGGTGGGGCAGCTCCGCCTCCGAGGGCCAGATCCGGATTCGCATGGGGTCCAGGCCCGCGTAGCCGATGGCGAGGGAGAGCTCCCGCTGGCCGGGAACGCGCCCGTCGGCGAAACCGTCCCCTCCGTCGTAGCGGTGGCCGAGCGCGGCGAGGGCCGCGGCGATCTCGCGGGCCTGGGCCTGCGTGTACGGGGCCCAGAAGCCGCCCTCGGGGAACGTCAGCGCCGCGCCGTCGATCGCCCGCTCGCGAACGGCGTCGACGAGGGCCGACAGGTGGCCCTGCCAGTGACCCTCGGCCTCCGCGTCTCCCCCCGCGAGCGCGGCGGCAATCCGCCGCAGGACGTCGCGGTCTCCGGCCAGGAGGGGCAGGACGGCGGGCTCGGCCTCCTCGGGCTCGGCCGTGGCAGGCTCGGCGTCGCCGGACGGCCAGGCGTCGCCGGAAGGTTCCCCACCTGCTCCGCGGGGCTCCGGGCCGGGTTTCGGCGCCCGTGTGGCGCGGGCGACCACCGAGGCCGGGGCCAGGAGCTCCGGCGGGGCCGACAGCCTCCCCCGGCCAAGGCGCTCCGACTCCTCGCAGGCGGCGAGCGCGATCCGGGCGTTGCGGCACGCCTCACCCGCGCTCTCGGCGGCGATTCGTGCGCCATCCGCCTCGACGCCCAGGCGTTCGACGGCCTGGAGGAGGCCAGCCTGCTCCGTCTCCTCCCGGGCGAGAAGGCGGATCGCCTCCCGGGTCCGCGCGTTGATCCGCTCGATCTCGCGCAGCCATTCGCGGGCAGCCGCCTCGAGCTGGCCCCGCTCCCGGGCTCCCAGGCGCGCCCTCCGGAAGGCGGCCTGCGCCTCGTCCTTCGCGGCGCGGATCGCCCGCGGGTCCGCCGAGGCGGCAGCCCGATCGCGGCGTTCCACGTGCTGGTCGTAGGCGTGCCGCGCCTCGCGCAGGCGCTCCTGTGCCGCGAGCGCGAGGGCGTGCATCCGGTCGGCGAGGGAGCACGCATCGTCGACGGCGACCCGGGATGGCCCGCACGGATCCGCGGGATCGCCGATGGCCGCGCCTGGGCCGGCCGATACGGCGCCCGGACCGGCCGGTGCCGCGGCGCCCAGGCCGGCGCGGTGCCGGCACTCACCGCCAGCCGGTCGGAGGGGGAGGGACCGCGCCGCAGCGGTCTCCGGGATGCGTCACCCGTCGGCTGCCGAGGAGCGCCGAGATGCGATGCGCCAGGCGCACGGGCAGGCTCCGCTCAACGGGTCCGGCTCCCGCGCCCCCGGGCGCTGGATGCGAACCACGGCGAGCGTAGGCGCGCGCGGTGCCCGCGTCAATCTCGCCCGCCGGCCGCTCTCCGCAGCCGGTCCGCCAGCCGCCTCTGCCTCACTCGGCCGGCGGGTCCTCACGTCGCCGGTGCCGTTCCGGAGCGTGCATCCGTGCGCATCGTCGTGTAGCATCCGCCCGCGTCGATCGCCGGGCGTGGGGGCGCCCGGCACGCCAACCTGATCGCACCCCCAGAGGACGCAGGCGACCGTATCGTGGCCATCGACCCGAACCAGGAGTTCCTCGTCCAGCCGGTCGATGCTTCCTGGCTCCAGTGCAACATCGAGTGCCAGGAGGCGTGCCCGGTCGGGACGAACTGCCGGGGCTACCTCAACCTCGCCGCCGAGGGCCGCTTCGAGGAGGGGTACATCCTCTCCCGCGATCCGAACCCGGTCGCGGCGATGTGCGCCTACGTCTGCTCCGCCCCCTGCGAGCGCGCCTGCCGCCGCGGCGACATCGACCGCCCCCTCGCGATCCGGGCCATGAAGCGCTTCCTCGTCGAGTGGCACGAGGCCTCCGGCATCCCCGACGTCATCCCCGCCATCACCCCCCGCGACGAGCGCGTCGCGGTGATCGGGTCCGGTCCGGCCGGGCTCGCCGTCGGCCGCGAGCTGGCCGTCAAGGGCTACCGGGTCACGGTCTTCGACAGCCTCCCCTACGGCGGGGGCACGATGCTCATCGGCGTTCCGGCCTTCCGCCTCCCGCGCGAGGCGATCGAGATGGACGTCCGCCTGGTCGAGCGCCTGGGGGTGACGTTCCACTACAACACGACGGTCGGCAAGGACGTCCTCTTCGAGGACCTCCAGCGCGACTACGACGCCATCGCCATCTGCGCCGGCGCCATGGACGCCGTGGGCCTCGACATCGCCGGCTCGGACCTGGCGGGCGTCCAGTACGGCGTCGACTTCATGAAGAAGGCGAACCTCGGCGAGCCGCTCGAGGTTGGGCGCAACGTCGTCGTCATCGGCGGCGGCTACACGGCGATGGACTGCTCCCGGACGAGCCTCCGCCACGGCGCGGAGAACGTGACGATCGCCTACCGGCGGACCCGCTCCGAGCTCGTCGTCGACGAGGAGGAGCTGGGCGAGACCGAGCGCGAGGGGGTCCGCATGGAGTTCCTCGTCAGCCCGATCGAGCTCGTCGGCGAGGACGGGAAGCTCAGCGGCGTGAAGTTCATCCGCAACAAGCTCGGCGAGCCGGACGCATCCGGCCGCCGCTCGCCCGGTGCCGATCCCCGGGTCAGAGTTCGTGGTCCCGGCGGACACGGTCATCCCCGCCGTCTCCCAGGCGGCCGACCTCAGCTTCCTGCCGGTCGAGTCGAGCTTCGAGGTCGGGCGCGGTCGGCTCCGGGTGGACCCCGCGACGTACGCCACGAACGTCCGCGGCGTCTTCGCCTGCGGCGACTTCGTCACGGGCCCCACCACCCTCATCGAGTCCGCCGGCCACGGCAAGAAGTGCGCCTACGCGATCGACCGCTACCTCGCCGGCCGGGCGGACGTCACGGTTGCGGCCAACGTGAAGATCACGAGCTCATGGCGCCACGAGATGCCGGAGTTCTACGACGTCCTCCCGCGCCAGCACATCCCGATGGCCCCGCTCGAGGTCCGCATGCCGTCGATCGATCCGGAGGTCAACTTCACGACCCCCGTCGAGCTCGGCTACACCACGACGCAGGCGGTCGCCGAGTCGACGCGCTGCCTCATGTGCAACTACAACATCTGGTTCGACCCCTTCCGCTGCGTCCTCTGCGGCGCCTGCGCCGACGTCTGCCCCGAGGGCGTCATCCACATGATCGACGTCAACCAGATGAAGTCGGAGGGCCATCTCCCGGAGCTGGAGGAGGCCTACGGCTGGGACCAGGGCGCCGCCATGATCCTCGACGAGGAGCGCTGCATCCGCTGCGCCCTCTGCGTGAAGCGGTGCCCGTTCGACGCCATTACGATGGAGCGGTTCGAGCTCCAGGAGATCTCGACCGACGGGCGGCTCTACAAGGAGTCGTACCGTGACGCGCAGCTTGCCGGGACGCCCGGCGTCGCAGGAGGGGCCAGGTAGGTGAGCTTCCTGGAGCGGGTGGACCAGACGATCCGGCGGAGTCCCGTCTTCCGGTCCATCTTCCGCAACCCGTACCCCAACGACGAGCGGTCGCGGGCGTACGCGGTCATGAACAACGTCTTCCTGCACCTGCACCCGGTGCGGGTGCGGCAGCACGCGGTGAAGTTCGCCTACACCTTCTGCCTGGGCGGGCTCTCGTTCTTCCTGTTCCTCGTGCTGACCGTGACCGGTGTCTACCTGATGTTCTTCTACGCCCCCTCGGCCACCCAGGCGTACTCGGACATCCTGCGGATCCAGTCGGAGGTGCCCTTCGGGCTCCTGACCCGCAACATCCACCGCTGGGCCGCCCACCTGATGGTCTTCTTCGTCTTCCTCCACATGATGCGGGTCTTCTATCACGGGGCCTACAAGCCGCCGCGCGAGTTCAACTGGGTCGTGGGGGTGGTCCTGCTCTTCCTGACCATCATGCTGAGCTTCACCGGCTACCTGCTGCCGTGGGACCAGATCGCCTACTGGGCCATCACGATCGGCGGGAACATGGCCGGCTACGCGCCGCTCTTCAACACGCCGAGCAAGCTCCTCCTGCTGGCCGGACTGGAGGTCAGCGGCAACACGCTCCTGCGCTTCTACGTCCTCCACATCATGGTCTTCCCGCTCGTGGCGGCCATCTTCCTGGCGGTCCACTTCTGGCGGATCCGCAAGGACGGCGGGATCTCCGGGCCGCTATGACGGCGCCATCGCACGCTTCGTTGTCGCCTCCGCGCCGCTCGCTCACGCACGCGCACGTGCGCTCGCTCCGCGTGCTCGGCTCCGCCTCGCGCTGAGCTCGTCCTGGCGGCCCCGAGGCTCGTGGCATGACCGACACGAAGACCCCGCCCGAGCGGCGCGTCGTCCTTCCCGTCGATCCCACGCGGCGGACCGAGATCGACAAGCAGCGCGTGCCGATGTCGGCCCGTCCCTACCGGCTCCTCGCGCTCGTCAAGCAGGACGCCGTCGTCCGGGTCCAGAAGGAGCCCGACGACACGGTCATGACCTGGCCGCACCTGCTGACGATCGAGTTCCTGGCCGCGGCCGCGATGAGCGTCTTCCTGCTCATGCTGGGACTCATCGTGAACGCCCCCCTGGAGGAGCTGGCGAACCCCAACGTCACGCCCGAGATCGCCAAGGCGCCGTGGTACTTCCTGGGCCTCCAGGAGCTGCTGGCCTACTTCCACCCGTCCGTCGCCGGCGCTCTCGTGCCGATCTTCGTCCTCGTCGGCGCCGCCCTGATCCCGTACGTGGACCGCGGCAACCTGGCCGCCGTCCGCCCCTCGGACCGCAAGACCACGGTCATGCTCTTCACCCTCTTCTGCGCCCTCGGCCTCGTCGTCACCTTCCTCGGGATCTTCTTCCGGGGGCCCGGCTACTCGTTCACCCTCCCCTGGGTGGACGGCTTCTTCTTCACCCTGTGACCGGCGACAGGAACGGACGGGACCGGAGCGCATGAGCAACTTCCACGTCGAACCGGCGAGCAAGCCCCAGGCCCTCACGAAGGAGGCCCTGAAGTCCCTGCGCAACGACGCGCCGACGGGGCTCTCGCGACGCCAGCTCCTGCGGACCTCGCTGGGGGCGGCCGTCGGCCTGTGGCTCCTGGAGGTCACCGCCGGCAGCCTCAACTTCCTGTGGCCCAACCTCTCGGGCGGCTTCGGGGGCAAGGTGCCGATCGGCAAGTACGCCGACATCAAGAACGCGAACGCCGCCCTCCCGATCGCCGACGGCTTCCCGGCCTACTACCAGGAGGCACGGGCCTTCGTCATGCTCGTCGACCCCTCCCGGCAGGAGTTCTTCCCGGGCGAGGATCGGACGGGCGACGGCACCGCCCTCAACGTGCGGGCGCTCTACCAGCGCTGCCCGCACCTCGGCTGCAAGCCGAATCCGTGCGTCAAGTCGTTCTGGCTGGAGTGTGCCTGCCACGGCTCGCGCTACGACCGCCTCGGCACGAAGGTGAAGGAGCTCGGGCCGGCCCCGCGCGGCATGGACCGCTTCGCCGTCACCGTGGAGGCCGACGGCACCCTGGTCCTCGACACGGGCAAGATCACCCTCGGCGGACTCCCGGTCGCGCTCGGCCAGCCCGGCCTCGAGCCGTCCAAGAGCCCCACCGGATGCATCTGATGCCGGCCCCCGCCCCCGCCACGCGAGGACCCCGATGACCGACCAGCCCGGCCAGGAGCCCGAGCAGCGCCTCCCGGCTCGCCGCGAACCGTCCGAGGCTGTTCCGGCCGAGCGCTTCACCGCGCCCCGGCAGGCGCACTCCACCGGGCTCACGCCCGAGCGCGCCGCCAAGATCGTCCGCCAGAGCGGGAGCGCCCGCTGGGTGGCCTTCCTGGCGGTGACGCTGGTGGCGGTCTTCGTCATCGGCTACTACTTCTACGAGCTCGGGGTGCCCGGGATCAAGGACTCCAGCCGCCTGGCGAAGGAGGTCGCCGCGCAGCAGGTCACCGACGTGCAGCGTGGCGCGAAGCTCTTCCAGGCGAACTGCGCGCGCTGCCACGGCGCCCAGGGGGAGGGCGGGATCGGGCCGATCCTCAACGACCAGGCCAAGCTCCTGACCCACCTCAAGCCGGCCTACCTCGAGGCCGTCCTCTCCGTCGGGGGCCGCTACGTCTGCGGCAACCCGAACTCCCTCATGCTCGCCTGGCTGGAGCCGAAGGGTCCGCTCAACTACCGGGAGGTCGAGGAGCTCATCGCCTTCATCACGGCGACGACCAGGGACGTGTACACGCTCACCGACCCGGTGACGGGCGAGACCACGCAGAAGACAGGCTGGCTGGACCCGGGCTACGTCGTCCCGGCCGGCGCGACGCCCGTGCCCGACTGCTGGTCGGCCGGGCTTGGCGGCGGAAGCGCCACCCCGGCTCCGTCCGGCAGCGCCACGCCGGCGCCCTCGGGCGCTCCTTCCGCCGCTCCCTCCGGCGGCCCCGGCGCAACGATCACCCTGACCCTGACCGCCCAGGGCGTCGCCTTCGACAAGGACGCCCTGGAGGTCCCGGCCAACACGGACTTCGAGATCGTCCTCGTGAACAACGACGCCGGGATCCCCCACAACGTCGCCATCCACGAGGGCAGCCCCACCGGGCCGGAGCTCTTCAAGGGCGACGGCATCACCGGGGTGGCCACCATCACCTACAAGGTCAAGGGGCTCCCCGCGGGGACCTACGGCTTCGTCTGCACGTTCCACCCCGCCACCATGACGGGCACGCTCACGGTCAAGTAGGACGGGCACAGGGAGGCACGATGGCGGCTCAGGCGCTCGGTCCCGGCACGACGATCGTCCGACGGCGGGCCTTCTTCGGCCTGCTCGACGCGGGCGGCTGGGCCTGGGCGACCCTCAAGGCCGCCTTCTGGTTCGTCGTCATCATCATGATGCTGGGGTACCTCCCGGACCGCGCCCTCTATGCCACCGTCCAGCCGACGATCGAGATCGGCGTGCCGCTGCAGGTCTTCAACAAGGGCCTCAACGTCACCCCGATCAGCCTCTGCCCGGCGTCGAACGAGACGCTGCGGTGCCCCGCCCCGGTCGGGGCGGTCCTGCCCTGGCAGCCGAATCCGCCCGAGCTGGGGCTTCCCCAGGCGCGCACCGACGCGGCGATCGTGGCTGCCGGCCTCCAGACGCTCCTCGTGGGGGGCTCGGACGGACAGGTGGCCCAGGCGAGCGTCTTCGCGACCGTCATCCGACCGGACGGCAACATCGATGGCTGGGCGGCTGGGCCCGCCCTGCCCGCGCCGCGTGCCGGCGCGAGTGCGGTCTTCTTCTCCGGGTCGGCCTACGTCCTCGGCGGTATCGACGCGGGCGGCGTCCCCACTGACACCGTCTTCGTGGGCACGCCCGACGCCGCGACGGGGAAGATCACGGCGTGGACCGAGGCGGCCGACCTCAAGCTCCTCGCGCCGCGCGCGGATGCGGCCGTCGTCGTCTCCGGCGACGGGCTCTTCCTCGTGGGCGGGCGCGACGCGAGCGGCCCCGTCGCCACGGTCTGGAAGGCGCCCCTCAACACGAAGACCGGCAAGCTCAAGGCCTGGGTGGCCACCGGCTCGCTCCCCGCCCCGCGGGCGAACGCCACGGCGGTCCTCCAGGGCACGCACCTCTTCGTCTACGGCGGCGACGATGCGAGCGGCCCGACGGCTGCCGTCGTGCGCGGCGAGATCGCCGCCACGGGCGACCAGGCCGGGATGGTGACCGGCTGGTCCAGCCCGCTGACCCAGAGGCGGCTGCGCAGACGGATCTCCCGCAGGCCCGGAAGGGGGCCATGGGCTTCGTCTCCAACGGCACCTTCTACTACGTCGGGGGAGCCGGCGGGGCAGGGGAGCTCTACTGGGCGATCCCCGACGCCGAGGGCAACCTGGGCGGCTGGAAGACGCTGGCCCAGAGCGCGCTGCCGGCCGACCTGCAGCTGGCCGACGCCGCCCCGATCGTCTCCGGGTCGCACGCCTTCCTCATCGGCGGGACGACCGCCGGGGTGGCCACCCAGGGCGTCGCCCGGACGAGCCTGTCCCCGCCCCAGCCGTTCTTCCAGGTGGGCCTCTTCTACATCGTGGTGCCGGCCCTCGGCATCGGCGGCGAGGTGGGCCAGCAGCTCTCCTACCTGGTCGCGGCCGGCGTCGCGACCGGCAACTTCGTGCTCCTGCTCCTCATCGGCTACGCCTTCAACCACAGGGAGCAGACGAGGGCGTTCTTCGACCGCATCCGCAACCGGCGGCGCCGCGCGGCGTAGCTCGGCGCGGCAGCGCCGGCGGCGGGTTCGGTGCGGCCGAGCTCCGCGCCCGCGCGGCGCCCGGCGGGTGCGGCCGGCTCCGCGCCCGCCGCGGCTCACCGCCGCGGCGCGTCACCGCCGCGGGCGCCCGCATCATCTAGTCACCCACGGGACTCGCCGGTGGCTGTGGCGCGCCTTCTATCCGCCGATCGCGGCGCCTGGAGCGCCCAGGATGGGCACACCGGCCCGCAATCGGACGGCGATGCCATCGTTTGACGCGGCCCGGGACCCCCGCGACGGTCGTGGCGCGCAGTCCAGCAAACCCCACGGGCCACGGTGGTCGGATAGAAGGCGCGCGCCTTGCCACGTCGGTTGCACTGGTCGGATAGAAGGCTCGCCGGCGCCCTCCGGCGCCCTGCCGAGCGCGCCAGCCAGGCCGGCTCGCGCGGCGCAAGGCGTCAGGCCAGGTCGCCCTCGCCGGGCGCGAGCGGCCCGCGACGGACCTCCAGGCCGGCCCGCAGCCAGGCGACCATGCCCGCCGGCCACGTCCTGGACGTCGCTCCAGCCATTGCGCAGGAGCCATGCCGCGACCGCCGCGGAGCGGCTCCCGCTGGCGCAGATCACGTGGAGCGGGCGGTCCCGCGGCAGCTCCT
The DNA here is from genome assembly GCA_963827965.1 of uncultured Chloroflexia bacterium. Lineage (GTDB taxonomy): Bacteria > Chloroflexota > Limnocylindria > Limnocylindrales > CSP1-4 > CTSoil-043. Next base: position 6,626 of record CAWHCW010000003.1, on the reverse strand, counting down.
CGAAGCGGAGGAGGAACGACGGAGGTCGGGTAGAGGACCGCGCCCGGGGCCCGGACGGCGACGAACTCGTTGCGCTCCCGGACGTCGACGAGGAGCGGCGCCCTCGGCCCGCCGATGCCGCCCGCGCGTCCACCGCGTCGGCGGCCGCCGACGCCGCCTCGGCCGCCTCGCGGACGTCGATCGTCGGGACCTGGGGCCGGCCGGGAAGCGTCACGTGGGCGACCTCCGGAGCGAGGGTGGGCGGCTCGAGCGCGAGGGGCGGCCGGCGCGCGCGACCGGGCGGCCCGGCGACGTCGTGGGGAGGGTCGAGGTACCGGGCGCGCGGGGCGTCCCCGCCGCGGGTGCCGGTCGCGCGGCGAGCTGCGCGAGCCGATCGTCGATGGCCTCCAGCAGCCCCGGCAGGTCGAGCCCGCCGTCCCTGCCCGCCGCCGCGGCGCCAGCCAGGCGTTCCCGCGCCCCGCGCAGGTTCGTTGCCGCGCCGGCCGGGTTGCCGCGAGCCGCGTGGACGAAGGCCGCCGCCAGCTTGATCAGGCCGCCGAGCAGCTCGCGCTCGCCGGGATCGGCCGCCGCCATCCAGGCGGGCTCCAGCTCCTCGTGCGCCAGGTAGAAGGCGCCTCGCGCGTAGGCCGCGAGGCCGCGGGCCACCGCCGCTTCGCGCTCCTCGGCCGGGAGGGGCCGGAGGACCTTGGCCCGTCCGCGCGGGTCGATGACATGCGAAGCCTCGACCACGCCGCCGGCCCGGGAGCGCCGCCGGCCCGCGGAGCGCCGCCGGCCCGGGGAGCGCCGCCGGCCCGACGCCCGCCGCCCGACGTCACCCGAGCTCCGCCAGCGGGCGCCGGCCGGCGACGCCGGCCGAGAGCTCGTGCCACCAGGCGACATCACCCTCGCCCAGGCGCCAGCAGAGCCAGACCTGGCGCCCGGCGACGAGCGCAGGGAAGTCGATCAGGCCCGCCTCGATGTCGCGGAGCATCACGTCCCAGGCGTCGAGCCGCTCGACGGCGGCCTGCATCTGGTCGATCACCGCCTGGATCCGCGCGGCGAGGACGCGGCCCGACCCGGGCCCGCCGGCACCGGCCGCGTCGGTCAGCGCGTCGTCGACGAGGGATCCGCTCGGGCGGTCGGGCACCTCGGCCAGGCTCGCGGCGTGGAGCCGGTCCCGGAGGCCGACGAGCTCGCCGCGACGCGCCCGGAGGTCCTCGAGGATGGGCCGCACGTCCCGCAGGCGCTCATTCGCCCGATCGAGGGTGTAGAAGGTCGTCACCGCCCAATTCTACCGGTGAGGTCGCGAGTTGCCCCTCACCAGGCCGGGAGCACCTTCGAGCGCCGCCAGGAGCTCGGCGAGGGAACCGGCACGCCGCGCGCAACCATTTCCCGTCCCGCTATCGTTGGGGGCACGTGGGCCCGTAGCTCAGTGGCAGAGCGAGGGACTTTTAATCCCTGCGTCCTGGGTTCGAATCCCAGCGGGCTCACCACGATTTCGTGCTCAGGTGCTTGATCGCGTCTCAGGCCGTGGATCGTCGGTCCCGTCAGGCCTTCACTAGAGCCGTGGGAAAAACCCTCAGCGGCACCAGGCGCTCGACGGGATCAGTGGGCTCGGACGCACTCGACTGGTATTCGACGTCGACGGCGTGGCGCTCCGCCACGAACGCTCACTTTGGCGCGCAGCTCCTCGATCGAACTGCACTCCACGCAGGCCGCGTTGATGTCGCGTGTCAGGGCGGCGACGTCGCATTCGGTTCCGGGTCGCAGGTAGCAGGCCGCCTCCGTGCCGATCATCTTGATTTCGCGCAAACGGGTCAGCCATCGGTAGTCGCGCCAGCGCTATCGCGGTCGCGAGTCCGGGCGGCGCGACCAGGCTCGAGCAGTGGGCGCTACTTCCGCGCTATCACCGCACGCCGTCGAGGTGAGGGCGGTCCCCGCCCGACAGCCCCGATCAGGTCGGCTGCCGGTGCCGCCTGATGGGAGGCGGGTGCCTCGCTGGCCGCCACACCACCCGGCTCAGCGCCGGACGCTCCGTGCTTGCTTCGGAGGATGGACGGGTCTCCGGGCGTCCGCGGGCCGTCCAATGCTCGTGCTGCGCCCAGATCGCGTCGTCGGAGGGTTACGCTGAGCGCGCGGGGACCATTCCGCCTATCCACCGCGACCGGAGTGAGACGATGAGAGAGCCTACGAATCGGCCACCTGACGCTACGGGTACGCGTGCGTACCGCTGCTCGCCGTCACGCATCGAGAACTCGACGTCGCAGGCTGTTCGCCGGGCGGATTCCGTAGCGGATCGAGATCGTGAATGCGATCGTCGCGGAACGCGCTGACGCGCGGCGAACTCCCCGGTCGGACCCGGAATTCCTGCACACCCAGAAGGCCCTCCAGGAACAGGCTCAACGCGAGAACGAGCGGCGGCGATCCCGCCATGGGATCGGGCGCGATCGAGATCATCGCCCGGCCGACGAGCGACGCCACGTGGCGACCGGATGAACCTCCGGCCCCCGGACCTGCGGGACGACGCCGAACCTGAGGGTCCCGCGTAATCGGCACCGGGGCCGTCGGCTCTACGTGTGGACCGAGGCCGCGCGATCGCCTAGATCGCGGAGCTGGCGGGTCTCGCCGAGATGGAGCTGCAAGGTCGACGCACCGCACTACCCGCCGCGGACCGGGTTCGGGGACTAGGCTCGAACGACGCTGTCGGAGCGCCAGCGCATCAGATCATCGTGATTTACGCGCCGACGCTCGCGTCCTCGGAGCTGACCTGCACGACGGACCGCAAGCTGACAGGATCGGCACGCCGCTCACATGCGCCTGGGAGAGAGTAGTTCCTCACGTCTCCAGACGAGGTCGACACGATCCTACGAGCACGCTAATGAGATCCTGGAACTGCGCGGGCGGCCGTGCGCCTGCATCCCAACCTCGCGGACAGTCGTGCCAACCTTGCACAACCTTGCAGGTAATCCTACGGGCCGGGCGGAACGCCTACCCTGTGGCGCCTGTTCCGGGTGACTGCGTCGCCCATTGCGTGGGGAGAAGCATCACCGTGATCTGGTAGCGCGTCGCTGCCCTGGCCGGCGCGCCGGCCCGCCCTACGTCGACCCACGCCCGCAGGCTACCTCAGGCCGCGTCGCATTCGGCTGCTGCCGCTGCTGGGCCGAACCAGCACCACGACCTCCGAGGGATGCGTGCGGACATGGACACTCGGCGACACCCTCCGCGCGAGACATCGACCTACGACATCGCGGACGGGATGACTGTGGATGGCGCTCGAGTCGCGGCAGTCAACCTGCCCCCGGTTTCGTGCTCAGCGGTTGACTCTGGAACCCGCGAAGATCCCTCCGGAGACCCCGTACGGGTCAGACTCTCGATCCCTGCGACCTGGGTTCGAATCGCAGGTCGTGCTGGCAACCACGTTCTAGCGTGCAGCTCGAGTGCGGCCTCGATGTCATCTTGGACGACCTCGAGAGGGCGGGATACGGCCTGGCGCCGGCCGGGGGAGGCGGCCCCCACGATCGACCACGGTCTGGCCGAACGCTCAGCCATCGCCCGCCTGGGATGCGCCACGGCGGACTGCCGGACTCAGCCGGAATCGACCGGGTGGCGGTCTTGATCCGCCGCGTCGGCCGCCTGCGACGGCCGAGCCGGAGCGTTCTGCGGCGGCCGCGCCTTCGTCGACGGTTAGCCGGGCCTTCAGTCAGGAGCTGAAGTAGGCTGCCAGCCACTCCGTGTTGAGCTCCATCACCGCGACGTCCTTCCAGATCCGGCCATCGTCGCGCAGGCATACGTCCTGCAGGGCAGCGGCCGCATCCTCGAGACGCCGCACCTCACCGTCGCGCGATCACGTAGCGGATGCTCCGCCCGTCCGCTTCGCGCCGAGCCGGTACTGATGGCCAAGCTGCCCAGCAAAGCCTGCACAGGACTCGACCTCGCGGCGCTGAGCCGGACACCGAGAGCTGGCACCAGATGGCGCGACAGACCGGCATCCGCGCCAGCGCAGTCGGCCGCGTATGGGCTCAGCCCGGCGCCGAGCGATCCTCCCTGAGGTGACCAGGTGATCTGAGGCCCTCGACGCGGTGAGGCGCTTCGGCCTCGACCTGCCAGGCGCCCGCGACGAGATCCTGCTCGGCTACGACGCCGGCGGCGACCAGGCGGTCGCCGAGCCCGAGGAGGATGGCCTCGAGCTCGTAGAGGCGCTCGAGGCTGACGGTTGAAGCGAGCCGCTGCGTCCGGACACTCGCCAGCTCCACCTGCGATCGACGGGGGCGACCGCCCGGATCATCTCCTCGTCGTCGGACACGGAGGCGCCTCCGCGCGGGCGGGCTCGAGCCGTCGATGGCGCACGATCGGGCGGCCTACTCCCATTCCTTCGACTCCAAGGCGCCTCGGCCTCCGGCGAGCTTGGCCTCCGAGCGGGCGCCTTCGCAGCTTCAGGTCGGGCTCGTCGGGACAAGCGTCGCCATCGCCGCCATCGTCTTCCTCGACGCAGCTCGCCGCCGTATCCGTCGCGCAAGCCCGGCTCGATCCCGCTGTCATCTCCCCGGTCGCGCTCAGCCCGCCGGTCCGAGCCGTCGGCACGGCGCCCGATGCCTGCAGCGCCCCCGATTGGCTTCGGCCCCACGATCCCGTCCGCGCTGAGTGTTCCGGCCGGCCTTGAAGGCGATGACCGCAGCGCGCGTCCGCGGCCGAAGATCCCGTCGGTAGAGGCCGCGTGGCCGGCCGCGACAAGGCGCGACTGGAGACGTACGACGGCCGCCCGGCGCTGCCGACGGTCAGCATCTCGCGTTGGCCCGGCCAGCCCTGCGAACGTCGTCACCGCCGACGCTCTGTCTCGTCACCCGCCGATCTTGTCTCCCGCAGGCTGCCTTCTCGTCAATCGCCGACACTCCTCTCCCAGGCTGCCTTCTCATCGCCCGCCGAATGCTACTCCCCAGGCTAGCCTTCTGCATCGCCGGCCCCCCCTGCCTCGGCACGTCCGTTTCCGAGCCCTTTCCCGTCAAGTCGAACTTCTGCTTCCACGCCTTGGCTCGCGGGGTCGCCGCATCCTGATCGTGGGTCGTGGATACGCCACCTCGGGCTTCGGACCGGGTCCGCGGGCTGGCGCTGAACCGCCGCCCGCGCGGGCTGGCGGGCCAGCCGCAGGAGGTCGCGCACGCGCAGCCCGGCGAAGCAGGCGGCGCCGACGCCCAGCCGTTCCTCGGCCAGGAGGTCGGCGACGGCGCGGTTGCCGGCGAGCTCCTGGAGCTCGAGGATGGCGTCCTCCTGCGTTTCGTGCGGCGTCGGCGCCCCGCCCGGCTTTCCCTGCTCCCGACCGCGCTCCTCGCCCGGGCGACGTTCGGTCACGCTGGTCCTCCGCCTCGACGGATCTTGGCGTCGAAGATCGTAGGCTCGCTCGGCCCGGCCGCGGGACGGCGAGAATGCCGGGCGTCACCCGCGGATTCACCCTGGTTCGAGACCCTGGACGGCTGCCTGGCCGCCGTTTTCGCGCCCGCGAGCGCCCGCCGCCAGCACGAACGCCGCGACGCGGTCCAGCACGTCCTCCAGCACCGGCGCCAGGGTGTGTCCCAGGCGTGGGTAGGTGATCAGCTCCGCCGCCGGCAGGCGCGTCGCGAGGGCCCGCTCGAGGATTGCCGGCGCCGCGAACGGGTCGGACGTGCCCCGACAGCAGGATCACCGGGCAGGTGAGCCTCGGCCAGTGCGCCGTCCGGGCGTCCCAGTCGGCTGGCCGTCCCGGCGGATGGAGCGGGTACGAGAGGAGGACGAGCGCAAGGGGCGGTCGGCCGGCGTCGCAGGCGTCGGCCGCGGCCAGGCTGGCGACGCGTCCCCCGAACGACTGCCCGCCGACGGCGATGGGCTGGCCGGCCGCCGACGCCTCCGCAAGGAGTGCCGCGAAGACGGGGACCGCCCGCTCGGCCCGCCCGCGCGGCAGGTCGACGGCGCGCGCTTCGATCCCACGGGCCCGCAGGCCCGCGACATGGGGAGCCATCGTGGCGGCGCTCCCCGAGGCGCCGTGGCCCAGGACGATGATCGGGCCCGACCGGGCGTGCATCAGCGTGTCCCCGGTCACGGGTCGGGCGGATCGTCGGGGCCGACGTCGCGCCCGGGTCCGGAGCCGACGTGCTTCGGGGGTCGCCGCCCGCGACGCAGCCAGCGCGCGGTCGTCTCCGGCGCGACGACCAGCGGGGCGATGTAGAGCACGACGAGGAACGGGACGAGGAAGCGGCCCGGCCCGCGCGCGACGACGACCGCCACGCCCAGCGCGACGAGCGCCAGCATGTACGTGGTGAGCCACGCGGGTCGGATTCCCGCTTCGGACAAGCGGCGGGTGGGGATGGCGGCCAGGACGAAGCAGAGCAGCACGAGCCCGATGAGCCACGGCGCGGGGAGCCCCATCGGCCGATGATACGGCCCGGCCCCCGGGTGGGGCCCTGATGGGGCCGTGATGAAGGGGCCTCGGCGGGCGTGCACGCGGATTCCGGGCGGACCATGACGCGGACTTCGCCCGGTCCTCGAACATTTGTGCTACAATTGCGGTTCGCTGCCTCGCGTGGCGATGCGTCGCGTGGTCGATCCCCCTTCTCGAACGGACCGTGCGTTCCGCCCTCCCTGTTCGGGAAGAGTGTGGAGGTCCCTCGTGACCACCG
>CAWHCW010000002.1:0-297927 GCA_963827965.1 uncultured Chloroflexia bacterium | reverse complement strand
CAGGCAACGAAGATGGACGAGCTGAAATCCTTCATCCAGGATAAGAGCATCGTCTTCAGCCTGGAGTTTAAATTTTAGTTTTTTTTACAAACAATCCCTCTCCCTTGATGGGAAAGGGCGGGGAGAGGGTGATTCTTGAGAACACTCCCTCCTGTTAACAGCTCGCTGCAAATAACCAGATGTAATGCCAAGCATTCGGGCCGACGTAGCTCAGTGGTAGAGCAGCCGATTCGTAATCGGCTGGTCGGGAGTTCAACTCTCCCCGTCGGCTCCAATCTCAGCTATCTTTAGAACCAATCCGTAAACACCTCAAGTCACTTCCATGGTAAAAAATCCCGAATACCTGAAAAAATTCGAAGACGATTGGATCTCCAAACAGAGATTGACCCCGGACCAGGCCTTCGATCTTCTCGATGCAATGTGGGAAGAGGCGGTCTCGCTGGGGGTGCTGCCTCGGAAAGATCCCATGGAAGGCTTCGAAGTCGCTCAGCGCATCGCGGAATTTATAAATTGTTTAAAAATCTCCTCAAAAAATTAGGACAGGCGCTGGAGAAACGGAATATCCCCTATATGGTCATCGGGGGACAAGCCGTTATTCTCTACGGAGAGCCCGGTTGACGCGGGATATCGATATCACCTTGGGTGTGGGAAGAGAAGGGCTCCCCGACATTGTGAATCTGTGCGATGACGTATCCCTTTGACAGACCGCTCCCGGATGAAGTAGACACGTTCGTCGAAAAAACAATGGTACTCCCCGCCGTGAATGAAGGCAGCGGAATAAAAGTTGATTTTATCTTCTCATTTACAACGTATGAAAAAAAGGCGATCGAAAGAGCGAAAAAGATTCTGCTGGATGATTCCCCGGTATATTTCGCCGCGCCGGAAGACCTGATCATTCATAAAATATTTGCCCACAGGCCCCGCGATCTGGAAGATGCCAGAATTATTCTTCTCAAGAATCCCGGCATCGACAGAAATTACATATCAAAGTGGCTCGCCGAGTTTGATGCCGCAAAACCAGGTGAAGGCATCATGGATTTTTGGCAAACCCTTTCGACTGAAATTCAAAATAGAGACGGTTTAAAGTAACCGTCCCGCTAGCTCATCATCAATTTTTTTCCTCCAAAATTTATTCTTGCCCATTCTCTATCCCCGCCCGAAATCATATTCACAAAAAGGCTGGGAAAGCATACGTGCCAAAACCCGTGCACTCGCGCCAAATACCTTATTCCCTTGAGTCAATCTCCCCTGCGCCTAACAGGAATGAAATGGCTGCTCTTGAATCCCCATCTCCGGGTGGTTTTTTATTACCTTTTGAACCTCTTTTGGGAAATCCTCGAATTCCTGCACTTGGCCGGACTTCGATGATCTCGTTGTCGGATGCAGGGCAGCGGGAGGCCCACTCGATCGCCTCCTCTTGATTTCGCTTCAATCATCCAATAACCGCCGAGAACTTCTTTGACGTCAGGAAACGGACCTTGCGTGACCGTTGGTTTGCCGTCAGAGAAGGTGACGCGGGCGCCCATGGAAGGGGGATGCAAGCCATCCAGGGCCAGAGAGCACACCCGCCTTTCGAAGTGATTCGTTGTATTCCATCATAGCCTCGACCGCCTCGGGATCGGGCATGGTTCCAGGCTTTGCCTCTTCATATCCCTTGGGGATCATGAGCATCATGAATCGCATGGCCGACTCCTTCCCGTTCGTGAATTTTCGTTCGTTAGTTCCTCATCTTCCAGGTGAGGTGCCAATTCACATTCTCTTAAATGAAATATAAATCCTAACGGTTCTGCTTTTTGGGATATTCTGGGGGGAGGGTTGCGAAACGTTTCTATGTGGAGGACGTATCAAAGCTGAGGAGAGCTGGACTATGATTTCTTTTCCGAACCGCTCCCCAGATACCGCAGAACCAACAAGGTCATATCGTCGTACTGTGCGCCGGCTGCGGCAAATGCCTGCGCATCCGCCAGGACCGCCCGAACCAGTTTCTCCGCAGGCGCACCGCGTTCCTGATCCGCCAGGCGCAGCAAGGCTGCCTCTCCATAGGCGGCCTGTTGCGGGTCAACGGCTTCGGTGACGCCGTCCGTGTAGAGAAGAAGGCCGTCACCCGGCTGCAGCCGCATCCGCCTCGTTTGAAAAACAGCTTCCTCGTTGACTCCCAGGAAGACGCCCGTGGGCAGCGGAAGCCACTGGGCCCCTCCGGGCTGGAGAAGGACGGAGGGTGTACCCGGCGTTCGATACGGACAGCTCCCCGGTGCGGAAGTTGAGGATGCCGCAAAACGGCAGCCAGCCGGCGGCGCGGACCGGGCCCGACATGACCACCGTGAGCGCCGCGAACGCCACGAGGGCCACGATCGCGTAGGCAACGCCCGGCCCGGCCGGCCGGATTCGGCAGGCCCCCGGTGAACACAACCGAGGCGAGCACCACGCCCGCGGTCGCGACCGCCACCCCGAGCACCTGGCCCGGTGCAAGCGCCTCGCCAAGGACGAGCACGGACAGGACCACCGTGAGCCCGCCGTAGGTCGAGACCACCGGGCTCACCACCGAGATGGGACCGTGGAGCAGCGCGGTGAAGAAGGCGAGGTAGGCGACCGAGGAGACCATCCCGCAGGCCAGCGAGAGGACGACGACCGCCGGGTCGTCGGGCAGGGCCGTCCCCGTCACGAGCATCAGCGTCGCGAGCACGACCACCGACGTCAGCTGGGCCCCGGCAGTGGCGCGCAGGCTGCCGCTGCGACGGCTCGCCACCGTCGCCACCGTGTCGGTCCAACCCCAGGCCAGCGCCGCGGTCAGGCCGAGCGGGAGCCCAGCGAGATCGTGCATCTGGACAGCGTAGGATCCGCGAACGCCGCGTGTGAGGCTGGCCCGGGCGCCCGCCGGGCCGGGCCTGCGGAGCAGATCCCCGTGCTACACTTCCGCCCGGCGTTCCCGCCCCAGCGCGTGGGAGCGGCCTCGCGTGGGGATGTAGCTCAGCCGGAAGAGCACCGCGTTCGCATCGCGGGGGTCAGGGGTTCGAGTCCCCTCATCTCCACCACTTTCTGGTCGATGACCATGCAGGTCCTCGTCGCCTACGCCACGAAGTCCGGCTCCACCGGCGAGATCGCCGCCGCGATCGGCGCGACGCTGCGCGACGCCGGGCTCGACGTCGACGTCCGCAAGCGCCCGCGACGTGCAGACCCTGGCGCCCTACGGCGCCGTCGTCCTCGGGAGCGCCCTCTACTCCGCACACTGGCAGCGCGACGCCAATCGCTTCGTCAAGCGCCACCTCGCCGAGCTCCAACACCGCCCGGTCTGGCTCTTCAGCAGCGGCCCGCTCGACCACTCCGCGGAGTTCGCCGACATCCCCCTCACCGCGCACGTGGCTCCCGAGATGGCGCCCATCGGGGCTCGCGGCCATCGCACGTTCGGGGGCCGGCTCCTGGAGGGCACGCCCGGCGTGGATGCCTCGATGCTCGCGACCCACCGGGTGGGCGACTTCCGGAACTGGGCCCACATCGAGGCCTGGGCCCGGGCGATCGCGGCGGCGCTGACGGAGTCGACCACGTAGACCTCGGCGCCGACGGGGCGGATGCGCGAATCCGACCATGCGGGCCTCCCCGAGCGTGGTGCGCCATGTTTCGTGCTCGGCGGGTCAGCAGAGGTACCCGGGTCCCGCAATCCGTGCGTGGCGCGCACGATCGAGCATTCCGCGATACCTGTGGCCCCCTGAGACGCAGGAATGATTGCGTGGCGCGCAACGCCCGGGACCGCTGCCAGCTCTGCCGTCCCCGGCCGGCTCGCCCGCTCTCAGCCCAGCGCCGCGTGGAGCTCCGCCGCGTGGGCCCGCAGCCAGCGCCGATGGACCGCGTGGTCCGGGATCCGCGTCGCGACGAGGCCCCAGAACCGCGGGCCGTGCCCGAAGACCCGCAGGTGGCAGAGCTCGTGGACCACGACCGTCTCGAGAACCGCCGGCGGCGCCAGCACCAGCCGCCAGGCCAGCATCACCCGGCCCGCCCGGGACGCGCTCCCCCACCGGCTCCGCGTGTCGCGGACGGCGATCGCGGTCGGGGCCACCGTCAGCGGTCCGGCGTGGCGGGCGATCGCCTCCTCCACTGCCGCGCGGGCGCGGACGCGCAGCCACGCCTCGAGGACCGCGGCGAGCGGCCGTCGCTCGGCGGGGGCCACCGTCACGAGCAGGATGTCCTCGTCGTCGGCGCCGACGCGCTCCACGTGGGAGCGACGGCTCCCCGGCGACCCGGCCGCGACGCGCACCCGGTGCGGCTCGCCCCGGTAGCGCAGGAGCGACCCGTCGCGCAGCTCCCCGCCGGCGATCATCTCGCCGGCCCGCGCCGCCTGGCGGGCGAGGTGGCGCCGGATCCACGCCTCGCGCTCGGCGAGGAACGGCTCGATGAGCCGGCGGGCGGCCGCCTCGCCGACGCGGACGCCCGGCACGGTCGCGATGACGCCGCGGCGCGGGTCGATCGTGACGCGCAGCCGCCGGGCGCGCGCCGAGCGGCGCAGGGTGTATGGCAGATCCCCGCCCGGCAGGCGGGCGACGGCCGGGGTCTCGAGGTGCCGGCGGGAAGCCGCCCCGCCGCCCGTCATCGGCGGCGCCGCTTCTCCAGGGTCTGCCGGGCCTCCGCCATCCGCCGGGCCCGGACCGCGGTGGCGAATCCGGGCTCGTCGGCCAGGGGCGCGAGCGGGGTGCCCAGGAGCATGCCGAGGATGTGATCGGCGAGGGCCGGGTTCCAGGCGAGGAGCGGCCCGTGGACGTACGTCCCGATGACGCGCCCGGCCACCGCTCCATCCGCGGCCGGCTCTCCCCCGTTGCCGGTCCCCACCTCCAGGTGCGCGAACGGCACGGCATCCCGGCCCAGGATCGTGCGGCCGCCGTGCGACTCGAAGCCCGCCAGCTCGGGGAGGCCAGGCGCGAACGCCGGCGTCCCCACGATCGGCCCGTCGACGAACGAGCCGAGCGACGAGCGAACGTCGAGGAGGCCGAGGCCGTCGTGCTCGCCGCCATCGGGATCGCGAAAGGTCCAGCCGGCCACCTGGAGGCCCGCGTCGATGGCGAGGAGGACGGCGCCGCCGGCAACTGCCGCGGCCAGCGTTCCATCGGTGGCGAGGCGGCGGGCGAGCTCGGGCAGATCCTCGTCGGCGGCTCCCGCGACCTGGTAGAGGTCGGCGGCCGGCAGGGGATCGCCGGGCTGGACCGTCACGGAGCGGACGGCGATGCCGCGCGCGGCGGCGCGCTGCTCGAGGACGCGCAGGTTGCCGGCGTCCGCCTGGGGCATGGAGAGGGCCGGATAGACGTCGACGAGAAGCAGGACGCGGCCGGCCATCCTCAGCCGCCCAGGGTCGCCGCGAGGGCAAGGAAGGCGGGGTAGTTGGCGGCGACGTCCACGGTGCCCGGCGGGAGGGAGCGAATCGCCGCGGCGGGATCCGCCACGATCCGGACGTCGAGCCCGGCGACCTGCATTCGGAGGGCCACGTCGGCGGCCCGGTTCCCGGCGGCCACGACCGTCCGCCCGGCGAGGCGCTCGAACGGGGCGTCCCAGAGGAACGCGCAGTCCTTGCCGGACCCGCCGCGGGCCTCCATGACGACGACCAGCGGATCGCTCCCGCCGGCGGCCCGCTCGATGATCTCGCTCCAGGACGACGGGTTCTTGGAGAGCATGAGGCGCACCACGCGGCCGTCGATCGAGCGCGGCCGCCAGCGGCCGTCGACGTCGTCGACCCGCGCGATGGCGGCCAGCGCACGGGCCGGATCGACGCCCAGCGCCGCCGCCCCGGCGAGGGCGAAGAGGGCGTTGGAGGCGGAGGTCCGGCCAGGGAGCCGAAGGTCGAGCGGGAGGTCGATGCCGGGCCCCCGGACGCGGCCCTCGACCACGCGCCAGGCGGGCGCGGCGCGGGTAAGGCCGCACGTCGCACAGGACCAGTCGTCGCCGCTGCGACGCAGGCGGACGCGGCAGGTTCGGCAGACCTCCCCGTCCACGTCCCACCACATCCCGCCCGCCACCCAGACGACGTCGCCGTAGTCGCGCACGGACCAGGCCACCAGCGGGTCGTCGGCGTTGGCGACGACCGTGCAGGGCCAGGTCAGCGCGGCGACCGTCGCCTGCCAGTGGCGAGCCAGCGCCTTGCTCCGCACCCCGCGCTCCAGGTAGTCGCGGCTCAGGTTCATCAGGAGGATCGCCCGCGGTCTCGTCGCCTGGGCGATCGGGCCGACGTAGGCCTCGTCGGTCTCGAGGACCGCGTACGGGGCGCGACGGTCCGCGTCGAGCGTCGTCACGATGCCCTCGGCCATGTTGGCCCCGGTCGCGTTGTAGGCGACGGCGCCCGCCGTCCCCAGCGCCTCGGCGAGCAGCCGGCTCGTCGTGCTCTTGCCGTTCGTCGCCGAGACGAGGGCCACCTGGCGGCCGGCGGCGAGCCGGCGCAGGGCGTCGGGGTCGATCCGCAGGGCGACGCCGCCGCCCACGGTGGCCCCCCGGCCGCGACCCAGGCGGCGCGAGGCCGCGGCGGTCGCCCGGCCCGCGGCGAGGGCGAGGCGGGTTCGGGCGGAGAGAGAGCCGGGTGGCCGCGTCATGCGGCGCGATTCTCGCACAGCGGCTGGCTTCGGCTGTCGGGCCCCGGCCACCCCGCCCGCGTGTCGAGGTCCCGCGGGGTACGCTGCGGGCGGGCCTCGGGCCACGAGGCGCTGCGACTCCCGGGCGGCGCGGGCCCTGGTGCGTGGGCTCGCAGCTGCCGGTCACCCGCGAGGCGAGCCTGGCGCGTCTACCTTGTAGGCGCGGCTCGAGCCCACCATTCCGAGCCCACGGATCGGCCTTGGCCGCGCTAGAGGTAGGGCGTGAAGCGCTCGATCGCCGACGACCTGCGGGACCACCGCCCCGAGGCGATCGACCGCCTGCTCGCCGAGCACGGACGGGAGATCCAGACGGTGGCCCAGGTCATCCTCCACGATCGCGACGAGGCGGCCGACATCCTCGCCGAGACGGTCATCGCCGCCTGGGAGAAGGGATCGAGCCTCCGTGACCCGGAGGCCCTGCGCCCGTGGCTCCTCCGCGTCGCCACGAACCGCGCCCTGAGCCGGCGTCGCAGGAGCGCGCGGCTCGTCGCCCTGGACTCGGTCCTCGAGCGGGAGTCCGCCGACCCCCGCGGCCCGGCCGAGGCGCACGTCGCCGTTCTCGAGGGCCTGGCCCTCCTGGCCCCCCGCGAGCGGGCGGCGATCGCCCTCCGGTACCTCGCCGACCTCTCGATCGAGGAGATCGCGCGGGCCATGGGCACGCGGCCGAACACGGTGAAGACGCAGCTCCGGGAGGCGCTCGGGAAGCTCCGCCGGGGCATGGTCGACGACGTCGACGAGCGCGAGCGCGGTGGAGGTGCGCCATGCGTGACGATCGCCTCGACAGTCGAGCTGCGGGCCGCCCTCCACCGCGAGATGGTCATGGCCCGCCTGGGCGTGACCGCGCCGCAGATCCGGGCGGGGATCGCCGCCCGCGAGCGGAGCCGCCACTGGACGCGGGCCGCGGCGGGGATCGCGGCCGCCCTGGCGGTCGTCCTGGTTGGGGTGCCGATCCTGGCTCCCCTCGCACAGCGCGCCCTTGCCCCGGACCAGCCGACCGAGACGGCCGTCTCCGTCCGCCTCGAGGCGGCACGGCGACCTCGTCGTGGAGAAGATGCCCTTCGCGGGATCACCGGTCGTGATGGCTCGCCTGCCGCGGGCCGCCGAGTGGCTCCGACCGACGGTCGACCCGGCCCGGCTGCAGCCCGGGGCGCCTGGCACGGCCATCGCCTTCCATCCCGATGGCTATCTCGCCGTCGCGGTCTCGGCAGCCGACCTCGAGGGGAGCCCGGTCGCGGTCCTGGTCTGGGATCTCGCCCGGCCGGCCGACGAGCCGACGCGCATCGACGCCGCCGCCGACTCCTCGGGCCCGCCGATGATCGGCTGGACCCCGGATGGCCGGCTCGTGGTCGCCTCGGCCCCGGCCTACTCGCCGCTCGACGTCCTCGAGGCACGCACGAAGCACCTGGTGAGCGTGACCCTGCCCGACCAGACGTTCATCGCCGCCGGTATTTCGGCCGCTCGGTTGCGGGCGGGTCGATCACGAGCACGCCTGCCAACCGCGTCGTCGTGATGAAGCACGACCGGGCGATGTTCCGCTCGACGGTCGCGACGGCGGACCTGCCGCGCGACGGAGGGGTCGCCACGCTGGCGGACGGGCTCCCGGACGCCATCTGGTCCGTCACGGGCTCGAACGAGAGTGGGGCGCGAGGGCGGGCCGCGTCGGCGTCGCATACGACGCGGACTTCCTGTCGATCGCGGGCGTGACGGTAGAGGGCCCGGCCCAGGGCTCCAACTACGCGTCCGATGCGCAGACCTGGGCCCTCCTCGGCCCGGGCGAGCAGCTGGTCGGCCAGCCGGCCTGGGACGCGACCGTCACCGGGATCTGGCTCCTGCAGGGGACCGGCCGACGCCTCGACCTCGTCCACCTCGACGGGCCGGGCCTCGCATCCGTGCGAGCCACCCTTCCCTGGGACGGCACGACCGGCCCCGACCGGAACGCGATCGCCGGCGTGGCGTCGGACGGGCGCGGGCTGATCGTCCGCGGGACGGCCGGCGACCTCCTCGTCGACGGCGACTCGGGGCGCTGGGCGGAGCTTCCGGCTGGCGCCCGCTTCGTCGGCTGGTCGCGCGCCGCGACGACCGCGACGCCCGAGAAGCGGCCGTTCTGCGCTCCATCCGAGAACGAGGACCTGTCCACGACGCAGATCGCCGGGCTCGGCGAGCCGTTCGTCGGCGGACTCGCCGGGGGCACGGGCATCGAGCCCAGCCCGCGGCCGGCCGCGGACGCTTCGGGCCTGGCCGCGGCGCACACGTCGGTTGGAGGCGGCCTGCGGCTGCTGCTGCCGGATGGCGCGTGTGCTTCGTTCGTGTCGGCGGAGGCGGTGCCGGTCGACGATCCCGGGGCCACGCCCGTGGCGTTCGATCCCACGTCGGACGACGCCCGGGGGGCCGGGGGGGGTGCTCGGGATGGCCGAGCCGCCCGCGGGCCGGTGGATCGTCCGGCTGCGGCTCGCGATGGTTGGCGGCCCGGGGCTGAACGCCCACGTGCTCCTCTTCCGCGTCGACGTGGCGGCGCAGGCCCCGTCGCCGTCCCCCGGAGCATCGCCCGGGGGCAGGCTGGTCTTCGACGCGCCGCCCACGGGTTCGCTTCCGGGCTCGGTGGTCCCCACCTGGACGGTCCAGGGCGGCGGAGCCGACGCGCCCGCCGACGGCGCCTCGACCTTCAGCGATCCTGCCAGCCCGCCCCTGCGTCCCGGCCCCGTCGCCGCGTCCGTCGCCTGCACCGGCGACGGATCGATCCTGGTCGCGGCCACGACCGCAGCGGATCCCGGCTCCCCGGAACCGCCGCAGCCGACCGCTGGACGCGCGTCACCTGCGCCGGCCTGCCCAGGGACGCGACGCCTGTCTCGGTGGACCTCCCCGATGCCCGGGCGGCGAGACCGTGCTCCTCGTCGAGCGTCGACCGACGCGCGCCGACGACCTCCTCGGCTACTCGGTCGTGCTCGGTCAGCCGGTCGACGTCGCCTGCGACACGCCGACCCCCGCCCTGGTCGCCCGGATCGGCCTTCGCTCGTCGCCGGATGCGACGCCGCAGGCCGGCGTCCTCGTCGCGTACGAGCTGCCGGCCGGCTCGCGGGCGATGGCGACCGGCGAGCTCGCGGCCGCCGGCTCGCTGCCGGCCCTCGCCGGCTCGCTGGGAGCGCTCGACGGGCCGTGGTCGCTGGCCCTGCCGGCCGGCCTGTGCGCGACCGGGTGGACCCTGCAGCAGGCCGAGGCCGGAGCTGCGTCGCTCGCGTCGGACAGCAGCGGCAGTTCAACGGCAACCCGATGCCGTGGGCCGGATGCCGCTGTCGCTGTCGGACCCCGGGGACTGGGTGATCTCCGTCACGCTGACGCTTCCGGGCCCCGACGGCGTCGACGGGTCGGCGACGCTCCTGTGGCACGTCCGGGTCCTCGAACGCGCGACGCCCGCCCCCTGACGAGCCGCACCGTGGGTCCGGGACCGCCCGCCTGTGCTCCGCGGTGGAGTTCCGCTATAATCCGGCACCGGACCGATGGGGCTGTAGCTCAGCTGGAAGAGCGTCTGAATGGCATTCAGAAGGTCCGGGGTTCGAATCCCCGTAGCTCCACCATCTCCCTGACCGCGAACCGACCCCCGGATCACCTCCGGGGGTCGCCCGTTTCCGGTGGCGGCCAGGGCCGGCCGGTCCGGACACGGCTGGGGCGCGAGCCGTCCGTCGCGATCCGCCGTGCCGTTGCGTGATTCCCCGGATGTCGGCAGCGCAGTTCGCTCTGCTAGGGTCGCGCCATGAACCCGCGCCTCCGCAATGACGTCGCCCTCGCCGTGGCGGCCATCGGGCTGGCGACCGGGTTCCTCGCCCTGGTCGTTGGCCAGGTCGACCTCGGGTTCACGTTCGCCCCGGACGGCGACCTCCTGCGCATCTCCGACGTGCGGCCGAACAGCCCCGCCGCGCGGGAGGGCTTCCGGGCCGGCATGGTGGTCGTCTCGATCAACGATCTGCAGCTCCTGCGCCTGCCGCAGTACGTCTACCCGGAGGAGACGCCGCCGACGGCCGAGCCGACGCCTTCGCTCGCGACGCCGACGCCGACGGCCGAGCCGACGGCCGGGCCGACGGCCGAGCCGACGCGCCTCGGCGCCCGCCGACCCCGGGCCCCTCGGTCTCGGCAACGCCGGCCGCCGGACCCACGTCGACCCCTGCGCAGAGCGCGGCGCCGGCCACGCCGACCCCCGCGCCGACGGCCACGCCGACCCCTGCGCCGACGGCCACCCTGCCGACCCCGGCGCCGACGGCCACCCCGACCCCGGATCCCGGCGCGGAGGCGGGCGCCGTCGACGACAACGGCGAGCCCGGGCCGACGCCATACCTCGACCCGCCCGTCCCGATCGTGGTCAACGCCGACGGCTACGGGTTCTCCCGCCTCATGACGACCATCGGCTCGCTCGAGGCCGTCTCCTCCGTCGATCTCGGAGGCCCCCGGCCAGGGCAACTGGTCCCTCGTCTACCTCGGCCGGTCCTATCCGGGCGAGCTGAACGATCGCCTTCCCGGGCTGCTGGCCGGCGCCCTGATCCTGCTGGCAGCCGTCCTCTTCGGAAGCCTGCTGGGTCCGTCCCTCCGGCCGCTGACCGCGCTGCTGGCGACGGCCACGGCCATCCCCCTCCTGACCCTGCCGCTGCTCGCCACCTGGTGGGGCCCGGCGGTCGCCCTGGCCGGCGTCCTCCTGCCGCTGGGCATGGCGCCCCTCGCCGAGGCGCTGTCGCAGCGGATCCCCGACGCGGACGTCCGGCGCTCCACGCGGCTGGCCATCGGCGCGAGCCTCGCCGGGGCGGTGGTCCTGGGCCTGGTGCGTCCCCTGGTCGTCGAGTCGAGCGCCGCGGACGTGATGTACTACGGCCTGGTGGCCGCCATCCCGCTCCTGCCCGGCCTGGCCGCGTTCGGGGCCTCACGGCAGAGCTCGGGAGTCGTGGCAGCCGGCGGCGGCCCCATCCAGTCGACCGAGCTGGTCGTCGTGGGCGGCACCCCGGTTGCCGCCCTTGTCACGGCCGCCTCCTGGAACCCCCTGTTCCTGCCCCTCTCGGCGTGGCTGGCCGCGATCGCCGTCGCCGGACGCTTCACCGTGCGTCCGCTGGCCCGCCTCCTGAGCCGCGCCCAGCTCCAGCGCGACCTCGTGGTCGCGGCGACCGAGGCGGAACGCGCCCGGGTGGCCGCCGACATCCACGACGACGCGCTCCAGGAGCTGACGCTCCTCGTCCGCCGCCTCGACGCCGCCGGCGACACGGAGAGCGCGGAGATGGCCCGCGGCGTCACCGACCGCCTGCGCGCGATCTGCGGCGACCTGCGCCTGCCGATCCTCGACGACCTGGGCGTGGGGCCGGCCCTCGACTGGCTGGTCCAGCGGATCGACGGGCTCGCCGGCGGCGAGATCCGCCTCGAGCGCAGCGACGAGGTACGGCCGCCCCGGGAGGTCGAGCTGGCGTTCTTCCGGGTGGCCCAGGAGGCCCTCTCCAACGCCGCCCGCCACGGGAAGCCGCCGATCGTCGTGCGCTACCACGCCACCGCCGCCGGCGCCGTGCTCACGGTCGACGACGCCGGCCCGGGCATCGACCCCCGGACGCCGACGCCGCCGAGCACGCCGGACGGTTCGGCCTGCTCAACATGCGCCAGCGTGCCGAGCAGATCGGGGCGATCCTCGACGTCCGGCCGTGGCCGGGCGGCGGCACCCACGTCGGCCTCGAGTGGCGGCCACATGAGCCCGTGGCGACCGCGCTGATCCGCGTCGTCGTCGTCGACGACCACCCCGTCGTCCGCGAGGGGACGGCGGCCCTGCTTGCCGCCCAGCCCGGCCTCGCCGTGACCGGCACGGCCGGATCGCTGGCGGAGGCCCGCGCGCTCCTGGGGCGCGTCGAGGTCGACGTCGTCCTGCTCGACATCCGGCTGGGCCACGAGAGCGGCCTCGGCCTGCTGGGCGCCACGGACGCGGCGCCGGCCGGGCGGCCCGCCATCGTGGTCCTCACCGCGTACGACTACCCGCAGTACGCCGAGGCGGCCCTTCGCCTTGGCGCCGCGGGGTTCGTCCTCAAGACCGCGCCGCTCGGCGAGCTGGTCGATGCGATCCGGCGGGCGGCAGGCGGCGGCCTCGCCTTCCAGGTCCGACCGCCCGCGTCTGCCGCGGAGCGCCCGACCGCGCGCGAGCTGGACGTCGTGCGCCTCGTCGTCGACGGCTGGAGCAACGACGAGATCGGCGCCTCGCTCGGGATCGGCGCCCAGACGGTCGAGACGCACCTCCGGCGCCTGTTCGAACGCCTCGGCCTGGCATCGCGAACCGAGCTGGCGACGCGGGCGCTGCGCGAGGGCTGGCTCGAGATCCCGCCGGGCTGACCTCGCGCCGAGCCGCCTCGGCCGGGCCGCCCCGGCGGGCCGCGCTCCGGCCCCTGGCCGCGAGCCGGCCAGCCTGCGGCCCAGCGCGCGCCAGCCGCAGGCGCTAGCATCGAGCGCCATGACCACCGAACGGATCCGGATCGAGCGCTACGACCCCGCCGCCATCGAGCCGCGCTGGCAGGAGCGGTGGGCCGAGCTCGGCCTCCACCGGACCGACCTCGAGGACGCGTCGCGGCCGAAGTACTACCTCCTGACGATGTACGACTACCCGTCGGGCGACCTCCACGTCGGCCACTGGTACGTCAAGACGCCGACCGACGCGCTGGCTCGCTACCGCCGGATGCAGGGCTACAACGTCTTCTTTCCCGTCGGCTTCGACGCCTTCGGGCTGCCCGCCGAGAACGCCGCGATCAAGAACAGGATCCACCCCGCGGAGTGGACCTACCGCAACATCGAGAAGATGCGCCGCCAGCTGCGGAGCATGGGCGCGACGTTCGACTGGGACGCCGGAGGTCGTCACCTGCGACCCGTCCTACTACCGCTGGAACCAGTGGCTCTTCCTGCGCTTCCTGGAAGCCGGCCTCGCCTACCGCGCGACCGCGCCCGTCGACTGGTGCCCCAACGACGGCACGCTGGCCCGCGAGCAGGTGGAGGGCGCCGACCGGCGCTGCTGGCGCTGCGGGGCGAAGGTCGAGAAGCGCGACCTGGCCCAGTGGTTCCTGCGGACCACGAAGTACGCCGACGAGCTGCTCGACTTCAGCGGCATCGACTGGCCCGAGCCCATCCGCGTCATGCAGACGAACTGGATCGGGCGCAGCGAGGGCGCCGAGGTCGTCTTCCGCAGCGCGCCCGACACGCACATCCCCGGCGGCGACGAGATCCGCGTCTTCACGACGCGCCCCGACACGCTCTTCGGGGCGACCTTCATGGTCCTGGCGCCGGAGCACCCGCTCGTGGCTCGCCTGACGTCGCCCGGGCAGCGGCCGGTCGTCGAGGCCTACGTGGAGCAGGCCGGCCGGGAGACCGAGATCGAGCGCCTCTGCACCGATCGCGACAAGACCGGCGTCCCCCTTGGAGCCGACGCGATCAACCCGGTCAACGGCGAGCGGATCCCCATCTGGATCGCCGACTACGTGCTGTCCGGCTACGGCACCGGCGCGATCATGGCCGTCCCGGCCCACGACGAGCGCGACTTCGCCTTCGCCCGCCAGTTCGGCCTGGAGATCCGGGAGGTCATCCGGCCGGCCGCGAGGTCCGGCGCGGAGAGCGAGCTCGACGCCGCCTACGTCTCGAAGACGGCGGACGACGTCCTGGTGAACTCCGGTCGCTACAACGGGATGGCCGCCCCGCAGGCGATCCGGGCGATCACCGCCGACCTGGAGGCGCGCGGCCAGGGAAAGGCCGCGGTCAGCTACCGGATCCGCGACTGGCTGGTCAGCCGCCAGCGCTACTGGGGGACGCCGATCCCGGTCGTCTACTGCGACGCCTGCGGGATCGTCCCGGTCCCCGACGAGGAGCTGCCGGTCCGCCTGCCCGAGACCGTCGACTACGCGGGGTCGGGCGAGAACCCGCTCCGGCACGACGCGGCGTTCGTGGACGTCGCCTGTCCGCGCTGCGGCGGCCCGGCCCAGCGCGAGACCGACACGATGGACACGTTCATCGACTCGTCCTGGTACTGGTTCCGCTACCTCTCGCCCGGCAACGAGGGCGGCCCGGTCGACCGCGCCGTCGTCGACCGCTGGACGCCGGTCGACCAGTACACGGGCGGCGCCGAGCACGCCGTCATGCACCTCCTCTACTCCCGCTTCTTCACCAAGGCGATGGCCGACTGCGGCCTGGTCGGCGAGCGGGAGCCGTTCAAGCGGCTCTTCAACCAGGGCCAGGTCCTGGGCGCCGACGGCGAGCGGATGAGCAAGTCGCGGGGCAACGTCGAGGATCCCGACGAGCTCGTCGCCCACTACGGCGCCGACACGGTCCGCCTCTTCCTGATGTTCATGGGCCCCTGGGACCAGGGCGGGCCGTGGAGCCCGACCGGCATCGGCGGCGTGGCCCGCTTCCTGAACCGCGGCCTGGACGCTGGCCCTGGACCCGCACGGGACGGAGCCGGGCGACCCGAACGCCGGCCGGCTGCCGGCCGGCGAGGACGCCGCCGCCGCCGAGACGGCGATCCGCGCGGACGGCCCACCGGACCCTGGCGGCGGTGACGGTCGACTACGAGGCCTTCCGCTTCAACACGATGGTCGCCAAGCTGATGGAGCTGGCGAACCTGCTCTTCCGCTATCGCGGGACGGAGGTCGCCGGCGGCGCCGCCTGGGACGAGGCCGTCCGCCTGCTGCTGCTGATGCTGGCCCCGGCCGCGCCGCACATCACCGAGGAGCTCTGGTCGCGGCGCCTGGCGGCCGCCGGCGCGCCGTGGAGCTCCATCCACGCCGAGCGCTGGCCGGAGGTCGACGCCGCGGCCGCGGCCGTCGCGACGCGCGAGCTGCCGGTCCAGGTGAACGGCAAGGTCCGCGACAGGGTCGAGGTGGCCGTCGGGCTCTCCGAGGCCGAGGTCGAGGCGATCGTCCTCGCCCGTCCGAAGGTGATCGCGGCGCTGGCCGGGGCAGTCCCCGACCGGATCATCCATGCCGGCGGCGGCCGCCTCGTGAGCATCGTCGTCCGGGGCTGAGCGGGCGGGCCGGAGGCCGGACCGCTCCAGGATGCGTCAGAAGCGGGACGTGACAAGGAACGGGACGCTGCGCGGCCCTCGACGCCCGCTCGCCCAGCTCGACCCCGTGGGGGTCGCTGGCCATGGTGGCGCTGCTCGTGGCCGGTTGCGCCGGCTGGACGACCGACCCGGCGCTGACGCTCCACGTCGACAGCGCGATCGACCGGCCGCTCCTCGTCTACGTCAACGACGACTGGGTGGGGACCATCCCGGCCGGCGCGACCGACGCCGTCGTCCCGGCCTCCGGGCACGGCGGACCGCCCTGGACGGCCGAGGGCCGCGTCGCCAGCGGGACCGTGCTCATCACGCTGCCCATCCCGGCTCCGCCGGCCGCGGGCGACGGGCTGACCGGGACGGCGGTGACCGCCTGCGGCACGATCACCCTGACCGTCGGCGCGCCGGTTCCCGGGCCGTCGCTCGCAGCCCCCGGCGCCGGGGGTCGAGCTCGCCCCCTGCGACTGACGGTCAGGCCAGCCGCATCTCCGCCCGGATCACGTCCTCTGCGGCACCCGGAACGATCGTGAAGCCGACCTTCTCGGCCGCCCGTCGCATGCCGACGTTCTCGGCGCGCATGTCGGCGGCGATCGTCGCGACCCCCTCGGCCCGGGCGATGTCCACCAGGCGCCGGAGCAGCTCGCGTCCCGACCCCCTTGCCCTGGCGCACGTCGGTCACCAGGCACGGCGAATGACGCGTCGTCGGTCCCGAAGACGCGCGAGAGCCGGCCGATCCCGATGATCTGGCGCGCGCCGGTCTCGGGGTCCGGGCACTCGGCGACGAGGGCCAGCTCCCGGTCGTAGTCGAGGAAGCAGATCCGGATCAGGCGCTCGATGGGCGGTCCGCTCGTCGAAGCCGAGGTGCTGGAGGTAGCGCTGGAAGACCGTCTCGGCCGACAGCGAGCGATGGAAGTCGACGACCAGCGGCTCGTCCTCCGGGCCGGATCGGCCGCATGTTGAGCACCTGGCCGTCCGGGCAGGTCCATGTCCCGGCGTACTTCCGGCGGGTACGGCCGGATCGCCAGCCGCGGCAGGTCCTTGACGTCCGTCGCCGGATCGTGGAGGACGACGCGCGCGTCGAGGGCGATCAGCCGCTCCGGGGAGGCGAGGAGCGGGTTGATGTCGAGCTCGGCGATCCAGCGCTGCTCCACGACGAGCTGGCTGAACCGCACGAGGAGCTGCTCCAGCTGGTCGAGGTCGACGCCCCGACGCCCGCGGATCCCCTTGAGGGCGCCGTAGATCCTGGTGTTCTCCATCATCCGCCGGGCCAGCGTGGTGGTGAGCGGCGGAAGCCCGAGGGCGCGGTCCTTGAAGAGCTCGACGAGCTGGCCGCCCATCCCGAAGAGGAGGACGGGCCCGAACTGCGGGTCGATCGAGCTGCCGAGGATCAGCTCGTAGCCGGTCCAGTTCACCATCGGCTGGACGGTGACGCCCTCGAAATGCTCGGCGCCCTTCTTCTCGGTCACCGAGGCCCGGATGAGCTCGTACGCGTTGCGCACCGCGGCCGCGTCCTTGAGGTTGAGCTGGACGCCGCCGACGTCGGTCTTGTGGGTGATCGTGTGGGAGTAGAGCTTGACGACGACCGGGTAGCCGATCCGGTCGGCAGCGGCGACCGCCTCCTCGATCGTCGGGGCGACCACCGTCTCCGTGATCGGGATGCCGTACGCCGCGAGGAGATCCTTCGACTCGTCCTCGGTCAGCAGCGTCCGGCCCTCGGCCCGGGCGGTCGAGATCAGGGCCTCGGCCCGGGCCCGGTCGACCGGGTGCTCCTCGTCCGACGGGCAGCGTCGGCGTCTCGTAGATCTGGCGCAGGTTGCGGTCGAGCCGCCACGTGTCGTTGAAGATCTTGACGGCGTCGTCGGGGTACTCGAAGGTCGGGATCCCCGCCTCGCGGAGGATCGCCGAGCCCCGGGCCACGTCCGACCCGCCCATCCAGCTCGCGAGGACCGGCTTGCCCTCGATCTGCGCGAAGCGGACCAGCTCGCGGGCGGTCGCCGTCGGATCGGTCATCGCCTGGGGCGTGAGGATCACGAGGAGCCCGTCGCTGCCCTCGTCGCGGGCGGCGATCTCGAGGGCCTTCGCGTAGCGCTCCGGGGCGGCGTCGCCGATGATGTCGATCGGGTTGTTGTGGCTCCACGGTCCTGGCAGGAAGCCGTTGAGCTCCTCCATGGTGGCCGGCGAGATCTCGGAGAGCTCGCCGCCGCCGGTGATCAGGGCGTCGGTCGCGAGGACGCCCGGGCCGCCGGCGTTGGTGACGATCGTGAGGCGCTTCCCGCTCGGGCGGGGCTGCTTGGCCAGGACCTCGGCGACGTTGAAGAGATCGGAGATCGCGTCGACACGGAGGACGCCGACCCGCCGGAAGGCGGCGGCAAGGACCTCGTCGGACCCCGTCAGGGAGCCCGTGTGCGAGGCCGCCGCCTTGGCGGCCTGGGCGGTCCGGCCGGGCTTGATCACGATGATCGGCTTGCTGAGGGCCACCTCGCGGGCGGCCGAGAGGAAGGCCCGGGCATCCCCGATCGTCTCCATGTAGACGACGATGCTGTGCGTTGCCGGGTCGTTCCCGAAGTACGAGATGACGTCGCCCCAGCCCACGTCGAGCATCGAGCCCAGCGAGACGACCGCGCTGAAGCCGACCTTCTCGCGGATGCTCCAGTCGAGGACCGCGGTGAGGAGCGCGCCGCTCTGGCTGACGAAGCCGACGGTCCCGGGGGCGGAGATCCCCGCCGCGAAGGTGGCGTTGAGGCCGGTCGGCGGGCGCATGACGCCCAGGCAGTTGGGCCCGATGATCCGCATCCCGTTCGCCCGGGCCGTGGCCAGGATCCGGCTCTCCAGCTCGGCCCCCTCCGGGCCGACCTCCTTGAACCCGGCCGAGATGATGACGACCGCCTTCACGCCGGCCGCGGCGCACTCCTCGACGGTCGCGGGAATGGTCGTCGCGGGCGTCGCGATGACGACGAGCTCGGGGGTCTCGGGCAGGGCGGCGAGGTTCGGGTACGCCCGCACGCCGAGGATGCTGGCCCGCTTCTGGTTGACCGGGTAGACGGTGCCGCCGAAGGGGCTGCTGATGAGGTTCCAGAAGACGGTCCGGCCGACGCTCCCCTCCTTCTCCGTGGCGCCGATGACGGCAACCGACGACGGGGAGAAGAACGACTCGAGGGGGTTCCCGGTGACGCCCAGGACGTCGCTGGCGAGATCGCGGACCCTCCGGTCGAGCATCTGGGCGGGCTCGGGCGCGTCGGGCTCGGGGGCGAACGGCTCCAGGTTGGTGGGGGCGAAGTCGGGCACGGGGGTCGAGCTCCTCGAGCTGCGCTCGCCGGACGGCGGGCGCGGGATGGCACGGCTGGTTCCGTTCAGCGTGCCACGGCCGGGCGCCCGTCGCGCAGGGCCGACCCTCCCCCATCCGGGGGCCGGCCCTCCCCCATGCGGGGGCCGGGTGTCCGCCGATGGCGTACCCTCGAGCCAATCCACCCAACCCGGAGGAACCCATGGCCACGGTCAAGCTCGGCGCGCTCTGCTGGAACCAGTACACCGACTGGCCGGCGCTGCTCGAGGCCGGCGTGCGCGCCGACCGGCTCGGCTACGACTCGCTCTGGACGTGGGACCACGTCTACCCGATCGTCGGCGACTCCCGCGGGCCGAACTACGAGGGCTGGCTGACGCTGGCGGCGTGGGCCCAGGCGACCGAGCGCGTCCGGATCGGGCTGATGGTGGGGGCCAACACGTTCCGCAACCCGGCCCTCGTGGCCAAGATGGCGACGACGCTCGACCACGTCAGCGGCGGGCGGGCCATCCTCGGCGTCGGCGGTGCCTGGTTCGAAGAGGAGCACGAGGCCTTCGGGATGGAGTTCGGCAGCGGCTTCCCGGAGCGGCTCCGCTGGCTCGGCGAGGCGCTCCCGATCATGCGCGGGATGCTGGACGGGACCGAGCCGACCGCGACCGGCCCGCGCTACACGTCCCGCGAGACGCGCAACCTCCCGCCGCCCGTCCAGGCC
Source organism: uncultured Chloroflexia bacterium (assembly GCA_963827965.1). Lineage (GTDB taxonomy): Bacteria > Chloroflexota > Limnocylindria > Limnocylindrales > CSP1-4 > CTSoil-043. Next base: position 278,293 of record CAWHCW010000002.1, on the reverse strand, counting down.
CACCTCCCGATCTGCATCGGCGGCGGCGGCGAGCAGGTGACCCTCAAGCTCGTGGCGAAGTACGCCGACATGAACAACCTGGGCGGCGGCGTCGAGACGGTGAAGCGCAAGGAGGCGATCCTCCTGGAGCACTGCGCGGCGGTGGGGCGCGATCCGGCCGAGATCGAGCGTTCGGCCAGCGTCGGGACCGTCTTCATCCGCGACGACCGGGCGGAGGCCGAGCGGCTCTTCCGGGAGGCCTTCGAACGCAACCGGGTCGAGACGCCCTGGAAGGACCAGCCGGTGGGGACGCCGGAGGACGTGGCGGGGAAGCTGGCCGCCGTACGTGGAGATCGGCTACCGGCACCTGGTCGCGGGCGTGCCCGCGACGTACGACGAGGAGTCGATGACCCGTCTCGTGAGGGAGGTCAAGCCGATGCTGGAGAGGATGGGCTGATGGCCGGACGTGGCGCGGCCGCGTTCTCGTGGGGACCCGACCGCTTCGACCTCTTCGAGGCGACCGCGCGAGGCCACGCTCCGCCACCGGGCCTGGGTCGGCGACGCGCTCGCCGTCGACGAGGACCTCGGCGGAACCCTCGCCTCGGCGCCGACGGCCGTCGCGTGGGCAGTCGACCAGGCCGAGGTCTTCGCGATCTTCCCGGATGGCGGCCTCTGGAACCGATACTGGGACGGGGAGAGCTGGCACCCCTGGGAGTCGCTGGGCGGCGAGCTCGACCCGGCGGTCACCCCGGCCTGCTCGTCGTGGGGCGCGGAGCGACTCGACGTCTTTGCCTGCGGCCGCGACGGCGCCACCTGGCACCGCTGGTGGGACGGGACGCGCTGGGTCGAGTGGGAGCGGCTGCCGGCCTGACCTCAGGCGCCGGCGCCGGACCCGGGACCCGCTGCTCCGACGCCCGCGGCCGGCCCGCGGTGTCGCGCGCGATGGCGGGCAGCCTTGGCCCGGTTGCCGCAGCTGGCCATGCTGCACCAGCGCCGGCGGCCCGTGGGCGAGGTGTCGTGGAAGACCCAGCGACACCCGTCGTTGGCGCAGATCCGGAGCCGATCCGTCTCGCCCGCGGCGACCATCGCGACGAGGGGCTCGGCCGCGCCCGCCAGGGCCTCGTCGAGCGGGTCGCCGACGTGCCGATGGCCGATCGCCGGTGGTCCCTCGCCCGGGACGAGCTGGGCCACGGTCCGGGCGCCCAGCACCGCGTTGACGACGGCGAGGGCCTCCGGGTCGGCGGACCGACCCGCGACCAGGGCCTCGACGATCTCGCGCAGCCCGGCGCGGGCGGCATGGACGCGCCCGAGACCGGCCCCCGAGCGGCCGCCCGGTAGCCTCTCGATCCGGCGGGCCTCCTCGGCGTGCAGCAGGCCGTGCTCCACCAGCCAGCTCGTGGCATCGGCGAGGGTGGGCATCCGCTCCACCGGGCGGCCCGCGCCGTCCAGCTCGTCCGTGTTCAGGAAGTCGAAGGTGTCGTCCAGCGTCGCCGCGTGGCGGTGACCGCGGGGAATGTCGTTCATCACAATAACCACTCTAGGGTCTTGACTGGTTATGCGCAAGAGGGTACCATGCGCTAACCAGTCAACACCACTTCAGCGGTTATCACCGCCGGAGTGTCACAGGGGGGACCCGCAGATGATCACCGCACTCACCTGGCTGCTCGCGCTCCTCGCAGCGCTCTCGATCTTCGACGCGGCCACCGTCCTCTACGGGACCGACAGCCGCGACGACGTCGGCGACGACCACCGCCGCTGAGACCGGAAGGAGAACCGCCATGTTGCAGCACCACTACCTGATCCACGCCATGCGGATGAACGAGCTCCGGGCCGAGGCCGAGCGCGAGCTCCGTTGGCGGCTCGCCGACGAGGAGCAGGGGCGGTCGATCCGCCGGCTCGCGAGCGGGCCGGGCCGCGGACGCGTCCTCGCCGCGCGGGGCGTCGCGGCCCTGAGCCGGGGAGCGGCGCGGGTCGCCCGTCGCCTGGACGCCCGGGCGGCGGTCGAGCTCGGCCCGGAGCGGCTGCTCCGCGACGCCTGAGCCATGGCGGCGTCGAGGCGGGCGCCGACGCGCCGAGCTCGTCAGACGTGCCGGTGGAGGTCGCCCAGGGGGCCCGTCTCGAGCGCATCCACGTCGCGGGGCCCCTGCTCCCAGCCCATCGCTTCCGCTTCGTGCTTCGCCAGGTTGAGGTGGACGGTCTGGTCACGGACGTTCGCGATCGCGGACGCCGGGACGTAGAGGTCGACTCCGCCGCCGCCACGGGACGTCAGGACATAGTTCTGGCCGACGTCCTTGACGGTGCCGAGCCGGCGCCCGTCGTTCCCAACCACGGCCCAGCCGGGCTTCAGCTCCGCCATGCGCATCGCTCGGACCACCTCCTGCCAGGACGTGTGGCCCCGATGGGAAACACCGGGGCCACGTCGAGTCTATGACCTCCGGCGGCTGGTGTCTCCGGCGCCCGAGAGCAGTCCGGGCACCATCTGCCCGATGAGCCAGCCGTTCCAGAAGGGCCTGCGCGATGGCCCGGGGGTCCAGGCCGAAGGCCGGGCGCCAGCCGGAGAGATGATCAGGGCGCGCCGGCCGGGTCCGCCCGTCGCCCGGGTGGCCCCGGCCGTGATGGAGGTCAGCGCCGTGCGAGCGAAGAACATGAGCCACAGGGCGATGCCGATCAGCTTCGTGCCGTCCTCGACAAGGTCCTCCAGCGGCCCGAGCTGCCCCTCGGGGACGACGAACGTGAGCAGGTCGAACCCGATCGAAGCAGCGAAGAACGCCCCGGCCAGGCCGAGGAGCAGGTAGTCCGTCCCGAGCAGGATCCGCCGGAACCGCCAGAGGTACGCCGCCATGAGGGCGAAGTAGGCGAGGTAGATCCCGCGCTCAGGCAGGTGCAGCCACGTCGGCCCGATCAGCTCGTGGAACTGGAACAGGTCGTCGAAGAGGAGCGCGGCCGTGAGGACTCCGGACCAGAAGAAGAACCGGATCGCCTCGCCGGATCCGCTGCTCTGCCGCAGGGTGAGCGCCGCGAGGAAGGTCGTGCCCACGGCCGCGCTCCAGAGGACGATCCCGAGGTTCGAGATGAAGCCGGTGAGCGGATGCGCGTCGAGCTCGCCGAGGGGGTCATGGGTGAACCGTTCGATCGGGACGTCCATGATCGAGCTCATCGCCGCCACCAGGGCCAGGAGGACGATCGCCGGCACCAGGACGCCCGCCACGACGAGCCGGATGCGCCACGCCTGGTCCACGATGTCTCGCACGGGCTCCCTCCTGTCCTGCGCAGTGTAGGTGCCGTGCGTCGCGCTCTGCCGGCCGCCGGTGCCGCCTCCGGTCGCGGCACCGCAGCGGCGCCAGGATCGGCCGCCGCGGCTCAATCGGGGAGCGGGGTTCCTCCGGCGCCCGCAGGCGTGCCGTGCCGCCGACGGCGGGACCGCAGCCCTCGTCTCGGGCACGGCGCTCCCGCCGCGCGCCCAGGCGGTCGTGAGCCGGGTGGGATAAGGCGCGGATAAGCGGGGCTCGCTAGTCTCCCGATCGACGCCCGCCGCATCGGATGTGCCCCCAATGCAGCGGGCGTCTTCACGCCCGCCGCGGTCCTCTCTTCGCCCGCCCCGGTCCCTCTTCGCCCGCCCGCACGCCCGCCGGGGAGTCGAGCGTGGATCACCCGTTCCGTTGGCGCGCCCTCGAGGACGACGCCGACGCCGTGGCGCCCCAGGATCCGCCTTCGTTGGCCCGGGGAGCGCCCGGGGAGCGCCCGGCGCCACCTGATCCCCCCGCCCGGGGCGTCGGCCAGCGCCGGCGCGGGATGGGCCTGTTCGCGCTCGGCGTGGCGATCCTCGCCGTCGTCGCCGCCGGGGCGGTCGTCATCGGCGGGTCGCCGTCGCCTGCCCTGGTCCTGCCGGGCGACGGCGCTCGTCCGCTTGCCGTGGGCCAGCTTCTCGCCGGCGGCACGCCGGCCGCGAGGCCCGGCGACGGAGACTCGCGGGAAGCCAGTCCGGGTCCGCTGCTCGTCGTGGACGTGGCTGGCGCAGTGCGCCACCCTGGCCTCTACCGCCTCGCCCCGGGTGCCCGCGTCGCCGACGCCGTTGCGGCCGCCGGCGGGTATGGGCCGCGCGTCGACGCGGACGCGGCAAGCCGGGTCAACCTCGCGGCCGCGCTCCACGACGGCGAGCAGGTCCGGATTCCCTCCCGGGATGACGCCGCTCCGGCTCCCACGCGGGCCACCCCGCTCCCCGTCGGGGCCGGCACCGCCCCCGCCAGCCTGGTCGACCTCAACACGGCGACGACGGCCGCCCTCGACGCACTGCCGGGCATCGGGCCCGCGACCGCCGCGAAGATCATCGCGGCCCGCGAAGAGGCGCCGTTCGCGACCGTCGACGAGCTGCGCAGTCGTGGCGTCCTGGGCGAGGCGACATTCGGGAAGGTGCGGGACCTCGTCACGGTTGGCCCGTGATCCCGTTCGGGTCCCGGGTCGGGATCGGGGCCATCGCGGTCGGCCTGGCCGCCGCGTCGGCCGCGGTGCCTCTCGCTGCACTCGTGGCGCTGGCCGCCGCCGGCACGGCGGTCGTCGTGTTCCTCGGCCTGCGGCCGGGCGGCGGCGGGAGCGCCCGTCGCGCAAGCGTCGGCGTGCTGGTGGGCGCGTGGCTCGTCGTCGTCCGCCTGGCCGTCGCGCCCGGCGGCCCCGAGGCGTCCGCCTTGCTGCCCTCCGGCAGCGGCCCCTGGACGGCGCGGGTGGCGACGATGAGCGCACCGCGCGATGGGCAGCAGCGACTGACGGTCAGCCTCGACGACCCGTTCGGGGTGACGCCTCGCGGTGACCGCGCCCCGCTACCCCGTGGTGGAGCCGGGCGACCGTGTCCGCCTCAGCGGGCGACCGGCCGCGCCTCCCGAGGGTGGCTACGGAGACTTCCTCCGGCGCACCGGCGTCGCCGGCACGCTGCGAGCGGGCACCCTGGAGCTCGTTTCGCACGCGGCAGACGCGGCCGGGCTGCTGGAGCGGACGCGGCGCGCCGCCGGCGATTCGCTCGCCCGGGCACTGCCCGAGCCGGCGGCCGGGCTGGCCGCCGGGATCCTGGTCGGGCTCCGCGACCGGGTGGATCGCGACCTCGCGGCGGCGTTCACGGCCACCGGCCTCTCGCACGTGGTCGCCATCTCGGGATGGAACATCGCCCTTGTCGCCGGGCTGGTCGGGGCCCTGCTGGCGGGCCGTGCGCGGCGCACCCGGTCCGGCGCGATCCTGGCCGCGATCCTCGTCTACACGGTGCTGGCAGGCGCGTCCGCATCGGTGGTGCGGGCTGCCGCGATGACGGGCGTCGCCCTCCTGGCGCGGGAGACGGGGCGCCCGGGAACCGCCGCGGCCGCCCTCGGCTGGGCCGTCGCCTGCCTCGTCGTGGCCAACCCGGCAAGCGCCGCGGACGTCGGGCTGCAGCTCTCGGCCGCCGCCACGGCGGGTCTCATCGCCTGGTCGGCACCGGTCACGGCCATCCTCGACCGACGGGTCGAGCTGGGCGCCGCGGTGGATTCGCGAGGGGCTCGGCGTCTCGCTGGCGGCGCAGGCGGCCACCCTGCCCCTCGTCCTCGTCGCCTTCGGCCGGGTGGCACCTCTCTCGCCGGTCACGAACCTCGCCGTCGTCCCGCTCGTGCCTCTCGCGATGGCGGCGGGCACGCTCGCCCTGGCCGGCGGCGCGCCTGGCGGCGCTCGGCGGGCCGGCGATCGTCGCCTCGATCCTCGGGATCCCGGGGGCCCTCGTGCTCGGCCTGCTGATTGCGATCGTCCGGATCGCGGCCGCGCTGCCGCTGGCCAGCGTCACGCTCCCGCCGGAGGTGGCCCTGGCGGCCGCAGCGCTCCTCGTCGGGGGCCTCATCGCGATCGCCTCCCGGCGGCGGCTCCGCCCGGCCGCGGGCGGCGCTTCGGGCGATGCTCACGGGGCCGCCGCGGGATGCGGTCCCACCTCCGGGCGGGGGGCAGCGGAGCGGCCCGCCCAGGGGGCGGCAACCCGGCGGCCGGCAGTCCGGCGACCCGCGACCGCGGCGGACGCTGCGGCTGGCCGGCCTCCTGGGGGCACTGGCCGTCGCGGTCCTCGTCGTCGCCGGCGCGACGCGACCCGACGGCCGGGCCCACGTCGCCGTCCTCGACATCGGGCAGGGGGACGCGATCCTCGTGACCGGCCCGAGCGGCGGTCGGATGCTCGTGGACGGCGGCCCGGATCCCGACCGACTCCTCGTCGCGCTCGACGCGCGCGTCCCGCCGTGGGACCGCCGGATCGACCTCGTCGTGCTGACCCACCCCCACGAGGACCACGTCGCGGGATTGCCGCTCGTCCTGGAGCGCTACCGCGTCGGGCGGGTCGTGGAGCCCGGGATGCCGGGACGCAGCCCGGGGTACGAGGCGCTCCAGGCGATCCTCGCCGCCCACGGGACGACGAGCAGCCGCCTCGTCACCGGCGACCGCTTCGCCCTCGACGGGATCAGCTTCGACGTGCTCTGGCCGGACCCGGGCCGCGTCCCGTCCGAGGCGTCCGACGACGGCAGCACGGTCAACGACGCCTCGATCGTGCTCCTGGGCTCGTTCGAGGGCCGGCGCCTCCTCCTCGTGGGGGACGCCGAGGCGGAGGTCGAGGCCGAGCTGGTCTCCCGCGGCCTCCCGAGCGTGGACCTCCTCAAGGTCGGCCACCACGGGAGCCGGACGTCGACGACCGCCGAGCTGGTGGCGGCGACCCGGCCCCGCGTGGCTGCGGTCTCGGTCGGGGCGCGGAACGACTACGGGCATCCGTCCCGCGACGTCATCGCGCGGCTGCAGGACGCCGGGGCGATCGTCCTGCGGACGGACCAGGTCGGGACGATCGACGTGGCGCTGAGCGCCGCCGCCGTCGAGGTGCGCACCGAGCGCCCGGCGCCGGGCGAGGAGGCCGGGGCGTCTCCCGGGAGTCGCCGCCAGGACGTCGGCGATGATGCCGGCCGTCCCGCCGGGCTCCCGTATGATCGGCGCGATGCCGGTCCCGTCGCGCGCGGCCGCCGCCGCCCTCCTCCTCTCCCTCGACCCACCCGCGTGGCATCTCCGTCACGCCCGCGCCGTCGCGGAGATCGCCGGATGGCTCGCGGCGCGCTGCGCGGCCCGGGGCGTGGACCTCGACCGGGCGCTGGTCGAAGCGGCCGCGCTCCTCCACGACGTCGACAAGGCGATCCCGCCGTCGGACCCGGCGGCCGCCCTGCCCCACGGCGAAGGCTCCGCCGCGTGGCTGGCCGCGCGCGGGATGGCCGAGCTCGCCCCGGCGGTCGCGGCTCACCCCGTGACGCGCCTCCTCGATCGCCGGGGCCGACGCCTGGCTGGCGTCCGCGCCGCTCGAGGAGCTCCTGGTCGCGTATGCCGACAAGCGGGCCGGCCAGCGCCTGGAGTCGATGGACCGGCGCTTCGCGAGCTGGCGGCGGCGCTACCCGGACGGCTGGTCGGCCGACGACGGCGCACGGGCGCGCGCCCGTGCGGGCGTCCTCGAGGCGACGGCCTGTGAGCGCGCGGGCGTGGCCCCCGGGGCCGTGCGGCGGCTGCGCTGGACGGGGTCGGCGACGCGCGCCGCGGGCCGCGCCCGCAACGTCGCTCCGGCGGCCGCGGGCGGCCCCACCCCGGAGGCCGACGGGTGAGCTCCACGACGCTCGGCTACTACTGGGGCGACGACGAGTACGGCCTCGAGGCCGCCGCAGTCGCTCTCGGCCGTCGGGCGGCCGGGATCGGCGGAGAGCCGCCCCTCGCCTGGCGGACGACCGGTGGCGGCACGCGGGCCGCGGAGATCGCCGAGCGCGTCGCGACCGCGACCCTCTTCGGCGGCGGCACGCTCGTGATCGTGGAGGATCCCGGTCCGCTGGTCCGGGCCAAGGCGGAGCGCGACGCCCTGCTGGCGACGATCGCGTCCCTGGCCTCCGGCAACGCCCTCGCCTTCCTCGAGCCGGTCGACGGGACGACGCGCCGCCCGAAGTCGCTCGAGGACCTGGCGGCCGCCGTCGCCGACGCGGGCGGCGAGGTGCGCCAGGTCGTCGCGCCCCGCGAGGGCGGGATGGCCCGCTGGATCGAGGAGCGCGCGACCGAGCGCGGCATGCGGCTGGAGCGCGGAACCGCCGAGGCGCTCGCCCGCAAGGTGGGGGCCTTCGTGCGCGAGGGCGACGTGGATCGCCGTCGCCAGGGCCGCCTGGCCGTCGCCGAGCTCGCGAAGCTCGCCGTCTACCGCCTGGACGCCCCGGTCCGACCGGAGGACGTCGATGCCCTCGTGGCGGATGCGGTCCCCGGCTCGACCTGGGCATTCCTCGACGCCGTGGGCGGCGCGGCGGGCCGCGCGAGGCCGCCGACCTGCTGGAGCGCCTCCTCGAGTCGACGCCCGAGCCGGTCCTCGTCGCGGTCCTCCACCGGCGAATCCGGGAGCTCCTCCTCGTCGCCGACCACCGCCAGCGCGGCGAGACGATCCAGGCGACGGCGCGGGCCCTCAAGCTCAAGGAGTACCCGGCGAGGAAGCTCTGGGAGCAGGGTCTCGCGTGGCGGCCGGACGAGCTCGTCGACGCCCTCGAGGGTCTCCTGGAGCTCGACGCGGCCCTCAAGGGCGAGCGCGCGTCAGACGCCCGGCGGCGGCGCCTCGCGTTCTCCCTGTGGCTCGCCGAGCACGTCGCCCGGACCTGAGGCCGGCAGGCGGGGCCGGCGGGTCGTGGCGATCCCCGCGGGCCGGGGCGGCGAGCAGCGCCTCAGTCGGCGCTCGACCAGGCCAGCTCCTGGAGGACGAGGTCGGACTCGATCGCGAAGACGCAGCGGGCCAGTCCCAGGTGGAGGGTCTCGATCAGCTCGGGGTCGATGTAGAGCTGGTGACAGTCCTCGCAGAGACCGCCGGGAACGGCGAAGCAGAGGCGCTCGGTGCGGTCGGGCAGGCGGAACGTGGCGTCGAAGCGCGAGACGACGAGGCGACGGGTGCATTCGGGGCATCGATCGCGGGGGCTCGCCATCGGGATCGCTCGACCTCGCTCGGGGGGGCCGATCCGCGCGGCCGCCTGCCCGGATTGTGGCGCCGGGCAGGGCCTGCCGGCGATGGGCCGCAGGTACCGTCGCGAGGCGGCGGTCGTCCCCATCCCGCCCTCCGACCGGGCTACTGGACCCGCAGGATCGTCCTCGCCTCGGCCCACAGCCGCTCCAGCGCGTAGAAGTCGCGCTCGGGCGGCGCGAAGACGTGGACGACCACCGCGCCGACGTCGAGGAGGACCCAGTGCGAGTCGGACTCGCCCTCGCGCGACAGGGTCCGGATCCCCTCCGCCTTGAGGCCCTCGGTGATCCCGTCGGCGATCGCGCCGAGCTGGCGCTCCGACCCGCCCGAGCAGATGACGAGGTAGTCGGCGACCGTCGTGAGCGGCGCGACCTCGAGGAGGACGATGTCGGCGGCCTTCTTGTCCTCGGCGAGCTCCACGATCCGGCGGGCGAGGTCGAGCGGTGCCGTGTCGATCAGGGGCGGGGGCGTCGTGCGGGCCGGCAGCCCGGCGCGCGGCGCCGGCGCCGGCACTTCCGCTCGCTCGATGCCGGCCCCCGCCGCCTCGGCGGGCTCGCTCGCGGGATCGCCTGGTCGTTGACGGGGTCGCTGGACATGGGCCTCCTTACACGTCTGCCGGCGCCGGGACGGGCTCCGGATCGGCAACGTAGAGAGCGTACTCCGAGATCAGGTCCACGACGCCGTCGGGCACGAGATAGCGGATGGACCGGCCGGCCCGCACCCGCGCCCGGATCTGGGTCGAGGAGATGGCGAGCCGGGGCTGGTCGAGGATGATGAGCCGGTCCGCGGCCCCCGGAAAGCGCTCGCGGAAGGAGGCCACCGCTGCGTCCGGCGAGCCGTCGCGGGGCACGACGCAGATGCGGGCGAGGCCCAGGATCCGCTCCGGGTCGCGCCAGGTGGCGAAGCCCGCCAGCGCCTCCGCGGAGAGGATGAACCACGGCTCGGATCCGGTCTCGGCCGCGAGCTCGGCGATCGTCTCGTCCGTGTAGCTCGGCCCCGGTCGGTCCACCTCGCGCGGATCGGCGACGAAGCCCGGGTTGCCGGCGACCGCGCGCTCGACCATCGCCAGCCGGAGGCGCCCCGGGGTGACCGGGCGGTCTGCCTTCTGCCAGGGCTCGCCGGCCGGCACGAAGAGGACCCGCGACAGCCCGAGGGCCTCGCGCGCCTCCTCGGCGACGGCGAGGTGCGCGAGATGGGGCGGATCGAACGTGCCGCCCAGGATCCCGATCGGCCCGGCGCCGGCGGGCACGGTCACTGCTCGTCCTCGTCCCACGCGTCCGCGCCCCACTCGAACTCCACGCGGCCGATGCGCACGGTGTCGCCGGGCTGCACGCCGGCCCGCCGCAGGGCCCCGTCGATCCCGAGGCGGTCGAGGTCGCGCTGGAAGCGCTCCGCGGATTCCTCGATGTCGAAGTTCGTCTGGACCGCGATCCGCTCGATTCGCTTGCCGCTGACCCGGAAGGCGTCCTCTTCGCGCTCGAGCGTGAAGCCGTCGCCGGCGGCGGCGAGGCGATGGACGACGACGCCCGAGGGCTCGGGCTCGGCGGCCAGGCTCGCGGCGTCGGGAAGGAGCTCGGCCAGCAGCGCGCGGAGGGGCTCGAGGCCGTCGCCGCCCTCGGCGGTGATGGCGACGCATGGCAGCCGCTCGGCCCGTCGAGCCGCCGCGAAGGCGGGCCACGCCTCCCTCGCCTCCGGCAGGTCCATCTTGTTGAAGGCGACGACCAGCGGCTTCTCGAGGAGGGCAGGATCGTGGAGGCGGAGCTCCTCGCGGATGACGCCGAAGTCCCACTCCGCGTCGCGGGCGGCGCCGTCGACGATGTGGACGAGGACGCGGGTCCGTTCGACGTGGCGGAGGAAGGCGTGGCCCAGGCCAAGACCCGCGGAGGCGCCCTCGATGAGGCCCGGCACGTCGGCGATCGTGGGGCGGCGATCCTCGTCGTCGCCCAGGTCCATCACCCCGAGGTTCGGCTCCAGGGTGGTGAACGGGTAGGGCGCGATCTTCGGGTGGGCCGCCGTCAGGGCGGCCAGGAGCGTGGACTTGCCGGCATTCGGGAGGCCCACGAGGCCGACGTCGGCGATGAGGCGGAGCTCCAGCCGCAGCCAGCGCTCCTCGCCGGGCTCGCCCTTCTGGGCGTGCCGCGGCGTGCGATGGGTCGACGTGGCGAAATGGACGTTCCCCAGGCCGCCGCGGCCGCCGCGCGCCATGGTTGCCGCCTGGCCGGTGGCGACGAGATCGGCGAGGAGCTCGCCCGTGGCGTCGTCGAGCACGCCGGTCCCGGGCGGCACGGTCAGGATGAGGTCCGAGCCGGACTTGCCGTGGCGCTTCGCGCCCAGGCCGCGGCCGCCGGGCTCGGCCCGGAAGTGGTGCTTGAACCGGAAGTCGAGGAGCGTGGTCAGGCCGGGGTCCACCCGCAGGACGATGCTGCCGCCGCGGCCCCCGTCTCCCCCGTCGGGACCGCCCCGGGGAACGTGCGCTTCGCGGCGGAACGTGGCCGCTCCGTCCCCACCGTCGCCGGCGCGAATCCAGATCTTGACGCGGTCGAGGAACATCGCGGCGATTGTCGCACGGGCGCGGACCGAGGCCGGTCCGCGAGCCGATGGCGCTCGGGCCAGCTAGAGGTAGCCGAGCGGATTGACCCGGTAGCCGCCGCTCCAGATCTCGCCGCGCCACACCTCGAAATGGAGGTGCGGGCCGGTGGCCCAGCCGCTCGTCCCGATGCGGCCGATGAAGGCGCCCCGGCCGACGTGCGCGCCGCGCGAGACGGCGATCGCGGACATGTGGTTGTACGTCGTGTAGAGGCCGCTGCCGTGGGCGATCCAGACCTGGTAGCCGCCGCCGTTGCTCTTCCAGCCGGCGTAGATCACGGTCCCTGCCGCCGCCGCCCTGATCGCCGTCCCGTAGTCGGCCGCGATGTCGAGCGCCGGGTGCCCGGAATGGAAGTACTGGCTGATGTACCCGCCGGCGACCGGCCAGGCGAAGGCGCCGCCGGAGTACCGGGCGGGCGGGCGGGAGGTGGTCGCGCGGGTCGTGGTCGAGGGCCGGCTCACCGTGGCGACCCGGACGACCGGGCGCCTGGTCGGCTTCGGGGTGGGGATGGGGTCGCCCCGGCCGCCGGGGATGATCAGCACCTGGCCGATGACGAGCGTCTCGTCGGTGAGCGCGTTCGTTGCGACGATGTCGGCTGCGTCCACCTTCTCGGCAGCTGCAACCGAGGCCAGCGTGTCGCCCGACTTGACCGTGACGACGAGGCCGTTCACCGGTGGGATCACGAGCACCTGGCCGACCTTCAGGTCGTCCTTGGACTTCAGCTTGTTGGCCCACCAGATCGTCATCATCGAGACGCCGGTCCGGCCGGCGATCCCGGTGAGCGTGTCGCCCGACCGGACCTTGTACGTCCGGAGCTGGCTGCGCCCGTCCTCGACCGTCGTGTCCACGACGACGGGCTTGAGGAGCGTGCCGTCGGCGAGGAACTGGCCGGCCACGTCCGGGGAGCCGTCGGCCGCCGACTCGCCCAGGGCCACCCTGTCCGCGGTCTCATCGAATCCGAGCCCGGGGTCGGTCCCCGCGCCGTCGTTGGGGCCCTGGACGCCGGCGTCCACGTTGGGGCCCACGTCGCCGCCCACCGCGAGGCGCGGCGCGACGCCAGCTCCCGTGGTGGCGCCGGTCCCACCTCCCGCGAGGCCGGGGACCGCGGTGACGGAGGCGACCAGCAGGAATCCGGCGACCAGGACGGGAATGAGGCGCTCGGGGGATTCGAAGCGGCGCAGGAGCGCAGCGGGAGTGCGGGACCGCCGGGCCGCCGGGGCGATCGATGCGGTCCCGGCCAGGCGACCGGGCGCGGCGCGCAACGCGGCGTCGGCGCGGCGGGCGAGGCCCAGGCCGGGGCGACGCGGAGATTCGACCCGGGAGTCCGGGCCGCTGCCGTCGCCGTGCAATCGCGACCGAAGTCGGCGCGCGGCGACTGTCGCGTTCAGCAATACGATCTCCTGGACAGGAAGGCGGCATCAGCGCGGGAACGCACGCTGGGGGAACGACGCCGCCGTCCGATGGACGCGGTATGGAGCTGGGGGTCTCGATACGGCGTTCTGGAACCGGTCTTCCCGGTCGGGTGCTGGGGGCACGTTACCAGAGGATCAACGACCCGGCAACGCGGGCGCACGCTCCCCGGACCGGGCCATTCGGCCCTTTGCGCGGGCCAAATGGCCCCTCCCGCCCCGTCGCCGGGGCCGCGGCCTACCCGGCGGTCGAGTCGGCGCTCTTCTGCAGCGAGGCCAGGAACATCGCGTTGTTGTCGGTCTTGGCCAGGCGGTTGAGGAGGAGCTCGATCCCTTCGTTCGTGCCGACGGCGGAGAGCATCCGGCGCATCGTCCAGACCATCTTGAGGACCGGTTCCTCGAGGAGGAGCTCCTCGCGCCGGGTGCCCGAGCGCTGGACGTCGATGGCCGGGAAGATCCGCTTCTCGGCGAGCTTGCGGTCGAGGATGAGCTCGCTGTTGCCGGTCCCCTTGAACTCCTCGTAGATGACGTCGTCCATGCGGGAGCCGGTGTCGACCAGGCAGGTGGCGATGATCGTGAGGGAGCCGCCCTCCTCGATCTTCCGCGCCGCCCCGAAGAAGCGCTTGGGCGGATAGAGGGCGATCGGGTCGATGCCGCCCGAGAGCGTCCGGCCCGACGGCGGGAGCGCCAGGTTGTAGGCGCGCGCCAGGCGGGTGACGGAGTCGAGGAGGATGACCACGTCGCGGCCGGTCTCGACCTGCCGCTTGGCGATCTCGAGGGCCATCTCGGCGACGTGGGTGTGGTTCTCGGTGGGCTCGTCGAAGGTGGACGAGATGACCTCGCCCATCACCGAACGGCGCATGTCGGTGACCTCCTCCGGGCGCTCGCCGATGAGCGCGACCATCAGGAGGATGTCGGGGTAGTTGGCCGTGATCCCGTTGGCGATGTTCTTGAGGAGCATCGTCTTGCCGGCCTTCGGCGGGCTGACGATGAGGGCGCGCTGGCCCTTCCCGATCGGGTTGACGATGTTGACGAGCCGCTGGCTGAGGTTCTTCGGATCCGACTCGAGGTTGAGCAGCTCGATCGGGTGGATCGGCGTGAGGTCGCCGAAATGCGGCCGGCGGCGCGCCGTGTCGGGATCGACCCCGTTGACGGTGTCGACCCGCAGCATGCCCCAGTACTTCTCGCCCTCGCGCGGAGCCCGGACGGTGCCGCCCACGCGGTCGCCGATGCGGAGCCCGAAGCGGCGGACCTGGCTGGAGCTGACGTAGACGTCGTCCGGCCCCGGCATCAGCCCGTGGCGGCGCAGGAACCCGTAGCCCTCGTCGACGACGTCGAGGATGCCGGTGACGTAGGACTGGCCGAGCCGCTCCGACTGGCGCTGGAGGATGGCGTCGACGAGATCGTCGCGGCGCTCGCCGTCGCCCGTCTCGACCTCGAGCTCCTGCGCCGTGGCGCGGAGCTCGGCGGCGCTCATCTCGCGCAGCTCGGCTGCCCCGATCTCGGGGCCCTCGTCGCCGCTGCCGTTCTGCTCGTCGACGTCGGGGAAGCCGGCGACGCGCTGGCCCTGGAGGCGACGGCGGGGGCGACGATTGCGGGGGCGGTTCGGGTCGGGACCGTTCGGCATGGGGGTAGGGGTCACCTGCGGGGAGGGGTCGGTCCTCGGGGACCGAAGGGATGGGCGCACGGGCGCGGAATTGGATCCGCGGCGGCGGTGCGTGTGGGATGAGCGGAGCATACGCGGCCGATCCGCGTCGCGTCAACGGGGTGTGCCCGTGGCGCGCGCGCGATGCGACGCGGGCGCAGGCCGCGTGCGTGCCGGTCGCGACGGCGCTCGCGATGCGCGCGGCGCGGGCGCGCGCCGGCTACCCCTTGGCGGCGGCTTCCTTCGTGGCCTTCGCCCAGTCCGCCTTGAACGAGCTCGATGCCCTGGTCGGTCAGCGGGTGGTGGACCATCTGCCTGGAGGACCTTGAAGGGGATCGTGGCGATGTGGGCGCCGGCGAGCGCGGCCTCGGTCACGTGGCGGCGGATGGCGGACGGAAGCCGTCGATGATCTCGGCGTCGATACTCGTGGAGGTTGATGATGTCCGCCAGCTCGCGGATGACGATCATCCCGTCCTCGTTGATGTCGTCGAGGCGCCCGACGAAGGGCGACAGCAGCGACGCCCCGGCCTTGGCCGCGAGCAGCCCCTGGTTCGCCGTGAAGATCAGCGTGCAGTTCGTCCTGATGCCCTCGTCGGCGAGCCGGCTGATCGCCTCCAGGCCGTTCTCCGACATCGGCGATCTTGACCACGATGTTCGGGGCGAGGGTGGCGAAATGGCGGCCCTCCGCGAGCATCCCGTCGACGTCGTCGGCGACCACCTCCGCGCTCACCGGGCCGGACGTGAGCTTGCAGATCTGGCGCAGGACGTCGTCGTACGAGCCGCCCACCTTCGCGTAGAGGCGTGGGGTTCGTCGTGACGCCGTCGATCACGCCCCAGCGGACGGCCGGTGCGGATCTCGTCGATGTCGGCGGTGTCGAGGAAGAGCTTCATGGGGTGCTCCTGGGCAGGCGCGGAGAGGACGATTGTACGCGGCGAGCCCTCGACGGCGTCAGGAGCGGTCGGCGAGCCCTCGCACGAGGGCGACGACCGGCCGATCGCGGAGCGCGCGGCGCCGTCACGGCGAGCGAGCGTACCCTGCGTGCCCGAACGGCGGCTCACGAGGGCTCCGCCTCCGGCTCGGGCGCGGCGATGGCCGGCACCATGCCGGGCGCCGTGGTCGCGGCCCCCGCCGCCGCGTCCGTCGGTCGCGGCCGTCGGGCTCGCGCCCGGAGGACCGGCTCGCGGCCGTCGCGCAGCGCCGAGCGCCGTCGCCACGAACCCGTCGAAGAGCGGATGCGGCCGCTCCGGTCGGCTCTTGAACTCGGGGTGGAACTGGCTGGCCACGAACCAGGGGTGGTCGCGCAGCTCGACGATCTCGACGAGGCGCCCGTCCGGCGACTGGCCGGAGAGGATCATCCCGGCGCCCTCGAGCATCGCCGCGGTAGCGGTTGTTCACCTCGAAGCGGTGGCGATGCCGCTCGTAGATGACCTCGTCGCCGTAGACCGCGTGCGGCCTTCGAGCCCGGCGTCAGGCGCGCCGGGTAGAGCCCGAGGCGCATCGTGCCGCCCTTGTCCTCGAGGTCGCGCTGGTCGGGCATGAAGTCGATCACCGGGTGCTCGGTGAACATGTCGAACTCGGTCGAGTTGACGTCCCGCGAGCCGGTCGCCTCGCGCGCGAACTCGATGACCGCGCACTGGAGGCCCAGGCAGAGGCCGAGGTACGGGATCCGGCGGTCGCGCGCGTAGTGGGCGGCGAGGACCTTGCCCTCGATCCCGCGATGGCCGAACCCGCCGGGGACGAGCACGCCCGCGGCGCCGCGCGAGCTCGGCGTCGAGGTTCTCGTCGGTCAGCGTCTCCGAGCTCGACCCAGCGGACCTTCACGTCGACGCCGTTGGCCCAGCCGGCGTGCTTGAGCGCCTCGGTGACGCGAGAGGTAGGCGTCGGGCAGCTCGATGTACTTGCCGACGAGGGCGATCTCGAGCTCCGGCTTGGGGCGCCTTGATCCGCGTCGACGAGGTCGCGCCAGGCGGACGAGGTCGGGCGCCGCCGCGGTCGCCGCGAGGCCCAGGTCGCGGACCAGCAGGTCGCCGAGGCCGGCCTCCTCGAACAGGAGCGGCACCTCGTAGATCGTCGTCCGCGGTCTCGGCCGGGATGACGGCCTCGGCGGTCGACGTCGGTGAAGAGCGCGATCTTGTCGCGGATCTCGTCGGCAGACCGGATGGTCGGAGCGCAGGACGATGACGTCGGGCTGGATGCCGATCCCGCGCAGCTCCTTGACCGAGTGCTGGGTCGGCTTCGTCTTGAGCTCGCCGGTCGCCGCGAGCGCCGGGCAGCAGCGTCACGTGGACGTACAGGACGTTGCTGCCGCCCGACGTCCTTGCGCATCTGGCGGATCGCCTCGAGGAAGGGGAGGCTCTCGATGTCGCCGACGGTCCCGCCGACCTCGACGATGACGACGTCCGCGCCGCCGTCGCGGGAGACGCGCTGGATCCGCTCCTTGATCTCGTTGGTGATGTGGGGGATGACCTGGACCGTGCCGCCCAGGTAGTCGCCGCGGCGCTCCTTGGCGATGACCGCCTGGTAGATGCGGCCGGTCGTCACGTTGGAGAGCTGGGAGAGGTTCTCGTCGATGAACCGCTCGTAGTGGCCGAGGTCGAGGTCCGTCTCGGCGCCGTCGTCGGTGACGAAGACCTCGCCGTGCTGGTACGGCGACATCGTCCCCGGGTCGACGTTGATGTAGGGGTCGAGCTTCAGGACGGAGACGCGAGAGTCCACGGGACTTGAGGATGCGCCCGATGCTGGCGGCGGTGATGCCTTTGCCGAGCGAGGAGGTGACGCCTCCGGTCACAAAGACATACTTCGCCATGGGCACAGTCCTCCGGGGGTTTTTCCGATGCTACCGGATCCGGAGGGTGACGCCAGCGCCGGGAGCCGACGGAGGGTTGCGCTTCGGGATCGGGTCGCCGCACAGGAGGCAAACACCATGGAGTTCCACGACGTCGTCATGAAGCGGCGGGCCGTCCGACGCTTCGAGGAGGGCGGGGTCGAGCCGGCGGTGATCGAAGGGATCGCCCGGCTGGCCCAGCGGACGCCGTCGGCCGGCTTCAGCCAGGGCCAGCGGCTCGTCGTGGTCACGGACCCCGAGGCCCGCCGGCGGGTCGCCCGGATCTGCGGCGAGGAAGCCTACGCGGACCTCGGGATGGGGCCCTGGATCTCCGAATGCGCCGCCCAGTTCGTCCCGTGCGTCTCGGAGGAGATCTACCACCGCCGCTACCGGGAGCCGGACAAGGTCGACGAGGACGGGCCGCGAGATCGAGTGGCCGGTCCCCTACTGGTGGGTCGACATCGGGGCGACGACGATGGTCATCATGCTGGCCGCCGTCGACGCGGGACTGGCCTCCGGGTTTGCCGGCGCGTTCGACCCGGCCGCCCTCCGCGCGGAGCTGGGGATCCCCGACGAGTTCGTCCCGATCGGCGTGATGCCGGTGGGCCGTCCGCTCCCCGACGTGCGCTCGCCGTCCTTGAAGCGCGGCTGGGTCCCCTTCGAGGAGTTCGCCCGCTTCGAACGCTGGGACTGATCCGGGGCCGCGAGGGACCCGGGGGCCCGGAAGCCCCGGGGGCCATAGACTGCGCGAGTGATCAGCCCCGACGCGGACGCCTCCGGCGACCGCGAACGCCGCCTCGCCGCCCTCCCGGAGCTCCTCCGCGAGCGCATCCTCGTGCTGGACGGCGCGATGGGAACGCTCCTCCAGCGGCTCCGCCTGGATGAGGCCGCCTACCGCGGGGCGCGCTTCGCGGACCATTCCCGCGAGCTGCGCGGCAACCACGACCTGCTCTGCCTGACCCGGCCCGACGTGGTCCGCGACGCCCACGCCGCCTACCTGGCCGCCGGCGCCGACATCATCGAGACGAACTCGTTCGTGTCGACCTCCATCGCCCAGGCCGACTACGGCCTGTCCGGGATCGTGGGAGAGATGAACGAGGCCGCGGCGCGGATCGCCCGGGCCGCGGCCGACGAGGCCGAGCGGGGCGACGGCCGGCCGCGCTACGTGGCCGGCGTCCTGGGCCCCACGAACCGGACCGCCTCGATCTCCCCCGACGTCTCCGATCCGGGGGCCCGCAACGTCACCTTCGCAGAGCTCGCGGCGGCCTACGTCGAGGCGGCGTCGGCCCTCCTCGACGGCGGCGCGGACCTCCTGCTGGTCGAGACGATCTTCGACACCCTCAACGCCAAGGCGGCCATCTTCGCCCTGGAGGACGTCTTCGAGCGGCGCGGGGCGCGGGTGCCGGTGATGATCTCGGGCACGATCGTCGACGCCTCCGGGCGAACCCTGACCGGCCAGACCGTCGAGGCCTTCTGGTGGAGCGTCCGCCACGCCCGCCCGCTCACCGTGGGCCTCAACTGCGCGCTGGGTGCGGCGCACCTGCGGCAGCACGTCCAGGTGCTCGCCCGCGTCGCGGACACGGCTGTCTCGGCCCACCCGAACGCCGGCCTGCCCAACGCCCTGGGCGGCTACGACGAGACCGCCGCGACGACGGCCGGGCTCCTCGGAGAGTACGCCCGGGCGGGGCTCGTCAACATCGTCGGCGGCTGCTGCGGGACGACGCCGGAGCACATCGCGGCCATCGCGGACGCGGTCGCGGGCGTTCCCCCGCGCGTGCCGCCTCGCCTGGCGCCGGCCACCCGGCTGGCCGGCCTGGAGCCGCTGGTCATCGGCCCCGACAGCCTGTTCGTGAACGTCGGCGAGCGCACCAACGTCACGGGCTCCCGGGCGTTCGCCCGCCTGGTGCGCGACGACCGGCTGGGCGACGGCGTCGAGATCGCCCGCCAGCAGGTGGACAACGGCGCCCAGGCGATCGACGTCAACGTCGACGACGCCCTCCTCGACGGGCCCGCCGCGATGCGCCGCTTCCTGGCCCTCCTGGCGAGCGAGCCGGACGTCAGCCGGGTGCCGGTGGTGGTGGACTCGTCGAGCTGGGCGGTCCTGGAGGCCGGGCTGCAGATGATCCAGGGTCGGCCGGTCGTCAACTCGCTCTCCCTCAAGGACGGCCAGGCGGAGCTGCTCCGACGGGCTCGGCTGGCCCGGCGCTACGGGGCCGCCGTCGTGCTCATGGCCTTCGACGAGAACGGCCAGGCGGAGACGGTCGAGCACCGCCTCGCCGTGCTCTCGCGGGCCCGGCGCCTCCTCGTCGAGGAGGCCGGCTTCGACCCCGAGGACGTGATCCTCGACGCGAACATCTTCGCCGTGGGGACCGGGATGGAGGCCCACGCGGGGTACGGCGTCGCGTTCATCGAGGCCGTGCGGCGTCTCAAGGAGGTGCTCCCCGAGAGCCCCACGAGCGGCGGCGTCAGCAACCTGTCCTTCTCCTTCCGGGGCAACGAGCCGCTGCGCCAGGCGATCCACGCCGTCTTCCTGCGCCACGCGATCGCGGCCGGCCTGGACATGGCGATCGTCAACGCGGGAGCGCTGCCCCTCTACGACGACCTGGACCCCGACCTCCGCGAGCGGGCCGAGGACCTGGTCCTGGACCGCCGGCCCGACGCCACCGAGCGGCTCATGGAGGTCGCCGACCGGGCGACGGAGGCGATCGGGGCCGCCGAGGCTGCGGCGTGGCGCCTCCTCCCGGTGGGCCAGCGCCTCTCCCACGCCCTGGTGGAGGGGATCGGCGACCACCTCGCCGAGGACCTCGAGGAGGCGCGCCTCGCCGCTCGCCGGACGCTCGACGTCATCGAGGGTCCCCTGATGGCCGGCATGGACGAGGTGGGCGACCGCTTTGGCTCCGGGCGGATGTTCCTCCCCCAGGTCGTCAAGAGCGCGCGGGTCATGAAGCAGGCCGTCGCGATCCTGCGGCCCCACCTGGAGGACGAGAAGGGCGAGATCCGCTCGCGGGGCCGGATCGTCATGGCGACCGTCCGGGGCGACGTCCACGACATCGGCAAGAACATCGTCGGCGTCGTGCTGGGCTGCAACGGCTGGGAGGTGGTGGACCTGGGGGTGATGGTCCCTGCCGACCGGATCATCGACACCGCCGTGGAGCGCGAGGCCGACCTCGTGGGCCTCTCCGGGCTCATCACGCCCTCCCTCGAGGAGATGGTCAACGTCGCCGCCGAGATGGAGCGGCGCGGGCTGCGGGTCCCCCTCCTGATCGGCGGGGCGACGACCTCGCGCGCCCACACGGCGCTGCGCATCGACCCGGCCTACGGCGGCCCGGTGGTCCACGTCCCGGACGCGTCGCGCGCCGTGGGCGTGGCGGCCGCCCTCGCCGACCCGGGGACCCGCCCCGCCTACGCCGGCGAGGTCGCCGCCACGTACGAGGCCGAGCGCGAGGAGCGGCGGGGGCGCGGCGACCGCGTCGTCCGGCTGACGCTGGCCGAGGCGCGGGCCAACCGCCTCGTCGTCGATCCGCGGCAGGCGCCGCCCGCGCCGCGCCAGCCTGGCCTCCACGTCCTCGACGACCATCCGCTCGACGACCTCGTGGGCCAGATCGACTGGGGCCCGTTCTTCGCCGCCTGGGAGCTGCCCGGCCGCTACCCGGACCTGCTGACCGACGCGCGGACGGGCGAGGCCGCCCGGAGCCTGCAGGCGGACGCCCACCGGCTGCTGGACCGGATCGTCTCCGACCGCCTGCTGCGGGCAAGCGCCGTCGTCGGAATCTGGCCGGCGAACGCCGAGGGCGACGACATCGTCGTCTGGACGGATCCGGAGCGGTCGGCCCGTCGAACCGTCTTCCAGACCCTCCGCCAGCAGCACCAGAAGGCGGAGGGGCGCCCCAACCTGGCCCTCGCCGACTTCCTGGCGCCGGCCGCCTCCGGCGCGACCGACTGGCTGGGCGCCTTCGCGGTGACCACCGGCCACGGGCTCGAGGCGATCGTGGAGGAGCACGAGCGGCGCCACGACGACTACACGGCGATCCTCGCCAAATCGCTGGCGGACCGCCTGGCGGAGGCGTTCGCCGAGCGGCTGCACGAGATGGTCCGGACCCGGATCTGGGGCTACGCCCCGGACGAGGCGCTGACCGTCGGCGACCTGGTCGCGGAGCGCTACCAGGGGATCCGCCCGGCGCCCGGCTACCCGGCCTGTCCCGACCACAGCCAGAAGCGGCCTCTCTTCGCCCTCCTCGAGGCCGAGGCGGGGGCGGGGATCCACCTGACCGAGACCTGCGCGATGCTCCCCGCGGCGTCGGTGAGCGGCTGGTACTTCGCCCGCCCGGAGGCGGCCTACTTCGGGGTGGGGCGGATCCGCCGCGACCAGCTGGAGGACTACGCCGCGCGCCGCGGCGTCTCGATCGAGGAGGCCACCCGCTGGCTCTCCCCCAACCTCGCCGAGGAGGGTTGAGGTGCCCGAGCCTGCGCTCGCTCCTCGCCGACGGGCGTCCCCACGTCGCCGACGGGGCGATGGGCACGCTCCTCTACGCGTCGGGCGTGCCGCTCTCGGCCTGCTTCGACGAGCTGAACGTCCGCCGCCCGGAGGTCGTGAGCCGGATCCACGTCGCGTACGCGGAGGCCGGCGCGGAGCTCGTCGAGACGAACACCTTCGGGGCCAGCCCGCCGAAGCTCGGCCGCCACGGCCTGGCGGCGGAGACCGAGGCGCTCAACGAGGCGGCCGCGCGACTCGCCCGCGACGCCGTCGCCGGCCGCGCCGCGGTCGTCGGGTCGGTGGGGCCGCTGGGGCTGCGCCTGGCGCCGTTCGGCGAGCTCGCCTTCGCCGAGGCCGTCGCCGCATTCGGCCGCCAGGTGGACGGGCTCCTGGCCGGCGGGGTCGACGGATTCGTCCTGGAGACCTTCTCCGACATCGTGGAGCTCGAGGCTGCCTGGACGGCCGTCCGGGAGCGCACCGACCTGCCGGTCATCGCGTCGCTCACCCTGGGCGAGGACGCCGTCACGTCGTACGGGACGGCGCCGGAGGCCTTCGGGCCGCGCCTGGCCGCGCTCGGCGTCGACGCGGTCGGCGTCAACTGCTCGGTCGGGCCGGCCGTCGTGCTGGAGGCGGTGGAGCGGCTGCGGGGCGTCGTCGACCTCCCCATCGTCGCCATGCCGAACGCGGGCATCCCCCGCGAGATCGAAGGGCGCCAGATCTACGTCTCCTCGCCCGAGCACGTGGCGACGTACGCCCGGCGGATGGTGGAGGCCGGGGCGCGCATCGTCGGCGGCTGCTGCGGCACGACCCCCGAGCACGTCCGGGCGATCGCCGGCTTCGTCCGCAACGCGGCCGTTCGCGCCCCGGGGATGGCCTCCCCGACCGGGGCCCCCACGACGGTCCCGCCGGCGGCCGCCCGGACGGTCGCCGCAACGTCCACCGCGGGCCCTGCCGCGACGGGCGCGGCCGGCGCCGGCGCAACGGGCGCGGCCGGCGACGGCGCACCCCCGACGCCCCTCGCCGAGCGCTCCGGGCTCGGCGCCCGGCTTGCCGCGGGCGCGTTCGTGCGGACCGTGGAGATCGTGCCGCCGCGGGGACCGGATCCGACGGCCATGATCGCGCAGGCCCGGGCTCTCCGGGCCGCGGGCGTCGACGCGGTCAACGTCCCCGACGGGCCGCGCGCCCAGAGCCGGATGGGCGCCCTGATGGCCGGGCTGCTCATCGAGCGCGAGGCCGGCATCGAGGCCATCGTCCACTACACCTGCCGCGACCGGAACTTCCTGGGGATGCTCTCGGACGCCCTGGGCGCCGCGGCGATCGGCCTCCAGCAACGTCCTCGCCGTCACCGGCGATCCGCCGAAGATGGGGCCCTACCCGGACGCGACGGCCGTCTTCGACATCGACTCGATCGGCCTCGTCCGCCTCCTCGACCACCTCAACCGGGGCCTCGACCCGGGCGGGAACGCGATGACGCCGCCGACCCGCTTCGTGGTCGGCGTGGGGGTCAACCCGGCTGCCGAGTTCCTGGACCGCGAGATCCGGCGCTTCGCCGCGAAGGTCGAGGCGGGCGCCGACTTCGCGATCAGCCAGCCGGTCTTCGACCTCGACCAGCTCGACCGCTTCCTGCGGGCGACCGAGGGCTTCGGGATCCCGATCCTGGCCGGCATCTGGCCCCTCGTCTCGCTGCGGAACGCCGAGTTCCTGGCCAACGAGGTGCCCGGCGTCAGCATTCCGCTGCCGACCCTCGCCCGGATGCAGCGCGCCAGCGAGTGCGGCCGCGACGCGGCCCTGGCCGAGGGTGTCGCGATCGCCCGCGAGCTCATCGCGGCCGTCGCGCCGCGCGTGGCGGGGGTGCAGGTGGCGGCGCCCCTCGGGCGGGTCCCCGTTGCCCTGGAGACGCTCGCGACCTGAGCCGCCGCCGGATCAGGCGGGATCCGGCACCATGCGCCCCTCACCCCAGGCCTCCGGGCCGCAGATGAAGTCGGGCGCGAGGGGGCGGTGGGTCGCGCGCCAGGCCGGCAGGTCGGAGCTCGTCGCCGGCAGCCGGCCGTCCGCGAGAGCCTCGACGAACCAGGCCGTGATCTCCGCGAAACGGTCCCATGCGCGAAAGTCGCGAGCCGTCGCCTGCCCCCAGCGAAGCAGGCTGTCCTTTGCCCACACGATGTCGGCGTGATGCGCGGCATAGCGATCGCTCGTCCCGTCGCCGACGAAGATGACGACGCGCCCGCCCGCCTCGTGCGCCCGGACGCGCTCGCGCTTGCAGGTCCCGCAGACGAAGCAGGCCGGGTGACCGTAGGGGAAGGTCAACCGCCCGGTTCCGTCCACGTCGTTCTCGTTGGTGGCGATGGGGAGGTCCGCCAGGCGGGGGTCGAGGCGCGCCAGGTTGGAGGCCACGTAGAAGCCCAGCCCGTCGCTCACGATCTCGATCGCGGCGCCGGCCGCGCGGACGGCCGCGACGAACGAGGGGAACGTCGCGTCCTGGGGGATGGTGGCGGCCACGGACCGCAGCAGCTCCCCGTCCCGTGGCAGGACCTCCATGTCCCACTGCATGAGCTCGCGGGATCCGGCCCGTCCCGCGTCGTAGTCGGCCTCCTTCGCGGCGACGACCTCGGCGCTCACCAGGGCGTGCCCGGCCAGCAGGGCGGTGCCGATGTCGAGGCGCGAGACGGTGCCGTCGTAGTCGACGAGGACGCTGATGGGAGGGCCGTCGGCGGCGAGGACGGGCGCGAGCGCGGCGTTG
Organism: uncultured Chloroflexia bacterium; assembly: GCA_963827965.1. Lineage (GTDB taxonomy): Bacteria > Chloroflexota > Limnocylindria > Limnocylindrales > CSP1-4 > CTSoil-043. The sequence continues at coordinate 253,633 of CAWHCW010000002.1, read as the reverse complement.
GCCATGGCCCCGAGGATACGGGCGATGGACGCGCCACGCAGGGCCGACCGCGAGCGCGGGGCCGGCCGGTGTGCTGTAATCGGCCTGCCGCTCCCCGTCCGCCCGCATCGCTCGAGGTCCCCGATGCCCTACGTCGCCGCGCACGAGGTGATCGCCCCCGACGGGGCGACCCTCGGGGACGTCGCCGCCCGCATGGGCCCACCCCCGTGGCGGGTCGCTCTCGTCGCGACGCCGGCCCTGCGGGCCGTGCTGTGGAGCTGGCCCCCGGCGCACGTGACGGTGCCCCACACGCATCCGCGGGCCGAGGAGGTGTTCCACGTGCTGGCCGGCCAGGCGACCTTCGCCTTCGCCGGCGAGCCCGACCGGACGGTGGGCCCGGGAGCGGTCCTCCTCGCCCGGCGGGGCGTGGAGCACCAGATCCGCGTCGCCGGGGACGCGGCCTTCGTGATGCTGATCGTGGTCGCCCCCAACGAGGACGCCCCGGATGAGACGGTCGAGCGCCGCGGACCGGAGACGGACTAGCGGACGGCGAAGCCCGAGCCGTCGGCCTCCACGCTGCGCACCGCGTCGAGCCCGTCGAAGAGGATGAAGGCGACCTCGGCCTCCAGCGAGGCCCCCGGTGCCAGCAGGCGCGCCCGCCCCGCCGCGGCGGCTTCCTCGAGCTGCATCGGGTAGCCCGTCCACGGCTCGAGGCAGAGGTGGTGGTGGCCGCGCCAGCCCCCGTAGACCTGCCACAGCCAGGCGTGGGGGAAGACCTCGCGCGGGAAGGCGATCGCGACGCCGCGCCGCGAGGCCGTGTCCGTGAGGGCGAGCCACCCCGCCGCGAGATCGGTCGCCCAGTGGCCCCCGAAGACCGATGCCTCGGCGGGCAGGACGGCGCGAGCGTCGCGCGTCTCCCCGTCCCGCCCGGGCACGGGCTGGGCCGGCCAGCGGTAGCGGGCGCCCACCTCGCCCATGGCGGGTCCCGACGAGACGCCGACGAGCATCTCCCCGGCCGGCAGGTCGATCCGGTGGGCGGGCGTCACGGCGAAGCAGGGGTGGATTCCCCACAGGAACGGGAGCGGCCGGACGTCGAGGTTCGTGATCCGGTAGAGGGCCCGGAGGACCGGGCCGTCGCCGTCGAGCGAGAGGGTGCGCTCCAGGCGGGCCGGCGCGATCGTGGCGTGTCCCGCCGCCTCGACCCAGGCTCGTCCGTCGACCGCACCCGCCCGGGCCTCCCAGGGCACCGACCACGTCTCGCCCATGTAGGGCAGGAGCTCGTCGTGCAGGAGGGCCCGGTCCCCGGTCGGGAAGATCTCGTCCCAGCCGCCCGACCACCAGTCGTCGAAGTGCGCGCCGTACGGGGCGCGGCGCGGCGCCGTCCGCGGGTTCGCCCAGAGCAGGTCGCGGTCGAGGGCCTTGTCGACGAGCTCCAGGACGTGGCCGCCCAGCTCCGGCAGGACGGTGACGCGGAGCGCGGCGTTCTCCAGGACGATCGCCCGGAGACCCCGGTAGGACCATCCCTCGGCGACCCGGGCAGTCATCCGGCGGCTCCCGCCGCCGGCACCCCCGCCGCCGAAGGCCCGGTCGCGGCGCCCGTCGCCCCCGCGGCCACCACGTCGTCGAAGGCCGCCTCGAGGATCGCGAGGATCTCGTCGACCTCGTCGTCGCTGATCGTGAGCGGTGGGGCCAGGACGAGCATCCAGTGGCTCGCCCGGACCAGCAGCCCGCGGGCCCGGGCGGCGTCGCGGATGCGAATCCCGATGGCGGCCTCGGCCGGGAACCGCTCCCGCGTGGCGCGATCGCGGACGAACTCCACGCCGACGAGCAGGCCCAGCCCCCGGACGTCGCCGATCCAGGCGTGGCGCTCCGCGAGGCGGCGCAGGCCGGCCCGCAGGCGCTCGCCGCGGCGGATCGCGTTGACCGGGATCTCATCGCGCCCGAGCTGGCGCACCGCGGCGAGACCGATCGCGCAGGCCACCGGATTCGCCCCGTACGTGTGGCCGCTGTGGAACTGGACGAGGTCGCGCGGCTCGCCCCAGAACGCGTCGGCGATGCGGCGGTCAAGGACGACCGCGGACAGGGGCGCGTAGCCGCCGCTCAGGCCCTTGCCCAGGCACATGATGTCCGGCCACGTGTCGAAGAGCTCCGCGGCGAACATGGCGCCCAGGCGCCCGAACGCCGTGATGATCTCGTCGAAGATCAGCAGGATCCCGTGGCGATCGCACAGCTCCCGCAGGCCCGGCAGGTAGCCTGCCGGCGGGATCACGACCCCGGCCGACATGAGGACCGGCTCGGTGATCAGGGCCGCGATGGTCCGGGGATCCTCGAGCTCGATCGTCTCCTCGACGAGACGCAGGTAGGTCGCCGCGACGGCCTCGGGCGCGACGTCGAAGGGCGGGCGGTAGGGGTCCGGCGTGTGGAGGTGGATGAAGCCGCCGGCCAGGGGCTCGTACGGCGTCCGCCAGACGGGCCAGCCGCTGGCCGCGACCGCATGGCCGGTGGCGCCGTGATAGGAGCGGTAGTGGGACAGGATCTTGTACTTCGCCGCGTTCCCGGTCTGCTTGTGGAACTGGCGGGCGATCTTCATCGCCGATTCGGTGGCCTCGCTGCCCCCGGAGAGCAGCTTGACCACCGCGTAGCGGTCGGGCAGGATGCCCAGGAGGACATCGACGAGCTCGAGGGCGCGGTCGTTCGTGGCCATCGTCGGGGCGGCCATGGCGAGCCGCCCCAGCTGCGTCGCCCCGGCCTCCGCGAGCTCCGCGTTGCCATGGCCCAGCGACGCGCAGAAGGTGCCCGAGAGCCCGTCGATGTAGCGCCGTCCCTCGACGTCGATCACGTGGATCCCGGCGCCTTCGGTGAGCACGAGGGGGTCGTCGCTGAACGACTTCATCTGCATGAAGTCGACCATCGTGTGGCGAACCTCGTCGTGCACCGTCATCTCCTTCTCCGGTTCGGCCGCCCCTGCGGCACGGTCACAGCTCGTAGATGCGCGCCATCAGCGCCCCGTCGACCACCACCTGCGAGCCACTGATGAACGAGGCGTCGTCGGAGGCGAGGAAGAGGGCGACCCGGGCGATCTCGTCGGGCGAGGCGATCCGCCGCAGCGGGTACTCGCGCTCGACGCGGCGACGGAACTCGGCCGGGTCGGGGTGGGCCTCGAAGAAGGCCTGGTTGAGCTCGGTGTCCACGTCGCCCGGGCAGATGGCGTTGGCCCGGATCCCGTCCGGCCCGTAGGTGATCGCGATGTTCTGGGTCAGGGCGATGATCCCGGCCTTCGTCGCCCCGTAGACGGGCAGCAGCGGGTCGGCGACGAGCGCGTTGAGGGACGACATGTTGACGATGACCCCCGACCGCCGCTCGACCATCGCGGGCAGGACCGCCCGGCAGCAGAGGAGGCAGCCGAGGAGGTTGACGTCGACCACCCGGCGGAAGTCGGCGACCGTCACGTCGACGAGGCGGGCCTCCCTCTGGATCGCCGCGTTGTTGACCATGACGTCGACGCGGCCGTGCTCGGCGAGGACGGAATCGACGACGGCCCGCACATCCGACTCGTTCGAGACGTCAGCCCCCATGAAGCGCATCGCGCCGCCCTCGGCGACGACCTCGGCGGCAGCCGCGCGGCCGGCCTCCTCGAGGACGTCGACACCCACCACGGTGGCGCCCTCGCCGGCAAAGACGCGGGCGATCGCCCGGCCGATCCCGCGGGACGTTCCCGTGACGACGGCGACCCGACCGGCGAGCCTTCCTTCCATCCGTTCGCTCTCCTCCATGCGTCGCCCCGCGACCCGCGCCGGCCCGGCGGACGACGCGACTAGGCCAGGATCACCTCGAGCCCGAGCGCCCGGGCGCGGGCCACCTGGCCGGCGTCCGCGGCGCGGTCCGTGACGAGCACGTGGATCTCCGCGAGCGGCACGATGGGCGTGAACCCCTGGCGACCCACCTTCGCGGAATCGGCGACGACGACGACGCGCCGGCCACGATGGGCCATGACCGCGCCCACCTCCGCGACCAGGACGTGAGGCGTCGTCAGGCCGCCGGCGACGGTCAGCCCGTCGCAGCCGAGGAAGACGATGTCCGCCGACAGGTCGCCCATGTCGTTGACCGTCTGGGGGCCCACCAGGGCCTGGTGGTCCGGCAGGTACAGGCCACCGAGGCAGATCAGGTGGGGGCTCTCCCAGCCCCCCACCTCGTCGATGACGGGCAGCGAGTTGGTCACGATCGTGAGCGCATTCGACCGGCGCAGCGGCCGGCTGATGTGGGCCGCGACCTGGGCCACCGTGGAGCCGGAGTCGAAGACGACGACGTCCCCGGCGTTGACCAGCGCGGCGGCAGCCGCCCCGATCCGCTTCTTCTCGTCGCGCGCGGTCCGGGCATGGAGGGCATAGGCGTTGCGCCCGTGTTCGCGGGTTGCCGCGACCGCGCCCCCGTGGACGCGGCGCAGGAGGCCCTGCTCCTCGAGGATCGTGAGGTCGCGGCGGATCGAGACGTCGGTCACCCCGAACTGCTGCGCCAGCTCCGCCACCGAGACCCGACCGACGACCTCGAGGAGGCTCGCGATCTGCTCGCGGCGCTCCAGGACGGACAGCGGTGACGTGTCGTCCGCTGGCCCGCCGGTGGCACCCTGCCCCCGCGGGCGGAAGATCCCTCGCGACATCATTTGCCCATCCCCATGGTTAGGCCGGCGATCAGCTGGCGCTGGAAGAAGAGGTAGACGACGACGGCGGGCAGCGCGCTCACGAGCGATCCCGCCATGAGCATGGGAACCGGGATGATCCGCGAGCTCTGGAGCGTCGCCAGGCCGACCGTGATCGTGCGGACCTCGGGCGTCTGGAGGAAGAGGAGCCCGATCAGCAGGTCATCCCAGACCTGGATGAACTGGAGGACGGCGATGGTCACCAGGGCCGGCACGGCGAGCGGAAGCATCACCTTGCGGAAGATCTGCCAGTACGAGGCCCCGTCCATCAGCGATGCCTCCACGAGCTCCGTGGGCACGCCCCGGAAGTAGGTCGTCATGAGGTACGTCGCGAAGGGGGCACCCAGGGCGGCGTACACGACGACCGCGCCCGGGAACTGGTTGATCAGGCCCACCTCGCTGACGTTCACGTAGACCGGGATGATGATCGACTGGACCGGGATCATCATCCCCGCGAGGATGACCAGGAAGACGCCGGACGAGCCGGGGAAGCGCAGCTTGGCGAAGGCGTAGCCCGCGGTCGAGCTGACGGCGAGGATGATGAGCACGGCGGCGCAGGTGACGACCGTCGAGTTCACGAGCTGCTGGACGATCGGCAGCGTCTCGAAGAGCGCCTGCCAGCTGTCGAGCGAGAAACCCTGGCCGGTCAGGTACTGGTCCTTGGAGCGGAACGACGTCAGGGCCATGAACACGAACGGGAACAGCATCACCACGACGACGACGCACAGGATCACGAAGACCGCGCCGCGTCGTGCTCGGCCCCCGATCGCCATCGCGGCCTCCTACTCGCCCCGGTCCCGCAGGAGCCGGAGCTGGACGACGCTGATCCCGAACACGACCGCGAACAGGACGACGCCGATGGCGGCCGCATAGCCGAAGTGGCCGTTGGCGAAGGCCGACTGGTAGACGAAGAACTCGAGGGTGGTCGTCCCGTAGCCCGGGCCGCCGGTCGTCATCACGAAGATCAGGCTGAACAGGGCGGTGAACCCCGTGATGAGGGTCAGGATGAAGGCGAACTGGATGAACCGCATCAGGAGCGGGATCGTCACGAAGCGGAAGATCGCCCAGGCGCCGGCTCCGTCGACGCGGGCCGCCTCGTAGACGTCGCGGTCGAGCGTCGCCATCCCGGTGATGAAGATGATCGTGTTCGTCCCGAAGACCGACCAGATGAAGGTCAGGATCACGGCCAGCATCGCCGTGTACTCGGACGTGAGCAGGTCGGTCCGCACGCCGAAGGGCGCCAGGAGGGAGTTCAGGAACCCCCGCGAGGCGAAGAACCGGCGGCGACCATCCCGATGACGACCCACGAGATGGCCGTCGGCAGGAAGTAGACGGAGCGGAAGAAGCGCCAGCCGAAGACCTTCTGGTTGAGCAGGAAGGCCACCAGCAGGGGGATCAGGATGGCGACGGGGATCGCCGCCAGGAGGAGGATGTTGTTCAGGACGACGCGCCAGAACGTCGGGTCGCTGAACAGGCGCCGGAAGTTCTCCGGCCCCAGCCAGGTGGCGGTGATCCCGTTCCACTCGGTCAGGCTGTAGTAGAACGGTCTGGGCGATCGGGAGCGCCAGCATGACCGCGTAGAGCACGACGACGGGCAGGACGAAGAGGATCCCGGCGCGTCGCTCCGCCCGCTTGAGGCGGCCCGTGCTGCGGGGGACGCCGCGCCGCGGCTGGTCGAGGTCGGCTGGGCTGGCTGCCGCCACGTCGGTCACGACTGGGACTCCGTCAAACGCGGGCCGAGGCGGCCCTTCGGCGCGCCTCGGCCCGGGGATGCGTCGGCTACTTGTATTCCTGGCCGCGTCGATCGGCCGGGAGCGCCTCCAGCGTCTGCTTGAGGTTGGTGAGCGCCTCGTCGACCGACATCGAGCCGCCGAACGCGGCGTTCAGCACCCGGGTGCCCGCGTCGCTGACCTCCGGCTGCATGACGTTGTCGATCATCGGGTAGCGGGTGAAGCCGTTGTCGGCGGCGAACGCCAGCAGGTCCTTGGCCATCCGGCTGTCGGTCGAGAAGCCGTCCTTGGCCGGGATGAGGCCCGACGACGCGACGATCGGCTGCGCCTCGTCGGAGGCGAGGAAGGCCAGGAATGCGGCGGCCTGCTCCTTGTGCTGGGAGTAGGTGGTCATGGCGAATCCGTCGCCGCCGTACTCGACGATGCCCTTGATCGGCTCGCTGGTGAAGGGCGGCACGAAGACGCCGACCTTGTCCCCCATCTTCTCCTGGAACTCGGCGATCGACCAGGTCCCCTCCATCGTCATGGCGGCCTCGCCGGCCTCGAACTGGGCGATGGAGTCGGCGTTGGTCAGGACGTCCTGGTTGGTGTAGCCCTTGGTGAAGAGCGACACCCACTTGTCGATCTGGGCCTTGATGGCCGGGTCCGTCCACGGGATCTCGCCCGTGTACAGCTTCTTCCAGTCGGCCGGCGCCAGGTGCATCATCAGGTAGCTGAAGTCGTAGTACGGGTAGAACCCGCCGCCCAGCGCCTGGCCGCCGGTGCCGTAGACGAACGGGGTGATCCCGGCTGCCTTGAGCTTCTCGCAGGCGGCGAACAGCTCATCCCACGTCGTCGGGAACTTCGCCGGGTCGAGGCCGGCCTTGGTGAAGAGCTCCTTGTTGTAGAAGCCGTTGTAGAACTGGACCTCGAGCGGGACGACGAGGACGCCGTCGTCGGGGTTGAAGTTGAGCGAGCTGTACTCGATGCCCTTGAGCTTCTTGAGCTCCGCCAGCGGCACGAGGTCGTTCAGCGGCTGGAGGTAGTCCTTGTACTTGAGGTCGAACAGGCCGGTCCACTGCGTCGCCAGGTCGGGTCCGGTCTTCGAGATCGCGGCCGCCTGGAGCAGGTCGAAGTAGTTGTCGGCCGGCTGGCTGATGACCTTGATCGTGACGCCGGGATTCTTGGCCTCGAACGCCTTGACGAGGTTCTGCGTCGCGACGGCGTTTGCCTCGGTCCCGTAGTTGTGCCACAGGGTCAGCTCGGCGGGCGCCAGCGTGGGGGCCGTCGACGGCTCGGCGGATCCCGCCGCGGGTGTCGGCGTTGCGACGGCGCTGGGCGACGGGGTCGCGGTTGCCCCGCAGGCCTGGGTCGCCAGGCCGACGACGAGCAGCGAGGCCGCCATGAAAGTCAACTTGCGGTTCAGCACCGGCTCACTCCTTTCCGGTGGGCAGGAAGCACAGGCAACGAGAGATCGCTCCGCATGGGCGGGGTCCATCCGCTCGCGCTCGACGGCGCCCGGGAGGGCCGGCCCGTCCGCGCGGCCTGCCGGATCGGCGGGGCCGCGGAGGATCGTTCGCTCAGTCCCGACCCATAGGCATCCTCGTGTCCTTTCGATACGGCGCCACCGGAGCCCAACCGGTGGGGCCGGCGCGCCGGCGACGTTCGACCGGGACGGCTGCGCAGGACCGCCGGCCCAGCGCCGAATCAGACCTCCGCGGACTCACGGCCGCCACACTACGCCACACTTCTAACCGCCGTCAATCCAAACCCACACGATCAGGTTGCGAACTCCCGTTCGGGCTCGGCCGGCCCGGCGTCAGCGTGACGAACGCCGTGATCGATCGCTCATCGCCCGACTTCGAAGCCTCAACCTGCACGATTCGGGACCCGAAACGATCAGCAATCAGCCATGCGGCTCGGACTCCGCGCGCTGCGGACGGGCCCCGGCCGCGAGCGGGGGCGGCGCGTCGTCGGGCGCCTGCGCCGCCCGTGGCCGGGTGCCCGTCGTGCCTCCGGCGCTGGCCTATGCTGTCCCGGCGCCCATCCCCCTCCGGGTCCGGCGATGGCACGCGCGAGGCCCAGATCCCGGCCCGAAAGGAGCATCACATGGCGTCCGAGCAGCGCCCCAGCGTGGGGTTCATCGGCCTCGGGATCATGGGCCGGCCCATGGCCCGCAACCTCCTGCGGGCCGGCTACCGGGTCGTCGTCCGCGACGTCGTGGCGGCCCCCGTCGAGGAGCTCGTCGGCGAGGGTGCCGAACGGGGCGAGACGCCGCGCGACGTGGCGGCCGCGACCGACATCCTGATCACGATGCTGCCCGACTCGCCCGACGTCGAGGCCGTCTACGGCGGCCCCGCCGGGGCCCTCGAGGCGGCCCGCCCGGGCTGGCTGGCGATCGACATGAGCTCCATCTCGCCGCGCGTCGCGCGGGAGATGGCCGCCCGCGCCGCGAGCGCCGGTGGCGAGATGCTCGATGCCCCGGTGAGCGGCGGCGACAAGGGCGCCATCGCCGGCACCCTCTCGATCATGGTGGGAGGGTCGGAGGCCGGCTTCGCCCGGGCCCTCCCCGTCCTGGGGGCGCTGGGCACGACGATCGTCCACGTCGGGCCGGCGGGCGCCGGGCAGGTCGCCAAGGTCTGCAACCAGGTGGTCGTGGCGGTGGTCATCGAGGCCGTCTCGGAGGCGCTCGTCCTGGGGGCCAAGGCGGGCGTCGATCCGGCCCGCATCGTCGACGTCCTCCAGGGGGGCCTGGCGGCCACCAGGGTCCTCGAGATGCGGGCGGGGAACATCCTGGGGGGCCACTATCGACCCGGGCTTCCGCATCCGCCTCCACCTCAAGGACCTCAAGAACGCGCTCGACCTGGCCCGCGAGGCCGGGGTCGTCCTCCCGGCGACGGCCGAGGTGGAGCAGCTGATGCAGCGGATGCGCATCGCCGGGCGCGGTGACTACGACCATTCCGGGCTCGTGACGGTCCTCGAGGACCTCGCCGAGGTGCGCGTCTGCGACGCGGTGGAACGACCGGCCAGCCCGGCCGCGGGATAGCGAGGCGCGGCACCGGGCGACATCGCTCAGCCGCCGAACGGGGTGGCCTCCCGACCGCGAACACCCGGCCGCACCGCGAAGAGGCCGCCCGCCAGCGGCTGATCCTTCCGCTCCGCGTCCGAGAGGCCCGCGCTGGCAGACGTGATGTAGAGGTCGCCGAGGTCGGCGCCCCCGAACGCGCAGCTGGTGACCCGGCTGACGGGGAGACGAACGATCCGGTCCAGGGCGCCCGCCGGGCTGTACCTCCGCACCGACCAGCCGTCCCACATGGCGACCCACAGGCAGCCCTCGGCATCGACGGTCAGGCCATCGGGCAGGCCGGCCTCGTCGGCGAGCTCGATGAACGCCCTTCGGCCGCTGGCGCGTCCCGTTGCCAGGTCGTAGTCGAGGACGTCGACGCGGCGCAGCGCCGAATCCACGAAGTACATGAGCCGGTCGTCCGGGCTCCAGTCGATCCCGTTCGAGATCGACACGCCGGCGAGGACCCGCTCCACCGACCCGTCAGGGTCGACCCGGTAGAGGGCTCCCGCCCGCGGCCGGGCATCGCGGGCCATCGACCCGACCCACAGCCGGCCGGCGCGGTCGCACGCCGCGTCGTTCATCCGCGTCAGGGGATCGTCGGCCTCGACGGCGGCGAGGCGGCGCGCCACGCCGGCGTCCGATTCGGTGACCCAGACGCCGTCCTCCATCGCCAGGGCCAGGCCCCCCGCGCTCCGGGCCACGACGGCGCTGGTCGCCCCGTCGAGCTGCCGCGCGCTCGTGCGACCTGCCAGGGGGTCATACCGCTGCAGCAGGCGACCGTCGATGTCGACCCACAGCAGGGTCGCGGTCCGGGCGTCCCACCAGGGCCCCTCGCCGAGGAGGTCGTGGCAATCGGCGACGAGCGACCACTCCGCCGTCGCGGGCCTCATCGGCCCGCTGGTCGCGGCGCCGGGGCCGGCGACGCGGGGTGGGTCAGACGCCTTCCTGCTCGAGCTCGAGGGCTTCCTCGTCGCTCTCCTCGGTCAGCTTCAGCCAGACGAAGAGCGCCGCCAGCACCGCCAGCGGGATGACGACGGCGGCTGCCAGGAGGATCCCCAGGATGGTCGCCACGGTCTTGAGAGCCTTCATGGCCTGCCTCCTTCTTCGAGGGTCCTCTGCCGGAGCTGCGGCCCCTCCGTGATCATCACCTCGATGTCGTCCTTCGTGAACTCGGCCAGGGTGTGGCGCGCTCCGGCCTGGTCCGACCATCTGCAAGCGGACCACGAACGCGCCGTCCTGCTCGAAGAAGAAGATGTCGTGCGGGCGCTGGCTGTCCATCCAGCGCCCGATGACGCGGAGGGACTTCTCATAGTAGCCCGCCTTCGACCAGTCGGGCTCCGCTCCGGCCTCCGCGCCGCGCCGCGCCATCGCCTCGTCCATGAAGCGGGCGATGTCGTCGTCGAGGAACGTGAGGGTCTCCTTGACCTGGTGTCCCACCGACTCCGACCACGTGCCGCTGCCGCCCTCGATGACGAGGCCCTGGACGATGAACCCGTCGGGCGCCTCGAGCAGGAGGATGTCGCGCATGCCGCGCTGGTCGAGGAAGGCCCCGATCGAGCGGAGCACCTCCTCGAAGTCCTGGCGCGGGCTCCCGTCGTAGATGCGCATGACGCCTCCCCCGGCCCGCCTCCCGCGGGACGTAGTCCGGCTTCAGCTGCCGGTCGTCTGGTCGATCAGGCCGCGCTCGCGCGCCGTGCGCTCGAAGATGCGGAAGACCGCCCAGCTGACGAGTGTAAGCACGGCGGTGGAGGTGCACAAGGCGAGCAGGACGATCGTGTCCGGAACGGACGCCAGGAGGTCCGGTGTCGGGGCGCCGAGGAGGGCCCGGCGGACGGCCTCCAGCCACCACGTCGTCGGCAGGGCGAGGGCGACCGGCTGCAGGAACGCGGGGAGGACGTCCGGCGGGAAGATGGCGCCGGACAGGAGGTAGAGGCCGCCCGCGATCGCCTCCGGGTAGCTCCACGCCTCGCGGCGGATCGTGAGGCAGAGCCCGGCCACGGCCAGGCCCAGGGCCACGATGGACCCCAGCCCCACCACCATCGACGCGACGAGCAGCGGCCAGTCGATCACCCCGGCCTCGATGCGGACGCCCAGGAGGAAGACGCCGACGGCCAGCGTGACCAGGAACCCGGCGCCGGCGGAGACGAGCTGGGCCGAGGCCCGCCCGACCAGGAACGGCACGAACCGGACGGCGCTCAGGACGACGTACTTGAGCATCCGGTAGCGCTCCCGATCGTCGAGCACGGCCCACACGAACCCGGACATCCCGCCGCCGACGAAGGTCCAGCAGGCGCTCCCCACGATGAGGAAGGCCAGGTAGTCGGTCCGGCCGCCGCCGCGCGACGAGCCAGACGATCGCCACGAGGACGAGCGCGGCGCCGACCGGCCGGGCGACCGAGTAGATGGCGAACAGGAACGGGTCGGTCCAGTTCGACTCGATGGCCCAGCCGAGGCGGGCGCCCGTGGTGAGCGAGCGCCATGCCGTCGTCCCCCGCCGGGGTGCGGTCCCGCCGGCTCGGCCGCCCGGCATCCCCGGATGGTGGCCATGGCGGTCGACGGCGCGCCCGTTCACTGCCAGCGTGCCATCAGGCGGCCCTCGGCGCGGGCCCGCCGCTCGAAGTAGGCGCAGCGCAACCCGGGCCAGGAGGAGGAAGACGACGCACATCACGACGAGGATCGCCGCCTCGACGAGCGGCGGCAGGAACCCGATGTCCGGGACCTGGGTGAACGTGAGCTGGCGGATGGCGTCCAGCCCGACCGCCAGGGGCAGGAGGCCGATCGCGAGCCCGGCGAGCGGGCCCAGGACCTTCACCGGCGCGTACAGGCCGCCAAGGAAGTAGATCGGCTCCTGGAAGAGGTTGGCCAGGTGCCATGCCTCGCGGCCCCAGAAGAGGAAGAGGCTGGCCATCAGCATCCCCAGCCCGTAGAGGGCGACGAGGGTGAGCAGGAAGACGACGCCCAGCAGGAGCCACTGGTCGATGGCGTACTGGACCTCGAAGAGGACCGATCCCATGGCGATGATCACCAGGGCCCGGGTCCCGGTCATGTAGAGACCCCCGACGGCCATCCCGACGAGGATGCTCATCAGGTTGATCGGGGCCGTGAAGTAGATCTCCAGGTTGCCCTCGCCGCGATCCCAGTAGAGCTGGGCGCCCATGGCCCACAGCACGTTGAGCCAGAACGCGGTCATGGCCCCGCCCAGGACGGCGAAGCCGACATACGCCTCCGGCGCCCGGAGTGCCCGGTAGACGAGGACGAAGGCGCAGGTCGACAGGAACGGCAGGGCGATCTCGAAGAAGATCCACGACTTCTCGCGGAGGCTGCCGCGGACGCGCGGGATAGGCCCGCCCCGTGACCGCCCGCAGGTTCGTGGCAAGCACCCGTCGGAAGCCCCACGCGGACGCCTCGGTCGGGCCCGCCGCCGGGTCGTGGGCGTACGGGGATGCGCTCATCCCGGCGTCACCGCGGGCCGCCCCGGGTCGTCGGCCTCGTCGGCCTCGTCGAGCCCGCGCCCGACGAGCTCCACGAAGACGTCCTCGAGGGTCGGCTCGGACTTGGCGAGGCCGCGCAGCCGCACGCCCGCCGCGGCGAGTGCCGCCACCACTCCGGCCAGCGCACCGTCCTCGGCGAGGGCGAGGCTCACGAGGACGCCGTCGGGAGAGACGGCGCCGGGCCCCGCGGCAGTGAGCACGGCCGAGAGGACGCCCGGCAGCCGCGCCAGGGAGGCGGTCCCGCCGGGAAGGCGGTCAACCTCGATGCGGAAGAGCGACTCCTTCTGGACGCGCCGCTTGAGCTCGGCGGGGGTGCCCAGGGCCAGGATCCGGCCGCGGTCCACGATGGCGACGCGGTCGCAGAGCTCGTCGGCCTCGGCCATGTAGTGGGTGGTGAGGAGCGCCGTCCGCCCCGGCACCGCCGCCCGCCAGTTGCGGAAATGGTCCCGCACGTCGCGGGCCGCGGCCACGTCAAGGCCGAGGGTCGGCTCGTCGAGGAAGAGGATCCAGGGGTCGTTGATGAAGCCCCGGGCAAGGTTCAGCTTCTGGCGCTGGCCGGTGGAGAGCGCGCTCACGCGCTGCAGCCGCTGCTCGGCAAGCCCGACCAGGTCGATCAGCTCGTCCGTCCGCCGCCAGCCCTCGCGGGTGCCCAGGCCGTAGAACTGGCTGAACATCCAGAGCTGCTCGCGGACCGTGAGGATCCCGTACCCGGACTGCTCGCCGCCCGACACCATGTTCATCACCCGCCGGATCCGGGCGGTCTCGTCGACGACGTCGAACCCGGCCACGCGGGCCGTCCCGGAGGTCGGAAGCAGGAGCGTCGTGAGGATCTTGATGAGCGTCGTCTTGCCGGCGCCGTTGGGGCCGAGGAGGCCGAACATCTCGCCGGCCTGCACATCGAGGTCGACGCCGTCGAGCGCGGTGACCGGGCTCGGCTTCGCCTTGTAGACCCTGCGGAGGGCGCGCGCCTCGATGGCGGCGCCCGGGGCGGGCGGGGTCATGACGCGCGGGACCGACGAGCGGCGCTCACGTGTGCGCTCATCGCGATCGGGTTGCTGCTGGTTCGGAGGGTGATCGACGGGCCGCCGCTGCCCACCGTGCCCTGGAGGGTGTCGCGGCCGGCGGCGCCGGTCGTCCGGATGTCGAAGCCCTCGAGCGGCGACGTTCGCGTTGCCCGAGGTCTGACGCGTCGAGGCGCGAAGGAGGCGCCGGCCGGCAGCCGCAGGTCGATCCGCTCGTTCGACGTCTCCAGCGACTGGGGCCCATCCGAGAACGTGCCGTCGAACGATGATCCGCCGCGTTGGAGGTCCGGGCCTGCACCGTGGCGCCGGTCCCGCGGAGGATGATGGCCGCGTTCGAGGTCTCGACGTCGAGACGCGCCGCCGCCGTCGATCTCCACGTGCCTTGTTCGATGTCCGGACCGTGGCCCCGGCGTTCGCCTCGGCACGCGCACCACGCCCGTTCGAGGTGCTGACGTCGATGGACCCGCCGATGCCCGCTGTCTGATGACGTCCGCCGTTCGAGGTGCGGAGATCGAGGGCCGCGCCCGGCGGGACGTCCACGACGGCGCTGCGCCGAGCGCTGGTTGGGGGAGCTCGGATTCGGCCCGTAGACCGCCCGCAGGAGGGCCGAGCCGTCCGGGTTGGCCTCCAGGGTCACCTGGATCTTCGCCCGGTCGGCCTCCGCGTCGGCCTTCGAGCCGGCCGGCGCCCGTGGTGGTCACCGGTGGCCGTAGACCCGCCCGGCGGCGCCGGCGCGGACCTCGATCGGGCCGTTGAACATCTCGACGCGGACCGTCAGCCCGGGCCCGGTCGCCGGCGACGGCGCCGCGTCGAGCGTCCTGGGTCCCGCTCGCCGTGACGGCGAAGGGCCCATCGGCCCGCAGCCGGCGAGGGCGGACAGGGCGAGCAGCAGCGCCGCCAGGGCGGCGAGGGAGCGACGCGGGAGGGGCACGAACGGACCTCCTGGTGGACGCGGTCGGGAGGTGAGGGGACGGCGACGGTGCGGGCCCGGCGGGTCAGCCGCGGGCGAGGGCCACGGCGAGACGGCCGGCCACCCGGGCGTCGTTGATGATGAGGGCCGTGTTGGCGCGAACGGACCTGCCGTCCGTCAGGTCCGCGACCCGCCGAAGGACCCACGGCGTGAGGGCCGGCCCGTGGATCCCGGCCGCCTCCGCCTCCGCGGTCGCCTGCACGATGGCGGCCACCGCCTCGGAGCGTGGGAGCTCGTCCGCCGCCGGGACGGGGACGCAGACCAGCACGCCGCTCCCCAGCAGCTCCAGGTGGACGGCCGCCAGGGCCGCCGCGGCGGCCGCGTCGGGCACGGACTGCGGCGCGGGGATCCCCGAGCCGCGCGAGAAGAAGCCCGGCAGCTCGTCGGTGCCGATCGCCACGACCGGGACGCCGCGCGTCTCGAGCACCTCCAGGGTGGCCGGGACGTCGAGGATCGCCTTGGGCCCGGCGCAGACGACGACGACCGGCGTCCGGGCCAGCTCCTCGAGGTCGACCGAGACGTCGAGGCTGGGCGGGCGGAGGCGGTTGTCGGGCCCGGCGGAGGGCTCGAAGGCGCCGGCGTGGACGCCGCCGATCCCGCCGGTGGCGAAGACCCGGATCCCGGCGGCGTGGGCGGCGAGCATCGTGGCCGAGACCGTCGTGGCGCCCCAGCCGCCGGCGGTCAGCGCCCCGGCCAGCGTCGGGCGGGCGACCTTGCGGACCCCCGGGGTCGTGGCGAGCGTCTCGAGGGCGCCGCCGTCGAGGCCGACCAGGATCCGGCCGTCGCGGATCGCGACCGTCGCGGGCACCGCGCCGCTCTCGCGGACGGCGGCCTCCGACGCAGCCGCCACCTCCACGTTCTGGGGGTACGGGAGGCCGTGGCTGATGAGCGTGGACTCGAGCGCCACGACGGGGCGGCCCGCGGCGAGCGCGGCGGCGACCTCGGGGGCGACGTCGAGCCGGGCGCGCAACGCGGCGACGTGGGCGATCGTCGGGCATGGCGGCAGCGTAGCGCGTGCGCGGCCGCCGGCGCCCCCGCCGCGCCGGCCCGCGCCGCGGTCCCGGCCGTCCCCCGCGGGCGCCGGCGGACTACCCTGAGCAGCATGGCTCGATCGATCGCCCCGGCCGCCCTGATCCGCCGCCAGGTCGTCCTCGAGGAGCACGACCCCCTGCCCGACGGGAGCGGCGCGGTCGTCGTCCGGCGGTTCGTCCACGGCGAGACCTACCGCTCGCACCTCGACCTGGTCCCGTTCGCTCGGGCCCCGCCGCGCCCCGGGCCGGCGCCGCGCCACGGGCCGGCGCCGCGTCCGGGCCGGCGCCGCGCCCGCCACCCGCACCCTGACCGCGGGCGCCGTCCGCGACACGTTCCCCCGCATCTCGCCCGACGGCCGGCGCGTCGCCTTCCTGCGCTCGTTCCCCGACGACCCGGAGCGCCCGACGGCGGTGATGGTGCAGGCGCTCGACGGCGGCGAGCCGTGGGTCCTGTGGGCGCCGGAGCACGGCGTCTCCGAGATCGCCTGGTCGCCCGACGGCCGGCGGATGGCGTTCGTGGCCGCCCAGGACAAGCGCCCGCTTCATCGTCGGCAAGGAGGCGAAGGGCCGGGTCGTCACGGCCCGCCGGATCACCCGGGCCGACTGGCGCTGGGACGACGTCGGCCACCGCGACCGCTGGGACCAGGTCTGGGTCGGGCCGGTGCGCGAGGGCGCGAGCCCCGCCGGCTCACGCGGCGGCGACGGCGGACGCCAGGTCGATCGCGTGGTCGCCCGACGGTCGGTCGATCGCCTTCGCCGCCGATCCGCGTCCGGACGCCGACCTGCTGCCGCTCCCCGTCCATCTGGGTCGTGCCCGCCGCCGGCGGCGCCGCCGCGCGAGGCCGTCCGCCTCGCCGGGTACGCGGGATCATCCGGCCTTCTCGCCCGACGGGCGCTGGCTCGCCTGCGTCGGCGTGGATGTCGCCGAGCCGCTCGACGACGAGCAGCCCGGCGCTCTTCGTCGCGCCCTTCGATCCCGCCGGGACGAGCCCGCGGCCGGCCGTCGCGCTGGCCCCGGACCTCGACCGCCCGATCGGCGCCTGGAACGACACCGACCTCAACGGCTGGATGGCGTCGTCGCGGCCGGGCCGTTCTGGGAGGCGCCGGACGCCCTCCTGACGCTCGTGAGCGACGGCGGGCCGGGTCCAGCCCTGGCGCTTCGCCGTTCGACCCGACGACCGGCCGGCCGGCGGGCGCTCCCGCGCGCCTCGTCGGCGGCGACATCGCCGCCTGGACGCTCGGCGTCGCCGGCGGCGTCGTCTCCGTCGTCGCGACCGTCGACGACCGGCCGATGGAGCTGATGGCCGTCGACGGCTCCGGCCCGCGCGCCCGCCTCCACGCCCGCACGACCCGCGGCGGGTTCGCTGGCGGCGGGGCATCCCGTGGCCGACGATGCGACGCGTCGAGGCGCCCGGCCCCGGCGGCCCGATCGAGACCTGGATCGTCTCCCCGGCCGGCGCCGGCGACGGACCGCTGCCGACGGTCGTCAACGTCCACGGTGGCCCGCTCGGGGCGTGGTCGCCGGCGCCCTCGCTCGAGAACGTGCTCCTCGCGTCGCGCGGCTACCGGGTGATCCTGCCGAACATCCGCGGCTCGGCCGGCTACGGGCGGGCCTGGATCGCGCCCCAGCTCGGCGACTGGGGCGGCGTCGACGCCGCGGACGTCCTGGCCGCGGTCGACCACGTCGTCGGCCTGGGGCTGGCCGACCCGGACCGGCTCGGGATCCTGGGGCTCTCGTACGGCGGCTTCATGGTCAACTGGCTGATCGGCGCCGGCTCCGGACCGCTTCGCCGCCGCGGTCTCCGAGAACGGCGTGACCAACCAGGTCAACGACTGGGCCAACTCCGACTCCGGCCCCGAGTACGACCGGGCGGCGCTCCTCGGCGACCCGTTCACCGAGGAGGGGGTCGCGAAGCTCTGGCGCCAGTCGCCGCTCCGCAACGTCTCCCGGATCCGGACGCCCCTCCTCATGCTCCAGGGCGAGTCCGACCTGCGCTGCCCGGCGGCCGACAACGAGCAGCTCTTCATCGCCCTGCGCCACCTCGGGCGCGAGGTCGAGTACGTCCTCTACCCGGAGAGCTGGCACACCTTCGCGATCACCGGCCGCCCCGACCGCCGGATCGACCGCAACGAGCGGATGCTGGCCTGGTTCGACCGCTACCTGAAGGGGTAGGCGGGCGGCGACGCCCCGCCGGGCCGTGGCCGGGGCCGAGCTACCCCACCCGGCGCCGGTAGCGGACCTCGATCGGGGGCAGCACCGCCGATCTCGAACGGCTTGGCCGCGCCGTCCGGCGTCCAGCCCAGCCGCTCGTAGAAGCCGCGCGCCGGCGTGTTCGCCTCGAAGACCCACAGGACCGCCTCGCCGAAGCCGCGGGTCGCCAGCCCGCGCACGCCGGCGTCCATGAGGGCGCGCCCGATCCCGCGGCCCTGGGCCCCCGGGTCGACGTAGATCGCGTAGATCTCGCCCGAGGCCCGTCTCGCCGTCGTGGCGGGCCGGGCCGGCGACGACGTACCCGCTGAGCAGCGGCGGCGTGCCCACGAACGCGACGCGGAGCCAGGCTGGCCGCGGCGTGGCGAACGCGGCGCGCCAGCGTGCTGTCTCGGCGTCGAGGTCCATGGCGTCGAGGGCGGCCGCCGGGACGATCCCCGCGTAGGCGGCGCGCCACGACGCGATGCGGAGGCGGGCCAGGGCCTCTGCGTCGCCCGGGCCAGCCGGCCTGACGACGACGGCCGCGCGCGACACCACCCGTCGCCTCAAGCCGCGCGTCCGTGGAACCGCGGCGTACCCGCGGGACGGCGCTCCGGCTCCGCGGCATCGAGCTCCTCGCGGGTGAAGGTGACAGCCGGTGGAGCCGACGCCGCGCCTCGCCCCGAGTCGTCATCGGGCGGCCTCAGCCCAGCGCCAGCTCGGGGCGTGGCCTGGCCAGCTGGCGGGCGGCGACGCGATGGCCGCCGATCACCGCGCGCCGCAGGGCGGCGGGCGTGGTCGCCCGGTCGCCGGCCAGCCACGCGGCAAGGAAGCCGGCATCGAAGGCGTCGCCGGCGCCGGTCGTGTCGGAGGCGGCGACGGAGCGGGTGGCGACGTCGAACCGCACGGCGGCCTGCCCCGGGCCGCGGGCGACGACGGTCGCGCCGCCCGCACCCCGCTTCACGACGGCGACCGGGGCGAAGGCGAGGAGACCCGCGAGATCGTCATCGCCGAGGAAGGCGGCCGCCTCGGCGACGTTCGTGAAGAGGAGATCGGGGGCGATGCCGCCGACCAGGCGCTGCGCCGCCGGCCGGCCGCGGGCGAGGAGCGGCGCCGCGGAGGCAAGGTCCACCGCCACCCTGGCGCCCGCCGTCCGGGCCAGGACGACGGCCCGGGCGCCTGCCTCCCCGAGCGGCGACCCGAGGAGCGAGTAGCCCGGCAGGTGGAGGACCCCGGCGCCCCGGAACCACGCCGGCTCGGAGGTCGTCCGGGGCGAGGAGATCGGCCGCCCCGCGATCGGCGACGAAGCTGCGCTCGCCGGCCTCGTCCACGACCATCCCGATCCGGGCCGTGCGGGCGCCGGCCGGCCGCGACGCGCGGACCGTCACCCCGTCCCGGCGCGAGCGCCGCGACGAGCGCGCGCCCGGTCCGTCGCGCCCGACCGCGCAGACCAGCGTCGTCCGGACGCCCAGCCGGGCCAGCCAGCGTGCCGTGTTCGCGGCCGATCCGCCCTGGTGGAGTCGCACGACGCCCGGCACGTCCGTGCCGCGCTCCAGCGGGCGCGCCGGCGCCAGGACCACGTCGAGGGCGAGGTCGCCGAGGACGACGGCGCCGCGGGCTCGTTCGACGGCGAGCGACGGGGGAACGGGCGGAGCGGCGCCATCGCCCCGAGGATACGCCGCCCCGGAGGCGCCGCGTCGGCACGGCACGCCCTGCCTGCCCGCCGTCGCCCTGCCACCCCCGCCTACAATGGCCCCACTTCCCACCGCCCACCACGGGAGCCTGCCGCGATGACCACCCTCTCCCCCGAGCAGCTCGACCAGCTCGCGATCGACACGATCCGGACCCTCTCGATCGACGGCGTCCAGCAGGCGAACTCCGGCCATCCGGGCGCCCCGATGGGGATGGCGCCGATGGCCTACACCCTCTGGACCCGCTTCCTGCGCCACGCGCCGACGCACCCCGACTGGCCCGACCGCGACCGGTTCGTGCTCTCGGCCGGGCACGCCTCGATGCTCCTCTACTCCCTGCTCCACCTGACCGGCTACGACCTCCCGCTCGACGAGCTGCAGGCGCTTCCGCCAGTGGGGCTCCCGCACGCCGGGCCACCCCGAGTTCGGCATGACGCCGGGCGTCGAGGCGACCACCGGCCCGCTCGGCCAGGGCGTCGCCAACGCCGTCGGGATGGCGATCGCCGAGCGCCGCCTCGCCGCCGAGTTCAACCGGCCGGACCACGCGATCGTCGACCACTGGACCTACGCCATCTGCTCCGACGGCGACCTCCAGGAGGGGATCGCCTCCGAGGCCGCCAGCCTGGCCGGGCACCTGCGGCTCGGCAAGCTCGTGATGCTCTACGACGACAACCATGATCCAGCTCGACGGGCCGACGTCGATGGCCTTCTCCGAGGACGTCCTCGCCCGCTTCCGGGCCTACGGCTGGCAGACCCTGCGGGTCGAAGGACGGCACCGACGTCGGCGCCATCGAGGCCGCCATCCGCCTCGCCCGCTCCGACGACCGGCCCTCGATCATCGCCGTCCGGACCGTCATCGGCTTCGGCTCGCCCGAACAAGGCCGGCAGCCAGAAGGCCCACGGCGCGCCGCTGGGCCCCGACGAGGTCCGCCTCACCAAGGAGGCCTACGGCTGGGACCCGGACAGGACCTTCTTCGTCCCGGACGACGCGGCCGCCCTCTTCTCGCGGGCGATCCTCTGGGGCGAGGAGCTCATCCGCCGCTGGGAGGCCGCCATCGACGCCTACCGGGTCGCCTTCCCGGCCGAGGCCGCGAGCTGGAGCGGCGCCTCGACGGCGACCTCGCGGCCGGCTGGGACGCCGCCCTCCCGCGCTGGGAGGCCGGCGCCGAGGTGGCCACCCGCAACGCCAGCGCCGACACGATCAACGCGCTCGCCGCGGCGCGTGCCGGAGCTCTTCGGCGGCTCCGCGGACCTCTCGGAGAGCAACCTCACCGACGTCAAGGGCGGCGGCAGACTTCACCGCCGAGACCGCCGGGCGCAACCTCCGCTTCGGCGTCCGCGAGCACGCGATGGGCGGGATCGCCAACGGCCTCGCCTTCCACGGCGGCTTCCGGCCGTACGTCGCCACGTTCCTGACCTTCTCCGACTACATGCGCGGCAGCGTCCGCATCGCGGCCCTCTCCGGCGCTGCCCGTGATCTACGTCTGGACCCACGACTCCGTCGGCCTCGGCGAGGACGGGCCGACCCACCAGCCGGTGGAGCACTACGCCGCGCTCCGGGCGATCCCGAACCTCTGGTTCGTCCGGCCGGCCGACGCGAACGAGACGGCGGCCGCCTGGGCGCTGGCGCTGGAGCGAACCGCCGGGCCGACGGCGCTGGCGCTCACCCGCCAGAAGCTCCCCGTCCTGCCCGGCACGCCCGAGCGGCGCACGCGCGGGCGTCCGGCGCGGCGGCTACGTGATCCGGGCAGCCTCGAACGAGGCGGTCGGCGGCACCCCCGACCTCGTCTACGTCGCCACCGGCTCGGAGGTCCAGCTGGCCGTCGCCGCCGCCGAGGCCCTCGAGGCCGAGGGGATCGCCGACCCGCGTCGTCTCCCTCCCCTGCTGGGAAGCCTTCGAGGCGCAGGACGCCGCCTACCGCGAGAGCGTCCTCCCGGCGGCGGCGAAGAGGCGCGTCGCGGTCGAGATCGGCGTCTCGCTCGGCTGGGAGCGCTGGGCCGGCGACGAGGGGGCGATCGTCGCCCTCGACCACTTCGGCGCCTCCGCCCCGGCGGGCACGATCCTGAAGGAGCTCGGGTTCACGGCGGACGCACGTGGCCGAGGTCGGCCGCACGGGTGGTCCGGGAGGGCTTCCACGGCCGGGTGGCCGCGCCGCCGTCCCCGCACCCGGGAGGAGCCCACTGATGCGCGTCGCCTTCGCCGCCGATCACGGCGGCGCCGAGCTCAAGGCCGAGCTGCTGGCCCGCCTCGCCGACACCGGCCACGAGCTGATCGACCTCGGCGGCGACGGCTCCGACCCGACCGACGACTACCCGGACTTCGCCCGCCGCCTGGCCTGCGCCATCCGCGACGGCGAGGCCGACCGGGGGATCCTGGTCTGCGGCTCCGGGATCGGGGCCAGCGTGGCGGCCAACAAGGTCCGCGGCGTGCGGGCCGCCATCGCCCACGACACCTACTCGGCCCACCAGGGCGTCGAGCACGACGACATGAACGTCCTCTGCCTCGGGGGCCGGGTCATCGGGCCGGAGCCCGCGCTCGAATGCGCCCGCGCGTTCCTGGCGGCCGCGCTTCTCCGGCGAGGAGCGCCACGCCCGCCGCCTGGCCAAGGTCCTCGCCATCGAGGCCGAGGAGCGGTAGTCGCCCCACCCGGCGATCAGGGGGTCCGTCGCCCTTCGCCCTCCGCGTCACGGCTCGACCGCCCGGCCCTCACCCGATGAGCTCCCTCCGCGCTGCCTCGACGATCCGATCGATCTCGCGGTCGAGCGCAGGGTCCAGCGGTGCGACCTGGTGGGAGGCGAGGATCGTCTCCACCTCCGCATGGGCCCGTTCGCCCATGCTCGCTCCCCCAGCAGACTTCCACGCGTCGAACGAGTCGCGCGTCCAGCGCGGTCCCGGAAGGAAGAGCTCCGTGCGGAAGTGGTCCACCGTGTGGTCCTCGGCGAGGTAGTTGCCTCCCGGACCGACGCTGGAGATGACGTCCAGCGCGAGCGTCTCCTCGTCAACGGCGAACCCCCGGGCGACCCGCCGCGCATAGCCCATGGCCTCGTCGTCGATCACGAGCCACTCGAGGCTTGCGCCGTGATCGGTGCCCACGATGCCCGCGTGGCCGAACTGGTCTGCGCCGGCCAGCATGCCGAGCAGGAAGCTGCCCATCTTCTCGATGCCAGCCTGGATGTCGGGGAGCTTGGCGTCGGTCAGGTTGACGTTCACGTAGACCGGGAACCCATAGAACTGGCCGAGCTGGGCCATCGCGATGGCCATGAGCCCCTGCTCGGGCGACCCGAAGGCGCAGATCGAGGTCCGGGGGTCGAGGATGTGGGGAATCCCGCCGTACATCACGGGAGCTCCGGGCGCGAGGCACTGGATGACCGCGATTCCCCCGAGGATCTCGGCGTTCTCCTGGGCAAGCGTCCCCGCCAGCGTCGCCGGACCCGTGCCGGAGGCCATGACCATGGGACCGATGCTCACCGGCTGCCCGTGCTCGAGGTAGGGGATCATGACGTCCAGGCCCACCTCCGGGAGCTGGAGCGGGCTGATCGGCTCGAGGAACGTCTCGACCATCGGCCGGGCGCGCAGCGCCTCCGCGCCGCCCGCGACGGCCTTGTAGATCTCCAGGACGTAGTCCGTGCTCTTCCGCGTCACCGGCCAGCAGCGCGTGGGCTTGCCCGTTCCCCGGACCAGCTCCGCGGTGAGCAGGACGTCGCGGATCGGGAGCGGCGCGTCGCCTGCAACCGCCATGGCCCCGACGACCGTGACGTTGGGAAGCGCGTCCCCGACGGTGATCGCCGCCCGGGCGTCCGCGAGCGTGGGCTCCCGCCGCTCGTTCGTCTCGTAGTCGAACCACGCGTACTGGCCCGGAGTCGACATGAGGTTGCGCTCTCCATGGCCGAAGCGGGCAACCTTCCCGGGCTCGCGACCATGGAGGACGTACTGCTTCCCGGCACGCTCGACCGCCCCCAGCACGATCTCCTCGGAGAAGCGGGCCGTGCTGGTCGAGAGGTCCACGGATGCCCCCGCCTCCCGGAGCCTCGCCAGGACCTCCTGGTGCGGGACGACGATCCCGACGTCCGCGGAGCACCTGCAGCGATGTCCCGTGAATGGCGCGGACCTCGTCGGCGGAGAGCAGGCTGACGCTGGGAACGGCCATGACGAACCTCCTGACGGGGATGCTTCCCCACCGACCCGCGACCGCTCCGTCGGCCCGGTGGAGCTCCAGGATGGGCTGCGGCTCAGGTTCGCCGTCCCAGGCTGGCCCGGAACCGGTAGCGGTCGCCGCGGTAGGCGATCCGGCAGAGCTGGATGGGGCGACCCTCGGCGTCGGAGGTCACCTGGTCGGCTCGAAGCACCGGGGCGCCGGCGACGAGGTCAAGGTAACGCGCCTCGCGAGCGTCGGCGCCGTCCGCCCGCACGACGTAGTCGGCCCGGACCGGCGCGCTGCCGGCCGCCGCCAGCGCCTGGTACAGCGACGCGGACCGCCAGTCCGACCGTTCCACGTCGCCACCGCGTCCGCCCGGGAGGAGGCACCAGTCGATGGCGACCGGGAGGCCATCCAGCAGGCGCACCCGCTCGAGCTCGAAGACCGCCGAGCCGGGGGCGACGGCGAGGGCCTCGGCCTCCTCGAACGTCGCCGCGCGGGACCGTGCGACGAGGACCGTGCGAGGTCGGCCGCAGTCCCCGGGCCGCCGCGGCCGCGCTGAACGGCATGAGCTCGGTCTCCGGCTCCTCCAGGCGACCCCCCCGGACGAGCCAGCCGCGGCCCGGCGCGGCCAGCACGAGGCCCTCTGCCTCGAGCTCGCGAAGTGCCCGCCGGACGGTCACCCGGCTGACCCCGAACCGCTCCACGAGGGCGCGCTCGGAGGGAAGGTGAGCGGCGTCCGCCAGGGCTCCCCCGCGGATCTCGCCGGCGAGCGAGCGTGCGACCGCCGCATACCGTCGGCCGGGGGCCGGGCGGGCGGCGGGTGGGGGGCTCGAGGTGGTCGGCACGCTTGGTGCATCGTACCGCTGGTCCCTATTCCTGTCACCAACGGTCTGCTATCCTCGGATCCAGCGCTCGCGGGCCGCCCGGTCCGTCCGCGACGTCTCCGCGTCCCTGCAGCATCCCGGCATCGGGAGAGGAGATCACGCAGATGTCCAGCATGTCCGCCGGTCAGCTCGGGCGGCGCCGCTTCGGTGTCGTTGCCGCGGCTGCCGCGTTCCTCGTCGTCGCCTGCGGCGGCGGGGCCAGCCCGAGCGCGGGCCCGGTCACCCTCAACGCGCTCTTCATGAAGCAGGCGTCCTACTCCGAGGAGAACGTCACGGAGATGACGAAGCTCTTCGAGGCGGCCAACACGAACATCAAGGTCAACCTCGAGTTCGTCGCCTACGACGCGCTCCACGACAAGATCGTGACCGACCAGGCCGGCGGCGCCGGCACGTACGACACGGTGCTCCTCGACGCGATCTGGCCGGCGGAGTTCGCCAAGGCCAAGCTCGTCCGCGACATCACGGACAAGATTCCGGCGGAGTACAAGAACGACATCTTCGAGAATGCCCTGGGCGGCGGCGTGTACGAGGGCAAGTTCTACGCGGTGCCCTGGATCAATGACACGAAGTTCCTCTTCTACAACAAGAAGATGCTCGCCGACGCCGGCTTCAGCGCCCCGCCGACCACCTGGGACGAGCTCCTCGCCCAGGCCAAGGCGATCAAGGACAAGGGCGTCGTGGAATTCCCGATCGTCTGGTCCTGGAACCAGGCCGAGGCCGCGATCTGCGACTGGACGCAGCTGGCCGCGGTGATGGGCGGGGCCGACTTCGTCGACGCCTCGGGCAAGGCCCAGTTCGCCGGCGGCGGAGCGCTCGCCGCCCTCGAATGGATGAAGAAGACCCTCGACGACGGCTTGACGAACCCCGCCTCCACCGGCTTCCTCGAGGAGGACGTCCGGAACACCTTCTCCGCCGGGAGCGCCGCGTTCGCCCTCAACTGGACCTACATGTACAACCTGGCCAATGATCCCGAGCAGTCGACGGTCGCCGGCCAGGTCGGCGTCGCGGCCAGCCCGGGCAGCGGCAGCGTGGCGACGAGCGGCGTGAACGGCGGCATGGGGATCTCCGTGACGACGGGCTCGAAGCATCCCGACGAGGCCCTCACGTTCGCCCTGTGGATGGCCAGCAAGCCGATGCAGGACAAGTTCGCCCAGCTGAGCCTCCCGATGTGGAAGGCCTCCTTCCAGGACGCCGCCATCACGAAGACGGCGCCCGAGCTCTTCGCTGCGGCGAACACCGAGTTCACCAACCTCGTCATGCGCCCGGTCGTCCCCTACTACACGCCGCTCTCGAGCGCGCTCCAGGTCGCGTTGCAGGAGGCCTTGACCGGCAAGAAGTCCCCGGCGCAGGCACTCGCGGACGTCGCGGCCAAGCTGCCGGACCTCCAGAAGTAGCCCGACCCCGGGCGCGCCTGATCCGCGAGGATCGTCCGAGCCGATGTCCGGGCTGACCGCCGCGCGGCGCCGGCTGCGCCCGACCACGTGGTCGGAGGCGTGGGCGGCGGGGGCCTTCGTGACCCCCGCCGCTCTCGTCATCCTCCTGATCGTCGCCTATCCGCTGGTCCGGGCCCTGTGGCTCAGCGTCCACGACGTCATCCTCACCAGGCCGGGCGAGGAGCCGTTCGTCGGCCTGGCGAACTACGCCAGGGAGCTGGCCAGCCCTGACTTCTGGGCGGCAGTCTGGCGCTCCCTCGTCTTCACGGTCGCCTCGACCGCGATCGAGCTGGTGCTGGGGATCGCCCTGGCCCTCCTCATGGACCAGCCGCTGCGGCTTCGCTGGCTCCTTCGCTCGCTGGTCATCCTCCCGTGGGCGCTCCCGACGATCGTCAACGCGCTCATGTGGCGCTGGATCGACAACGCCGAGTACGGCGCCCTGAACGCCCTGCTCACCCAGACGGGGCTGATCGACTCGTACCAGCAGTGGCTGTCGAACCCCTCGACCGCGATGTGGATGGTGATCATCGCCGACGCCTGGAAGATGACACCGCTCGTCGCGATCCTCGTCCTGGCCGCCCTGCAGGGGATCAACCGGGAGCAGATCGAGGCAGCCCGGGTGGACGGGGCGGGCGTCGTCTCGACGTTCCGCTACGTCGTCCTGCCGCTCCTCACCCCGACGCTCCTCATCGTCCTCGTGCTGCGGACGATGGAGGCGTTCAAGGTCTTCGACATCATCTGGATCATGACCAACGGCGGGCCGGCCAACGAGACGCAGTCGATCGCCATCTACGCCTACCAGACGGCCTACCGCAGCTACGACTTCGGGCGGGGCGTCCGCGCTCGGCTACCTCATCGCCCTCGCGATCATGCTCCTTGCCGCCCTCTACCTCCGGCTCCTCGGCCGCGTCGGGCGGAGCTGAGATGGGCCTCGCCGCCCGCCGCCGACCGCGACGCCTCCTGCGGGCGACCGTCCTCTACGGCTTGCATGGTCGTCGCGTTCGTGGTCGATCCTCGCCCCCTTTGCCTGGCTGCTCATCAGCAGCGTCGCGAAGCCCGTCGACCTCCTCGCCAAGCCGCTCTCGTTCATCCCCAGCGAGATCAGCTTCGATCGCTACGCGGCCCTGACCATCGGGGCCAACCCGGACTCCGCGGCGGAGGGTTTCCGGGCAGCGATGCTCAACAGCCTGGTCATCGCGACGGGCGTGACCGCGATCGCGCTGCTCGTCGGAGTGCCGGCGGCCTATGCCTTCGCCCGCCTTCGATTCCCCGGCCGCGGCCGCCTGGTCCTGATCTTCATGGCGACCTACATGCTCCCGCCGATCGCGCTGGTGATCCCCCTCTACCAGATCATGAGCGGGCTGGACCTGCTCGACACGACGATGGCCCTGATCATCATCTACTCGTCGTTCGTGACCCCGTTCGTGATCTGGATCATGCGGGGCTACATCGAGGGCATCTCGCGCTGAGCTCGACGACGCCGCCCGGGTCGACGGCTGCTCCAGGCTCGGGGCGCTCATCCGGGTCATCCTGCCGGTCTCCACTCCGGGCCTCGTCTCGACCGGGCTGCTCGCCTTCCTGCTCTCCTGGGACGAGTTCTTCTACGCCCTCGTCATGACCCAGACGAATGCCGCGAAGACGGTCCCCGTCGCCCTCAACGACTTCATCGGGCGCCATGGGATCGACTTCGGGATGCTCGCCGCGGGCGGTGTCATTGCCGCGATCCCTCCGGTGCTCATCGCCCTCGTC
This sequence comes from uncultured Chloroflexia bacterium, assembly GCA_963827965.1. Lineage (GTDB taxonomy): Bacteria > Chloroflexota > Limnocylindria > Limnocylindrales > CSP1-4 > CTSoil-043. The sequence continues at coordinate 225,584 of CAWHCW010000002.1, read as the reverse complement.
TTCCAGCGCTACCTCGTGGCCGGCCTCACCGCCGGAGGGGTCAAGGGATGACGACCGACGCCGCCCGGCTCGCCCGCCTCGCCGGGCTCGAGCCCGCCGGGCCCGACGAGATGGGCCGCGAGCTGGCCGAGGGGCCCGCCGCCGTCGAGGCGACGCTCGACCGCGTGGAACGACTGCTGCCCCAGCTCGCCGCGGCGCGGGCGGCGGCCCGGCGGACGGTCCTCCTCGGGACCGGCGCCTCGCTCGCCATGGCCCGGACGGTCGAGCCGATCCTGCGGGTGGCGTCGGCGGCCGACGCCGGCGGGCCGGTGGTGGTTCGCGAGCCGTCACAGGCGGTCCTGGGCGCTCCCGACGGGGACGCGTTCGCCGCCACCGACCTCGTGGTCGCGATCTCGCAGTCGGGCGGGAGCCCCGAGACGCTCGCGGCGGCCCGCGAAGCGCGCGCGGCGGGAGCGTGCCTCGTCGCCGTGACCGCCGGTGCGGCATCGGCGCTGGCGTCGGCGGCCGACATCGTCATCCACACGCCGAGCGGTCCGGAGGAAGGAGCGGCCACGAAGAGCGAGCTGGCGGCCCTGGCGGCGCTCCTGGCGGTCGCAGGCGCGCTGCCCTGCGACCCCGGCTCCCGGGCCGGCCTCCGCGCAGGCTCTCGAGGCCATCGTCGGCGACCCGGGCGGCGCGATCCCGGCGGGCATGGCGCTGGGCCGGGCGAACCGGGCCTGGGTCGTCGGGTTCGGGACCGCCCTCGGCCTCAGCCTGGCGATGGCGACGCTCCTCCACGAGAAGGCCCTCCTCGCCGCGATCGCCTCGACGCCGAGCGAGTTCCGCCACGGCCCGATCGAGGTCGCGACGCCCGACGACGTCGTCCTGCTGATCGAGACGGACGTGCCCGACCCCCGGCGGACCAGCTACCTGCGACAGCTGGCGGGCGAGCTCGCCCGGATCGGGACGCCGCTCCTCGTCGCCGGCGCCATGCCCGTCCCGGCGGGCACGATCGGGCTGCCCGCGGGCGACGCGGGAGGGACGGCGACGGCGGGCCCGGCCGCCCTCCTCGGGACGCTCCTGCGCCTCCAGCAGGCGGCCCGCGTCGCGGCCCACGCCCGCGGCACGTACCGGGACGGCTTCCGGATCCTCCGCGAGGTGGTGCGGGCGGCCGAGGGGCTGGAGGCCGGGGAGCCCGGGCCGGCTGCGCGATAGAGGATCACGGTCCCGCGCCTCCACGCGCCTCCCGCAGCACCCGCGCGTAGACTCCGAGGCGCAGGAGGACGACCATGGCCGAGATCACGCTCCCATCGTTCGCCCCGGGCACGCTCGACGCCCGGATCGACGACCCGGCCCTCGCCGCGGCCGTCGCCGCCGCCCTGGCCCGCGCCGACGAGGAGCGCTGGAGCGATCGCCTCCACGAGCGCGACACCACGCTCTGGTCGTCGGACCCCGCCGTCCTGGAGAAGATCGCCAACCGCCTCGGCTGGCTCGACCTGCCGGTCGACTTCAGTGGCCAGGTCCCGGCGCTGGAGGCCTTCGGCGAGACGATCCGCGACGCCGGCTTCACGGCCGCGATCGTGGCCGGGATGGGTGGCAGCAGCCTGGCCCCGGAGGTGATCGCCACGGCCTTCGGCGACGTCGAGGACTGGCTGACGATTCGCGTCCTCGACTCCACCGATCCCGACGCTGTCCGCGCCGCCTGGGATGGGCTGGACCCGCTGGCCACGCTGTTCATCGTCGGGTCCAAGTCCGGGACGACGACCGAGACCCTCGCCTTCCAGGCCGACGCCTGGCAGCGGATCCACGACGCGCTGCGGGCGCACGGCGCGCGGATCGAGTCGCCCGGCGAGTTCATGGTGGCCGTCACCGACCCCGGCCCGTCGCTCGCGGCAATCCCCCACCAGGACGAGATGCGAGGGGTCTTCCTCAACCCGGCGTCGGTCGGGGGCCGCTACTCCGCGCTCAGCTACGTTGGCCTCCTGCCGGCCTCGCTCGCGGGCGTCGACCTGGACCCGTTCCTGGCCTCCGCGGTCGGGATGCACGCGCGCTGCATGACCGGCGATCCGACGGCGAACCCGGGCGTCGCCCTCGGCGCGGCACTCGGCGCGCTGGCGGCGGCCGGTCGCGACAAGCTCACCTTCGTCGTCGACCCGGCGATCTCCGCGCTCGGCGCCTGGCTGGAGCAGCTGGTCGCCGAGAGCACGGGCAAGGTGGGGACCGGCATCGTCCCGATCGACCGGGAGCCGCTGGGCGGCCCGTCGGCCTACTCCACGGATCGCGTCTTCGTGCGGATCGCCATGGACGGCAGCGAGCCTCCGGCCCCCGCCCCCGACGGCACCTCCGTGGAAGCCCTCCTCGACGTCCTCGCCGCCGCCGGCCACCCCGTGCTCCGCTTCACCCTCAGCGACCCCATCGACCTCGCCTCGGAGTTCCTGCGCTGGGAGGTCGCGACCGCCGTCGCCGGGATCATCCTCAACGTCAACCCCTTCGACGAGCCCAACGTGACGGAGTCGAAGGAGAACACGAAGCGCGTCCTCGACGCGCTCGAGCGTCACGGGTCCTTCCCTTCCGACCTGCCGCTGGCGGCCGGCGAGGGGATCACCCTCTACGGCGACACACCGCTCCGCCTGACCGCCGGCGACGGCACCGTCGTGGGCGAGCTGCGGCGCCATCGGGAGCGGATCCGCCCCGGCGGCTACCTCGCCATCGGCGCGTTCGTCGCCCCGTCGGCCGCCCGGGCCGATGCGATCGACCGCCTCCGGGCCCGCCTGCGCGACGCGAGCGGCAGCGCGACCAGCGGCGGCTTCGGGCCGCGCTTCCTCCACTCGACCGGCCAGCTCCACAAGGGCGGGCCGGCGATCGGCTGGTTCCTCCAGCTGACCTCGGACCACCCCGCCGACCTCCCGATCCCCGGCAAGCCGTACACCTTCGGCCAGCTGGTCGACGCCCAGGCGCGGGGGGACATGGAGGCGCTCGAGACGCACGACCTTCCGGTCCTGCGGGTCCACCTCGGCGCTGACGTCGACGCCGGCCTCGCGGCGCTGGACACCGCCATGGCCGCGGCGCTTCGTCAGTAGCCACCAACCGTTCGTCCGCGCCGACGCTGCGGCGCATCCAGAGGGAGGAACCCGATGCGCATCGGCTTCATCGGCCTCGGCCGGATGGGCGCCAACATGGTCCGCCGCCTCGTCCGCGACGGGCACGAGGTGGTCGCCTTCAACCGGACGCCGGAGAGGACCCGGGAGATCATGACCGAGGGCGTCGACGGCGCCTTCTCGCTCGCTGAGCTCGTCGCGAAGCTGCCCGCCCCGCGGACGGTCTGGGTCATGGTCCCGGCCGGCGACGCCACCGAGGCGATGGTCACCGAGCTGCTGGGGCTCCTGGCGCCCGGCGACACGATCGTCGACGGCGGCAACACGAACTTCCACGATGACGTCCGGCGCCACGCGAAGGTCGCCGAGAAGGGCCTCCGGTACGTCGACGCCGGGACGTCGGGCGGGGTCTGGGGTCTCCAGGTCGGCTACTGCCTGATGGTCGGCGGCGATCGCGACGCGGTCGAGCCCCTGGAGCCGATCTTCCGTTCGCTGGCCCCGACGGACGGCTACGCCCACGTCGGCGGCCCGGGCGCCGGGCACTACGTGAAGATGGTCCACAACGGCATCGAGTACGGCCTCATGCAGGCGTACGCCGAGGGCTTCGAGATCATGCACGCGAGCGACTACGATCTCGACCTCGCGCCAGGTCTCGGGGATCTGGCGCTACGGCTCCGTCGTGCGCAGCTGGCTGCTCGACCTCCTGTACGACGCGCTCTCGAAGAACCCCGACTTCCGCGGGATCAAGGACTGGGTGGCCGACTCCGGCGAGGGCCGCTGGACGGTCCAGGAGGCGATCGACCGCGATGTCCCGGCCCCCGTGATCACCCTCTCGCTGCAGGCCCGCTTCCGCTCGCGCCAGGACGAGAGCTACGGGGCCAAGGTGCTGGCCGCGCTCCGCAACGAGTTCGGCGGCCACGCCGTGAAGACGGAGTAGCGGCCACCGTGACCAGGCTCGCGAAGCCGACCCCACCGGCCGCCAACGCCGGCCGCCACGCCGGCCCCGCGCCCTGCCGACGACGGTCCGCAGACCGCGCGCGAGCTCCGCCTTGCCCGGGCCGGCAAGCGGCGACCCGCCCCGAAGACCGCGGCCAACCCCCTCCGCGAGGGGCTCCGCCTGGAGCGCGTGCCCGACCCTGCCGCTGTTCGTCCTCTTCGGCGCCACCGGAGACCTGGCCCACCGCAAGGTCGTGCCGGCGCTCTTCCAGCTGTGGCGCACCAACCTCCTGCCCCACGAGTTCACCCTCGTCGCGATCGGCCGCCGGCCCTATGCCGACGAGGCGTTCCGGGCCGAGCTGCGGGCATCGCTCGAGCAGTTCAGCCGCGTCCTGCCGATCGAGACGGCGGTCTGGGACGCCTTCGCGAAGCGGATCACCTACCACCGCGGCGACTTCGGCGAGCAGGCCTTCTACGACGGGCTGGCGACGCAGCTCGACGAGCTGGACGCGAAGCAGGGCACGCGGGGCAACCGCTGCTACTACCTGGCCACCCAGCCGTCCGCCTTCGCCCAGATCATCGGCGGCCTCGGGCGCGTGGGGCTCGACCACGAGCATCACGGCGGGGGCTGGCGACGGATCGTCATCGAGAAGCCCTTTGGCCGCGACCTGACGAGCGCCATCCGCCTCAACCGCGAGGTCGGCAAGGTCTTCCGGGAGTCGCAGGTCTACCGGATCGACCACTACCTCGGCAAGGAGACCGTCCGCAACATCCTCGTCTTCCGCTTCGGGAACGGGATCTTCGAGCCGATCTGGCACCGCCGCTACGTCGACCACGTCCAGATCACGGTCGCCGAGTCGATCGGGGTCGAGAAGCGCGGCTCCTTCTACGAGGAGGCGGGCGCCTCGCGCGACTTCCTCCAGAACCACCTGATGCAGCTCCTGGCGCTCGTGGCGATGGAGCCGCCCGCCGCCTTCGACGCCGACGCCCTGCGCGACGAGAAGGTCAAGGTCCTCCGGGCGATCGAGCCGATGGCGCCGGCCGACGTCGCGGCGAACGTGGTCCGCGGCCAGTACGGGCCGGGCTGGGTGGCCGGCGAGCCGGTGTCGGGGTACCGCTCCGAGCCCGAGGTCGACCCGGCGTCGGAGACCGAGACCTACATCGCGGCCCGGCTCTTCATCGACGACTGGCGCTGGGCGGGCGTCCCCTTCTACCTGCGGGCCGGCAAGCGGCTGCCGAAGCGAGCGACCGAGATCGCCATCCAGTTCAAGGAGGTCCCCCACGCCCTCTTCAAGGAGTCGAACGCAGATCCCGAGGCGAACCTGCTCGCTCTCCGGATCCAGCCCGACGAGGGGATCCTCCTCCGCTTCGCGGCCAAGGTCCCGGGGCTCGGCGTGGACGTCCGCAGCGTCAACATGGACTTCACCTACGGCTCGGCCTTCAGCGTCGACAGCCCGGACGCCTACGAGACGCTGATCCTCGACGCGCTCCTCGGCGACGCGGCGCTCTTCACGCGCTCCGACGAGGTCGAGAAGGCGTGGGGCATCGTCACCCCGATCATCGAGGCCTGGGCCGACGAGGCGCCGCCGGCCTTCCCCGACTACGAGGCCGGCAGCTGGGGTCCCGAGGCCGCGGACGCGATGCTCGCCGGGGACGGACGCCGGTGGCGACGAATCTGAGCGCCGCGAATCCGTCGCCGGGTCATCCGGCCCGGGCCGTCGTCGTCCCTTCGGCATCGAGGCAACCCCGGGCGGCCCCATCCTGCGCTGGGATGCGCGGGCAACGTCCGTGGCCGAGATCGACCGGGAGCTCGGCCGGATCTGGGCCTCGCCCCGGGCGGCAGCGGCCCGCGACCCCGACGGCGAGCGAACGGTCGCCGCCCGCACGAGCGTCCTCAACCTCGTCGTCGTGGCCAGGAGCCCCGAGCTCGGCGAGCTGGCGGCCGCGACGCTCGCGGCCGGGACCGGCCGCCACCCATCGCGGACGCTCATCCTGGTCCCGACCGACGCCGACGGGCCGAGCTGGCTGCGGGCCGACGTGAAGGCCTACTGCATGGTCCCCCGCGCCGGCGCCGCCGAGACGTGCGCCGAGCAGGTCTACGTGGCGGCCGGCGGCGACACCGGCCGCCACCTCGGGGCGATCGTCGCGCCGCTCCTGGTCCACGATCTCCCGGTCACCGTCTGGTGGCCCGGCGACCCGCCATTCGGATCGGACCTCGCGATGGCGCTCGTGGCAACCGCCGATCGGCTCGTCGTCGACGGCTCCCGCTGGACCGGCGACGGGCTGGGCCGGCTGGTCGCGCTGGCAGCGCTCGCCCGGCCGTCCTTCCCGATCTCGGACTTCGCGCTGATGCGCCAGGAGCGCTGGCGCGAGGCCGTCGCCTCGGTCTTCGACCGCCCCGAGTTCCTGCCGTACCTCCGGTCGATCCGGCGGATCGCCGTCACGTACGCCACCCATGGCGGCGCAAACGTCGAGGCCGCGACGAACCTCGTGAAGCCCATCTACCACGTCGCCTGGCTGGCCTCCCGCCTGGACCTGCGGGTGGCGAAGCCGCTGGCCCGGGTGGCGCGACGGGGGCCCCGGCAGCGGGAGACGTCGCCGCCGCGCCCGGGCGCGCCGGCGGACCCGGGTCGCGGCCTCCGGACGATCCTGGCGCGGGAGCGCGGCGCGGAGGTGGACGTCGTGATCCGGCCGGTGATCTCGGCCATGCCGGGTGGCACCACGCTGCGCGTGGAGCTGCTCGCCGAGCGGCGCGGAGCGGAGCTCCGGGCCGAGGTGACCGCGGAGGCGGACAGCGTCCACGTCCGGGTCTGGGAGGAAGGGGTGGAGGCCCTGGACCGGACCTTCCACGCCGCGCGTCGCACCGACGCGGATCTCCTCACGGAGGCGATCGAGGCGGGCGGGCGGGACCCCGTGGCGGAGGGGACGCTCGCCATGGCGGCGCGGTTGGCCGGGAACGCGCCGGCCGGGGCGAACGGCTGATGGCCCGGGCGGCGGCGTGATCCGGGCCACGGCGAACGCCGGCGAGCCGGCGATCCTCGTCCTGCCGGACCGCGCGGCTGCCGCCCGGGCCGTGGCCGCGGTGCTCGCGGAGGCGCTGGCAGCCGGGGCCGGGGCGCGGGGACGGGCCGACCTGGCGTCGACCGGGGGCTCGACGCCCGCGGCGGTCTACCGCGCCCTCCTCGCGGAGCCGCTTCGATCCCGCGTGCCGTGGGGCGTCCTCCACCTGTGGGTCGGCGACGACCGCTTCGTGGCGCGCGGGGATCCCGACTGCAACCTCGGCGCCATCGATCGCGTGCTGCTGCCCGGCGACCCTCGTCGCGGCCTCGCCCCCCCGCCGCTCGATCCGGCCCACGTCCACCCCTGGCCGATCGACGCCGCGCTCGCCGCCGGCGAGAGCCCGGCGGCGAGCGGCCGTCCGGTTCGAGGCGATCCTGCGCGCGGAGCTGGCGGCCGACGCGGAGGGGCGCCCGGTCTTCGACGCGATCCTGGTCGGCGTGGGGCCCGACGGGCACGTCCTCTCCATCTTTCCGGGCAGCGCCGCCTTCGACGCCCCTGGCTGGGCAACGTGGGCGCCGGCCCCCACCCACATCGAGCCGCACCTGGACCGGGTGACCCTGACGCCCGCCGCCCTCGACGCGACGCCTGCCCTCGTGGTCGCCGCGTTCGGCGCGGGAAAGGCGGCGATGATCGGGGAGCTGCTGGGGCCAGGCCACGACGGGACGGACCGCGGCGAGCGCCGACTGCCGGCGCTGCGTGCCCGGCGGGCCGGCGCGACGTGGGTGCTCGACGTCGCGGCGGCCGCCGGGCTGCCCGGGGACGATCCTCGTCGCGCGGGCCGGGACAGCCGCTGACGACCCAGGGAATGGCGGCGTCGGACCCCCGCGCGGCGCGGCCGCGGAGTACGATGGGCGCCCGTTCGGGCCCCCCTCACCAGGCCTCCCGGCCGCCTCCGAGGACACGCCACGATGCCGCAGAAGCTCAATCCGCCGGTCCTCCCGCCCGCGGATCCCGCCACACCGGTCGCCGCGCACACCGTCGACGGCCGGCCGTACTCCCCCGGGCTCGAGGGCGTTCTCGCCGCCGAGACCCAGCTCGGCCTCGTCGACGGCGCCAACGGCCGCCTCATGTACCGCGGCTACCGGATCGGCGATCTCGTCGCCCACGGCACGTTCGCCTCGGTCTCCAACCTCCTGTGGACGGGGGCCTGGGATCCGAAGGCCCGGCTCACGGCCGGCCGCGTCCCGTCCGCCGTCATGTCGGCGCTGCGGGCCCTGCCGCGCACGGCGAAGCCGATGGACGCGCTGCGCACGGCGGTCTCCGTGTGGGGCGCCAGCCAGGTCCTGGACTGGCCCCCGAACGAGATCCAGGCGCGCGCCCTGACCTCGTTCTCGCCGTCGGCGCTGGCGGCCTTCGTCCGCCTGCGCGAGGACCTCGAGCCGATCGATCCGGACCCGAAGCTCGACCTCGTCTCCGGATTCCTCTACCAGCTGACGGGCGTGCGGCCGGACAAGGCCACCGCGCGCGCCCTCGACGCCTACTTCATCTGCGGCGCCGAGCACGGCCTCAATGCCTCGACCTTCACCGCCCGGGTCATCACCTCCACCCGCTCGGACATGGCCTCGGCCGTGACCGGAGCGATCGGGGCCATGAAGGGGCCACTCCACGGCGGTGCCCCGTCCGAGGTGGTGGAGCAGATCCACAAGGTCGGCTCGCCCGAGCACGCGGAGCAGTGGGTCCGCGATGCCCTCGCCCGCGGAGAGCGGCTGATGGGCTTCGGCCACCGCGTCTATCGCGCCTACGACCCGCGGGCCAGGGCGCTCCGCACGGTCGTCGAAGCGCTGCCGACGCGGCCGGACTGGCTGGAGCTCGCGATCAAGGTCGAGGACGTGGCCCTCAAGGTCCTCGAGGAGAAGTACCCGGACCGGCCGCTCAAGACCAACGTCGAGTTCTACGCGGCGGCCGTCCTCCAGGGGGTGGGCCTGACCCCCGACCTCTTCCCGGCGACATTCGCGCTTGCCCGCCACGCCGGCTGGACGGCCCACGTGATCGAGCAGGCCTCGGCCAACCGCCTGATCCGGCCGGACGCGCGCTACATCGGCGAGGAGGAGCGCGACCTCCCGACGTAGTCACCGACCGGTGCTCGCGGGGGCCGCGGCCGTGACGGTCGCGGCGGGTCCGGCTCCCGTGCGCGCCCTCCGGATGTACGAGGCCCACGGGTTCCGGAGGGTCGTCGAGTGGCCGCAGTGGAGTCGCGACGTCTGACCCGGCGAGGGCTCCCTGCAGCCCAGCCGAGAAGACGAGCCTAGCGCCTGGGGCCGGATCCGCGGCGGAGCGACGCAGCGACGGCGATGCCGCCGACGAGGAAGACGGCGCCGGCGGCGAAGAAGGGGGCGGGAATCCCGCCGACGCTGGCGGCGACCGCTCCGATCGTTGGCCCGATGATCCCGGCGAGGTAGAGGGGCAGGAGGACGAGGTTGAGGGTCGCCGAGCGGCGCTCGGGGGCCACCTCCACCGCGACGAGCCCGAAGACCATCGCCTGGGTCGCCGCCTGGAGCGCCCCATACACGACGGCGACGCCGGCCAGCGCGGCGACCGCGGGCGCGAGCGGCATCAGGAGGAGCATCACGCCGGCGCCGAGGAGCGCGCCCGCCAGCACGCGCCGGAAGCCGATCCGGTCGCCGAGCGGACCGGCCAGGGGCGAGATGAGCGCGCCGACCAGCGCCGCCGTCCCGGCGACCAGGCCGATCGCCGAGGCAAGGTTCGGAGCGCCCCCGTTCACCTCCTCGACCAGGAGCGGGAGGTAGGGCCGGCTCATCTGGTTGGCGAGGATGGAGACGCCGAAGATGGCGAAGATGCGGCGCACGGCCGGATCCGCGAAGACGCCCCCGATCGCACGGCGGGCCAGGGCGAGGGCGCTGCCCTCCGGAACGACCGCCGGCCGGATCTCCCGGGATCCGACCATGATCAGGACGATCGCCGCGAGCGAGAGCGCGGAGCCCAGCCAGAAGACCGCGACGAGCGGCAGGCGCAGGCCGTCGACGATCAGGGCGCCCAGGACGGGCCCGATCGCGAAGCCGAGCGGTCCGCTGGCCCCGAAGAGCGCGGTCGCGGTCCCCACGCGGTGGCGCGGCGTCACGTCCCGCAGCGCGGCCAGCATCACCCCGGTGTTGCCCAGCTGGAGGCCGACGAGGAGGAGGCTCGCGCCGAGCTGCCAGGGCTCCGCCGCAAGGGCCACGCCGGCGAAGACCACGGCCTCCACGACGGCGCTCCGCACGATCACGGCGCGGCGGCTGTACTTGTCCGCCCAGACGCCCCAGAACGGGACGAGGACGATCCCGAAGACGAAGATGAGGCTCGTGAAGAGCCCGGTGAAGGTCGGGATCTGGTCCTCGGGCAGGCCGACCTCGCGGAGCCGCAGGGGCAGGAAGGCGAAGACCTGGGCGACCCCCAGTGCCTCGATCGTCGAGACGAGACCGTAGACGACGAGGAGCGAGCGCCATCCCTGGACGGGGCGGGGCGGCGGGGGGGCGGGCGGAGGGGCGGGCGCGCCGTCACGATGCGCGGGCTCGAAGGTCACCGGCGGAGTCTACCGGCGCGCCGACGCCCGCCGTGGCACGATCACCCGGTGACCCAGTCGTCCGCCCGCCGGGCCCAACCCCGTCCGAGCCTCCGCCTTCGCCGCGCCGTCCGGGCCGACCTCCCGGTGATCCTCGACCTGCGCCTCGCCTTCGATCGCGAGCTCCTCGGCGGCGACCTGCCGCCCGATCGCGTCGGGCCGCACCGCTCCCAGGTGGCCGACTACCTGGCCACCCACATCGACGGCGACGTCTACCGGGTCTGGGTGGCCGAGGACGGCGGGCGGATCGTCGCGATGGGCGGCCTCGTGCTCGTCGACCGGCCGCCGCACCCCCGCTCGCGGCGGACCGGCGAGGGCTTCATCGTCAACGTCTACACCCTGCCCCGCTGGCGCGGCCGCGGCGTGGGTCGGGCGGTCATGGACGCCCTCGTCGCCGACGCCCGCACGGTTGGCCTGCGCCGGGTCTACCTGCGGACCTCCGACGACGGGCGCCCGCTCTACGAGGCGATGGGCTTCCGGGACCCCGGCAACTACCTCTCGCTCGACCTCGACTGAGACAGGGCGTCCGCAGCTCGACGCCGGCGAGGCGCTCCCCGTGGCCGGCACGCGTCTGCCCGCCGATCTTCCGAGGCGGAGACGGTCAGGCGCCGCCGACGACCAGCACGACCGCCAGGGCCGCCGCGGCGATCCCGAGGGCGTGGATCCGCCCGATCGGCTCGTGCAGGACGAGCGTCGCCAGGATCACCGTGGAGACCGGGTAGAGCGACCCCAGCACGGCGGCGAGGGCCAGCCCGGACGCCTGGGCCGCCACGAGGAACATGGCGTTGCCGACGAGATCGAGAGCCCCCACCAGCGCGACGAGCAGGAGGAGCCGCGGCTCCGCGGACGCGACGGCGCGCAGCGGCGTTCGTTGCGCCGCCACGATGACCACCACGAGGACGGACGCCGTGGCCCGCGAGACCATCAGCGGCCCGAACACGCCCACCTCGACCTGGCCCACGCAGGCGCTGTAGAGCCCGAAGCCAAGGCCGGCGCCGATGGCCAGCAGGAGCCCGGCGCGCCCCGTCGAGCCGTCGTCGGCGAGCGAGACCAGGACGATCGCGAGGAGGGCGACGCCGAACCCGGCCAGGCGCACCGGCCCGGGCAGCCCGGCCGTCGCGATGCCCACGGCGACGGGGATCGCCGCGGTGAGGACCCCGGTGATCGGGGCGACGATCCCCATCTGTCCATCCGCCAGCGCCCGATAGAGCCCGGCCAGGCCAAGGGCCCCGAACAGCGCGGCGGCGGCGGCCCATGCGGCGTCGGCCGGCGCGGGAAGCGACTCGCCCAGCACGATCATCGCGACGGCGGCCCCGGCAAGCCCCACGAGCTGGCTGCCAAGCAGGGCGACGAAGACCGGCAGGCGCTTCGTGGCGATCCCGCCGCCGAAGTCGCCGGCGCCCCAGGAGGCCGCCGCGAGGAGACCGGCGGCAGCGGCGAGGAGATCGGCCGGCACGATCGCGGGCGTCGAGGCCGGCGTCAGCCGGCCGGCCGCGCGGCCTCGGGCTCTTCGTCCGCCGCCGCGTCGTCGCCGGCCGTCGGGCCGGGCAGCTCCACGACCCGGTCGGCCGCGTGGTCGTAGCGATCGGACGTCGTCAGGTAGATGACCTGGAAGTCGGCGGCGAGGTCGCGCAGCATGGCGATCGCCCGCTCGGCCCGCGCGTCGTCGAAGGTGACGAAGGGGTCGTCGAAGACGAGCGGCGGCCGGCGGTCCTGGGTCACCAGCCGGACCAGGCCGAGGCGCGCCGCCAGGTAGCCGAGATCGAGCGTCCCCTGTGACAGGTCCTCGATCGTCACCCAGTCACCGCGCTCGGGCGCGAAGACGGAGATGTCGAGGGTCGCGTCGTCGACGGCGACGCGGCGGTAGCGGCCACCCGTCAGGCGGGCCATGTCGCCGCGCATCCGCTTCTCCAGGTAGCGCGTCGCGGTGCGCATCGTCGCGGTCTCGGCGCGGCCGATCGCGTCGAGGGTCTTCTGGTAGATGCGCTGGCGGCGCTGGAGGGTCGCCAGCTCCTCGCGCCACGAGACGAGACGCTCGGCCTCGCCCGCGATCTGCTCGGCGTCCACGGGGTTCTGCTCGACGCGGGCCCGGGCGCCAGCCTCGTCGTCGCGGGCCCGCTCCAGGGCGCCCTCCTGGTCCCGGACCTCCACCTCGAGCCGTTCCCGGGCCCGCGGCTCCCTGGCGATCGGTCCCAGCGCCTCGAGGGCTCCGGTCTTCTGCTCGATCAGGAGGGCCGCGGCGTCGCGCAGGGTCGGCAACGTCTCGACCGGTTCCTTGGCGACGAGGCCGTCGAGCTGCGCTCGCGCGCGCTCGGTCGCCTGGACGTGGGCGTCCTCACGGGCCAGGAGATCCTCCGCCGCCTTCGGGTCGTCGACCTCGATGGTGACCAGCTGGGCCTTCAAGTCGGCCTCGGCGCGGCGAAGGTCGTCCTCCAGCTGGCTCCGCCCCCGGAGGCGCCGGGAGATCTCGTGGTCGCGAAGCTGTTTCTGGAGACGGATGTCGAAGGCCGCCCGACGTCGGGCGCGGGCGAAGGCGGCCAGGAGGAGAGCGAGCACCGCGGCCGTCGCACCTCCAGCCACCGCAGCGACGATGTCGCCGAACACACCGACCGCGACCGCGGCGACGCCACCCACGGCAAGGAGCACGGCGAGCCAGGCGAAGGGGCGGTAGGGTGGTTCCGGGATCACCACGTTGAAGTCGACGGTGGAGGGCTCCTCGCCGAGCTGGACCCGCAGCTCGCCGACCTGGCGGTCCAGGACCCGCGTCCGCTCCACGAGCTGGCGCAGCACGGGGAGCGGGTTCGACGACGGATGACTCCCCTCGAGCTCGGCGATCTGGTCCGCGACGCCGACGGCCTGGCGGTAGCGCTCGAAGCGCTCCTGGGCCACGCCTCGCTCTGCCGCGAGGCGCTCTGCCTGGCGCGCCTTCTCCAGGAGCGAGCGGCGCTCGGCGAGGACGTGCTCGGCGGCAGCGCGTCGTTCGCGGGCCGCCGCCAGGGCGTCGCGATCGCGCTCGAGCTGGACGAGCTGCGCTTCGCCCTTGGCGAGGACGGTCTCCGAGCGGGCGACGGCTTCCTCGGCGACGCGCAGGCGGCCCGGGTTGCGCTCGCCGCGCGCCTGCAGCTCCCGGAGAGCCTTGTCGAGCCGGCGCCTGGCCGCGCTCGTGCCGCGATCGGCGCCGCTGATCGACGCCTGGAGCCGGTCGCGCAGCGCCCCCTCGTCGCGGGCCAGGTCGAAGACCTCGTGGTGGCGCACCGACGCAGTGGAGCGGAAGAACTTCTCCCCGGGGATCCCGGTGAGGTCCGCCAGCATCTCGTCGACGCGGGCCGGGTCGGTCACGGTCTCCCCGTCGAGGACGAGCCTGACGGTCCCCTTCGCGCCCCGGAAGTCCTTCTCCAGCGTCCCGATGCGGGTCCCCTCGGGATCCTCCTGGACGAAGTCGAGGGCAACCCAGGGCCGTTCCTCGCCGGGAGACCCCCAGCTGCGGAGGGCGTCGATCTCGGCTCCGCCGGCCGTGACCTTGCGGAAGAGGGCGATCTCGAGCGCCCGCTGGATCGTGGTCTTGCCCGCCTCGTTGGGCCCGCGGACCACCGTCAGCCCCGGTGCGAGCTCGAGGTCCAGGTCCCGGTGGACCTTCAGGTTGCGCAAGCGGAGGCGGGTGATCCTCACAGGGTCACCTCGCGACCGTCGAGCAGCAGGCGGGCCAGGCGGAGCGCCTCCCGGGCCTCGCCGGCGTCGCCGTCGCGGCCGGCGGCCTCCAGCTCGGCGATCTCCGATTGGAGATCCCGGACGAGCGCCCCCGCGATCGTGTCCGGGGGCGCCAGGGGGCCATCCGGGAGCGCCGCCGCGGAACGGTCCCGGACGCGGACGCGGAAGAACCGCTCGGCCACTGCTCGCTCGATCTCGTCCGTGGCCAGGTCCAGGTCATCCGGCCGCACGCCGTTGATCCGCACGTCGAGCACGAGATCGGGATCGGCGAGGGCCACGAGTCGCTCCACGAGGGCCGGCTGGCTGCCCATGGAGGCGGCATCGACCTCCAGGCGCTCGAAGCGGGTCCTCCCCACGCGGTGCTCCTCGATCGCGACGTGCCGCCCGCCGCCGCGCTCCTCCAGGGTCACGAGGAGTGCGTTGCCGGCCCGGTCCTGGTCGAGGGCGACGGGCTCCGGGGCGCCGCTGTAGGCCCACAGGGTTGCCCCGGCGCGGCCCCGCTGGGTGGAGTGCCAGTGGCCCAGGGCCAGGTAGTCGAGGTGCGAGGCGGCAACCTCGTCGCTCGTGAAGACGACCTCGTCGTGCTCGGTCTTCTCGGGAATGCTCAGCGACCCGTGGATCATCCCGACGTGCCAGCGTGGCCCGATCGTCGGCGGCGACGTCGAACCCGGCCAGGGGACTGCGGGGGGCGCGCTTCGTGGCGAAGACCCGGCCATGGACGACCACGTCGAGCGTCCCGAGGACGGCGTCCGGCCGGTCCGGGGTGAGGACCACCAGGTGGTCCGTCCCGGGCGGGAGGCCTGCCATGGCCGGCAGGTCGTAGGCCCGGTAGACGGACGCGCCATCGTAGACGTCGTGGGTGCCGGGGATGATGACGGTGCGGATCGCCGCCTCGGCCAGGCGCTTGAGCTCCCCGGCCGCTCGCTCGACCGATCGGCGGGGCTGGGTGTTGGAGTCGAAGAGGTCGCCGGCGATCAGGAAGAGGTCCACCTTCTCCGCGAGCGCCAGGTCGACGGTCGCCCGAAAGGCCCCGAACTGTCGCTCCCGCTGGGCGGCCGCCTGCTCGCCGAGATCAGCGTGGCGGGCCCCGAGATGGACATCGGCCGTGTGGAGCAGGCGGAGCATCGCGGGCATTGTGACAAATCGGGGAGGGGGCGGCGAGGTCTCTTCGGGGACGCCCGGCCGCGGCGCCGGTGCGTCCCCGGGTGCGGAGACCGGGACCTCCGGTCCGCCTGAACGCCCGGACATGGTCGGATGAGCCCGGATGGGCCCGGTGGTATCCTGCGGGCACGCAACCGGTGCGCGCCCGAGAGGTCCAGCTGCACGTCACCCGGGTCGCGCGGCACCAGGCTTCTTCCGCCTCTCCGCCGTCCCGTCGCGACGGCGAACCCTTCCGGGACGGCCGCCGGCGGCGAGCGCATGGACCTGGAGGAGCAGCACCCTTGACCTACGCCGATCGCACCCTCACCTGCGTCGACTGCGGCCTCGACTTCACGCACACCGCGGCGGACCAGGAGTACTACGCCGAGAAGAGCTTCACGTCGGACCCCAAGCGCTGCCCGAGCTGTCGGGCGAGCCGGCGCCAGTCACGGGGCGATGGGTCGGACGTTCGGAGCATCGGCGGGCCGCGTGGCTACGAGCGCGGCGGCGATCCCGTCGATCGCGAGTACTTCGCCGTGACCTGCTCGCGCTGCGGCAACAACGCCCAGGTCCCGTTCAAGCCGCGCCTCGACAAGCCGGTCTACTGCTCGGACTGCTTCCGCGCCGTCAAGGCCGGCTGACCGCTCAGCGGATCGAGCCCAGAAGGATCGTCGCGGCGCGAGATCACCCGGGCAATTGCGGGCCGGTGACGCCCGTCACCGCCGGTCACGTCGGGCGTGCTGGCTCCGCGTGCAGGGCGTCGAGACGGAAGCTCTCGCCGGCGCGATGCCGACTGCGTCCGCGGCCCCGCCAGACGGTCACCCGGCCGCGACCCCGCACCTGCCAGGAGCCATCGCGAACGATGGCCGCGGTCTCCTCGTCGATCCCGAGGACGGCGGTTCCGCGTGGCGCGGCGAGGGCGATCACCGCGACGAGCGGCTCGGGCAAGGCATCGTAGTGCGGCAGCACCGCCGCGCCCTCCACGAAGCCGAGCGCATCGCGCCAGCCGGTCGGGAATCGGAAGAAGCGGCGGCCTCTGAGACGCGGCTGCCGTGCGGCCAGGACCATCGCCCCGGCCGAGCAGCCCGCGACGATGCCGCCCCGCTCGTGCACGGCGCGGAGGGCGGTCCCGGCGGGCGTCCCGTCGAGCGCGTCGAGCAGATGGCCCGGCTTTCCGCCCGACAGGTAGACGAGGTCGGCCTCCCCGATCGCCTGGACGCAGGCGTCGTCGAAGGCGTCCTCGCGGGTCCGGATCGCGACCCCCTCGACCTCGGCGCCCAGCGCCGAGAAGTGCGCCTTCCCGAGCTCGATCCAGTCGAGGAAGGTCTCTTCCCCGTCGGGCCAGGACGCGGTCGGCACGACGGCGACGCGCGGGCGAGCCCGGCCGGTCATCGCCAGCAGGTCGCGGTCGACCGCGTCCATGGCGGCGGTGAACTCGCCGGATCCGACGAGGACGATGGGGCCGGGCATGACCCGAGTCTAGAGCCGACGGCCGCCGAACGGGTCGGGGCGCGCGTGGCACTGGTCACGGGGCGCGCAGATCGCTATCCTCGCTCGCACACGGGGCAGTGCCCCGCTGCGTGGCTGCCCGAGAGGCGGGCGCGCGCCATCACTCGTCGCTCTCGAGGGAGGAACGATGGAATCGACCGGAGCGCCCGCAATCCCGCCGCCGGACGAGGCGCCCGTCCCACAGGAGGCGGCGCCCCCGCCGCCGTTGCCAGTCGCCGCCACGCCGCCACTCACCGCCCCGCCGCCGCCACCCGTCGCCCCGCCGGCGCCCCCTGCCGCGGCGAGCACAGCGCCGACGTGGATGAACACGATCACCTCGTCCGAGACGGTGGCCGGCCCCGGCGGGATGGTCTACTCGGACCTCCCCATGCGGATCGTCGCCTACATCATCGACGCGGTGATCCTGAGCGCGGCCTTCTTCTTCCTCTACACGATCTTCGGGTCGCTCTTCCTGGGAACCATCTTCCTGACCGGGTTCGGGGTCGGCGCCCTGGTCTGGTTCGTCGTGCTCCTGGCGATCTACGCCGTGGGAAGCGCGCTCTACTTCATCTACACCTGGATGACGATGCGCGGCACGATCGGCCAGCGGGTCATCGGGCTCGAGACCGTCAACGCCGCCGATGGCGCGGCGCTCACGCAGCCCCAGGCGATCCGCCGCTACCTCTTCCTGTTCGGTCCGATGGTCCTCGCCCAGGCGCTGACGATCGTCCCGCTCCTCGGCGGCCTCGGGGCTCTCGTCGGGCTCCTGGGCCTGCTGTACTCCCTCTACCTCCTGTACACCGTCGCCAACAGCCCCACTCGCCAGGGATTCCACGACGTGCAGGCGAGCACGGCCGTCATCAAGATCAAGAAGTAGCATCCCGTCGACCGCCCCGGACGCGGGCGGGTCATAGCCGCCACGACGCCCCGGCCGGACGGCCGGGGCGTCGTGGCGTTTGCGAGCGAACGATCGGGGCTGCGCCGCGCCTGCCCGCGAGCTCCGGGGCGAGACCCGCCGGCTCCCGGCGGACGTCAGCCCGGCCGAGCCCCCGCGAGGACCGTGAAGGGGGGAAGGCCCAGCCGTCCCGAGCCGAACCGGGTGCCCGCCCGGCCCCAGGCGAGGGCCGCCGCATCCTCGAGGCGCCCGATCGCGGCGAATCTGCCGCCGTCGCGCACGAACTCCGCGCAGGCGCGGATCTTCGGGCCCATCGAGCCCGCCGCCCAGCTGTTGGCCGCCAGGCCCTCGAACGCCTCGTCAACGGAGATCCGGCGGATCGCCTCGGACTCGGGAGTCCCCCAGTCGCGATAGACCGCATCGACGTCGGTCAGGAGGAGGAGCCCCTCGGCCCCCACGGCCCGGGCCAGGACCACCGCCGCGAGGTCCTTGTCGATGACCGCCTCGAGCCCCTCGTACCGTCCGTCCGGAAGCTCGGCCACCGGGATCCCGCCGCCGCCGGAGGCGATGACGAGGATGCCCGCCTCCACCAGCGAGCGCACGGAGGACGCCTCGACGAGCCGCAGGGGCTTCGGCGACGGCACGACGCGGCGCCAGTGCGTCCCGTCGGGAGCGATCGACCAGCCGCGCTTCGCCGCGTGGTCCCGGGCGGTCGCCTCGTCGTAGATCGGCCCGACCGGCTTCGTCGGGTGGGCGAACGCCGGGTCGTCGAACTGGACGACCACCTGGCTGACGATGACGGCGATCTCGCGCCTGATCCCCCGCTCGAGGAACGCGGCGTTGAGGGCCTGCGACATGAGGTAGCCGATCTGGCCCTGCGACTCCGCGCCGAGGACGTCGAGCGGCGGCTCGGGCACCACCTTGGCGGCCATCTCCGCCGCGATGGCGAGGTACCCGACCTGGGGCCCGTTGCCATGGGTCAGGACGATCTCCGCTCCGCTGCGCTCGGCGAGGTCGACGAGCGCGCGGGCAGCGGTCTCCAGGTTGTGGCGCTGGACCTCGGTTGACCCGGGCTCGCCGCGCTGGATCAGGGCGTTCCCGCCCAGCGCCACCGCGATGCGGGTCATCCCAGGCGTTCCCCGCGCCGGTCGCCGCTGATCAGCGCGTAGAGGATCGCCTGCTCGGTGTAGACGCGATTCTCCGCCTGGTCCCAGACCCGGCTCTGCGACCCGTCCATGACCTCGTCGGTCACCTCGTCGCCGCGATGGGCCGGGAGGCAGTGGAGGAAGATCGCGCTCCGGCGGCCGCCCGGGCCATCATCGCCGCGTCGACGGTGTACCCGGCGAAGACCCGGCGCGCGCTCCTCGCGCTCGTGCTCCTTGCCCATCGAGGCCCACACGTCGGTGTAGACCGCGTCGGCGCCGCGCGACCGCCTCGGCGGGCTCGGTCGACCAGCTCGATCGCGCCGCCGTTCGCCTGCGCCGTGCGGCGCGGGCGGCCGCGACGATCGCGGGATCGGGGCGGTAGCCCTCCGGGGTCGCGATCGGCCAGGGTGAAGCCGAGGTAGCCGGCGGCCTGGATGAGCGAATGGGCGACGTTGTTGCCGTCGCCGATGAAGGCCACCCGACGGCCGCGAAGGTCGCCGAAGACCTCCTCGAGGGTCATCACGTCGGCCAGCGCCTGGCACGGGTGGTGGTCGTCGGTCAGGGCGTTGATGATCGGGATCGTCGAGTGCGCGGCCAGCTCCTCGACCCGGGCGTGGGCGAAGGTCCGGATCGTCAGCGCCGAGAGGTACCGCGAGAGGACGCGGGCCGTGTCGGCGACCGTCTCGCCGTGGCCCAGCTGGAGCTCGTCGGGCCGCAGGACGATCGGGAGCATCCCGAGCGCCCACGCCGCGTCCTCGAGGCTGACGCGGGTCCGGGTGGACGGCTTGTCGAAGATCATCCCGACGCGGCCGCCGGCGAGCGCCTCGCGGTGGCGCCCGGGCTCGCGCTTGAACCGGTGGGAGAGGTCGAGGATCTCCCGGATCCCCTCGGCGCCGAGGGAATCGAGGGTCAGGAAGTGGTCGGTCATCGTGGTCCCCCTATGCCGTCGGGGCGTCCGCGCCGGCCGCCCGGGCCCGGGCCACGATCGGGGCCAGCAGGTCGCCGAGCGACGGAGCCTCCGGCTCCGGCTCGAGCTCCTCGAGCTCGTAGCGGACGCGGACGACCGGCTTGTCCAGGGTCAGGATCCGGGTGAGGTCGATCGGGGTGGCGGCGAGGACGAGGTCGGCCGGCATCGCGTTGAGCGTCTCCTGCGAGCTCGTCCATCTGCTCCCGGCCGTAGCCCATCGCCGGCAGGAGGTTCTCGAGAGCCGGGTACTTGGCGAGCGTCCGGGCGAGGTCGCCCCTGGCGTACGGACGCGGATCGACGAGCTCGGCCGCACCGAAGCGACGCGCGGCGACGACGCCGGCTCCGTAGGTCATCCCGCCGTGGGTGAGCGTCGGGCCGTCCTCGACGACCGCGACCCGCTTGCCGGCGATCTCGCCGCCGATGAGCTGGAGCGCGGAGCGGGCCAGGATCACCGCGGCCCGGGGGTTGAGGCGGGCGATGCTCGTCGCGGACCGTCGCGACCTGCTCGGGCGTCGCGCTGTCGACCTTGTTGATGACGACGACGTCGGCCATCCGGACGTTCGTCTCGCCCGGGTGGTAGTGCATCTCGTGGCCCGGGCGGAGCGGGTCGGCGACGACGACGAACAGGTCCGGCCGGTAGAAGGGGAAGTCGTTGTTGCCGCCGTCCCAGAGGACGACGTCGGCCTCCTTCTCGGCCTCGCGGAGGATCGCCTCGTAGTCGACGCCGGCGTAGAGGACGCGCCCGGCGTCGAGATGCGGCTCGTACTCCTCGCGCTCCTCGATCGTCGTCTCGTGGCGGTCGAGGTCCGCGTACGTCGCGAAGCGCTGGACGCGCTGCTTCACGAGATCGCCGTAGGGCATCGGGTGGCGGACGACGACGACGCGCAGCCCCTGCGCCTCGAGGAGGCTGGCGAGGTAGCGGGTCGTCTGGCTCTTGCCGGCGCCGGTGCGGGTGGCGCCGGTGGCGACGAGCGGCTTGGTGCTGGAGATCATCGTGCGGACGGGCCGAGGAGGACGAAGTCGGCGCCCCCGGCGAGCACCCGGCTCGCCTGGTGCATCACGTTCTCGTGGGCGACGTCGCTGTAGGCGAAGACGACGCGGTCGATCCTCTGGGTCGCGAAGATCCTGTCGAGGTCGTCCTCGGGGACGATCGGGATGCCGGCCGGATAGAGCGGCCCGGCGAGCTCGGGCGGGTAGCGCCGGTCGGCGATGCCCGGGATCTGCGTGGCGGTGAAGGCGACGACCTCCACCGTCGGGTCGTCCCGATAGACGACGTTGAAGTCGTGGAAGTCGCGCCCGGCGGCCCCCATGATCACGACCTTCATGCGGTCCATGGTTCGTCCGTCCTCCAGGCCGTCGCGGGGAACGCTCGCGCGGGGGCGGTGTGCGCCCGGGCGCGCGCCGGCGACGACGTCGGCGAACGAGCCGGTTCCCGGCAAGGGCCCGGCGGTCGTCCAGTACTGCGAGTGTCACGGGGCCGTCAAGCCGGCGGGAAGGGCCGAGCGGCCCGCCCGGACCGGGACGTTGGGGCTACCGCAGGCGGAACGCTTCGCCGTGGCCGGGAATCACGATGTCGATTCCGCCGCGGAGGAGGCGTTCGCGGCCCGCCTCCAGCTTCGCCTGGTCCCAGGCAAGCGGGTCGACGAGCGGCGTCCGGTCGCCGCGCCACCAGAGATGGGTGAGGGCGTAGACCGCGTCGTCCGCGCGGACGATCAGCGACGCGTCCTCCTCCGTGTGGCCGGGCGTCAGCCAGAGCGCTGCGTTGGGCGCCAGGAGGTAGCCGTCGCCGTCGTGGTCGAGCCACTCGTCGGCCCGGTAGCGGGCCCAGAAGTCGACGACCTCGGCGTTCGGGAAGAGGGCCACGTTGATCGTGTGGTCGGGGTGGTGATGGGAGAGGAAGACGTGGGTCACGTCCCCCGGTGCGACGCCGAGCGCGGCGAGCGGGTCGAGGATCCGGCCACGGCTGGCCACCATGCCGGGATCCGCGACGATCAGGGCGTCGCCGTCGCGGACGAGGGTGACGCTGCTGGCGACCCGCTCGTCGGCGTAGCCTGCGGTGAGGACGTGGACGGACGTGCTCAGGTGGGGCCTCCTGGGGGTGGCTCGACCGGCGCCACGGGCGCAACGGGCGCCACGGCCACGGGCGCCACGGCCGCCGCGTTCACCGGCTCGAGGCGGAAGAAGACACCGGTCCCCTCGACGTGGCGGCCGGCGAGCCGGTACATCGCGTTGCCGGGGAACGGGTGCTGGCGAAAGCTGGCGCGGACTGCCTCGTCGCGCTCCCTGCCCGGCCCCAGGAGGACGGGCCGGACGCGGGTGCGGGGGACCCGGGCGCTCTCGATCGTCGCCGACGCGGCCGCCCGGAGGTTCAGCGTCCAGGCAGCGTCGCCGCTGGGGTGGCCCAGGTAGCGCCGCCCCTCCACGGTCAGCAGCCCGAGGGGGAGGGATCGCTCGGAACCGGAGCGTCGGCCGACCACCCGCAGGAGGACCAGGTTCCCGAAGCCGGGCTGCGCGGCCAACCGGCCGAGCGGGCCGCCGAAGAGGCGAAGCACGCGGTACCACCCTCGCCACCAGGCGCCCCAGGCGCCCCCGGTGCGGATCGGCTCGGCGAACGGCCCGAGGGTGGAAGTGGGTCACGGGGAGCTCCGCGCTGGTCGTCCGGGTTGGTGGCCCGCCGAGGATACCCGCCGCCCGTCAGGACCGCTGGAGGTCGTCGCGCGTGTCCACGTCCCGCAGCGAGTCTCCAGCGGGGTCGAGCTCGCGCCACCGCCCCGGGTCCAGCGTGGCGGCGCGAAGCCCGCCGAACAGCCCCACGAGGCTCCGCGTTCCGCCGGCCAGCGCGACCTCCGCGGCCGGGCCGGCCGTCGCGACCCGGAGGGCGACCGGGAGCGGCCGCAGGGTCCCGTCCTCCTCGA
Source organism: uncultured Chloroflexia bacterium (assembly GCA_963827965.1). Taxonomy (GTDB): domain Bacteria; phylum Chloroflexota; class Limnocylindria; order Limnocylindrales; family CSP1-4; genus CTSoil-043. Next base: position 202,697 of record CAWHCW010000002.1, on the reverse strand, counting down.
GCCCGATGACGTCGAGCGGCGGATCGGCGGCGCCCGGGGCGAGCCCGCGCAGGAGCTCGCGGAGGAGCTCGGGTCGCAGGGCGGGCTGGTCGCCTCCCACGAGCAGGGCCAGCGGGTGGGAGGCGGAGGCGAGGCCCGCCGCGAGCCCGGCGAGGGGGCCCTGGCCGGCGACGGCATCGTGCGCCACGACGACCGGCACCGGGAGGTCGGGCGGCAGCGCCGGTTCGGGCCCGTCGAGCCCGACGACGACCACGACCTCGTCGGCGACCGCGGCCACGGCGGCGATCGCCAGGTGCAGGAGCGGTCGACCGCGGACCTGCGCCGCCAGCTTGTCGCCGCCGAAGCGGGTCGAGCGCCCGCCGGCCAGGACGATGCCGGTCACGCGCGGAACGCTCACCTCCCCGCCGTCCCCGCTCGCGGCCCGGGGACATGCCCGTCGGGCGTCCGGGCCAGCACGCCCCGCCGGTCGAGCTCCTCGAGGAGGGCCATGACGTACCTGCGGCTGGTGCCGGTGGCGTCGCGCAGGGACGCCGGCGTGAGCGGGCCCGCGGCGACGAGCCGGAGGGCCGCCGCCTGCGAGGCGGGCGAAGGCCGGCGCCGACCAGGCGAGGTCCTCCTCGACGCGGACGATCCGGCCGGCCGCCTCGAGGGCGGCGATCCCCGCCGGCGGGCACGCAGCCGAGCGCGCGGCCTCGGCGAGGCCCGGGGGGGCAGGCGCGTCGAGGATCGCCGTCAGCCTGTCCATCGCCGCCTCGACCTCCGGCGCCAGGCCCACGGCCCGGCCCGGCAGGTGGACGAGGTCCCCGGTCCGCGCCAGCCGGCCGGCCGCGACGAGGGCCTCGACGAGCGCGCCACCGGCGCCTGCTGCCGTCTCGGCGTCGACCGACGTCCGCCGGCGGAGGGCACGGCCCAGGCGTCCCCGCAGCTCGGCGAGCAGGATCCCGTCGCCGGGAGCCGTGTCGACCGCGGCGAGCGCCTCGGCGGCGACCGCGGACGCGACGCCCGGGGACAGGGCCAGGCGACCGGCCGCCACCGTCGAACCCGCCGGGAACGACCCGCCGGCCGCGTGCCCCCGGGGGAGTGCCCCGTGCAGCGACAGGAGAGCCACGCCGCGCTCTTCCGGGCTCGCCGCCCGGGCCAGGGCGCCCACGTCCGCGCTGGTCGCGCGCCGCCAGGCGGCACCCGAGGGCGGCCGGGGATCCAGGACGCGGCCGCCGGCCAGCGGCTCGGCCGGGGACGGTCGCCGGAGCACGAACCGGTCCCCGGGCGCCGCCGCGATCGGGGCCGCCAGCCGCAGGATCGCGGTCGCCTCGCCGGCCGGCAGGTCGTCGACGTCGCGTCTCGACCGGCGCACGACGCCCGCCACCTGCGCCGTCCCGAGGTGCAGCCGGACGGCCGTGCCGCCCGCGATCGCGTCCCGTCGCCGGGCTCCCCCCGCCGTGAGCGCAAGCGCCGGCCGCAGGGCGACCAGGAGGCGGTCGGTCGCCACGACGCTCGGGTCTGTCGGTGAGGACGACGCCGCGCGCGATCGCCGCTCGTTCGACACCGGTCACGTTCGCCGCCAGCCGACCGCCCGGTCCGCCCGCATCGACGGCCGTGCCACGCGCCTGCAGCTCCCGCGCCCGCACGGCCGCCCCGCCCGGCTCCAGGCGCAGCGACATGCCGCGCGTCAGCGGCCCGCCGCGGAGCGTGCCCGTGACGACCGTGCCACGGCCCTTGACGCCGAAGACCCGGTCGATCGCCAGGCGCGCCGGCCCCTCCGCGCCTGCCCCGTCGGCGCGGGCACGGTCCCGCAGCGCGACGAGCGCCCCGACCAGCGCCCCGATTCCGGTGCCGGTCACGGCCGAGACGATGACGACCGGCGCACCCGCGAACGTCGTTGGCCGGAGGAGGTCCCCGACGGCATCGACGACCTCCGCGGCCCTCGCCGCATCGACCGCGTCCGCCTTGGTCACGGCCACCACCGCGTGGCGCAGCCCCAGCGCATCCAGCAGCTCCACGTGCTCGCGGGTCTGCGCCCGCGGCCCGTCATCGGCCGCGACCACGAGGAGGACCGCGTCGATCTCGCCGGCCCCGACGAGCATGTTCCCGACGAGCCGGTCGTGGCCGGGGACGTCGACGAAGTCGAGGACGTCGCCGTCGGGCAGGCGCAGGTGCGCGTAGCCGACCTCGATCGTCATCCCCCGCCGCCGCTCCTCGGGAAGCCGGTCGGCGTCGATCCCGGTGAGCGCCCGCAGGAGCGTCGTCTTGCCGTGGTCGATGTGACCGGCGGTCCCGACGACGACCGTCATCCGGCATCCCCGGTCGCCGCCAGCGCACCAGTCGAGCGCCCCGGCCAGCTCGTCGTCGGCCCGCGGATCGACCGTCCGGAGGTCGAGGAGGACCCGCCCCTCCTCGATCCGCCCGACGACGGCCGGGTCGCCGCGGCGGAGGCGCGTCGAGCAGCCGTCTGGCCGATCGTGCGGCGACGGCGATCCCGAAGGACGGCAGCGTCTCGCCCGGCAGCGATCCCCCGCCGATCGTCGCGACCAGGGCCACGGTCGCGGCCCCCGGCACGCGAGCCGCCAGCGCCTCCGCCCGCTCCCGCAGGGCGTCCGGCGGCGTCGCGATCATCCGCCAGACCGGGATCTCCCGGATCGCCAGCCCCGCCCGGTAGAGGCCGAGGGTGGCGGCCACGCCGGCGAGGGTCGCCTTGTCGGGGCGCATCGCGCGCGCCAGCGGATCCCTGCGGAGGCGGCCGACGAGGTCCGCGCGGCCGACGACCAGCCCCGCCTGGGGCCCGCCGACGAGCTTGTCGCCGGAGAAGAGCGACGAGGTCCGCGCCGGCCGCCAGGCGCTCGGCCGGGGTCGGCTCGTGGGCCAGGCCGAAGGCCGCCGTGTCGAGGAGGGCGCCGCTGCCGAGGTCGTCGACGACGAGGGCGCCGTGGGCGTGGGCGAGGGCGGCGAGCTCCGCCGGGTCGGGGGATTCGGTGAAGCCGGCCATGGTGAAGTTGGAGGGGTGGACGCGGAGGACCAGCGCGGCGCGGCCTTCGCGGAGCGGCGCTTCGTAGTCTCCGACGCGGGTGCGGTTCGTCGTCCCGACCTCGACCAGGCGCGCTCCGGCCCGCCGGACGATCTCCGGAATCCGAACGCCGCCCCCGATCTCGACCAGCTCGCCCCGACCGACGACGACGCCCTTCCGGCCGGCGAGCCCCACGGCGAGGACAAGCGCGGCGGCGCAGTTGTTCGTGACGAGGGCGTCCTCCGCGCCGCTGAGGGCGAGCAGGTGCTCCTCGGCCGCGCGATACGCGGCGTCCGCGCCGGCCAGTCGCCGGGTCCAGCTCCAGGAAGGAGCGGCTCGCGGGTCGCGGCCTCGGCGGCCCGGATGGCGGCCTCCGGCCATGGCGCACGCCCAAGGTTCGTGTGGACGATCACGCCCGTGGCGTTGATGACGGGGGCCGGCCCGCCACCCGCCTCGAGGCCTGCAAGGCGGCCGAGCAGCGCGTCCGCGAGGGCGCCGATGTCGCGGGGCGTGGCGCCGCCGACGCCAGCCGTGCCCGCTCGCACGGCGATCTCGTCGCGGGCCGCGGCGACCAGCGCCGCGTGCTCTCGATCCCCGACGCGGGTTCGCGCGGCGGAGAGCAGCCGCTCGACGGATGGGGGACGGGGCACGGCGGGCGCGGTCACACCCGCGATGATCGCAGATGGGCCCCGCCGTGCGACAGGAGCGCGGTCGCATCGGACAGCGGCCGCACTCCCGGAGACCGGCTCTCCGGACGTCTCCCGTGGCGGGCACCGGTCCTCCCCTCGCGCGGTCTCGCGGCTGCCGTGAGCCATCGGCCGATCGCGCGCTACGGTCGGCTCGTCGACCCGAGGACCCACACGAGCCCGCGCACCCGACCGTCCCCCGTCCGACGGTAGCCGACCGCGACGGGACCGTGCGGACCCGCCGCGAGCGCCGTCACCTGGCGGTCCACCTCCGGTTCGGCGATGCCTTCCACGGGGATGGGCATCCAGGTCATCCCGTCCTGCGAACGCCAGGCGGCGGCCTCGAGTGGCGCCGTCGCACCGGGGGCGGTCACTCCCACCGCCAGCCATTCGCCTCCGGACCGGATCACCGCGCGCGGCCGGATGCTCGTCAGGCCGGTCGCGCCGAGCGCCGTCCAGTGGATCCCGTCGGCCGAGCTGAACGTCGGGAAGGTTGCCGGCCCCGGCGTGGCGATCGCGAACCACTGGTCCTTCACGCCGAAGACCAGCTCGATCCTGCGCGAGCAGCAGCCACCCCCCTCGTCCGCCAGGAACCCGGGGGCGTCCTGGGACTTGGCCCAGGTACGTCCGTCGCGGGACGACCAGATGACGCCGGCGACCGCATCCTGGGCGTCCTCGAACCCATAGGCGATGAGGCCCGGCCCACCGACGAGGATCCCGCTCATCGCGCGTCCTGTCGCCTTCTCGATCATGGCCGCACGCTCCCAGGAGACGCCGTCCCGCGAGACCAGGGCCATCGCGTGCACCGGCTGGGAGGTGCTGAAGAAGGAGCCGACGGCGACGAACCCGGTCGGGGTCGCCACCACGTCCGCCAGGATGCTGGGGGTGGGGACCGGCAGGTCGGTCACGCGGGTCCAGGAGCGACCGTCGGGCGAGACCCAGATCGCGCCCCGCTGATCTGTCTCGCCCGGCAGGGTGGAGGCGCTCGCCCACCGCCACCACTCTGCCCATGGCCCGCCGCCAGCGCCACCATCCGACCAGGGGTGAGCGCACCGCGCGCTCGCGTCCAGCGCAGGCCATCGAGGGACGTCCACGCGCCGGTCGTGGGAACGGATCGTCCCGAGGCGTCGTTGCCGGGCACGACTCCGACGGCCACGTACCGCTGGGCGGCAGCGGCGACGTCCATGATCTCCGCCCCGTCGAACACGGGCGACGATGGTGCGAGTGCCCAGCCGCCGGACGCAGATGGCGTCGGCGTCGGCGTCGACGCTGGCGTGACCGATGGCGTCGGGATCGATGGCCTGGGCGTGAACGAAGGGGGCCCGGGCGGAGCGATCGTGGCGGTGGCGGGCGGCCGCGGCGGAGAAGGCGACGCGGGCTGCGGAGTCGGCCCGCGCGCGCAGGACGCGATCGGAAGAGCGAGCAAGAGGACGAGCAGGCGTGCGCCGCTCGCAGGCGTGGGGTCGCGCCTCCGTCGACGGGCCGGCAGGGCAGCGAGCTGCTGACCGTGGGTGAGGGGTCGTTTCCCACGATCGGATCCTAACGCTCGGCCGGTGAGCCGGCTACTGCGGCAGTTGACCCGGGTGCGTCGTCCCCATCCGCCAACGACTCGCCTCCTCGGCCGCTCCGACGGGTGCGCGGGAGTTCACGTGGCGGGAGCGCATGGGAGTCGAACCCACCCGGCCGCGTCACGCGCGACCGCACCGGTTTTGAAGACCGGGGAGCCCACCGGGACCCAACCGCCCCCGTGCGCCGGATGGTAGCGCGCGGCGGAGCCGTCGCCGCCGGCCCGTATCATCGCGGCCATGATCACGCCCGACCCCTCTCCGATCGCGCTGACCGACCTGACCGACTGCGGCGGGTGCGCGGCGAAGCTGGGGGCGGACGTGCTGGCCGAGGTCCTCGCCGGCCTCGGCGCCACGCCCGCGCCGCCGGAGCTCATCGCCGGCCTGTCTCCGCCCGACGACGCCGCCGTCTATCGCCTGACGGACGACCTCGCCGTCATCGGGACGGTGGACTTCTTTCCTCCGCTCGTTGACGACCCGGCGACGTTCGGGGCGATCGCCGCCGCCAACGCCTGCTCCGACGTCTTCGCGATGGGCGGGCGGGTGCTCTTCGCCCTCTCCGTGGCGGCCTTCCCGGAGGAGCTGCCGGCGGAGGTGATGGCGGCCATCATCGGCGGCGCGGCGGAGGTCGTCCGCGAGGCCGGCGGGACGCTCGCCGGGGGGCACACCATCCGCGACCCGGAGCCGAAGTTCGGCCTGGCCGTGGTCGGCGTCGGTCACCCCGACCATCTCCTGCGCAAGGGAGGCGCCCGGCCCGGCGACGTGCTGCTGCTGACGAAGCCGCTCGGGACGGGCCTCCTGGTCTCCGGGGCCCGCCAGGGGAGGGCGGCACCAGCGGACCTCGACGCTGCGATCGCGTCCATGCGCCAGCTGAACCGGGCGGCGGCGGGCGTGCTCGTGGGGGCCGGGATTCGCGCGGCCACCGACGTCACCGGCTTCGGGCTCCTGGGCCACGGCCTGGAGATGTCACGGGCCTCGGGGGTGCGGCTCGTCTTCGACGCGGCCGCCATCCCGGCCCTCCCGGGGGCGCTCGCGCTGGCGGCGGCCGGCGTGGAGACGGGCGGGGCAGCTCACAACCGCCGCTTCGTCGCCTCGGCGCTGGACGTCGCGCCCGGCGTCTCCCAGCCGCTCGTGACGCTCGCCCACGACCCGCAGACCTCCGGCGGGCTGCTCGCCGCCGTGCCCCCGGACGCAGTGCGGGCCGTGGAGGATGCGCTGGAGGCGGCCGGCGTCGACTCGTGGCGGGTGGGACGGGTCGATGCCGCCGGCGAGCCGGGCATCACGCTCGAGCAAGGCAACGACCGCCCGCGCGGCCAGCCTCGCCCACCGGGTCGACGAGGCCAAAGGGCACTGGCGATGCTCTTCCGGTCGCAGGAGACTGACCTGCAGCGTGGGAGGCTCTGACGCGCGGCCCACACTCCGGCCGCCGGACCGCGCGGCCACTGGCGAGACCGACCCGCGACACCGCCCTGGGGAGGGACGTGTCGTGCGAGCGTGGGTCATCGTCGTGTTCTGGTGGTGACGGGCATCGTCGGCGGCTGGCTCGGGTACTGGGCCGGCCATGCATTCGGCTGGACCACGGACGCTGAGCGCGTTCTCGGCTGAGCAGGCCGGCCCGGGTATTGTCATCGCGCATCTCCGGCGGCACGATCGACGCACCGGGCGGCGAAGATGGGACGGGGCAATTCGTGCCACCTGCTTCCCGGCTCGCGAGCATGGTGGCGGAGGTCCGCGATGAACGACTGGCGCGACCGATTGCGGGGCGACCCGCTCCCCTGGCTGCTCGACGAGGCGAATCCGGCCGTTCGCCACCTCGCCCTGCGCGCCCTGCTCGGACGTGCCGCCGACGACCCGGACGTGCGGGCGGCGCGCGAGGCGGCCACCCGGGCCGAGCCGATCGCGGCGATCCTCGCCGCCCAGGACCCCGCCGGCTGGTGGGAGAAGCCGGGCCACGGCTACGCGTCGAAGTACCGGGGCACGACCTGGTCGCTGATCTTCCTCGACCAGCTCGGCGCCGATCCGGCCGAGCCACGGGTCCGCGCCGCCTGCGCCTACGTCCTCGCCCACAGCCAGGCTCGGACCGGCGGGTTCGCGGCGTCGGGTGTCGCACGCGAGGCCCCTCCCCCGCCGTCCACCGTCATCCACTGCCTCAACGGGAACCTCCTCCGCGCGCTCATCGGCTTCGGCTGGCTCGACGACGAGCGGGTCGGCCGCGCCGTCGCCTGGGAGACGTCGGCCATCACGGGCAGCGGCGACCCGCCCTGGAACGCGATCACCCCCGGGCCGGGCTTCCGCTGCGGTGCCAACGAGGGGCTGCCCTGTGCCTGGGGCGCGACGAAGGCGCTCCTCGGCCCTCGCCCGGATCCCGCCCGAGCGACGCTCGCCCGAGGTCGCCCGGGCGCTCGAGGTCTCCGTCGACTTCCTCCTGTCCCGTGACCCGGCCGTCGCCGACTACCCGATGGGCTACGGCAACACGAAGCCGAACGGCTCATGGTTCAAGCTGGGCTTCCCGTCGGGGTACGTGACCGACGTCCTGCAGGTCCTGGAGGCGCTCGTCGAGGCCGGCGCCGGGGGCGACCCCCGGCTGGAGCATGCCGTCGAGTGGTTGCTGGCCCAGCAGGATGCGCAGGGCCGCTGGGCAAACCGGTACCCGTATGCCGGGAAGATGTGGCGCGACATCGACGCGCCCGGGGCGCCGAGCCGCTGGGTCACGCTCCGCGCCTGCCGGGTGCTTCGGGCGACTGGCTGACCGGGTCGAACCCCGCCGGGCGCCGCCCGGAGGCCTGCGCCCCGGACGGACCGGGTGCGCTCCGATCTGGCCGGGTGGGCGTCCCCGGGCTACACTCCGCGGCACGAAGGGGTGCGGTGACCCGGCCCCCAGTGGAGGGAAGAGGCATGGCGAAGGGCTACGTCCGGCTCACCCAGCCGCTCGTCCGCGACGGCGACCGCGCGACCGGCGTCCTCCGCCCGGCGACCTGGGACGAGGCCCTGGACCGGGCCGCCGCGGGGATCCGCGACGCCGTCCACCGCCACGGTCCCACCACCTACGGCTGCTTCTCCTGCTCGAAGGCGACCAACGAGGTCAACTTCGCGGCCCAGAAGCTGGCCCGGGCGGTCGTCGGCAGCAACAACATCGACAGCTGCAACAGGACCTGACACGCTCCGTCGGTCGCCGGTCTGGCGACCATCTTCGGTGCCGGGGGCGGCACCAGCTCCTACCGCGAGGTGGAGGAGACGGACCTCGTCGTCCTGTGGGGCTCGAACGCGCGCGAGACCCACCCGATCTTCTTCCACCACGTCCTGCGCGGAGTCCACAACGGCGCCCGCCTCTACGCCGTCGACCCGCGCCGGACCAGCTCCGCCCAGTGGGCCGACGCCTGGCTGGGCCTCGACGTCGGCAGCGACATCGCCCTGGCCAACGCCGTCGGGCGCGAGATCATCGCCGCCGGCCTGCACGACCGGGAGTTCATCGCTCGCGCGACGACCGGCTTCGACGAGTACCGGGCCCGCGTCGACTCCTACACCCTCGAGTACGCCGAGCGCGAGACCGGCGTCCCGGGCCCGCTCATCCGCGAGCTTGCCCACGCCTACGCGACGGCGCCGCGGGCGATGATCTGCTGGACGCTGGGGATCACCGAGCACCACAACGCGGTCGACAACGTCATCTCCCTGATCTCGCTGGCGCTGCTGACCGGGCACGTGGGCCGCTACGGGAGCGGCCTGAACCCGCTGCGCGGCCAGAACAACGTCCAGGGCGGCGGCGACATGGGCGCCCTCCCCGACCGCCTGCCGGGCTTCCAGCACGTGGAGAACGACCCGCTCCGGGCCCGCTTCGACGCGGCGTGGGGGGTCTCCGTCCCGCCGAAGCGCGGCTGGAACCTGACCGGGATGTTCCACGCCATGGAGCAGGGCGAGCTGACCGCCCTCTACGTGATCGGCGAGAACCCCGTCCAGTCCGAGGCCGACCAGGCGAAGGCGATCGCAGCCCTCTCGCGCCTCGAGCACCTCGTCGTCCAGGACATCTTCCTGACGAGGACCGCCCAGCTCGCCGACGTCGTCCTCCCCGCGGCCGCCGCGTGGGCCGAGACCGAGGGCACCGTCACCAACTCCGAGCGGCGCGTCCAGCGCGTCCGGGCGGCGCTGCGCCCGCCGGGCGAGGCGCGCGACGACCTGGCGATCATCTTCGACCTGGCGCAGCGCCTCGGCGCCGCCTGGGGCGAGCCCTCCGCCGAGGCCGTCTGGAACGAGGTCCGACTCCTCTCCCCGGTGCACGCGGGCATGAGCTACGCCCGCCTGGAGGCCGAGGGCGGGCTCCAGTGGCCCTGCTACGACGAGCAGCACCCGGGCGAGCTCTTCCTCCACTCCCGGCTCTGGGAGGACCCTGTCCCGGGGAGCCGCGCGCCGTTCGTCCCGGTCGACCACGACCCGCCGGTCGACCGCCTCGACGCCGACTTCCCGATCCGCCTGACCACCGGCCGGCGCCTGGACTCGTACAACACGGGCGTCCAGACGGCCGGCTACCGGTCCCCGCTCCGGCGCGGCGAGACGATCGACCTCTCGCCGGAGGACGCCGCCCGCCTGCGCGTGGCCGAAGGCGAGCGGGTCCGCGTCGTCTCCCGCCGGGGGGCCGTGGAGGCACCCGTGCGGGTGGACGAGGGCCTCCGCCCGGGCCTCGCCTTCATGACCCTCCACTTCCAGGACGACGTGGCGACGAACCTCCTGACGATCGACGCCACGGACCCGAAGTCCGGCACGGCCGAGTTCAAGGCCACGGCGATCCGCGTGGAGAGGCTGCGACCGCGGACGCGGCGGACGCATCGCAGCCGGCCGCTCCCGCGGGCCGAGAGCCGCGAGCCCTCATCGAGGAGATGGCCCCGCGCATGCCCGGAGATGGCGCGCGAGGTCCTCGACTTCGGGCTCCACTCCATCCCGGGCGGGCTGACGGCCGCGCTCCAGGACGGCGATCGACGCCTCGCCCGGCTTCGACGCGATCCTGCTCGGCTACGGGCTCTGCTCGCGCGCGGTGGTCGGGCCTCCGGCGACCACTGCCGGCTCGTCGATCCCGCGGGTGGACGACTGCATCGCGATCTTCCTCGGCTCGCGCGACGGCGTACGACGACCAGGCCCGACGCGAGCCCGGCACCTACTACCTGACCAAGGGCTGGATCGAGGTCGGAGGACAGCCCGTTCGACGAGGCAGCAGCGAGCTCGCCGCGCAGCTACGGCGAGGCGAAGGCCGACCGGATGGTGAGGCTGATGCTCCGCAACTACACCCGCGTCGCCTTCATCGACACCGGCGTCTACGAGCATCGAGCGCTACCGAGCCTACGCGCGCCGAACGCCGAGCGGTTCGGCCTCCGGTTCGAGGAGATCGAGGGAAGCCCGATCGCTCGTCGAGAAGCTCCTCTTCGGCCCGTGGGACGAGGAGTGCGTCGTCGTGGAGCTCGGCGGGACGATCGCCGTACGAGCAGTTCGCTGCGACCGCAGCGCCGCCGCCGCGGCTGCCGGGCTCGGCCGTGGCTGAGCCGGATCGCGCTGTCGAAGTCGACTTCGAGCCGGCCGGCCGGCGCGTCGACGTCGCCGCCGGCACGTCGATCTGCTCGACGCCGCGCGGCGCGCCGGCGATCGGGCTCGCGTCCGATCTGCGGCGGCGACGGGACCTGCGGCCGCTGCCGGGTCGTCGTGATGGACCGGCACCGCTGTCCCCGCCGCAGTCCGCCGACCGCCGTTCCTCTCGCACAGACCGAGATCGCCGCCGGGCAGCGGCTCGCCTGCCGGGTCGCACGTCGACGGAGCCCGTCAAGGTCCACGTCCCCAAGGCGTCGCTCGTCACCGGACCAGCGGCTCCAGGTCGACGGGCCTGCCGCGCACCGTCGCCGTCGAGGCAGCCGTGCGCGCCGTACGAGATCGAGCCGGCCGCCACCCTCGCTCGACGTCCGCGCTCCGACTTCGACCGGGTCGGCCGCGCCCTCGACATCCGCCCACGGCCTGCGCCGCGCTCGACGGCCGGGCCCGCGGTGGTCCGCCAGCTGACGCCGCTCGCCCGCCGGACCGGCTGGCACGCTCACTGCCTACGTCCGGGGCCGCACCATGGTCGGCGTCGCTGCGCCGGGTCGCCCGCCCGTCGGCCTCGCCGTCGACCTCGGCACGACCAAGATCGCGGGCTACCTCGTCGACCTCGAGACCGGCGAGGAGCTCGCGGCGCCGAGGGTGATGAACCCCCAGATCGCGCTACGGCGAGGACGTCATCAGCCGCCTGGCGTTCGCCTACGCGGCGCGCCACGACGGCGGGCCGGAGCTCGCCCGCGTGGTCCGCGACCACGCCTCGATGGGCTCGTCGGCTCGCTGTGCGGCCGAGCGCCGGCGTGGCGCGCGACCAGGTCGTCGACGCCTGCATCGTCGGCAACACGGCGATGCACCACCTGCTCCTCGGCCTGCCCACGCGCCAGCTCGCCCGGGCGCCGTTCGTCGCCGCCGACGTCGGCCCCGATGGACGTCGCGGGCCCGCGACCTCGGCCTCGCCCTCGCCCCGACGCGCGGATCCACGTGCCCCCCTGACATCGGCGGCTTCGTCGGGCGCCGACCACGTGGCGATGATCCTCGGCGCGGACCTCGACCGGGTCGATCGCGGTCACGGTCGGCGTGGACATCGGCACGAACACGGAGATCGTCCTGCGGCGGCCCGGCCTGGGCCACCTCGCCTCGACCTCGTGCGCCTCCGGTCCCGCGTTCGAGGGCGCCCACATCCGCGACGGGATGCGCGCCGCGACCGGCGCCATCGAGGCGTGTCCGGATCGACGACGACCGGGCGCCGAGATCCGGACGATCGGCGGCGCGCCCGCGGTCGGGATCTGCGGCTCGGGGATCGTCGACGCCGTCGCCGAGCTGTACCGGACCGGGCGGATCGACGACCGTGGCCGCCTCCAGCGCGGCGGCGCCGGGCGTCCGCGACGGGGCGACGCGGCCTCGAGTTCATCCTCGCGCCGGCGCTCGGCGTCGGGCATCGGCCGCGACAGTCGCCATCACCCAGGGCGACGTCAACGAGATCCAGCTCGCCAAGGGCGCGATCGAGGTCGGGATCGCGATCCTCCTCGAGGCGACCGGGACGTCGCCGGAGACGGTCGACGAGGTGGTCGTCGCCGGCGCCTTCGGGACCTATCCTCAACCTCGAGAGCGCGCTCGACATCGGGCTGCTGCCGCGGCTTCCGCGCGCACGCCTACGTCCAGGTCGGCAACGCCGCCGGGGCCGGGCGCCCAGGCGGCGCTCCTGTCGCTCCGCGAGCGGCCCGCGCCCGCCGGATCGCGCACGGACGGCGTACCTCGAGCTCACCACGTACCCCGGCTTCCAGCGCCGGTTTGCCGCGATCGATGCTCTTCCCCCGCCGCCGCGCCGCGGAGGGAGCTGACAGGCATGTTCCAGATCATCGCCGAGAAGATCAACGGCACCCGCAAGACGCGTCGGCGCGGCCGTCGTCGCGCGCGACGCGGCGTTCATCGCGGACCTCGCGACCGCGCCAGGCCGCGGCCGGCGCCACCTGGATCGACGTCAACGCCGGGACCAGCCCGGAGCGCGAGCCCGACGGACCTCGTCTGGCTCGTCGAGACGGTCCAGGGCGTGCGTCGACCTGCCGCTCTCGATCGACACCGCCAACCCCAAGGCCCTCGCGGCGGCGCTCCCGGCCGTGACGCACGGACGCCGCTCGTCAACTCGATCTCCGGCGAGCCGGCGCCGCCTCGAGGGCGTCCTCCCGCAGGCCGCGGCCAGCCGGTGCCGCGGTCGTCGCGCTCGCCCTGGACGACAAGCGGCATCCCGGCCACCATCGAGGAGCGGATGGCGGTCATCCGCCGCCTCGTCGAGGCGACCCGCGCGCCGGCATCGCCGACGACAGGGTCTACGTCGACCCGCTCGTGATGACCATCTCCACCAACATCCAGAGCGCCAACATCGCCATCGCGACGATGCGCGCGGTCCGGGCCGAGTTCCCCGAGGTCCACCTGACCTCAGGGCCTCTCCAACGTCTCGCTTCGGGCTGCCGGTCCGGAGCCTCGTCAACCGCACCTACCTGACCCTCGCGGTCGAGGCGGGCCTGGACACGCGCGATCCTCGATCCCGCTCGACCGCGAGCTCCGCGCCACGCTCCTCGCGACCGAGCTCCTCCTCGGCAACGACCGCCACTGCCTCGCCTACACCCGCGCGTTCCGGGCCGGCCTGCTGAGCTCGGGCCGCCCGCCATGCGCCGCCCAGGAGGACGCCAGCGGCATGCTCGCCGACCGCTGCCCGTCACGCTGTCGGCCAGCAGGGCAGGAACCGCCGAGGAGGGCATGATCGACGACGCACCTGGTCGACGCCATCGCGGAGATGGAGGACGAGGACGCCTGATCCGGCTCGCGACCGATGCCATCGACGACGGCACGTCGCCGCTCGAGATCCTCGACGCCTGCAAGGCCGGCCATGGCGATCGTCGGCGAGCGCTTCGAGGCGCGGCGAGTACTTCGTCCCGGAGCTGATCCTCGCGGGCGAGATGCTCCGCGCAGATCAGCGACGCTCGTGAAGCCGCACCTTGTCGGCCGACGGCGACGCGCCCAAGCTCGGCAAGGTCCTCCTCGGCACGGTCCAGGGCGACATCCACGACATCGGCAAGGACATCGTCCACTTCATGCTCGACGTGAACGGCTTCGAGGTCCACGACCTCGGCGTCGACGTCCCGGTCGAGACGTTCGTCGACGACGGTCCGGGCCGACCAGCCCGACGGTCGTCGCGCTGTCGGGCTTCCTCACCCTCTCGTACGACGCGATGCGCGACACCGTCGCGGCGCTCGACGCCGCCGGGCTGCGCGACCGGCGTGAAGATCATGATCGGCGGCGGCGACCGTCGACGAGCAGGTCCGCGTCTTCGCCGGCGCCGACGCCTTCGGGCTCGACGCCATGGCCGCCGTCAACCTGGCCAAGGGCTGGACGGAGGCAGGCTGAGATGACACGGACGTACCGACCTGGGTCAATCCCGACCTGGCCAAGACGCCCGAGGCAGCTGCTCGTCGAGCGCGCCACCCGCATCCGGACCGCCTATGCGATGGGCAGCCGGACCGCATCCCGATCTCGCATGCCGGCTCGGCTACTTCGCGGCCGAGCTCGGCGGCGTCAGCCACGCCGACCTGTACCGCGACCCCGCGCTCCAGACGCCGCCTGCGTGGAGGCGGCCGCTCTGCGCTTCGGCCCCGACGAGTCCCTCGGGCCCGTGGCACGACCCGCGGCCCAGCGCCGCGCTCGGCGACCGGATGACGCAAGTGGCCGGGCTGGTCGCTCCCGCGACGACAGCTCGTTACCAGTTCGACGAGCACGAGTTCATGAAGGCCGAGGACTACGACGGCGTTCCTCGAGGACACGTCCGACTGGGCGATCCGGACCTACCTGCCGCGCGCGTTCAGCGAGCTCGAGGGCCTCGCGCACCTGCCGCCGCTCGGGCATGAGCCTCGTTCGGCTACTACAACATCCTTCAACCTGCCCGCCCTCACGGCCCGCCGGTCCAGGCGGCGTTCGCGGCGATGCACAAGGCCGCCGGCGCCGCAGGTGACGTGGATCGGCGATGCCAGGTCGCGCAGGCGCAGGCGCTCGCCGCGGTCGGCGTCCCGCCGGTCGACCTGGCTGGCGCCCTGATCGAGGCGCCGTTCGACTTCATGTCGGACACCCTGCGCGGCATGCGCGGGCATCTTCCTCGACCTCCGCCAGCGCCCGGACCAGCTGCTCGCGGCCGAGCAGCAAGGTCCTCGAGTTCCAGGTCGAGCACGCGCATCGCGACCTGCCGGATGCTCGGGCATACCCGTACTGCTTCATCCCGCTCCACCGCGGGTCGGACGGCTTCATGTCGATCGACGCAGTTCGAGCGCTTAGACTCCGCCGATGGACCTTGTCACGCTCGCCCCCCGCGCGTCCGCCGAGGAGCGGGCCGCCGTCGACGGCGTCCTGGGCCTGGCGACCACGCGCTGGGAGGGGGGCGACCGCGACGTCCCGGCCGACGACCGGTTCGCCCGCGGCGGCCACGCGGCCCGCGAGCGGCGCCACCTCCTGCTGCCGGTCTTCCACGCGATCCAGGCTCGCGTCGGCTGGATCAGCCAGCCCGCGCTCGAGTACGCCTGCCGGCGCCTGACCGTCCCGCCCGCCGAGGCCTACGGCGTGGCCGCCTTCTACCAGATGTTCTCGACGGTCCCCCGGCCCCCCGTCGTGGCCCACGTCTGCGAGGACCTGGCCTGCCGGCTCAACGGGGCAGAGGACGTCTGCGCCGACCTGGAACGGGCCCTCGGGCCGGCCGGTGAGCCGGCGCTGGGCGGCGAGGCGACCTGGCTCCGGACCCCCTGTCTCGGCCGCTGCGAGCGCGGGCCGACGGCGCTCTTCACGGTCGCCGGCCTGGTCCCCGAGACGATCGCCGTCGCCCCGGTCGACGCGGCGTCCGTGATCGAGGAGCTGGAGCGCTCGATCGCGGGGCGCCAGCTCGTCCCGCCTCGGAGGGTCACCGCGCCCGACGAGGCGCACCTCGAGAACGTCCGCCGTTCGATCCCCCAGGCGGGAGGTCCCGGGCTCCGCCTCCTGGCCCGCGCCGGCGTCACCGACCCGCGCAGCCTCGATGACTACCTTGCCAGCGGCGGCTACCGGGGGCTTCGGCAGGCCTTCGCGATCGGACCGGGCGGGGTGATCGCGGAGATCTCGGCCTCCCGCCTCCTGGGCCGCGGCGGTGCCGCCTTCCCCACCGGTCGCAAGTGGGCCGCCGTCGCCGCCCAGGGAGCCGCTCCCCACTACACCGTCTGCAACGCCGACGAGTCGGAGCCCGGGACCTTCAAGGACCGCGTGCTCATGGAGGAGGATCCGTACGCGATCGTCGAGGCGATGACGATCGAGGGCTACGCCACCGGCAGCGCGCGCGGCTTCCTCTACCTGCGGGCCGAGTACCCGCTCTCCGCCCTCCGCATGGCCCACGCCCTCGCGACCGCCCGGGCGGCGGGCTACCTTGGCGACGACATCCTCGGCTCGGGCTTCTCCTTCGACATCGAGGTCCGGCGCGGAGCCGGCGCCTACATCTGCGGGGAGGAGACGGCCCTCTTCAACTCGATCGAAGGGAGGCGCGGCGAGCCGCGCAACAAGCCGCCGTTCCCGGTGGAGGTCGGCCTGTTCGGCAAGCCGACGGCCGTCAACAACATCGAGACGCTGGTGAACGTGCCGGCGATCGTCGCCGACGGCGGCGCCGCCTTCGCGGCGATCGGCACGGAGGGAAGCACGGGCACGAAGCTCTTCTGCCTCTCCGGCGCCGTCGAGCGACCCGGCGTCTACGAGCTCCCCTTCGGGGCGACGCTCGGGGAGCTGCTTGCCCTGGCCGGAGGGGTCGCCGGCGGGCGGGCGCTGAAGGCGGTCCTGCTGGGCGGCGCGGCCGGCGTCTTCGTCGGCCCCGAGGCCCTCGATCTCCCGCTCACCTTCGAGGCGACGCGCGCCGCGGGCGCGACCCTCGGCTCGGGCGTCGTCATGGTCTTCGACGAGACCGCCGACCTCGGCGCGCGCCCTCGTCCGGATCGCCGCCTTCTTCCGCGACGAGTCCTGCGGGCAGTGCGTCCCCTGCCGGATCGGCACCGTGCGCCAGGAGGAGCTGCTGGCGCGGGTCGCGGCCGGACGGCCCAAGGGGACGCTCGCCGACGAGCTGGCGCTCCTTGCCGACCTGGGAGGGGCGATGCGCGACGCGAGCATCTGCGGCCTCGGCCAGACGGCCTCGACGGCGATCGAGTCGGCGCTCCGCGCCGGGCTCGTCGACTTCCGGGCCGCGGGCGCCAGGCAGTGCGCGCCGGCGGCCGGGCCGGCCACGGGCGCAGCCGAGGCGGGCGCCGCGGGAGGTCCGCCGTGAGCGCCGAGATCGAGCGGATCTTCTACGAGCCACCGGCCCGGCCGACCGCCATCCCGGTCGCACCCTCCGTCGTCCCGCCGCCGGCCGTCGAGGTCACCCTGGACGGCCGGGCGGTCGCCGTCCCCGCCGGCTCGACGATCCTCGACGCCTGCCGGGCCGAGGGGATCGACGTCCCGACCCTCTGCTACCTCGAGAGCCTCACCCCGGTCAACGTCTGCCGCGTGTGCGTCGTGGAGGTGACGGGGAGCCGGGTGCTGGTGCCGGCCTGTTCGCGCCCGGTGGAGGCCGGGATGGAGGTGCAGACCAGGTCGGAGCGGGTGCGCCACAGCCGGAAGCTCGTCCTGGAGCTGCTCGGCTCGTCGGTGGACCTGTCGCTGGCGCCGGGCGTCGGCCGAGATGATGGCCGAGTACGAGGCGGACCCCGCCCGGTTCGGGCCGCCCGCTCCTCGGGCAGAGCACGCCCTCGCGGTCATGCGTGACCTCCGCGAGCCGGGGCACCACGAGCCGCCGACGGGCGCCGTCGCGGAGACCGTCGCCCAGCCGGTCAAGGTGGACAACGACCTCTACGTCCGCGACTACTCGCGCTGCATCCTCTGCTACAAGTGCGTGGAGGCCTGCGGCGACGGACGCCCAGAACACGTTCGCGATCGCGGTGGCGGGGCGCGGCTTCGACGCCCGGATCTCCACCGAGTACGACGCCCCGCTCACGGCGTCGGCCTGCGTCTACTGCGGCAACTGCATCGGGGTCTGCCCGACGGGCGCCCTGATGTTCCGCTCCGAGCACGAGATGCGGGCTGCCGGCACCTGGAACGAGGCGGCGCAGGCGCTGACGGACACGATCTGCCCGTACTGCGGCGTCGGCTGCACCCTGACCCTCCACGTCCAGGACAACTCCGTGGTGAAGGTGACCTCGCCGCTGGACTCCTCGATCACCGAGGGCCACCTCTGCATCAAGGGCCGCTTCGGGTTCCAGTTCGTGCAGGAGCGGTCGGCCCGAGGCCGGCCGCGCCGCGGCTCCTCGAGGCCTCGGCCACGGCGCGCGGCGCGCTCGGCCGCGCAGGTCAGCCGCAGGCCGCTCAGGTCCCGCGGCGTCATCCGATGGCGATCCGCTCCTCGCCGGCGTACACGTTGAAGCCGCCGCCGCGAACGAACCCGACGAGCGTCAGGCCCAGCCGCTCCGCGGCCGAGACGGCAAGGTCGGTGGGCGCGGACACGGCCGCGACGATCGAGATCCCGGCCACCGCCGCCTTCTGGACGATCTCGAAGCTGACCCGGCCGGAGACGGCGAGGACGCGGTCGTGGAGCGGCAGCTCCCCGGCCAGCGCCGCCGCGCCGATCAGCTTGTCGAGGGCGTTGTGGCGGCCGACGTCCTCGCGGGCCGCCAGGAGCGTCCCGGCGGGGTCGAACAGCCCCGCTGCGTGCAGCCCGCCGGTCTGCTCGAAGACGACCTGGCCGGCGCGCAGGAGATCGGGGAGCGCGGCAATGACGGCGGCGGCGACGCGCGGCCCCGCAGGGAGGGGGGCGCAGCGGACCGCGATGTCGTCGAGCGTCGCCTTGCCGCAGATACCGCAGCTGGCGGACGCCACGAAGGCGCGGGCCGGCACGTCGGCGGCGTCGAACCGGCGGGCGATCCGGACGACCAGCTCGTTCTCCGGGGTGGCGATGGCGGCGGGGTCGCCGACCTCCACGGTCAGCCCGACGAGGTCCGCCGGGCCGAGGAGCCCCTCGCTGACGAGGAATCCGACTGCCAGCTCGGCGTCGCTGCCTGGTGTGCGCATCGTGACGGCCACGTCCACGGGCGCCTGCCCGGGGCCGGCGACGCGGATCGCCATGGGCTCCTCGCCGGCCAGCCGATCGGGGCGCCGCTCGACCCCGTGCGGCGCGCTCCGCGCCGCCCGGTCGCACGACCAGGACGTCGCGGACCGTGGTGGAGCGGTCGGCGGGAGGAAGCGAAGCGGCCATCGTGCGGCGGAGTCTAGCCGAGGCGCCGCCGCGAACCGGCGGACACCGGGGCGTCGGTCCAGGAGGAGAGACGAGAGGGGAAACGAAACGGCCCCGGGATGTCCCGGGGCCGTGACGATGGCGGCGCGTTCGCGCCGGCGTGCTAGGCGCGCCGGAGGGCGAAGCAGTCGCTGCAGTAGACGGGCTTGCCGCTCGTCGGCCGGAAGGGCACCTGGGCGTCCTTGCCGCAGGACGAGCAGGTCGCCGTGAACATCTCGCGGGGGCCGCGGTTGCCGTAGCCACCGTCGCCGCCGTAGCTGCTGCCGCCGCCGTAGCTGCCGGCCCCGCCGTAGCTGCTGCCGCCGCCGCGGTTGCCGTAGCCGGCACCGCCGGTATCACCGCGGGACGCCTTGCGGCTGGCGCGGCACGAGCCGCAGCGCCGCGGCTCGGTGAACTGCCGGGTGGCGTAGAACTCCTGCTCCCGCGCGCTGAAGACGAACTCCTGGCCGCAATCGGCGCAGGTGAGGACCTTGTCCGAATACAAGAAAAACCGCTCCTTGCTCTCGCCGGCTTCCGCGACCCTTGACCGTTGATCCTCGCGGGAGCCCGTGAGTTGGGGAGCGATCGTGTTGCGCCGACCGGTATGACCCCGCGCCATGCGGGGATGTGCCGGGCAACAGTAGACCATCGTCCGGAACATGGGAAGGGGGATTCGGCGGACGTGTCCCGATGCCCGAGGGTGCGCACCTCCCCGTGGTGCCGTCGCCTGGTGGCCGAGGCCTGATGCGCCCACGCCGCCGGAGAGCTCAGGCCGGCGTCGCGGCCCACGCGGCGGCGGCGACGATGACCGTCGCCTGGATGGCCACGTGATACGCCGCCGAGGCCCAGATCGCCCCCGTCCGCCAGTTCAGCCAGCCGAAGACGAGGCCGCCCCCAAGCGTCGAGAGGGCCTCCAGGTCGGGCTTCCCGATGTGGACCATCACGAAGGGGACGACGGCCACGACGACGCCGAAGGGCCCGATCGCGCGAACGAGCGCGAACAGGAGGAAGCCGCGCAGGAGGAACTCCGTCGGGACGAGGTCGAGGACGTTCGTCAGGAGAACGCCGGGCACCGTCGTCATCGACGGGCCGTACCAGTCCCGCATCGCCGGGACGGCCGCGACCAGGGCGATCACGGGCACCGTGACCAGCGTCGCGAACCCGCCGAGGACCAGAGCCCGGCGGACGTCGCCGCGCCCGAGACCGTAGCGCCGCGGATCCTCGCGGAGGGCGAGGAGGATCGCCAGCGGCAGGAGCCCGAACAGGACGAGCCGCTCGATCCCCTGGTTGCGAAGGCTCCGCGGGTCGATGGGGCCGAACCGTGGCAGCACGTCGTAGTTGCGGTCCAGCATGAGGAGCGCGCAGGCGAGGAGGAGGAACGCGGTCGCCAGCGCCGGCACGCGCAACCCGAGGAGGTTCAGCTCGGCCCGATCGCGGGCGGCCGCGGGCCAGGGCGGCGGGTCGCCGACGAGCAGCTCGACGAGTCGGGCGCGGAGGGTCACGGCTGGAGAGGCTACCAGCCCGGCGGGAGGGGCCGTTCGGCCCGCGCGAGCGGGGTGCACCGGCGGATGCCGCGGGGCCCCGAAGAGCGCGACAATGGATCGCTCCCGGAGGTGGCGGCATGACCATCGATGCGGCGGTCCCGGGCAGGCCGCCCCAGCTCGGCATCTCGTTCGACGAGGCCGCGCGTCACGTGGAACAGCTCGGGTTCCTCGACGTGAACGGCACGTCGCCCCAGGCGCGCCGGCGGCGCGAACCTCGTGGTCGCCCTGCGCGAGCGCCCGACCCTGACCCATTTCGACCCCGAGCGCGTGGAGCACTGGGCCGCCGCTGGTGGCCGCGGCCGGCCCGCCGAGATCACCCGGACGACCGCGGTGCCCCTGGAGCGGCCCTTCTCGTGGGGCACGATCCGGGTCGTGGACCGCCTGGAGGTCTTCAACTCGTTCCTCACCTTCGGGGGGACCGTGCGCGCGGTGGCCCGGGACCAGGCGACGACCCTCGTCGTTCTCTCCTCCCACGCGCCCATCCTCCGCTCCACGGGCCACAGCCAGGGGGTCGACCTCTCGACCGGCGAGGTCGGGGCGTTCTTCGCCCGGATGATGATCCCCATCGACTTCACCCCCGGTGCGGAGGCCCGGATCGCGGAGTCCTCGCCGATGGCCGTCTACGCGGCATTCCACGCCTCGGTGCAGGCCCGCTTCGAGGCGTCGGACGAGCTGCGCGCGTCCCACGCCGACTTCGCCGCCTGGTGCGGCCGCGAGCGGCAGCGGCTGACCGGCTCGTTCGGCCCGGACTGGGAGGCAGGGCGATCCCTGGCGACCGAGCTGGGCCTGGTGACGCCCTGACGGTCGCGCCTACAGGAGGCCGCGGCGGCGGAAGGCGCAGCAGGGTGAGGACGAGCACCGCGACCATGATCGCCACGACGATCTCGAAGCCGAAGCTCCGCGTTCGCCGAACGGCACCTTGACGTTCATCCCCCAGACGCTGGCGACGAACGTGAGGGGCAGGAGGAGGACCGAGAAGATCGTCAGGACCCGGAGGACGTCGTTGCCCCGGTGGCCGATGACCGACTCGTTCGTCGACTCGATCGACTCGACCTGCTCCTTGTAGTTCTCGAGGACGTCCCAGATCCGCTCCGAGGCGTCGGTGACGTCGTCGAAGTAGAGGTCGAGGTCGGGGGCGCGGTAGCGGCTGACGGCGCGCTCGAGGTCCCGGT
Organism: uncultured Chloroflexia bacterium; assembly: GCA_963827965.1. Taxonomy (GTDB): domain Bacteria; phylum Chloroflexota; class Limnocylindria; order Limnocylindrales; family CSP1-4; genus CTSoil-043. The sequence continues at coordinate 180,868 of CAWHCW010000002.1, read as the reverse complement.
AGACCACGCGCTGGGGGCGCACGATCCGCCGGAAGTTGATGATCTCCGACTTCACCGAGGAGATGTCGCGCACCAGCTCCCGCGAGCGGCCCTCGAAGAGCTCGTCCTCGATGTCCTCGAGCTTGCTCCCCATCTGGCGGAGCATCGGGAAGCCCGGAGTCGACCGCCTCGTCGACGATCCGGTAGAGGAGGTAGCCGGAGCCGTAGGCGAAGAGCTCCGTCCGGGTCTCCTCGTTCTCGGCCACCCGGTCGAAGAGGCGGGACAGCTGCACGAACCGCTCGTTCGGGAGGGTGATGACGTAGTCGGGCCCGACGAAGAGGTCGAGCTCGACGGCCTTCAGGCGGCCGGTCGCCTTGTCGTAGCTGGGGAAGTACAGGACGATGAAGAGGTAGTCGTCGTAGACGTCCACCTTGGGCCGCTGGTTGCGCGAGACCAGGTCCTCGAAGGCGAGGGGATGGAAGTCGAAGTGCTCGCCGAGCCACTCCCGCTCGGCGAGCTTCGGACGCTCGATGTGGATCCAGCGCAGCCCGTTGTCCTCGACGGTTGCGACAGCCGGCGCCGCCACCTCGCCCGGCGACTCGGGCGGAGTGCCGGGACGCGTGGGCCGGGGCAGACGCGGCCGGATGGCTCCGAGCCGACTGCGTCGCTCCTCGCGCGCTCCGCTGTTCGTCGGCATCGTCCCTCGTTCGCTCCAGGGCGCACACCGGCGCGCGCCGGCGCCAGTCTACGCGCGCGGGCTGGTCGACGGCATCCGGAAGGGCGACGACGCCGTCGCCAACCCGTACCATCGCGTCACCATGACCGATGAGCGCCGCGTGCCGGCCCCCGGCGGGGCGCAGCTTCCCCTCCGCCGGACGACGTTCGCCCAACCGGACGGGCGGCAGATCCACGTGTACGGCGAGGTGCGCGGAGCGCCGCCCGCGGACGCGCCGCGCTCCGAGCCGACCGCGCTCCACCTGCGCCGCGACGAGCTGTCCGGGTCATGGGTCGCCGTCTCGCCGGCCCGGAACGTGCGGCCGCACAGCTCGGCGCCGAGCGGGGGCGGAATGGTCGCCCGGCAGCCCGGCGGAGCGGTTCCGCTGTCCGCTCTGCCCGGGCGGCCCGGAGCTCGCCTTCGGCTACGAGGCCGCGGTCTTCGGCAACCGCTACCCGACGTTCACGCTCGATCCGCCGGCCCTGCCCGACCCGGGCGACCCGCGGTTCGCCCCGTCGCTGGGCGCCTGCGAGGTCGTCATGTTCACCGAGCGCCACGAGGGCGACTTCGCGACCCTGACGCCGGAGGAGACCGCCCGCGTCGTCGCCGTCTGGCGCGACCGGACCGCGGACCTCTGGTCGGACGAGCGGCTCGCCTGCGTCCTTCCCTTCGAGAATCGCGGCGGCGAGGTGGGGGCCACGCTGTCGCACCCCCACGGCCAGATCTACGCCTTCGGGCACGTCCCGCCCTGGATCGAGCGGCGCGTCACGGCGCTCGCGGAGGGCCGGGCGCGAACGGGGTCGTGCGTCTCCTGCGCGGTGGTCGCCGACGAGCTGCGCTCCGATCGCCTCGTCCACGACGATCCCCACTGGGCGGTCGGCGTCCCCTTCGCCCCGCGCTGGCCGTACGAGGTGCACGTGCGGGCGGTCCGCCACGGAGCCCGGCGGCTGACCGATCTGACGGCCGCGGAGTCGCGGGCGCTCGCCGGGTCGCTCCACGCGGTCGTCGCACGCTACAACGGGCTCTTCGGCTTCGAGCTCCCCTACATGATGGTCGTGCTACGAGGCGCCGCGGGGAGCCACGGACTGGCACCTCGCGGTGGAGCTCTATCCGCCCCATCGTTCGCCGCGACTGACCAAGATCCGGGCATCCGTCGAGACCTCGACGCTCCTCTTCATCAACGACACGCTGCCCGAGGCGAGCGCCGTCCGGCTCCAGGCGGTCGCGGTGGCCGCGCGCGAGGAGCACCCGGGCTTCGTCGTGGTCCCGGCGGTCGAGACCGCGGGGTGACCGGCCGGCCGGCCGCCGCCGTCGTCCGGGCTCCCGGCCGCGTCAACCTCATCGGCGAGCACACCGACTACAACCTTGGCTACGTGCTGCCGGCGGCGATCGACCTCGAGATCCGGATCGCGTTCGTCCCGACCGACGATCGGCGAGTCGAGCTCGCGAGCGAGGCCACCGGGGAGCACGCCTCCTTCGCCCTCGATGCCGGCGGCCCCAACCCGGGCGGGATGGCCGCGTACGTGGCGGGGACGGCCTGGGCGCTCGCCGAGGCCGGGGTCCCGGTCCGCGGTTTCCGGGGCACGCTCACCTCCACGCTGCCGCGGGCGTCCGGCCTCTCGTCGTCGGCGGCGCTCGAGCTGGCCTCGGCCTGGGCCCTCGCGGCCGATCCCGCGGCGCATCGACCCGCTCGAGCTGGCCCGGATCTGCCAGCGCGCCGAGAACGCCTACGTCGGCGTCAACTGCGGGCTCATGGACCAGTTCGCGAGCGCCTGCGGCGTCGCGGGCGGGGCCATGCTCCTCGACTGCCGGTCCCTCGCCTGGCGGCCGGTCGCCCTCCCCCTGGCCGCCCACACGCTGGTGGTGATCCACACGGGCTCCCCGCGGAGCCTCAGCACGAGCCAGTACAACGCGCGGCGGGCCCAGTGCGAAGCCGCGGCGGCCGTCCTCGCGGCGGACGACCCTGCGATCGAGTCCCTGCGCGACGTGACGGCGGCCATGCTCCCCGCCGTCCGGGCCCGCGTCGACGAGGAGACCTACCGGCGCTGCCGCCACGTCGTCACCGAGAACCTCCGGGTCGAGGAAACGGTCGAGGCGCTGGCCGGCGGCGACCTGGCCGCCGTCGGGGCGCTGTGGGCGGCCAGCCACGCCTCGCTGCGCGACGACTACGAGGTCGTCTCGCCCGAGCTGGACGCGCTCGTCGAGATCGCGGGATCGGTCCCCGGCGTCGTGGCGACCCGGATGACCGGAGCAGGGTTCGGCGGCTGCACGATCAACCTGGTCGAGCGCGGGGCGGTGCCGGCGCTCACGGCCGCCGTCCTGGCCGCGTACCCGGGGCGCACCGGCCTCACGCCGCGCGTCCACCAGGTCGACGCCGGTGGCCGGCGCCGGATTCGCGCCCGAGGGCTGACGCGGTCAATCCGCATACACTCCTCGGACATCGTGGAGGGGGAGATGGCCGGATCGTCCTGGAAGAAGTCGCCGCCGGAGCTCGTGGCGGCATTCGAGGCGCTCATCGGGCGCCGCCCGGAGCTCACCGCCCGGAAGATGTTCGGCTACCCCGCCGCGTTCGTCGGGGGCCACATGACGACGGCCCTCCACGAGGATCGCTGGATCGTCCGGCTCCCCGTGGACGATCGCGCCGAGCTCCTGGCGACACCCGGAGCGGCTCCGTTCGAGCCGATGCCGGGCCGCCCGATGAAGGAGTACGTGGTGCTGCCGGCGGACATGGCTGCCGAGCCGACCGCGCTCGACGGATGGGTGGACCGGGCAATTGCCCACGTCCGAACCCTGCCGCCGAAGCGCTGAAGCCACGGCAGCGATGTCGGCATCGACGCTCCAGCGGGGTCCCGTCCTCCTCGCGGTCGTCCTCGGGTCGGGGATCGTCTTCCTCGACGGGACGGTCGTCAACGTCGCCCTCGAGACGATCGGGCGCGAGCTGCCGGGTACCCTCGTCGGCCAGCTGGAGGGTCTGACCTACGTCAGCGGCGGCTACCTCGCGGTCCTTGCCGCGCTGCTCATCCCCGCCGGGGCCCTGGCGGACGCCTTCGGCCGCCGCCGCGTCTTCGGCGTCGGGCTCCTGGCGTTCGGCGTCGCCTCGACCGCCTGTGGTCTCGCCCCGACGATGGAGCTCCTCATCGTCTTCCGCCTCCTCCAGGGGGCCGCGGGTGCGCTCCTGGTGCCGGGCGCACTGTCGATCATCACCGCCACCTTCGAGGGGGAGGAGCGCGGGCGGGCGATCGGGCTCGTGGGCCGCGGCGACGGCGGTGCTCACGACCCTGGGTCCCCTCGTCGGGGGGCTGCTGGTGCAGACGCTCACCTGGCGGGCGGCCTTCCTCGTGAACCTGCCCCTCGTCGCCGTCGCCGTGCTGGCCCTGCGGCGGGTGCCCGAGTCGCGCGACGAGCACGCCAGCGGGCGGGTGGACTGGGTGGGCGCATTCGTCGCGATCGTCGCCGTGGGCGGGCTGGCCTTCGGGGCGACGCGGGGCCAGGAGCGGCAATGGCAGGACCCCGTCGCGTTTGCGGCGCTCGCGATCGGGGCCGTCGCGCTGGTGGCGTTCCCCGTGCTCATGGCGGTCCGGCCGAACCCGCTCGTGCCCCTGGAGCTCTTCCGGCGGCGCACCTTCGCGGTCGTCAACCTCTCGACCCTCGTGATCTACGGGGCGCTCTACGTCTCGTTCACGTTCCAGAGCCTCTTCCTGCAGGGCACCCTCGGCTACACGCCGCTCGCCGCGGGCGTGCTGGGCGTCCCGACGGGCGTCCTCCTCGCCCTCGTCTCGACGCCCGCGGGCCGTCTCGCCGGGCGAATCGGGGCCCGGCCGTTCCTGGTGATCGGGCCGCTCCTGATGGCGGGCGGGCTGCTCTGGCTGGCCCGCATCCCGCCCACGAGCCAGGGCTGGGCGGCCGACCCCGGGAACCCGGCGAGCTTCATGCCGCCGGTCGCCTATCTCGTGGACGTCCTGCCCGGCAGCCTGCTGTTCGGGATCGGCCTCGCGCTGCTGGTGGCGCCCCTCACGACGGCGCTCATGGGCTCGATCCCGGTCCACCGCGCCGGGCTCGGGTCAGCGATCAACAACGCCATCTCGCGGGTGGGGGCGCCGCTGGCGAGCGCGGCCCTCTTCATCGCGATCACCGCGACCTTCGCGCCGGCCCTCGTCGCCGCGGTCCCCGGCTTCGACGCCGGCACCGCGGCCGGTCTCGGGATCGTCCCCCTGGCGGCGCCGCCCGCAGGGCTCCCGACCGAGCTCGCGGTGGCGATCCGGGCGGCATCGACCGACGCGTTCCACCTCGCGATGGTCGTGGCCGCCGCGCTGCTGGCCGCCGGCGCGGCCGTCAACCTCGTCGGGCTGGGACGCGGACGCCACGTGGACGCAGCACCGGTCCCGACGGACCCGACGAGACCCGGGCTGAGGATCACCCTCCTCGATGTGATGCCCGTGTGCGCATCGCGCGGGCATCACGGGCGCAGCGCCGCCGTCACGGGCGCAGTCGCGCGGGCATCACGGGCGCAGGCGCGCCGGCGTCACGCGGGGCAAGCGCCGGGGCGTCAGCGCGGGAGCGGGATCGCCTCCAGCGGCACGTCCCAGTGGGCCTCCAGGAGCTCGAAGCGGCGCAGCTCCTCGGCCCGGAAGGTTGCCTGGTCGGGATAGAGCCGGGCGGCGATCTCCGTCTCGGCGTGAGCCTCCATCGCCTCCCAGTCGCGGTAGACGATCGTGACCATGAGGTCCCAGTCGGCCCGGCCGTCGCCGTGGAAGCGCGGCGCGTGCATGGTCACGTCGAGGAAGCGGCCCTCCGCGATCTGCTCGCGCAGGATGGGCCAGTGGTTGCGCAAGAAGAGATCGACGAACGCCGCGTGGGCGCCCCACCGGGTCCGGTAGTAGTAGTCCACCTGGACGGATCCGCCGGCCATGAGCTGCACCTCCTGCATGCGCGGGCGCCGGGCAGCGACCCCCGCGATGCTGCGCCGAGCGAGCCGCGCTCCGGCGTATCCTGCCCCCGGAGCCGATCGTTCGCAGGGAGGCCGACGATGCACGTCACGCTCGTCCATGTCCGCGTCGTGCCCGGGCGCGTCGCCGACTTCATCAGCGCCACCCGGGAGAACCACCTCGCCTCCGTCAAGGAGCCCGGCAACGTCCGCTTCGACGTGCTCCAGGCGCCGGATGACCCGACCCGGTTCGTGATCTACGAGGCGTATGCGGACGTGTCGGCCGCCGGCGCCCACAAGGAGACCGACCACTACCGGGCCTGGCGCGAGGTCGTGGCCCCCATGATGGCCGAGGCCCGCCGCGGCGAAACCTTCGTGGGGCTCTACCCCGGGGTCGGCTGACGGTGGGCCGGGACGCGGCGCCTCCGCCGTTCGCCGTCGCCCGCCTGCCGCGGCTCGTCGTCGGGCCGGGCCGCATCGCCGAGCTGCCGGCGCTCGTCGCCTCGCTGGGCCGCAGCGTCCTCCTCGTCAGCGGGACGCGCTCGTTCCGCGAGAGCGCCGCCTGGGCGCCGCTGGTCGCCGGCCTCGAGACCGCCGGCCTGGCCTGGGACCACGTCGCGGTCGCCGGGGAGCCATCGCCGGAGATCGTGGACGGGGCGGTGGCCGCCCGGCGCTCCGATCCGCCGGATGTCGTGGTGGGGATCGGCGGCGGGAGCGCGCTGGACGCCGCCAAGGCCATCGCCGGCCTCCTCCGCAGCGGGACGGTCGCCCTCGACCACCTCGAGGGCGTCGGCCGCGGGATCCCCTACCCCGGGCCCGCCACCCCGTTCGTCGCCGTGCCGACGACGGCCGGGACCGGCAGCGAGGTGACGAAGAACGCGGTCCTCGCGGGGCGCCTGCCGGGGGCCGCCGGCGGGACGCCGCCGTTCAAGAAGTCGTTCCGCGACGAGCGCCTGGTAGCCCAGGTGGCGCTCCTGGACCCCGACCTCCTCGCCGGCTGCCCGGCGGCCGTCGTCGCGGGCGACGGGATGGACGCGGTGACCCAGCTGCTGGAGGCGTTCACCTCCACGGGCGCCTCGCCGTTCACGGACGCGATCGCCCGGGCAGGCCTGGAGGCCGCGGCCGGCGCCCTGCCCGCCTGGCACGCGGCGGCCGCGGCGGGATCGCCGCCGGAGGCGAGCGCGGCGGCCCGGGCGGCGATGTCCTGGGCAGCCTGCTGCTCCGGGATCGCCCTCGCCAATGCCGGGCTGGGCGCGGTCCACGGCATCGTGGCGGCCCTCGGAGCGGCGCTCCCCGTGCCCCACGGGACCGGCTGCGGGATCCTGCTGGCGGCGACGACGCGAGCGAACCTCGCGGCGCTCGCCGCCCGGGCGCCCGGCTCGTCGGCGCTGGGCCGCTACGCCGAAGCCGGACGGATCATGGCAGGCGACGGCGCGCTCCCCGACGACCAGGCGCTGGATGCGCTGCAGGCGACCCTCGACGCCTGGACGATCGCGCTCCGGATCCCCCGCCTGGCGGACTTCGGCGCGGCGCCGCGCGACCTCCCCGGGCTCGTGGCCGAGAGTCGCGGCAGCAGCATGCGCACGAACCCGGTCGTCCTGGCGGACGTCGAGATCGCGGGGATCCTCGCCGCCTGCCTCTGACCCCGAGGGCCTCGGCGCCGGCCGCCTGACCGCGCACCGCGACCCGGTCGCCTGGCCGGCCGCCGCGGGACCACGCCACCACGTGCACCACCATGGTCCGCCGTATGCTGGCCGGGGGGGACGGGGAGGATGACGTGCCAACCGAGGCGGCGGCGATCCGGGCGGAGGGCGAGCGGATGCGCGCAGCGCTCGGCGGCCTGTCGGCGCGCCCGGGGTGGCTGGATCGCCTCGTCCGGCTCATCGTCCGCTCCGGGTTCGCGCTCGTGGGATGGCGGATCCGGGCCGCCGGCTATGAGCGCCTGCCGCGCGATGCGGCCGGACGGGTCGTCCCCTGCGTCGTCGCCGTCGCCCCGCACCGGGGCTGGATCGACCCCTTCCTGCTGCTCCTGACGTGGCCCCGCGACGCGCCCCGGCTCACCTGGTTCGGCGACGGCCGGACGATGGTCCGCTCGTGGTGGCGGCGGCGCCTCCTGCCGCGCCTGGGGATGATCCCGATCTCGCCGCGGGTCACGCCCGGAGCCGTCGCGGAGCACCTTGCCGACGCACGAACCGTCCTGGCCCGCGGCTGCTGCCTGGTGGTCTTCCCCGAGAAGGGGCCACCGAGCGCGCCGGGCACGACCCGCACGATCGCCCCGGGGGCGGCCTGGCTCGCCGCCGCCGGCGCCGTGCCGCTCGTCCCGGTCGCGATCGCCGGCTTCCTGGAGACGGGCCTGGGGACGCGCTACCGCCTGCTCGTCCTCGACCCGCTGGCGCCGCCGGGCCCGGACCCGACCACGCCAGCCGGCATGCGCGCCGCCCGCGCGGCGACCGATGAGCTCCGGGTGGCCCTGACGCCCGCTGTCGCCAGGCTGGAGGCTGCCACCCGGGCGGAGAACGGACGCCGACCGCTGCCGGGCCTGCGCCGGCTCTTCAGCTGACCCGGCCGTCGCGCGTCTACCCCGCCAGCGTCGGGCGGGTCATCTCCTCCGGCTTGACCCAGGCGTCGAACTCCTCGGCCGTCAGGAAGCCGGAGGCGACCGCCGCCGCCCGGAGGGTCGAGCCCTCGTGGTGGGCCGTCTTGGCGATCTTCGCCGCCTTGTCGTAGCCGATGTGCGGGGCGAGCGCGGTGACGAGCATCAGCGAGCTCGCCACGTGGTCGGCGATCCGCTCCTCGTCGGCCTCGAGGCCCTCGATGCAGTGCTCCCGGAACGAGCGGCAGCCGTCCGTCAGCAGCTCGATGCCGTGGAGCAGGTCGTGGGCGATGATCGGCTTGAAGACGTTGAGCTCGAAGTTGCCCTGGCTGCCGGCGATCCCGACCGCGACGTCGTAGGCCATCACCTGGACGGCGACCATCGTGAGCATCTCGCTCTGGGTCGGGTTCACCTTGCCGGGCATGATCGAGGAGCCCGGCTCGTTCTCCGGCAGCCGCAGCTCGCCCAGGCCGGCCCGCGGCCCCGAGCCGAGCCAGCGGACGTCGTTGGCGATCTTCATGCAGCTCGTGGCCAGGGTCTTGAGGGCACCCGAGGCGAAGACGGTCGCCTCCTGGCCGGCGAGCCCGGCGAACTTGTTCGGCGCGGAGACGAAGCCGAGGCCGGTCAGCTCGGCGATCCGGGCGGCGGAGCGCTCGGCGAACGCGGGGTGGGCGTTGAGGCCGGTCCCCACGGCGGTGCCGCCGAGGGCGATCTCGTGGAGGCCCGGGAGGACGGCCCGCAGCCGCGCCGAGGTCGCCGTCGAGCATCGCGACGTAGCCGGAGAACTCCTGGCCCAGGGTCAGCGGGACGGCGTCCTGGAGGTGGGTGCGGCCGATCTTCACGATCCCCATCCACGCCTGCGCCTTGGCGTCGAGGGCGTCGCGGAGGGCGGTCACGGACGGGATGAGGCGCTCCTCGATCTCCGCGGCGACGGCCATGTGGAGCGCCGTCGGGAACGTGTCATTCGACGACTGGCTCATGTTCACGTGGTCGTTCGGGTGGATCGGCGCCTTGCCGCCCCGCGACCCTGTCGCCAGCTCGTTGGCCCGGCCCGCGATCACCTCGTTGACGTTCATGTTCGACTGGGTTCCGGAGCCGGTCTGCCAGACGCGGAGCGGGAACTCCCCGGCAAGGGTCCCGTCGACGACTTCGCCGGCCGCCCGGACGACCAGGTCGCGCTTGTCGGGGGGGAGCAGGCCCAGGTCGGCGTTCACCTCGGCTGCGGCCCGCTTGAGGATGCCGAAGGCGCGCACGATCGGGACGGGCATCGTGTCCCGGCTGATCGCGAAGTGGTGGAGGGAGCGCTGGGTCTGGGCGCCCCAGTAGTGGTCGGCGGGGACCTCGATCGGGCCCATCGAGTCCGACTCGGTCCGGGTGGCGACGGGAGCGTGCGGTGCGGCGGCGGTCATGACGTCCCTCGCTGGCTGGTGCTCGCGGCCAGCGTACGCCTGCCGCGCGGGCCCGGCCGGGCGGAGCGGCCCCGGCCGGGCGGAGCGGCCCCGGCGGCGGGCCGCGGCACGCCGTCACCAGTCCGGACGGCGGACCTCAGGCCGGGCCGCCATCTTCCACGGCGCGTCCGATGTACGTCCCGTAGTCGGGCTGCGTTCGCACGTAGCTGCCCTCCAGGAGGGGCGACGAGACCATGAGGTCGGCCGAGGCCCGGTTGCACGCGATCGGGATGTTCCACACGACCGCCAGGCGGAGGAGGGCCTTCACGTCGGGGTCGTGGGGCTGCGGCTCGAGCGGATCCGAGAAGAAGACCAGGAAGTCGATCTTGCCCTCGGCGATGAGGGCGCCCATCTGCTGGTCGCCGCCCAGCGGCCCGCTCTGGAGCTTCCCGACGGGCTGGTCCAGCTCGCGCTCCAGGAGGGTGCCGGTCGTGCCCGTCGCCCACAGCTCGTGGCGGGCCAGGAAGGCGAGGTTGTAGCGCGCCCACTCGACGAGGTCGCGCTTCTTGTGGTCGTGGGCGACCAGGCCGATGCGGAGGGGGGCGACTCGTCGGACGCCATGGCAGGACCTCCTGCGGCAGATGGGGCCGACGAACGCCGGCGTCCCGGGCCAGCGTACCGCGCGACGCGGGCCGGCGGCCTGGTGGTCCAGCCGCGGAACCGGAATCTGGCCAAATGGAGTACGATTGACACTTCCCGACGCGACGGGCGGCACTGCCGTCCGCCCGGAGTTTCCTGTCCCCGCGGAGTGCCCGCCGCTCGGACCAACGGAGGCCACCGCCCATGGCATCTCCCATTCCCCGCCGACCGGTGATCGATCCGGGTCCCCGCCACGTGATCGCCGAGTACCGCCACCGGCTCCAGATGGTCACCTGCGAGTGCGGCTGGCAGGGCAGCAGCGCGTCCCCGGACACGCGCCCCTCCGAGTGGAGCTCGCACGTCGCCGCGAACCGCACGGGGTCGCGCTGAGCGCCACTGCCGGTCCGCCATCGGCCCGCAATCATCCGAGCGCCGGAACCCCAGGGACCGGCGCTCGTTCGATTCCCGGGACCGGTAGGCTGTCCGTGGCGTCCTCTCGCGCGCAGGCCCACCCGACAGGAGCGATCTCGTGAGCTTCACCTACGCAGTCGTCGGCGCCGGACGGCAGGGCACCGCCGCCGCGTACGACATGGCCCGCTTCGGCGACGCGGCCCGCGTCAAGATCGCCGACGTCGACCTCGCGGCTGCAAGCCGGGCCGCCGCCCGCGTCAACGCCCTCGCGGGCTGCGAGATCGCCCATCCGTTCGCCGTGGACGCGGCCGATCCGGTGGCGCTGCGGGGGTTCCTCGACGACGTCGACTCCTTCCTGTCCGCCGTGCCGTACTGGCTGAACCCGGCCATCGCCCGGGTGGCGATCGAGGCCCGGGCCAGCATGACCGACCTTGGCGGCAACACGGACCTCGTGCGCCGTCAGCTCGCGCTTTCGCCCGAGGCCGAGGCGGCCGGCATCGCCATGATCCCCGACTGCGGCCAGGTCCCGGGGATGGGCACGAGCCTCAGCGTCTACGCGATGTCGCTCCTCGACGAGACGGACGAGGTCACGTTCTGGGACGGCGGCAACCCGCTCCATCCGAAGCCGCCCTTCAACTACATCCTCACCTTCAACATCGCCGGCCTCACGAACGAGTACCACGGCGTCGCCCACTTCCTCCGCGACGGACAGCGCGTCGAGGTGCCCGACGTTCCGCGAGGAGGACTACGAGACCGTCGACTTCCCCGCGCCGATCGGGCGGATGGAGGCCTTCGTCGCCGGGGGCGGCACCTCGACGATGCCGTGGACCTTCGAGGGGAAGCTGCGGACGCTCTGGAACAAGACCCTCCGCTGGCCCGGCCATTTCGCCGCCTGGAAGGCCTACATGGACGCCGGCCTCCTCGAGACCGAGCCGATCGAGGTCGGCGGGGCGCCCGTCGTCCCCCGCGAGGTCCTCCACGCCCTCCTCGACCCGAAGCTGCGGGCGCAGCCCGGCGAACCGGACCTGGTGATCGTCCGGGTGCTGGCGAAGGGGCGACGCGACGGGCACGCGGCCCAGGTCGTCGTCGAGCTGATCGACCGCTTCGACGAGGCGACCGGGTTCACGGCGATGGAGCGGACGACGGGCTGGGACGGCTCGATCAAGGCCATCCTGAACGCCCGGGGCGTGACGCCACGCGGCGCGCACCCGGCCGAGATCGCGGTGCCGGGCCCGCTCTACGCCGAGGAGCTCCGCCGCCGCGGCTTCGGCCTGACCGAGTCGATGACGCCGTAGCCGGAAGTCCGTGAACGTGGCGCCGTCGGGCGCCTGAAGCCGTACCCGAAAGGAGATCGTCGGATGCCTCCGCACTGTGACTCGATGGATGGTCCGGTCGTCCTGGCTGCGAAGCGGGCGCTCGCCGAGCGCGACCCGAAGCTCATCCTCCCGTACGTGAAGACCGATGGTGAGGCCGAGGTCCTCGCGGCGTTCGAGCGGACGCTCGCGGCCCACGATGGCAACGCCGCGGCGAACGAACTCGCCGACCTCTACTTCTATGAGGCTGCGGTCCGCGTCCATCGCGCCGGCGAGGGTGCACCGTACACGGGCCTCAAGCCGGCGGGCCTGGGATTCGGGCCGGTCGTGCCGGTCGCCGAGCGGGCGATCGAGTCAGGCTCGCCCGACGAGCTGGTCCAGGTCCTGACCGAGAAGGTCCGCCGCGAGGTCCTCGAGCGGTTCGGGCGGGCGATGACCCTCAAGCACCACGCCGGCGAGGGTGTCGCGTCCGCCCGCCAGTACGTGGAGGCGATGCTCGGCCTCGAGGTCTGGTCCCACAAGCTCTACGCCTGCGCCTCGGCCGGTCCCCACGAGGAGCACGGCGAGGCGCACGAGCACGCCGACTGACGCTCGCTCGGCGCCTGTTCAGCCGATCAGGTCCCGAAGGATCGCGTGCGGCCAGAGGGTCTCTCGCCGCTCGGGGTGACCCGGTAGGCTGCCTCGAAGCGGACGCCGCCGCAGCCCTGGTCGCCTGACGCCCGAGACCCGGATGAGCATTCTCCTCACGCCTCGGCAAGCAGGTCCGCGCCCTCGACCTGCACGGCCCGGGAACGAACGGGCCGCTGGGCGGTCCGCGCAGGACGGCGCCAGTGGTCACGTCGAATTGACTGCCATGGCAGGCGCAGGTCACCGTGGTCCCGTCCAGCTCCCCCGTCCGCGAGCGAGCACCCCGCGTGCGTGCAGGTGTCATCGAACGCGTACAGGTGACCGTCCGCGTTCGACACGTTCACCTTTGTCCCCGCGACGTCGAAGACGTGCATCGTCCCATCGACGGACGTCCGACGCGTTGCCGATCCGTACCAACATGACCTTGACCTCTCCATGGGTGTCAGACGGGCGACGCCCGAGTCACGATGTGCGACGTTCGGCGCAGCCCATGCTCTGCCCGCGAGCCAGCAGTGACTCGAGATCGTCGAGCGGGACGACGGGTCGACGAGACGCTCGATGTCCACCTTCTCCGCGAGACCGGACGATCGCCGCGATGGCGTCGTTGACCTTCCAGACGTTGGCGTTCATGCCGGCCACGACGCGGCCATCGCTGAGCCAGAAGGCGACGAACGCGCGGCTCGGAGGGCTCGCCCCGGAACACGACCCGGTCCCACGTCGGCGCGTACCCGGACGTACTCCATGCCGAGGTCGTACTGGTCGGAGTAGAAGTACGGGAGCCGAAGATACGGTTCGACCTTGCCGAGCATGTTGCGGGCCGCCGCCCGGCCCTGGCGCCGCGCGTTGTCCCAGTGCTCGACGCGGATCCGCGCCCCGAGCAACGGATGCCACGCCGCGGCGACGTCCCCGGCGGCGAAGATCCCGGCGCACGCTCGTCTCGAGGTGCTCGTCGACAAGGATCCCGTCGCCGACCTCGAGCCCGGCCGTCGTCGGCGAGCTCCGTTCGCGGCTGTGCGCCGACCCCGACCACGACGAGGTCGCCCTCGATCCGCGTGCCGTCGGCCGTCTCGACGGCCTCGACCGCGCTCCGACCGCGGAATGCCACGACGCGCTGGTTCATGACCAGTTCGACGCCATGCTCGGCGTGGAGGTCGCGGTAGACGGTCCCGACCTCGGTCCCGAGCACGCGCTCGAGGGGAACGGAACCGTCGGCGATCATCGCGACGGGCAGGCCGAGCTGACGAACCGACGCCGCGACCTCGGCGCCGATCCAGCCCCACCGATCACGACCACGCGGTGTGCTCCGGTGATGGCATCACGGATCGCGTCGGCATCCTCCAACGTGCGCAGGTAGTGGACGCCGGCGAGGTCACTTCCTGGGATGGTCAACCGTCGCGGCGCGGCGCCAGTCGCGATCAGCAGGCGGTCGAATGCGACGGCGCTGTCCGTCGTCGAGCACGACCTCCGCGTGTCGCCGGATCGATGGCGCGGATCGGAGTCGACAGACGCAGCTCGATCCGCTGCTCCGCGTACCACGCCTCGGGATGCACGAACACGTGGTCCAGCTCGCCCTCGCCCCGCAGGTACTCCTTCGAGAGCGGCGGCCGCAGGTATGGCGGCTGTGGCTCCTCGCCGAACATCACGATCTGGCCGTCATAGCCCTCCTTGCGCAGGGCTTCGGCCGCGTTCACGCCCGCGAGGCTCGCGCCGATGATCACGGTCGTCTCGATGTCAGTCATGCTCGTTCTCCCGTGCCTCGAGATGTCCGGTCAGCCCATAGCGAAGGAACAGCTGGTCGGTCAGCAGAGGCCGGTATTCCGGAAGGACGGCGCCGAGTGTGTCGAGGGCGGCCGGTGCCATCGGTCAGTGCTGCTTCGGGACGTGGGGCGGGATCGCCCTCATTGGCCGGTCCGATCGTTCGAGGTTGAGGTGGCAGCGGAAGTCGCGGGGCACCCGGAGCTCGCCGCATCTCCGGGTGGCGTCGCGGATGGTCATTTCTACGACCAATCACCATTACTGTTACAGATGGGATGGCGCCCGTCAAGCGGCGCGTCAGTTGACGAGTCTGTTCGGCCGAACGCCACGACCCATCGCGGACCGAACCGTCAGGAAGACGAGGACCGCCGTCGATCACACGGGCGCTGGGGCGGCCGGAGCGGCCTTTTGAGGCGACTGCAACGCCGCAGCCGCTGGCGCCGGTCCGTTCGGGCCCTGCCGACATGCACCCTGAGCGTCGCCGGGCGACGCCCGTCGGCCCCGACAGTCCAGGAGGAGATGTGGATGTCGCGCGTGGAAAAGCAGATTGTGGTGGATGTCCCGGTCGAGGCCGCGTATGACCAGTGGACCCAGTTCGAGTCGTTCCCATCCTTCATGGAGGGCGTCGAACGAGTGGTCCAGCACGACGACAAGACGCTGACGTGGTGGGTGAAGATCGCCGGAAAGCGCGAGGAATGGACGGCCGAGATCGTCGACCAGACGCCCAACACGCGGATCGCCTGGAAGAGCACGCAGGGCACCAAGAACGCCGGCGCCGTGCTGTTCGCGCCGCTTGATGGCGGCCATACACGAGTGACGCTCTCGATCGAGGCGCAGCCCGACGGGATCGTCGAGCACATCGGGGATGCGGCCGGGCTCCTCGACCGCCAGATCCAGGGTGACCTCGAACGGTTCAAGGCGTTCATCGAGGAGCGCCGCGTCCCAACCGGTGCGTGGCAGGGCGAGATTCATGGCGAGCAGGTCGTCCGCTCCTGAGACGGAGGCGCGCGTTTGGCTCCGCCTCCGCGGCTTCGGCCTGACCGAGTCGATGACGCCGTAGCCGGAAGCTCAGCCGGCAGGGACCTTGGCGACCAGCTCCGCCGCGATCTCGTGGGCCCAGGCTTCGATGGCGTGCCACTCGCGGAAGTCGCCGGCGGGGAGGATCTTCTTCGCTGCCGGCATCAGGCGAACCAGCCGCTCCTGCATCGACTTGGGGGGGTCGTTCGGGTCGAAGGCGCCCTGGAAGACGCGATGGTCGCGAGGGTGGATCGCGGCCGAGAGCGCGGCGATCTTCTTGCGACCGCCGCTCCCCGGTCCCTCCTCGGGGCCCAGGGCATTCGTCAGCGGATCCGTCGCCGCCGTCTCCTTCGTCGAGCCGGGCAGGGGCCCGCTGCTGAAGAGCCACACCGGCCGCGTGGCGAGCGTCGACTGGTTCCGCTCGAGAAACTCGAACCCCTCTCCGTGCCACTTGCCGATCTGGACGCCGCTGCCGATCACGTACGCGTCGAAGCCTGCCGGATCGGGCCGCTCGGCGGCGTCGGCGACCACGGCGCTTGCGCCTTCGGTCCGCAGAACCTCGGCGATCCGGGCGGCG
Organism: uncultured Chloroflexia bacterium; assembly: GCA_963827965.1. GTDB lineage: Bacteria > Chloroflexota > Limnocylindria > Limnocylindrales > CSP1-4 > CTSoil-043. The sequence goes on along the minus strand of CAWHCW010000002.1, from coordinate 164,929 downwards.
ATCCCGGCCGTGCCACCGTGACGGCTGGCGTAGACAACTTGAACCCTGGTCATCGGAGCCTCCTCGATCGCGAATTGCCATTCCCATGATGACTTGCGCGGGTCGGTGCTTGCGGCGGGCCCGTGACGGTCACACGGGGCGTCGACTGCTGCAGCGCCAACGGAGAGCAGGATGGGGCTCAACCGGCACCTGGCACATCCATCGTTGGACGGACCGGGGGGTTGAATTCGGAAGGCGCGATCCGGTGCCGGGCGAGCGCCTCGGTCGACGGCCGAGGTCCCCTTGGATGTCAGGACGAAGCCCGCTGCGAGGACGAGCCAGGCTGCGCCGACGGCACGGACGCCTCCCGGAGAGTCGGCTCGAGGCCCATCGTCCGGACCGTCGGCGTCACCGCGCTCAGGACGGCGATCAGCGTCAGGGCGCCCCCGGCCAGCAACAGGGTGGCGTCGAGGCTGACCTGCACCGTCATCGCGGTGATGACCTGCGAGACCGGCACCAGCGCCGTCGAGGCAAGGCCGATCAGGCTGATGACCCGTCCCATGAGGGCTCGCGGGATGCGCCGCTGTGTCCAGGTGACGAGCAGGATGTTGCCGTAGCCGCTGGCTGTTCCCATCACCGCGGCAATCACGACCGCGGCCAGCATCGAGCCCGTGAACGCCAGTGCCGCGACGCCGAGCCCCGTGATGGCAAGGACGGACAGCACGGTCGGGCCGAACAGGGCCGGCCGGGGCGATGGCAGCGCGCCAGCCGCAAGCATGCCGAGGAGCGCCCCTCCGCCCATCGCCGAGAGGATGGCGCCAAATGCCGCGGCACCCTCGGGCAGGCGGGCATACGAGATCAGCGGGACGGCAATCGTGAACGGCCCCACGACGAGCAGGTTGATGGCCATCACGAACAACAGGACGAAGCGCTTTGTCGGGGAACGCCAGACGAAGTCGATGCCGGCCCTCATCGCATCGATCATTCGCTCGCCGGCACCGCCGCCGGCAGAGCCGCCCCGGATGAACAGCAACGTCGTCAGGGAGCCTGCGAAGCTCAGGCCGTCGACGAGGAGTGCCGCGCCGAGCCCCGAGAGGTTCGGCGTGCTGCCGCTCGCCCCGAGCGTGGCGACGAACAAGCCCGCGATCGCCGGCCCGGCGAACAGCGCGAGCTGCCCTGTGCCCTGGACGATCCCGTTCGCCTGCTGGAGCCGGCTCTCGTCGACAAGGGCGGGAACGATGGCATGCTGCGCCGGGAAGAACATCGCGTCGGCCACGCCGTAGGCGAGGGCGAACGCGTACAGCATCCACACCTCGACGGCTCCCCAGAGCACGAGCGACCCGAGCGCGACGACCGTGCCCAGACGCACCAGGTTCGCCGCGATCATCAACCGGCGGGGGGACTTCCGGTCGACCAACACGCCGCCCACGAGCATGAGCAGCCCTCGGGGGATCGCCATGACGGCGAGAACCGTGCCCAGCGCCAGCGCGCTGCCGGTCATGAGGAGCGCGAGCCATGGCAGCGCGACGATCGTGAACTGGTCACCGAGGGCCGAGATCGCCTCCCCGAGCCAAAGGAGTCGGAAGTCGCGGATCTTCAGGGGCGACGAAGCGACGGGAGGACCGAGGGCATTCGCAGCAGGGGTCGCCCCGGACACATCACCGCTCCTCGCGCCCACTGCCCCCGCCGCCGCACGTCCCGCACCTCCCCCGGCGCCGGTAGGAGTAGGCGAGGGTCGCAACGCCGAGGGCCAGGCCCCAGATCGCCCACAGGAGGGTGGGCCCGATCACGCCCCATTCGTCTATCAGGAACGGCAGCTCGCCGACGAGGACACTGCGCACGAACGCCACGCCAGCCGACGTGATGACGATCGCCATCAGGGAGGCCGGCACGATCGCGAGTCCGGGCGGGATCCGTCGCCGGCCGATGGCGGGCACCCAGCCGGGCACGACCTCGCCCCAGCGCCGGACAAGGCCGGTCGTCAGGAGCGCACCGAGGGCGGCGACGGAGGCCAGCAGCACGCCGCCGAGCCGCTGGTTGCCGACGTAGGCGCGAAGGTCGTCCGCCGGCATGCCCAGCGGGATGTCGAGCGCCCACGCCCAGCGGGTGGCCACGTAGAGCAGCGGGATGACCACCGCCACCGCGACGGCCCGGCGACCCCACCGGAAGGCCCAGGCGACTTCGTGCTCGTGGGGCGCGCTCGGAACTCGGCCGCATCGCTCGCAGGCGCCGGCCGTCCGCCGTCGGTAGCGGATCGTCGCCCCGGCCCACGCGATGCCGCCTGCCATCACGACGAGCTGATGAACGAGGGGCCAGCTGAGCTCCGATGCGAGGCTGACGCCCGGCGGCCAGCCGAACGGTGCGAGGACCAGGAGGATGGGCGTGTAGGCCATGGTGACGAGGACGCGGAAATCGGGCAGCAGGACCGCGAACGTGACGGCGCTGAGCCCTCCGAGGCCGATCGCGAGCAGGCGACCAATGCCGTGGCCACGGCCAGCAACCATCGCGGCGCCCACGACGGCGCCCAGCAGTGCCAGCGCCGCGAGGCCCGCAGCGCCGACCTGCGGCGCCACGCCGCCGAGGAGTGACAGGCGCGCATCCGGGTCGACGGCCTCGTCGAACGGATATCCGCCGGCGCCGAGCGCCCAGGCCAGGGCGAGGAGCCCGTAGCCCAACGACCAGGCCGGGGCGAGGTAGGCGGCCACCCGTGGCCAGCTCCGAGTCGCCATGCCCCTATCCGACCGCGACGCGGCCCTGTGCCACGTCCGGTTGCTTCATGTCCATGAGTGAGACGCCGATCCCGTAGGTCAGGAACTCGCCCTCGGGGATGAGCTCGATGACGCGCACGAGGGTCCGACGATCCACGGGCAGGAGCGACGCCAGCTCCTTCGGCAGCCACGGTGACTCGTCGATCGGACCTGCCGGATGGACGACCGCTGTCGCCTGGAAGCTGATGGTGGCGGGCGGTATCGGGAGGAGCAGCGTCAGGATTCCGCCACGGCGCACCGGCACGGTCACCGAGACCCGCCCGCCGGCCGCGATGTGCTTCGCCTTCCAGCTGTCCGGATCGACGGCCAGGTACAGCCGCCGGCCCGAGGACTTGAAGCTGATGCCGCTGCAGCGTGGCTCGCCGGCGGGCGTGACGTAGGCCACGATCGCGAACGACGCCTTCGAGATCTCGTTCCACACGGCTTCGCTGGTCAGGCTGCGGTTCCGTGTCGTGTCGCCGGCGATGCCGACGGGAGATGCGCTTCGTTGCGTTGCGGTAGCCACGAGGATCCTCTCTTCGTTCGATGTGCGATGGTAAATCGACGGGCGGGATGCTTGGTGCCTCGCTCGCCTCAGGCGGGTGGCGCTGCCGCTCGCGACGGGATGCCCGAGTCGGGTCGCCAGCTCGTCGGCGATGGCGGCGGCCCACCCCTCGATCTCCGCCCAATCACGGAAGTCGCCGGCGGGCAGGACGTTGCAGCCGCGCGGCGCGAGCCGCATCGTCCGCTCGAGGAACCCGACGGGTGCGGCCGTTGGGTCGTAGGCGCCGAAGAAGACCTGGTGGCCTCGCGGACGGATCGCGGAGATGAGCTCGGCGACATCCTTCGTGACGGCGGCTTCCCGGACGTCGCGACCCTTGACGTCGATCGTCTCGGTGCCAAGGGGGCCGCTGCTGAACAGCCAGGCCGGGCGCGCGGCAAGCGCATGGCGGTTGCGCTTGACGAGCTCGGTGGCCTCCTTGAGCCATCCGCAGTACAGGGCGCTGCCGACCACGACGGCGTCGAACGGGCGGATGTCGCGAACCTGGTCAGCCCGCGCGACCGTGACGCCGAGTCCCCGGCGGTCGAGCAGGCCCCCGATGCGTTCGGCGATCTCGCGGGTGGAGCCGTGGTGGGTGGCGTAGGCGATGAGCACGTTCATCGGTCAGCTCCTCTGGGCGGTGCCGATCCCTCAGCGGGAACCAAGGACCTGCCCCGGGCGCTCCCGGTCGCCGTGGCGGCCGAAGAAGGGCGTCGGGCGTGCGCCGGAGAGCACCGCCCACAGCAGCGCGGCATCGATCGCGAGGCCGGGCAGGGTGCCGGGGGTGACGAAGACGACGAGCACGATCGCCGAGGCGATCGACCCGCCGGTCACGAGCGGCGCCCAGAACGCCCGGGGCAGGGGTGCCGCGGTGGCCAGGCCGGCGAGCAGGAAGGAGAAGAAGGTCACGATCACGACCGCGGCGGCGATCGCGTTGACCGCGTCGGAACCGGCGCCGAGACCGGTGACGAGCCACGGATCGCCGGCGGCGAAGGGCCACGAGCGGCTGCACAGATAGCCGACGTGGACGCCGCCGTGGAGGACGAGGAAGAGGCCGAGCAAAAGCGACATGACTAGTCTCCTGTTCGGGACGCTGATGAAGGACTCGCGACGGTCTCGACCGAGACGAGCGACAGGCCGAGGTCGCGGATCGTGGCGAGCAGCCCGTGCAGGGCCGCCTGGTCGGGCACGTCGCCCGAGATGAGGGTGGTTCCGTCGGGCTCGGGCCCCACCTCGAGATCCGCGAACACCGCCGAGAAGCTCGGGCCGAGCTCGCCCTGGAAGCGGATGCGGATCCGGTAGCTGGCCGAGGGCGCCATTCGCGAGCCTCCGTCTGGTCCGGCGCGATGGCTGGCCGGATCACACGAGGAGCGTGTCGCTCAACCACCGGCACCCGCATCCATCCGGGGATGGATACGGAGGGTTGATTTCGGGCGGGGATGCAAGGGATCGGAGCGTCGAGGGAGCGGACCTCGCGATCGCGATCACCTCAGCAGGTCTCGGCGACCGAATGCGCGTATCGCGCCAGTCCAGGCGATCACCGCCACGGCCCCGAAGATCGCGAGCCCCTCCACGGGGACGCTCCCGACATTGATGACGGGGGCCGGCGAGAAGTAGCGGAAGGCGCTCAGGTACGAGACAGCGCCGAGATCCGGCGCGAGCCTCGCGATCGTGTGGCCCAGGTACATCGCGACGAGGAGTCCGGCGACCAGACCGCCGGCCTGACCGCGACTGAGCGTCAGCACCGAGAGCAGCGTCGTCAGCGCCGCGATCGCGCAGCCGAACGACAGGGCGAGGACGGCGACGAGACCCCAGCGGGCGAGATCGACGGTGACTCCGACGACGAGGAGCGTTCCGACGATGGCCGCCACGGTCGCGGTCACGAGCGTGGCCAGCACGACGACTGGGCCGCGATCGCCGTCACCAGGTACCGGGTCCGCGAGACGGGCGTCGCCTGCGGCAGCTCCAGGAAGCCGTGCTCGACATCCGCGCCGAGCGTTCGCGTCGGGATCAGGATCGCCGCGATGGCGGCCAGCAGTGGCCAGACCATCGAGAGCAGGTAGACGTTGAAGTAGGTTCCCTGGTCGGCGAGGTTCCCCTCGATCCCGAACGCCGCGATCATCGCCTTCGGGAAGTTCTTGATCATCGTGTCGACGAGCTCGGTGTCGGCCACGAGGGTCGGGTAGTAGGCGGCCATGAACACCGCGTAGAGGACCGCGGTGAGGGCGAGCCAGAAGAGCAGGACGCGACTTCGCCGGATCTCGAGACGGAGGACGAGCGCGTTCATCGGAGATCTCCTCGGTCACGCGGCATCGCTTGGCGACGTCGCCGGCAGGCACGACCGCGGTGCCCTCTGCGCCGTAGAAGCGGAGGAAGACGTCCTCGACGTCGGGCGTGGTGATGGCCAGGTCCCGCACCTCGAGGTCGACGATCCGCCGCAGCAACGGGCGCACGTCACCGCGAACCATCAGGTGGGCCTCGCGACCCGTATCGGCGATCACCTGCACGTCGGGCATCGCGAACACACCTGGCGGATGCACCTCCGAGAGAACGAGGTTGACCGACCGCCAGTGCTCGCCGAGCAGCGCCTGCACGGGCCCGACCTCGGCAACACGCCCGTCCCGGATCACTGCCACCCGGTCGCAGCATCGCTCCACCTCGGGCAGGTTGTGCGAGGACAGGAACACCGTCCGGCCTTCGGACTTCGCCTCTGAGACCAACGAGAGAAACTCGCGCTGCATGAGCGGGTCGAGGCCGCTCGTCGGCTCATCCATCACGAGCAGGCGCTCGTGCCCCATGAAGACCGAGACCACCCCGACCTTCTGACGGTTGCCACGCGAAAGCTTGCGGATCCGGGTGCTGCGGTCGAGCTCGAGGCGCTCGGCCAGTCGTCGCCACGCGCCTCGCGGAAGCCCGCGGAGGCCGGCCAGCCAATCCAGCTGCTCCTCGACGGTCAGCTGGCCGAGGAACCCCGGGTCACTTCCCAGGGAGGCAAGGCTGCGGTGGACCGCCGTTGCCTGCGACCAGGTGTCGAAACCGAATACACGGGCACTGCCCCCGTGGGGACGGATCGCCCCCAGCAACAGGCGGATCGTCGTCGTCTTGCCGGCACCGTTCGGGCCGAGGAAGCCGAAGACTTCCCCCTGGGCGACGCTGAAGCTGAGGTCGGCCACCCCCCGGCGAGAGCCGTATCGCCTGGTCAGCCCAGTCGCCTCGATGACGTCGGACATCGCTCGACTCCTTCCTTGCGTGCGACGTGGGAGTGTCCGGGCGTGGCGGAGCCACGGACGGGACGCCGGCCCGGTCGACTCCGAACCGTTGGTGGCCATCGCCCTTCTCCGCTGCCCCTGGCTCCGACGGCCAGTTCTCGCCGAGAAGGCTGCGCGTCAACCGGCACGGCGCACATGCAGGGTCAATGCGGCGGTTGATTTGCCGGCGGTTCGTCGAGCATATGCCGCTCGCGGTCGCGAGCGATGCCTGCGCGGTTCCCCGCGCCGACCTTGCCGCAGATCGAATAGACGTGCGCCTTGACGGTCCCGACGGTGACGAACAGCTCGGCCGTGAGGGGTCTGAGCCGACCTCACGCCGCCGCATGGCGGGCGCTCGTCGGGAGTCACAGGTTCGTCGGCGACGCGTGATTCGACGTGATCGTGCGCGGCGAGGGACCCTCGCTCGTCGACGTCGGCATCGTCCGCCTCGCGCCCGCGCCCGCGATGCGTGGCATGCCCACGCGGTGCGTCGGCGGGGTGGGAGCCCTGGGACCAGCTCCCAGACCCTGCGATCCTGCTCCTTCAAGGTCACCCGACTCGACTGAAGCGCCAGAGGAACCGGACGCCGTGGGCGACCGGCGCCGACCACCAGCCCGAGTTGGAGGACTCCGACGAGCGCGAAGCGAGTCGTATCCTGGCTCACGGCCTCCCAGTGGCCACTCATGAGATAGGACGTGAAGTTGTTGACCGTGTGGATGACAACGAGCAGCCAGATGGAGCGGGTGACGGCCTCAGACCCGGCGAAGGCCAGCCCGAGCGGGAGGCCCCCGAGGAGCGCTTGCGCCAGTGTGCCGCCTCGAGCGTTGCCCCGCCCATGAGCCCTGCGAGGTGGATGGCCGCGAACGCAAGTGTCGTGCCGGTGATCGCCCACACAGCGCCCCGGGGTCGCAGCGACTCCAACAGCGCGCCCCTGCAAGAGCGCCTCCTCCGAGAAGCCCGTCCCCCAGCGCCGCGATCGCGAAGGCCGGCGCCGAGCATCGGCTCCATGGGTACCGGGCCGGCTACCGCCGGACCGCGACCAGGGCCGCCCAGGACGAGCAGAGCCGGCGGGGCGAGCCAGGCCAGGTGCGCGACGACCTGGCAGCGCGAGGAACCCGGCGCGCCGCCACCACCGGAGGCCCGTGAGGAGAACCACCGCGAGGCCGCACAGAACGGTCTTGGACCCGATGGCGTATGGGGCATCAACGGTGACGCCGAGAGCGATCGGCGCGGCGGTCGCCAGGACCACCACGACGATGAGCATGGCGAGCGACAAGCGGATGCTCCCGATACCTCCCCAGTGCGGGACGGTCGCCGATGCGATGATCATGTCAGCCTCCTGCGCGATGTCCGCGGGGCGCATCGAAGATCCCGTCACGGCGAAGCCGCGCACGCTCACCGCCCGATGACGCGTGGTATTTCGCTACACGCCGCCCGCAAGCGGCGCTCGAGTTGTTCCTCCTCATCGCGGCGCCGGACCTTGCCTGTAACGGCGAGCGGGAGCTCGCGCCCTCGGCAGACCGGCTGAGGAGGGCGTCCAGCGGCACGTGGCGTAGTCGAGCGTCGCGGGCACACCCGGGTCGTAGTGGCGGAGCCGCGGCGCGGAGCGCCGACCGGTCGACTCCGAACCGTTGGTGCCCATCGCCCTTCTCCGCTGCCCCTGCCCTCCGACGGCCAGTTCTCGCCGAGAAGGCTGCGGGTCAACCGGCACGGCGCACATGCACCCCAGGGTCAATTCGGCGGTTGATTCGCGCGCCGGCTCAGTCGCGCAGGTGCAGCTCGCCGGCCGCGAACGATCGCCTGGACGCGGTTCCCGGAGCAACGGCAGGGCCGTCAAGACCGCCAGGCCCGGGAGGCTTCGCCCTTCGCTCTCGCTTTCCCTCGCGTCCGACGGTCCCCTATCCCTCCTGGGTCCCTGGCACCCGAATGCACCGAGCTCAAGAGCGAGCAGGCAGGTGTCGTCCGCCAAGTCATCGACGGTCGCCGCTCGCGCCTCGCTCGCGCGAACATACCGGGGCGCGGGCAACGTCCAAGAGCAATGAAGGGGCAAGACGGCTGCGTGCGGTGGGTCACGGCCACCGATAATCCGGTCTGTGCCGTCGTCCGCATCGGCTCACCCCGAATCGAGAGTCCCAATCGTCGGGACGAGGCTCCAGGCGCCGGCCTCGGTCTCCGGATACCGCGGGCGCCCGCGGGTCAGCGCGCTGTTCGATCGAGGGCTCGAGGACACCGCCCGCCTGACGCTCCTGTCCGCGCCGCCGGGATACGGCAAGACGGTCGCCGCGACCGGCTGGCTCGCGTCGCGCGGTCTCGCCTACGCATGGCTGTCACTCGATCCCGCCGACAACGAGAGGAAGGATCATGCGATCGCAGGGTAGCGACTCACTTGGCGCCAGGGCCGAGCCGTGGATCGGGCTGGCCCTGTGCGTCGCGGTGGTGCTGGGTTGGGCCTGGCAACAGCTGGTCGCGAATCCGGACGGCTCCCAGGCCTTCGCCCCGGACTGGCTCCCGCTCGCCGCCGCCGGGGTCGCCGCGGCGGGGATCATGCCCCTGGTTGGTTCGCCCCGGTGGCTGCGCGTGCAGCGGGCGCTGCGCTGGACCGGTCTCCTGCTGATGGTGTGGGCGGCGAATGGCCTGCCGTTCGACGTGCTCACCGCGGCAGGGCTCATCGGTCACCAAACGGCGAGCGGTGCGATCGTCCTGTCTGTCGTCTACTGGCCGGGGCTGGCGACTCGGGCGCTGGCTCTTGCCGCCGTGGTCGTGGTCGCGCGTCTCGCCCTGGCGCGCCCGGCCGCCCCGGCGTCCACCCGGCCAGCGACCTGGTACGGCTCACGCTGCGTTCCTGCTCGCGCTGCCGTACCCGGTTCTCAGGGTGCACTGGGCGCTGGGAGGAACGCTCGGGCTCGAGTCGCCCGGCGCGGCCGGCCAGGGCTGGGAACCAGTGCTGATTGCGATCCCGTGGGTGCTGGCCGCCGCGCTCTCCCTGCTCCTGGTTTCGCCGCCCCCCTGGGTCTCGCGCCGGCTGTTGCTGGCCGCCGGCTGGTCCGCCACGGCCATCGTCGCCATGATCGGGCCGGCGGCCTTCTGGTCCTTCGTCAGCACGTTGGCCACCGGGAGCGATACCGTCTCGGGTGAGATCGAGCTCTGGGTCTTCGGCCTCTTCTACTGCAGCTGGTTCCTCTGGGCGATCGCCGGTGGGGCTGCCACGCGCGCGTATCAGTTGCGCAGTGCCGCTGTGCCGGTGCCCTCGCCGGCGTGACCGACGTGCTGGTGCGCCAGGGACTCGCCTCTGCGTCCCTCATCCAGCACGGACCGCCGTTCCTCCATCCTGTCCTGCCCACACGCGAGGACCGCCGCTGCCACTCGCCCACTCGCGGGCTCACAGCCGGCTCGAGTTGCGAGCGGATGACCCTGCGCTACACGCGCGAGGGGCGAGCGTGAGGTGGTGAAGGACGTGCTTGGACCAGTCCTCACAGAATCAACCGGCCGACTATGTCCGGGGGCAGATGCGCGCGTCGGGGGTTGATCGGCAGGCTGATCGGCAGGTCTCCGGCCACATTGTGCCGGAGCCACGGAGGTTCGGGGATGCCAGGGTCGGTCAGCTACCGGATCCGATTGCGCGTGCAAGGCCAGTTGGAGCCGATGTGGTGGTCGGGCCTGTTCTCTGATCTCGTGTTGACGGTCGAGCCTGACGGCACCTCGCTTCTCAGCGGCGTACTGATGGACCAGGCCGCCGTGCACGGGTTGCTTGCCACCATCCGAGACATGGGGCTATCCCTCGTCTCGATCGACACGGTCGCAAACCTCGAACCGAGATCCAGCGCAGGAGGCCTCAATGGAGACCGTGGTGGCTCGCCCGGTTGATCACGCGAGCCCGGTCGGCAGCCACCACACGGACGCGACGGGCGGCAAGGTCAAGCGGCTCCGGAGCAACCCGAAGGTCCGTGTCGCAGGAGCCGCTCAGTCCACAGAAGTCACGGAAAGGTGGTTCGACATGGCGATCCAGCAGGCGGAGAAGGAAGGGAGCGGGGACCAGGTGCTGGCGAAGGCGCCCAGATGGCTGCACGTAAAGGTGGTTGACACCGGCGGCAATGGCCGCCCGGTCGACGTCCGGGTCCCCGTCCGCCTGGTCAAGTGGGGCATGAAGATGGCGCGAACCTTCTCTCCGGAGCTGAAGGACGCGAACCTCGACTGGGACGCGATCAGCGCCATGATCGAGGAAGGCGAGCAGGGAGAAATCGTGCACGTCGAGGACGAAGAGAAGCACCAGACGATCGACGTCTGGACCGAATAGGCGAGTCTTGCCGCACGCCGGCCCGGTGACGTTCCGGGCTCAGCTTCAGGCGAAGCTCGGTCAGCTGCGGAGCGTGGCCGGATAGGTCGCGCGCACGTCAGCGGGAGGCGTCGAGCCCGAAGGCAAAATCTTCAGTCGTCACATTCACCATCCTCAGAGCGGCAGAGGGTCGTCGGAGCAGGAAGACGGCCGCGCGCGGCCTTGGGCGCCTCTCCCGAGGTCGCGCCGAACGGCACTGGACGAGCCAGCTGGTCACGCCGGACAGTACTGGCGTCGGGATCTCAGGGGACTTCGGCGATGACAGAGGCTCTGCTGACGACCAAGCTTGGGTTGCAGTCTCGCGGCGTCCGGTATGTCAGTCGCGAGCGGCTCCACGCCCTGCTCGAGAACGCGCCGGAAGCCCGTCTCGTCCTCGTCTCGGCACCCGCCGGATTCGGAAAGAGCGCGCTGCTCGGGCACTGGCTCCTCGGAACTCGGCGGCGCTTCGCCTGGCTGTCTCTCGATTCCGCGGACAACGATCCGAGCCGCTTCATGCGCTACCTCCGAGAAGCCGGCCGTTCGCTCCAGGATGGCAGCGGGAGCACGGCCGCGACATCGGATGCCGCAGCACCCGATCCCGAGATCGTCGTCGCCGATCTCCTGGCCGCGTACGGCTGCCGGCCCGACCCCGCCATGCTCGTCATGGACGACTACCACCTCATCGAGTCACCCCAGGTGCACGCGATCGTCGCGACGCTCATCGATCGCCTGCCGCCGAACGGCAGCCTTGCGATTGCCACTCGCGCCGATCCGCCGCTCGCGGTGGCCCGACTGCGCGCGCGGGGCGAGCTCCTCGAGATCCGGGCAGACGCGCTCCGCTTCACGCGGGACGAAGCGGCCTCGTTCCTGACGGGGTCCATGGGCCTCGACCTCCGTGCCGATCTCGTCGACGAGCTCGTCAAGCGCACGGAGGGCTGGGCCGCAGTCCTGCAGCTCGCCGCCGTTTCTCTGCGCAGCCGCGCGGACCCGGGGCCCGCGGTGCGCGAGTTCAGCGGGTCGAATTGGTTCTTGCTCGACTTCGTCGTCGAGGAGGTGCTCGCGAGCGAGGCCGAGGAAACGCAGGAATTCCTGCTGCGGACAGCGATCCTCGATCGGCTGACGGGGCCGCTCTGCGATGCCCTGACCGGTCGCGACGACGGCGCCGCGATGCTCGCTCGACTCGAGCGTATGAACATGCTTCTCTTTCCGCTCGACGAGGAGCGACGGTGGTATCGCTATCACCACCTGTTCGCCGACCTCCTGCGGGCTCGCCTGGCGGCGCGCAACCCGCAGCTCCCGTGTGTCCTCCACGCGCTGGCCGCCGACTGGTACGAGGCTGCGGGTCTGTTCGGCGAAGCGATCGAGCACGCCCTCCGCGGAACGGACGTGGCTCGCGCGCGGAGGCTGCTGCGGCAGCATTGGATGGAGGTGCTGCATCGAGGCGATCTCTGGACGGTCCAGCACTGGCTCGACGCGCTTCCGCCCGGCACCGTCCGGGAGGACGCCCAGCTGTCCGTCACGTATGCCTTCGGCCGGGTGCTCCGTGGCGAGACCGAAGGCGTCGAGGCGCACATCGCGGACGCACGTGCCGCGCTCGAATTCGCGAGTCTCGTCGAGCCAGTCGATCGCCTCCTCGTCCCGTTCCAGCTCGAGCTGGTCGAGGCGAAGCTCTTCGAGCTGCGGGAGGACGCGGAAGCCGTTGTCGCCCACGCGCGCGCGGCGCTCGAGCTGGTGCCGACGGCCGCGGGGCCCGGAATTGAGGCGCTGAGTCGTGGAGACGCGACGTACATGCTCGCGCGGGGACATCAGCTGGCCGGCGACGACGAGGCCGCGGCAGCGGCGTTCGGCGACGCTCTTCCGCTTCTCCAGCGGGTGGGCAACATGCTGGGCTACGGACACGGCGGTCGCGACCTCGTCCGGATCGAGCTCCGCCGCGGCGATCCTGCCCGCGCGCTCGCACTCTGCGACTCGCTCATGCAACCCGAGGAAGGCCCCCAGTCCGCCGCAGCGGCCGCTCTCCACCTGGCGCGGGCCGAGGCCCTGGCCGCGCTCGGCGAGCATGCTCAGGCGCTGGCGTACGGCGACCGCGCCGTCGGGCTCGCCCACGACAGCGGCGATGGCATCGTCCTCCGCGACGCTCGCGCGCTCCTCGAACGGCTCTCCGCTTCGGCATCAAGCGGTCCCGGACGCGCCGCAGCTCGGCGCGCTGACTTCCCGTTCGTCGAAGTCATCTCGCCCCGCGAGCTCGAGGTGCTGCGGCTCGTTGCCGCGGGTCGCTCCAACACGCAGATCGCGGCCGAGCTGTTCGTCACGGTCGGCACCGTCAAGGCGCACGTCCATTCGATCTGCGGCAAGCTCGGCTCGGGGAACCGCGTCCAGGCGATCGTTCGCGGCCGCGAGCTGCACCTGCTCGACTGAATCACCGCCCGAATCAACCGCCACATTCACCCTTCGGTGGATGTGCGCCGTGCCGGTTGACCCGCAGCCTTCTCCCCGAGAACTGGCCGTCGCATCGGCGTTCCAGCCTGCGGCCCGGACCAGCGTGCCAAGGCGTTCGTGGTCCTGCGCTGCGGCGAGCGGGCCGAGCCCGACGAGTTGCTGGAGTTCCTCCGCGCCAGGCTGGCGCCGTACAAGTCCCGAAGGCAGTCGAGTTCCGGGCGCAGCTGCCCCTCGCCTTCACAGGCAAGGTCCTGCGCCGCGTCCTTGCCGCCGAGGAGACGGCACGCCGCCGATCCGCGTGCGATGAGCGCCATGGCCGGAACGCGGGTCCACTTCGTCGACTGGCTGCGATGCTTCGCCGTGCTGGCGGGTCGTGGCCTTCCACGCCGTGCTGCCGTTCGGCAGCTTCGGGCCCTGGCATGTGCAGAACCCGGAGCGCATCGGCTTCCTCGGGCTGGCGACCGCGTTGCTGGGCTTCGCCTTCCCGGTCTTCTTCGTGCTCGCCGGCGCGAGCGCCCGCCTGGCCCTGCGGACGAGGACGGTGCGCGCCTTCCTCGCTGAACGAGCCGCGCGATTGCTCGTCCCGTTCGTCGTCGGAACGATCGTGTTGACGCCACTGACGGGCTACATCATCGCGCTCCACGCGGGATCCGCTCCCAAATCGTTCCTCGCGTACCTCGTCGCCTACCCCGGCCTCGTCGTCGACTACAACGTCAAGAACGTTTCGGCCTCTCGCCGTTGCTCTTCCAGGCGAGCATGCACCTGTGGTTCCTCGGCTGGCTGTTCCTCTTCGCCGTCGGGTCGCCGGCCTTCGCGTTCCTCTCGACGGCGCGCGGCACGTCGTTGATCGACACGCTCGCGAGCTGGAGCAGGAACCCGGCGACACCCTCCTGTTCGCGGTCCCGATCACGCTCGTGACGCTGCCCTTCTTCGCGGTGTCCTCCGCGACCGCGCCCTACGACTGGGCATCGTTCGCCATGTACGGCGCGATGTTCGTGCTCGGGTTCGTGATCTTCAGCGACGATCGCCTGGTCGCCGCGGTCCGGCGAGACCTGGCGCCGGCGATCGTGGCCACGGGCGTCGCCCTGGCAGGCGATGCCGCCGTGACCGGCTTCATGCCAGTGGTCTTCGCCGGCGGCGCGCGCCGCTACGACGCGACCTACGTCCTCGTCGTCAGCCTGCTCGCACGGCCAACTGCTCATCGGCGCTCGCGCTGCTCGGCGCAGGCATGCGCAGCGGGCTCATGAAACGCCCCCTGCCCCGTCTCGCAGGGGCGACCTCGATGCCGACCTACGTCCTCCATTTCCCCATCGTGATCGCGATCTCGGCCCTCGTCGTCGCCTCGCCATTCGACACCTCGACGAAGCTCGTCATCAATGTCGCCCTCGGCGTCGGGGTATCGGCCCTGGTGGCCGCAGCCGCAATTCGCCTCCCGGGGATCGCCGCGGTGGTCGGGGCCCAGCACGCGCGGCACGGCCAGACCCGGCCAGCTGTCGTGCCCCTCCGCTCGGTCGAGCCGATCTAGTCGAAGCGGTCTCGGCGCGGTCGCGCAGTCACTGCCGAAACGCTCCAACCAGCTCGAGCCTCGACGCATGAACCCTTCGGACACCCGCGGTGGATCGGCGATAAGTCGCAGATAAGCGGCGCGGAGGACGATCAGCGCGGCACGTGGGGTCGGGTCCACCCGGCGGCGCGGCCGTTCGCTGGGGGCACCAGGGAGGTGCCCGCGTGCGCGCCGAAGACCACGACGCAACAGGAATGGTCGGGGCGAGAGGATTTGAACCTCCGACCTCATCGTCCCGAACGATGCGCGCTACCAAGCTGCGCCACGCCCCGACCGAGGTGCTCGTTGAACAGAGCCGGTGGATTGTAGCGCGGGTGACCGGGTCCCGCCACGAACGCCCGGCCGAGGATGGGTTCGCCGCGTGGGCCGCGGGCGTGAACGGCCGGCTCGGGGGCGGCGCCTGGCGACCGGGCTGTGGCGGACCGGCCTTGCCCTCTCCCGGGCCCAGTCCGGTGTCGCCGGGCACCACCTGGGAACCGTCCCTAGCCCAAAAGTACCAGGAAACCGGGACCCCCCGGTACGAACGTCCCATTTCCCGGCATCGGCGCCCCACCGTACCTTCGGGGCACGCGCCGAGAGCGGCGACCCTCGAGTGGCGCGAGAGGGCCGCCCACCTCCCCACCGGCATCATCCCGGCAATAGCGCCTCGGAGACACAACATGAAGCAGGATCTCAAGGCCCGCCTCTTCGGCCTCTCGATCACCCTGGCGTTCTTCGGCTTCGTCTTCCTGCCGGCCTACGGGTCGCGCTGGTAGACCTCCGGCCTGCGGTCGCGGACCCTCCCCGCGGCCGAGGCTCAGGCGGCGCCGCCGCGCCGCCGGCCCCTGAAGCCCGGACCTGTTGGTCCGGGCTTCTTCGTGCGCTCGAGCCGGTCATCGACGAGGCCGAGGCGAAGCGCGACCGTGGCCGCCTCGACGCGTCCGCCCACGCCGAGCTTCGCCAGGATGTTCCCGACGTGAACGCCGACGGTCTTCTCGCTGATGAACAGGCGCTCCCCGATCTCCCGGTTGGTGCGACCCGCCACGATCTCGGCGAGGACGCCCTCCTCGCGCGGACTGAGACCGAAGGTCGATGGGGCGGCGGCGGATTGTCCGCGCTCGACACCCTGCCATGGCGCCGCGGGGCGCGGCTCGTCGGGGGGCGGCGCGGGCCGTGACGCCGCGAGCTCGAGGGCAGCAGCGGGAAGCTCGATCCTGGCCCGCTCGGCGAGGTCGACGAGTGCGCGCAGGAGCGGGATGGCGCCGAGCGCCACGGCGATCGACGCCGATTCGAGGAGGGGTGCGCGGGCGTCCAGGCGCCCGTCGCGGCGGGTGCCGCCGGACGGCGCCGCGCCGAGGATGGCCTCCGCCTCGTGGAAGCGGGCCCGGGCGACGTCGTACGGCTGCTCGATCGCGTCCCAGAGATCGGCCGCCGCCGACCACGACGCCGGGTCGTCGCCGCCGCGCAGCGATCGGAGGTACGCCCTGCCCGTGGCCAGGTCGGCCGCGGCGCCCCTCCGAACGTGGGCATCGTCGGGAACGTCGGCCTTCGCCACCATCCGCTCGGCATCCGCGAGCACGCGGGACGCCCAGGCGCGCGCCGTCGAGATCGCCGCGAGGTCGTTCCGCTGGCCCGCCGCCCGCACCTCGGCGGCGGCAACGCGCAGGACCGTCGTGGCGGAGCGGGCCGCCAGCGGCCAGTCCTCCGTCTCGCGGATGCGCTCCCAGGCAGCACGGGCGGCCCGCTCGGCGTCGCTGAGATCGCCTCGCCACAGCGCCAGGGATGCCGCGACCTCGTAGGTGGGCGCCGCGTACTGGACGTCGGGAATCGTCTCGAGCTCGAGGAAGAGCCGCCCGAGCAGGCGGGCGGCCTCCTCCTCGCCGGCCGTCTCGGTCTCGACGAAGGCAAGCCGGAGCGCCGCGTTCACGAGGGGCACACCGGACGGGGCCCACTCGAGGGCACGGCGCGCCATGTCCCGGGCCTCCCTCCACCGTCCGAGGCTGACCAGGAAGTCCGCCGCGTTGCCGCGCAGGAGGTTCCCGTGGGCCACCTCCAGGCCGGCCGCCGTGGCAGCGGAGATGCCCTCCGAGGTGACCTCGACCGCCGCGACGCGTCGGCCGTCGAGGTCCAGGATCGTGGCCAGGTTGGCCCGCGCCCGGAACGCGTCGTCAAGGCAGCCCAGCTCGAGGGCGATTCCCAGCGCCGCCTCGAGGCGGGCGATCGCGGCGCTCATCCGGCCGAGCCACCCGTCGACCACGCCCAGGGTGCAGGTCGCGTGGCCGAGCCAGGCCCGGGCAGCCGGGCCCGGCCCCCGCCGTGGCGGCGATCGCGTCCTCGGCCAGGTGGGTCGCCTCGGAGAACGCGCCTTCCAGCATGCGCACCTGGGCGAACGTCGCGAGCAGCCGGGCCCGGGCGGCGCCGGGCGCCGGCGACAGGAGCTCCAACGCCCGCTGGAAGGCAATCACCGCCCCGTCGCGGTCGCCGCCGGCGAGGCGGTAGAACCCGAGCCGGGCGGTGAGGTCGGCCCGGACGGTGCGGTCGGTGCGATCGGCATGGCGGGCGATCGCCGCCTCGATGAAGGCCTCGGCGCGGCCGGCATCGCCCGAGGCGGCGGCCGCGTCCGCGGCCCGGCCAAGGAGCTCGACCTCCCCGGCGGCCGAGATCGCCCCGGCGGTGACCGGCGCCCCGGCGAGCTCGATCGCCCGCTCGAGGTGGACCAGGGCGTCGGCGGCCG
This sequence comes from uncultured Chloroflexia bacterium, assembly GCA_963827965.1. Classification (GTDB taxonomy): domain Bacteria; phylum Chloroflexota; class Limnocylindria; order Limnocylindrales; family CSP1-4; genus CTSoil-043. The sequence continues at coordinate 147,386 of CAWHCW010000002.1, read as the reverse complement.
CCCCGATCTCCTCCGCCTCCGCGGCCGCGATGAGGGTGCAGGCAAGCTCCTGGCGTGCCTCGTGTGCGGTGTGCCAATGGCAGCTCGCCTCGGCCGGGTGGTCGGCGAGCACCGCACCCAGCGCCGCGTGCAAGCGGCGGCGCGCGCCGGGCAGGAGGTCCGCGGCGAGGGCCGCCGCGATGAGCTCGTTTCGAATGCGCAGGGCGTGAGGCTCGTTCCCCGTCGACCCGTCGACGGGCCGGCGCCCCGACGGGTCCCGCGGGCCGGCCCACGGGAGCGCCAGCTCCGCGAAGCCGTGGGCCACGGCTTCCGCGACCCCGGCTGCGAGGTCGCCGTCCAGGCCGTCACCGGCGCGCCGGGGCGTCGTGCTGGAGCGCGGAGCCGGGCGCCCGATCTCCGCGTCATACGCCGCGGCGACCGCTCCCAGCTCGGAGGGCGCCAGCGGCCCGTCCGCAACGGCGAGGATGCGCAGGACGCGGCGACACTCGGGCGTCCGCCGTGCCGCCCTGGCCACGACCATCTGCCCCAGCGGCACGGTGAGCGAGGCGCCCGAGAGCTCGCGGCGGGCGACCAGGACCTCCTCGGCGAGCAGCGGGCTGCCGCCGGAGCGCTCCGCGACCAGGAGGAGGACGGGGGCGGACGGGGCGACGCCCTCGTGGCTGGTGATCAGCAGGCGCAGGTCCGCTCGGTCCAGCGGGGGAAGGGCGATCCGGCGGCTCGGACGGGGACCCCCGTCGATGGCCTCGAGCGTCGCCCGGAGTGGATGGCCCGGCCCCAGTGCCTCGGGCTGATAGGACCCGATGATGGTCACCGGCCGATCGCCGAGCGTGCGCGACAGGAAGGCCAGCAGGGACCGCGACGCGGCGTCGAGGACGTGGAGATCCTCCAGGACGAGGATGACGGGCCCCCGCTCGGAGGCCCTCCCGATGACGCCCCGGAAGGCCTCCAGGATCCGGTCGGCGAGGCGCTCGCGGGTCGCCCATCGACGATCCGTCCCCCCCAGCCGGCCGGCGGTTCGGGGCAGGAGGGGCAGCAGGATCTCGGCACCGGGATCGAGGAGCGCGAGGGTCTGGTCGATCGGGCGTCCGTCGAGGAACCGATCCACGGCAGTCCTGAACGGCGCGTAGGGGGCGCCCCTCCAGGCGGGAAGGCTGTCGGCGCGGATGATCGAGACGGGTCGGCCGGGACCGTTGGCCGGGTCGGCGATCCGGCGGAGGGCCTCGTCGATGAGCCGCGACGCGCCCATGCCGGACGATCCCTCGAGGAGGACCGTGGCCGAGCGCCCGGACGCTCCGGCGGCGGCCGAGTCCAGGATGGCCCCGAGCTCGCGCTCGCGCCCGACGAACGCCGCTGGCGCCGCGCCACCTGCCGTCATGCCGGCCATTCTACGGGCGCCGCCCGGCAGCGGGAACGATCGCCGAGGGCCCGTCGGGCATACTCCCGCCCATGGCGCGCGACCTCCACCCCGCCAACCAGCTCAACGAGCTCACCGGCGAGGAGTGGCTCTACTTCACCAAGTCGCTCCTGGTGACCGCCTACCCTTCCGAGCTGGGGCACGCGGCGCGGAAGCGGCACGGCGCGAACAAGCCGCCGCGCCTGATGGCCAGGCTCATCGAGTTCTTCACGAAGACGGGCGAGCTCGTGCTGGACCCCTTCGCGGGGGTCGGCGGCACGCTCCTGGGGGCAGCCATCGCGCACGGCCCGCGGCGGGCCATCGGTCTCGAGATCAACCCGGCCTGGGTCGCCGTCTACGCGGAGGTCGCGGCGGCGCTCGCCGCGGAGCGTGACGGTGCGGGGCCGCTCCTCGCCGACCTGGGCAGCGCCGACCCGGGCGGGCCCCGCGGCTTCGATCCCGGCGGCTGCGAGATGCGGTTGGGCGATGCGCTGGCGCTCCTCCCGGCGGTCGCCGACGCGAGCGTCGACTTCGTCGCCACGGACCCGCCCTACACCGTCCAGCTCCCCCTCACGATGGCCGGTGGCCGCCTGGCCAGGGCGCACGCCAATCGCCGGACGGACTACGCGATGGTCTCCGACGACCCGGCCGACCTGGCAAACGCCGCGACGCACGACGCCTACCTCGACGCGATGGAGGCGGGTCTTCGGGGAGCTGGTGAGGGTGCTCCGGCCAGGCCGCTACGCCGCGGTCATCGTCCGCGACGCCTACGTCGACGGGGTCTACCGCTTCACGGGCGCCGACCTCGCCGCCCGGGCCTCAGCGGGTCGGCTTCGTGCCGAAGGGGGACCTGATCTGGTACCAGGCGGGCACGCGGCTCCGCCCGTACGGCTACCCGCGCGCCTTCGTCCCCAACATCACCCACCAGCACGTCATGATCCTGCGCCGCGAGCCCGAAGGCGGCCGGCGCTCGGGCCGTCAGCCGCGACCGCGCGCCGCGAGGTAGGCCATCAGGACGTCGGGGTCGATCTCGGCATCGTGTCCCGGGGGCGCGACCACGATGTCGCCGAGCGTCATCTTGTGGATCCAGCCGGTGCGCCCGTCGGGGGTCTCGACGCGCCGATAGAGACCGCTCTGCTCGACCACGGCCACCTGGTCGCCCTCGTCGAGCGACCCCACGGTGCTCCCGGTCATCTCGTCCGGCCGATCCAGGAGGCGAACGATCCGGTAGCGCACCGTCCGCCGCTCCACGCCCGCGTCGGCCGCCGGCCCGGCGAAGGCGAGGTTCCCGGTGGGCTCGGATCCGGCGCTCCGCGCCGGGTCCGACTTGCGCGCGGCGAGGAGCGACGGCCGGCGCCAGCGCGGGAGGTCGACGTCGGTGCCGCCGGTCCCGGGGTCGACGGAGGCCGCGGGCGGGACCGCCACGACGTCGCCGTAGGCCATGGCCGCAGCGGTCGCGAGCTCGAGCTCCCGCGGCTCGCCGGTGCGTCGCCGCCGCCCGAACAGGAGGAAGGCGGCCAGGAGGGTGACGCCGGTCGAGACGATGGCCGCCGGGATGATGAGGCGGGACATGCCGTCATTGCCGAACGGACCGGCGACGGCGGGGTCGTCCGGGGAACCGTCGCCCGGTCCACCCTGCGCAGGGCCGACGACCGACGCCCGGGATTGCGCTCGGCCGCGGGGTGGATCCGGGGGCGGCGGCCGACGGCCGGGCCGTGGGATTCCCGCCGCCCGGGATGACCACGGCTGCGGGGCTCGATGTTGGCAACGGCGTTGGAGAGACGGCGGGACGCACCGGTTCCGGCGTGGGAGCGGGGTGGGCTTCGGGGTCGGGGCGGGCGTCGGCTTCGGCGTGGGAGCGGGTGTTGGCTCGGGGTCGGCTTGCGGGTGTTGGCCTCGGGGTCGGGACCGGGGTCGGCTTCGGCGTCGGGGCCGGGGTGGGGACCGGCGTTGGCCGCGGGGTCGGGACCGGGGTCGGCGGAGGCGTCGGGGCGACCGTGATCGTGATCGAGCCGGCGTCCAGGGTCGTCGTCCGGCCCTGGGAGAGCGCCGTGAACGTGATCGAGTGCGATCCGGCGGGAAGCCGCAGCGCGACCGCGAACCGCAGGCCCTGTTTCGGCGTGCCGCCGATCGCGGTCATCGGCTGGATCGTGCTCCCGATGGCCACCCGCACGGAGTCGGGAAGGTCGGCCTTGGCGTTCCGGTAGGTGACCGCGAAGGTGACGAGCGTGTCGGTGGTTCCGCTGGTCGGAGTGATCGCCGGGCTCGACAGGGTGACCGGTGCGGCGGCAACCGGCGCGACGGCGAGGAGCAACCACGCGAGCAGCGCCGGCAGCAGGACTGGCAGGGCGAGGTGAGAGCGGCCGCGGACCTTCAAGGCGCTGCGATTCCTCGGAGCGGGTCGGGCGCAGGGGCGCACCCGTTCGACCGGCCGAGCATCGCGCGCGGGCGAGGCATCCTCAATGGTACGGGGGTCCTCCCGGGCCATGACCTGCGGGGCCTTCCGCGAGCCGGCTCAGCGGGCCGGTGCTCCAGGGCAACGCCCCGTAGGGTCACGATCCCCGGCCCAATATGCCCATTTGCCCGCGGCCCGCGGCGGCCCCACGATCAGACGATGCAGATACCGATGCGCGTCCCGGCGCGATCGCGCGCCCGGCAGCCCGCCTCCGGGCTCGTGTCCGCCGCCGCGCCTGCGGTCGTCGGCACAGCCTGGCTGGGCATCGCCGGGGTGGCCGCCTGGCTCGTCTTCGCCACGCCGCTCCTGTCGCGCCTGCTGGACCTCGGAGCGAGCGGTCCCGCGGCGCCGGTGATGGGAGCGGCGGCGCTCGCCGTGGCGCTCACGGCGCCGGCCGCCTTCGCCGTGGTGGGGATCGCGCGGCTGAGCGGAGCAGTCGGGCACGCGCGCGCGGCGCGGCAGGGCGACGCCTCCGGTCGCCCGACGCGCGCGGCTGCTCCCCGAGGGCTGCACGGTGATCGCCCGCCTCCGCCTTCCCGACGGGCGGCGCATCCCCGACGTCGTGGTCGGGCCGCACGGCATCGCGATCTTCGAGGCGCTCCCGCCTGCCGCCGCCGCCCGCCGCACCGGCGAGCGATGGGAGGTCCGCTTCGCCGACCGCACCTGGCGCCCGATCGAGAACCCGCTCCAGCGGGCCGTCCGGGACGCGGAGCGGCTCCGTGGTCACCTCGAGGCGCAGGAGCGCGACTTCGTGGTCCGCGTGCAGGCCGTCGTGCTGGGCGACCCGGCCGACGTCGGCCGGACCGAGGCCTGCTCGGTGGTCGCCCCCGACGACGTGCCGGCCTGGCTGGCGGCCCTGCCGGCCCAGCGCGGCCTCACCCCCGACCGCCTCGCCCATCTGCACCAGGTGCTGGCCGACCTCGCCTGATCGGCGCGCCCGCCCGGACGGCTGTTTGCATTCCCCACCGGGATCGGGCACACTCCGCCGACGATGCAGATCACGACCGTCGCCTGGCTGATGTGTATGCGCCGGCGGCCCCGCCGCGTGGAGGACGGGGTCCTGGGCGCCTGATCGACCTGCACGGTTGATCACGGGACCCAGGGCCGGGTCCCGGGGCCGCAGTCCAGCAGGGACTGCGGCTCTTTCGTTCTCCGGGAAGCGCAGCGGGAGCCGCCGAACCAGGCCGACGCCGCGACGGTGACGCTGAGCGCCGACGCCGCAGCCGCCGCCACGGGACCGCCCCTCGAGCCAGCAAGCCCAGGAGGCGACCGATGTCCGACCAGCCGCAGCACCGCCCCGAGACCCTCGCCATCCACGCCGGGCAGAGCCCGGATCCGACCACGAACGCGCGGGCCGTCCCGATCTACGCGACGACGTCCTACGTCTTCGACGACGCCGACCACGCCGCCCGGCTCTTCGCCCTCCAGGAGTTCGGGAACATCTACACCCGGATCATGAACCCGACGACCGGCGTCTTCGAGGAGCGCGTCGCGGCCCTCGAAGGCGGCGTCGGCGCCCTCGCCTTCGCCTCCGGCCAGGCGGCCGAGACGGCGACGATCCTCAACCTCGCCCGCGTCGGGCGACAACATCGTCGAGCAGCGCGAGCCTCTACGGCGGGACCTACAACCTGTTCCAGTGGACCCTCCCGAAGCTGGGGATCACCACCCGCTTCGTCGACGGCTCCGACCCGGCCAGCTTCGCCGCGGCGATCGACGACAGGACGAAGGCGGTCTACCTCGAGACGATCGGCAACCCGCGCCTGGACGTGCCCGACATCGCCGCCATCGCCGACGTCGCCCACGCCCACGGCATCCCGCTCGTCGTCGACAACACGTTCGCCCCGCTCCTCTGCCGGCCGATCGAGCACGGCGCCGACATCGTCATCCACTCGGCCACGAAGTGGATCGGCGGCCACGGGACGTCGATCGGCGGCGTCGTCGTGGACGGCGGCACGTTCGACTGGAAGGGCTCCGGCCGCTTCCCCGACTTCGTCGAGCCGGATCCCGAGCTACCACGGCGTCAGCTACGTGGAGGCGGTCGGGCAACCTCGCCTTCATCATCAAGCTGCGGGTGCAGGTCCTGCGCGACACCGGCGCGGCGCTCAGCCCGTTCAACGCGTTCCTCTTCCTGCAGGGCCTCGAGACGCTCCCCCTGCGGATCGAGCGCCACGCCAGAACGCCCTCGCCGTGGCCCGCTGGCTGGAGCAGGACGAGCGGGTCACCTGGGTCAGCTACCCGGGCCTGGCGTCGCACCCGGCGCACGCCAACGCGAAGAAGTACCTCAAGGGCGGCTTCGGCGGCGTGCTCACCTTCGGGATCCACGGCGGCCGCGAGGCCGGGCGGGCGCTGATCAACAGCGTGAAGCTCTTCAGCCTCCTCGCGAACGTCGGCGACGCGAAGTCGCTGATCATCCACCCGGCGACGACCACCCACCAGCAGCTGACCGCCGAGGAGCAGGCCAGCACGGGCGTGACCGACGACCTCGTCCGGCTCTCGGTCGGCCTCGAGCACATCGACGACATCATCGCCGACCTCGACCAGGGGCTCGCGGCGGCGACGAGCGGCGCGCCCGTCGGCGCCGGGGCGTGACCGTGGCCGCGCAGACGGCCGGCGCCGGTCCGGTGCCGCTCCCCGACGCGGGGGGTGCGCGATCGGCCGGCGCCGGTCCCGTGCCGGCGGGGCGGCACCCGCCATCGCCGTTCGACACGGGCGGCGTGGTCGCCCGGGAGGTCGGGCCCTTCGCCGTCGGCGACGGCACCGTCCTCCCGGCGCTCCGCGTCGCCTACCGCCACGACGGCCCCGGGCCGGCCGAAGCGCCGCAGGTCCTGGTCGTCCACGCCCTCACCGGCAGCGCCGACGCGGCCGGCGACTGGTGGGCGCCGCTGATCGGGCCCGGCCGCGCCCTCGACACGTCACGCGTCGGTGTCCTCTGCGCCAATCTTCTCGGCGGCCGCTACGGCACGACCGGGCCGACGACTCCGGACCCAGCGACCGGACGGCCCTACGGAGCGGCCTTCCCGGCCGTCTCCACGCGCGACCAGGCGCGCGCCCAGTGGGCGCTCCTCGATGCCCTCGGGATCGAGCGGCTGGCCCTCGTGGCCGGCGGCTCGCGTGGGGGGCATGGTCGCCCTCGAGGTGGCCCTCGAGCGCCCCGAGGCGGTCGGCGAGGTCCTGCCGATCGCGGCTCCCGCCGCCACGGGCGCCCTCGCGATCGCCTGGAACAGCATCCAGCTCGAGCTGGTCGAGCGCCTCGGCGAGGACGGCCTGGACCTTGCCCGGCGCCTGGCCATGACGACCTATCGGAGCGAGGCGGACTTCGACCACCGGTTCGGGCGCTCGGTCGAGCCCGACGGAACGCCCTCGATCAGCAGCTACCTCGCCTACCAGGGCCGCAAGCTCGTCGGGCGGTTCGACCCGGAGACCTACCGGGTCCTGGTGGAGGCGATGGATCGCCACGACGCGGGAGCCGGCCGCGGCGGCCTCGGCCCGGCGCTCGCCCGCCTGGCCGACCATGGCGTCCGCCTGACCGGCCTGGGGATCCCGGGCGACATCCTCTACGGGCCCGACCAGGTGCGGGCGCTCGTGGACGCCGCCGCCGCCGAGGGCACCCATGCGCGGTACCTCGAGCTGCGCTCGACGAAGGGCCACGACGCCTTCCTGGTCGAGTGGGACCAGCTCGCCGAGATCGTCGGGGACGTGCTGGCCGAGGCGCTGGCGCCCCGGCCGGTCCCGCAGCCGCGCCGCTGAGCCGAAGCCCATGGCGGTGGCGTCCTCGTCGTCCATGCCGGGGTCGCGTCCGCCGGGCCCGCCTCACGGCGGCGGTCGTGCCGCTCCGTGTCACGGCGCCGAGCGCGCCGATGTAGGCTCGCCGGGTGCTCGCTCCCTTCCGCGTCGCCCCGCTGGCCAAGGAGCGCGTCTGGGGCGGCACCCGCCTCGGGCCGCCGGGGGCGCTGCCGATCGGCGAGCTCTGGCTCGCCGGCCCGTGGCTGCTCGTGGCCGACGGGCCCTACGCCGGACGGACGCTCGACGACGTCGCTGCGGAGCTCGGCCCCGCCCTCGTCGGCTCGGCCGCCCCATCCCGGCCAGGCCCGCGCTTCCCGCTCCTGGTGAAGCTCATCGACCCGGCGGCATGGCTCTCCGTCCAGGTCCACCCCGACGATGCGGTCGCCCGGCGCCTGGCCGGGCCCGACGCGGTCGGCAAGGCCGAAGCCTGGTTCGTGCTCGACGCCGAGCCCGGCGCGGAGCTGCTCGCGGGTGCCCGGCCGGGCGTGCGTGCAGCGGACCTCCGGGCCGCGATGCGCGAAGGCGACGCCACCACGAGCCTCCTCGCCCGCCATGCGGTCACCTCCGGCGACGTCCTCCTGCTGACGGCCGGGACGCTCCACGCCATCGGACCCGGCGTCCTGGTCTACGAGATCCAGCAGCCGTCCGACCTCACCTACCGGGTGGACGACTGGGGCCGGCCCGCCTCCCCCGAGCGACCGCTCCACACGACGGCGGCCCTCGCGTCCGTCGTCCCGCAGAGCCGGCCCCAGGTGCGCTCCACGACCGGGGCCGGGCGGGTCGCCGCCTGCCGGCACTTCGTCCTGGACGTCGTGGACGCGCCCACTCGCCTCGACCCGGCGGGGCGGAGCGTGCAGGTCGTCACCGCCGTCGGTACGCCGGCGGACCTGGCGGGAGCCGGCTGGTCGGAGCGGCTCGAGGCGCTCGAGACGATCGTCGTCCCCGCCGCGGCCGGCGCCTGGGATCTCCGACCGGAGCCCGGCGGACGAGCGCTGGTGGCCGCCCTGCCGTAGGTCGGCTCGGGCGCCGCTGCCGTCGGCCGGGCGCCGCTGCCGTCGGCCGGACGCCATGCCATCGGCCTTGCGTGTCCCGGCGGCCGAAGGCCCGGCCCGCGTCGGCGGCGCGATTCCCCGGACCCGGCTATCCTTCGGCCGACCGAGGGGATCCTCGCGACAGCACGGGACCGGAATCGAAGACTCGCCGCCACGGCAGGACCCGACCTGCCGCGCGCCGTCCGATCCGGTCGGTGCCGCGCCGCTCACGAGCGACGCATGTTGCGCCCCAGCGCGACGTCCCCAGCCCTCCTCGCCGCGCCTCCGAGCGGCGTTCCCTTCCTGCCGGGCGGCGACCAGCCCACCGCCATCGCGGCATTGCCCGCGGTGTCCTGGCAGAAGGGAGCACCTTGCCCCAGATCTCGCGCCTTCGGGCGCTCGCCGCGGCCACGCTTGCCGCCCTCGTCATCGTCACGATCCAGCCGCCTGCACCCGCCGCCGCCGCCGTTGCGGCCGCGTCACCCATCGTCGCGGCCCCCGCCACCGCGACGTCGCCGGCGGATCGCGTCATCGCCATCGCGATGGCCGAGCGCGGCAGCCCCTGGGTCTTCGGCGCGACCGGCCCCGGCGCGTTCGACTGCTCCGGCCTCGTGGTCTACGCCTTCCGCCGGGCCGGCGTCCTCGAGCAGATCGGGAGCGGCCGCTACCGCAGCGGCGGGGCGATGCTCCGCTGGGCCCGAACCCAGCACCGCACCCGGTCGACCGGCCACCGCGGCGACGTCGTGGTCTGGGGCAACGGGGCCCACGTCGGGATCTACCTGGGGAACGGGAAGGCGATCAGCACCCTCACCTCCGGCGTCCGCGTCCACGGCCTGCGGGTGCTGACGGCTCCCTTCACGACGTTCATCAGCACGGGCCTGTCCGGGACCGCCCCGGCGGCCGTGACGACCACCACCACGGCGCCGGCAGCCTCCCTCCCGCGGGTCGTCGCCCGCCGGACGGTGGCGGTCTCCCGGCTCAACTTCCGCAGCGCACCGCGCGTCACGGCGGCCGTCTCTCGCGTCCTCGTCCGCGGTACCCGGCTGGGGATGGTCCGCTCGGTGAAGGATGGAGCCGGCCGAACCTGGTACCGGGTGGTCGTCGGGACGCGGGTCGGCTGGGTCGCCGGCTGGCTCACGCGCCCCGCACGCTGACGCCTGGCGGTCGTCCTGCGTCTCCGCCCGCGGTCGTGGCGGGCTCGACCCGCTAGTCCTGGAGGTGCGCCTCCAGGAAGTAGAGGTACGTGTCCGCGCAGCGGCTGATCTCGGTGAAGAGGTCCGCCGTGTTCGGGTCGCCCAGCTTGTCGGTCTCGTCGATCGCCTCGCGGGCGGAGTTCGTGAACGCCGCCACCCGTTCGGCGACGGCCTTGACGTACTCCATGCTGTCGGTGATGGCGGTCGGGAACTCCGGCAGCGTGGTGGCGCCGGCGGCCATCCGGACGGTCCCGTTGGCGTAGCCGCCGAGTGCGGTGACGCGCTCGGCGAACTCGTCGACCCACTCCTCGACGCGCTCGGCGACCTCGTCGAACAGCTTGTGCAGCTGCCAGAAGTCGGGTCCCTTCACGTTCCAGTGGGCCTGCTTGACCTGGCTCAGCAGGTCAAAGGACACGGCAAGGTGCTCGTTGAGCACCTTGATGACCCTGGCGCGGCGGTCGGCCGGAAGGTCGATGCTGGTCCGGAACGTGCGGACCGGGGCGAGCCTGGTTGCCACGGGCGTGTTCTCCTCGAGCTCGATGGGCTGGGGGTGGATCGGCGGGGCGGTGCCCCGCCTCAGGCGGTGCGGCGGCCGGTGAGCACCTGGGCGAGGAAGACGATCACCGCGATCACCAGCAGCGCGTGGATGAACGCACCGCCGATGGATGTGACCAGGCCCAGCAACCACAGGACGAGCAGGATGCCGATGATGGTCCAGAGCATCAGGCGTACCTCGTGTGAACGGGGAGGTGGGCGGCAGGACCGCAGCCCGGCCGCCCGCTCCCTCGCCAGAGGATGCCAGTGGGACATCACGGGGGCTCCGTCGCGGATCCCGCACCCCTTGCAGTCACGTTGCGGCGCCGTCCGGCCCGGCAGGCCGCGACGAGCGGGGCGCGCGACGTCGCGGGTGGTAGGGGAGGGTGGATTCGAACCACCGACGTGGCGTGTATAAGACGCCTGCTCTAACCGCTGAGCTACTCCCCCTCGGTTGGCGCGAGCCGCTCGCCCGGATCGTAGGGCATCCTGCGAGCACGGGCGCGAAACCGGCGTCGCGCGAGCCACGCTCCCGCGCGAGGGACCGCCCTGTGCGACGATCCCGCGGATGCGTCGCCGTCCTCCACCATCGCCGTTCGCCCTCGCGCGGCCTCGCCGACCCGGAGAAGGCGCCGCGCCGACCCCTCGTGTCGCCCAGGAGCCTCACCGTGGCGGGCGGCATCGTCGTCGCGGGCATCGCCTGGGGCGCCGCCGTCCACTTCGGCGACAGCCTTCCGATCGACCTGGGCTTCATCGCCGCCATCCTCAAGATCGTCGTCGGCCTGGCCTTCGTGATCGGGCTCATCAGCCGGCTCCTCTTCTCGGGTTTCGAGGTGGACCGCGTGGCCCTCATCGCCGTCCTCGCCGTCGGCAGCGCCTCGATCGGGCTCAGCCTCGGGCCGACCGTCGTGCCCGCGGCGACGGTCGGCGGCACCTTCACGTTCGAGCCATCGATCCCCGCCGGGGCGCCGGCGACGGAGGGCGCCCTCGAGTGCGAGTGGGCCAGCGGCCGCTGGAAGATCGGGGCGCTGCGCACCACGCCCATCGACGGCCTGCCGTCGCCGCACCGTCTCACGCTCGACTTCCTGCGCACCACGATGAGGCTGGCCAACGAGGAGGGCTCGACGCTGGTGGCCTTCGGGAGCGCGGCGTTCACCTCGCCGGAGGACGCCCCGCCGAGGGGCGAGGGTGATCGCAGCGGGACCCTGGACCTGCTCCTCCTGCAGGTGGGGACCGAATCCACCGCGAAGGACCCGAACGAGGTTCGGGCCCGCTTCAGCTGGGAGTGTCCCGGTCCCCCACCCGCCTGAGCCGGACCGCGACGAGCACCCGAACGCCGCCACCCGCGGGCGCGCCGCCCGGCACCTCTGAGCGCGCATCCTCGGCTGCTCGTCCATCCCTCACGTCTGGCGCGCAACAGGTAGACATTCAGGCCACGATCGACGACACTCCCTCGCTATGAAACCGGTGCGCGACAAGCCGGCCGCTCGTCTCCGCGTCGGGCAGGCCGCCGAGATGCTCGGCGTCTCGGTCGAGACCCTGCGCCGCTGGGAGACGGAAGGCCGCCTCCGGATGGAGCGGTCCGACGGCGGGCAGCGCCTCGTCGACGTCGACCAGGTCTCTCGCCTCCTGGACGAGCGTCGGAGGTCGTCGATCGACCGCCCGATCGTCGCCCAGTCCGCCCGCAACCGGTTCGCCGGGATCGTGACCCGGATCGAACGCGATCGGCGTCGCCGCCGTCGTCGAGGTCATCGCCGGTCCGCATCGCCTGGTCAGCCTGATGACCGCCGAGGCCGTCGAGGAGCTCGACCTCAAGGTCGGCGACGAGGCGGTCTGCGTCGTCAAGGCCACGAACGTGATCGTCGAGATCCCGTCCTCGAGGGAGTCCCGCACGTGAGGTCCCGTCGCGCCGCCGTCGTCGCCGCCCTGGCCATCGTCTTCGCGGCCTGTTCGGGCGGCGCGTCGCCGTCGCCGAGCAGCCCAGCCGCGGCGCCGCCAGCGCACGCCGTCGAGCGCGTCCGCAACGGCAGTCGCCGGCGACCCCGGTCGAGCTGACGATCTACGGCGCGGCCTCGCTCAAGGGTGCGCTCGAGAAGGCGAAGACCGCCTACGAGGCCGCCGATCCCGGGCACGACGCTGACGATCTCGACCGACTCCTCGTCCGCCCTGGCGAGCGCAAGATCGAGCAGGGCGCCCCGGCCGATGTCTTCCTCTCGGCGGACACGAAGAACCCGCAGAACCTCGTCGAGCGGGGCCTGGCCGACGGGCCGGCGGTCACCTTCGCCGGCAACAAGCTGACCGTGATCGTCCCGACCGACAACCCGGCCGGGATCGCGACGCCCGCGGACCTCGCCAGGGCCGGCGTCAAGGTCATCGCCGCGGGCGACGAGGTGCCGATCACCAAGTACGCGAGGCAGCTCGTCGACAACCTCGCCAAGGAGCCCGGCTACCCGGCCGGACTTCGTCGCTGCCTGCCGGCCAACATCGCGTCCAAGGAGGACAACGTCAAGGCGGTCGTCGCCAAGATCGAGCTCGGCGAGGGTGACGCGGGCATCGTCTACGTCACCGACGCCGCGGCATCGACCAAGGTCGCCACCGTCGACGTGCCCGACTCGGCGAACGTCCTCGCGACGTACGCCGGCGTCGTCGTCAAGGCGTCCCCGAATGCCGCCGCGGCCCAGGCCTTCCTGGCCTGGTTCGGCGGGCCCGGACGGCCAGGCGATCCTGGCCGGCTTCGGGTTCCTCCCGCCGCGTCGTGATCGAGAGGGCAGCCGGGAGCCCCGGAGCGCGCCGGCTGCGGTCGGCCGTTCGAGGCCGGACCCGCGGAGGGCGGGGCGCTGGGCCGAGCGCTCGCTCACCGCGCTGGCCGCGCTCTTCGCGCTGTTCCTCGGGCTGCCGGTCGTCACGCTGGTCGCTGCGAGCGATCCTCGATGGCTCGCTCGGGGTCGCGGCTGGCCTCGCCGATCGTCCTCGATGCGCTCTGTGCTGAGCCTCGTCACGACGGCCATCAGCCTGGTCATCACCGTGGCGCTCGGCCTGCCGCTCGCCGTCGTCCTCGCTCGGCGGCGGTTCCGCGGCAAGGGCCTCGTCGAGGCGATCGTCGACCTGCCGATCGTCCTGCCGCCGTCGGTCGCCGGGCTCGCCCTGCTCCTGGTCTTCGGCCGCCGCGGGCTGCTCTGCGGCGCCCTTCGAGCTCCTGGGCATCTCGGTGCCGTTCACGACGGTCGCCGTGATCCTGGCCCAGACGTTCGTCTCGGCCCCGTTCTTCATCCGCTCGGCGCGGACGGGGCATCGCCGGCGTCGATCGCGACCTCGAGGATGCCGCGCGCGTGGACGGCGCCTCGGAGCGACAGCTGTTCCGGGACGTCACGATCCCGCTCGCGGGAGCGGCCCTCGCGGCCGGCCTGGTCGATGAGCTGGGCGCGCTCGCTGGGCGAGTTCGGGGCCACGATCATGTTCGCGGGCAACGTCGAGGGCCGAACCCAGACCCTGCCGCTCGTCGTCTACTCGGAGTTCCAGGGCGGTGACCTCGACGCATCGATCGCCGCTGCGGCGATCCTCGTGCTCGCGGCGTTCGGCGTCCTCGTCGGCGGTGCGCGTCTTCCACTGGGGCCGCGTGCTCGAGGTCGCGAGACGTCGGGTGACGCGGTGTGCCTGTCGTGGCTCCGGCTTCTGCCACCGGGGCTCGGACGCGCGCTGGGCGACGCTACTTCGAGTGCGGGCCCAGGCGGTCGGTCAGGGCGCGCAGGCTGAAACGACGGGCACCGACGCCGGGCGCCCCGGTCGAGCCTGGTGGGCCACTCGCCTCCTCCAGGGCTCCATGCGGCGCTCCAGGAGGCTGCAACCCGTGCCCGTTCGAGCGATGCGACCCGGAAGCGGGGAGCATCCGGGCGAGGGCGCGCTCGTCATCCGTCTGCTCGGCGACGATCGGCAGGTCGTCGGGGTCGAAGGGGCGCTCGCTGTCGGGCACCGCCTTCGGGGCGCGGGCGGTGGCGGGCGCGCCGATCAGCTTGGGGAACGCGAAGTACGGATCTGGATCCGCGGCCACGGTCATATCTTCTCGCCAGCAGGGGTCGGTCCGCAATGCCGCGGGGGCCGACCGGATGAGGACCCGCGGAGCGTACTCCAGGAAGCACGCCGGAGGCCAGACCCTGCACGCGCCTGCGGTGGCGCGCGGACGCACCGGACAAGGAAGCGGGGCGGGGGCAGGCCCGCGCGGCGGCCGGCCTGTCAGCGGCCGAGCCAGTGAAGCAGCGGCTTCGCGACCTGGAAGAGCAGGACGAGGGCGAGGTAGGCGATCGGCAGGGCGGCGAAGAGGCCCAGGGCCGCGCTCCACCTGCTGCGCACGCCGGGTCGGCCGGGCTGCGGCACCACGAGGTAGGTCAGCCACGCGCCGAGGAGCGCCACCGCCGCGACGAAGACGAACCCGCCGAGGACGCGCAGGTCGCCACCCGGCAGGTCGGCGCCCGCGTCGAGCGCCAGGTCGTAGACGAGGAGAAGGATCCCGAGCACCGCAGCGACGCCAGCGCTGCTGAGAACCGCCCGGACGACCGGCGTCGGCGCCCGGCGCAGCTGGCGCCAGCGAATCTCGAGCCAGCCCCGGCGGCGGAGCTCGGCGCGTGGGCCGCCGCCGGACGCGCCGCCGCCCGACTCGGGGTCCGCACCCCCGATCATTCCGGCGCCCGGTCAAGGAACTCGATCGCCGGCCGCGTCGGGAGCGACGCCGGCGTGTGTCCCGCCACCTCCTCGACGGCGTCGAGCACCCGCCGCAGCTCGTCGTCCGTGGTGAAGAAGGCGACGCTCAGGCGGACGACGTCGAGCCCGGGGATGGAGCGGACGATCGCGTGGACCCGACGGCCCAGGGCCTCCGCGACCTCGTCGGCGCTCCACCCGGCGACGCGGAACGAGACGAGTGTCGCCATCCGGGCGCGCGGCGTGACGAGGGTGACCCCCGGCACTCCGGCCAGGCGGTCGGCCGCTCCGGCCGCCAGTCGCGCCGCCCGCTGGTACGCCCAGGGCAGGCCCACGTACATGCTCAGCCACCCCGCGCTCCGGGCCAGGCCGACGACGGACGGCTTGTGGAAGCCCGCCGTCTCGAAGCGCCGGGCATCCGGCCAGAGGGCTTCGCCGCCGACGGCGTACGGCGTCGAGGAGGCGAAGAAGCCGCCGACCGGGGGAAGCGCCGAGCCGACGACGGAGCGCCCCACCGCGAGCGCGCCCGTCCCCTCCGGACCGAGCAGCCACTTCTGGCCGCTGACTGCGTAGAAGTCGGCGCCGATCTCATCGACGGCGACCGGAAGCGCCCCGGCCGACTGGGCCCCGTCGAGGATGCCGACCGCCCCGCAGCGGCGGGCCAGTGCCGCGATCGCCGCAGCCGGCAGCACCGCCCCCGTCGACCAGGCGACGTGCGAGGCGACGATCGCCCTTGTTCGTCCGCCGACGGCCGCGACGTCCAGCGCCGCCAGCGTCCGGGCATCGTCGCCCCCGGCGCCGATCTCCGCCTCGACGACCTCCACGCCGAACCGGTCGCGGAGGAGCGCGAGCGGACCCGTGACCCCGGGGTGCTCCAGCGACGTCGTCACGGCGCGGTCGCCCGGCCGCCAGTCGATCGTCCCGAGGGCGAGGTTGATTCCCTCGGTCGTGGAGTGGGTGAGGGCGACCAGGTCCATCCCGGTGCCGAGGACCGCGGCGACCACCGCTCGCGCCTCGTCCATGCGGGCAGTCAGCTCCTCGAACGACTCCCGCGTCGCCCGGCCGACGGCCAGCTCCCGTTCGGCGGTCTCCGCCATCGCCGCGGCCGCCTCGGCCGAGAGGGGGCCCGCGGAGCCGGTGTTCAGGTAGATGCCGGCGCGCGTGGCCGGAAGGCCGGCCCGCAGCGCGGCCAGCCGCCCGCGCTCGGAGTCCGCGGGGGCGGCGCCTGGCGCGGAGGCGGCGCCTGGCGCGGAGACGCGATCGGGGGGGTTGGGATCGCCCATGCGGTCCGTATGATACGGAGCGATGTCCGGCGCCCACGCGCGACCCGAGCTCCTCGCATCTCCAGACTGGCTGGCCGAGAACCTTGGCCGCCCCGAGCTGCGGATCCTCGACGTGCGCTGGCGCCCCGACGGATCGAGCCGCATCGTCTTCAACGATGGCCACGTTCCCGGCGCCACGCACCTCGACTGGCGCGGGGCGCTCACCGATGGCGACGCCCCCGACGGCACGCTCCTGCTGGCCTCGCCCGACCAGGTCGCGGCCGTCCTCGCCGGCGCGGGGATCGGCAACGGGACCACCGTCGTGGTCTACGACGACACCGCAAGCCTCTACGCCGCCCGAACCTGGTGGAGCCTGCGCGCCTCCGGGCTGGCCTCGGTGCGGATCCTCGACGGCGGGTTCGGGGCCTGGCTCGCCTCGGGCCGGCCCGTCTCGCATGCCGTCCCGGAGCCGCAGCGGGGCACGTTCACGCCGCGAGCCGAGCTCCGGCTTCGCCTGACCACGAGCGACGCCAGGGCGCTCGTCGGCTCGCCGGACGCCCTCTTCCTCGACGCGCGCACGCCGGCGGAATACCGCGGCTTCTCCGGGAGCGGCCGGCGCCTGGGCCACATTCCGGGCGCAGTGAACCTGCCCGTCGCCCTGACAACCGCCCCGGGCACCGGCCGCTTCCTCGACGGCGGCGACCTGCGCGAGCTGCTGACGGCGGCCGGCGTGTCGCGGGCACGCCGCATCGTCTGCTACGACGGCGCGGGCGTCGGTGCGGCCAAGCTTGCCTTCGTCCTGGCCCTCATGGGCCACGAGGACGTCGCGGTCCACGACGGCGGCTGGGCGGAGTGGGGCAGCCGCCTGGATCTCCCGATCGAGCGCTGACCGCGCGCGAGGGACCCGGAATCGAGGCACCTGGGCGGCCCGGGACCCCGGAATGCGGTGCGCGCGCGCACCGCACGCGTACAGGTCATGCGCAGATGGACCGATGCGCACATTCGCATGGGGCCGACCGGCCCTGCCGATCGATACCCCGGCCAGGGGTATGGTGTACGGGTGAATCCCGAGCCCGACATTCGCCTGCTCACGCGCGCGAAGTGGGTCGGCGTCCTTCTCCCGATCGCCTTCATCTGGGGCTTCGAGATCGTCCGCTGGTGGGTGGTGGAGCGGTCCGTCTCCGCCGATTCGGCCCACGTCTTCTCGGCGCTCGTCATGAGTGGCGCGGCCGTCGTCTTCGGCCTGGGGCTCTTCGCCGTCCTGGACCGCGCCCAGCAGCGCCTCGTCGGCACGAACAAGGACCTCGCGGCCACCCACGCGGTGGCGTCGGCCCTCCAGGGCGGCACCGACCTGGAAGCCACGCTGGCCACCACCCTCGACCGCGTCCTGGAGCACAGCGGCGCCCTCGCCGCCCAGATCCGCGTCGTGGGCCCTGGCGGCCGGCCCCTCGTCGTCCGCCGCCCTGCCGGCCTGGGCGCCGGGATGCAGTGGGTCGAGGCCATCCTCGATGAAACGCCCGCCATGGCGGCCGCCACGACCCGCTCCGACCTGCCGGGCGTCGACGCAGCCGCGATCGACGTCCCGCTGGCGAGCACCGCCTCCACCGTCGGCGTCCTGCGCCTCCTCCTCCACCCGGCGGGACAGGTGGCGATCTCGGGAGCTGCGCTCAACGACCTCGCCCAGAAGATCGGCGCCGCAGCGGGCCTGGGCACCTCGCTGGCCGACCTCCGACGCGAGGAACACGAGCGGACCGCGCTCTACGGCGTGGCCATCCAGCTGACCGGCCGGGCCGAGCTGCGCGAGCTCCTCGACCTGATCACGAAGCATGCCCGGGAGCTCCTGGGCGCGGAGCGGGCCGTTGCCTGCCTGGCCGACCCTCGCCACGACAGCCCGGGCTATGACTGGACTGCACGCCTGGCGATGGCCGACGACGGCAGCACCTGCCTCCTCGCCCATCCGGCCGACGAAGGCACCGCCGCCCACCACAACCCGGCCTGCCCCATGCAGCACGACGGGCCGCAGGCGGCCGTCCTGGCGCGTCCGCTCCGCGGGGCGGACGGCTTCATGGGCGAGCTCTGCGCCGTGCGCACGACCGGCGTCCCCTTCACCGACCGCGATCGTGAGCTGCTCGGCGCGCTGGCCGACATGGCCGCCATCGCCGTCGGGACGGCGCGCCTCCGGGAGGCCGAGCAGCAGTACACGATCGTCGCCGAGCGCGACCGGATCGCCCGCGAGCTGCATGACAGCATCGCCCAGGTCCTGGGCGTCATCCACCTCCGCCTCCGCAGCCTCGAGCCCGAGGTCCGCGATGTCCCGGGCAACGGCGTCGCGACCGAGATCAACGACCTCGCCGAGATCGCCGACGAGGCCTACAAGGACGTCCGCGAGGCGATCCTCGGTCTCCGCGAGTCGATCACCTCGGCCGACGGGCTGGAGGGCGCGCTGGGTGAGTACCTTCGCAAGTACTCGCGCCAGACGGGGATCGTGGCGACGCTCCACTGCAACGGCAGTGCGCGCCGGGCCCTTGCCCCGCGGAGCGAGATCCAGCTGCTCCGGGTGGTCCAGGAGGCCCTCACCAACGTCCGCAAGCACGCGGGGGCCCGCCACGCGGCCGTCAGCCTCAACGCCGACGACGGGATTGTCACCCTGGCGGTCACGGACGATGGGACCGGCTTCGACCCCGGACGCCTCGAGGCGGCGTTCGATCACGGCTTCGGCCTGGCCTCGATGCGAGAGCGGGTGGAGCTGATCGGGGGTACCCTCGCCGTGCATACTGCGCCCGGCAAGGGGACCCGCGTCGAGGTCCGCCTGGAGCAAGAGGAGCTGCGTGTCGCACACGCCACCGTCCCTGCGCGTCCTCCTGGTTGACGACCAGGCGCTCTTCCGCAAGGCCCTCGCCGGGCTCGTCAACGCCCAGCTCGACATGACCGTCGTCGGCGAAGCCGACAACGGTCTCGAGGCGCTGGATCGAGTCCGGGCGCTGACGCCCGACGTCGTCGTCATGGACGTCAACATGCCGATCGCCGGCGGCGTCGAGGGCGTGCGAGCCATCCGCGGCGCGGGCTTCGCGACGAAGATCGTGATGCTCACGATCTCCGAGGAGGACGACGACCTCTTCGACGCCATCCGCGCCGGCGCAAACGGCTACCTCCTGAAGAACATCCGGCCCGAGATCCTCTTCGACGACCTTCGCGGCGTCATGCGCGGTGAGGCGCCGATCGCCCCGGGAATCGCCCACAAGCTGCTCGATGCGCTCCGCGAGGGGCCGGCGCGGCCCCACGCCGCGTCCGTGCCGCGCGACGGCGAGACGGCGCTGACCCGGCGCGAGACCGAGATCCTCCAGCTCGTTGCCGGCGGGCTCTCGAACAAGGAGATCGCCACCCAGCTGGTGATCACCGAGGGCACGGTCAAGAACCACGTTCACAACTCCCTCGAGAAGCTGCACCTCACGAACCGGACCCAGGCGGCCGCCTACACGGTTGCCCAGGGCCTGACGATGCCGCCGCGACCCAATCCCGGGCCCGCGGGGCCGCGCCCCGGGGAGTAGCGGCGCGAGGGCAGGTGCCCGGGGAGAAGCTCCGCGGCAGCCGTCGCGCCTGCGGCCGTCGTCGTCGCGCCGTCCCGACGCCGTCACCCTGCTCGATCCGCGCCGACCATGCGCGCGATTCGATGCCCGTGTTCGCATCACCGGGGCATCACGCGCGCGAGCGACCGCGGGATGGCGAGCGGGGCGGCAACGCGGCGCCAGAGCGGGATCGCGGTGATGCGCGCCTGATGCCGCCACGGACATCACCTTGCGAATGCGTCTCCGAGCCAGGTCGCAGGGCCGGCGCCGCTCCCCACCCGCGCACCCGCGCGGTGCCGTTCGATAGACGAGGCCGCCCGGGATTTGTGCCGACGGGCAGATGGTGACGGCAGGCTGCGCCCCGCAGAATCGCGCCGAGCGAACCCTGCCGGGGTTCGCCCGTTCGCAACTCCTAGGAGCCCGGCGCGATGTCGGACCCGGTCAAGGTCCTCGTCCTGTACGACCATCCGCTCCTCGGGGAGGGGCTGGGCGCCCTCATGGCGTCCGAGCCCGAGCTCGAGGTCGAGCGCATCGCCATGGGCGACCCGAACGCCATGGAACGGGCCATCGCCAGCGACGCCGACGTCGTGATCCTCGAAGAGGGCGGCCCGGTCGGCCTCGTCGACCTGCTCCGCGACAGCCGCTGTCGGGCCATCGTGGACGTCAGCATCAGCACCTCGCAGGCCTGGACGATCCGCCGCGAGGCGATCTCGCCGGACCCCGACTCCCTGATCGACCGGATCATCGCTGCCTGCCTCGGGGACCGCCGGGCTGCCGCGCCACCGCTGGCCGCCGCGTCGGCGCCCATCCCCGCCCCGGCGCCCGCCGCCGGCTGAACCGCCGGGGCGCTCCCACGCGATCCAACGCGCTCCCACGCGGCCGGCCCGCGACCCGCCCTCCACTCCGCGCCGCCCCGACCTGCGCCGGCGTACGATCTGGCGCATGCACGACTCGACCGGGCGCCCCTCCGTCCTCTCCCGGCCCATCGCGCGCCGTCGCGCGCTGGCGGTCATCGCCTCCTCGGTGACCGGCATGGTCCTGCTGGAGGGCTGCGCTCCCGCCGCCACGCCCGCGCCGCGCGGATGGCTGCCGGTGGACGTGGACCCGACGACCCTCGACGTCGACAGGCCGGTGCCCGTGCGCTTCGCCGGATCGGTCGGCGGCGCGTCCGTCGAAGGCTCCGCCTGGCTCGTCCTGCGTGCCGCGGGGGAGCTGGTGGCCTTCGACCCCCGGTGCCCGCACGCCCGGTGCGCCTACGAGCTGACCGACGAGGCGACGTTCTCGTGCCTGTGCCACGACGCGTTCTTCGACCTCGACGGGAACGTGCTGTCGGGGCCGCCGCCTCGTCCCCTCGACGAGTTCCGCGTCCGCGAGATCGACGGCCGCATCGAGATCTACCTCCCGGCCGACTTCTCGACGCCGCGCCCGGAGGCCTGAGCGCGGCTCGGCGCCGGGGTCACGATCGGCCGCCAGCCGCTCCTCGCGCCGCTCCGCGGCACCATCGTCCGCCCGATACATGCCCTTCGCGCGGTCACGGGCAGGCCCCTCTATCCATCTTCTACCCCCCGGCGGATAGGAACCTGCACCCCCGCGCCACACCATTGCGCGGTGGGGTGTGCCAGTTGGCGCGCCCCGGTATGAGAACGCGTCGCTACAGGTCGTAACAGCAGGTGCGCAACATGTTCCGGGTCACGTCCCTGACCAAGATGGATGACAGGCAGCTCAACCGGCTGATCAAGCGCGTCGCGCTGATCCTGGTGGCCGGCACGGTGCTCTTCACCGGCTTCTACATCCTCGATCGCTGGCGCCCCGCGTCCACGCCGATCGTCGACCGCCGCCTCTCCGCGCTGGAGCAGCAGGTCCGCGACAAGCCGGACGACATCGCTGCCCGCGGGCAGCTCGCGGACACGTACGTCGCCAAGGGCCGCTTCGAGGACGCGATCGTCCAGTACAACCTGATCCTCGACACCGGCAAGGCTGACGTGCAGGCGAAGTACGGCCGCGCCGGCGCCTACATGGGCCTGGGCCAGCTCGACGACGCCGCCAAGGACTACCAGGCCGTCGTCGACATCGGCCAAGGGCGGCGAGATGGCGAACGTCGACCCGATGCTCCAGGCCTCCTACTACAGCCTGGGCTCCATCGCCATGCAGCAGGCCAGGCCCGCCGACGCGATCCTCCACCTGGAGAAGGCCCTCGCGATCAAGCGCTCCGACGCCGACGCCCTCTACCTGATCGGGACGGCGTACGTGGCGACCGGCGAGACCGACGAGGCCGAGACTGCCCTCCGGACCGCGGTCGACTTCGTGCCGATCGGCTGGAGCGAGCCGTACATCGCCCTCGCCGACGCCTTCACGAAGGCCGGCAAGACGGCGGAGGCCGAATGGGCCGGCGCGATGGCCGACCTCGCCGCCGGCAAGCCGGAGCTCGCCGAGCCGCGCCTCCTGGCGATCGTCGACGGCGAGGCCGCCGTGGACGCCGCGATCGGCCTGGGCCTCCTCAACGAGACGACCGGCGACACGGCGGCCGCCGCGGCGTGGTACGGCAAGGCGCTCGCGAAGAGCCCCGACAACGCCGCCGCCCGCCTGGGGATGGGCCGCGTGGGCGCCGGCGCCACGCGCCGCTGCCCGCCCTGCCGACGCCCGGCGCGCCGGGCGGGGGCAGCGACTGATGACCACCGAGATGACCGCGGAGGGCCTGCCCCTCGCCGCCCGAGACCGTCGACGGCGAGCCGCTCGCCGAGGGCACGCCCGAGGAGCAGAAGCGCCGGCGCCGCAAGAAGGCCCTGCTGCTGTTCCTCCTTGGCCTCCTGGCGATGCTGGTGACGATCGTCATCTGGTATCTCATCTTCCGTCAGCCCATCACCCCCCGATCCCGCTGATCCCCGAGTCGCAGGTGCCGGCCTACTCGACCAGCATCTACGGCGCCAACGGCCCGACCGGCGTGGCCGTCAGCCCGTCGGGCGACCGCATCTACGTCGCCCAGTCGTCGGGTGACCGGACCGGGCATCGTCTTCGACGCCGGCGGCAACAAGGTGGGCACGATGGTGCCGCCCGAGCGACGACCGGGACCGAGCTCACGCGCCGGTCTACGTGGCGTCGACCCGCTCACCGAGCGAGGTCTACGTCTCCGACCGCATCGCCGGCACGATCTACATCTACGACCGCGACGGCGTCTACCAGCGCGAGTTCACGCTCGCGGTGCCACGCCCGGGCTGGCAGCCGCTCGGGCTGGCCTTCGACAAGGCCGGCAACCTCTACGTGACCGACCTCTCGGGTCCGTACCCAGAAGATCCTCGTGATCGACCGCACGGCCGAACGTCGTTCGCACGCTGGGCGAGACCGAGCAGCTCGCCTTCCCGAACGGCATCGCCGTCGACGACCTCGGGCAACGTCTACGTGGCACGGACAGCAACAACGGCCGCCTGCTGATGTTCGACAGCGAGGGCACCGTCCGCGCCCAGGTCGGTCGCGGCAGCCGGACAGGGCAATCTCGGGCTGCCCCGCGGCCTCGCCGTCGACGGCGCGTGGCCGCGTCTTCGTCGCCGACGCGACGGGCCAGGGCGTCTTCGTCTTCCGCGCCTCCAGTGACGACAGCCGCCGCCTCGAGTACCTCGGGTTCTTCGGCGGCGAAGGCGTCGCCGACGGTCTGTTCGAGTACCCCAACAGCGTCGCGGTCGACGCGCGCGGACGCGTGTACGTGGCCGACACGTTCAACGACCGCGTGCAGATCTGGAGCTACTGAGGCTCCTGGCGGACGACAGAGGGAGGTGACGCCGGACCGCTGGACTGACTCGCCGCCGAACGTGGCGGCCCATTGATCCAAACACCCGCAGAGGCAGAGAAAGGAGGTGAGGACAGTGAGGCGATGGACACTCCTGCTGGCAGGGGCCGCGCTCTGGCTGTTCCTTGCCGCAATTCCTGCCCTGGCGGATGGTGGACCCCACGTCGCCGCGACGAACTCCGGCGTAGGTGCCAGCGGACTCACCGCCGACAACTGCGCCGGCTGCCACCGGGCCCACACCGCCCAGGGCGCTATGCTCCTCATCACCGGACGAAGGTCGGCCCTTTGCCTGACGTGCCACGGCGCAGGCGCCACGGGCGCGACCACGAACGTCATGAACGGCGTCCAGTACTACCCGGTTGGCGCCTCGGACCCGTCGCATCGGGTCAACGACACCACCATCCTCGGCGCCCTGCGCAACGGTGGCTTCATCACCGCGCGCGATCGGGTCCAGCAGCGTCGTCCGGCTCGCATACCTGTCCGGGTCCAACGTTCGTCAGACCGCGAAGGTGCCGGTTGCCGTCGATGCCGGCGGGAACATCGACCTGACCCGGGCCGTGACGTCCTCGCACCTCGATCTCGACGGCGCCGGTGGCGTCGTCGCCTCCGGCTCCACGTGGGGCAACATCGCCGGGACCCCCGGGGTGACGTTCAGCGCGACGGCCAACCCCGGCGCGACGGGCGGCAGCATGAGCTGTGGCACGCTGCCACAACCCCCACGGGAACAACTCCTACCGCATCCTCAACCCGATCCCGACCGTCAGTGGCGGGCACGGGCTTCGCCGCGGCGACGACCGGGGTGCCCGTCACGGACGCCGCGCTGCCGCCCGTCGACCGACACGCGCAACTACACCGTCATCCAGACCATCAACGGCACCGACACGCTCCTCGCGAGCCGGGGCCTCCGCATACCCCAACACGGCCGGCGACTACTCTCCACCGGCGCGTGCCGTGGAACGGGACCGCTGCCGGGACGTCTTCGAACGACGCCCCGAACGGGCTGTCCGCCACGTTCAACGGGCAGATCAACAACTGGTGCAGCCAGTGCCACTAGCCGGTACCTGGCCGTCACCGGGGCCACGTTCGAGACCGACAGCGGCGACGCGATCTTCAAGTACCGCCACTCGAACACCTCGAACAAGCCCTGCACGACGTGCCACGTCGCGCACGGCTCCAACGCCGCGATGCCGGGTGTCTACTCGGCCAACATGACGTACCCGGGCGGCGCGGCCGCGCCGGTCGGCGACAGCCGCCTCCTCAAGATCGACAACCGTGGCACGTGCCAGGCTCTGTCACGATCCCACGGGGACGATCGTCGCCGGCCAGCAGGTCGGGCCAACGCCGGTCCCGGTCGTTCCCTGACCCAGCCCTAGCGAACTGTTCCTGGCGGGCGGGCGTCACGCCGGCCCGCCAGGAGCTCAACCGGCCCCCTGGGCGCTTCGGCGAGCAGGGGGTGCCGGAGGACGCACGCCACCGCCATGACCCACGGACGAACGCTCCACCGCCGGGCCGGACCCCTCTTTGGGGTCGTCCTTCTCGTGGTCGCCGCCGCCCTCGCCGTCACGCCGTGGTTCCGCCGGCCGGGGCCATCGACCCGACCCCCGTGCCCAGCGAACTCCCCACGCCTGCACCCGCGCCCGATCCGACGCCCGATCCGACGCCCGCGCCGACGCCACCGCGATCCGACGCCCGCACCGACGCCCGATCCGACGCCTGCACCCGACGCCCGATCCGACGCCCGCGCCGACGCCCGATCCGACGCCTGAGCCCGACGCCCGATCCGACGCCTGCGCCGACGCCCGATCCGACGCCTGCACCCGTCGTCGATCCGACGCCCACGCCGACGCCCGATCCGACGCCGAGCCCCGCGGTCGTTCGCGCTGGCCTGGACATCACGTCGGACGCGCCCGCAGCCGGGCGCCATCGCGTCGATCCCGGCGCGATCCTGGCCATCACGCTCGATGCGGACGTCGCCGATGCCGCGTCCGATGCCCGGCTGGTGGCCGTCATCCCGCCCGGATGGGCCGTCGTGGACGACGGGGCGGGGACGACGGACGCGCTCGCCTCGACCGTCACCTGGCTGCTCGGCAACCTCGACGCCGGCGCTCGTCCCGGGCGTGTCTTCCGGTTGCGCGCCCCGCTCGCATCGCCGAGCGGCGAGCCTGCCTTCGCCGCGACGCTCGAAGCGCGTCTCGAGCACGCGGGCGGCACCGCCGCCACGGCGACGACCGCCGTCCTCGTGGCGCCGGCGCTCGTCGTGGAGCACGCCCTTCTCGCCCGCGTCGCGCCCGTCACGCACGCTGTCACCTACCTTTCGCCCGGCGCCAACCTGGACGGCCTGGCCCGCTTCGACGCCATTCGCGTCCGCTTCCAGGTCCGGAACGCCGACCTCGTGCCGGTGGCGCTGACGCCACGGCTGCAGTTCGCGGCGGCGGGTGACGGCGCGTTCCTCGCCGTGCCGGTGGACGAAGCCGAGGACGGCGTCCCCTTCTACCTGGACGCGGAGTGGCGCCACGCCGGGACCGGCAAGGGCACCAGGCCCGGGCCCGCCCGGGAGCCGATCCCGGTCGATGCTCTGCAAGTGCACGACACGGACACGCCCACCCAGGAGCCCGTCGCCGGCGAGCGCTTCATGGACGAGGAGCGGGACATTCGCGTCGTTCTTCCGCCCGACTCGTACACGGAGATCGAGTTCGCCGTCCGGGTCTCCCGCGACGTGACCCCCGAAGAGTCCTTCCGGCTGCGCCTGACCGACGCTGGACTGGCGATCGACGGGGCTGCCGTCGCGACCGTCGGCGCAGGCTCCACGGTCACCTACCCTCTCTCGCCCGGCCAGCACAACGGGATCCCGGTCGGCCCGCCGCGGGACGCGAAGGTGGCAGTGGCAAGCGGTGTCGATTTCCCGCTCGTCACGCCCAGCTGTGATCGCCGCGGCCTGGCCGGAGTCGAATGGCACCCCGCGCTACCGGCTCGCCATCGCCGTCCCGGCGACCCCCGCCGCGCCGGCGCTCCGGCGGCTCCGTTCACGTCGACCCACACGCCGGACGTGTCGCTCGTGTCGGACACCTGCGCGACCTGCCACCGGACCCACGTGAGCCCAGGGTGGCGCGCTGCTGACAGGTGCGTCCCCGCAGAGCTCGGTCTGCTTCACCTGCCACGACGGCCTCGGTTCGAACCTCGACACGAAGACGCAGTACACGGACGCGGCCGTGCCGGCGAACGACGCGGCGACCCGTTCCTACTACCGCCATGAGGCCACGGTCGCCACCACGCACACGCTGGCCCAGGACAACGAGTTCGGGGGCGTCTCCGACCGGCACAGCGAGTGCAGCGACTGCCACAACCCGCACAACTCCACGGCCGCCTTGTCGACCCAGACGACGACCGGGTGGACCACGGCGGGCCAGAACACGGCCGTTTCCGGCGTCTCGGTCGCGAACGGCGCGGCCGGCGCAGCGCCGACCTACACGCTGCTGGACGGCACCGTCGGCCTCCAGCCGGACCGGGAACACCAGATCTGCCTCAAGTGCCACTCTGGGTTCACGACGCTGAACTCCAACGCGGGCCAGCCGGCGTCACGCTACGCCCTGGACAAGGCGGTCGAGCTCAACCCGGCCAACGCCTCGTACCACCCGGTCGAGGCCGCGGGCACGAACCTGACGACCCAGATGACATGGAGCCTGTCCAACACGTCGCCCTACAAGCAGTGGAACTTCACGACCGGCGGCACGGTTCGCTGCGTCAACTGTCACGGCGATCCGCGGAAGTACGACGCCACGACGCCGCCGGCCGCCGGGTCCGACCTCGCGCCGCACACGAGCCAGTATCGAGGGCTCCTCCTCCAGGACTACCGTGACCGCGTCCTGAAGTCGCCCACCGAGGCGTACGCGGCCGCCGACTTCGCCCTCTGCTACGTGTGCCACGCCGAGGCACCGTTCCGGGGCAGCACGACCACGAACACGGCCTTCCCGGAGCACGACCTGCACGTGTCCGGGATCGCCGGGGACGGGCCGGGCGGCACGGACATCGACGCGCCGGGGCAGGGCGGGGGCAACGCCATCTGCGCCGAGTGCCACTTCCGCATCCACGGCACCGCCCTCGCCTACAACGTCGGCGACCGCTCCAACCCCCGGCTCGTCAACTTCTCGCCGAACGTCCTGCCCCAAAACGGCGTGATCCAGTTCACGAAGACCGCGACGGGTGGGAGCTGCACGCTCGTCTGCCACGGCGCAGAGCCACGACAACAAGGGCTACTGATCGCCCGGCAGCCCGGGGCGACCGCCGGGCCGGAGCCAGTCCCGGGCCGCGGCTGACGGCCCCGACTGACGACGCTCGCCGACTCCCGGCCGCGCGGCGCCGCCTGCTGCCCTCCCGCGGGCGCCCCTCTACCCATCGGTACATCCACGCCGCGCCTCCCCTATCGGCCGAACCGATGCGCGGTCGCGCATTTGTGCCCCCCGGCGGATGGGATCGCGAGGCCGCAGACCCGACACTTCGTCGCAGGTGTCACGGACCGGGCATGGACCCGGTGAGCAACGAGGGCAATCGGCAATGCACGCAGCACGAGCGCGCGCCCGGTCGGCGCGCCCGGCGGGAGCGGCGCGATGAGCGCGCCGGCCGCCACCCCCAGGGCGACGACCCCCGAGAAGATGGAGCGCGACGCTCCTGGCTCGCCTCGGCCTGCAGCCGTCCGCCACCCCCGAGGACGTGAGCGCCGCCCACGAGGCGGTCTCCGCGTACCTCGCCGCGGCGCCCCGCGGCCTCCGCTCCTGGGCCCGCGCCCAGGCCGCCGGGGCCGACGAGGCGTACGCACTTCTTACGGACCCGGCCGCGCTCGCTCGCGCCGTCGCCCTCGTCGGCGCAGGCGCACGGTCGGCCGTCCTTCCCGGTGGGCCGGCGACACCTCCGGTCCACCGGGACTCTCCTGTTCCGGCAGCAGCCGCGGCCGTCCCCGCCGCGGCTGTCCTGCCGGCGGGAGCACCGGGCGTCGCGAAGCCGCGCTACGACGAGAACGGGCGTCGCGTGGTCTCCGACGACGAGATCGACGCGCTCCTCGCCGAGGTGGATCCGGCCGCCCCCCGCGACGTCGTCGGGACGGCCGCCCAGCGCGCCGCCTCCCTGGCGGCCGTGCAGCCGGTGACCGCCCCGCGCGGCAACCGCCTGGGCAACCTCCTCGCCTCCAGGGCCTTCCGCAACCTGGCCCTCGTCGGCGCCACCGTCGCCGCCATCGGCATCGTCGCCGTGGTGGGCTACGGCTTCGGCGGCAGCGGCAGCCAGGGCATCGGCGCCAACCCCGGCGCCAGCGCCAGCCCGGCGGCCAGCGCGCCCGTGCTGGACCAGGCGAAGGTCGCGGGCCTGATGGCCAAGATCCAGGCGAACCCCAAGGACGCCGACACCCTGATGGCGCTCGGCGACGAGTACTACAAGGTGGGCGACTTCGCCACCGCGGGCAACTGGTTCACCAAGGTCACGGTGGTGGAGCCGGCGAAGGTGCGCGGCTTCCTGGCCCTGGGCGCCACGGCCTTCAACGGCGGCGACATGAACGCGGCCGAGGTCGCCTGGCGGAAGGTGCTCGACATCGACGAGAAGAACGTCGAGGCGCACTACGACCTCGGCTTCCTCTACTTCAACCGCCAGCCGCCCGACATGGCGGCGGTGCAGCTCCACTGGAACCGCGTGGTGGAGCTCGACCCCGACAGCGAGATCGCGACCGACGGTGAAGGCCCACCTCGGCGCCCTCGCCAGCATGGTCCCGGCGTCGCCGGCGCCCTCCGGCTCCCCCGCCGCGTCCCCGGCGGCGAGCACGGCGCCCGGCGCCTCCCCGGCCCCGAGCCCGGCTCCCTCCGCGGCGCCATCCGGGACCCCGCAGCCATGACCGTGGGGGCCGGGATCGGCCTCGTCGTCGCCTTCCTGGCCGGCGTCGTCTCGTTCGCCTCGCCGTGCTGCCTGCCGCTCGTGCCGGCCTACATCGGGTACATGGTCGGCGCCACGGGCGAGGCCGACCGCCGCCGCAGCTTCTTCCACGGCCTGGCCTTCGTCGCCGGCTTCACCCTCGTCTTCGTCGCCTTCTGGGCCTCGATCGGGGCGATCGGCTACGTCCTGGCCGACAACGCCAAGTACCTGCGCGATGATCGGCGGCGCGGTCCTCATCGTCTTCGGCCTCCAGGTCGCCGGCGTCATCAACCTGCGGGCCCTGTGGCGCGACACGCGCCCCATGCCGGCCTTCGGCGGCGCGGCGATGGGCGGCCCGGCGCTCGGCGGCGGGACCGTGACCCTCGGCGGCGGCCCGGGCGCGGGCGCGCGCTGGGAGCTCCCGGCTACGGCCGCTCGCTCCTCTTCGGCGTCGTCTTCGCCGCCGGCTGGAGCCCCTGCATCGGCCCGATCCTGGGCGGGATCATCGGCCTGGCCTCCTCGACGGCCAGCGTCGCCCAGGGCACGGTCCTCCTCCTCGCCTACGCGGCCGGCCTCGCCGTGCCGTTCCTCGCCGTCGCGATGGGCGCGACGTGGGTCGCCCGCCGGCTCGGCTGGGTCGGCCGCCACCACCGCGCCGTCTCGCTCGTGAGCGGGGCGATGCTCGTCGTGCTCGGCATCCTCATGGTCACCAACCTGCTCGCGCGTCTCGCGGCGTTCACAGCGCCGCTCGGCGGCTGACGGAGGCGCACGAATGGCGCACAACGCAACCACCAACGAGCTGGCCGGCGGCACGGTGCCGGCCCCCGGAGCCGTCGAGCGCATCGGCCGCGTGGACTCCGCGCTGGAGTGGCTCTGGCACCTCCTCACCTCGATGAAGCTGGCCCTCGTCCTGATGCTCGCTCTTCGCCGCCCTGACGCTCGTCGGGGCGCTGGTCATCCAGGCGCCTCCGGGCGTCATGGACGACCCCCAGGCGAAGGCCGACTGGCTGGCCGGCGTCCGCCCCCGCTTCGGCGGCTGGACCGACCTCATGGAGCGTCTCCAGGTCTTCACGATCTTCACCTCGGTCTGGGTGCAGGCGATCGTCGCCCTGCTCGTCGCCTCCCTCGTGGCCTGCACGGTGCACCGCATCCCGGGCACCTGGCGGACGATGCGGAAGCCGCACGTCGACGTGGGGCCGGCCTTCTTCGAGCACGCGCCGCAGCACGAGGCGATGGTCTTCCAGCGCAAGCCGGCCGAGGTCCTCGCCGGGGCCGGGCAGGTCTTCGGGCGCCACCGCTACCGGACGATCACCGAGGACGACGGCACCGTCCACCTCTACGCCGTCCGCAACAGCTGGGCGCCCTGGGCGGGCCTGGTCGCCCACCTCAGCATCGTCGTGATCCTGGCCGGCGCCATGGTCGGCTCGATCTTCGGCTTCCGCAACTCGGAGTTCATGCTCGCCGAGGGCGCCACCTCGGCGATCCCGACCGGCCGGGGGCGACGATCACCCTCAACTCGTTCGCAGGACACCTACAACCCCGCGACGGGCCAGCCGCTCGACTACGTCAGCGACGTGACCGTGACCAAGGACGGCCAGGTGGTCGCCCAGCAGCTGGTCCGGGTCAACGAGCCGCTCCGCTACGACGGCATCTCGTTCTTCCAGGCGTTCTTCGGCCCGGCCGCGGTGATGACCGTGAAGGATGCGACCGGCGCGACGATCTTCTCCGAGGGCGTGCCGCTGGCCTAGACCGCCAACGGCGGCAACAAGGTCGGCTCGCTCACCCTCCCGGGCCAGGCCGTCACGGTCTGGATCGTCGCCACGACCGGGCCCAACGACCCGAGCATCAAGCCGGGCCAGGTCGCCGTCGAGCTCTACGAGACCAGCACCGGCAACGCCGATCGTGCAGAAGTCGATCGACCAGGGCGTCCCGACGACGATCGAGGGCCTGAGCTTCACCTTCGACCGCGAGGCCAAGTTCACCGGCCTGAGCGTCGCCAACGACCCCGGCACGCCGCTCGTCTGGCTCGGCTGCTTCCTCCTGATCGCCGGCTTCGTCGTCCGCCTCTACGTCCCCTACCGGCGGATCTGGGGCCGCCTCGTCGGCGAGGCCGGGCGGCGGAACCTCGCTCTCCGTCGCCGCCGTCGGCCGCCGCGACACCGGGTTCGACACCGAGTTCACCACCATCGTCACGGAGATCCGCCAGGCCTTGACGGCCCAGGCCCGGAGCTAGGAGCAGAACCATGGAAAAGATGGCCCAGTACGCCCTCATCGCGGGCACCCTGATGACGGTTCTCGCGCTGCTCGCGTACCTCGTCTACGCCGTCTCCGGCCTGCGGGCCGCCCGGCTCGCCGCCGCGGGCGTCTCGATGTCGACCGGCCGGGTCGGCTTCGTCGTCCGGGCCGCGCACGGCGTCGATCGGGTACTACGCCACGATCCTGGGCTTGCTCGCCTTCGCGGTCCTCGGCGCCAGCCTCGTCTTCCGGACCATCGCCACCGGGCACGGGCCGTTCTCCAACATGTACGAGTTCTCGATCGCCTTCGCGTGGGGGATCCTCGGCGCCTACCTCTGGTTCGAGCGGAAGTACCACCAGCGCGTCCTGGGCCTCCTCGTCGTGCCCCTCGCCCTCGCGCTCCTCCTCTACGCCATCTACTTCCCGGGAGGCAGGCATCGAGCCGCTCGTCCCGGCCCTCCAGAACAACCTCCTCCTGTCGGTCCACGTCGCCATCGCGATCGTCGCCTACGGCTCGTTCACGATCGCCTTCGCGGCCGCGCTCCTCTACCTCATCCAGCCCGAGACCGGCCGCTGGGGCCTGCCGAAGCCGGCCGATCCTCGACGAGATCGGCTACCGGGCGATCGTCGTCGGCTTCCCGTTCCTGACCCTCACGATCGTCCTCGGCGCCCTGTGGGCCGACGTGGCCTGGGGCCGCTACTGGGGCTGGGACCCCAAGGAGACCGCCTCGCTCGTGACCTGGTTCATCTACGGCGCCTACCTCCACGCCCGCGTCGTCCGCGGCTGGCGCGGCAACAAGGCGGCGATCCTCCTGATCGTCGGCTTCGGCGCCACCCTCCTCACCTACTTCGGCAACTACTTCTTCGGCGGGCTCCACAGCTACGGCGGCCTGGGCTGAGCCCGGGCCGACGACGGGAGACGGGCATGGACGTGACGCAGGTCCCGGACGCCGCGGCAGTCCCCGCCGTGCCGCGGGCCCGGCCCGGCGGGAGCCGGCTGCAGACGATCCTGGTCCTCGCCGTGGTCGCGGCCCTCGTCGCCTTCGCGGCGTGGTATGTCGAGCAGCCGTCGGGCGGATCCAACGTCCGGCCCGGCGCGGCGCCCGTCGGGGCCCCCCCGCGGGTGGGCGACGTCCCACCGGACTTCTCGGCGACGGCCATCGACGGGACCGCGGTCTCGATGGCCGCCCTCAAGGGCCAGCCGACCTGGCTGACCTTCGGCGCCAGCTGGTGCCCCGACTGCCGGGCCGAGGCGACCGACCTCCAGGCGACGTACGTGAAGTACCAGCCGCAGGGGCTGGCCGTCATGGGCGTCTTCATCGACGAGCCCGAGACGGCCGTGGTCGACTACGCCAAGCGCGTGGGCTTCACCTTCCCGATGGTCTCCGACCCGCAGGGCAAGATCGC
Source organism: uncultured Chloroflexia bacterium (assembly GCA_963827965.1). GTDB lineage: Bacteria > Chloroflexota > Limnocylindria > Limnocylindrales > CSP1-4 > CTSoil-043. The sequence continues at coordinate 114,162 of CAWHCW010000002.1, read as the reverse complement.
CGACGTCTACCGTACGCTACGGCATCCCGATCCACTTCTTCGTCGGGCGCGACGGGACGATCCGCGAGGTGCGCATCGGCCGGCTGACGCCTTCCGACATGGAGCAGCTGGTCCAGCAGATCGTCAACGGCTGACGGAGTCCACGAGATGAGCGAGCCCGGAACGCCTGCCTCCGCCGACGAGCCATGGCGGCCCGCAGCGAGGCGATCCCGGCGCCGGCGGAGCCCGAGGCGGCGGCGGCCCGACGAAGCCGGCGCACGGCGGAGGCGACGACGGCAGCCCCCGAGGACGACGACCGCGGCGCCCGGCTCTGCGGCTCCGGCGAGCCGGCGACGTCTCCGCGGTCGCTCGTTCCACATCCGGCTCCCGCGCACCCGGCGCGGGATCTTCGCGCTCCTGCTCGTCGTGGGCGCCTTCGCCTTCGCCGGCGTCTGGACCAGCGTCTCGCTGATCCACTGGACGGAGACGGCCGACTTCTGCGGCCGCTGCCACCAGATGGGCCCCGAGCTGGCCGCCTACGAGGCCGGACCGCACCGGGACGTCACCTGCGGCGAGTGCCACGTGGAGCCCGGCGTCGACGGCTGGATCAAGGCCAAGCTCAACGGGACGCGGCAGCTGATCCAGGTGATCACCGGGCTCTACCCCAAGCCCGTCCCGCCGCCGGACCACAGCGCCCTGCCGTCGGTGAACGACACGTGCCTGCGCTGCCACTCGCTGGAGCGGCTGGCCACGGCGAACCTGGTGACCCGCACGTCCTTCACCGAGGACGAGACCAACACCCGCCAGTTCGTGGGCCTGATGATCCGGCCCGGATCCGGCGACGTCTTCGACGTGGGCCGCAGCGTCCACTGGCACGTGCTGCGCAACGTCGAGTTCCGGACGCCCGACGAGAACGCCGAGAAGATCGACTACGTCGCGGTGACGGAGGAGGACGGGACCGTCCGGGAGTTCATCGCCCAGGACCAGGTCGAGGTGGCCGAGGACGTCCAGCCCGACATCGAGCGCATCAAGGCGGCCGAGAAGGAGCGGACGATGGACTGCATCTCGTGCCACAACCGGGTGGGCCACCCGATCCCCAACCCGCGCCGCGGCCTGGACGCCGACCTCTCCGCCGGCCGCATCGACCCGTCGCTCCCCTGGATCAAGCGCGAAGGGCTGCGGATCCTCTGGTCCAGCTACCCGGACGAGACCGCCGCCGACGCCGAGGCCGACAAGCTCCGCAGCTTCTACGAGCTCCGCTACCCGGACGTGGCCGCGACGTTGCCCGCCGAGATCGACGAGGCGATCGCCCAGATCAAGGTCCTCTACCGGCTGACCGCGACGCCGGACATGAAGGTGACGGCCGCCAGCTATCCCGACTTCCTCGGTCACCTCGACTTCCCCGGCTGCTTCCGCTGCCACGACGGCGGGCATCACCTGGTCGAGAACGGCGTCGTCCAGAAGGAGGTCATCCCGGCGACGTGCGACACGTGCCACACGTTCCCCCAGATCGGGACGGCCGTCGCCAGCCTGCCGCTGGGCGAGCCGCCCGCGACGCACGACGACCCGTCTACGTCTTCAACCACAAGAACGTGGCCACCTCGCTGGACCCGGGCGCCCAGAGCTGCGGCGAGTGCCACGCCCGCGACTACTGCCTCAACTGCCACAAGACGGGCGCCGTGGACGTGCAGCACGACGAGATGCTGACCAACCACGCCCAGTCGATCCGCGATGCGGGCAACCAGTCCTGCGCCTACTGCCACCAGCCGGTCTACTGCGCCCGCTGCCACGCGGACAAGGTGCTGCCGGTCACGTCGCCCTTCATCGGCGGCCAGGGCAGCGCGCCCGATGGCGTCCGCTGGCCTCTCATCGCGACGGATCCGACCGGCCGGGGGCGAGCGGTCCCTGACCGATCCCGGTCCCGACCGCCCGCGCGGCCCGGTCCCGACCGCGGCTCAGCCGGCTGTCGGCGGCCCCGGGTCCTCGGTGGAGGTGGCGGGATGGACGACGCCCGCCCACGGATCGACCTCGCGGAAGGGCGCGAAGACCTGCGCCCGGGCCCGGTTCACGCCGACGAAGGCGACCGTCTGCCGCGCCTCCCCGACCCGGTCGGCCCAGAACGTGGCGTCGGTGACCGGGATGAAGGTCCCATGGAGCTCGGCCAGGCTCTCGCGCAGGCCGCGCTCGGGCAGGAGGTGGACCTGCCCGACCACCCGGAACGGGGGAACCGAGAGGAGCGCTCGCTCGCTGATCTTCGGCGTCCGCAGCTCGCGGATCGGCTCCACGGTCGTGAGCGAGACGGCGAAGAGGACCGACGCGAGGTTCACCTGGGCGAACTCGGCGCGCAGCGGCAGCTCCGTCGAACCGTACTCCTCCAGGGTCACGTCCTCGAGGACGAGGTGGGGCTCGGTCGCCTGGTTGAGGATGTCGGTGACCCGGTGCTGGAGCGTCTGGATCGTCCCGCGCACGACCAGCAGCTCCGTGTAGAGCGTCAGGGGAATCGCGCGCAGGCTCCCCAGCGAGTCGAAGGACATGCTCATCGCGGCATTCTAGACGCGCCTGACCTTGCAGGCCAACGAACGGCGACGGAACGCGGCGCCGCAGCGCACCGCGGGCGCGGTCGGGGCGCGAACAGCCGGCGCAGGAGCGCCGTCACCGGCGGCCCGGGCCCCCATCGGGTCGGCGATCCCGCGCCGCTCCCTGGGTGACGAGGTGCTCGGCCCCGTGCTGGAGCTCGCGCCAGAGGCTGTCCGACCGTGGCCAGCGTGTCGACGTCGGCCGCCGTCTTGTCGTCGCGAACCCGGGCGATCCTGGGAAACCGGAGAGCGAAGCCGGACGCGTGGCGCGTCGAGCGCATGATCACGTCGAAGGCGACCTCGACCACGATCGCCGGCTCCACCACGCGGTAGCGCCCGTGCCGGGAGATCGTGTGGTCCTCGAACCAGCGCGTGAGGTCGGCGATCTCGGCGTCCGTCAGCCCCGAATACGCCTTGCCGATCGTGACCAGCCCGCCGGCCGCCTCGTCGCGCACCGCGAACGTGTAGTCGGAGAGGACCCCGTGGCGCTTGCCGTGGCCCACCTCGACGCCGACCACGACGCAGTCGAGCGTCGCCAGCGCCTTCTTCATCTTCAGCCATCCGTAGCCGCGGCGGCCGGGTGAGTAGGTGCTCTCGGGATCCTTGACCATCAGGCCCTCGTTCCGACGCGCCCGGGCCTCGGCGAAGATGCGCTCCAGGTCGTCGGCGGATCCGGCCGTCGCCAGGCGGCTGAGGACGAAGCGATCCCGGTCGACGCCGGCCGGCGGCCCCGGCCGACCCCGGCCAGGTCCAGCGCCTCGAGCCGCGCCCGTCGCTCGCGCAGCGGCAGGTCCAGCAGCGGGGACCACCTCGCCGCCGCGGGAACCCGCCGCGAGGAGGTCGAAGGCCACGAAGGCAACCGGGACCTCCTCGAGGAGCGCGGGCGGTGGCGCCTTCCGGCCCGAGCCGCTTCTGCAGGGCGAGGAAGGGCAGGACGCCTCCGTCCCGGAAGGCGAGCAGCTCGCCGTCCAGGATCCCGTCCCAGGGCAGCCCGCGGGCGGCCGCCGCCACCTCGGGAAACTGGCCCGTCACGTCGTGGAGGTCCCGCGAGTAGAGCCGCACATCGTCCGCGCGGCGGTGGAGCTGGGCCCGGATCCCATCGTACTTGTCCTCGGTCCAGACCTCCGGCCCCAGCCGGGCGACGATCTCGGCCGCGTCCTCGGCCGGCGACGCGAGCATGAAGCGGAGCGGGTGGAAGAGGCGGAGGCTGGCGTCCGCCAGGCCGTCGTCGAGAGCGAGCAGCGCGGCCTCGCCGAGGTCGCCGGTCAGCATCACCGCGCGGGCGACCGCGGCCGCCGGGCGCCCGAACGCGTGCCCGATCGCGGCCTCCACCAGCCCCTCGCGGAGCCCGATCCGCAGCTCCCCGCCCAGGATCTTGACCACGAACGTGGCCGTCAGCGGGTCGCAGCGGCGCAGGAGCGCCTCGAAGACGGCCGCCTTCGCCGCCGGTCCGCGGGCCGCCTCGATGGCCCCGAAGGCCGTGGCGACGTCGGGGACGGACAGCGCCGGGTCGGGCCGGGAGTCGACGGCTCGGCCGCCGTACGACGCGGGTCGGCAGTCGGCGTCGTCGTCCCGGGCCGCCAGCACGTCGCCGACCGCCCGGCCCAGGTCGGAGTGGCGGTCATACGCCGCGCCGAGCTCCGCCCGCGAGACGCCGGCGACCCGCGCCACGGTATCGGCCACCGTCGCCCAACCGAGGCCCAGCGCCCGCGCGTCGGCCTCCGCGAAACGCTCGTCCCGAGAAGAAGACCACGGCCGGCGCCAGGGCGCCCCGATCCAGGGTCGCGAGGTAGTCGGCGAGGAGTCGTGTCTTCTCGGAGGTCCGCGTGGTGGCGGCAATCCGCTGCGCGACCTCGCTCCACCGGCGCATGCGCTGCTCCCATGTCAAGTGGCCGTCGCGATGGTATACGCTCGCCCGGATGCAGGTCCCGGAGCTGGTTTCCCGACGCGATCGAGGGGCGGACCGTCGTCCTGCGCCCCCACACCGCGCGCAACGTGGCGGCCTTCACGCGCTGGTACGCCGATCCCGAGGTTGCCCGCCTCACGCGCTACCAGGACGGCCCGATGCGCGCCGACGAGGTGCGGCGATTCTTCGAGGCACGCGTCGCCGGCGCCGGCTCGCTGGCCCTGGCGATCCACCTCCGGGCGACGGACCGCCTGATCGGGACCTGCGCCTTCAGCCAGCTCGACGGGGACAACGGCTCGCGCCCTCTTCCACATCACGATCGGCGAGCGCGACTGCTGGGGTCGCGGCTACGGCACGGAGGCGACGGCGCTCATGCTGGAGCATGCCTTCGGGACGCTCGGGCTCCATCGCGTGGGGCTCGCCGTCTTCGCCTTCAACGAGCGGGCGATCCGCTCCTATCGCAAGGTCGGCTTCGTCGTGGAGGGGCGATCGCGCGAGGCGATCTGGCGCGACGGCCGCTTCTTCGACGAGATCCACATGAGCGTCCTCGCGGACGAGTGGCAGGCGATTCGCGGTCGCGTCCTCGGGCTGGGGCCGGCAGGCTCGGCCGCCGGCGCCGCTGGCGCGAGCCCGGGCCCGCGTGCAGGCGCGGCCGCGAGCCCCATCGCGGCCGCGCAGCCCGCCGGCCGGCGAGGCCGCGGGATGACCAGCACCGGGCCGGCGGCCGAGGCCGCGCGGGCCGCGTTCCGCGCCCACCTCGACGCCAAGGGGCACGCGGTCGAGAACGCGCGGGCGGCCGCGGCCGAGCTCGAGGCGGCGCTGGCCGCCGGCGCCCTGACCCGCACGCCGGCCCTGGACCGGATGCTCGCGGATCTCGCGGTCGCGCTCGACGCCGACCTCGACGCCGGCGAGAAGCTGGGCGCCAAGTCCGCCGAGGCGGCCCGCTTCATCCTGCGCGCGATCTCACGCGAGCTGGACCAGGCCTGAGGGCGGGCGTGGACGCTGACGCGGGCGCGGCAGCCTGGGCCCACGACCCCACGCGGTCGCGCCGTCCGGCGCGACCCTACGGCTCGACCACCGTCACGTCGGTGGCGGCACCGAAGCTGATCCCGCCCGCGCCAGGCCCGGGGCTGGCATTCGGATCCCGCGACGCCGCGGGGTTCGCCGTCCGGCTGCCCGGGGTCACCCGCACCTGGCTGCCGACCGTGACGTCGCCCGCCGTGGCGGCGGTCGCGGCATGGTAGGCCGTGGCGGCGTCGAGGGGGATCGTGATCGACGTGCCCGACGCGAGCTCGAGGGTGATCGAGTCGGCCGAGACGGCCGAGACCGTCCCCGAGAGCGAGATCCCGCCGAACGCGTCACCGCGACCGGCGAAGCCCTGGCCGTTGCCGGGGAGCTGGCCGCCGGGGACGCTGGCCCGTGCCCTGCCGGCCCGGTCGTGGTCGCGCCGCCGGCGCGGTGAGGCGTCCGCCGGCGAACGCCAGCCCGCCGACCGCGACCGCGCCGGCGAGCAGCAGCAGGAGCGAGGTGCCCCGGCCACTCGGCGCCGGCTTCGCGATCACGCTCGCGAGAGGCAGCACGCTCGGGGTGGCGGGCCCGGGGTCGTCGCGCGGCGGCTGGTCGCCGGCCGGCTGCAGAGGGTCGGTCATCGCAGTCTCCTTACTCGTAGCGGAGGGCGGTGATGGGATCGAGGCGGGCGGCCTGGCGCGCGGGCCAGACGCCGAAGACGACGCCGACGGCCAGGCTGAAGCCGACGGCGACGACGACGGTGAGCGGGCTGAAGGAGAAGCCCCAGCCGGCGACGGCGGCGATGACGGCGGAGGCCGCGACGCCGACGACGATGCCGATGAGGCCGCCCACCAGCGAGAGGACCAGGGCCTCGACCAGGAACTGGAGGAGGATGTCGGAGCCGCGGGCGCCGATCGCCTTGCGGATGCCGATCTCGCGCGTCCGCTCCCGGACGCTGACGAGCATGATGTTCATGATCCCGATGCCGCCGACGACCAGCGAGATCGAGGCGATGCCCGCCAGCAGGAGGGTGAGCAGCCCCGTCACCGACGAGAAGGTGTCGAGCAGCTGGGCCTGGTCGGCGATGTTGAAGTCGTCGTTCGTCCCGTCGGTGCCGTGGCGCTCCTGGAGGACCGCCGTCAGGCGGGCCTTCGTCAGGTCGATCGCGTCGGCGCGAGGCGACGCTCACGGCGATCGAGCGGACCCTGGTCCCGGCCACGAAGTAGCGCTGGGCGGTCGCGATCGGGATCAGGACCTGGTCGTCCTGGCTCGACGCGCCCGACGTGCCCTTGGCCTGCAGGATCCCGACCACCCGGAAGGGAATCCCGCCGATCAGGATCTCGCTGCCGATCGGCGTCCGCGCCGAGGCCGAGGTCGTCGGCCGTCGTCGAGCCGAGGACGGCGACGCGCAGCGACTCCTGCGTTCGCGACCTCGGTCAGGAACGAGCCCTGCCAGATCTCGTAGGTGCGGACGGCGAGGTAGTCGGCGGTCGTGCCGACGACCGACGTCGTCGTGTTCTCGTCGCCGGCGACGACGACAGCCTGGGTCGAGACCTCGGGGGCGACCGCCGCGACGTCGGCGAGGCCGGCGATCGCCGCCGCGTCGTCGAGGGTGAGCGTCGTCGCCGAGCCGGCGCCCTGGCGGACGAAGCCGCTGGTCGTCGAGCCGGGCTGGACCGTGAGGAGGTTCGTGCCGAGGCTCTGGATCCGGTTCGTGATCCCGCTCGTCGCGCCCTGGGCGACGGCCACGAGGGCGACGATCGAGCCGACGCCGATGATGATGCCGAGCATCGTGAGGACGGCCCGCAGGCGGGCGGCCGCGAGCCGCGAGACGGCCAGCTGGACGAGCTCGAGGTACCTCACGAGACGAGCAGCCCGTCGCGGACGTGGACCTGCCGCGTCGCCGCGACCGCGACGTCCGAGTCGTGGGTGATGAGGACGATCGTCGTCCCGGCCGCGTTCAGCTCGTGGAGGAGGCGCAGGACCTCGGCCCCGGAGGCGGAGTCGAGGTTGCCGGTCGGCTCGTCGGCGAGGATGAGGACCGGCCGCGTGACGAGCGCCCGCGCGATCGCGACCCGCTGCTGCTGGCCGCCGGAGAGCTCCGACGGCTCGTGGTCGAGCCGGTCGCCGAGGCCGAGCCGCTCGAGGGCCGCCCGGGCGCGCTCGTTCCGCTCGTGGCGACCGACGCCCTGGTAGAGGAGCGGCGTCGCCACGTTCTCGAGGGCGCTGGTCCGGGGGAGCAGGTTGAACGACTGGAAGACGAAGCCGATCGCCCGGCCGCGGACCCGGGCGAGATCGTCGTCGTCGAGCGTCTCGACCGAGGTCCCGGCGAGGTGGTAGCTGCCGCCGGTCGGCCGGTCGAGGCAGCCGATGATGTTCATGAGGGTCGACTTGCCGCTCCCGGACGGGCCGACGATGGCGAGGAAGTCCCCGGCGCACACGTCGAGGTCGACGCCGCGCAGGGCGGCCACCTCCAGGCGGCCGGTCGAGTAGACGCGGGTGATGCCGCGCAGCTCGATGACGGGGGTGCCGTCGGCGCGGAGCCAGGTGCCGGCGGCCTCCGGGTCGGGCGGCTGGATCGGCTGGGCGGCGGAGGAGGCGCGGGATCGACCCCGGGCTCCCGGGCTCGGGCACGATCATGGCAGCTGCCTCGGGAACCCGCCCCCGAAGCCACCGCCGGTCGAGACCAGGGATGCGCGTCGTCGTGGTCGTGCCGGAGCTGGTCCGGTCGCTGGCCGTCCCGACGACGACCGCCGTCCCCTCGCTGATGCCGCTCTTGATCTCGGCCAGGGAGGAGCTGATGAGGCCAACGGTCACGGCAACCGACGCCGGCTGCCCCGAGGCGTCGAGGACCTGGACGGTGTACGTCCCGTCGGTCGCCGTGTCGAGGGCGATCGCGGGCACGGCGAGGACGTCGGGGGCCGAGGCGGTGGTGACCGCGATCTCGGCGCTCATGCCCGGAACGGCGCCCTTCGGCGCCTCCGCGAGGGTGACGACGATGCCGTAGCTGACGACCCCGGTGCCCGCCGAGGCCGGCGCCTGGTCGATCTCGGCGACCGTGCCGGTGACGTCCGTGTCGAGCGCGGTGATGGTCACCGTCGCCTCCTGGCCCAGCACCACGAGAGGCAGGTCGGATTCGGTGACCGAGGCGGTCACCTGGAGCGCCGACGACCGGATCGAGACCGCGGTGCCCGACGGGGCGGCGAGGCCGGGGCTGATGTTGACGGCGACGACGATGCCCGTCGACGGGGCTGACGAGCGTCGTGTACGCCAGCGCCCCCTTCGCGGTCGCCACCGCCTGCTCGGCCTGGGCCACGGCGGCCTTGTCGCCGGCGATCGTGGCGGCGTCGGCCCTGGCCGTCTTCTGCTGGTAGGCGTACTGCGCCGACTTGACCGACAGGCTCGCCTGGCTGACCTGGTTCGACGCCTGGCGTGTTCGACTGGCTGACCTGGAGCTTGAGGCTCGCCAGGCTGTCGTTCGCCTGCCGGAGGGCCGCCCGGTCGGCTTCGATCACCTGGGCCGGCTCGCCGGCGGCTCTGTCGGCAGCCAGCTGCCTGGTGGCCCGCGTCACGGCGGTTCGGGCCTGGCTGAGCTTGAGGTTGTTCTGGGCAGCCGTCTGCGAGGCGGACGTGCGCGCGTTGGCCAGCTGCTGCTGCGCCTGCGTCACCTGGAGCTTCGCGCTGGCCTTCTCGCTGGCGGTCAACCCGGCCTGATCGCTGGCGAGGCGCGCCTTCGCCGAGGCGAGGTTCGCCTCCGCCACCACCACGTCCAGCTCGGCGGTCGCGGCGTCGGCCGTGGCGAGGAGGTCGCCGACCTTCACGGCGTCACCGGCCTTGGCCGTGACGGTCTGGACCGTCCATCCCGAGGAGCCGTTGGTGCTGCCGGTCGTGCTGCCCGTCGTCGAGGCCGAAGAGGACGCGACGGTCGGCGCGCTGCCGAAGGCCAGGGTGTAGGTCGTGGCAGCTTCGAGGGCACCGGTGGCGGCGACCTGCTCGACCACGTCGGTGACCGTGGCCTGGCTCGTGAGGTACTGCGTGGCGTCGGTCCCGCCGAGGTTGGGTCCGACCACCGCGAGCCCTGCGGCGCCGACCCCGACCACGATGAGGAGCCCGGCGCCGAGCGTCTTCCAGCGCATCCGTGGCACTCCGTCGATCCGTGTCCGCGCGGCGCGAGATGGGCAGCCGCGTGCGTTCAGGGTGGAGGGTGGTCGCGGAGCCTGAAGCCATCCTGAATGGGAGCGCGGGCGGGCGCCCGGCCAGCACCGCTTGACGGTGCGTCCGGTGGTTGGGACGATCGCGACCAGGATCGCGATCAAGGAGGAGACGCCATGTCCGGGCCACAGGTCCCGCCGCCCCCGCCGCTGCCACCGGCACTTGACCCCCCGACCCGCCGCGCCCTCGCGGCCGGGCTCTACAACCGCTGCTGGGAGCTCCTGGAGACCCCGGACCGGTCGCCCGAGCAGGACGCCGAGCTCATCCACACCGCGCACGCCTCTCGCTACCACTGGGGCGAGATCGCCGACACGCCGGCCCGCCTCTGGCGCGGCGAGTGGATGTGCAGTCGCGTCTACGCGGTGCTCGGCCGGGCGGAGCCGGCCCTCTGGCACGCGCGCCGGGCGCTGGCGCTCGTGGACGCCGGGGGCGCGGCCGTCGAGGAATGGGACCGCCCGGCCGTCTACGAGGGCATGGCCCGGGCGTCGTTCGTCGCGGGCGACGCCGCCGCCGGCAGCGCCTGGAAGGCGCGGTCGGCCGAGCTGGTGGCCGCCGTGGCCGACGCGGACGATCGGGAGGTCATCGAGCGGGACCTGGCGAGCCTGCCGGGGTAGGAGGCGAGCGGGAGCGGCGTCCAACCCCTACGATTCGGGGCCAACCACGAACTGCGGAGGCCCCCTCCATGACCGACCTCAAGATCGGGCATCCTGCTCTGGAGCCAGGGCGCCACCTGGCCGGAGCATGCTCGACGCGGCGAAGCGCGTCGACCGGCTCGGCTACGACCACCTCTGGACGTGGGACCACCTCTACGCGATCTTCGGCGACCCGTACCAGCCGATCTTCGAGGGCTACACGACGCTGGCGGCCTGGGCGATGGCGACCGAGCAGACCCGGCTCGGCCTGCTCGTCGGCGCGAACACCTTCCGCAACCCGGGCCTGGTCGCCAAGACGATCGCCACGCTCGACCACATCAGCGACGGCCGGGCGATCCTCGGCCTCGGCGGCGCCTGGTTCGACCTCGAGCACCAGGCCCACGGGATCGACTTCGGGTCCGGCTTCGGGCAGCGGCTCGACTGGCTCGACGAGTCGGTCGCCGCGATCCGCCGCCTGCTCGACGGCGAGACGGTGACCTCCGAGCCCGGCGGGCACTACCCCTTCGACGACCTGCGGTCCACCATCCGCCCCCGGTCCAGGAGCGCCTCCCGATCATGATCGGCGGCGGCGGCGAGAAGAAGACGCTGCGGACCGTCGCGAGGTACGCCGACATGTGGAACGTGATGGGCACGGTCGAGGTGATGGCCCACAAGGTCGACGTCCTGCGCGGGCACTGCGACGCACGTCGGGCGCGACTCCGTCCGAGATCGAGTTCACCCTCGGCATCAAGGCCACCATCCGCGACAGCCAGGCCGAGGCGGACCGCGTCTGGCGGGCGGCGATGGAGCACAACCGGACGCCGCTGGCCGAGGTGGCCGACGACGACACGTTCTGGAACGGCACCCCCGAGCAGCTCGCGGAGCGGCTCGCGCCGTACGTCGAGCTGGGGTTCCGGACGATCATCTGACGCGAGCAGCCGGCGCCCTACGACGTCGAGACGCTTCGAGCGGCTCATCGGCGAGGTGAAGCCGCTCGTCGACGCCGGGTAGGTCGAAGCCGCCAGCGTTCGGGTACCGTGTCGCGAACCAGCACGAGGGGGAGCCGGAGAGGATGCCCGACCAGCCCGCGGGCCGCGCCGCCACGGTCGACGTTCGAGCACGTCACCAAGCACTACGACCGCCGCGAGCGAGAAGCGCGGGACGCCCGGGCGCCGTCAACGACCTGTCGCTCGCCGTGCCGGCCGGGCAGATCTGCGTGCTCGTCGGGCCGTCGGGCTGCGGCAAGACCACCTCGCTCAAGATGGTCAACCGGCTCATCGAGCCGACGGCGGGCCGGATCCTCCTCGACGGCGCGGACGCCGCGACGCGCGACGTCACCGAGCTCCGCCGCGGGATCGGCTACGTCATCCAGCAGGTCGGCCTCTTCCCGCACCAGACGATCGCCGAGAACGTGGCGACCGTGCCGCGTCTGCTCGGCTGGCCCGCGGCCCGGCGCCGGCGAGCGCGCGGAGGAGCTCCTGGGGCTCGTGGGCCTCGACCCGGCGACGTACGCGCGGCCGCTACCCGGTCCAGCTCTCCGGCGGCGAGCGGCAGCGCGTCGGCGTCGCCCGGGCGCTCGCCGCCGACCCGCCGATCATGCTCATGGACGAGCCCTTCGGCGCCGTCGACCCCATCGTCCGGGAGCGCCTCCAGAACGAGTTCCTGCGCCTCCAGGAGACGCTGGCCAAGACGATCCTCTTCGTCACCCACGACATCGACGAGGCGATCAAGATGGGCGACCTCGTCGCCGTCCTGCAGGACGGGCGGCGTCCTCGCCCAGTTCGGGCCGCCGGCCGAGATCCTGGCCAGCCCGGCGTCGCCGTTCGTGGCCCGCTTCGTGGGCGCCGACCGGGGCCTCAAGCGCCTGTCGCCTGAGCCGCGTCGCCGACCTCGAGCTCCTGCCCACCGGTCGACCGCCCGCGTCGGTGAGGTCGGGACCGAGGAGCAGCGGCGGGCCCTCGCCGACTCGTTCCCCTGGCTCCTCCTCCTCGACGAGGCCGGTCGCCCGGTCGGCTGGATCGCCCGCGGCGACATCACGGTCGGGGGTTCCCTCGCCGACGCGCCCTCGGCGCAGGCGCTGCCCCTCCTCGAACCGGCGGGCCACGCTCAAGGACGCCCTCTCGATCCTCCTCGACGCCGACGTCCACGCCGGGATCGTGGTCGACCGGACGCGGCGCGTTCTCGGCCTCGTCACGGTGGCCGGGATCGCCGCCGTCCTGCGCGAGGGCGCCCGCCCGGACGGAGGCGAGCCGGCCGCCGACGTGGCGGCGGCCGTCGATGAGGCGGACGTCGACATCGAGCCGGACGAGGCCGGCACGCCCGCATGACAATTCGCTGGGACTGGATCGTCGACAACGTCGACGAGATCGCCGCAGCCACGCTCGAGCACCTCGAGCTGACCCTCATCGCCGTCGGTCGTCGGCTTCGTCCTGAGCCTGGGGCTCGGCCTGGCCGCGCTATCGCTGGCGCCGCCTCTACGGCCCGGTCGCGGGGATCGCCGGCCTCCTCTACACGATCCCGAGCCTGGCCCTCTTCGCCGTCCTGGTCCCCTTCACCGGCCTCACGGTCCTGTCGGCCGAGATCGGCCTGGTCAGCTACACCCTGCTCATCCTCATTCGCGGGATCGTCTCCGGCCTCGACGGCGTCCCCCGGGACGCGGTGGAGGCCGCCACGGGGATGGGCTACACGGGGCGCCAGCGGCTGGCCCGGGTGGAGCTGCCCCTCGCCGCGCCGGTCATCGTCAGCGCCGTCCGGCTGGCCACGGTGACCACGATCGGCCTCGTCATGGTGACCGCCCTCATCGGGGAGGGCGGCCTGGGCCAGCTCATGCTGCGCGGCTTCAACCGCAGCTTCCCGACCATGGTCTACGTCGGCGTCGTGGCCTCGGTGGCGCTGGCCGTGGCGCTCGACCTGCTGCTCGTGGGGCTGCAGCGGCTGCTGACGCCGTGGGCCCGGGCCCGGGCGGCCTGACCGCCATGGAGATCATCGGCAACGCGATCGCCTGGCTGACCGACGCGGCCCACTGGAGCGGCTCCGACGGGATCCCGATCCGCCTGGCCGAGCACGTCGGCCTGTCGGTCACGTCCCTCCTGGTCGCCGCCCTCATCGCCGTGCCGATCGGGCTCTACACCGGCCACACCGGCCGCTGGGGGACGGCCGTCACCAACGTGGCCAGCATCGGCCGGGCGGTCCCCTCCTACGCCCTCCTCCTGGTCTTCTTCACCCTCATCCACGCGTTCGGGGCCCCGACGACCATCCCGACCCTCGTCCTCCTCGCCATCCCGCCGCTCCTGGTCGGCGTCAACGTGGCGATCCGCGAGGTGGACCGCGACATGGTGGAGGCGGGCCGCGGGATGGGGATGCGCGAGCTCCAGGTGCTGCGGCGGGTCGAGGTGCCGGTGGGCCTGCCGCTCATCCTCGTCGGCGCGCGCACGGCGGCGGTCCAGGTCGTGGCGACGGCCACCCTGGGTGCCCTCGTCGCCGGCGGGGGCCTCGGCCGCTACATCGTGGACGGGTTCGCCCTGCGGGGCGAGGAGGGGACGGCCCGCCTGGTGGGCGGGGCGATCCTTGTCGCGCTCCTGGCGATCGCCACGGAGCGGGCGTTCACGCTCGTCGAGCGGCGTGTCGTCGCCCCGGGCGTCCGCCGTGCCGCGGTGCCGATCGGGATGGAGACCCCGCCAGCTCCGGGCTTCCTCCCGTAGCGGCCGGTCGGGAGGGCGCTCGGGGGGCCGAATCCGCCGGCGCTGGTATCGTGTGCCGCCTCGCGACCATTGGGGGAAACGCGAACCACAGGAAGGAGAACCCATGCGGAACCTCCGCACGGCTGCTCTCGGGGCGACGCTGCTCGCGCTGGTCGTCGGCGCCTGCACGTCGGGTGGGAGCAGTCCGACACCGGCCGCTTCGGCCCCGGCCAGCCCGGCGCCATCCCAGAGCGCCGCCACCAGCCCGACCGCGGCGACGCTCGCCAGCACGCTCGTGCTCGGCGGCCCGCCCGAGTGCCCCAGCCCGCAGCGCCCGTTCTGCGCACCCGGGCTGGAGAAGGTCTACGGCCTCACCTTCAAGGAGTTCAAGCCGCTCGACGCGGGCGGCCCGATCACCGTCACGGCCGTCCAGAACGGCAACGTGGACGTCGGCCTGCTGTTCACCTCCGATCCCGCCATCGCCGCGAACGGCTTCGTCCTCCTCGAGGACGACAAGCAGCTCCAGCTGGCCGACAACCTCGTGCCGGTCATCCGGCAGGCCGTCCTCGACGCCACCCCGGCCATCGCCGACATCCTGGACCCGTGGATGAAGGCCCTCGACCAGGCCTCCCTGACCGACCTCAACAAGCAGGTCTCGGTCGACCAGAAGGATCCCAAGGACGTCGTCAAGGCCTGGCTCGACGCCAGCGGCCTCACCACCGGCACCGCCGGGGCGGGCAAGACCGTCAAGGTCGGCTCGACGAACTTCTACGAGCAGGAGATCCTCGGCGAGCTGTTCGCCCAGGTCCTCGAAGCCAACGGCTTCACGGTGGAGCGCAAGTTCCAGCTCGGCAACCGGGAGATCGTCTTCCCGGCCCTCGAATCGGGCGAGATCGACATCCTCGCCGAGTACGCCGCCACGGCCCTCGAATACGTCAACGGCGCCGCCGGCGAAGCATCCACCGACCCCGCCGCCACTGTCGCCAAGCTCAGGGAGCGGCTCGCGGCCAAGGGCCTCACCGCCCTCGACGCAGCGCCGGCCACCGACCAGAACGGCTTCGTCGTCACCAAGGCGACCGCCGACAAGTACGGGCTCACCAAGCTCAGCGACCTCGCCAAGCCGGCGCCGTAGGGCCTCACGCGCGAAAACCTCGACGCCCGCGGACGGTCCTCGTTCGCGGGCGTCAGCGCGTCTGGGGTAGACCGCGCGACCGGCCGGGGCGTCAGCGCCTCCCCGATCCCCGCCCGCCCCCGCCGGCGCGCCCGGTCGCCAGGAGCGCGACGACGCCCCCGACCGAGGTGATCGCCAGGATCGCCGCGTGGACCAGGAGCGCGAGCGCGAACGCCGGGTCGGGGGCGATCCCGACCGCGTCGGCCGATCTCCACCGCCGCGAGCTCGAAGGTGCCGAGGTAGCCGGGCCCGGCCGGGATCGCCGTGACGAGCGAGACGCCCGCCGCGAGGAGCGCCGCCTGGCCCCACGTCAGCTCCACGCCGATCGCCTGGCCGGCCGCGGCGAAGCCGACGATCGTCGCCGCCCAGGCGGCAACGGACCAGCCGATCGCGGCCGCCATCGTGCGCGGGCGCCCGGCGACCGCGAGGCCGCCGCGGAGGCTGGTCGCGGCCCGGGCGATCGCCGGCCGCCGCTCCACCGCGGCGATCGACGCGGTCTGCGAACGGCAGCCGGTGGGCGACGAGCGCCAGCGCGAGGCCCGCCACGAGGAGTCCCGTGGCGGCCAGGCCGAGAAGCACGGCGCTCGCCACGACGCCGCGGACGGAGAGGACGACGATCGCCGCCGAGGCGATCGCCACGAGGACGCCGGTGTCCACGACGCGCTCCACGACGACGGTGCCCAGCACGCTCGCCCGGGTGATCCCGGTCCGGTCCCCGAGATGGTGGCTGCGGACCAGCTCGCCGAGGCGAGCCGGGAGGACGTTGTTGGCGAGGTAGCCGACGAGCAGCGACGCGGCGACCGACGGGAGCGGCAGCCGGGCCACGGGCGCCAGGAGCGCCCGCCAGCGGAGCGTCCGCAGGGCCACGTCGAGGACGATGCAGGCGAGGGCGACCGCCACCCAGGCCGGGGCTGCCTCCCGGAGCACCGCCCAGGCGGCGCCGAGATCGACCGCCGGATGACGAGCGCGACCGCGATCGCCGAGATCGCCAGGCCGAGGAGCGCCGCGGAGAAGCGGCCGGCTCACGCGCGGCGCGTCCGGCCCACCCGGCGGGCCGGGGTCGCTCGCCGGCGCGGGGTCGCCCGCCGGACCGGGATCGCCCGCCGGCGCGGGGTCGCCCGCCGGCAGGTCCGGCATGCCCGCCTGGCGCGCCCACGACGACGCCGCGATGGCGCGGCGTCAGCTTCGGCGACGGCCGCAGCCGGACGCGGTGGAGCACGAAGCGGGCGCACGACGCGCAGCGTGGAGAGCCCGTAGACGATGCTCCGCGCGCAGGCCGACGGAGCTCGCCTCCGCGAAGTAGCGGGTCGGGAACGGCGATCTCGC
Source organism: uncultured Chloroflexia bacterium (assembly GCA_963827965.1). Taxonomy (GTDB): domain Bacteria; phylum Chloroflexota; class Limnocylindria; order Limnocylindrales; family CSP1-4; genus CTSoil-043. The sequence continues at coordinate 97,672 of CAWHCW010000002.1, read as the reverse complement.
CGATCCGGCCAGCCCGGCGGCCACGGCCTGGGCCGACGAGCTCCTGGTCGAAGACGAAGTCGTCGCTGTTGCGGTGGTACGGGATGGTCTCGAGCAGGTGGCGCGAGTAGGCCCGGAAGCCGGTGTGGTACTCGGAGAGGCGCAGGCCGAAGGCCAGGTTCTCGAGGCCGGTCAGGAAGCGGTTGCTGACGTACTTCCAGCGCGGCATCCCGCCGGCGAGCGGGTCGCCCAGGAAGCGGCTGCCGAGCATCAGGTCCGCCTCGCCGCGCGACGATCGGGGCGATGAGGGCCGGGATCCGGGTGGCGTCGTACTGGTAGTCGGGGTGGAGCATCACGACGATGTCGGCGCCGGCTTCGAGCGCCGCGTCGTAGCAGGTCTTCTGGTTGCCGCCGTAGCCGCGGTTCTGGCGGTGGACGATCACCTCGAGGCCGAGCCGCCGGGCGATCTCGACGGTCTGGTCGTGCGACACGTCGTCGACGAGGATGACCTGGTCGACCAGCTCGTGGGGGATGTCCGCGTAGGTGCGCTCGAGGGTCAGGGCCGCGTTGTAGGCGGGCATGACGATGACGAGGCGGCCGCTGCGGGTCGTGGCGGCCGGCGCGGCGGCGGGATCCGGCGGCGGCTGCATGCCGCGAAGCGTAGCGGGATCGGGGGCGGGCGGAGCGGCTGCGCTCGTCCGGCCAGCCGCGCCGGCGGGGAGCTCCCGCATCCATCGCCACGCCGTTTGCGGGACAATGCGGGCCCTCGCAGGAGTCCCGTGATGTTCGACCGCCTCTTCGGAAGCCGCGGCCCCGGTCCCGACGCCGCCGAGCGCACGCCGCCGGGCCAGTACCTCACCGAGAAGTTCCCGGTCCTCCACTACGGCAGCGTCCCGACGGTCGACCTCGGCGACGTGGGACTTCCGCGTCTCCGGGCGAGGTCGACGCCCCGTTCACCCTGACCTGGGAGCAGTTCCGGGCGCTCCCGCGCAAGCCCGGGTCACGACGGACATCCACTGCGTGACCCGCTGGTCCAAGCTCGACACGACCTGGGAGGGCGTCCCGATCCAGGCGATCCTGGACCTCGCCGGCCTGCGCCCGGAGCGCGACCCACGTCGTCGCCCACTGCGAGCAGGGCTACACGACGAACATGCCGCTCGTCGGTCCTCGACGACGACGACGTCCTGCTGGCCGACACCTTCGACGGCAAGCCGCTCGAGCCCGAGCACGGCTACCCGCTCCGCCTCCTCGTCCCGAAGCGCTACTTCTGGAAGAGCGCCAAGTGGATCCGCGGCCTCGAGTTCCTCGACCACGACTCGCCGGCTTCTGGGAGCGCTACGGCTACCACAACGACGCCGACCCCTGGAAGGAAGAGCGCTTCAGCGAGTAGCGCGCGACGGAAGCGGCCTCAGGCCTCTGCCTCGGCGGGCTGCGGGATCCAGTCGAACGTCGCGCCCGCGTACTTCGCGACGCGGACGTCGCCCGAGCGGGCGTGGCCTTCGAACCGCTCGACCCGGCTCGCCCGGCCGCACAGCTCCCCGAGCGCGACGCTCGAGGCCGGGTCCGTGATCTCCTGGTAGGTCACGGTCTTGAGGTACTTGCCGACCCACAGCCCGCCGGTGTAGCGGGCGCTCGTCCGGGTCGGCAGCGTGTGGTTCGTCCCGATCACCTTGTCGCCGTACGAGACGGTCGTGAGCTCGCCGAGGAAGAGCGAGCCGTAGTTGCGCAGCCGCGCCAGCGCCTCGCGGGGGTGCGCCGGTCAGGATCTCGACGTGCTCGCTGGCGAAGACATCGGCCAGGGCGTACGCCTCGTCGAGGTCGTCGACGACGATCACCTGGCCGTGGTCGCGCCAGGCCGGTCCGGCGTAGTCGCGGGTCGGCATGTCCGGCAGGATCCGCTCGACGTGGCCGATCGTCTCGCGGCCGAGCGTCCGCCGAGGTCGTGATGAGGACCGCAGGCGAGTCCGGCCCGTGCTCGGCCTGGCTGAGCAGGTCGACCGCGACGATGAACGGGTCGGCCGATTCGTCGGCGACGATCAGGATCTCCGTCGGCCCGGCGAACAGGTCGATCCCGACCTCGCCGTACAGCTGGCGCTTCGCCTCGGCCACGTAGGCGTTCCCGGGCCCGGCGAGCATGTCGACCCGGCCGATCGTCTCGGTCCCGATCGCCATCGCCGCCACGGCCTGCACGCCGCCGAGGAGGTAGATCTCGTCCGCGCCGGCGAAGTGCATCGCCGCGACCGTCGCCGCCGGGATCTCGCCCGCGATCGGCGGGGTGCACGCGGTCACCCGCCCGACACCGGCGACCCTGGCGGTGACGATCGTCATGTGGGCCGAGGCGACGAGCGGATAACGGCCACCCGGGATGTACGCGCCAACGGCCGAGACGGGGATGTTCCGCTGCCCGAGGAAGACGCCGGGCATCGTCTCGACCTCGAAGTCGAGGAGCGCGTCGCGCTGGGCCCGGGCGAAGGCGCGGATGTTCGCCTGCGCCGTCCGGATGTCGTCGCGGACCTGTGGCGGGACGCCGGCGACGATCCGCTCGATCTCGGTCCGGCGCGAGCCGGAACCGCTCGGGTGACCAGCGGTCGAACCGCTCGGAGCACTCGCGGACCGCGACGTCGCCGCGGGCCCGCACGTCGGCGATGATCGTCGCGACCGCCTCCCGGACGTCGGCCGGCGAGGAGGCGGCGGTGTCTTCGCGGCGAGCGGCCTTGAGGATCGTTTGCACGTCGGCCTCCCTGTGGTGGGCACGATGGCAGGCGAGACCTCGGAGTCAGCCTGGCGCCGACATCATGAACCTGATCGTGCGGGCGATTCCGGGCCCGGCGTCGGTCAGGCCGCCGGCGACTCGGGCCCGCCCGGGCGGCGGTCAGCCCGCCGGCGCCTCCGCCGTGGCGGCCTGCTCGACCGGGGCCGCCGCTTCGGCCGGGGCCGCACCCTCGAGAGCCTCGACGGTGGCGGCCATCGACGTCTCCGCGTCGGCGAGTCCCTCGACGATGGCCGCCTGCTCGTGCGTGTCGAGGGAGACGATGGCCTCGACCTCGGCGGCCCGTGCCTCGGCGAGCAGCTCGGTGGAGCTGTGGAGGGGAATGTCGGAGGCTCCGTCGTGATCCGCGTCGCCGATCCGTTCGATCGAGAAGGAGATGCCCGGGGGAAGCGAGGCCGTGATCTGGATCTCGCCGATCCGGTAGATCGAGCCCTTCTTGCGCAGTCGAGCGTTCGCCTTCTCCTGGAGGCCGGTCGCCTTGATGACGATGTCGGCCAGGATCCCCGGGTCGATCCGCTCGACCATGGTCCGGGCGCCGCGGCCGGCCGACGCCAGGCCGCTCTTCACCTTCGCCTGGGTGGCCGGATCCTGCGCCTTCGAGACCACCGCGTTGGCCGCCCTGGCCGAGGCGTCGGCCGCCCTCACCGATGCGTCGCCGGCCGCCGCGAGGCCGCTCTTCACCTTCGCCTGCGTCTCCGGATCGTGGGCCCTGGCGGAGACGGCGCCGGCGGCGCGCGCGGACGCGTCGGCAGCCTCCCGGGCGACCTCCGAGGCCTTCTCCTTCGCCTTCTGCAGGAAGCTCACGGGGTCCTCCGCTCGTGTCCGCCGGGTCGATCCAGCCTCGGCCGCGACGCTACGAGGCGCGGGGGGCCGGCGTCAAGCGGGAGTGCCCGCCGCGCTGCAGACGGCGACGCCGCCAGGTGTGCCGGCGGCGTCGAGGAGCGGCGGATGGGGGCCGGGGCGAGCCGGCCCGCTCCTGGGTGGTGGCCGCTGCTCAGTGGTGGCAGGCGCCCGCGCTGCCCGCCGACTCGGCGGTGCGGAAGGACGAGCCGCAGCCGCAGGCCGCGACGGCGTTCGGATTGTTCACCGTGAAGCCGGCGCCCATCAGCGTGTCGACGTAGTCGATCTGCGAGCCGCGGAGAAGGTCGATGCTCTTGGTGTCGACGTAGACCTTGATCCCCTGCGCCTCGAGCACCTGGTCGTCGCCAGTCGGCGCATCCTCGATCATCATCCCGTAGCGGAAGCCGGAGCAGCCGCCCGAGTAGACGTAGACGCGGAGGCCGGCGTCGGGGTTCGGCTCATCGGCCGTGATCTCCCGGAGCTTGCCTGCGGCGGCATCCGTCAGGCTCACGACGGTCGCGGCGTTGTCGATCATCGTGGTCGCGTCCTCCTTGGGACGAAGGGGGGCGGGTCTGGTCGCATGCTAGGGCGTCGCCCGGTTTTCGACAAGCGACCGTCGAAAACCCCCGACCGCCGGGCTCCGCTCCTGCCCGGTGGCCCGCGGGAGGATCGGAACGCGCGACGGGGAACGGCCCCGGGACGACGCTCAGCGGCCGAAGCGCCGGGCTCGCTGCTGGTAGGTGCGGACCGCCCGCAGGAGGTCGATCTCGCGGAAGGCCGGCCAGTACGCGTCGCAGAAGTAGAACTCGCTGTAGGCGCTCTGCCAGGGCAGGAAGCCGGAGAGGCGGACCTCGCCGGAGGTGCGGATGATGAGGTCGGGGTCGGACGAGCCGCTCGTGTAGAGCTGGGCCGCCAGCCGCTCCTGGGTGAGGGCGTCGGCGAGGGCCTCGGGCGCGATCCCCTCGGCGACGAGCGCCCGCACGGCGGCCCGCGCTGCCTCCACCAGCTCGTCGCGGCCGGAGTAGCCGAGGGCCAGCGTGACCCGCAGGCCCGGCCGGCCGCGGGTCTCCGCCTCGCCCCGCTCGGCCGCCTCGCGCAGGCGCTCCGGCAGGAGGTCGCGGCGCCCGATCACCTGCAGGCTCATCGCCATGGGGCGGACGCGATCCCGGGCCGCCAGCGCCTCGAGCGTCGCCCGGGCGATCTCGGTGATCGCGGTGACCTCCTCGACCGGCCGCTCCAGGTTCTCCAGCGAGAGGGCCCACAGGGTCACCTCGCGGATGCCGATCGCGGCACACCAGTCCAGCAGCTCCACGGCCTTGTCCGCGCCGTGGCTGTGGCCGGCCTGGATCTCGCGGAGGCCGAGCTCCCGGGCCCAGCGCCGGTTGCCGTCCATGATCAGCGCCACGTGGTGGGGAACGGGATGCGCCAGGACCTCCGCCCGGAGGCGGGCCGTGTAGGCCCGGTAGACGGGCGCCAGCGCCACCCCGCCGGCCAGCCGGCCCGCCGCCCGGAACCGGGCGATCACGCCCGCGCCCGGGCCCAGGGGCAGGGCCGCGGCGACGGGGGCGGGCTGGGGATCGCGAGGCACGGCGTCCTCCGGCATGGGTGGGGAATCGCAGCCTAGACCCGCGGGGCCGCGACCGTGTGACGGAGCTCAGCCATCGACCCGCTCCACGACCGTGGCGATCCCCTGCCCCACGCCGATGCACATCGCTGCCAGCCCGTACCGGCCGCCCGTGCGGGCCAGCTCGTGGACCAGCATCGTGACGAGGCGCGCCCCGGATGCCCCGAGGGGATGCCCGAGCGCGATTGCCCCCCCGTTCGGGTTCACGACGGCCGGGTCGAGGCCGAGCTCGTCCATGCAGGCGACGGACTGCGAGGCGAAGGCCTCGTTGAGCTCCACCACGTCCAGGTCGCCGACCGCGAGCCCCGCCCGGCCGAGGGCCTTGCGCACCGCGGGAACCGGGCCGATCCCCATGATCCGCGGGTCGACGCCGGCGACGGCGGTCGCGAGGATGCGGGCCATGGGGCGCAGGCCCAGGGCCCGGCCACGCTCCGCCTCCACGATCAGGATCGCCGACGCGCCGTCGTTGATCCCCGAAGCGTTGCCTGCCGTCACGGTCCCGCCGTCACGGAAGGCGGGCTTGAGCCTGGCGAGGCCTTCCGGCGTGGTGCCCGGGCGGGGGTGCTCGTCGCGGGCGACGAGGAGCGGGTCGCCCTTGCGCTGGGGAATCGGCACCGCCACGAGCTGGCCATCGAAGCGGCCGCCCTCGATGGCGGCGACGGCGCGGCGCTGGCTCTCGGCGGCAAAGGCGTCCTGTCGCTCCCGCGTCACGTGCCAGTCGTCCGCGACGCACTCGGCGGTCTCCCCCAGCGAGATCGCCGGGTGGGCGGCGTCCAGCCTCGGATTGACGAAGCGCCAGCCGAGCGTGCTGTCGACGAGCTGGCGGGTGCCGCGCTCGAAGGCCGCCTCCGGCTTGAGCATCACGAACGGGGCCCGCGACATGGACTCGACGCCGCCCGCGACGAAGACGTCGCCGTCGCCGACGGCGATCGCGTGCGCCGCCGAGTTGACGGCCTGCAGGCCGCTGCCGCAGAGGCGGTTGACGGTGAGGCCGGCCACGTCCACCGGATAGCCCGCCAGGAGGAGCGCCATGCGGGCCACGTTGCGGTTGTCCTCGCCGGCCTGGTTCGCGCAGCCCAGGATCACGTCCTCCACGAGCGCGGGGTCCAGCCCGGTCCGCTCGACGATCGCCCGGAGCACGAGCGCCGCGAGATCGTCGGGCCGCACGCCGGCGAGAGCCCCCCCGTACCGGCCGATCGGCGTCCGGACGGCATCGACGATCCAGGCTTCACGAAGCGGGCGGCGCGGGTCTCGGGTCATGGTGCGGATTTTAGGCCACCCCCGACCGGGCGGCCGGGCCAGTCCTCGTCAGGCACTGCCGGGCAGCGGTGCGCCCGTGCACCGCGTGCGGTCCGGTGCGGTGCGGATCGTTCCGGGGCGAGAAGTCCGTCGCTACAATGACCGTCGGCGGGACTCCGTCCCGCGATGACCGCCGGGGACCCATCGTGCACCACACTTTCCGCTGGGCGCGCCTGCGCGCGCCTGGCGCTCTCGCCGCCGCGGCCCTCGTCGTGACGGTCGCCGCATGCGCCGGGGGCGGCCGGCCATCCGGCCCGCCCGACGCCGGGCTGCCGTTCCCGCAGGGGGTGATCGTCTCGGTCGGCGTCGACGGCGATGGGTCGTTCTACAGCTTCACGTCGTCCCTCGACCCCGACCTGGCGCTGGCCGCCTATTCGACCACCCTCGAAGCCGCCGGCTTCGCGGACGGGGGGACGGCGCGGGGCTGGGAGCAGTTCTCCGATGGCCACCGCACGCTTGCCGTGCGCGCCGAGCCCGGCCCCCCGACCCTGGTCCTGGTCCGCGAGGTGGCGGTCGCCGGGGGATCCGGCACGCCGGTTGACCCGACGACAACGGCGCCACCCGCCAGCCCCGCGCCGGGCTCCCCGGTCGCCAGCGACCGGCCGCCGGGCCGTATCGACGACGGCCACGCCGAAGCCGACACCACCCGGCCGGTCGGAGACGAAGCCCGGGCGCAAGCCAGATCCGCCGCATGGCACGAGCACGGGCATCGGGAACGGAAACGGCAACCCGGGCGGCAACGGGAAGGGCAACGCCGGTCGGAGCGAAGCCAGATCCGACGCCGCGTCCCACCAAGAGTCCCAAGCCCTGAGAGCCGACGAGCGACCCGCGTCGATCCTGCTCGTCGATGACGACGTGCGCCTTGGCGGCGTGCTCGCGGACCGTCTCCGCCGCCACGGGTTCACGGTGGCCGTCGCCCGTTCCGGCGCCGAGGCCCTCCGCCGTCTCGACGTCGAGTGGCCCGAGCTGGTGCTCCTGGACCTCGATGATGCCCGGGATCGGCGGCGAGGAGCTCGCCGCCCGGATCAAGCAGCGGGCCGACATCCCGATCATCGTCGTCTCCGCCATCTCGACCTCGGAGAGCAAGGTCGATCTCCTGCAGCGGTATGCCGAGGACTACGTCACCAAGCCCTTCGAGTTCGACGAGCTGGCCGCGCGGATCGAGCGCGTCCTGCAGCGCGTCGGCGACCGGATCCCGAGCCAGGCCCTCGCCCTGGGTCCCGACCTCACGATCGTCCTCGGCCGGCGGACCGCGATCCTGGATGGCCGGTCCGTGGCGCTCTCTCCGACGGAGACGCGCCTGCTGGCCACGCTGGCGGCGAACCTGGACCGGCCGGTCTCCACCGAGGCGATCCTGTCCCGGGTCTGGAGCGGGGCGGACGACGCCGACCCGGCGTACGTGTGGGTCACGGTCCGCCGGCTGCGTCGCAAGATCGAGCGCGATCCCGACAATCCGCGCCATCTCCTGACCGAGAAGGCCGGCGGCTATCGGCTGGTCCGGACCGAATGACGCGCAACCGACGGGACCTCGTCGAGACCACGGCGAGCTATGCCACGTGGCCCGTCGTGGGCGCCGCCGTCGCCAGGGACGATCTGCGCGCCGTGCAGATCGACGTGGTCGACTTCCAGATCGCCGTCGGCGAGTTCGACGCGGTCGTCGTGACGAGCGGGCGCAGCGTCGCATCGGGAGGTGAGGCGGCGATCGTCGAGCGTCTCGAGGAGATCGGGCGCCGGGCGCTCTCGGCCTCGCCGACGGAGGAGGACATCGGCCCCGCCACGGTCGCCGGCCCCGACGGCGTCTACCTGATCGCCGTCGTGCCCGTCGTGGTCGACAGCCGGACCGTGGGCGCCGTGGCGATCGCCAGGCGGATCGACGCGCCGATGGTCGTCGAGATCAGCCGGGCGACGGGGTTCCAGGTCGCTGTCGTCTCGGCGGCCGGCGGGAGTCCCGTCGCCACGGATGCCCGACTGGCGGAGCGGCTCGCGGCCCGGCCGGTGCCCGTCGGTGCCGAGGTGACCATCGGCGACGGCATCGCGGTCGGGCGTGCGCCGATCACCGACGCCGGCGGCGCGACCGTGGCCACGCTGGCCATCGTGAACCCCGTGGACCTGCTCGACGTCGTGATCGCCAACCTGGTGACGCTCGTTTCCGCAACCCTGCTCCTGGCAGCGGCCGGCGCAGCGCTGCTCGCGTGGGCCCTGGGCCACGAGCTGCGGCGCCAGACGGATGCCGTGGCCGGCTGGCTGGATGCGCTCTCGGCCGGCGGGGCGCCGCTGCGCGACGCGGTCGGCGACGCGGATCTGCGAGGCGTCTCGCGAGCGGTCGACGACCTTGCCGCGACGCTCCACGCACGCGAGCAGCGTCTGCGATCCACGCTGGACGAGATTGCCCGCCTGAGCCCGCGGCTCGGGGTGCGCGCGGTCATGGAGGCGGGGACGCGCGCCGCTGGCCGCGTCTTCGGTGTCGACGAGGTGGTCCTGGAGGTCCCCAGCGGGACGCCGGTGGCCACGGCGATGGGGACTCCGGCGGCCCTGGATCGATCCGCCGTGACGACCGACGCCGGCCCGCCCGCCCAGGTGGAGGCGGCCCTCGAGGCCGTTGCCCCGATGGCTGCGGGCGCCTGGAGCGCGCGCCGGCGCCGAGGGTGAGCGCAGCGGTCGGCTCGTCGCCCGCGGCGCTGCCGTCGCCGCCTGGGAGGAGCCCGATCGCGCCATCTTCGACCTGTACGCCCGAATGCTCGGGATCGCCATCCGCGACGCCGATCTCGTCGACCGGGCCGCGGACCGGGCGCGCGAGCTCGGGCGGCTGGCCGACCTCCAGGCCGACTTCCTGCGCGGCGTCAGCCACAACCTGCAGCAGCCACTCACCACGATCCGCCTGGTTGCCGACGATGTCGCGGATTCCGATCCTGCCCGGGCCCGCGACGCGGCCGCCCACATCCGGGCCGAGAGCGACCGTCTCTCCCGCGTCGTCGGGCAGCTCCTGACGATGTCGCGGCTCGACGCCGGCACGATCCGGGTCGATGCCGAGCCGCTCGCCCCGGGGGCCCTGGTCGCCGGCACGACGAGGGAGCGGTGGCCCGGGAAAGAGACGGCGGCCGGTCCTTGGGGGACCGGCCGCCTCCGTCTCGGGGACGGTGAGTTCGGTGGCGCCTAGCGGCGGCGGCGAGCCATCGCCGGCGACGCCGGGGTCAGGAGCAGGACCATCGCCAGGAGGGCGGCGATGGCCAGGAGGGCGATCCGCCAGGTGTCGCCGCCGGGCGTCCCGCTGACCGGGAGGGTGGCGGTCGGCGGCGGGGTGACCCGCGGGGTGCCCGTCGCCTGCTCGACGTCACCGCTCTCGTTGACGAAGGTGCAGGTGACGGTCTCGCCGGCGTTGATGACGATGTCGTTGATGGCCGCGCCGGCGATGTCGACGCTGCCGCGGGCGTCACCGACGGCGGCGACGGCGAGCTGGTCGTCGGCGGTGACCTCGCAGGAGGCCGCGGCGAGGGTGAAGAGGGGCTCCACGACCTCGGTGATGTCGACCCTGACCGAGCCGTCGAGCTGGTCGATGGCCAGCTCGGCCCGCCCGTTGGCGTCGGTCACGAGGATCTCGTCGAGGTTGTCGGCGAGCTCGAAGGACCAGTCGACGCCGGGGACCAGGATCTGGCCGTCGCCGGGGTCGATGTCGAGCTGCTTGAGGATGACCAGCCTGCGCGGCCTCGGCCGGCGGGGTCGTCGGCGGGGTCGTCGGCGGGGTCGTCGGCGGGGTCGTCGGCGGGGTCGTCGGCGGGGTCGTCGGCGGCGTCGTCGGCGGGGTCGTCGGCGGGGTCGTCGGCGGGGTCGTCGGCGGGGTCGTCGGCGGCGTCAGTCGGCGGGGTCGTCGGCGGGGTCGTCGGCGGGGTCGTCGGCGGGGTCGTCGGCGGCTAGTCGGCGGCTCGTCGGCGGGGTCGTCGGCGGCGTCGTCGGCGGGGTCGTCGGCGGCGTCGGTCGGCGGGGTCGTCGGCGGGGTCGTCGGCGGGGTCGTCGGCGGGGTCGTCGGCGGCACGCAGGCGGGCAGGCTGAGATCGAAGGTCCGGCTGTAGCCACTGCTCCCCGTCGCGTCGTCGTAGGCGAAGACGATGACCTTCGCGGTGTGTGGCGCCGTCGGCGGGGTGACGGCAAAGGCCTGGTGGTACGACGCGCCGAAGCTGAACGGAGACCCCACGACGGCCACGTCGTCGATCGAGATGGAGACCGTGTTGCTGGCGGGATGCGCAGCGTCCGCCTTGTACGCCACGAGGTCGACCTTCAGGCCGTTCTGGCACGTCAGCGTGACGCTCGGCGTGTGCCCCAGGGCGACGCCGGGCCCGGCGAAGAACGCGGTCAACGTCATCGCCGCGACGGCGAGCCAGCCGAAGCGGCGGAAGGTGGAGGCGCGGCGGCGCGCCGGAGTCGGATGAGGTTGCATCGATATGCCCCCGAGCGTGTGGCGATGATCGCCGTGGATGATGACAACGCCACGTCGGGACGATCGTCCTGTGGTGGCTGGGACCATCGTCGAGCCCGCGTCGGCCCGTGTCCATAACAAACGCCTTACAGCCAGCCATGCAGTCCGCACCGAACCACACCGGACTGCACCAGCCGGCCGAGCCACGCGGTGCGTGAGCGCACCATCGGAGCCGCCGAAGGTCCTGTGACCCCCGTCCCGCGCCCGCGGGACCACCCGTTTCCGGCGAGCACCGCGCAGGCGGCCGTCGACCCGACCGGCTATGCGACCTGTAAGGGGTGCGGCGCTAGGTTCGACCTGAACCCGGCCACGAGGCCCTGCCGGGTCGTCGCACCGCCAGGACTTCGTCGATGAGCCAGCCCAGCGTCCGCATCGCTTCCCGCCTCCTCCGCGAGCGCCCGTCGGTCGGGAGCGAGGGGCAGACCCTCGTCGAGTTCGCCCTCGTCTTCCCGGTCTTCATGCTCCTCGTCATCGCCGTCATCGAGTTCGCCTTCGTCTTCAGCGGGATGCTGGGCATCTCCTACGCGACGCGCGACGCCGCCCTTCTCGCGGCCGAGGCCGGCAGCTCGCCCGGGGCGGACTGCGTGATCATCAAGGCGGTCGACCAGGCCGTGAGCCCGCCGGCGGACGACAGCCGGATCCAGGCGATCGTCATCTACAGGGCCGACCTGAACGGCGTCGAGATCCCCGGCGCGTCGAACACCTGGACCCGCGGCGCCTCGAGCAGCTGCCCCGACGGCACGACGGTCCCGTACGCCCGCCAGACGAACGGCTACCCGAGGGGTCGGACGCGGGCGGCGTCCCCTTCCGCTGCAACTGGCTCGCCGGATGTGGCGGACGCCCGCTCGACACCATCGGCGTGCGGGTCGTCTACGTGCATCGCTGGGTGACGCCGCTCGGCGGGTTCGGCGGCAACGGGTTCGGCGGCCAGGGCGGGTCCGGCTTCACCCTCACCCAGTCCAACTCCATGCGCATGGAGCCGGTCCTGTGATCCGCCGGCGGGGCGCTGGCCAGCGGGGCCAGGGGGTCGTGGAGTTCGCCCTCCTCGTCCCGGTCTTCATGCTCCTGCTGCTCGCCATGCTCGAGTTCGGCTTCGTCTTCGACCACACCCTCACCATCCAGTACGCCTCGCGGGAGGGCGCGCGCGTGGGATCGGCCCTGGCGAACGGCGGCGGATCGCCGGGCTGCAACACGGTCGACGACCTGGTCATCGCGGCCGTCACCCGCGTCCTGGCGTCCCCCGGGTCGCGGGTGCGCATCAGCGCGATCCCGACGATCCGCATCTACAAGGCCGGCGCCGACGGGAGCCAGGACTCGGCGCATCCCACCTGGTTCAACGTCTGGAGGTACACGCCCGGGGCCGGGCCGACCGTGGATGGGCGCCAGCTCGACTACTCCCCGCAGTCGGTCGGCTGGAGCGCCTGTTCGCGGTTCAACGGATCGCCGGCGGATTCGATCGGCGTGTCGCTCACCTACACCTACCGGATGCAGACGGCGCTGGGATCCGTCCTTGGCTTCTTCGGCGGGACCGGCTGGTCGAGCCTGACCGTCTCCGACCGGACCGTGATGTCCCTCAACCCGACGAACTAGGCAGGCACCCATGGACCTCATCAGGCTGACCCCGCGACGCAACCCCCGGCACGCACCCCCGGCCACGCCCCGGGGTCGGGCCCACGAGCGCGGCCAGGTCATCGTCATCTTCGCGGGCGGGATCGTCCTCTTCACCCTGCTGCTCGCCGTGGTCCTCGACGTGTCGTGGTACTGGGCGAACACGCTGCGGGTCCAGCGAGCGGCCGACGCCGCCGCCCTGGCCGGCGCGGTCTACCTGCCGGGGGACCGCACCACCGCCTACTCGAGCGCCCGCAGCGAGGCGCGCAAGAATGGGTACGCGGACGGCGCGAACTCCGTGGTGACGCCCGCCCAGGACGGCGTCAACCCGCGCCAGCTCAACGTCACCGTCTCGGCCGACGTCGGCACCTTCTTCATGCGGGTCATCGGCATCAGGACGATCCGGGCCACCCGGGCGTCGAAGGCCGAGTACGTCCTGCCGGTCCCCATGGGCAGCCCCCAGAACTACTACGGCGTGGGCTTCTACCAGGGCGTGGTGCCGGCCAGCACGTCGACGACCACCGGCAGCACGTCCTGGCTGCGCCCGGCCTCGGCGCCGAACGGGGGCTGGACGAACCCTCAGTACGCCTACGTCGCCGATGAGACTCCCACCGTCCGCTACGCGACCCGGGCCACGCGTTCCGAGCAACAACGCCCAGACGATGCAGGCGTACGGCAGCTTCGCCGCCTCGCATCCCGAGCGCCGCGAGCGTCACCGGGATCGAGGTCCGGATGCAGGCCTACTCGCAGCGACACGACGGGATGCCGGATCGGGGTCGCCCTCAACTCGGGCGCCGTCGCCGTCAACGACGGCAGCTGGACGACCGCCGTCCACCAGGCGGGCCTGGGCGGATCGCCGCCCGAGACGACGACGCCCGCGACCCTCGGCGGCGCCGCGGACCTGTGGGGTCGGAGCTGGACCCGGGCGCAGGTCGAGAGCCCGGACTTCCGCGTCCGCGTCCAGGCCCTGACCCCGAACCCCAGAACAACTGCACCAACTCCTCGACCGCCTACCTCGACCTGGTCGGAGGTCAGGGTCCACTACTCGACGACGGTCACGACACCGGAGACGTACCCCGTCCTGGCGGTCCCGGACCCGGCCGGCGGAAGCCTCGCCACCCAGGGCTTCTGGGGCGCGGTCTTCACCTCCGGCGGCATCCGCGAGAACGGCGATCGCTACGCGCCCCTCTACATCGGCGGCAACAACCCGCCCGACGGGACGAACGGCGGTCCGAACCCCGACTACGACCCCGACGGCTACGACTACACGATCGAGGTCGGGGCCGGCGGGCAGGTCCGCCTCTTCGACCCGATCTTCTGCGCGACGGGCGCCAGCGTGAGCGGAGGCTGGTTCGGGACCGGCGACCACTGGACGAACGACGGGACCGGCGGCGGCACGACCATCGGTCCCGTCGCGGTCCGCTTCCGGCTGTTCAACACGAACGGGACGCCGTACACCGGCGGCCGACGACACCCAGGTCGGCGGCGACCTGGCCTACGACCCGGGGTCGAGGACGCTTGGCGACTTCTCGGGTTCGTTCAGCACGCCCTCGAGCCCGCCCCAGAACAGCAGCGATGCGAACCGCCAGGACTGTGCGACGAACCCGGCCCACAACCAGTGGGTCCTGCCGAGCGGCTGGAACGGCCTTCCGGCCGGCACCTATCGCCTGAACGTGAACACCAACCTCGGCCAGAACGCGAACCACGGGGCGGAGAACCTCTTCTCCATCTGGGTCAGCGGCGCGGGTCGGGCCAGGGTCTACGGAGGCGGGCGGATGGCCGCCTACACGAACCTCGACGATACGGGGGTCGGCGGGGCCCAGCGCTTCTACTTCTCCCAGATCGAGCAGGTCCACGCCGGCAAGACCATGATCGTCACCCTGTTCGACCCCGGCGAGGCGAACGCGAACTCGTACCTCCGCTTCCTGAGCCCCGACGGCGGCACGTACCAGTACGCCCGGTTCAGCTGGACCTCGAACGATGGCCGTTCCGGCACGAACGTCACCGAGATCCAGACGTCGACTGGCACGCCGCTCTTCAACAACCGGATCCTGACGATCACGTTCGACCTGCCGACCACCTACGGCTCCGGTGGGCTGGATCCGAACGGCCTCGGCGAGGACGGCTGGTGGCTCGTCGAGTACGACGTCCGCGCCGGCAACGACACGACCACCTGGGAGGTCGAGATCCGCGGCAACCCGGTCCACCTCAAGGTGCCCTGACGCCGAGGCGCGCCGCGCGGGCGCGGACGCTCCGGATCGGGGGAGGTGCCAGGCCGCGGCGCCGTCTCAGGCGGGGGCGGACGGGTCGAAGAGCGTGATCCTGCCCTCGCGCAGCTCGAAGAGGCGCCGGTCGATCGACTCGTCGGAGTCGGCGGCGTACTCCAGGACGAAGTCCGCGAAGAGCGGGGCGAACTCCGGGTCGTCGCCATGGAGCGTGGCCGCGACGAGGAGATGGCGCGCCGGCAGGCCGACGAGGACGCGGTCGCCCGGCCCCCCCAGCTCGCCCTCGAGGTGAGCGATCGTGGCCGGCAGGAGGATGCGGCTGGCGTCCCAGCCGTCGCCCGTGTCCGACGAGATGACGCGGCGGCGGCCGTCGTCTTCGACCGACCAGGAGGCCCCGGCGGCCCAGGCCTCGAGGTTGCCGAAGGCCGCCTCGCGCAGCAGCGCGGGCGAGACGCCCCAGGCGGCCAGGTGGTCACCGTCGGCGAGGACGTCGAATCCGCCTGCCGTCATCACGAAGGCGACCTGGAGGTCGACCGGGCCGTCGTCGAGCAGCGGGTCCGCGTTCCCGGCCGCGCTCGAGGGCGTCGTGATGGTGGCGAGGCGGAGCCCCGGCGCTCCGGCCGGCCGGAGCACGGGGTAGAGGATCCGGGCCGCCGCCTCCCAGGAGTGCTCGGCGGTGAGCGAGGCCGGCGGGGCCTCGGCGGTGGCCTGAAAGTCGACCATGCGGGCGTCCTCTGTCATCGGCCTCGCTAGGATGCGCCATCCGGTGGGATCGCGATAGCCCTCTCCTCGCGCCAGCGAGGATCGCGGCGCTCGATGAAGGCGCGCATCCCCTCCGCCTGGTCCGGCGTCCCGAAGAGCGCCCGGAAGAGGTCGCGCTCCACGCGGATGCCGTCCCCCAGCGGCCCCTCGAAGGCGGCCCGCACGGCGGCCACGGCGGCGCGGACCGCCTCGGCAGGCTGGGCGGCCACGGCGGCCGCGAGATCGAGGGCGGCTCCCATCGTCTCCCCCGCCGGCACGACGCGGGTGACGAACCCCAGGCGGTCCGCCTCGGCCGCGTCGACCCGCCGCCCGGTCAGGACGAGC
The DNA here is from genome assembly GCA_963827965.1 of uncultured Chloroflexia bacterium. Lineage (GTDB taxonomy): Bacteria > Chloroflexota > Limnocylindria > Limnocylindrales > CSP1-4 > CTSoil-043. The sequence continues at coordinate 81,770 of CAWHCW010000002.1, read as the reverse complement.
TCCATCGCCCGCGCCTTGCCGATCGCGCGGGCCAGGCGCTGGGTGCCGCCGGCTCCGGGGATGATCCCCAGGTTGATCTCCGGCTGCCCGAAGGTGGCGTCGTCGCCGGCGATCAGCATGTCGCAGGCGAGGGCAAGCTCGGCCCCTCCGCCGAGGGCGAAGCCGCGCACGGCGGCGATCGTCGGCGTCGCGACGGCCGCCACCCGGTCCCAGCCGCGGAAGCCCGGCGAGGCCGCCAGGCTCTCGGCCGTCTGGGACGCCAGCTCCGCGACGTCGGCGCCGGCGGCGAAGGCCCGGGTGCCGGCTCCGGCGATCACGATCGCCCGGCAGGATGGGTCGGCGTCGAGCGCCTCCACGGCCTCGGCGAGCCGAAGGAGGAGGGCGAAGCTCAGGGCGTTGAGCGCGCGCGGCCGGTTCAGCGTGACGAGGGCCACGCCGGCCAGCCGCTCCGGCGGCTCCGCCGGCGCCCCATCCGGGCCCCGACGGCGAGCTGGGTGCTCCACGAGGACGAGGTCCGGCGCCTCGTCCCGGGTCAGCTGGTCGGCCACGTCGCTGCCTCGTCTGCGCGCCGCGGGGAGGGGCGGCGTCGCCGCCAGTATCCACGCCCGGCCGCGCCGCGGCCACGGTTGAGCGCGCCGCCGCCGCTCAGGGCACCGTCACCCCGATCGAGCGGTAGAAGCCGGCCAGCCCCTCGGTGAAGAGGCCGGGCCGCTCCGCGGCGACCACGTGGCCGCAGCCGGGCACGACGAAGAGGCGCGCGTCCGGCAGCTGCCGCGCCAGCGCCACCGCCTGGGGGACCGGGACGACCGGGTCGCGGTCGCCGACCACCACCAGCGCGGGGACCTCGACCCGCCGCAGCGCGGCCGGCGTGGGCGGCTCCTGGGCCGCCACCAGCGCGGCGATCGCCGGCATCAGCCGCCGCCAGGCGCCCTCGCCCTGGAGGGTGTCGTGCCGACGCGCGAGGGCCGCCGCCCAGGTCGGGTCCTGGCGCTCGATCCGGCCCACGTCGGCGAGGTGGCGGATGACGCTCGTCCGCGGCTCGCGCTCCGTCGCGGCTCCCACCAGGACGAGCGAGCGGAGCCGCGCCGGTTGCTCCATCGCGTAGGCCAGGGCCGTGGCGCCGCCCATGGAGAAGCCGAGGAGGTGGAACGTCTCGAACCCCAGGCCGTCGACGAAGGCGGCCAGGTCCGCGACGAGGTCGGCGAGGACGAAGCCGTGGGCCGTGTCATGGACGGTCCGGGCGTGGCCGCGGGCGTCCGGCAGGTAGCAGGTGAACGCCTGGCGAAGCCGCGGCAGCTGCGCCCCGAAGTCCTCGCGGCCCGTGGACGACGCGCCGTGGAGGAGGACGAGCGGCGGCCCCGTGCCCACGACGTCATAGCCGACGCGCAGGTCGCCGACCTGGAGGAAGCGCCCGTCCCGCCCGTCGTTCCGCACGACCCGAGTCTACGGATTCGTCGGCCTGCCGGCCCGTGGGACGCGGGGTGCCCGGCGGTCCGGTCGCCGTCGGCGCCTCGGCGGTTCGGCCGGTCCCGTCGCGCCGCGGCGGGTCGACCGCTCGGGTATCGTGACGGCATGAGCTGGGTCGCGGTCGTCGTGGTGGTGCTCGCGGTCGCGTTCGTCGTCTGGATCGCGGCGGCGGTCCTCGTCAGCCGCCACCGACCGCCGCCGGAGCTTGCCGTGCCGGCCGTGCAGATCCTCCCCGACATCATCACGCTGGCCCGCAGGCTGGGCGAGGAGCCCGGCCTGCCCCGGCGCTCGCGCCTCGGCCTGCTCGCGATCCGGGCCTGGCTCGCATCGCCGATCGACCTGATCCCGGACTTCCTGCCGGCGGTCGGCCAGCTCGACGACCTGGTCATCGCCCTCGTGGTGCTCCGCCGCGTCCTGCCGCGGCTCGATGCGGCCCGCCACGCCGAGCTCTGGCCCGGGACGCCCGAGGGGCTCGTCCTCTTCGAGCGTCTCCTCGCGGGCGAACGTTCCGCGTAGGGCCGGCGCGGGCCCGCGCGCCCGCTCGCCCCCGACGCCCACTCGCCCGCGCGCCCACTCGCCCCGGACGACCGGGCGCCGCTCCCGGCACCGGCAGCCTTCCCGGAGCTCGGGGCAGCCGTCAGGCGGGACGATAGAATGCCCGCCATGGCCTCGACCCCTGCCCCCTGGGACCGCGCCTCGCTGGCCCCCGTGGCGCCCGACGGACGCCGCGTGCCGGAGATCGTCCAGCTCGGGCCGGACCTCCCGGACCTGGCGACGCTCTTCGCCTTCGCCCGCGATGCCGAGCTCCGGTTCGCGACGCTCCGCCTCCGCCTGGAGGAGCGGGCCTGGATCGCCGGGGGCGAGACGCTCCGCGTCCACGAGGTCCTGCTGCGCCATCCCGGCGCGGTCCGGGTGACGGTCCTGCGGCCGGACCGGCCGGCCACGACGAACCACGACATCTGGCTGAGCGACGGCGAGACGATCCGAACCTACGGGGGCTGGCACCGCCTCGCGACCGACCGCCCGGTTCGCCGGCCGCCCGTCGGGATCGCGGCCCGGGACCTGCCGGGAGCCTCGCGGCCGTATGCCCCGCTCACGGCCCTTCCGGCCAACTCGCTGCCGGACACCTTCATCCACCCGGGCGGCTACTGCCAGAACGTGCTGGCCACGGGGGCGACCGCCGTGATCGGCACGGGGACCGCGGCCGGCCGCGAGGCGATCTTCGTCACCTGTGACCATCCCCGCACGATCGAGATGGCCGGCGATCGGCCGGACCACCGGCTCGAGGTCGCCTTCGATCGGGAGACCGGCCTCCTCTCCCTCCTGGTGGAGTCGTTCGGCGGCACGGTGACGCGGCGGGTCGAGGCGACCGAGCTGGCGCCCGACGCGGCGATCCCGGACAGCGCGTTCTCGGTCGCGATCCCGGGGGACGCCTTCTCGATCTACTAGGCGGGGGGCGGGATCCTCGGCCCGTCGACGACAATAGCGGCGATGGAGCACCAGGCCGCCCTCATCGAGACGCTGGCGATCGGGCTTGGCGCCGCCTTCATCGGCGGGATGCTGGCCCGTCGGCTGCGCCTGCCGACGATGGTCGGGTACCTCGTGGCCGGGATCGCCGTGGGACCGTTCACGCCGGGGCTGGTGGCGGACCCGGAGATCGCTCCCCAGCTGGCCGAGCTCGGGGTCATCCTCCTGATGTTCGGGGTGGGGATCCACTTCTCCATCCCCGATCTGCTGGCGGTGCGCGGGATCGCCGTCCCCGGCGCCCTCGGCCATTCCTTCGTCGCCACGATCCTGGGCGCAGTCCTGGGGATCGCCCTCGGCTGGGGCCTCGTCGGCGGCCTGGTCCTGGGGCTGGCGATCTCGGTGGCCAGCACGGTCGTCCTGCTGCGCGCGCTCACGGAGCGGAACGAGCTGGACACCCCGCAGGGCCTCATCGCGATCGGCTTCGTGATCGTCGAGGACGTCTTCACGATCGTGGTCCTGGTCCTGCTCCCGACCCTGGCGCCCCTGCTGTCGGGCCAGGGCGGGGTCGGCCTCGGGGAATCGCTCCTGGAGGTCCTCGTGGCCCTGCTGAAGGCCGGCATCTTCACCGCCCTCATGCTGTATGCCGGCCGGCGGCTCGTGCCCTGGATCCTGGGCGCCGTGGCGCGGGAGCGGTCGCGCGAGCTGTTCACCCTGGCCGTCCTGGCGATGGCCGTCGGGATCGCGTTCGTGGCGTCCACCGTCTTCGGCGTCTCGTTCGCCCTGGGGGCCTTCCTCGGCGGCGTGGTCCTCAGCGAGTCCGACCTGAGCCACCACGCGGCCGCCGACGCCCTGCCCCTGCGAGACGCCTTCGCCGTCCTGTTCTTCGTGTCGGTCGGGATGCTCATGGACCCCGGCTTCCTGGTCCGCGAGCCGGTGGCGGTGCTCGCCGTGACGCTGCTCATCGTGGGCGCCAAGTCGGTCACCGCGTTCGCCATCGTGGCCGCCTTCGGCTACCCGGTCCGCGTGGCCCTCACGGTGAGCGCCGCGCTGGCCCAGGTCGGCGAGTTCTCGTTCATCCTGGCCACCCTCGGCCGGACCCTCGACCTGATCCCGCCCGACGCCTTCCAGCTGGTGGTCGCGGGATCGCTCGCCTCGATCGCCCTGAACGCCGTCCTCTTCCGCCTCGTCGAGCCGCTCGAAGCCCTGGTCCGTGCCCGGCCCGCCGTCCTGGCGATGGTGGAACGGCGCCCGCGAGGGCTGTCGCACCTCTACGCGGCCCGCCGGGAGGAGCTTCGATCTCACGCCATCCTGTGCGGGTACGGCCGCGTCGGGCGGCTCGTGGCCGCGGCCCTTGAGCGGCGCGGGTTCCAGTACGTCGTGGTCAGCGACGATCGCCGCGAGATCGAGCGACTCCGCGCCCGCGGCATCTCGGCGCTGTACGGCGACGCCTCCAACGTGGAGCTCCTGGAGGAGGCCTGCCTCCCCCACGCCCGGGTGGTCATCGTCGCCCTGGCCGACGTCCACGCGGCCCGCCTCGTCGTCGATCGCGTTCGCAGTCGAGCTCCGCGGATTCCCCTCGTCGTGCGGACGCACAGCGCGCCCGAGGCCTCGTTCCTGCGCGGGCTGGGACCGACGGTCCAGTCGGTGTACGCCGAGCGGGAGGTCGCGATCCAGCTGAGCCGCTTCTCGCTGCGCCGCTTCGGCCTGAGCACCATCGAGGTCGACGCCATTGCCGCCGGATTGCGCGACCGTGACCGGGCCGAGCCGGGAACGAGCCTGCCGGCGGGACAGTCCGCGGGGGCGCGGGAGCTCCTCCGCCGGTGGGTGGAGCGGGAGTCCATCCGCCGGTGGCTGGAGCGGCTCCGGTCGGCCGTTGTCCGGGAGGGTGGGCTCGGAGCGCCCGCGGGGTTCGAGGCCGGGGCAGCGGTGTCGGCGCCGGCGTCGACGGCAGCCGAGGATGCCGGGGCCGAGCCGGTGGAGCCGGCCGAGCCGGTGGCGCCGGCCGAGCCGGTGGAGCCGAGCCGAGCTCGGCAGGGCTGCGGGCTGAGCCGGCCGAGCCGGCGGTGGCGCCGCGAGCCAGGGCAGCCAGGTCACGGGCGAAGCCGCGGGTCGAGGCGACCGACCCCTCGCCCGAGCCGGCCCAGCCGCAATCCGAGCCGGCGGTGACGCCGCGATCCAGGACAGGCCAGGCCGCGCGGACGAGCCGCTCCGCCGGCCGCGCCCGAGCAGCCGGCGGCACCCGAGTAGCCTCAGGCCGGGGTGTCGAAGACCACGACGCGCCGCGCGCCGTCCCCGCGTCGCAGGGCCTCGAACGCCGGCGCCAGGTCGTCGAGGCCGATCCGCTCCTCGATCAGTCGGCCGACGGGGAGCCGACCGGCAACGGCCTGGCGGGCCAGCTCCGGGAAGGCGACCGCCGGAATGGCCGAGCCGTAGTTGCTGCCGAGGAGACGGATGCCGCGCTCGACGAAGGCATAGACGTCGACGCCGGCCCGAACGCCCTGCGGGGGCATCCCGACGAGGGTGACCGTCCCGCCGGGGCGCACGACGTCCAGGGCAAGCTCGGCGGTCGCCGCGAGGCCGATGGCCTCCAGGGCGTGGTCCGCGCCGTCGGGCAGCAGCCGCAGGAGCGCGGCGCGCGTCGCGGGTTCGTCGCCCGCGAGGACCGCATCCGTCGCGCCCAGCGTCCGGGCGAGCTCCAGCTTGGCCGGGGCGCGGTCCACCGCGACGACCCGGGCGGCACGTGCCAGCACGGCGCCCATCACCGCCGAGAGCCCCACGCCCCCCAGGCCGATCACCACGACCGTCTCGCCGGCACGGACGCCGGCCGTGCGGGTCGCGGCCCCGACGCCGGTCGTGACCGCGCAGCCGATGAGCGCGGCCTCGGCAGCCGGGAGAGCGGGGTCGACGGGGATCGCGGCCGCGGCCGCGACCACCTGGTGGGTCGCCATCGTCCCGATCCCGGAGTAGACCCCGACCGGCGTCCCGTCGGGCCGGCGCAGGCGGACGTCGGCGGCTGCCCGGCGGTGGCCGGCGCCGCGGGGAGCGCTGCACAGGAACCCCTCGCCGCGAGCGCAGGCGGGGCAGGTGCCGCAGGGCGCCGTCCAGGCGAGCACCACGAGGTCGCCGACGGCCGGATCGCCGGGGCGTGGCCGCGCGCCAGGGCGAGTCCGCGCGCCGGCGCACTCCCACGCCGGGCCCTCCTCCCACGCCGGGCCCCAGCGCCTCCACGATCCCGGCGCCCTCGTGGCCCATGACGACCGGCGCCGGCCGATCCCAGTCGCCATCAAGGACGTGGAGGTCGGAGTGGCAGACGCCCGAGGCCAGCATGCGGACCCGCACCTCGCCCGGGCCGGGCGGATCCAGGAGCAGCTCCTCCACCCGGAAGCCGGCATCGGCGCCGAGGAAGACCGCGGCGCGCACGGGGATCCGGCCGTCGGGCGCGGGGGTTCGGCCGGCGGTCACCGGGCGCCCGGCGCGAGATCGGGACGGACGCGACGGACCCAGTCGCGGAGGGCCCACTCGCTGGTGTGGAAGGCAATCTCCGGCCAGGGGATGGCGTCGGGGCGGAACGGCCGGACCTCGAGGGCCTCGGGCGTGGCCATGGGCGCGCCGCCGACGATCCTGGCGACGAAGGCGATGACGACGATCGCCGCCTCCGGGCGAGTGTAGAGGCCGACGATCTCGCCCAGCTCGACGAGGAGCCCGGTCTCCTCGAGCGTCTCCCGGATCGCTCCCTCGTGGGCAGTCTCGTCGATCTCCATGAAGCCGCCCGGCTGGGCCCACAGCCCGCGGCCCGGCTCGATCCCCCGGCGGAGGAGGAAGACCTCGCCGGCCTCGTTCACGGGCAGGGTGGTCACGACGAGGCGCGGGTTCACGTAGGCGATGTAGCCGCAGGCGTCGCAGGCGAGACGCTCACGATCCTCGGCGGGGAGGGTGCCCAGCCGGAGCGGCGCGCCACATCGGGAGCAGTAGTTGAGCATTGCCGCCAGCCAGGTCGGGACGCCGCGACCGGCGCCCGGGGCGAAGGCATCCGGACGGGCATCCACGTTGCCGCTGGCGCGCAGGTCGGAGAGGCCGTGGGGCGCGGGGATCCGCTCGCCGTGGCTCATCGGGCGCTCACGCGAACGCCGGGGGCGCTCACGCCGCCAGGACCAGCCACGCCGCGCCGAGGAGGAGCGCGTAGAGGATGGCGCCGGCCGCGACCCAGGCGAGACGGAAGAGCCCCTTCGCGCGGTCGACCGGCATCCAGGCCCACGCCGAGCGCCAGATCCGGAGGATCGCGTCGGCGTTGGCGACCGCGAGCAGGGGTGCCGCGACGCAGCACGGCGCCCTTGACAAGCGGGCTCCCGAGGGTGGCGCCCAGCTCCAGGGCCGTGATCGCGACGGCGCCCAGGACGAGGGCGGGCGCCGAGAGGAGCACGTAATGCTTCTGGAGGGGTGTCGGCCTGGTCTCCGGGACGCTGCGGGGCGGCAGGCCGGCGATGCTTGGCGGCAGCGCGGCCAGGCGGGCCGGCGCGACCACGCCGCCGGGCAGGCGGGACGGAGCGACCACGCCGCCGCGCAGGACGGCCCCGACCTGGACCGCCTGGCGGTCCAGCACCGGCATCCCTTCCTCGTGACGCTCGTCTTCCACGGCGGGAGTGTAGTCGGAGCCGTGTCGGGGCAGGGTCGGAGGAGGCGGGGGGCGAGGGCCGTGGGCGATGCGCTGGCGGCGGCACCCATCCGGATTCGATGACCGTGGCCGCATCACGGGCGCATCGGACGGGGCGAGACCGTGCTGGGCTGGCGGCGGCACCCATCCGGATTCGATGACCGTGGCCGCATCACGGGCGCATCGGACGGGGCGAGACCGCGCGTGGATGCCGGCCTGCGTCGGCAGGGTGGCGGGGCTGCCCGCACCGCCGGCGATGCCCCGCGCCCCCCGCGTTTGTCCTACGCTCCTCCTGCGCGGCAGCGGCGTCGCCCGGCGGCAACCGTCGCCCGGCGGCGATCCGTCGTCCCGCCCGGCGGCGGCCGGTGCCGGGGCGCGCAGCGGAAAGGGGAACCATGGCGAAGATCGGCTACGCGGCGATGCTCGAGCAGTTCCATCCGACCGACCTGCTCGACTGGTGCGCCCAGGCGGAGGCCGCCGGCTTCGCGGCCGGCTTCATGGTCAGCGAGCACTTCCACCCCTGGACGCCGCAGCAGGGCCAGGCGGCCTTCGCCTGGTCCTTCATGGGCGCGCTCGGGCACGCGGACCTCGCTGCCCTTCGGGACCGCCGTCACCTGCCCCGGCTTCCGCTACCACCCGGCCGTCATCGCCCACGCCGCGGCGACGCTCGGCGCCATGTTCCCGGGCCGCTTCTGGCTCGGGCCTGGGCGCCGGCGAGGCGCTCAACGAGCACATCATCGGCGGCGAGTGGCCGGAGATCGGCATCCGCTCCGCGATGATGTTCGAGGCCATCGAGGTCATCAACAAGCTCTTCACCGGCGAGCGTCGTCCGGCACCGCGGCGACGCACTTCAGGCTCGAGTCGCGCGAAGCTCTACACCCGCCCGGAGAAGCCCGGTCCCGATCTACGTCGCGACCGCCGGCCCGCTCAACGCGAAGAAGACCGGGAAGTTCGCCGACGGGATGATCACGGTCGGGGCGGCCGACGAGAAGATCGGCGATGCTCTGGGGCAAGTTCGACGAGGGCGCCCGCGAGGCCGGCAAGGACCCGACGGGGCATGCCGAAGCTCCTCCAGATCCACGTCAGCTGGGCGCCGACCGACGAGGAGGCGGTCGAGAACGCCGTCCGCGAGTGGCCCAACGGCGGGATGCCCTTCCCCAAGCAGGACATCAAGAACCCCGAGGACTTCGCCGCGATGGCGAAGCTGGTCCGGCCCGAGGACTTCCGCAACCGCGTCCTGATGACGTCCGACCTCGCGGCGCACGCGGCGCACATCCAGCACTACCTCGACATGGGCTTCGACGAGGTCCACCTCCACAACGTCGGGCGCAACCAGGCCGAGTTCATCGAGGTCTTCGGCGAGGAGGTCCTGCCGGCCCTCCGCCTGGGCTGAGCCGGACCCGGTGGCGGCCCGGCGCCGCGGCGACCACTGCGCGCCGAACGAGGCGACCGGCGATGACCTCCCGCGGCGATCGCCTCGACCTCGTCGTCGTCGGCGGCGGGATCGTCGGCCTCGCCACCGCGTACCGGCTCCTCGAGGCGCGGCCCGGCGCTCCGGCTCGTCGTCCTCGAGAAGGAGGACCGCCTCGCCGCCCACCAGACCGGGCGCAACAGCGGCGTCATCCACTCCCCGAACACGTACGCGCCGGGATCGCTCAAGGCCCGCCTCTGCGCCGAGGGGATGCGCGACGCCCTCGCCTTCGCCGACGAGCACGGCGATCCCCTACGAGATCTGCGGCGAGCTGATCGTGGCGACGGAGGAGGTCGAGCTCCCCCGCCTCGCGGCGATCGCCGAGCGGGCCCGCGCCAACGGGGTGGCCCTCCGCGAGCTGGGTCCGGAGGCGATGCGGGAGATCGAACCCGAGGTCCGGGGCCTCCGCGCGCTCCACGTGCCCTCGACCGGGATCATCGACTGGGGTCGCTTCGCGCTGGCCCTCGGCGACGCGGTCCGGGCCCGGGGCGGCGAGATCCGCACCGGCGACCGAGGTGACGGCGATCCGTCGGACGAGCGACGGCCTCGTCCTGGAGACGACCGGCGGCGCGACTGGCGACCCGCGACCTCGTGACCTGCGCCGGGCTCCACTCGGACCGCCTGGCCGCGATGACCGGCGACGCGAACGGGATCCGGATCGTCCCCTTCCGCGGCGACTACGCCATCCTGCGTCCCGAGGCGCGGCACTTCTGCCGGACGCTCATCTACCCGGTGCCGGACCCGCGCTTCCCGTTCCTCGGCGTCCACCTCACCCGCCGGATCGACGGCGAGGTCTGGGCCGGCCCGAACGCCGTCCTCGCCTGCGCCCGCGAGGGCTACCGGCGGCGCGACGTCGACCTCCGCGAGCTGGCCGGCATCCTCGGCGACCGGGGCTTCCTCCGCCTCGCCGGGCGCTACTGGCGGGCGGGTGCCGCCGAGATGGTGCGCGACCTCTCCCTGCGGCTCTTCCTTCGGGCGCTCCAGCGGTACACGCCCGGCATCGCGCTGGCCGACCTCGCCTGGGGGCCGTCCGGGATCCGCGCCCAGGCGATGCGCCGCGACGGCTCGCCTCGTCGAGGACTTCGTGATCGGCGGCGGCGAGCACGTCCTGCACGTCCAGAACGCGCCATCGCCGGCCGCGACCGCCAGCCTGGCCATCGGGCGCGAGCTGGCGGCGGCGGCCGTGGGACAATTCGGCCTCTAGGAGGGATCGATGGCACACCTGGGAGCAGACGAGCTTGGAGGACCAGCCATGACCGTTCACGACGCCGGCGCGGCCGGCACCTTCCCCCTGGGCCCCGGGCTTCCGGAGGCCGTGCGCGGCACCCTGGTCGGCGCGGACGCGGCGCCGGCGCGCGAGCAGCTCGCGAGCGACGTCGTCGGCTGGCTGACGACCGTGGCCGCCGACGGACGCCCCCAGACCTCGGTCATCTCGTTCCTCTGGGACGGCGAGGGGATCCTCTTCTACAGCCGCCCCGACACGCCCAAGGTCCGCAACATCGCCGCCAACGGGGCCGTCTCGTTCCACCTCAACTGCGACCCCTACGGCGACCATGTCGTCATCATCGAGGGTCGGGCCCAGGTCGTCCCCCTGGAGAAGCGCTCGGACGTCCACCCGGCGTACGCGGCCAAGTACCACGAGCCGCTCGCCCACTGGGGCATGAACGAGCGGGAGACCGCGGACGACTTCTCGCTCCCCATCCGGATCCATCCCGAACGCGTCCGCCTCGGGTAGGTGGAGGAGTCCCACGATGTCCGCCGCCGCGTCCGTCGTCTTCGAGAAGCCGGCCGATCGCGCCGCCGAGGTGGCCGGCAAGCCCGGCGTCGTCCGCTTCCTGGAGGTCGCGCCGGTCCGCGCCGTGATGGTGGACGGCGACGGCGCGGCCCGGCGAGGCAACGTTCGGCGCCCGCATGCCCGGCCTCTACACGACGGCGTACTCGCTGCGGTTCGCCCTCAAGCGGCGCGGCGTGGAGCGCCGGGTCGGGATGCTCGAGGGCCTCTACTGGACGGCCGACGGGTCGATCGACCTCGACGTGATCCTGGGCCCTGACCGCGGGACGTGGCGCTGGACCCTCTTCATCGCCCTGCCCGACGAGGCGACCGACGAGGAGCTCGCGGACGCGCTGGCGAAGGGCCGGGCGAAGGTGGCGCCGGAGATCGCGGTGGACCTGCGGATCGAGACGGTCGCCGAGGGCGCCGCGGCCCAGGTGCTCTACCTGGGGCCCTACGCGGACGAGCGCCCCACGATCGAGGCGCTCCACGCGGCGATCGCCGCCGCGGGCCTCCGACCGCGGGGCCGCCACCACGAGCTCTACCTGGGCGACCCCGGCCGCTCCGCCCCCGCGAAGCTCCGGACCCTCATCCGCCAGCCGGTCGAGCCAGCCTGAGCCGGTCAGTCGATCGACAGGCGCGGGCTCGGTCCGCCCGACCGCCGACCTCGCGCTGCTCAGTCGCCGGCGACGCAGAACTCGTTGCCCTCCGGGTCGGGCAGCACCGTCCAGCAGAAGTCGGCCTCCCTTCAGATGCCCAGGAACCGCTCCACGACGCGATGGCGCCAGGCGAGCACCAGCAGCACGGCCCAGGCGGCGACCGCGACGGCCACGACCGCCAGCTCCGCCAGCCCGAGCGGCTGGAGCGCAAAGACGCTGCGGCCGGCCGGGATCGCCAGCACGACGAGATAGGCCACCGCGAGCACGATCGCGAGGATCGTCGGGCGGCGGTCGTTGGAGCGCGGCTCGATGACCGCGAGGGCGTCGATCGGCGGCTCGACCAAGACGACGAGGACGAGGCCGGCGAAGACGAGGAACGAGGTCAGGCTCGACTGGGCGACCTCGAGCCCGGCGTCCCGGATCGCCGGGTCGACGGTTCCCGCCGATCGCGTTCTCGAAGCCGACCCGCAGGAAGAGGGTCGCGAAGAGGACCGCCAGGCCGGCCAGGCTGGACAGGACCGCGGCCGGCACCACGAAACGGGCCAGCGTGCGACCGAGCGAGCCGTGCGCCCGCTTGCCGGGCTGGGCCCAGACGGCCAGCATCGCCGTCGGGATGCCGACCGTGAAGAGGACCAGGCCGACGCCGTTGCGGAGGTCGATCGGGAAGACCCCGACGATCAGCGAGGTCATGATCAGCAGCCCGACGGTCGTGATCCGGGTCAGGAAGAGCCGCAGGATGTCCTGCATCCCGTTGATGATCCGCTGGCCCTCCTCGACCGCCGGGGCCAGCGACGGCGAACGAGTCGTTGGTGAGGACGATGTCGGCCACGCCGCGGGCCGCCTGGCTGCCGCTCTGCATCGCGATCCCGAGGTTCGCCTTCTTGAGCGACAGGACGTCGTTCACCCCGTCGCCGATCATGGCGACGTAGTGGCCCCGGCCTGCGGAGCGCGTCCACCAGGCGCTCCTTCTGGGCCGGCGTGATCCGCCCGAAGACGGTGGTCTCCGCGGCGACCGCGGCGAGGGCCGCGTCGTCGAGCGCCTCGATCTGCGGGGCCGGAGATGGTGCCGGATCTCGGGGCCGAGGCCGGCCTGGCGGGCGAGCGCGGCGACCGTTTCCGGGTCGTCGCCGGAGATGACCTTGGGGGTGACGCCGGCGGCCACGAAGCGGGCAAGCGTCGCCGCGGCCTCCTCGCGCAGCTCGTCGCGCAGGACCACCAGGCCCAGGACGTCCATTCCTCCGGGGAGCCGGGCCTCGTCGCCCTCGCCCGCCAGGCCGCCCGGGTCGGGGTGGCCGGCGACGACCAGGACGCGCAGGCCGCGCCTCGCATGGCCGTCGAGGCGCTCGCGCAGCGCCTCCCAGCCGCCGTCTTCCATGCCGGCCAGCGACGGCCGGAGGTACTCCGCCGCCCCCATCGCGACCACGCCGCGGGGCCCTGCGCCGCCCGCCAGCGCGCCGGGCCCGTCCGCCGGCACGGGCCGTCCGCCGCGCCGGGGCCGCCGACCGCGAACGCGACCGCGCTCCACTTGCGGGCCGAGGAGAACGCGCACGTCGCAGCGCCAGGGGCCACGGCTCGGCCGGGCAGGCGGCCGCGATCGCCTCGGCGGTCTTGTTGCGCACCGCGGCGCTGGCCACGACCGCGCCGAGCGTCGCCCGCAGCTCCGCCTCGCTCCCGGCGACGGGGACGACCTCCTCGACCGCGAGGCGGTTCGCGGTCAGGGTCCCCGTCTTGTCCAGGCAGAGGACGTCCACGTTGCTGAGCGACTCGATGGCGTTCGCCTGCTGGACCAGGGCTCCGAAGCGGATGATCCGGACGGCGCCGAGGGCGTACGCGATCGCGATCGAGACGAAGAGCCCGTTCGGGACGAGGCCCGACGAGGAGGGCCGCCTCGCCCACGGCCTCGCCCGCGCTCGCCAGCTTCAGGAGGTTGTTGAGGAGGAGGACGATCTCGAGGTAGACGACGACGGCGAGGGCGACCCGGATGACGAGGTGGATCTCCGACTGGAGGGGCGTGAGGACGCGCCGGAAGGTCCGGGCGCCGGCCGTGATCCGGTTCGCCAGGCTGGCGCTGCCGACGGCCGTGGCCACGAACCGGCCGCCGCCGTTGACGACGAAGCTCCCCGAGTAGACCGGGTCGCCGGGGCGCTTGGGGACCAGGTCGGACTCGCCGGTCAGCTGCGACTCGTCGGCCTCCAGCGACCCGTCGACCAGTGCGGCCGTCCAGGATCACCTGGTCGCCGGCGCCGACCCGCAGGAGGTCGCCGACGACGAGCTCCTCCGGCTGCGCCGCGCGCTCCGCGCCGTCGCGCACCAGCGTCGCCGTCGGACGGGTGAGGAGGGCGATCCGGTCCAGCGTCCGCTTGGCCCGCACCTCCTGGACGACGCTGACGAGCGATGTTCGTCCCGATGACGCCGATCGAGACGAGCGGCGTCGAGGGGCCGCCCCACCACGATCAGCAGGACGCCCAGGACGAAGATGACGTTGTTGATGAAGGTGAAGACGTTCTCCCGGACGATCTGGGCGTAGGTCCGGCTCGTGGCGGGCGGGGCGCTGTTGCCGTGACCCGCGGCGCGGCGGGCGGCGGCCTCCGCGTCCGTCAGGCCGGCCGGGGGAGTCGGCGCCAGCTCCCCGACGGGTGGGGCCGCGAGGGCCGGCGGGGCGGGCGGGGCGGCGGCGGGCGGTTCGGCGGCGGTCACGGCCCGCCTACCGCCAGGCGCGCGCTTCGTCCGGGTAGAGCCGGACGCGGCGGTACGGCTCGCGGCCGCGGGAGCGCGAGACCAGGTTCGCCCGCTCGGCCATCTGGTGCTGGAGGCGCCGGATGTAGGCGTTCTGCGGCGACAGCTCGACCGGCTGGGCCTCGCGCGAGACGAGGCCGATCGCCTCCTCGGTCTCGCGCAGCGCGGCCTCGCGCGGATCGACCTCCAGGGAGAAGATCGAGGTCAGGCTGGCCTGCATCTGGACGATCGTGTTGGTCTTGAGCACGTAGATCGGGAGCGCCCGGTCCTCGGCCTCGCGGAGCGTCGGCCCCTTCTGGCGGTACTCGCTGCGCAGCGTCATCACCACGTCCGCCTCGTCGACGTCGCGGGCGATGATGACCGGCAGCTGGAGCTCCCGGATGCGCCTGCTCCAGCCGCTTGCGGCTGATCCCGTGGGGGAGGACGCGGAGGGTCGGCAGGAGCCCGCTCTCCACGCGGAGGGCCGGGCCGTCCTCCTCCACGGCCAGCGGCGACCGCCCGGTCGGCCAGGCGCTCGTCGTCGGCGACCAGGTCGGCAGCGTTCGCCGGCCCGGTCCCCTCCTCGGCCTTGAAGGCCTCCAGGGCGCGCGAGCGCCTGGTCGCGCCACTGGCGCCTGGCGCTCCCAGCTCGCGGGCGTCGCGGGCGCGCGCCTCGAGCGCCGCCTCGGCGGCCGCCGCCCGCTCCACCGGGCCGCGGTCGGCGATCTCGCCGGCGACGAAGGGCGCCTCGACGGCGCTCGCTCGTGACCCGCCGCCGGATCGTGACCCGGCCGCGGTGCCCGACCCGCCGCCGGCGCGCCCGCCTGCGCCACCCGCACGTGACCCGGCCGCGCTGCCCGACCCACCGGCCCGGGAGCCGCCCGGCCGGCGCCGACGGCCCGTCGCGATCGTCGTGGTTCGCGATGCGCTCGCCGGGGAGGGTCCGGCCGCTGCCCTCGCTCGCCCGCCCCGGGACTCGCGCCAGCCGCCCGACGCGCCGGGCCGGTAGCCGGGGCGGGACGCCGCCCGCCGGATCCCAGGGCGTCGTCGCGGTAGTCGCCGGTGCCGCGCCAGCCGGGCTCCGTCCGCCAGCCGCCGCCGCCGGAGCCGACGAGCCCGGCGAAGCGCTCGCGGCCGAGCTGGTCGCGCCCCAGCTGCTCGCGGGGCGACGGCCGCGGCCGCGCCTGCGACTGGTGGACGCCGGCCTCGTCCCGCCAGCGCAGCTCGCCGGCGCACCGGGTCGCCGCGCAGCATCGCGTCCACCGTCTCGGCCACGTCGGCGTGGACCATGACCCGCTCGCGGTCCTGGATCTCGACGATGACGTCGAAGGTCGGCGGCGCCTTCCGCTCCAGGACGCTCTTCTGGGTCCGCCGGCGGCGCGCCTCCTCGTCGCCGAGGGTCACGCTCTGGATCCCGCCGATCAGGTCGGAGAGGGTCGGGTTGAGCATCAGGTTGTCGAGGTTGTTGCCGTGGGCCGTGCCGATCAGCTGGACGCCGCGCTCGGCGATCGTGCGGGCGGCCTGGGCCTCCAGCTCGGTCCCGATCTCGTCGATGACGATGACCTGGGGCATGTGGTTCTCGACCGCCTCGATCATCACCTCGTGCTGGAGCGGCGGGCGTGCGGACCTGCATGCGGCGGGCCTTGCCGATCGCCGGGTGCGGGATGTCGCCGTCGCCGGCGATCTCGTTGCTAGGTGTCGACGACCACGACGCGCTTGCCGAGGTCGTCGGCCAGGACCCGGGCCGCCTCGCGCAGCATCGTGGTCTTGCCGATGCCGGGGCGGCCCATGATCAGGATCGACTTCCCGGTCTCCACGAAGTCGTTGATGATCTCGATCGTGCCGTAGACGGCCCGCCCGATGCGGCAGGTCAGGCCGACGATCTTGCCCGTCCGGTTGCGGATGGCGCTGATCCGGTGGAGCGTCCGCTCGATCCCCGCCCGGTTGTCGTCGCCGAACGTGCCGATGTGCTCGACGACGCTGGCGATGTCGGCCTCGGTGATCTCGCGCTCGAGCAGGGTCACCTCGCCGTCGGGGAAGCGGGCCTCGGGCCGGCGGCCCAGGTCCATGACGACCTCGATGAGGTGCGGTCTGCTCCGGGCAGGGCGTGGACGGCCGCGACGATCTCCGGCGGCAGCGCCGCCAGGAGCGGCGTCGAGGTCGTCGATCGATCTCGCGGGTCGGTGCGGTCGGCCACGTGGCGATCCCCTCAGCGGACGGCCGGCACCAGGGCCGGCTCGGCGACGCGGACGAGCGTCTCCTTCATCAGCAGCGTGACGGTGGCGATCGTCGCGAAGCCCGCCTCCTCGAGGCGGTGCTCGATCGGCGACTCGTAGGTGCGCACCGGGCGCGATGACGCCGTGGTCGTGGCGGCGGTCGCCGCGCTCGGTGCGGGCGGCGATGACGCCCGAGCCCGAAGCGCACGAGCGGCGCGGCGTCGGCGCCGGGCCGGACCAGGACCCGCAGGTAGTGGGGCTGGTCCTCCTTGGCGACGCCGACCTGGACGAAGCCGATCGCGGCCGTCGGGTCCGGCGGCACCCTCGGGAGCCTCCTGGACGAACGCCTCGACGTCGGCGAAGCGGAGGATCGGCGTCAGGCTGGAGCGCGGCACGCGCGAGCCGCTGCCCTGCCGCTCCCAGTCGGCGATGCGGTACATCTCGAGGCGCTGCGACCGGGGCGGGCGTGACGGCGCGTAGAGGCGGGAGAGCGGCCACGGCGTCGCGTCGGCTCGACGGGCCGGATGCCGGCGGCCGGCCTCGCTCCTCCGTGAGCGGCGCCGGCAGCGGGCAGCTCGGCACCGCGGACGCAGATCATCTCCTCGCCGTAGCGGGCGAAGCCGGCCTGCATGAACAGCTCCACGTTGCCGTCGGCGTCGGCGCAGGCGACGTGGAAGCGGGTGGCGCCGCGCTTGGCGCCGTCGCGCAGGCAGGCCTGGACCAGGCGGAAGCGGATGTCGCCGGCGTCGCCGTGCCCGACGGCGTCGAGCTCCACGATCGTCCACTCGTCGCGGTGGCCGTCGCGCTCCACGCGGAGCGAGGCCGGCCAGGCGGCCGTCCTCCTCGTAGACGAAGAGCAGGTCGTTGGGGCGGAAGGCGCCGAGCGGCAGCCGGAAGAGGGTGAAGACGCCGATCGGCGGCCCGGCGACCGGGCAGCCCCAGCGAGCGGGATCCCGAACTCGTCGGCCTGGGAGAGGCGCGACAGCTCGCCGAGGGCGGCGAGGTCGGTCAGCCGGGCGGCCCGGACCTTGCCCGCGCGGACCGGATGCTGGCCCGATCGGCCGTTCACGCGCCGGCCCTGGCGCGGCGGAGCGGGTGGGGCCGGCGGCCGGCGCCCTCGCCGGGTTCGTCGTGCTCGGCCGCCATCGTCGCCACGAGGCGGTGGAAGCGGGTCTCGCCGGCCAGCTCGGGGTGGAACGAGGTGGCGATCACGTTCCGCTCGCGGACGGCCACGATCCGGCCGTCGTCCAGGCGGGCCAGAACGTCCACCCCGGGGCCCACCTCCTCGATGATGGGGGCCCGGATGAAGACCGCGTGGACCGGCTGCTCACCGAGGATCGGCACGTCGAGGTCGGTCTCGAACGAGTCGAGCTGGCGGCCGAAGGCGTTCCGCTCGACGACCACGTCGAGGAGCGGGAGGACCGGCTCCTCGCCGCCGGCGATCGTCCGGGCGAGGACGATCATCCCGGCGCAGGTCCCGAAGATCGGCGCGCCCGAGCGGGCAAGGTCCATGATCGGCTCGGCGAGGCCCCAGCGGCGGATGAGCCGGCGCATCGTCGTGCTCTCGCCGCCGGGCAGGATCAGCCCGTCGACGCCCTCGAGATCCTCCGGCAGGCGCACCAGCACGCCCTCGACGCCGATCGCGGCGAGCGTCGGCCACGTGCTCGCGGAAGGCGCCCTGCAGCGCCAGCACGCCGATCCTCATCGGGCAGCTCCCGGCGCGCCCTGCGCGCCGGTTCGCCGCTACCAGCCCCGGACCGCGAGGCGCTCCCCCTCGGGGATCGCCTCGAGGGCGATGCCGCGCATCGGGGCGCCCAGGCCCTTGCTGACCTCGGCCAGGATCTTGGGGTTGTCGAAGTGGGTCGTCGCCTGGACGATCGCGTTGGCCGTCCGGGTCGGGTCCTCGCTCTTGAAGATGCCGGAGCCGACGAAGACGCCGTCGGCGCCGAGCTGCATCGCCAGCGCCGCGTCCGCGGGGGTGGCGATCCCGCCGGCCACGAAGTTGACGACCGGCAGCGTGCCGTCGGCGGCGACCTCGCGCACGAGCTCGTAGCGGGGCCCGCAGCTCCTTGGCGGCGACGAACAGCTCGTCCTCGCGCATGCGAGGAGAGGCGGCGGATCTCGGCGTTCACGGTCCGGATGTGGCGGACGGCCTCGACGATGTTGCCGGTGCCGGCCTCGCCCTTGGTCCGCATCATCGCGGCGCCCTCGGTGATCCGGCGGAGGGCCTCGCCGAGGTCGCGGCAGCCGCACACGAACGGCACCTTGAAGGCGTGCTTGTCGATGTGGTTCTCTTCGTCGGCCGGCGTGAGGACCTCGGATTCGTCGATGTAGTCGACGCCGAGCGCCTCGAGGATCTGGGCCTCGACGAAGTGGCCGATCCGGGCCTTGGCCATCACCGGGATGCTGACCGCCGCCATGATCCCCTCGATCATGGTCGGGTCGCTCATGCGGGCCACGCCGCCGGCCGCGCGGATGTCGGCCGGGACGCGCTCGAGGGCCATGACGGCCACGGCGCCGGCATCCTCGGCGATCTTCGCGTGCTCGGGGGTGACGACGTCCATGATGACGCCGCCCTTGAGCATCTGGGCAAGGCCCTTCTTGGTCGCCCAGGTGGAGGTCTCGACGGTCATGGGTATCTGCGTTCCTGGTTCCGGCGGGGTTGCTCGGAGCGGCCGACCGCGGGGTCATGCCCGCACGGGTCGCGCCGTCGCCCGCGCATGAGCCGAGTATAGCGGAGGGGTCGGCGGGGCCCGGAAGGGGCCCGTGCCGGGGGCCAGGGCCCGGGCGGCGGGCCCCGGTGCCGGGGGCCGATGGCCCGGCGTACGGCACCTGGCGGACCGCCCCGGTCCGGCCCGGCGGCGCCTACGCTGGCGGGATGCGCGAACCCGACGCCCTCGCCGCGCTCTCGGCGGAGATCGCCGCCTGCCGCGCCTGCCCGCGGCTCGTGGCGTGGCGCGAGGCGTCGGCGGCCAGCCCGCCGGCCCGCTTCCGCGGGGAGGTCTACTGCGCTCGCCCCGTGCCCGGCTTCGGCGATCCGGCGGCGCGCATCCTCCTGCTCGGCCTCGCCCCGGCGAAGGACGGCGGCAACCGGACCGGTCGCGTCTTCACCGGCGACCGGAGCGGCGACTTCCTGTTCGCGGCGCTCCATCGCGTCGAGCTGGCGAACCAGCCCTCCTCGGAGCGCGCCGACGACGGGCTCCACCTCCACGGCGCCTACGTGGCCGCCGCCGTCCGCTGCGCGCCGCCCGACAACAAGCCGCTCCCCGACGAGCGCGATCGCTGCGCCCCCTTCCTCCACCGCGAGCTCGCGCTGCTCCCGCGGCTGCGCGTCATCGTGGCGCTCGGCGCCTTCGCCTGGGAGGCCGCGCTGCGGGCGGTCGAGGCCACGAGCGGCGTCCTCCCGCGCCCCCTCCCCCGCTTCGGCCACGGCGCCGAGGCGACCGCTCGGTCCCTACACCCTCCTCGGGCACGTACCACCCGAGCCAGCAGAACACGTTCACCGGCCGCCTGACCGCCGACATGCTGGACGCGGTGCTGCGGCGAGCCCGCGCCCTCTCCTGATCCGGCGCATCACGCTCCGCGGACCTCTCGACCGGCGGCCGCCTCCGCCAGGCGGTGCAGCGCCGAGCCACCCCGCCCCGCCGCAGGAATCCCGCGCCGCCCACGGGCCAACCAGCCCCCTCGCGGGTGACAGTGGGCCCATGCGCGTATAGATGCTAGAGACATATATACTGTCGATGAATATATGATCTCGATGCATCCAATCGAGCGGGAATGCTGGAGCACCTGGACAGGAGGCGGATGGCGATGCTGGGCTCGACCGACGAGATCGACGAGATCCAGGCCTCGCTCCTGCGCGCTCTCGCGAGCGCTCACCGCCTTCGGGTCATCCACCGGCTCGGGATCGGGCCAACACCGAGGAGGTTCCCATGACTCCCACCCTGCCGCGCGTGACCCACGAGCACCACGAGCGACTCATGCAGCACGTCGAGGCGATGCCGGCCGTCGGGAAGATGATCCTGGCCGCGCCGATCGAGGACCTCCGCCCGCGCCTGGCCGAGATGGACGGATGGCTGACCGGCCTCCTGATTCCCCACCTGGAGGCCGCCGAGAAGACCCTCTACCCGGAGCTGGAGCGGATGCTCCAGAACCGCCATTCCATGGCCCCGATGCGTCGCGAGCACGCCGAGATCCGACTCCTGGTGGCCGAGTACTCGCGCCTGCTCAAGGGCCTCGGCGACCAGCGGCCAAGGATCGGCAAGACGGTCGCCCTGCGGCGGGTCCTGTTCCGCCTGTACGCGCTTCTCGAGGTCCACCTCGTGGAGGAGGAGCTCTACATCCCGATCATCAACCACGGCGTGAGCGACGAGGCGGCCGAGGTGATGGCGGCAGCCCTGAAGCACTCAGGGATCCCGGAGGCCTGAGCGCGGGTCGCGCGGCGGGCACCGGGTGCGCCGGACGGCTATGCTCCCGAGGCAGATGAATGCCTCGGGCAACCAGCCGGCGGACGCCGAAGAGATCGCGGGAGCCGCGTCGGACGCGCTGGCGTCGGACCACGACGAAGGCGGCACCCCCGTCCACCGGGGCTGGGCGCCGATCGGCGGCCGCCATCGCTGGATGGAGCCGTTCGTGCTCGTCGTCCTGGCCACGACCGGCGCCCACGGCTACGCCATCACCGGCGAGCTGGAGGAGATGGGCATCACCGGCGGCCCGGTCGACATTGGCCAGGTCTACCGGACCCTGCGCGACCTCGAGGAGACGGGCCACGTGACGTCCACCTGGTCGACGGCGCCCGTCGGCCCCCAACGCCGCGAGTACGAGCTGACGAGCGCGGGCTACGCCCTGCTGGACGAGTGGGCCGCCGTGATGAAGGAGCGAGCCCGCCTGATCGGCGAGTTCGACGGGCGTTACCTCGACGCGGTGGCCGGTCCCCGGCACCCGCGAGCCTGACCCACCGCTACAGCGGCTCCGCCATGGCGTGCTCGATGCCGCGGGCCAGCTCGTCCTTCTCCGCGTCCGTGAGGTTGTGGTCCAGCACCCGCAGGTAGAGCTCTTCCTCGGCCAGGTGGACCCGCAGCAGGGCGTGGAGCCGGTAGAGCGCCCGGCGCAGGCCCATCGCCTCGGCGGGCCCCAGGCGCCCCGTGGTGACCAGCTCGTGATACTGGCCCGTGGCGTCGATCAGCCGCCGGAGCTCCGCGTGCTCCCGGCGCATCGGAGCCATCGAGTGGCGTCCTTCCATGAGCCGGTCGAGCTCGCCGTACAGCGTCGCCTCGATCGCCTCCATGTGCGGCAGGAGCTGCCCGACGATGAAGCGGTGCTCGGCCTCGCACTCGTCCAGGAACGCCGGGGTGATCCCCTGGTCGATCATCGCTGCCAGGCGGGCCAGGTGCTCGACGTGCGGGATGAGCCGATCGTGATGCTGGTGGCTGGCCTGCGCGAGGGGGTCCATGCAGACGGGATGGTACCCCGCGTCCCCGGCGCTCGGGTCGAGGGGACGCCCGCCCGGACCTGGCCGGGCAACCCCGGCCACGGCGGTCAGAGCCGCGCGAAGCGGACCCCGAAGAGGTCGCGGAGCACGCGGGCGCCCGCGGTGGCGGAGATGCCGACGCGCGCCCGCGGCCCGGATGCGCCCGGCCCGGATGCGCCCGGCTCGCCGGCCGGCCCGGATGTGGCGGCGGCGCCGGGGATCCCGCCGGCAGCACGGCCGCCCCGCGGCACCAGCCGCACCGAGTGGTCACCGATGCGGACCTCGCGATCGCCGGGCACGGCGCCCGGACCGGGCGGCACGACGATGCCGACGGTCGCGGCGTAGGCCCCGGCCGCCGCCTTCGGGTCCGGCACCAGCAGCTCGATCCCGACGAGGCGGGCCATGCCGCCGAAGGGATGGACGAACGACGTGCGGGCCCGGCGGGCGCCCTCGCCCCACTCGGCCCCGCTGAGCTCGTGCTCGATGAGGAACGGCGGCTCGGCCGGACCGAGCAGGGGCGGGAAGGCGCACTGCCAGGCCACGGCCTCGCCGTCAGGTCGGAGGCGAGAGCCGCCGATCACCTCGGAGATCGGCGAGCCGGCCGCGCGCAGCGACATCACCTCGCGCCGTGCGCCATCGGTCGCGATCGCGTAGGTCACGAGCCCGGGTGCGCCCGCGTCGAGGGCGCGGACGACCGCCGCCCCGATCGGATGGGCGAGCGCCAGGTCGCGGTCCCAGGCGCCGATCAGCTCCAGGTACGCGTCCCCCAGGAAGACGATCCGGTTGTGGGTCCCGGCGTCGTGGCGCCCCCCGGCGGTGGCGGCGAGCCCGAGCTCGGCCTCCAGCTCGGCCGCGGCCGCGTCGGGGTCGTCGACGGCGATGACGAGGTGATCGATCCCCAGGAGCATGGCCCGGATGGTACCGCCGAGTCGGGAGGTGCCCGCCGGGGAGCGCGACCGACGTGCGGCCAACGTGCGCGCCGACCGGCCCCCACCAAGGGGACGATCGGACTCTCCACCCGAATCGAGCGACTTCGCTACCCTGCACCCCATGCTTGCCTGGGTCGTCTTCTGGATCGTCGTCGCCGCCGTGGTCTTCGCGGTGGCCATCTTCGCCATCCGGTTTCGCGGGATCCACCCTGCCCTGATCCTGGCCGCGCTCGACACGTTCGGGCTGGTCGTCGCCTCGTACCTCTCCGCCGTGGAGCTGCAGGGGGGCGTCCCCGTCTGCGGCCCGGTCCACGGCTGCGTGGAGGTCGCCCAGAGCGAGTACAGCCGGATCGCCGGCATCCCCGTGGCGGTCTTCGGCGTCGGCCTCTCGATCATCCTGCTGGTGGCGGCTCTCGGCTGGTGGCGGACGGGCGACCGGAGGCTCCTCGCGGTCCACTACGGGCTCAGCCTGGTCGGCGTCACCTTCGAGGGGTACTTCACGTTCCTCCAGGTGTTCGTGATCGAGGCGGTCTGCGTCTGGTGCGCGATGTACGGGATCAGCCTGGTCCTGCGCTTCCTCATCGCGCTGATCGTCTGGCTGCGGCGCGACAAGGCGCTGTCGAGGGCGCCGGCTGGTGACGCCCCGCCGGTGACGCCCCGCGGGTGACGCGCAGCCGCTGACCGCCGGCTCCGGGCGCGGCCCGTCCCCGCCTCCTGCTACGATCCGGCCACCATGGACGGTGTCGTGCTCGTTCTGAACCAGAACTACGAGCCGCTGAACGTCTGCAACCTGCCTCGCGCCTTCCGGCTCGTGTTCGGCGCCAAGGCGGAGGTCGTCGAGTACGACCACCAGACGATCAGGACGCCGCGTGCTGCCTACAGGGCTCCCTCCGTCATCCGGCTCCAGCACCATGTCCGGCGCCCGCGCCCGCGCGTCCGCCTCAGCCGGCGCGAGATCTTCGCCCGCGACGCCCACACCTGCCAGTACTGCGGACGGCAGGGCCACGACATGACGCTCGACCACGTGCTCCCGCGCCACCGCGGCGGGAGCCATACGTGGGAGAACCTCGTGACGGCCTGCAAGGTCTGCAACCACCGCAAGGGTGGCCGCACGCCGGACGAGGCGCGCTTCCGGCTCCTCCGCCCGCCCTACGAGCCGCGCAGCGACGTCTACTCCCTCTTCACGCCGTATCTCGCCGACGCGCGCAACGAGACCTGGCGCGGCTACCTCTTCCTGGGCTCGAACTGACGGCCGGCAAGCTGACCCCGAGCGACCGGCATCCGGTCCGCCCGCACCCCGCCGCGGACATGGCTGCCGCCGCCGTGCCCGGCGACGCCGTGCCCGCCGGCGTGCCCGGCGCGCGATGCCTGCCGGCGTGCCTGCCGACGCGGTGCCCGGCGGCGTTCGATCGATCGCCCGCACGCTTCGCGCGGCCGGCCACGAGGCGCACCTGGTCGGCGGCTGCGTCCGCGACCTGCTCCGCGGCGTCGCGCCCCTCGACTGGGACGTCGCCACCGACGCCCGCCCGGATCGCCTCCTCGCGCTCTTCTCCGGGGCCCGCTACGAGAACCGCTTCGGGACGGTGGTCGTGCCCCTCCCCGACGGCGCCCACGAGGTGACGACGTTCCGCCACGACGGCGCCTACTCCGACCACCGCCGGCCCGACGACGTCACCTTCGGCGACACGCTCGACGAGGATCTCGCGCGGCGCGACTTCACGGTGAACGCCATGGCGATCCCGCTCGACGCCGAGGGGAGGCCGGGCGCGATCGTGGACCGCTTCGGCGGCCAGGCCGACCTCGCGGCGGGCGTTCTCCGCGCCGTCGGCGATCCCCGGTGCGCGCTTCCGCGAGGACGCCCTGCGGATGCTCCGCGCCGTCCGCTTCGCCGCCACCCTGGGATTCGCGGTGGACCCGGCCACGCGCGCCGCCATCGCCATCGAGGCGCCGCTCGCCGGCCGCGTCTCTGGCGAGCGGACGTTCGCCGAGCTGATGCGGCTGCTTGCGGCGGAGCGGCCATCGATCGGCCTCCGGCTCGCCGAGGAGACGGGCCTCCTGGCCGTGCTCGCCCCGGAGCTGGCCCGCCAGCGCGGGGTTCCCCAGGCCAAGATCCCCGGCGAGGACCTCTGGGATCACACCTGGCGGACGGTGGACGCGGCGGCTCCGACGCTGCTCGACGGGCTCCCCCTGGCCCGGACCGCCGCGCTGCTCCACGACGTCGGCAAGCCGGCCACCTTCGCCGACGGCCATTTCGTCGGCCACGAGACGATCGGGGCGGAGCTCGCGGCGGCCTGGCTCGACAGGCTCCGGGCGCCGCGGGCCTTCACCACCCGGGTCGCCGGCCTCGTCCGCCACCACATGTTCGCGTACGCCCCGGAGTGGTCGGACGCCGCGATCCGTCGATTCATCCGGCGGGTCGGCCTGGCCGACCTCGACGAGCTGCTGGACCTGCGCGCGGCCGACAACGTCGGGAGCGGGCTGCCGTCGAACGTGGACGACCTCGACGTGCTGCGCCAGCGATGCCGGGCGCAGGTGGCGGCGCATGTCGCGCTCGAGCGGCGCGACCTCGTCGTCGATGGCGACGACCTCATGCGGGCGCTGGCCCTCGGGCCCGGCCCGGCGCTGGGCCGCCTGCTCGACGAGCTGCTGGAGCGCGTCCTGGTCGACCCGATGCTCAACGAGCGCGGGCGGCTCCTGGCGATCGCGCGCCAGGTCATGGGCGACGCGGCCGACGCCGCGGCCGAGGCGGGACGCCGACGACTGCGGCCGGCGGCGCCGAGACCGCGGCCGACGCCGCGGCCGGGCGGGAGAACCGCCCGTGATCGAGCTCCTCCTCAACGCCGAGAGCGCGCTCGCCCTCGGGCTCCTCGACCAGGCCGACCGGATCTACCGGACCGTGCTCGAAGCGGACCCCCGCAACGGGATCGCCGCTGTCGGCCTGTCGCGCGTGGCCCTGGAGCGCGGCGACGACGCCGGCGCGCACGCCCTGGCGCGGGCAGCGCTGGAGATCGACCCCGAGAACGCCACCGCGCGCCGGATGCTCGACCGGCTGGAGGAGGTTGCCCGACACCGTGATGCCGCCGCCGGCGCAGTTCCGGCGCTCGGGGCGACGGCCGCCGGGCCTCGCGCCGCCGACGCTGCCGCTTCTCGCCGCCGACGCTGCCGCCTCTCGCGCCGCCGAGCCGCCTCACAGGCGATGATTCGCTGCGTTCGAGGCCACGGAGGGCGGCGCGGACCGCGGAAGTGAGCCCAGCCGGGTGCCGCTGCGACCCCGACGACGCTCAGCTCGAGCTCGCCGAGGCGTCGGCGGCGGCCGCGGAGGCGTCGGCGGCGGCCGCGCCCCGTCCAGCGGGTCCGCGACGGAGCCAATGCACGAATATCGCCTCACAGGCGGGTCCGGCCGGCAGCCGGCGCCCACGGCCGAGCGGATCCCGGACCGGAGCCGGCGCCCACGGCCGAGCGGATCCCGACCGGAGCGGGCGCCCACGGCCAGCGGATCCGACCGAGCGCGAGCCGACGTCGACCGAGCGGCGCCCACGGCCGAGCGGGTCCCCGAACCGGAGCCGGCGCCCACGGCCGAGCGGGTCCCCGAACCGGAGCCGCGTGCACCCATCCCGGACCGCCGCGCCGCCAGGACGGCCCCCGCACGCCCCGGGCTCCTGCGGCGCATCCTCGGGAGATCGTGATGCGCGTGCTCGTCACCGGCGGCGCCGGCTACGTCGGATCGGTCTCGGTCGAGGCCCTCGTCGCCGCCGGCCACGACGTCGTCGTCCTCGACGATCTCTCGAAGGGCCATCGCGAGGCGGTCGTCCCGGGGGCCAGCCTCGTCGAGGGGAGCTACGCGGACGGCCGACACCTCCGCGCGCTCCTGGCCGAGACCCCGATCGACGCCGTCCTCCACTGCGCCGCGCGCTCGCTCGTCGGCGAGTCGGTCGCGAACCCGGCCCTCTACTACCGCGAGAACGTCGCCGGCGGCGTGACCCTCCTGGAGGCGCTGCGGGAGGCCGGCGTGCGGCGCCTCGTCTTCAGCTCGACGGCAGCCGTCTACGGAACCCCGGCCAGCGTCCCGATCCGAGAGGACGCCGTCCACGCGCCGATCAACCCCTACGGCGAGACGAAGCGGGCATTCGAGGGCGCGCTTCGCTGGTACGCCGGCGCCTACGGCCTCCGCAGCGTCAGCCTCCGCTACTTCAACGTCGCGGGGGCCTCCGCTCGCAACGGCGAGGTCCACGACCCGGAGACGCACCTGATCCCCAACGTGCTGGCGGCCGTGGAAGGGCGCGGCGAGGTCGCCATCTTCGGGACGGACTACCCGACCGCCGACGGGACCTGCATCCGGGACTACATCCACGTCGAGGACCTGGCCCGGGCCCACCTCCTCGCCCTCGAGGCCACCGCCCCGGACGACCCTCGCACGGCCGCCGCTGGAGGCGGGGCCTCGGGCGCGAGGCGGGGCGGCGGCGGCGGAGGCGGGCAGGATCCGAAGGGGCCGCGGCGATCGCCCTCAACCTCGGCAACGGCGGGGGCTTCAGCGTGCTCGGGGTCCTCGCGGCGGCCGAGGCGGCTACCGGTCGCCCCGTCCCCCACCGCATCGGGCCGCGGCGAGCCGGCGACCCGCCGGTGCTCGTCGCCGACGCGAGCCGGGCGCACGACGTGCTCGGCTGGGAGCCGCGGCACCCCGATCTGTCGGAGATCGTGGCCTCGGCCTGGGCCTGGCGGCGGGCGCACCCCGGCGGCTACGGGGCCTGAGCCGGCGGTCACGGGGCCCGGATCGGCCACGGCGCGGCTGCGCGAGCGAACGCGCGGCTGCGCGGGCGAACGCCGCCGGCTGCGCGAGCGAACCCGCCACCCGGTCCGCAAGCAACCGAATCGCTACGCAAGCGGCCCCCCGGCGGCACTGACCTGCGTGCCTGGCCCACGTACGGTGCAACCCTCAGGGGAGAGTCCCCGCGGTTCGCGCCGCGTCGCCCCTCTCCCGGGCCACCCGCCAGCGAGGACGCCGACGCCATGACCGCCATCGACCTGATCCCGCCCACCTACAGCCGCGGCCTCGGCCCACGCGCCGCGACCGCCACCCGCGTGACCGGCGAGACCGTGACCTGCGATGCCTGCGGCTGCCGCCTGACCACCCGCGAGTCCGCCGACGACGCCGGCTTCACCGGCGCCCGCCGCTGGTTCCACTTCGGCGGCTCCACGGGCCGGGACGCCCGCGGCTGCGCCATCTCCTGCGTCGACGCGGCCCACCACATCGCCTGAGCCCGCGGCCCGAACGGGCCGCTCAGCGCGCGTCCTCGGCAACGCCCCGGCTCCCGGTCGGGGCGTTGTTCGTCTTCCCGGGAGCCGCTCCCCGCGCCGCGTTCGACAGGCCCTCGTCGGCGGGCGCGAGCGCCACACGCGGCGCGTTCGCGGGCTCCCCCTACGCGTCGTTCGCCTCGCCGTCGGCGAGCGCCAGCGCATCCGCCGAGCCCGCCCAGCGATCGCTCACCGGCCGGATCAGGAAGTAGCCGATCACCATGGTCGCGAGGAGGGTGAGGACCGCGACCTGGTAGGCGCCATTTCCGAGGGGCCCCAGGAGCAGGAAGACCGTCACCCCGTAGAGCGTCTGGCCCACGACCTGGGAGCCCTTCCCGACGAGCCCGTAGAGGCCGAAGAACTCGCCGATCCGGTCGGGCGGCGAGAGTCGCAGCATGAAGACCCGGTCGGCGACCTGGACCCCGCCCAGGCCGCTGCCGACGATCGCCCCGGCGAGGACGAAGAGGCCCATCCCGGCCGGCGTCCCCGGCAGGCTGAGCGAGACGACGCCGATGAGGAGCCCGCCGGCCCAGCTGACGAGCACCCAGAGCAGGGTCCGCTTCGGACCGAAGCGATCGACGAGGCGGCCCCAGCCGAAGCTGGCGACGATGGCCACGACGGTCAGCAGCAGGCTGACCATCAGGAACTGCTGCTCGGTGAGCCCCACCGCCCGCACGGCCACGACGCTCATCACGGCGATGATCGTGTTGACGGCGTCCGAGTAGAAGAAGCGACCGAGGAGGAAGCGACCCAGCCCCGGGACCTCGCGAGCATGGGTGATCGACAGCCTGACCTGCCCGAACGAGCGGCGCGCGTCCGCCCACCCGAACGCCGGGGCGCCCGTGCCCCGCTCGCGGACGAGCAGGAAGATCGGGACGGCGAAGACGGCGAAGAGCGCCATCGAGACGAAGAAGTACCCGTTCACGGGCGGGTCCAGGACGATCAGGACGAGCGCGATGGCGAGCGTGCCCATGTAGCCGATCCCGACCCCGATCCCCGACAGCTTGCCCCGCGTCCCGGGATACGAGACCGCGGCAAGGGTCGCGTCGTAGTAGATGAGCGCCGCCTGGTAGCTGAAGTTGGCGATCGTGAAGAGGATCGCGCCCAGGACCGGGCCGCTGAGGCCGATGGCCGCCGCGGGCACGATCGTGAGGATCGTGAAGACCAGGAGGAACGGGAGGCGCCGCCCGCCCCGGTCGCTGAGGGCGCCGAGCGGCGGCGAGACCAGGGCGTTCAGGCCCACCGACACGACGACGCAGATCGTCTGGACCAGCTGCCCCACGTCCTGTCCGAAGCGGTCGGGCTCGGTGAGCCAGAGGCCGATCGCCGTCGAGAAGACGGCGTAGCTGAAGATCGTGTTCGCGAAGTCGTAGAGGGCCCACGCCACCGGGACCCGGGCCCGGCCCGACGGCGTGAGCCCGGCCAGGCGACCGCCGAGACCGCCGAGCCGCCGAGACCGCCGAGGCCGCCGGGCCCGCCGCGCGGGGAGGCGGTCGGCGAGCTCGGGGCGGGCGCGGGGACGTGAGCCATCGGCGCGATCGTATCGGGCGAGCGGGGCGACCGGAAGCCCCCGCGACCCGTGGCTCTTCCGAGATGCGCGGCGGCGCTGGTACGATCCGTGGATGCATCGCGATCCCCGCACCTGGCGGCCCCAGGCCTTCGGGCGGCGCAAGCCGCGGGACCTGCGCGATCCGCTCATCGAGCCGGCATGGGACGGCATCCGGATCCTCGCCCACGTCGACCCCGCGGGCGTCCGCCTCGTCGACGCCGGCGGGACGGACCTGGCCCCCGACCACCCCGAGATCTCGGCCGAGCTCGCGGCCGGCGGGCTGGCCGAGGTGCTGGTCGTCGACGGCTACCTGACGGACCAGGCGCTGCGGTCCGCGGTCGGGATCGCGCTCGACGGCGACGAGCGCCCGGGGATGGGCGAGCACGTGACCCAGTTCTTCCTGGGCAAGCAGGCGGCCGACCTCCTCGGCGGCGGAGGGCGCGTCCCCGGAGGGCCCTCGGCCCGGACGGTCGACCAGGTGGAGGCGGCCGCGGCCGCGGGCCCGGTCGCCGATCGCCTTCGTCGCCGTCGACCTGGTCGCCCTCGACGACCAGCCGCTCTTCGAGCTCCCCCTCCTCGAGCGAAAGCGCCTCCTGGAGAGCGTCCTCGCGGAGGGGGAACGCGTCCGCCGCACGCCCTTCGTCCGCGAGCCGGCCGGCAGCTTCATCCGGACCTGGCGGGCGCTCGGCTTCAGCGGTCTCGCCTACAAGGAGGCGAACGGCCGTTACCACCCCGGCGCGCCCAACGACAGCTGGTCGCGCATCGCCATGCCGCGCCGCTGACGCTCGCCCGGCGGCCCGCCGGTCGCCCGTGGTAGGGTGACCCGGTGGCTCCTACCGTGCTGACGCCCGCGATCACCGCGGAGATCGAACGCCTCGGCCGGGTCGACCTGGTCGTGGGCATCCCCAGCTTCAAGAACGCCACCACGATCGGGCACGTGACCCGGGCCGCGCAGGCCGGGCTCGTCCAGTACTTCGCCGACCTGCGGCCGCTCCTCGTCAACTCGGACGCCGGGTCGCCGGACGGAACCCAGCGCGTGGTCGCCGAGACCGAGCCGCCCGACTACGTCGAACGGATCCTCCTCGTCCGGCCGACGAACCGCCTCGAGCGCCTGACCCTCACCTACCCCGAGGTGGACGGCGTCGGCGGCAAGGGAGCGGCCCTGCGCACGATCTTCGAGATCGCCTCCGCGCTCGAGGCGCAGGCCCTCGTGGTCGTCGACTCTGACCTCCGCTCGATCACCCCCGAGTGGATCGAGCTCCTGGCCGGGCCCATCCTCAAGGGCGGCTTCGACTACGTGACGCCGCTCTACGCCCGCCACAAGTACGACGGGACGATCACGAACACGGTCACCTACCCGCTGACCCGGGCCCTCTACGGGCGCCGGATCCGGCAGCCGATCGGCGGCGACTTCGGCGTCTCGGGCGACCTCGTCCGCCACTACCTGGCCCAGGAAGACTGGACCCCCGAGGTCAGCAGGTTCGGGATCGACATCTGGATGACGACGCACGCGCTGGTGGGCGGGTTCGCCGTCTGCGAGACGCGCCTCGGCGCGAAGGTCCACGACCCGAAGGACCCCTCGGGTGACCTCGGGCCCATGTTCCGCCAGGTCGTGGGGACCATCCTGGCGATGGCGGGCCGCCACCCCGACGCGTGGCTCGAGATCCGCGGCAGCCACGAGGTCCCGGCCTACGGCTTCGAGCGCTGGGTCGAGCCCGGCCCGCTCCAGGTCAACACCCTGCGCCTCCTCTCCGAGTTCGAGGTCGGGCGGGTGACCCTGGCCGACACGTGGCGGGCGATGCTCGCCTCCGACCACGCCGCGGCTGTCGAGGAGCTGGCGATCGAGGCGGGGAAGCTCGCCGAGCTGGCGGCGCGGCGCCTGGGGATCGGCGGCAGCGAGAGCGGCGCGAACGGCGTCACCACCGACGAGATGAGCGAGGCCGTCGCCGCCTTCCACTTCCCCGACGAGCTGTGGGCGGGGATCGTCTACGACATCGTGGTCGCAGCCCGCTTCGGCGCCATCCCCCTCGAGCGCCTCGTCGCCGCCCTCGTGCCCCTCTACTTCGGGCGGGTGGGAAGCCTCGTCGTCGAGAGCCGCCACCTTGCCCAGGACGACGCCGAGGAGCGCGTCGAGCGGCAGGCCCGGGCCTTCGAGCTCCGCAAGCCCTACCTCGTCGAGCGCTGGCGCGTCGCCGAGGAGGCCGCCCGCGACGCCGGCCGCGACGGCGGCAACCAGCCGGAGGACGACGCAGCAGGCCGCCCAGGGGAGCCCGCGTGAGCCCGCGGGCACCGCTCCCCGCGCGGATCCTCATCCCCGTCGCCAACCCGGCGACCGCCGAGGACCTGGTGCGGATCGGCGCGGAGATCATGGATCCGCGGACCGGCGAGCTGACCGTGCTCGGGATCGTGGAGGTCCCCGAGGACGTCGCCCTCTCCGACGGCGCGACGCAGGCGCGCCAGGCCCGCCGCCTCCTCCAGAAGGTCCTCGACTACGCGCCGCAGGGGACGCGGATCCGGCCGCTCGTGCGGATCGGGCGGCGGGCGGCCGAGGGGATCGTCGAAGCCGCCACCGAGGTCGACGCCGACCTCCTCATCTTCGGCTGGGGCGGCCGCCCGGGCGGCCGGGGCGCCGGCCAGCCGGCCCGGTCTTCTCCCCGACGATCGACGCCGTCGTCCGCGAGCCGCCCTGCGACATTGCCGTCGTCAAGCAGCGCCCGTTCGGCGAGGTCCGACGGATCCTGGTCCCGGTCCGCGGCGGCCCCCACGCCGAGCTCGCCCTGGAGTTCGCCGACGCCCTCGCCCGCCGCCACGACGCCCGGATCGTCGTCCTCCACGTGATCCCGCCGGGCGTCACGAGCAGCGTCCGGGCCCAGGCGCGAGCAGGCCCTTGCCTCGTTCCTCAAGCAGCACGCCCGCGGCCACGCGGACGGGCTCCTCCGCGAGGCACCCAACGTCCGGAACGCCATCCTCCGCGAGGCGGAGAAGGCCGACGTCGTGATCATGGGCGCCTCCGCGGCCCCGGAGGGGACGGCCGCCGACGCGTTCCTCTTCGGCGCGCTCCCGGAGGCGATCGCCACCCGGGCCACGCCGCCCGTCATCGTCGTCAAGACGCGGGAGCGGATCGGGCGCGGCCACGTTCGAGGAGCTGGCCGGGCCGGGCGGAATCGCTGGCGGCGGCCGATCGGGCGGCGGAGGAGTCCCGCGCCGTGCCGGCGCGCGTGGAGCGGTGGTTCGCCGAATCCAACTTCCACCACGCCGAGTACCGCAACCTGCGCCGCCTGGTGGACCTGAAAGAGCAGCAAGGGCTTACCGTCAGTCTCGTCTTACCGACGCTCAACGAGGAGACGACGATCGGCGAGATCGTGGCCCGCGCCCGGCGCGTCCTCGTCGACGGGGTGCCGCTGGTGGACGAGCTGCTCGTCATCGACTCCGCGTCGACCGATCGCACCCGCGAGATCGCCGAGGCCGCGGGCGCCCGCGTCGTCCAGCACGCCGACGTGCTGCCGCGCTACGGCTCGTATCACGGCAAGGGCGAGGCCCTCTGGAAGAGCCTCTTCGAGACCAGCGGCGACCTCGTCGCCTGGTGCGACACCGATGTCCGGAACTGGCACCCGCGGATGGCCTACGGGACGCTGGGCCCGCTGCTCGCGGAGCCACGGATCCAGTACGTCAAGGGCTACTACCAGCGCCCGATCGTCGAGGACGGCGTGCTCAAGGAGGGCGGCGGCGGGCGCGTCACGGAGCTCGTGGCACGGCCGCTCATCAACCTCTTCTTCCCCGACCTGTCGGGCTTCATCCAGCCGCTCTCGGGCGAGTACGCCGGGCGGCGGAGCCTCCTCGAGACGATCCCCTTCTTCACCGGCTACGCCGTCGAGATCGGGCACCTCGTCGACATCAGCGAGCGAGTCGGCCTCACCGGGCTGGGCCAGGTGGACCTGGAGCGACGCGTCCACCGCAACCAGGAGCTGGAAGGCCTCTCGCGGATGAGCTTCGTGATCCTCCAGGCGGTCATGAAGCGGCTCGAGGAGCGCCGGCGGGCCCGCCTCTTCGCGGAGCTGGGGTCGACGATGAAGCTGCCCCGCTTCGGCGGCGACCACCTGGGCCTCGAGATCATCGAGCTGGCGGACCGCGAACGACCCCCCATGATCCGGATCCCCGAGTACCTGGAGCGCCGGGCGGGCGGGAGGGGCGGCAATGGAGGCGCGGGCGGCGGCGCCGGCAGCAGCGGGTGAGCGGGACGGACGCCCCGGCGGCCCGCGCATTCGAACGGGGCCTGGTGGTCGTCATCGCCCCGGACTCGTTCAAGGGGTCGCTGACGTCCGTCGAGGTCGCCCGGGCCCTGGCCCGCGGTTGGCAGCGAGCCCGCCCAGCGGACGACGTCCGCCTGGCCCCGCTGGCCGACGGCGGCGAGGGAACCCTGGTGGCGATCGAGGCGGCCGGCGGCTGGGAGTGGCGGAGCGCCGCCGCGCACGATCCGCTGGGTCGCCTGATCGAGGCGCGCTGGCTGCAGTCCGCGGACGGGAGTCGCGCGGTCGTGGAGCTCGCGGCGGCGTCGGGCCTGTCGCGCCTCGCGCTCGACGAGCGGGACCCGGTCAACGCCTCGACCTTCGGCACCGGCGAGGTCCTGCGCGCGGTCCTCGACGCGGGGATCCGGCGGATCGACCTGGGCGTCGGCGGCAGCGCCACCACCGACGGTGGGCTGGGGATCCTCGCCGCCCTGGGGCTGGGCATGACCGTGGAGCCCGACCTCGTCGTCCACGTCGACGAGATGGACCCGCGCCTGGCCGAGGTCGACCTGCGGATCGCCTCGGACGTGTCGAACCCGCTCCTGGGTCCGTCCGGAGCCGCCGCCGTCTACGGCCCCCAGAAGGGTGCCGGCGCGGTCGACGTCCGCAACCTCGACGACGCCCTCGCGCCGCTGGGCCGACGCGCTGGAGGCGGCGACCGGCCGTCGCGAGCGCGACACGCCCGGCGCCGGCGCGGCCGGCGGCACCGTCTTCGGGCTGGCCTGCCTCCGCGACCGCTGCCGCTCGCTGGCGATCGTGCCGGGGATCGACCTCGTCATGGAGGCGACGGGCTTTGCCGCGAAGCTCGCCGGCGCCGACCTCGTCCTCACCGGCGAGGGCCGCATCGACGGCCAGACCGCGTTCGGCAAGACCGCCCTGGGGGTGGCCCGCCGGGCCGCCGCGGCCGGAGTCCCGTGCGTCGCCGTCGGCGGCGGCGTCGAGCCCGCGGGGATCGAGGCGCTGGCGGCGGTGGGCGCCGTCGCCGTCCCCGTCGCGGAGCGGCCCCAGTCAGTCGAAGAGGCGATGGCGGCGGGACCGGCGCCCCTGGAGCGCTGCGGCGAGCGCCTGGCCCGCCTGGTCGGGCTCCTGGGAGGCTCGACAGCCACCCGCGCGTGACCGCGCCTGATACGACCGGCGGTGGGCCACGCCGCTGCCTCGTTGACTAAGTCGGCGGACTAAGTCATCATCGCGCCATGGCCGAGACCGTCGTCAACGTCCACGAAGCCAAGACCCACCTGTCGCGTCTGCTCGCCCGCGTCGAGGCCGGAGAGCGAATCGTGATCGCGCGGGCCGGGCGGCCGGTCGCGGAGCTCATCCCGACCGCCAAGCGGTTGCCGCGGAAGCCCGGCATGGACCGGGGCAAGGTCGTCATCCACGACAACTTCGACGACCCGCTCCCCGAGTTCGAGGAGTACATGTAGCGTGCGCGTCCTCCTGGACACCCACGTCTTCCTCTGGTGGGTCCTGGAGGATCCACGCCTGTCGCCGGTCGCGCGGGAGACCATCGGCGACCCCGACGTCGATGTCCTGGTCAGTCCCGTGTCCGCCTGGGAGATCGCGATCAAGGCCGCTGACGGACGCCTTGACCTCCCTGAGCCTCCCGTGACGTACGTCCCCAGCCGCATGGCGGCCAACGCCTTCACGAGCTGCCGATCACGGTGGCGCACTGCCTGCGCACCGCGGAGCTCCCCGGGATTCACCGTGATCCCTTCGATCGCCTGCTCGTGGCCCAGGCGCTGGCGGAGGACGTCCCGCTCGTCACGGGTGACCCGGCGATCACGAGGTACGACGTCGAGACGATCTGGTGACGCCGCCCGCCCGCGGCAGCCGCGCCTCGAAGACGAAGCGCCGGAAGCCGGCCGATCCCGCGCGGGCGTGGGCGCGATCCCTCGACCGGCGCCGGCCCGGCCTGGTCCCGTTCGTGCTGACCGAGCTTGCCGCCCTCTACGGCACCCCCCGGAACGACACGCGCCTCGACCCGGTCTCCGAGCTCATCCTCACGATCCTCTCCCAGAACACCGCCGACGTGAACTCCGAGCGGGCCTTCCAGGCGCTCCGGGACGCTTACCCGACCGACGGGCCGGTGACGATCCACCGGGTCGCGGCGCCCGACGGCACCGAGGCGGCGCCCGAGGGCTGGGGCGGCCGTGGGCTGGACGCCGGCTCGGCCCCGGACTGGGACGCCCTGGAGCACGCCCCGCTCGACGAGCTGATGGAGGTGATCCGGCCGGGCGGGCTCGCCCCCCAGAAGGCGCCCCGCATCCAGGCCGCGCTGCGCCACGATCCGCGAGGCGACCGGCGGCTACGACCTCGACTTCCTCGCCGGCGATGGAGCCGCGCGCCGCGCGCGACTGGCTGACCCAGGTTCCCGGGATCGGCAGGAAGACCGCCTCGATCGTCCTCCTCTTCTGCTTCGGGCAGCCGCTCATGCCGGTCGACACCCACGTGGACCGGGTCAGCAAGCGCATCGGCCTCGTGCCGCCGAAGGCCGGGCCGGACGAGCAGCACGAGGTCTACTGGCACCTGCTCGCGCCGGACGACGTCCACGCCGCCCACGTCCTGCTGATCCAGCACGGCCGCAGGACCTGCGACGCGCGCAGGCCCGCCTGCGACCGCTGCCCGCTGGCGCCGCGGTGCCGGTATCTCGACCCGAAGGCGCCGTAGACGCGGCCGCGGTGGAGGTCGGCGGCGGCACCAGGTCCGTGCCGCGCCGAGGCCGGCCGCGCCACGCCGGCGCCAGGTCCGCGCCGCGCCGACACCAGGTCCGTGCCGCGCCGACGCCGGCCGGCGCCACGCGGCCGCGTGACTCCCATTCACGTTCCGCGGACAGGCGAGCCCCCAAGGCGCACCCCCGACCTGGGGCCGTCGGCCTTTGGGATGAGTGCCGGCTCAGGAGTGTCTCTCGGACGGGTCGGCCACCCTGCTTCCCCGCACGAACCGACTGCCGGCGGGGCAATCGGCTCCGCCCTGGCCTCCGGGCAGGCGCTTGGCCCAGGCCGCGACTGGCCCTTGGCGCCATCGTTCCCCCGGATTTGTGAATGTCAGTCACACGCGGCTGCAGGTGCCTCGACTCGCAGGCGCCGTAGACGGGGCCGCGGTGATGCACACTTCGTCCATGAAGCGTGCGAACGGCTCCCCGGTCGGTGACCGGAGCCGGATCTACAGCTTCGACCGTCGATTCCCGCGCGACCTCGGCTGGGAGGTGCTCGCCCCATGATGATCGGCGGCGGGCCGGCGGGGCAGGAGCGGCCGGCCCGGCTCCTCCTGGTCGATGACGACGCGAACCTCCTCGTCCTCCTGGCCGAGCAGCTCCGCGACGACGGCTACGAGGTGGCGACCGCCCGCGACGGCGTCGAGGCCCTGCGGCGGCTCGAGGCGGGCTGGCCCGACCTGGCCATCGTCGACCTGATGATGCCCCGCCTCGACGGGCTCTCCCTCGCCCGCGAGATCAAGGCCCGGGCCGACCTCCCGATCATCGTCCTCTCGGCGATCGACGCCGCCGACTCCAAGGCCGAGCTCCTCGACGAGGTGGCCGAGGACTACGTCACGAAGCCGTACCACTACCCCGAGCTGCGGGCGCGGGTGAACCGCGTCCTCCGCCGCCTCGGCGACCGGCTGCCCGGGCAGCGCGTCGTGCTGGGCCCGGCGCTGGTCCTCGAGCTCCACCGCCGGTCGGCGACCGTGAACGGGGTGGAGGTCGCCCTGACGCCGATCGAGTCGCGCCTCCTCTACGCCCTCGCCGCCAACCTCGGCAAGACGGTCTCGACGGAGACGCTCCTCCTTCGCGGCTGGGCCGACACCGAGGACGCCGACCCGTCGTACGTCTGGGTCTCGATGCGGCGCCTGCGGACCAAGCTGGAGCCCGACCCCAACCGACCCCGCCACCTCGTCACGGTCCGCGGCGTCGGCTATCGCCTGGAGGTCGAGCCGACGTGAGCGGGAGCGGGCTCCGGGTCCGGATCACGATCGCGGTCATGGTTGCCGCCATCCTGCCGGTCGGCGCCTTCGGCCTCCTGCTCGTGGCCAGCGGGAGCCCTGGAGCCCTCACCCTCGTCCTGATCGCCCTCGTCCTCGCCGCCCTCGTCGGCCTCTTCGTGGGGGGCCTGCTCGTCGGCGGCATCGTGCGGCCCCTGCGGGCGCTCGAGACGCGGCTCGACCGGATCACCGCCGGCGAGCGCGTGGAGTCGCTGCCGCTGCTCCCCGACGACGAGCTGGGCCGGCTCGCCGAACGCCAGGAGGAGCTCGCGGCCGACGTCGCGCGGCGCAACCGCCAGGTGGCCCGGGCGGTCGACGCCATCACCGCCTGGGCGCCGGCCGACGGCGCCGCGGCCCTGCTCGCCCGCGCCGCTGCCGATGCCCGCGAGGCCCTGGGCCTGATCGATGCCCGGATCGACCTGGGCGACCCCGACGAGATCGACGTCGAGGAGCGCGTCCCCGGTGAGCCCCATCCCGTCCGCGCCGACCTGCGCGCCGGGCGGGAGGTCGCGGGCGTCCTCGCCGGGCACGCGGCGGCCACGACGCGCTGGGAGCCGGCCGACCAGGACCTCCTCGAGCTCTTCGCCGCGAGCGTCGCCGTCGCCCTCCGCGACGCCGAGCTCCTGGGGCGGGTGGAGGAGCAGAACGCGCGGCTGGTGGCCCTCGACGCCGAGAAGGACGACTTCCTGCGCGGCATCTCCCACAACCTCCAGACGCCCCTTGCCCGGATCCGCGCCTACGCCGACCAGCTCGCCGGCGACCAGGCGGGCGCCGGGACCGTCGATCCACGGCCCGGCGTCATCGCCGAGCAGAGCGAGCGCCTCTCCCGGATGGTCCGCCAGCTGCTGACGGTCAGCCGCCTCGACGCCGGCGTCATCCGGCCGGTGGCGGAGGTCTTTGCCCTGGGCCCGCGGGTCCGGCGGGCGTGGGAGGCGCTCGGCGCCGGGGCGGTGCCGTTCGAGCTCGTGGACGAGGCCCGCGGCTGGCTGGCCCTCGCGGACCCGGACCAGGTGGACCAGGTTCTCTGGGCGCTCCTGGACAACGCCGTGAAGTACGGGGCCGGCGCGCCGGTGCGGGTGCGGCTGGGCGTGGACGTCGCGGCGGGACGGGTGGCGGTGACGGTTGCCGACGGCGGCGCGGGAGTCTCCGCTGCCGACCGGGAGCGTCTCTTCGCCCGCTACGCGCGGGGGGGCCGCTCGGAGGACCGCGACGGGACCGGCCTTGGCCTGTACGTGGGGCGGGCGCTCGCCCGGGCGAACGGCGGGGACCTGGTGCTGGAGCCGGTGGCGCCCGGTGCCGGCGCGGGTCCGGGTTCCGGCGTCGGTCCCGCCGGCGCGGCTGCCGGTTCCGGCGCGGCCTTCACCCTCGTGCTGCCGGCGGAGGCGCCGACCGAGGGCTGAGCGGCCGGGGGACCCCGTACGATCTGCCGTCCCGCCGCCACCGCCGAACAGGCGTGTGCCCGTACGCACCAGCGCAAGGTACTACGCAAGGTCACCCGGCCATTCTCCCGGTCGATCACGCGGCCGGGGATGCCGCGCACCGCCGGGGGGCCACAGCACAGTGCAGGACACGAACCGCCGCTCTCTCTGGGAGCGCCTCCGCTCCCGCCGTCGCAGCCGCGGCCAGAGCCTGGTCGAGTTCGCGCTGGTCCTGCCGATCATCCTCCTGCTGCTGATGATCGCGATCGACTTCGGGCGTGCCTATCTCGGCTGGGTGAACCTGCAGCAAGCGTCGCGGGAGGCCGCCAACTTCGCCGCACTCAACCCGCGCGGTTGGCAGGGTGGCGGCGACGCGACGATCCAGGCGGACTACGCAGCCCTCGTCACAACGAGACCACGCGCATCAACTGCGCCGTGGACTCGCCGATGCCTGCCCCGACATTCACGTCCGGTGCCTCGCTCGGCGGCGACGTCGTCGTGACGGTCAACTGCCAGTTCCGGCCGATCACGCCGCTGGTCACGGCGATCGTCGGGAGCACCGTCCAGATCTCGTCCCGCGCCGTCTTCCCTATTCGCACCGGCGGCATCGGGAGGCTGCCGACGAGTGGCGGAGGTGGGGGTGGCAATCCGATCCCAGTCGCCAACTTCAGCGGGGACCAGCTCACGGGGGTAGCCCCGCTGACCGTCAACTTCACGGACCTGTCGTCGAATGCGCCGGACGGCTGGGCATGGTCCTTCGGCCTGGGGGAGGGGATCTCCGCCAGCCAGAACCCGACCCACACCTACCTCACCTCCGGCAGCTACACGGTTTCGCTGACGGCTTCGAACGGGAACGGCTACGACTCGGAGGTCAAGTTCGCCTACATCACGGTGACCGCGCCACCTCCCGGGCCGACGGCTAACTTCACCTTCTCGCCGCCAGGCGGGCAAGCTCCCTTGGCCGTGTCCTTCACCGACACCTCCACGGACAATCCGACGGCGTGGTCGTGGGACTTCGATTTCAACGGAACCGTGAACGTCGACTCGACGGCCCAGAACCCCAGCCACAGCTATTCCACCGAGGGGACTTACACGATCCGTCTCGCCGTGACGAACAACTCCGGCAGCAGCTTCGTCGAGAAGACGATCACGGTTGACCGGAAGATCTGCACCGTGCCCAACTTCGCCGGCGTGCTAAAGAGCAACGCTACGGCATTGTGGACGGGCCGCGGGTTCTTGGCCGCCAATATCAGCTTCGACCCACCGAAGAAGAATGGGCCCGTCGACTACGAGATCAAGTACCAGTCGCATCCCGGGTGGCGTCGTCGATCCGCAGCCGGACGGCTGCGCCTCGACGCATCGAGGTCGGGCCATGAGCGTGCGGCGCGGCCGCAGGCAGGGGCAGTCCCTCGTCGAATTCGCCCTCGTCCTTCCGATCTTCCTCGTCGTCGTCATCGGCGTCTTCGATCTCGGTCGGGCCGTGTTCGCCTACAACACGCTCACGAACGGGGTCCGGGAAGGGGCGCGACTCGCCGTCGTGAACCAGGACGCGGCAATCGTCAAGGCCAGGACCTCTGACCAGGCGATCTCGCTCGGTCTGACGAACGCCGATGTGAAGGTTCGCTTCTACCTCGACGATGGCTCCGTCCCAGTCGCTGATCCGCTGCCACTCTCCGATCTCGCGTGCACTGACGAACGGGTACATTCCCCTCGACTGCGTGGCCGTCGTGCAGGCGAAATACGACTGGAGCGCGATCACTCCGCTCATCGGCCAGCTGATCGGGCCCCGGACATTCACTGCAACGTCGGTCCAGCCCATCGAGTTCACCTGCCCCAGCCTGACCATCACCGCGGCCAACTGCCCGCGCCAGCCATGACCATTCGTCAAGGAGCGCTACCCATGGACCGAAGCCGTCGCCGGGAGCGCGGCCAGATCCTCGTGATCGCGGCCGTCGCGATGACCGCGCTGCTGGCGATGGCCGGCCTCGTGGTGGATGGCGGGGCTGCGTTCGCGTCGCAGCGTGCCACGCAGAACGCTGCGGACGCCGCCGCGAATGCAGGCGCACTCGCGCTCGCAGAACGTCTTGGTGGCTCAACGGCCCCCGGGAGCGGTTGGGACGCCGAGGTCGCGAACCGTGTCAGCTCGTCCGCCGCCACCAACGACCTCGGATCGTATCGCGCCGTCTATACCTCGATCGATGCGGCGATGCTGGATTCGAGTGGAGCGGTCGTGACCGATATCGACGCCGCCGCCGAGGTCGGGGGTGGCACGATCCCGACGGGGGCATCGGGGGTCGCCGTCCGCGGCACCCGCACCTCGCCAACGTTCTTCGTTCGGGTTGTCGGGATCACCTCCTTCCCGACGTCGGCCAACGCGACGGCGGTCGCCGGTATCCTCGCCGGGGCCCCGGCCGGGGCCATCCTCCCGGTCACCTTCCCGGTGGCGATCTCGAGCTGCGACAAGACGGCCACTCTCGTGCCCGGCACGTCGCCGTGGCCGCTCGTCGGGCTCGACGAGACGAGCGATGCGAACATGGCGATCGTCCCCCTGTGCACGACGGGCCCGGGATCCATCGGCTGGCTCGATCTCGGCGGCGGCAATCTCGCGCAGCAGATCACGAACCCCACGAACCGGACCTTCGACGTCCCGACCTGGCTGCAGACGCAGACGGGAACCGTCGATGCGATGCAGACGCCACTCGAAGCCTACATCGGCCGGGTCGTGACCATCCCCCTGTTCGACGGGACCTGCAAGGACGAGCCCCCGGGAACGGCCCTCGGTGACTGCACGAGCGGCGAAGGCGTCGGCAACAACACCTACTACCACATCCCGAAGTTCGCCAACTTCAAGATCTCCGGCGTCTACCTGAAGAACGGCGGCGGGATCAACCCCAAGGTCGACTGCAACTCGGCGCCCGGCAGCCCGTTCGTCAACACCACGAACGGCAGCGTGGCCTGCCTCGAAGGGCTGGTTCGTCAAGTACATCACCGTCGGCCCGGTCATTCCGGGAAGCATCGACCCCGCGGATCCGGCCACGATCGGAGTCCAGCTCATCCAATAGCACCACGCCAGGCTTGCGCGAGCCCGTCGCAGGGGCGCCCGGTCTCCCCGTCACCCCTGCTTGACTCTCCCGGCCCAGGCGCCGGGCAACGACGAGGCGGGCACTTCGCAGGGACCCGGGCTCGGGGACCGATCCTGGCGGAGGGCCCGCCTCTCGCGTTGCCCGGGGGCGCGCGTGAGGCGGTTGGCGGTCGCAGGTCGCCGGTCGAGACAGGGCGAGCGGGGTAGCCCCGGACCAAAGGGCCCCCCGTCCCACCCGGTTGGGCTATGCGTGCGCGCACCAATGCAGGGCACCGTGCAAGGTGGCACGTCGAGCATGACTCGGCGAGACACCACCACGGGAGCCCGACATGCCGTTTCGGCGCCATCGACCGACCATCACCACGCCGCCGCAGGCCGGCGCGGCCGCCGCCAGCGACGCCAGCGCGTCCGCCAGGCACCGGTCGCGCGGCCAGAGCATGGTCGAGTTCGCCCTCGTCCTTCCCCTGATGCTCGTCCTGATGGCGGTCGCCGTCGACTTCGGGCGCCTCTTCTACGCCTACGTGGCGGTCCAGAACGCGGCCAAGGAGGGCGCCCTGTACGGGTCGCGCCAGCCGCTGTGCGTGGACGACTCGAACGTGGGCTGCCCCGACCCGATCAACGTCAAGTGGCATG
Source organism: uncultured Chloroflexia bacterium (assembly GCA_963827965.1). Lineage (GTDB taxonomy): Bacteria > Chloroflexota > Limnocylindria > Limnocylindrales > CSP1-4 > CTSoil-043. The sequence goes on along the minus strand of CAWHCW010000002.1, from coordinate 38,719 downwards.
TCCAGAACGAGGCGAGCAACCTGAAGTCCGGCGGTACGAGCCTCCTGAACACCGATATCGCCTGCCGGTCCCCGCTCGGCGTGCTGCGCCAGCCGATCAACGACTGCGTCAACGGCGACACCTACATCGTCTCCGTGTCGTACGACTTCGGGCTCATCACGCCGATCCTGAGCAACGTGCATGGGGAGCGGGTATGACCCTGTCCGCGACGCAGCAGGCGACGGTCATCGGCGATGCCTTCGATCCGTCGGGCCTGGAGGCCCTGATCTGGGCCAACACGTCCAACAGCCAGCAACGCCGCCACGATCACCACGGCCTGCACGCCGGCCGATTCGTCCTCCTCGCCGGGCTTCTACTACGCGCCGTGCCAGAACGCGATGAACGAGGACCAGTACCTCCTGTTCCCGGAGGACCAGACGATCACGTTCAAGGTCCGGATCCGGAACACGGGCAACATCGCCCTGACGAACCTCTCGTACGCCTACGCCGTGAACGGCACCGCCATCAGCCCGCCGCCCGGATGCTCCGGCGGCGGCAGTCTCGCGACGAGCCTCGCCAAGGGCGCGGCCCCGTCGTACTGCACCTTCACGCTCCCGGCCACCGCGGTCGGCGGAAGCGTCAACGACCTCAACGTCTCGATCATGGCGCAGGGCCTTGCGTCGGGCGTTCCGACCGGCGATACGAGCGGCGGGGCGACCGTGAAGGTCGTGCCGCGCCCACGTCTCGCGGTGACGCTGAGGGCCGCCCCGTACCGGCTCGGCGACGACGGAGACGGGGCCGACGGGACGCTCAGCTACACGTACTCGAGCCCGCTGACGCTGCAGCGCCAGGCCGGTTCCGCCGACGGGACCATCCAGCGCCCGACGGGCTGGCTCTACCTGTCCGTGCGCAACACCGGCGGCGCAACGAACGACTTCGCGCTCGGGGTGACCCTCAACGGCGCGCCCCTCGACCTCGCCGCCCTTGGCTGCCCGACGGTCCCGGGCGCGCTCGGGGCAGTCGGCGGATCCGGCACCAGCTACACCTGCGTCTTCCCGAAGGACTTCGCCACGACCGGCACCTTCGACTTCGCTGGCCAGCGCGTCGGCGACGAACGCCATCGTCACCGGATCGCCGGGCTTCCGGGTCACGACCGCGGACTGCGGGGCATCGTCGCGCGTCGTCCCCAACCTCGTCGACACGCTCGTCCCGACGGCGGACAAGACGAACAAGACCGTGAGCCAGGCCCAGTCGTCGTGGACCAGCGCCGGGCTGACCGGCACGCTCACCGCCAACCCGAACGTGGCGACCAACTACGTCCTCAGGCAGACCGAACGCGCCTACACCTGCGTGGGCCCGAACACCAACGCGACCATCAGGACACAGGTGGACCAGCCATGAGCCGTCTCCTTCGCATCCCTCGCCTCCATGGACGCGGTCGCGGCCAGGCCCTGGTGGAGTTCGCCCTCGTCTTCCCGGTCTTCATGCTGGTCCTCTTCGGGATCCTGGATGTCGGCCGGTACGTCTACGTCTCGAACGCGCTCAACGAAGCCTCGCGGGAAGGTGCCCGCTACGGCTCCGTGGACGCAGTGGAAGTACTCCTGCCCCGCGAGCGTGGGGTCGCCGAATCTCTTCACCTGCACCTCCGCGGTCACCCTGGGTCGCCTGGCCGGCGCGCCGGCGAACGTCGCTGCCACGGTGACCTGCAAGAGCCGTCGGCGCGGGCGGCGTGCTCTCGAACGTGCCGGCGGCGAGCTGCGGCCGGAACGACCTCCTGATCGTGCAGGCGACGGCCCCGAACTTCCAGTTCTTCACCCCGATCATCGGCCAGATCCTCGGCACCCCGACCATCTCCGGCCTGACCCAGGCCGCCGTCCAGTGAACCGTCCGTCCAGGTTCCCCTTCGTCTCACGGGAGGCACCGACCATGCCATCGATGCGCAGCCGTGACGGCGAGCGCGGCCAGATCCTCGTCCTCTTCGCCGGCGGCCTCGTCGCCCTGCTTGCTGATCGTTGGCCTGGTGGTCGATGGCGGCACGGCATTCGTGAACCGGCGCGGCGGGCAGAACACCGCCGACCTGGCGGCGCTCGCCGGCACCAAGAAGCTCGCCGACACGTGGCGCCAGGCAGGCAACCCCGGCGTCTACGTGGGCGGGAACGCGTACCAGGCGATCGCCACGAGCGTCGCGGCGAACGACTGCGCGGACGCCAGCATCTGCACCTGGACGGCCCGCTACGTCGGGCAACACAACGGCGCCACGTTCCCGGACCTCGGCCCCGTCGGGGCCGGCGACACCGCCATCCCCGGGTGGAACGGTGGCACGCCGGCGCTCGGGATCAAGGTCGACGTGACGCGGACGCCGCGGACCTACTTCCTTGGTGTCATCGGCCAGTCCACGTGGAACGTCGGCACGACGGGCACCGCGATCGCCGGGCGATCGCCGAACGCGCCGGCCGGCCAGCTGCTGCCCATCGGATTCGTGGATCCCGGAGGGGGTGAGCCGAACCTGCAGACGATCTTCGCCCTGACGAGCGGCGCCAACGGGCCGGGCAACTTCGGCTGGCTCTCCTGGACGGGCAGCAACTCGGCGGGCGATCTCGCCACCAGCCTCTGCACGCCGAACAACCCGCCCTTCACGCTGCCGGCGCAGTTCCCGGGCGACCCGGGCAAGACGAACGCATCTGAAGTGCGCGCCTGCCTCGAGCAGTGGGTGGACAACGGGGAGACGGTCCTGATCCCGATCGTCTATGCCGCCAACGACCCGGCGGCCCCAGCCGGCTGCAGGACCGGACAGAACGGGAACAACTTCACGTTCTGCATCAAGGCCACTCGCCGCGTTCAAGATCACCGGCTACTCGCAGCCGGCGGTCGACCAGATCAACGGGATGTACCAGGGCACCATCCCTTACTCGGTGGGCGCAGACGTTCCGGGCTGGCGTCTCGCTGCCGCCCAGCGCGACCGACAAGGCCTACTACTTCGGGCTCGCGCAGTAGCGCTCGGTCTCCCCGTCGCTGCTGCTGATCCCGCCCGGCACCGCTGCCGGGCAGCGATGAGGCGGGCACTCCCCAGGGACCCGGGCTCGGGGACCGATCCTGGCGGAGGGCCCGCCTCTCGCGTCGCCCGCGGGGCGCGGGGGGTCGCACCGGGGCGAGCTCGGGCGCCCCTGGCGCGGGGTCCGGAGCGGGTGGCCGGGCCGTCCGGGCGCGGATGGCAACCCCTGTCGCGTCCGGGAGTACCCTTGAGGCCGGTCGCGACGGCGATCACGCCGCCGGTCCGGCCGCCGATCCGCTCGCCGCGAACCGCCTGGAGGTCTCGCCCGTGACCACCGACGACGCCCGCACCCAGGTCGACCCGCTCGGCGCGCCGCGGATCGTCCGGATGGTCCGCCGCTTCTCGGCCCCGCCGACCCGCCTCTACCGCTGCTGGACGGACCCCGAGGAGCTCGTCCGCTGGTTCCCCGAGCGGATCGAGGGCTCGCTCGCCCTCGCGACCCGGAGCACCCTGGTCTTCCCCGACCAGCGCGTCACGTGGGACGTCACGGTCCTGCAGAGCGATCGGCGCTTCGAGTTCCGCTGGCCGTGGCTCCCCGACAACGCCTGGGAGACGACGGTGGCGATCGCCCTGGAGCCGGCGGGCTACGGGACGCTCATGACGCTCACCGACGGCCCCTTCGACCTCCGCGTGCCCGGCGTCCTGGACGCGTATGCGGAGGCCATCGAGGGCTGGGGCGAGGCGCTCGCCTGGCTGCGCGGCTACGTCGACTTCTCCGTGGAGCTGCGCGACCGCCGTTACTGAGCTGCGGGCCGCCGGTGCCACTGAGCCGCGGGCGGCGGCCGGTGCCACCGGGCACCGAAGACCGCTGGAACTGGCCGAAAGTACTGGACGAAAGGTCCTGTGCAAGGTCACCCTGCAACTGTCACTCCTCCGCCGGGGGCTGGCGACAGCGATTGACAACGGCCGTAGACGGTGATGCTCCCTCTGATCTCCCCGTGAACCCGCTGCCCACACGACGCCGAGCGCTCGGACAGTCCGTCGTCGAGTTCGCCATCATCCTCCCGGTCATCCTCCTGATCCTCATCGGGATCGCCGACCTCGGACGCCTCTACACCAGTGCCGTGGCGATCGAGTCGGCGGCGCGCGAGGCTGCCGACTTCGGTGCGTTCGAGGCCGACAACTGGACGCTCGGTCAACATCGCGACGACGCTCGAGGGCATGGAACAGCGAGCGTGCACGGCGGCCGCAGGAAGCCACCTCCAGGACTACGAGTCGACGGATCCCGACGACAAGACGTGCACGAACCCGACCTTCTCGTGCACCCTCGAGCGGAATGGTGCCTCGACGGAGTGCGCGTCCTCGACCGGGTTCACGAACGGTATCGACTGCTCCGATCCGACACCGAGCCGCCGTGCACCGTTCACGTCCGGATGGACTACCAGTTCCATCTCCTGCTCGCCATTCCGCCCTTTCCGAGCGCGATCGCGATCGGTCGTGACAGCTACTTCCGAATCTCGAACCTGACGCCGCCATGATCGGACTCGGAGCTGTCCGTCCGCGCCACGGGATGCATCGCCGCCGAGGCCAGGCGCTGGTGGAATTCGTCCTCGTCGCGCCGATCTTCTTCCTGATCCTGTTCGGGATCATCGACTTCGGTCGGTACGTGTACTACGTCCAGGTCCTCAACAACGCGGCGCGAGAGGGCACGAGGTACGCGATCGTCCATGGCGCCGACTCCCTGGCACCGACCGGCCCGCCTGACGATCTCGAGCGGGGCGGACGTGATCGAGGTCGTACGCGAACTACGCGATCGGCGTCATCGGGATCGAGGACGCCAGCACCCTGACGATCACGCCGACCTGGGGAACGCCACCTGCCACTCCCGACAACGACCGCGGAACGAAGGTGACCGTCGAGGTGACGTACGCCTTCCACTCGGTCATCCCCATCGTGCCGATCCCGCCGATCTCAGTGAAGGGAGCGTCGACCCTTGTTATCAACAACTGAGCGACACCGCGCAGAGCGCGGCCAGGTCCTCATCATGTTCGCCGGCGGGCTCGTCGGCGATCCTGGCGATCGCCGCGCTCGTCTTCGACGTCGGCCAGAACCTGCTCGATCGCCGCGCCGAGCAGAACGCTTCGGACGCGGCCGCGCTCGCGGGCGCGCGATACGTCGTCGGTGCCGGCTACACCTTCCACGGCGGCTGCTCCCTGCCGCACAGCGGCCTGCCCGCGATCGAGGCGGCATGCGACGTTGCCGCGGAGCACGGCTACGTCGACGGCCAGGACGCGAGGACGGTCCGAGTTGACCTGCCGCCGGTCTTTCCGTCGAAGAGGGCGGGCCAGCCTCTACACATCGAGGTGACGATCGGCACGACGCGGCCCTCGTTCTTCATGGGCATCTTCGGCCAGAACCAGCAGCGGACGGGCGCGATGGGCGTCGCCAAGAACGGCGGCGAGATCGCCCTGCCGTACTCGCTCATTGCGCTCAACCCGCATGACTGCGGTGCGAACAAGATCACCGGGTCCCCGGGGACGGCCGTGACGACGAACGGCACGGTCCACATCGATTCGGACTGCACCACGAACCCGGGCGCGCTCCAGCTGAGCGGCAACGGGGTCCTCTCGTCGCCCCAGTGTGACGTCGTCGGCCTTATCGTGGAGGCGGGTGGCGCCACGAACGATTGCACGAGCGCCCCTGCGGGCGTGCTCGTGTACGGCGATCCGCTGCGGAACTCGACCCCCCGCCGCAACCCGGAGCGCCCCTTCCGGTCGAGCCCCTCGACGTCCTGGATCCCGGCCCGATTCCCGCCGCGTGTCCGGGTGGCGCCAACCCGGCGACGGACGCCGCTCCGGCGACCTGCGCATTCTCCTCGGGTTTCGATGGCTGGGAAGTCGTACCGCATCTTCCCGGGGAACTACCCGGGCGGGATCTCGACCAGCAAGGCGACCCTCTACATGGACCCCGGGATCTACTGGATCGGCGGGAGCGGGGTCCAGATCCAATCGACGGGCGCCATGATCAGCAAGGCGCCCGGCGACAACACGGGCGATGCGCCGTCGGGCGGCGTCCTCATCTACAACGCCGCCGACCCGATCCCGACGTCCGGATGCGCGGCTGCCGGATGCTACGGACCGATCTCGATCAACGGCGGCGGCGGCGACACTCCAACGCTGGCCCTGGAGCCAATGGAAGACGGCGACTACAAGGGCATGGTGATCTTCGTCGACCGCGAGGAGGCCGCGGCGTACGGCGGCATCGACATCGACCTCAACGGCGAGAACTCCGTCCTCAACGTCACCGGGACGATCTACGCCCCGACCGCGTCTGTTCAGGTTCAACGGGAGCGAGACCGACGTGCTCTCGGCCCAGGTGATCTGCTACGACTTCGTGGTCAACGGATCGGGCGCGGCCTTCACGATCGACTACGACGCCGGACAACCTGTTCCATCTCAAGGGTGTCGGCCTCGTCGAGTGACGGGGGCCAGTCGGCGACCGGACGACTGGCGGTTCGACAGCGGTACCTGCGGGACATGGTGCGGGCCGGGTGACCGGGCGTACCGTGGCCCCATGGTCAAGCGAATCGCTTCTGTCGTCCTCTGGTTCTTCGCGGTCGCCTGGGGCTGGAACTACGTCGCCCTGGTGTCGGGCCTGCCGTCAATCCTCGGCCTCGCCCTCGGCGCGGCCGTGGGCGCGTTCGTGTGGGCCGATCCGCTCCACCTGTGGTGGCCGGCCGCGCAGGATGCTCCGGCTCGCCAGGCCGCCGTGCCGGCCCTCGCTCCCGGAGCCGTCCAGGGCGGCATCTGACGCCGTCACGAGCTTCGCGCCTGCAGCGGCCCGCTGCGCCGGTCCGCGGCGACCGCCTGGCCCGCTCCCCTGCCGCCGTCGCGGCCCTCGCCCCTACCGCCGCCGGCCGAACGCGGTGACGAGCAGCCGCCGGAAGCTGGGCGACTGCCCGTACATGAGGACCCCGGCGGCTGTAGACCCGCGCCGCCAGCCAGAGCATCACCACGATCGAGACGACCAGGATCCCCGCGGCGAGCGCCACCTCGGGCAGCCCCGCCTCCCCCGCGATCACGCGCGACAGCATGAGGTACGGGCTGACGAACGGGACGTAGGAGAGGGCGGCGACCCACGCGGCGTCGGCGGGCAGGAGGCCCGTCGAGACGTAGATGGCGATGAGGTATCCGACGACCCCGAACATCGACATCGGAGCCACGACGTTGTTGACGTCCTCCATCCGGGACACCATGGATCCGGCCGCGGCGTACAGGACGGAGTAGAGCAGGTATCCCAGGACGAAGAAGACGACGAAGGCGCCGATCACGCCCGGCGTCAGCACCTGGGGCAGCTCGAGCGCCGATGGCGGCGCGCCCAGGACAGCCTCCGCGATCAGGCCCTGGAGGGCGAAGGCGATGATCGCCGGGATCGCCGCGGCCAGGAGCTGGACCACGCCCAGGCCGCCGACGCCGAGCACCTTTCCGCCGAGAAGCTGGAACGGCGTCGCCGCGCTGATGACGATCTCCATCACCCGGCTGCTCTTCTCCTCGGCCACGCTCATCGCCACCCACTGGCCGTAGAGGACGACCGCCATGAGGAGGAAGACGATCAGCACCTGGCCGACGATCGCGGTGGCCGCGTATTCCGTGGCCGTCTGCGGCTCGCCCGGGTCGGCCGGCTTGGGCGGCTCGACGGTGACCTCCGGTGGCGCGAAGAGCGTCGCCTGGTCGCCGGGGGCGACGCCCAGGCGGTCGAGGCGGTCGGCGACCGCGAGCGAGAATGCGATCTGGCGGATCAGTTCCGGCGAGCGGCGGCCGGCCGGATCCTTGGTGATCACCGTGAAGGCGAGGTCACCGCTCGTGGCCCGGTCGATGAGGACGGCGACCGACAGCTTGCCGTCCTCGACGGCGGCCCGCGCGGAGGCCTCGTCTGGAGACGTCGAGACGTCGAAGGCAGCCTCGCCGTCGGCGGAGCTGGCGTTCAGGAGGGTGCTGAGCCGGACGGCCAGGTCGAACGAGGGAGCAGGCTCGGCTCGGCTCACGACGGCGACGTTCGTCTTGCTGTCGCCTTCGAACCAGCGGATCCCGACCGGCGCGAGCGCCAGGGCGGCCCCCGCGATGGCGAGGAAGAGCGTCCCGATCACGAACGACCGGCTGCTGGCGCGGACGAAGAACTCCCGGCGGGCGACGGCGCGGATGTTGCGCAGCGTGGCGTTCATCGGACGGGCCCTTCGGCGCCCGGGGATCGGCCGTCGGCGGCGCGGGCGGCACCCGGGCCCTCCTCCACGCCGGCCAGCGAGACCTCCTCGTGGGCGGCCCGCCCGACTCGCTCCAGGAAGATCTGCTCGATCGACGGGTCGGCGATCTCGAAGCGGGTGACCCGCTCGCCGCGGGCCAGGGCCGCCTGGAGGATCGTCTCGGGGTCGGTCGCCCCGCGGACCTCGAGCTCGCTGTAGTCGCGGCCGGGCCGCACGATCGCGACGCCCGGGATCTCGGCCAGCCAGGGGAGGTCGGGGTCGCCGTCGATCGCCAGCCGAACCACCTGCTTGCCGGTCGACGCGCTTCACGTCGCGGGTGGGCCCGGAGGCGACCAGCCGGCCGGCGTCGATGATGGCGATCGCGTCGCAGAGCTCCTCGACCATGTCCATCTGGTGGGTGCTGAAGATGAGGGTCTTGCCCCGGTCGCGCATCTCCAGGAAGGCAGCCTTCAGGAGGGCCACGTTCACCGGGTCCAGCCCCGTGAAGGGCTCGTCCATGATCAGGACCTCGGGGTCGTGGAGGATCGCGGCGATGAACTGGATCTTCTGCTGGTTGCCCTTGGAGAGCTGCTCGGCGCGCCGGTCGGCGTACTCGGGGACGCGGAAGCGGGCGAGCCAGCTCCGGACCTCCTTCTCGGCGGCCTTGCGGGGCACGCCGTAGAGCCCGGCGAAGAAGACGAGCTGGTCCAGGACCTTCATCCGCGGGTAGAGGCCGCGCTCCTCGGGGAGGTAGCCGAAGGTGCGGCGGGGCAGGTCCGTGGAGGGCCGGCCCTTCCAGGTCACGCTGCCGCCGTCGGCGCGGAGGATGTCGAGGACGATCCGCATCGCCGTCGTCTTGCCCGCGCCGTTGGCGCCCAGGAAGCCGAAGACCTGGCCCGGGTCGACCGAGAAGCTGATCCCGTCGAGGGCCCGAACCTCCCCGAACGACTTCTGGAGATCGGTGATGACCAGGCTCATGCGGCGCGAGACCCCCGTGTGGCGTGGCGGCAGCGGCAGCGTACCGCCGGAGCGCCGCGATCGTCAGGGACCGACGGCCTTTCGGGATCGTGAGCTCTGGCCTCGCCGCAGGGCCAACTGGCCTGCCCGCGGGGCGATTCCGGGCCGCGCGGAGATCCAACCGGGGAGCGGCGGCGTACCGCCCTCGTCGCCGCATGGCGATGGGAACGGAGAAGGAGGAGACCATGACTCGATCGATCCGCGTCGCGCTCGTCGCCGGCGTGCTCGTCGCCCTTGCCGTCGCAGGGTCCAGCGGGGCCTCGAACGGAAACCGGAAGGTGCTCGACGCCACCCCCGGCCAGCTCGGCCGGATCCCGGCTTCCGCGCCGCGCGATCTGCGCGTCGCGGCGGCCGCATGGGCAGCGTACGCTGTGCGCCTCGGCGCCTGAGGGAGGCGAACGGGACGGGCCCCATGCAGGGTCCAGAGGGAGAGGGGAATGACCGACCTGCCCGCCGGGGCGCCGACCGACCTGCCCGCCGGGTCGCCGCCCGCAGCGACGGCGCCGGTGGCCGCCGCGGCCGATCCCGCCGCCCGTCGCCGCCCGCGCCGCGCCGCCGCCGCAGCCTCCCGCCCTCGCGCCCCCGCCCGTGGCTCCCCCGCCCGTGGCGCCCCCGCCCATCGCCGCCGCGATCGCGACCCGCGCCGGCTCCTGGTTCGCCGGGCTCGATCCCCGCGGGTGGCGCACCACGATCGTCGTGGCGGTCCTCATGGTCGGCACCGTGTTCGGGGCGAACCTGGTGAACGCCGTCGTCCCGCTGCCCTCCAGCACGGGGTCGGTCGAGCCCGGGCCCGGGGTGCCCGGCGACCCGAACCCCAACCCGGGCCAACCGACGGCGCCGCCCGTCGACCCTCAGCCGGTCCCCCCGGGCAGCGGCCTCGCGGTGGGGGCGGGCGTGGTCGTCTACCCGCCGGACGGCTGGACCGTGGTCGGCTCGGAGTCCGGCCAGGTCGTGCTCCAGAAAGGCGCGGCGGTCATCCTGGTGCTGGGCACGGCGTGGACCGCGTCGCCTCTCGACCTCGCCGTCGCCTACCGTGACTCGTTCTTCACGGGTGGCCAGTTCACCGCCAACGAGCCGCAGTCGCTCCAGATCGGCAACGGCATTCCCGCCGCCGGGTTCCAGTACACCGGCGTCCTGGACGGCTCGCAGGTCGACGGGGCGATCATCGCCGGCACCGCCGGCGGCTCGGGCGTCGTCGTGAACGTCATCGCCTCGGCCGGCGGACTCCAGGGCGTGTCCGACGACGTCGACCAGATCCTGGGCACGGTCCAGATCACGGGAGGTGGCCAGTGAGCGCCCAGCTTCCGACCGTCGGCGAGGGCGTCCCGCCGCGCTGGGGCTACCAGACCTCCTTCTGGCAGCGTCGCCAGCCCGCGTTCTGGCTCTTCGTCGTCACCCTGCTCCTGACCGGGTTCGTGGCCCTCGGCAAGCAGCTGGAGATGATCCAGGTCGCCCCGGAGGCATGGTTCGTCACGCTCTTCCTCCTGCTGCCGTACGCGATCCCCGTCCTCCTCGTCATCTATCTGCTCGACCTGTACGAGCGAGAGCCGCTGAGCATCCTGGCGGCGGCGCTCCTGTGGGGCGGGATCGTGGCGACCACCCTGTCGATCTACACGAACACCCCGCTGAGCGAGCTGATCTTCAAGCTCACGGCCAACCCCACCTTCACCACCGAGTGGAGCGCGGCGCTCACGGCCCCCTTCGTGGAGGAGGGCTTCAAGGCACTGGGGGTCATCCTCCTCGTCTCGCTGGCGCGAGCCGAGATGGACGACGTCCTGGACGGATTCGTCTGGGGGGCGATGGTCGGCCTCGGCTTTCTCCTCGTGGAGGACGTCTTCTACTTCGTGCGGGCCTACGTCTCCACCGGCGGCTCCTACGACGGCCTCTTCCAGATCTTCCTCATCCGGATCCTGGGCGCCGGGCCGTACAGCCACTTCCTGTACACGGGCCTGATCGGGATGGGCGTGGCCTTCTACCAGACCCGGCCCGACGTGCCGTGGTCGCGGCGCGTCTTGGTCGGCGTCGCCCTGGCCGCCGCCGGGGTCGGGGCGCATTTCTTCTGGAACTCGCCGCTGCTGGGCGAGCTGCTGGGCGACGGCGGCCCCATCGGATGGGTCCTGTTCGTCACCGCCAAGGGCCTGCCGATGCTGATCGGGCTCCTGCTCCTGGTCCGCCTCGCCCGACGCAAGGAGCGGAAGTGGTTCGCGCGCTTCGTGGCCGGCCCAGGTCGACGACGGCACGATCACGGCAGACGAGCTGCGCGATCTCGGCGGGCTGCGGTCCCGCTGGCGCGCGCGGCGCGAGGCCGGCAGGCTCAAGGGCGCGGCCGGCGGGCGGCTCAAGGGTCGAATCCAGCGCCAGCAGATCAACCTGGCGATGGCCGCGAGCCGGGTCGGCGCGGCCGACCACCCCGACGTCGTGCAGCAGCGCGACGTGGTGCGGGCGCTGAAGGCGGACTACGACGCGCTGCCGGTCGCGGTTGCGCCGGTGCCGGTCGTGGCGACCCGGGTGGTCGCAGCCCCCCTCCGGTGCCGGCGCAGCCCGCGGTGCCGGCGCAGCCGGTCGTGCCGGCGCAGCCCGCGGTGCCGGCGCAGCCGGTCGTGCCGGCGCAGCCGAGCGTGGCCGCGGCCCCGCAGCCCGCGGTGCCGGTCGCCCCACCGCCGCCACCGCCACCTCCAGCCGCACCAGCGTGGTATCCCACGCATCGCGTCCCCGACGAAGGAATGGCCGCGTGGGCCGCGCCGAACCCGTCGCTGCCACCGATCGTCACGCTCGGCGGCCGGCTCGACCTGCTCGTCGTCGAGCGGGCGGGCGACTGGGCGCGGGTCGTGGCCGTCAACGGCTGGACGGGCTGGGTTGACGGCCGCCGGCTGGTGCCCCGGGCGTAATCGCGGGGCGCCACGCGGCCATCGCGTGCTTGTAGTAGGTATGTCCAAGACAGTGCGCGGCGAGTGACGCGCGGCGACACCAAACCTGGGGACGTAGTGAGCGCACGTCCCCGTGTGCTATCGTTGGACACACTATGTACACAATCAAGGAGGCCTCGGCGCGCTCCGGCGTCGGCGCCCCGCTGATCCGGGCCTGGGAGCGGCGCTACGGCGTGGTCGCGCCGATTCGCACGGCCTCCGGCTACCGCCTGTACGACACCGCGAACATCGGCGTCCTGGTGACGATGCGGACGCTCGTCGACTCCGGCTGGACGGCGTCCGAGGCCGCCCGCGCGATCACGGCGGGCGAGGTCACCGTCACCGCGGAAGCCGTCGGGCCCCGGGAGCCCGCGGACGCGGCGACCAACCGTGCCCGGATGATCGCCCGCTTCGTGGCCGCCGCCGAGTCAACGTCGCCCGCCGAAACCGAGGCGGCCCTCGACGCCATCCTCACCGCTGGATCGTTCGAGGCGGTCGTCGACGACCTCCTCCTCCCGGCGACCGCGGCCCTCGGCGATGCCTGGATGCGGGCGCGGGGTCCGGCTCCCCGGCCAGCCGCGCCACCTCGTGCCAGAGGCGCCGCCGATCCGCCGCCGACAGCCGGGTCGCGCGGATTCGATCGAACGGCCGGGGTCGGCGATCCAGGTAGAGCCGCCCGCTGGTCGAGGCCGGGTCGGGATGGGCGGCCAGCCAGACGACCGTGTCGGCGCCCGCGGCCGGCGTCCGAAGCAGCGGGCGCATCCAGCGGTGGAAGGCGGGCAGGGATTCGGCGAGGCCCGGCGTGTCGGCCCACCCGGGGTGCATCGCGGCGAACGACACGCCGGTCTCGGCGACCCGGCGCGCCCATTCCCGCATGATCGCCACCTGGGCCCGCTTCGCCCGGGCGTAGGCCCGCGAACCGGAGTACGGCGCGACGCGGTACTCGAGGTCGTCGAGGTCGAGTCGCTGCGTGTACATGCCGCCGGACGTCACGGCGATGACCCGCGAGCCGACCGTCCGCCGGAGGAGCGGCTGGAGCCCCGCGACCAGGGCGAACGGGCCGACCACCAGGAGCGCGAGGGTCGCCTCGATCCCGTCTGGCCCCTCGACGCGCTCGGGGTAGATCGCCCCGGCGTTGTCGACCACCACGTCCAGGCGCGCCTCCGTCGCGAGCACCTGGGCGACCGCCGCGCGAACGGACGCGAGCGATCCCATGTCGGCGACGACGACCGGGAAGCGGTCCTCGCCGTGGACTCGCGCCAGCTCGTCGCGCCGCCGCGCGAGCCGCTCCCCGCTGCGCCCGACCAGGATGACCCGCGCCCCAAGGGCGGCGAGGTCGTCGGTCGCGGCGCGGCCCAGGCCCGACGTCGGGCCGCTGACGAGGGCCGTCCGGCCGGCCAACGCGCCGGGGGGCGGCGGCGCCCAGCGGAAGAGGCGGCGGCGGACCGCCGGTCCGAGACGCGTGAAGCTGGCGACGACGGAGGCCTCGAGGCCGGCGTCGATGAGCACCCCGGAGATCCACCCTACGGCCGGAGCGTCCCGGCGAAGACCTGCCAGGCGAGGAGCGTCTTCGCGACGAGGCTGAAGAGCATGTACGCGCGCTCGCCGTACAGGTAGTCGGCCCAGCGACCGACCTTCCGGTACTGCAGGACCATGTTGATCGCGAAGACGTTGAAGCTGACGAACAGCGAGACGAAGATCGCGATCACGAACCCGGGAATCGGGGCGGCACCGGGCGCCGTGGCCGCCGTCCAGAGCGCGATCGCGATGACGATCCAGGGGACGCCGCCCGCGATGCACCCGAAGACGTAGTGGAGCCACTGGGTCCGCGTCCGGCCCTCGTTCGCGGCCTCCATGCTCCAGCCGAAGAGGTTCATCGTCGCGTTGATCGCCGAAGATCGCGACCAGCGTCCCGACCTCCTGGATCCCCGAGAGCGTGGCGATGACGACGATCATCACGCTCGACGAGAGCGCGTACTCGATCCAGCGGGCCGGGTTCTGGCCGCGCGCGAGGCTGCGCTCGTACCAGCGGCGCGCCGGGAAGGCGACCGCCAGGTGGGCGGCCGCGCTGAAGAAGAAGAAGAGCGCGACCGCCGGTCCGATCGGGAGATCGAAGAGCGTGCGCTGGGCGGGGACGAGCGTCTTCGTCGCCGTGTCGAAGGCGAGGTAGCTGCTCACGACCGGCGCCGCGACGAGCGGGCTCTTCGCGAACGAGATCGCGAGGATCGCCAGCCCCTGCACCGCGTGAAGGACGGCGAGCGCCACGTTCCACCTGTGGAGGCTGCGCGCGCGGGCCGGCGCGATCGCCGCCGGGGCGCTGTCGCGGTCCGCTGCGGCGCGGTCCGCCGCGCCGGATCCTGTCGCCTCGGCTTGCGTCATCTCCCTGGACATCTCCACGCGGCACCACCTTGTACGAACACTTGACATCTGCACTGGATCAAGGTTAGGCTGCCGCATACCTTATACGAACCATGGACAGGACGCAAGATGCCCACGCTGCACGAACGGATCGAGACCCCCCTGCCCATCGACGAGGCCTTCGCCTTCGTCGCCGACTTCGCGAACGCGCTGCAGCTGGGATCCCGGCGTCGCCACGTCCGAGCGCCTCGACGCGGGCCCGGTCGGCCGTCGGGTGCGCGCTACCGGCTCGGGCGTCCGGATGGGCGGCCGCGTCGCGCCCGATGGAGTACCGCGATCACGGCCTTCGAGCCGCCGCGCCGGGTCGTCCTGACCGGCGACCGGGTCGGGCGTCGACCGCCGTCGACGACATCCGGTTCGAGGCCGCGCCCGACGGGCACGCGCATCGACTACACCGCGCGACATCCGGCTCCGCGGCGCCCTGGCGGCTCATCCAGCCCCTTGCTCGGCGCGCCTTCGCCAAGGTGGCGCCAACGCACGCGGTCGGTGGCATGCAGCGCGCGCTCGACGCGCGCGCCGCGGCCGCGACCGAGGAGGACCGGCCGTGGACATCGCCATCGTCGGGTCCGGCGTCAGCGGCCTCACCGCGGCCTACGCCCTGCGCGAGTACCACCGCGATCCCCCTGTTCGAGCAGGACGCCGGTCGCCGGGCGGCCACGTCAAGACCGTGCCGGTCGAGACGACGGCCGGACCGGTCGCGGTCGACACCGGCTTCATCGTCTACAACGAGCGCACCTACCCGCCGCTTCGTCCGCCTGCTCGCCGAGCTCGGCGTCGCGACGCAGCCGAGCGACATGTCGCTCGGATCGGCCTGCCGACGCCTGCGGCATCGCCTTCAGCTCCCGCGGCGTGGCGCGGCTTCTTCGCCGAGCCGACCGCCGCTCGCTCGCCCGGCCAGTGGCGGATGATCGCCGACATCCCCCGCTTCTACCGCGAGGCTCGCGCGACGCTCGACGCGCCCGGCATCCGACCGGGCGACCCTCGGGCGACTTCCTCGACGACGGCGGCTACGGCCGCGGCTTCCGCGCCACTTCCTCGTCCCCATCACGTCCGCCGTCTGGTCGACGGCGCGCGCCCGGATCCTCGACTTCCCGATCGACTACCTGCTCCGCTTCCTCGACCACCACGGCCTCATCGGCTACGGCAACGCCCTCGCAGTGGCGCGTCGATCCAGGGCGGCTCGCAGGCGCTACGTCGACCGGATCGTCGCCGCCGCTGCCGCCGGGCACGGTCCGGTCCGGCAGCCCGGTCGTCGGACGTCGTCGCGCGACCCGTCCGGTGTCACCGTCCTCACCGCGGACGGCGCCTCGCAGCGCTTCGACGCCGTCGTCATGGCCACGCATGCCGACCAGGCTCTGCGCCTCCTCGCCGACGCCGACGAGCCGCGAACGACCCGCGCTCGGCGGCTTCGAGTACTCGACCAACCAGGTCGTCCTGCACACCGACGAGCGGCATCCTGCCCGGCCGACCAGCGGCGCTGGGCCTCGTGGAACGTCGACACCGGCGGATTGCCGCGCGGCCGGGCGACGCGCTGACGATGACCTACCACATGAACCGGCTGCAGTCGCTGGCCGGGCCCGTCGCAGTACTGCGTCTCGGTCAATCCGCGGCGACCGCGTCCGGCCCGAGCCGGTCATCGTCGAGCGCGCCATGAGCCACCCGATGTACACGTTCCGGACGCTCGAGCGCGCAGGCCGGCCTGCGCGAGCTGCAGGGCCGGCGTCGGACACGTGGTTCGCCGGGCGCCCACCTCGGCTACGGCTTCCACGAGGACGGCTGCCGCTCCGGGCTTCGAGGTCGCCGAGCTGCTCCGGCCGCGAGCGCGGAGCGCGCCGCGTGAACTCCCACCTGCTCGAGGGCAACGGTCCGCCATCGCCGCGCTCCGGCCGTTCGTCTACGAGCTCGAGCACGACGTCTTCTACGTCGCCCTCGACCTCGCCGAGCTCGACGAGGTGCACGCGCCGGCTGCGCCTCGTCGGCCGCAACCGGCCGAGCCTGCGTCGCCTTCCGCGACGACGACCACCTGCCCGCGCCGGCCACGATGTGCCGCGCCGCCGTCCGCGAGCTCACCTGCGCGGCCGAGGGCGTCGACCCGAACGGCTGGCAGGATGACGCTGGTCACCAACCTGCGCGTCCTCGGCTACGTCTTCAACCCCGCCAGCTTCTACCTCTGTCGCGACGGCGGCCGGCGAGCTGCGGGTCGTCATCGTCGAGGTCCACAACACCCACGGCGAGCGACACCTCTACACGCTCCGCGGCGACGACGACCGACGGCCGCTTCGTGGCCTCGATGGACAAGGACGTTCTACGTCTCGCCGTTCATCGAGATGGACGGGCAGCTACACGGTGCGCGTCCGCGACGAGCCGCCCGCCTGCGGCATCGCGATCACCGAGCGCCGGGCGGACAGGCCGCTGCTGCAGCACGAGCCTCGTCCTGCGCCGCCGACGCCTGCTCGGACCGCGACCTGGTCCGCGCATGCTGGTGCGCCATCCGCTCGTGACCCACCGGACGATCGCGCTTGATCCACTGGCACGCCCTGCGGCTCTGGCTGCGGGCGCGCAGGTTCCATCGACACGGGGAGGCCGACACGATGAGCCGACGATCCGACGAGCCCGCACGGCCACGCTCCGGGGTTGCCGAGCCCATCCTCGTCGCGGATCGCCCGCCGCGATCGCCGACCGCCGCGTCGCGGATCCGCGTCGGTCGGCTGCTCGTCGCGTCCTGCCCGACGGCAGCCGTCGCGACGTTCGGCGACCCGACGGCTCGGACCGTACGGCCGAGATCCACATCCACGACACCCCCGCCGCTGACGCGAACTCCTGCTCGGCGGCGAGACCGGGGCCGGCGAGGCGTACGTGGACGGCCTGCTGGTCCAGCCCGGACCTGCCCGGCCCTCCTGCGCTGGGCGGCGCTCAATCGCGAGGCCCTGGCCCTGCTCGGCCGGCTGGTGGCGCCTGCCGCTCCAAGCTTCGGCCGGACGCTCGCCCATCGGGCGCGACGGAACACCGTCAGCCCAGAGCCGGCGCAACATCGCCGCCCACTACGACCTGGGCAACGACTTCTACCGGCTCTTCCTCGACGAGACGATGACCTACTCGAGCGCCGTCTTCGCGTCGCCCGACCAGTCGCTCGCCGATGCCCAGCGCAACAAGTACCGCGGTCATCGCCGACGCGGGCCGGCCTGCGCGCGCGGTCAGCACGTGCTCGAGATCGGGACCGGCTGGGGCGGGTTCGCCCTGTACGCCGCCGGTGAGCTCGGCTGCCGCGTGACGTCCGTGACCGATCTCGCCGGCCCAGCACGCAGCTGGCGACGCGAGCGCGTCCGAGCCGCCGGGCCTGCCGACCGCGTCGACGTCCAGCTGCGCGACTACCGCGAGATCCAGGGTCACCTACGACGCCGATCGTCTCGATCGAGATGCTCGAGGCCGTCGGCGCCGAGTACTTCTCGACCTTCTTCGAGGTCTGCGACCGGGCCCTGGTGCCGGGCGGCCGCCTGAGCCTCCAGTCGATCACGCTTCCCGGACGTCGGCCTACGAGCCGCCAGCGCCGCGGTGCCAACTGGATCCAGACCTACATCTTCCCGGGCGGCCTCCTGCCCGTCGCTGGCGGTCATCGAGCGGTCGACTCGACGAGACCAGCCTGCTCATGCCGGCACGTCGACGACATCGCCGTCGCACTACGTGCGGACCCTCCAGGCCTGGCGCGCCGCCTTCCTGGCGCGATCTCGCGCGGTCCGCGCGATCGGCTTCGACGACCGGTTCATCCGGATGTGGGAGTACTACCTCTCGATCAGCGAGGCCGGCTTCGCCACCGGCGTGACCCAGGACCTGCAGATCGTCTTCGAGAAGCGCCGCGGGCTCGGCTGAGCAGCCGCTACCATCCGATCCATGGGTGACGGCGCCGCGCCGCTGATCGAGACCATCCGCCGCTCGGTGATCGGCGACGACGAGGCCGTGGCGGGGCCGTTCGGCGTGCGCCGGGTGACGTACGCCGACTACACCGCGTCGGGCCGGAGCCTCACGTTCGTCGAGGACTACCTCCGCGACGCCGTCCTCCCGCTCTACGCCAACACCCACACGGAGTCGTCGGGCACCGGGCTCCAGACGACCCGCTTCCGGGCCGAGGCGCGGCGGATCGTCCGCGAGGCCGTCGGCGCCACCGACGACCACGTCGTCATCTTCGTCGGCTCCGGCTCGACCGCCGCTGTCGACCGCCTCGTCCACGTCCTGGGGCTGCGCCTGCCGGCCGAGCTCGACGAGCGCTATGGCCTCGCCGCGCGGATCCCCGCGGCCGAGCGTCCCGTCGTCTTCATCGGCCCCTACGAGCACCACAGCAACGAGCTGCCGTGGCGCGAGTCGATCGCCGACGTCGTCACGATCCCGGAGGACGCCGACGGGCGGATCGACCTCGCCCGCCTCGACGCCGAGCTGGTCCGGCACGCCGACCGGCCGCTCAAGATCGGCAGCTTCTCGGCCGCTTCGAACGTGACCGGCATCCTCTCCGACACCCGGGCCATCTCCGTCCTCCTCCACCGCCACGGCGCGCTCTCCTTCTGGGATTTCGCGGCCGCCGCGCCGTACGTGGAGATCGAGATGGCGCCGCACCGGCGGGCGGCGTTCGACAGGGCGACCCACGCCGACCCGGCCGACGCCGACCCGGCCGACGCCGCCCTCGACACCAAGGACGCCATCTTCATCTCGCCCCACAAGTTCATCGGCGGGCCGGGCACGCCCGGCATCCTCGTCGCCCGCCGCGACCTCTTCCGCAACCGCGTCGCCCACCGTTCCCGGCGGCGGCACCGTGGCCTACGTCAACCCGACCGAGCACGTCTACCTGGACGACGTCGAGCGCCGCGAGGAGGGCGGGACGCCCGCGATCGTCGAATCGATCCGGGCCGGGCTCGTCTTCGGGCTGAAGGACGCCGTCGGGGTCGAGGCGATCCGCGAGCGCGAGGAGGACTTCATCGGCCGGGCCATCGAGCGCTGGCGCGCCAACCCGGCCATCGAGATCCTGGGCAACCCGGCGCTCCCGCGCCTCTCCATCGTCTCCTTCGTCGTCCGCCGCCGCGACCGCTACCTCCACCACAACTTCGTGGTCGCGCTCCTCAACGACCTCTTCGGCATCCAGGCCCGGGGCGGCTGCTCCTGTGCCGGGCCCGTACGGCCACCGGCTCCTGGGCATCGACCTCGAGCGCTCCCACGAGTTCGAGCGCTCGATTGCCCGCGGCTGCGAGGGGATCAAGCCCGGCTGGGTGCGGGTCAACTTCAACTACTTCATCAGCGAGGCGGTCTTCGCCTTCATCCTCGACGCGGTCGACCTGGTGGCCCGCGAGGGCTGGCGCCTGCTGCCGCAGTACCGCTTCGATCCGCCGACCGGGCTCTGGCAGCACCGCGGCGGGCGCCCCCGAGCCGCCGCTCTCGCTCCTCGACGTCCGCTACGAGGAGGGGGTCATGCGCTACGAGGCCCACCGCCACCGCGAGCCGGAGACGCGCCTCGCGGACTACCTCGCCGAGGCGCGGGCCCTGCTGGCAGCCCCCCCGCCGACACCGGCCGCGGCCGCCGGCCCGCTCGACGTCGACGCCGACTTCGAGCACCTGCGCTGGTTCTGGCTCCCGTCCGAGGCGGCGGAGGAGCTCGCCGTCGCCGTCGCGGATCCGCGGGTTCGGCATGATCCGGAAGGAGCGGAATGATGTACCGGAGCTCGACGATCGGCCGCCGGGGCGGCCGGATGCTGGTCCTGATCGCGCTCTTCGAGCTCGTGCTCGCGGCCGGCTTCTGGCTGATCCTCGGGAGCCTGCCCGAGGCGGGCGGCGCGATGCAGGCGACCGCCGCCATCCTGGGCGGCGTCGGCGTCGTGATGCTTCTCGCGGGCCTGCTCTGGATGCGGAGCGCCGCGAAGAAGGATCGGATCAGCTCCACCGGCGTGGCCGGCACCGGCCAGATCATGGGCCTGGGCCAGACGGGGATGACGGTCAACGACCAGCCCCAGGTGGAGCTCGACCTGCTGGTCACGATCCCGGGCCGCTCGCCGTACCGGGTGAAGGTGAAGGAGATCGTCCCCCTGATCATGCTCAACCGGCTCCAGGGGACGCTGCCGGTCCGGGTGGATCCCGCGGAGCCGAACGCGGTGGTCATCCAGTGGGACCAGCCGAACACGGGGTCGGCGACGCTCGGGGGGTTCGACCTCGCCGAGATCGCGCGCTCCGGCACGGTCCTCTACGGCGGCGGGCTGGGCGGCACTGCGGGGGGCCAACCCGGGCTCGGCGCGGCGGCCGGGCACCGGGGTCGACGAGACCCTGGGCCAGGTCGCGGCGGCGCTGGCGGCCGCGGGCGCAGGCGACGCCGCGCCGGTCTTCGGCCAGGCCGCCCAGGCCGGCTACTCGATCGAGCAGCTGCGCGCATACCTCCGCACGAACGGCATCGCGGGCACCGCGCGAATCGACCGCCTCGACGACAGCGGCCAGACCGTGGGCGACGAGCGCCTGTTCACGATGACCACGACCGTGACGATCCCCGGCCGGGCCCCGTTCGTCAGCGGGCCCTCGGCGGCCATGGTCCCCCTCGCGAAGGTCGGTCGGGTCGCGGTCGGCGTCGGCCTTCCCGTGCGGGTCGCGCCCGACAACCAGGACATGGTCATGTTCGAGTGGGACCGCATCTGACCAGTCGCACCGGGCGGCCCGGCGTGCTCGAGCAGGCGGCCGCCCGCGCCGACCCGTGCCGGTCGATACCCCCCGAACGGTCCGCCTGCGCGCGAAAGAGAGATCGCCGGGCACATTGAGGGGCCCCGGCGCCGTACCTACCGTTTGGTCCAGTCGGGCCCCCGAGGTGTCGAGGCCCGCGCAGAGCCGGGCGATCCACCAGCGTTCCGCGTCCCCCGCGGGCGAGGGGTCGCCCGGCGGAGATGAGGGCCATGGAGCCGAATGTCTTCCTCCCGCTCGGGTCGTCCCTGCTCAGCTTCGTCTTCGCCGTCTTCCTGCTGGACCAGTGGCGGGAGCGGCGCAAGCCGTACCAGCTGATCTGGACGATCGGGATGCTCATGTACGGCGTCTCGGCGGGAACGGAGTTCCTGGGCGGGGCGCTGGGCTGGAGCGAGCCGCTCTACCGCGCGTGGTACCTGACCGGTGCGGTCTGGGTCGCCGGCTGGCTGGGCCTCGGCACGATGTACCTGCTGGCGAAGACGCGCTTCGGCTACGGCGCAGCCCTCTCCCTCCTCCTGGCCGGCCTCTTCACGTTCCTCACCTGGCGCAAGAACGACTACCCGGACAGCGGGGTCTCCCCGTACCTCTACCTGCTGATCGCGATCGTCGCCGCCGCGGCGATCGCCGTGGCAGACCTACCGGACGAAGGGCAGCTGGGCGCACCTCGCGGGCGGCCTGATCGTGGCCGGGACCCTGGCCTCCATCCCGATGGTGGCCCTCGCGACGCTCGCCGCGCCGGGCTACGTCCTCGACGCCGCCACCGGCATTCCCAAGGGCGATCTCTTCCCCGGCTACATCCGCCTCCTGACGCCGTTCTTCAACATCACCGGCGGCTTCGCCCTGGTCCTCGGCGCCCTCTACTCGACCTACGTCTTCATCCCGAAGAGGCGCGTCGTTCGCTACGACCTCCGGCGCGACCAGGGCCTGGTGCGCTTCGTCGCGAACCTCGCCGTCTCGCCCTTCGCCATCGTGATCAACCTGGTGGCCTCGGTCCCGGGCGCGTTCGTCGCCCTGTCGCGCGGCGAGCTCCACAGCCGGGTCCCCTCCACCATCCTCATCGCGATCGGCGGCTTCGTGCCATCACTCACGGGCAGCCTGGCGCGCTTCGGGATGACCGAGGCCTTCTTCCTCGGCGAGCTGGCGGGGGTCGTCTTCCTCTTCGCCGGCTTCCTCGTCTCGATCGAGGTCTTCCGCGAGATCCGGATCCCGTTCACGCGCGTCGTGCTTCACACGCGCCGCGGCGCCGCGTAGCGCGTCGGGGCGCGTCGGGGCGCCCGGGGCGCCCGCGCGGGGCCGGGGGCGCCGCGGGAGCGCGTCGGCGCGAAGCGGCCGGGGTCAGCCCCCGGCCGGCACCCGGCCGCGGAGCTTCAGGCCCAGCATCGCGCCCCAGCGTCGGGCCCGATCGGCCTCGCCGGCGACAAGGCGGTCGAAGAGCGGCCCGGTCGGTCCTTCGACGAGAAAGCTCTCGGGCCCGGCCAGCACGTGGACGCCGAGGCCGCGGAGCTGCTTGTCGGCGCCCTTCGCGGCGGACCCCCACAGAAGGCCCGGACCCTTGATGCGCGTGTCGAAGGCCGCGGCCGCGACCGTCGCGGAGCCGCCCCGCAGGGCCTCCAGCCACTCGCGGATGCCGCTCCCTCGCGACACCAGGCGGTCCCCGGCGCGTCGCGCGGAATCCGCCCGCGACTCCGGCTTCGACATCCCGTGAGCGTGCGTCGGGCCGCCGACCACGAGGAGGTCGACTCCCGCGGGAATCGTGGTGGGAGCGGCGCCCACCTCGACCACCTCCACGGTCGCGCCAACGGCGTCGCCCGCGTCACCCGCGAGCCCCTCGGCGATCGCGCGGGCGATGGCCTCGGTGTTGCCGAACATCGATTCGAAGACGACCAGGGCATGCATGAGAAACCTCGCTAGGGTCGCCGGTCAGGCGACAAGGTCCGGGGTCCAGGCCGCCACCAGGGCGACCCAGAGGAGCAGGAGGTCGATGGCGACGCCAACCACCAACCAGGGGTGGAAGAAGGCCAGGAGGAGGGCGAGCGAGGCGAGCGACCCGACGGCCACCGTCGGCCCCCACGCAGCGGCCGGCACGATCCCGAGCGTGGCGAGTGCCGCGAGCGCGAAGCTACCAAGCGTCGCGGCCGCGAGGGCGATGCCCAGGATGCGCACGGTGCCGGCGGGCAGACCGAGGCGGCCCAGGAGCCAGGATCGCCCGAGGTCGAACGGCCACGGCGGCGCCCCGGGCTTCTCCGGGGGACGCTTCGAGACGAAGCCGGCGTGGATGGCCCCATGGGCCAGGAGAACGCCGGCGATGACGAGTCGAACGAGCACGCGCAATCCTCGAGCGGGAGCCTGAGCGCCGGATGGTCGCGGCCGGAGGACGCGCTGGCCAATGGCCGAAGGACGCATTTCGCCGGGACGGACGGCCCGCGGACGGCGCCCGACCCGCGAGCGCGCGCGAGCCGGGCCTGCCCGGCCGACGCTACGCGAAGGGGTCGCGGACCTGGATGCGCGGGAAGCGACGGTAATCGCGGTCGCGCGTCCAGATCGTCCCCACGTCGTTCTCCAGCATCAGCGCGACCAGGTGGGCGTCGGGGACCAGGTTCCCGGCCGGCACCGCGTCGTCGGCGACCTCGCGGAAGCGATCCCAGAAGCGCTCCTGCTCGCCCGTCGTCCGGACGTGGGAGCGAACGAGGAGCTGCTCGATGTTGCCGACCGCCTCGGCGGCGGTCAGGGGGCGGGCGAAGACGGCGGGATGGGTCGCGATCCGGAGGTAGGCCATGACGGTCGGCCAGAAGAGGTAGGCGATCTCCGGGCCGTCCGCCAGGCGCTGGACGAACGCGCGGGCGCTGGCATGGACCGGGCTCGATTCGTCCGAGGCGTAGAGGAGGACGTTCGCGTCGATGGTGTAGCTCACGACGCGCTCGAGCGCGCGGCGGAGGGCCTCCGGATCGTCGAGGTCGACGAGCGCCCGCATCGGTCGCGACGACCACGCCAGCGGGGCGGGGGGCCGGGGTTCGTCGCCGTCTCCCTCCATCGCGCTGGTCAGCAGCTCGGAGACGAGGCGGCCCAGCGTCTTCCCCTCGCGGCGCTGGCGAGCCTTCAGCGCGCGCAGGACGGTCGGGTCGATGTCGATCGTGGTGCGCGACATGATGCGTGATGCTGATGCAATGCGCATCTGATGTCAACCTGCTCCGGCGGGGCCGGCCGGAGCCTGTCGATTGCGTCGGACCACGCCTGGCCCATGGCGCTCCCGCGGGTGCTACCCCCCGCCGGCGAGGGCGCCGAGGCGCTCGGTCAGGCGCAGGTTCTCGCGGTAGTCGATGGGGACCTCGACCAGCGATGGGCCCGTCGACCTCGAGCGCCCGCATCAGCGTCGGGATAGAGGTCCGCGGCGGACGCCGGCCGGAAGCCGGCGATCCCGAACGCTCTGGCGTAGGCGACGAAGTCGGGGTTGCCGAACTCGACGCCGAAGGGCCGCCCGAACTCGTTGCGCTGCTTCCAGTCGATGAGCCCGTAGCCGTCGTCGCGCCAGACGACGACCGTGATGTTCGCGCCGATCCGGCTTGGCCGTCTCCAGCTCCTGGCGAGTTCATCAGGAAGCCGCCGTCGCCGCAGAGCGCGACCACGCGCCGGTCCGGGTGGACGAGCTTGGCCGCGATGGCCCCCGGCAGCGAGATGCCCATCGCCGCGAAGCCGTTGGAGATGATCACGGTGTTCGGCTCGTAGGCCTGGTAGAGCCGCGCGACCCAGACCTTGTGGGCGCCCACGTCGCTGACCACGATGTCCGCCGGCCCGAGGGCGCGGCGCAGGTCGGCGATGGCCTTCTGGGGCTTGATCGGCCAGCCGTCGTCGTGCCTCGTAGGCGCCCAGCTCCGCGAGCAGCGCCGTGCGCAGGTCCGGCGTGGACGAGCGACCTCGCCGGCCGCGTGGCGCTGCGCTCGGCGTCGCGCCCGCCGATGCCCTGGCGGCAGGACCGCGGCGAGCAGCCGCCGGAGCGTCCCCTCGATGTCGCCGATCAGCTCCACCTCCGGCTGGTACGCGGCGTCGACCTCGGCCGGCTGCGTGTCGATGTGGATGATCCGCTTGTGCCCGTCCGGGTTCCAGCGAGCCGGCGCGTACTCGACGAGGTCGTAGCCGACCGACGACCACGAGGTCGGCGCGGTCGAAGCCCGACAGGACGTGATCGCGCGCCTGGAGCCCGACGGCCATCAGCGAGAGGTGGGTCCGGTCGTCGATCGCGCCCTTGCCCATGAACGTGACCGCCACCGGGACGTGCAGGCCGCGCGCGAAGGCGCGCAGCTCCGGCGCGGCGCCTGCGCCGGAGCACGCCGTTGCCGGCCAGCACGATGGGCCGCTCGAGCCCGGCCAGCAGCCGGGCCGCGTGCGCGATCGCCTCGTCGGTCGGCTCCGGGAAGTAGGCCTGGGTCGGGCTCGAGCGGGCCGGAGCGTCGGCGTCCGACCGCGGCATCGCGGCGAGGTTCTCGGGCAGCTCGATGTGGGTCGGGCCCGGGCTTCTCCAGCTGCGGCCACGCGGAAGGCCTTGCGCACGATCTCGGGGATCGCGCCGAGCGCTCGACCCGCGTGGTTCCACTTCGTGACCGGCTCGAGCATCCGGACGATGTCGACGAGCTGGTGGGCCTCCTTGTGGAGCTTGTCGGAGCCCGCCTGGCCGGTGAGCGCGACCATCGGCGCGCGGTCGAGGTAGGCGTCGGCGATCCCGGTGACGAGGTTCGTCGCGCCCGGGCCCGAGGGTGGCCATCGCGACCGCCGCCCGCCCGGTCAGGCGGCCGTAGACGTCGGCCATGAACGCCGCGCCCTGCTCGTGGCGGGTCGTGACGTGGCGGACGGCTTCGCTGGCGGCGAGCGCCTCGAGGATGTCCATCGTCTCCTCGCCGGGCACGGAGAAGACGTACTCGCAGCCCTCCGCCGCGAGGCATTCGACGAGGAGCGAGGCGGCCGTGCGGCCCGGCGCGCTATCCATGCGGTGCGAGTCTACGTGGGGGCTGCGCTGTCAGCCACCGGTCACGGCCTCCCAACCACGGTCGCCGCGGCCCCTTCAGCGGGCGGGCGCGCGGGCATCAGGCAACCGGAGGGCCACCGTCATCGTCGAGGCGGCCGAGATCAGGGGCCGACTGGGCGGCGTACTCCGCCGGGTGATCCCCGCGATCCTTCTCGCTGGTGCGGGCGATCATGGCCAGCGTGGCGTCGACGGTCATCCCGTTGCCGTCCGCCGCCCGCTTCACGACTTCATAGGTGATGTTGACCGCGGGCTTGCCCATGTCGTCGTGGGCCCGCATGCAGCCACAGTTCAGGCACATCTCGCTGGACTCCTTTCTGGGGCGCGGCCACGCGCCCGAGCGGCGGGTGGAGCGTCGGGCGGCCGCCGCGGACCTGGAACGCCGCACCAGGATCGCAAGATCAGGCGCCGCTCGCCACCTGGATCCCCACCGCTCCGATCGCCGCCGGCAGGAGGACCAGGATCAGGAGCATCGCGATCGCGATGAGGGCGAGGCTGCGCAGAGCCACCAACGCGATCGGCCGGAGCCGCGGGCCCGTCGGCATGACGCGACTTCCGAAGGACGGATGGGGGGCAGAGACCGGGCTCGCGTCACGGGTCGCGACGACAGCCCGGTCGTACCCTGGCCAGCGGTTCAGGGCTTCGTGTCCCTGGGCTTTCGGACGGCGTCCTGGATGTCGCCAAGGCCCTCCTGCCCGGCGCCCTGGACCTGCCTGGCCCTGCCCGTGACTTCCTGCTTCCGATTGCCGGTCAGCCTCCCGAGCCCTTCCTCGAGCTTGCCCCGGACCTTGCTGACGGCGCCCTTGGTGTGCTCGTCGGTCATCTCGGTCTCCCTGACGCTTCGTCCATCGACCTTCTCGCGCGGTGGTCCTCGCAACGGTCGTTGGCGTGGCTTCGCCGCTTCAGATCGACCGACGGCGGCCGCCGGTAAGCAGGCCCACGACGAAGATGACGATGATCGCGCCGATCACGGATACGACGATCGTCTCGACGTTGATGCCGGTGGGATCCTTGAGGTTGAGGAAGGCTCCCGCAAGGAAGCCGCCGACGACCGCCCCGACGATGCCCAGGATGATCGTCATGAGGATGCCTTCCCGGTTCCCCATGATGAAGGTGGCGATGAAGCCGGCGATCGCGCCGACCACGATCCAGGCGATGATTCCCATAGGGTTCTTCCCTCCCATTCCGACCTGGTCACGTCGCCGTACCGCGGCGTCCGCCGACGTCGATCGTCCGGGGGCGGGTTCGGCGCCCCGCCCCGGGCGGACCCGCCCAACGCCCGCCAACGCACCGCCGCGTGGAGCAAGGTGGGCCCGGCGCCCAGAACGGGCCCCACCTCGCGGGATCGTGCGACCGATGAATGACGGGCGCTGTGCCAGTCGCCCACGAGTGTCAGGCCCGAACGCGGCCGCGTCATGACGGTCCGTCATCTGACCGCGGCCGCAGCCGAGGGACGGGCGCAGCGCCGACCGAGCTCACGCGGCGCGTTCGGGCGTGGCTCCCTCGACGACGGGCAGCGGCCCGGCGCCGCTCAGCGGCGCGGCGGTTCGCCCGGCGCCCGCCCGCCGTCCCAGCCCGTGTTCGAGAAGGTCGGGATGAAGCGATAGCCCTCGCCGGGGACCGTGGCGATGAAGCGCGGATGCCGATAGTCGTTCTGCAGCTTGATCCGCAGGCTCCGGATGTGGCGATCCACGATGTTGCTCTCGCTCACGAAGTCGGGGCCCCAGACGGCATCGAGGATCTCTTCCCTCGTCACGACCCGTCCGCCCCGGCTGGCGAGGAGGTAGAGCAGGCTCTGCTCGATGCCGGAGAGGTGCACCACCGAGTTGCCGGCGCGCACCTGGCGGCTGACGATGTCGATCTCGATCTCGCCGATCCTGATCGTGGGAACGATGGGCCGGTTGGTGCCCGACGCCCGACGGGTGATGACGATGGCCCGGGCCAGGAGCTCCTCCGGCGAGAAGGGCATCGCCAGGATGTCGTCGACCCCGAGATCGAACGCCCGGAGCTTCGTCTTGAGGTCCCCGCGCCGGGTCAGGCCCAGGACCGGCGTCACGCTCCGGGTCAGGGTGTTCGAGGCGCCCAGCCGCTGGAGCAGGGCGGTGCTGTCGTCGTGGTCCATGTCGACCACGGTCATGTCCGGGGGCCACTCGGCCAGGATCGCCTCCGCCGCGGCCAGGCTGTCCGCCGCCCGAACGACGAAGAGACCGTGATTCAGGGTCAGGGTGATGAGGTCAACGACCAGGGGCCGATCGTGGAGCACCAGCGCGCGACGTGCTTCGGCTGGCGGTGCGCTCTCAATGCCAAGCGTCATGGCTCGATCCTCGGTGCGCAGGAGGCTGCCCGAATTATCTCACTCCGGTGAGCGTCGTCCCCGGGTCGTTGGTCACGGGCCGAACGTTCGGATGCTCCCGAAAGGTGGTCGCTATCATCGACACGTCTCCAGCTGGAGGCGAAGGTAGGCCGGGTCCGGCCAGGCGCTGAAAGCGGACGATGACATCCAACCAGTCCCTCCGGGACCCGCCCGGTCGCGACCGCCGGGGGGTTCGCCTGCCGGCCGAGCTCGAGGAGCCGATCCTCGCCGAGCTCTTCAGCGTGGAGCGGCTGGAGCAGCACGCCCAGACCCTGGCCGCTGCCCAGGCGGTCACCGACGCGCCCCGGCGGGGACACGCCGTCGCGCCCCGCATCGCCGACAACGGGCGCGTCCTGGTGGAGTCGTACCGCGTCCTGGCGCGGGCGATCAAGGACGAACGGTCGATCACGCCGGCCGCCGAGTGGCTCGTCGACAACTTCCCCATCGTCGACGAGCAGCTCCGCGAGATCCGCGACGACCTGCCCCCGGACTACTACCGCGAGCTCCCCAAGCTGGCGGGGGGCCATCTCGCGGGCTACCCGCGGGTCCTGGGCCTGGCCTGGGCCTACATCGCCCACACGGACAGCCGCTTCGACCCGGAAAGCCTGCGCCGCATGGTGCGCGCCTACCAGGGCGTCGAGCCGCTGACGATCGGCGAGCTGTGGGCAGTCGCGATCAGCCTCCGGATCCTCCTGGTCGACAACCTGCGCCGCCTCGCGGAGCAGATCGTGCGAAGCCGGGCGGCGCGGCAGACGGCCGACGACCTCGCCGACGGCGTGCTCGGCCTCGGCCCGGACGGCCCGGAGGGCGCCGCGGCATCCCTGCGCCGGCTCGCGCGGGCCTCGCTCCCGACGGCGGCCCGCGTCCAGCTCTTCCAGCGCCTGCGCGACCAGGACCCCGCGGTCAGCCCCGGCCCTCCGCTGGCTGGAGGAGCTCCTCGCGGCGCAGGGGACCACCGCCGAGGAGATGGTCCGCCTCGACCACCAGCGCCAGGCGACCATGAACGTGACCGTCCGCAACGTGATCACGAGCATGCGCCTCATCTCGTGGTTCGACTGGGCCGAGTTCGTCGAAAGCGTCAGCGTGGTCGACGAGGTCCTTGGCGCCGCGGGTCCGTTCGCGGAGATGGACTTCGCGACGCGCGATCGCTATCGCCACGCCGTCGAGGAGCTGGCCCGCGGCTCGGGCCTGACCGAGATCGAGGTCGCCCGCAAGGCCGCGGCGCTGGCGGCCACCGCGCCGGCGGCTGACGACGTCGAACCGTCCCTCGCGACCCGGCGCCGGGATCCAGGCTACTACCTGATCTCGGACGGCCGCGCCGCGTTCGAGCGCGCCCTCCACGCCCGGGTACCCCTCGCGGGCCGCCTGCGGCGCGCCTGTCTCCGGGCCGGCGCGAGAGGCTACCTCGGGACCAATGCCCTGGTCACCGCGCTCATCCTCGCCGTGCCCCTCCTGCTGTCCGGGCTCGGGGGCCCTGCGAGCGTCGGCCTCCTCGTGGTCGCGATCCTCGCCCTGGCTCCCGCCTCGGACCTCGCGATCGCCCTCGTCAACCGCCTGGTCACCAACGTCCTGGGCCCCCGGGCGCTGCCCCGGCTCGATCTCGACGATGGCGTGCCGTCGCGGCTGCGGACGCTCGTCGTGGTGCCGATGCTCCTCACCAGCGAGGCGGACGTCGAGGCCCAGGTCGGCGGCCTGGAGGTCCACTACCTGGGGAACCGGGAGGGCGATCTCCGGTTCGCCCTGCTGTCGGACTGGCTGGACGCCCCGACTGAGCAGCGTCCCTGGCGACGACGAGCTCCTCTCGGCGGCGGCGGCGGCCATCGACCGGCTCAACGCGCGCCACGGCGAGGCCCCGGGGGGAGGCGCCCGCTTCCTGCTCTTCCATCGAAGGCGACGCTGGAACGCGGCCGAGGGCTGCTGGATGGGCTGGGAGCGCAAGCGCGGCAAGCTCCTCGAGCTGAATGCCGTCCTGCGCGGCTCGACGACCACCAGCATCCTGACCAGCGGGCGGGCCGCGTCGACCCCGCCGCCGGACGTGCGCTACGTGGTCACCCTCGACGCCGATACCCGGCTGCCCCGGGGCGCGGTGGGGCGGCTCGTCGGGACGATCGCCCATCCGCTGAACCAGCCGACCTTCGACTCGCGGACCGGCCGGGTGACCCAGGGCTACGGGGTGCTCCAGCCGCGGATCACCTCCACGCTCCCGGCCCAGCACGAGGGATCGCTCTTCCAGCGGATCTACTCCGGTTCGGCCGGGATCGACCCGTATGCGTCCGCTGTCTCCGATGTCTACCAGGACCTGTTCCAGGAGGGGAGCTTCACCGGCAAGGGGATCTACGACCTCCACGCCTTCAGCGCGGCGATGGCGGACCGGGTGCCCGAGAACGCGCTCCTGAGCCACGACCTGTTCGAAGGCGTCTTCGCCCGAGCCGGGCTGGTGACCGACGTCGAGCTCTTCGACGAGTTCCCATCCAACTACCTGGTCTCCGCGGCCCGCCAGCACCGCTGGGCGCGGGGCGACTGGCAGCTCCTGCCCTGGATTCTCGGCCGGGCCCGCGACGCCCAGGGCCGCCGAAGCCAGGGCTCGATCCCCGGCATCGCCCGCTGGAAGATGGTCGACAACCTGCGCCGGACCCTGTCCGCGCCGCTCACGCTGGCCACGCTCGTCGCCGCCTGGACGCTCCCCTCGGTCTCCGCCGTCCTGTGGACCACCTTCGTCGTTGCGTCGGTGATCGTCCCGGAGGCGCTGCCCGTCCTGGGCGGACTGCTGCCGCGACGGCAGAACATCTCGAAGCGCAGCCACCTGCGTGCCGTGGGCGCGGACATCTCCCTCGCGGCCAGCAACGTTGGCCTCGGCCTGGCGTTCCTTGCCCACCAGGCCTGGCTGATGGTCGACGCGATCCTGCGAACCCTGGCCCGGCTGTATGTCACCCGCCGGAACCTCCTGGAATGGACGACCGCCGCGCAGGCAAAGGCCAGCGGCGATCTTGGCCTCGGGGGGTTCTACCGGCAGATGGGGGGCGGGATCGCGATCGCGGTGGGGGTCGCGGTCCTCGTCCTGGCCGTGAAGCCGGGCGCCGGCTGGATCGCCGCCCAGCTCGTCTTCCTGTGGCTGCTCTCGCCCCTGATCGCCCGCTGGGTCAGCCTGCCACCGGCCGAATCGGCCGCCGAGCAGCTGTCGGCCGCCGACGTCGGGGCGCTCCGCCTCATCGCCCGCCGGACCTGGCGGTTCTTCGAGGCCTTCGTCGGCCCGGAGGACCATGGGCTCCCGCCGGACAACTTCCAGGACGATCCCCGGCCGGTCGTCGAGCATCGCACCTCGCCGACGAACATCGGGATGTACCTCCTGGCGACCGTGACGGCGCGAGACTTCGGCTGGATCGGCACGCTGGAGATGGTGGAGCGCCTGGAGGCGACGCTCGCCACCATCCGCAGCCTCGAGCGCTTCCGGGGGCACCTCTACAACTGGTACGACACCCGCGACCTGCATCGGCTGGAGCCGGCCTACGTGTCGTCGGTCGACAGCGGCAATCTCGCCGGCCACCTCCTCACGCTGGCCAACGCCTGCCGCCAGATGGTCGACCAGCCGCTCCCGGTCGCGGCCGCGCTGGCCGGGATCGGCGATGGGATCGCCCTGACCCGCGCGGCTGCCGGCGCGATCGGCGACGACCGGAGAAGCCAGACGCTGACCCGCCGCGACCTCGACGAAGCCCTCGATCTGCCGGCCGGGGTCGGCGCCGACGTCCCCGCCACGCCCGAGGCCTGGGCCGCCCGCCTGGACGAGCTCGCCGCGTACGCCCGGACCCTGTCGGACGTTGCCACGGCCCTCACGGCAGAGCGGGGAGACGGCGCGGAAGGCGAGCTGGTGACCTGGGCCGAGGCGGCCCGGCTGGCCGTGAGCAGCCACGTTCGAGACCTCGCCCTGCTCCAGCCGTCGCCCCGGCTGACCGGCTTCCCGACGATTGCCGAGCTGTCCGATCCGCCCGTCCCGGAGGCCGGCGATGGGTCGGCTGCCGCGGCGGCGCTCGTTCGACGGCTCCAGGCGATCGCCGGGCAAGCCCAGCAGCTCTTCGAGGAGATGGACTTCAGCTTCCTGTTCGACCCGACGCGCAAGCTCCTCTCGATCGGGTTCCGAGTCCGCGATGGCACCCTGGATCCCAGCTACTACGACCTGCTCGCCTCCGAGGCCCGCCTCGCCAGCTTCCTGGCGATCGCCAAGGGGGAGGTCGCCCCGGACCACTGGTTCCGGCTGGGTCGGGCGCTGACGCCCGTGGGCCGCGGCTCCGCCCTCATCTCCTGGTCGGGATCCATGTTCGAGTACCTCATGCCGGCCCTCGTCATGCGCGCTCCCGCCCACAGCCTGCTCGACCACACCTACCGCCTGGTCGTCGCCCGCCAGATGAGCTATGCCGCCGAGCTCGGCGTGCCCTGGGGCATCTCCGAGTCGGCATTCAACGCCCGTGACCTGGAGCAGGCGTACCAGTACTCGGGCTTCGGCGTGCCCGGCCTCGGCCTCAAGCGGGGCCTGAGCGAGGACGTCGTCGTGGCCCCCTACGCGACGGCCCTGGCAGCGATGATCCAGCCCGAGGCCGCGGTCCGCAACTTCGCCCGCCTGCGCAGCGCCGGCGCGAGCGGGCAGTACGGCTTCCGGGAGGCGCTCGACTTCACGGCCCGCCGGCTCCCCGAAGGGGCGACGGTCGCGATCGTGAAGAGCTACATGGCCCATCACCAGGGGATGGCCCTGGTGGCCATCGGCAACGTCCTCAACGACCGCGTCATGGTCGAGCGATTCCATGCCGACCCGATCGTCGAGGCGACGGAGCTGCTGCTCCAGGAGCGCGTGCCGCGCGACGTCCTCGTGGCCCGGCCGCGCGCCGAAGAGGTGAAGAGCGCCGCCGACGTGCGCGATCTCGTGCCGCCGGTCCTCCGTCGCTTCACCTCGCCCCACGACGCGATCCCGCGAACCCACCTCCTGTCGAACGGGCGGTACGCGGTCATGGTGACGGCCGCGGGATCCGGCTACAGCCGCTGGCGCGACATCGCGGTGACCCGCTGGCGCGAGGACGTGACCCGCGACTCGTGGGGCAGCTATCTCTTCCTGCGCGACATGCACAGCGGGGCGGTGTGGTCGGCGGGCCACCAGCCCAGCGGCATCGAGGCCGACAGCTACGAGGTCACCTACGCCGAGGATCACGCCGAGTTCTCCCGTCGCGACGGGTCGATCGCGACCGGCCTGACCATCGTGGTCTCGGCGGAGCACGACGCGGAGATCCGCCGCGTGACGCTGACGAATCTCGGCTCGCACGAGCGCCAGCTCGAGCTGACGTCGTACGCGGAGGTCGCGCTCGCGCCGCAGGCGGCCGATGCGGCCCACCCGGCCTTCCAGAACCTGTTCGTCCAGACCGAGTTCGTCCCCGAGATCGGCGCCCTGCTGGCGACCCGCCGTCCCCGATCACCCCAGGACCAGCCGATCTGGGCCGCCCACGTTGCGGCGGTGGAGGACGATGCCGTCGGGGTCATCCAGTACGAGACGGATCGCGCCCGCTTCCTCGGCCGAGGCCGGTCGGTCCGCTCGCCGGTCTCGGTCATCGACGGGCGTCCCCTCTCGAACACGGTCGGCCCGGTCCTGGACCCGATCTTCAGCCTCCGCTGCCGGGTCACCCTCGCCCCCGGCGCGACGGTCCACGCCATCTTCTCCACGGTCGTCGCCGAGTCGCGCGAGGATGTCCTGGACCTGGCCGACAAGTACCGTGAGTCGGCAACCTTCGAACGGGCGGCGACCCTGGCCTGGACGAGCGCCCAGGTCCAGCTCCATCACCTGGGGATCGAGGCCGACGAGGCCCATCTCTTCCAGCGCCTGGCCAACCGGATCCTCTACTCGGACCCGTCGCTGCGGCCGTCGGCGGGCCTGCTCGCCAGCAACGAGCGGGGGGCACCCGGCCTGTGGGCCCACGGCATCTCGGGCGACCTGCCCATCGTCATGGTGCGGATCGACGAGGCCGAGGACCTCGACATCGTCCGCCAGCTGCTCCGGGCCCACGAGTACTGGCGCCTCAAGCTCCTGGACGTGGACCTCGTGATCCTCAACGAGCATGGCGCCACCTACGCCCAGAGCCTCCACGATTCGCTCGAGGCCCTCGTCCGGACGAGCCAGTCCATCCTGGTCCCCGAAGGCCATCGGGGCCACGGCGGGGTGTACATCCTGCGCGGCGACCTGATCTCCACCGAGGACCGCACGCTCCTCCAGGCGGCCGCCCGGGCCGTCCTGCTGAGCCGGCGCGGCAGCCTCGCCGACCAGGTCATCCGCCTGGAGCGCCCTCCCGACAGGATCGCCACGCCCGCAGCGCCGAGCGGCTCCCGCCGGACCTGGAGCGAGGTGTCGGCGGCGCGCCCGGAGCTGGAGTTCTTCAACGGGCTCGGTGGCTTTGCCGATGGCGGGCGGGAGTACGTCGCCTTCCTCGGCCCGGGGCAGTCCACCCCGGCGCCCTGGTTGAACGTGATCGCCAACGCGTCGTTCGGGTTCCAGGTCTCCGAGTCCGGGGCGGGCTACACGTGGTCCGGGAACGCCCGCGAGAACCAGCTCACGCCCTGGTCCAACGACCCGGTCTGCGACCCGGTGAGCGAGGCGATCTACGTCCGGGACGAGGACAGCGGCGAGCTGTGGGGGCCGACGGCCCAGCCGATCCGCTGCGAGGAATCGACGTACGTCGCCCATCACGGCGCCGGATACAGCCGGTTCGAGCACCTGCACGACGGCATCGGGCTCGACCTCGTCCAGCTCGTCCCGCTCGACGATCCCCTGAAGATCTCGGTGCTGACCATCGAGAACCGGTCCGGGCGCTCCAGGCGCCTCTCGGTGACCGCCTACGCCGAATGGGCGCTGGGCACCTCGCGCGGGGCGAGCGCCCCCCGGATCGTCACGGCCCTCGAGCCGGAGACGCAGGCGATCCTGGTGCGCAACTCGTGGAACACCGAGTTCGGCGACCAGGTCGCCTTCCTCGACCTCGGCGGACGGCAGACGGCGTGGACGGCGGATCGGACCGAGTTCCTCGGCCGCAATGGCGCTCCCGACCTGCCCGCCGGCCTGGACCGCGGACACCGGCTGCGGGGAGCCGCCGGCGCCGGCCTGGATCCCTGCGCCGCCCTGCAGACCAGCTTCGAGCTCGCCGCCGGGGCGCGGACGCAGGTCCGCGTGCTGCTCGGCGCGGCGGACGGGGCCGCGGCGGCGGCCGACCTGATCCGCCGCGGGCGGATGGCCGACCACGAGGCGACGCTGCGCGGGGTGGCGAGCCAGTGGGACGACACGCAGGGCACGATCCAGGTCCGGACGCCCGACCGCTCCATGGACATCATGCTCAACCGCTGGCTGCATCTACCAGACGCTCGCCTGCCGGATGTGGGCCAGGACGGCCTTCTACCAGGCCGGCGGCGCCTACGGGTTCCGCGACCAGCTGCAGGACGTCATCGCCCTCGTGACCGTCGCGGCGCGAGCTCGTCCGGGAGCACCTGCTGCGGGCCGCGGCGCCGCCAGTTCGCCGAGGGAGACGTCCAGCACTGGTGGCATCCGCCGTCGGGTCGGGGCGTCCGGACCCGGATCTCGGACGATCGCCTCTGGCTGCCGTACGCCGTCGGTCGCTACCTGGCGGTCACGGACGACACGGCGGTCCTCGACGAGACCGTCCCCTTCCTCGACGGGCCCGCCCTGCTGCCGGACCAGGTGGACGCCTACTTCCAGCCGGGCACGCTCGCCGGAGTCAGCCTCGCTGTTCGAGCACTGCGCGCGCGGCGCTCGACCGGAGCCTCGCGGTCGGGGCCCACGGGCTGCCGCTCATCGGATCGGGCGACTGGAACGACGGCATGAACCGGGTGGGCAACGAGGGCCGGGGCGAGAGCG
This sequence comes from uncultured Chloroflexia bacterium, assembly GCA_963827965.1. Lineage (GTDB taxonomy): Bacteria > Chloroflexota > Limnocylindria > Limnocylindrales > CSP1-4 > CTSoil-043. The sequence goes on along the minus strand of CAWHCW010000002.1, from coordinate 2,208 downwards.
TCTGGCTCGGCTGGTTCCTGCACACCGTCCTGGCCGCCTTCGTGCCGATCGCGGAGGCCCGCGGCGAGCGTCCGCGCGCAGAGCGCTGGCGAGCCAGCATGAAGGCGCTCCGGCGGGCGCTCGAGCGCCACGGCTGGGACGGCGACTGGTACCGCCGCGCCTTCTTCGACGACGGCACGCCGCTGGGCTCCGCCCTCAACGCCGAGTGCCGGATCGACTCGATCGCCCAGTCGTGGAGCGTCCTGTCGGGGGCCGCCAATCCTCCCGCATGCCGAGCGGGCGATGGCCGCGGTGGAGGAGTACCTCGTCCGCCGCGGTGACGGGCTCGTCCTCCTGTTCACCCCGCCGTTCGACCGATCCGACGTCGATCCGGGCTACATCAAGGGCTACCTGCCGGGCATCCGGGAGAACGGCGGCCAGTACACCCACGGGGCCATCTGGTCGATCCTCGCCTTCGCCGCCCTGGGCGAGGGCGACAAGGCGGGCGAGCTGTTCTCCATCCTGAATCCCATCAACCACGCCGCCACCCGGGCCGGGGTCCACCGCTACAAGGTGGAGCCGTACGTCATGGCGGCCGACGTCTACACCGAGCCGCCGCACGTCGGCCGCGGCGGCTGGACCTGGTACACCGGGTCGGCGGGCTGGATGTACCAGGCCGGCGTCGAGTGGATCCTGGGATTCCGCCTGCGCGGGACGACGCTGCTCATCGATCCCTGCATCCCGCGCGCCTGGCCCGGCTACGAGATCGACTTCCGCTATCACACCGCCCGCTACGAGATCGCCGTGGAGAACCCCCGCGGGGTCAGTCGCGGGGTGGCATCGGCGGAGCTCGACGGAGAGGCGCTGACGGGCGGCGGGGCGGCGATCCCGCTCGTCGACGACGGCGCGACGCACCGGGTCCGGGTCGTCCTGGGCTAGGCCTTCTGGCGGGCGCCGCGCGACGCGGGAGGCTTGCCCTCGGGCTTGCCCACGGCCTTCCCGATGGCGCCCTCGTGCTCGGCGGTCGTGTCGGCTGTCCCTTCCGGTGACGCATCGTCGTGGTGATGGGCCGGGAGGGCGGGCTTCGGCGGGCGCAGGGCGATGGCCATGCCCACGAGCAGGGCCGGCGCGGCCCCTGCCGCACTGACCAGCCGCGGCGCACCGGCGAGGCGGAGTCCGGCGCCCAGCCCGACCGAGGTGGCCGCGATCCAGCGAAGCGTCGAGTCGGGCAGGGCCTGCAGGGCGGCCGTGGTGCTCTCCACGCCGATCCGCGTCGCGCGGACGGTGGCGGGCAGGCGGTCCACGAGCCGGGTGGCGCTCGAACCAGCCGTCGAAAGGGCTCCCGACACGCGCTGGCCGGCGCCTGCCAGGCGCTTCCGAGCGCCGCGAGCGGGGGCGGCGGGCCGGGGGGCGCGCCGCCTGGGCTTGGCGGTCGTCATGACGCCCTCATCGCCGGCCGCGCAGGAGACCGCGCGAACCGACCGCGAAGCTCGCCACGAAGAGGATCGCGATCGCGCCAAGCGTCGCGATGAAGATGCTCTCGAGGTTGATCCCGTTGACGGTGCCGACCTTGAGCACGGACGTGGCCACGAACCCGCCCACCAGGCCGCCGACGATGCCGAGGACGACCATCATGAGCAGGCCCTTGCTGGAGGACATGATCTGGTTGGCCAGGAAGCCGGCGATGGCGCCGACGACGATCCAGGCGAAGAAGCCCATTGCACTCGTTCCTTCCCTCCAGGCATCCGGGGAAGCGGGGGAGGAAGTCCACCGCCGGGCGACGCACCGGCCACTGCTGTGCTTGCAGTGGACCACGCGACGGTGGTATTGTCAACTGTAGTTTCCATAATCTCACTGTAGGTACGGAGCGATCGTGACCCTGGCGTTCGGCGCCGTGCTCAGGCGGGCGCGGGAGGTTCGCGAGCTGTCGGCCGTCGAGGCATCGCGGGCGGCAGGCATCTCGGCCGCCTACCTCAGCCGGCTCGAGAACGACGCGGTCAAGAAGCCCTCACCGCATGTCCTGCTCCGGTTGAGCGAGGCCCTGGCGGTGCCGTACGCCGAGCTCATGCGCCTGAGCGGCTATCGCGTCCCCGGAGAGCACGACCAGAACGGCGCCGAAACGGTCAGTGCGGCACTCTTCGCCGACCTTACCGACGACGAGCGGGAGGAGCTTCTCGAGTACCTCGCCTGGTACCGCGCCCGCCGGCGATCGCGCCGCGGCTCGCCTCG
>CAWHCW010000001.1:0-137768 GCA_963827965.1 uncultured Chloroflexia bacterium | reverse complement strand
AACGGCCAGCGACTTTGTCACCCATAAGCGGCCAGCGACTTTGTCACCCTCACCGCCATGGAGAGGGAGACGATCACCTTGGACGCTCGCGCCCAGCAACGCCTGTACGTGCTGAACCACCTGCTCACCGGCGAGAACACCGCGGCCGAAGCAGCGGCCAGTCTCAGGGTGACGGTCCGGACGGTCCGGCGTCTCCTGGCGGCCTATCGCTCCGACCGTTCGGCGGCGGCCCTCGTCCACGGCAACCGGGGCCGGGTCCCGGCCAACCGCCTCGACGATGCGGCTCGGGCCCGCCTCGTGGAGCTTGCCTCCACGACGTACGCCGGGGCCAACCGGGCCCACCTCGCCGACCTGCTCGCCGAGCGGGAGGAGCTCGTCATCCCCGAGCGGACCCTGCGCCGGGTGCTCGCCGAGGCGGGCCTGCCCGCCGCCCGGACCCGCCGCCCGCGGGGCCACCGGACCCGCCGGGAGCGGATGACCCAGGCGGGCCTGCTCCTCCAGGTCGACGGCAGCCGCCACGACTGGCTCGAGGGCCGGGGACCCTGGCTCACCCTGGTCGGCGGGATCGACGACGCCTCGGGCCACGTCACGGGTGGGACCTTCCGCGACGCTGAGGATGCCGCGGGCTACTTCGAGATGCTCCGCCAGACCGCGACCCTCCAGGGCCTGCCGCTCGGCATCTACTCCGACCGCCACGGGATCTTCTGGCACGGCCGGCATGTCGCCACCCTCGCCGAGCAGTTCACGGGCCGGACAGCGCGGACCCAGTTCGGGCGGGCGCTCGAGGCGGCCGGGATCGCCTGGATCGCGGCCCGCAGCCCGCAGGCCAAGGGCCGCGTCGAGCGCCTCTGGGGCACCCTCCAGGATCGCCTCGTGATCGAGCTGCGGCTGGCCGGAGCGGCCACGCGGGAGGAGGCGAACGCCGTCCTCGCGACCTACCTGCCACGCCACAACGCCCGCTTCGCGGTTCCCCCGGCGAACCCCGAGCCGGCCTGGCGGCCGGTGCCGGCCGACCGCTCGCCGGAGTCGCTCTTCTGCTTCACCCATCCCCGCCGGGTCGCCCGTGACGGCACGGTCACCCTCGCCGGGCGGACCCTCATGCTGCTCGGCCAGCCGGCCGCCCCGGGATGGCGCGGCGAGGTCGTCGTCGAGGAGCGGCTCGACGGCAGCCTGTGGGCCCGCGTCGACGGCATCCTCCATCCCGTCGTGCCGGCTCCCGAGCGGCCGGTCATCCTCCGCGAGCGCGCCCCTGCCCGCTCCTCGCCGGCCCATCCACCGATGCCCCCAGCCTCGGACCACCCCTGGCGCCGCTATCCTGCGGTTCGACCCCGGTGACAAGATCGCTGGCCGCTTGAGCAGTCAGATTCGCTGGCCGTCGACACGGCCACCGTCGCCACGGGCTTCGTGAGCTGCCGGCTGACTCCGGCCCACCCGCCCGCGAGGCCCGGTCCCCTATTCCGCCAGGCGGGCCCGGACGTCGTCCTCCCAGCCCGGGAAGTAGCGGCCGATCACGGGCAGGTCGAACGAGCGCAGGATCGAGGAGGCCGGCTCGCGCGCGAGGAGGAAGGCGAAGGCCGCCCCGACGAGGCGTTCCGGGTCGGCGGCGCCGGCGTCGAGCCGGGCGAGGTCCGCGGGGGCGACCGTCACCCGGTGCTCGGTCGCGAACGGGCCCTCGCGGACGCGGACCAGGCAGAGCCAGCCGGTGCCGTCCCGGCCGCAGCGCACGTCGATCGATGGGTCGCTCATCAGGATCCCTCCCCGGGAGTCCCGCCGGGCGGCTGGCAGCGCGGGCACCAGTAGGTGGTCCGCGGCAGGTCGCCGTGGCGGCGAGCCACGACCAGCGTGCCACAGCGCCGGCACGGCCGGCCGGCCCGGCGGTAGACCCAGAGCCGGACCCGGGCCCCGGCGCCCGTGCGCCCGGGCCGGCGATCACCGCCGTCGCGGCACCTCCCCCGGCCAGGCCCGTCGTGACCCGCGCGGCCGAGCGCCCGGTTCGCCAGGAGGAGCGCCCGCGCGCGGTCCACGAGCCGCGCGAGCGTCGCGTCGTCGAGCGCCGCCACCGCCGAGAACGGGTCGACCCGCTCGATGAAGAGCACCTCGCTCTTGTAGACGTTGCCGATCCCGGCGAGCGCCCGCTGGTCGAGGAGCGCCTCGGCGATCGTCCGTCCGGCTCGCCCGGGATCCCGCAGGCGCCGCCGCGCCTCGTCGCGATCGAAGGCATCGCCGGTGGCGTCCGGGCCGAGGCCGGCGAGCGGCGGGTGGAGCGCCTCGGCCCGCGTCTCGAGCAGCTCGACGACCGGGGCATCGAAGCAGACGGCGACGGCGCCCGGGACCTCGAGCACGAGGACCGCCCGAGCCGCCGGGCGGCGCCACGGCTCGCCGGGCCGGTAGCGGTGCCAGGAGCCGTGCATCCGGAGGTGCGTCCGCAGCTCGAGGCCGTTGTCGAAGCGGACCAGCAGGTTCTTCCCGACGGCGTCGACCGCCACGATCGTGGCCCCGACGATCCGCTCGACCTGCGGCCCCGGGACCCGGGCCCGGGCCGTCGTCACCGTTCGCCCCAGCAGGTGCGGCCGCAGCCCGGCGGCCGTCCGGAAGAGCGTGTCCCCCTCGGGCATCGGGTCTCGTCCCCTACCGCCGGGGCCGCAGGGCCATGCCCCGGTAGCCGGGCACGAAGCCGGCGTCGACCAGGCGCGCCCGCCACGGATCCCCGGGGCCCAGTGCCGTCCCGTCGACGCGGGAGAGGACGAGCTCGCGGAGGCGGCCGTCGCCGAGCAGCCCGCCGAGCGCCGCCAGGGCGAGGCCCGCCCGCTCCGGATCGTCGGCCGCCGGGAACGTCGCGAGTCCCTTGCCGCCGCGCTCCACGTAGAGGACGGCCGCCCCGTCCACGAGCACCACGTAGGCGCCGGCGGCGCGCTGGAACGGAGCGCCGGTCGTCGTCGCCGCGGCGGGGCCACGGCAGCGCGGCGCCGTACGGCTGGGCCGGGTCGGCGGCCGCGAGGAGGTCGACGCGGGGGCGCTCGGCATCCGGCTCGCGGACGGCCCGCAGCCGGTCGAGCGCGCCGGCCAGCGCGAACTGGGCGGCGCCGAGCCCGTCGACGAAGTAGCCACGCCGGATCCGGCCGGCCTCCTCCAGCGCCCGCAGGACCGGGTAGACGCCGGCGAACCCGCCCTCGACGCCCTCGCCCATCACCGCCTCGCGGGTGAGCACGCCGTGGCGATCGAGGAGGACGAGCGCCAGGGCGTGGAGCCGCTCCGTCGCGCCCGGGGCCCCCGCTCCCTCGCCGCTCGCCACCAGCGACCAGCGCCCCGCGGCCTCGGGCGGCCCCAGCGTCGTCAGCCGCCCCGGCCGCGGCCGCCGGTCGCCCCCCGGGCGCTTCCAGCGCAGGGCCCGGAGCGGGGCGAACGTGTCGTTCGTGACCTCGCCCGCCCAGACGAGGTCCCACAGCGCGTCGAGGACCTCGCGGTCCGAGCCGCCGCCGGCCGCCGCGAAGAGCTCCCGGTAGAACGAGGCGCCGCGCCGCCCGAGCCGGTCCCGGATCGCCGCGTGGCGCGGCCCATCCGCGCGATCCGCGGCGGACGCCTGGGCAGCCACCAGCGCCGCCCGCAGGACATCGCCCCGCCCCGGCCGGAAGAGCGCGATGCGCCCGTCGTCGCGACCGAGCGGTCCGCAGCCGACCCAGGCGACCTCGCCGAGGGCGCCGAGCTCGTCGAGGAGGCGCGGCTGGTAGCCCGGGACCCGGGCCGGGAGCACGTCGCGCTCCAGGACCGAGGCCGGGATCGGGACCCCGGCCAGCTGGTCGACGACCTCCGCCAGCCGCTCCAGCGCCGCCTGGCCGCGCAGCGGGGCGGGCGCCTCGGCGCCGGCCGTCCCGCGCAGCGGCGCCGCCACCACCCCCTGCCAGGCCGGGAGGAACCGCGCCAGCGCGGCCGGGTCCACCGGCTCCACCTCGCGCCGGAGCCGGGCCAGCGAGCGCCGGCGGAGCAGCCGCAGCACGTCCGGGTCGCACCACTCGCGCTCCGCGCCGCCGGGCCGGAACTCGCCGCGCAGGAGCGAGCCCGCCTCCACGAGCCGCGCCAGCGCCTCCTCCACGATCCCGACCGGGAGTCCCCAGCGGCGGGCCGGCTCGGCCGCCAGGAACGGGCCGTGGGTCCGGGCCCAGCGGGACAGCAGGCCGCCCAGGGCGTCGCGCGTCTCGCCCAGGAACGCGACGGGCGTCCCCGGCGGCGGCTGGGCGCCCGGTCGCGTCGCGGTACCGCGCGGCGTCCTCGACCGCGATCCAGCGGGCCTCGCCGCCGATCCGGACCACGATCGCCCGCCGCGTTGCGGCCAGCGTCTCCAGCCACTCGCCGGCGGCGGCCGCGCCGCCCCGGGTCCGCGCGGCGACCTCGTCCGCGGAGAGGTCGCCGAGGCGGCGCAGGAGGTCGGCCACCTGGTCGACGGACCCGGCCCGGCGCTCGTCGACGAGCGCCTGGAGCTCGAGCTCCGTCTCCTCGAGCGCCGCCGGGTCCAGCAGCTCGCGCAGCTCCTCCTGGCCCAGCAGCTCGCGGAGGAGGTCGCGGTCGAGCGCCAGCGCCTGCGCCCGCCGCTCGGCCAGCGGGGCGTCGCCCTCGTACATGTAGGCGGCCACGTAGTCGAAGAGGAGCGACGCGGCGAACGGCGTGGCCCGCGGCGTCTCGACCCGGTGGACCGCGATCTCACGCCGCTCCACGCCGCGCAGCACCTCGCGCAGGGCCGGCAGGTCGAAGACGTCGGCCAGGCACTCGCGATAGGTCTCGACGAGGATCGGGAAGCTGCCGTAGCGGCTGGCGACGGCCAGCAGGTCCGCGGCCCGCTGGCGCTGCTGCCAGAGCGGCGTCCGGGTGCCCGGGCGGCGGCGCGGGAGGAGGAGGGCCCGCGCCGCGTTCTCCCGGAAGCGCGCGGCGAAGAGGGCCGTGCCGCCGACGGCGGCGACGACCAGGTCCTCCACCCCGTCGGCGTCGGGGAAGAGGTCGTCCTCCACCCCCTCGAGGTCGCCGTCCGGGAGGCGGATCGCGATCCCGTCGTCCGACCAGATGCTGGCCACCTCGGCGCCGAGCCGCTCGCGCAGCCGCGCCTCGATCGCCATCGCCCACGGGGCGTGGACACGGCCGCCGAACGGCGTCAGCAGGACGAGCCGCCAGTCGCCCAGCTCGTCCCGGAAGCGCTCGACGACGATCCGGCGGTCGGTCGGCAGGGCGCCCGCCGCCTCGCGCTCGTCCTCGAGGTAGGCGACGAGGTTCTCGGCCGCCAGCTGGTCGAGGTGGTGGCGCTCGGCGAGCCGCGCCAGCGCGCTCGCCCGGCCCTTCGCCCCGCGGGCGAGGTCGCCCTCCACCTCGCGCACGAAGGCCCCGAGGGCGCGGCCAAGCTCGATCGGCCGCCCGACCGCGTCGCCCTTCCAGAACGGGAGCTTGCCCGGCTGCCCCGGGCGCGGGCTCGACGATGACCCGGTCGGGCGTGATCTCGTCGACCCGCCAGCTGCTGGCCCCGAGGACGATGACGTCGCCGTGCATCCCGGCGCGCAGCTCGTAGACCATCTCCTCGTCGAGCTCGCCGACCCGCCGGCCGGGCGTCCCGGCCTCGCCGGCCACGAAGACGCCGTAGAGGCCGCGATCCGGGATCGTGCCCCCCGAGGTGACCGCGACGACCCGCGCGTCGCGACGGCCCTCCACCGTGTCGGCCACCCGGTCCCAGGCGAGGCGCGGCTTCAGCTCCGCGAACTCGTCGGACGGGTAGGCCCCGGCCAGCATGGCGAGGACGCCCTCGAGCGCCTCGCGGGTGATCGTCTCGAAGGGCATGGCCCGGGTCACGACGGCGTGCAGGTCCGCCACCGACCAGCGGTCCATCACCGTCATGGCCACGATCTGCTGGGCCAGGACGTCGAGCGGCGTGCGGGGGATCGCCGTCGACTCGATGGCGCCCTCGCGCATCCGCTCCGCGACGACGGCGCACTCCAGGAGGTCGCCGCGGTACTTCGGGAAGATGACCCCCTTGCTCACCTCGTCGACCTGGTGCCCGGCGCGCCCGATCCGCTGGAGGCCGCGGGCGACCGACGTCGGCGACTCGACCTGGATGACGAGGTCGATGGCGCCCATGTCGATCCCGAGCTCCAGCGAGCTCGTCGCCACGAGCGCCGGGAGGCGGCCCTCCTTGAGCGCCTCCTCGATGGCGACGCGCTGCTCGCGGGCGATCGAGCCGTGGTGGGCCCGCACCAGGTCCTCGCCGGCCAGCTCGTTGAGGCGCTGGGCCAGGCGCTCGGCGAGGCGCCGGCTGTTGACGAAGACGAGCGTGCTGCGGTGGCTCCGGATCAGCTCCAGGATCCGGGGGTGGATGGCGGGCCAGATGCTGACCCGCATCTCGCCCCGGGCGACGGGGCCGCCGGGCTGCTCCTCGAGGGGCAGCGCCTCGCCGAGCCGGCTCATGTCCTCGACCGGGACGACGACCTGCAGGTCGAGGCGCTTCCTCGCCCCGGCGTCGACGATGGCGACCGCCCGGTCCGGCCCGGCGCCGGCGAGGAATCGCCCGATCAGATCGAGCGGGCGCTGGGTCGCCGAGAGGCCGATCCGCTGGAGCGGCGGCGCGTCCGGGCCGCGCAGGTGCTCGAGGCGCTCCAGGGAGAGCGCCAGGTGGGCGCCGCGCTTCGTGCCGGCCACCGCGTGGACCTCGTCGACGATGACCGCCTCCACGCCGCGCAGGGTCTCGCGGGCGGCGGAGGTCAGCAGCAGGTAGAGCGACTCCGGGGTCGTGATGAGGATCTCCGGCGGGCTCTTGGCCAGCGCCCGGCGCTCGTCGGAGGGCGTGTCGCCGGTGCGCGAGGCGATGGACAGCGGCCGCACCGGCGTCCCCAGGCGCCTCCCGGCGAGGGCGATCCCCGCCAGCGGTGCCCGCAGGTTCCGCTCCACGTCGTAGGTGAGCGCCTTGAGCGGGCTGACGTAGAGGATCCGCACCGAGGCGCCCGCGGCCGCCGTGCGCGGGGGCGGGGGCGAGCGGAAGAGGCGGTCGAGGCCCCACAGGAAGGCGGCCAGCGTCTTGCCGCTGCCCGTCGGGGCGTGGAGGAGGACGTGGCCGCCAGCGGCGATCGCCGCCCAGCCGTCCACCTGGGCCCGGGTCGGCGCCGCGAAGGCGGCCCGGAACCAGGCGGCGACAGGCGCCCCGAAGCGCGCGAGCGGGTCCTCGACGGGGGCCGTCGCGGCGGGGCCTGCGGGAGCGGTGGGTCGGCGGGCCACGGGACCGCGAGTATACGGCGTGGCGGTCAAACCGACCAGATGTTCGAACGACGCGACGCGCCGGTCGAGCACACGCGAACGGCCCCGCCGGCTCCTGGGCCGGCGGGGCCGCGTGGCGTGCGGGCGGCGCCCCGGGACCGCCCCGCAGGAGTGCCGCCGGTCAGGCGGTCGCCGCCCTCCAGCTGTCGTCGCCGGCGCCCGAGAAGAGCCACCGCCGGATCCCGCCCCCGACGCTCTGGCGGACCGTCGCATCGACGCCGTAGTAGTTGCCGGCGCCGAGGACGGCCAGCCCGAACGTCATGACCGCGTACGTCAGGTGCTGGTTCACGATCCCGAACTCGAAGTCCCAGGCAGCGACGAAGAAGAACAGCATCATCAGGGTGCCCATCGCCGACCCGAACCGGGTGAAGATGCCGAGGATCAGGCTGATGCCGATGGCCACCTGGCCCAGGGGCACGAGGTAGTTGATGGCCGTCAGCGTCGCCTCGTTGCCGGCCAGGCTCACCCAGAAGTCGTGGGTCGGGTTGAAGATGGTGCCCTCGGCCACCTCGCCCGTGACGAACGGCCAGCCGAGGATTCCGTCGCTGCCGAACTCCAGGAACCCCTTCGCCGACCAGGTGCCCAGGCCCGTGCCGATGATCTTCTCGAGGCCGGCCCACAGGAAGATGACGCCGATGACGATCCGGCCGAAGGCCACCGCGAGTGCATGCTTGCGATCGGTGATCCGCATGGGGACGCAGACTCCCTTCCTTCCGCAGGTCGCCGCCCAGGAACGACGTCCTGCCTGTCTCCTCCCGGGCGCCGACTCATATGCGCATATGCAGATCCGGGTCGGTGGGCTACACGATGACGCAGGGGTGTCCCGAGCGCAAGCCCTCGCAATGGGCCGGCCGGCGAGGATCCCCGCGCGGGCGCTGCGGGACGCTCAGCGCAGGGCGTCAGCGACGGCGAGGGCGACAGCCTGGCCGGCGGCCGTCTCGATCCTCACGAGGAGGCCGTCCCGGTTGAACACGAGCGTCGCTGCCGCGAGGCGGCCAGGCGCCTCGCGGATGTCGCCGCCCGGCGCCTCGTAGAGCACCGTGTGCGGCCCGCCGCTGATCCAGTAGGCCGGCGTCCCGTCGACCAGGGCGATCCGCTCGACGTCCGTGTCCGGTCCGACGAGCTTCGTGATCAGGACCTCGCTCGTCGTCCCCCGCAGCTCGTCGACCAGCAGCCCGACGCCAGTCTCCGGAGTCTGGGGAAGCCCGTCTCGGGCGGACCAGACGAGGGTCACGCGGGGCGTGCCGGCGGCGGTCGAGACCCAGGTGGCATCCGGCCGGCCGAGGGCCGTGCCGTCCGGCAGGGTGGCGGCCGGGACGAGCGGAGGGAAGCCGGTCCGTGCCGCGGCCGTCGCCAGGTCCACCGCGACGCCCAGGTCAAGCCCCGAGCCGGGCGGGCCCGAGACCGGTGCCGTCGGGACCGCCGACGGTACGGCGTCGACCCGGATGATCGCGAGACCGCGCAGGACGACGAAGGCCGCGGCCACGGAAGCCGCGAGCACGAGGACGAGCGCCGCCGCGAGCAGGAGGGTCCGCGCCACGCGGTGCCGGCGGAACGGAGCCCGGCGCGGGGCGGCCGCGATCCCACTCCTCGCCCTGGCCCTGCCCCCGGGCGCGCGTTCGGCCGAGACGGCCGCGCGCACGGTCGCGACGAGGTCAGGCGTCAGCGGGAAGGCGAGGTCGACGCCCAGCGCCCGGAGCTCGCCTTCGAGGGCGGCGTCGGCCGGCGGCCTGCGATCGCGTCCGCGGTCGCTCATCGATCGCCCTCCTGCGCGGACTCCAGGGCCGTGCGCAGGCGCCCGAGCGACCGCGAGAGACGCGACTTCACGGTCCCCCGGGGCACGCCGATGGCGGCCGCCATCTCGGCCTCGCCGAGGTCGAGGAAGTAGCGCAGCCCGATCACGAGGCGGTCGTCCTCGCCGAGGCGACGGAGGCCGGCGAGCAGCGCGTCCCGCCGCTCTGCGGCGAGGACCGCCGCCTCGGGCGACGGGGCCGCATCACCCGCGGGTCGGTCCGCCGCGGCGCGGACCGCGAGCTGCTCGCGCCGGCCGGCCGAACGCCGCCGGTTGCGGGCGTCGTTCGCCACGATCTGCAGCAGCCAGGGCCGGAACGGCTCGCCGGGGCGGAAGCGAGCCAGCGCGCGATGGGCCTTGATGAACGCCTCCTGGGCGGTGTCCTCGGCATCCGCCGCCGTGCCCGTGATGAGCCAGGCCGTCCGAAACGCGACGTCGCGGTGCCGCGCGACCAGCACCGCATACGCGTCGTCGTCGCCGGCCCGGGCGCGCGCCACGAGCTCGTCGTCGGCCGATGGTCGGCCCTCCACCAGCGTCACGCCCCTCCTACACCGCCCGGCCCGCCGTGGTTCCGCAGCCGCGAGCCGGAGGCCCGGGAACCGGCGTCCGGGGAACCGGCGCCCCACCCGCGGTGTACCACCTTCGAGATCACCGGGGGGCTGAGCCTACTCCCCGCTCGACAGGAGGCCAACCATGCGTCGACGAAGCATCCGCGCGCTCGCCGGGCCGATCCTCGCGGCCGGCCTGGCGATCCTGGCCGCTGCCCCGGCGTCCGCCGGCGGCTGGGCGGCCATCGTCGTCGACCGCGAGGCGAGCGGGTCGACTGGTCACGCAGGCGAGCCCGTGGCCGTCGTGTTCACCGTCCTCCAGCACGGAGTCACCCCTGTCGACGGAGAGGTCGCGACCGTCGTCGCCACGGATGCCGCCGCGGGCGGGCAGGTGCGCGTCGTCGCCACGGCCGACGGGGTCGCCGGCCGCTACCACGCAGCGCTGGTGCTGCCCCACGAGGGCACGTGGCGCTGGCAGGTGGAGCTCGGGGGGCTGGCGGCCCAGAGCCAGTTCCAGGATGTCGCCGTGACGGCCGCGCTGACCCCGGCCGCGGCCAGCGGGGAGCGCCCCCCTGCCGGCGGGGTGGACCTCGGGGCGGCCGCGCTCGTCGGGATCGGGGGTGGCCTCCTCGCCGCGGGGTTCCTCGCCCTCCTCGCCCGGCGCGGCAGGAAGCCTGCGACCTCCGGTGTCATGACGGCACCGTGAGCCTCTCGGGAGACTCCACCCGGCGCCCGCGACGCCTCAGGCCGAGGGGTGTGCCTCGCTGAAGAGGGCCGGCTCCAGGATCTCGTCGACGAGCCCCAGCTCCAGGCACTCGTCCGGCCCCAGGAATCGCTCCCGGCCGGACCAGATGAAGCGCCGCCACCACGCCGCGTCCTTGTGACCGGTTCGCCGGGCGAACAGCTCGGCGACGGTTCGCTGGTAGTGCTCGGAGAGCTCCTGGTAGTCCTTGAAGATGCGCTCGTCCTCGCCGGAGAGGATCCAGTGCGTCGAGTGCAGGAGGAGCGTCCCGTAGCGGCCGATCGAGCGATGGTCGCCGGCCTGGATCACGATGGCCCCCATCGAGTACGCGTAGCCCAGGACAACCGTGTTGATCCGCACGTCGTGGGCCCGCCGCATGCGGTTGATCATCTCCATCATCGCCAGCCCGTCGCCCACGGAGCCGCCGCCGGAGTTGACGTAGACGGTGATCGGCTGGTCGTGCTGCCCCCGCCGGGGCACCGCCATCAGGAGGAGCGACTTGGCGAAGTCCTCCGCGTGGGCCGGGTCGATGTCCGTCACGAAGTAGGCCCCCGTCGCATCGAGCGCCATCCGTCGCATCTGGGCCTCGGCAAGGAGGGCGCCGAGGTCCGGCACGCGCATGCCCACGTCCACCTCCGGTCGTGCGACGACGCGGCCCGGGCCCGGTCCGTTCGGCCGGGGTCGAGGCGCCGCGCTCGCCCGAGGGTAGCGCGCCGCGCGGCTGCCCGCGCGTGCCGTTCGGCCGGACCTATCCTGCGCTCATGCGCGTCATCCACTCCCCCCTGCACCGGCTGCACGAGCCGCCCTTCGAGGTCTTCAGCGGCTACCCCGGGCCGCCCTGGGAGGTGGCCGCCCGGGCGGAGGCGATCCGGGAGGCGCTCGCGGCCGATCGGGCGTTCGCCCTGGAGCTGCCCACCGAGCACGGGCTCGAGCCCGCCCTGGCCGTCCACGACGCGGGACTCCTCGGCTTCCTCGCGGAGGCGTGGGACGCCTGGCGCGACGCCGGGGGGACCGGCGAGGGCTTCATGCCGGACACCTTCCTGCACCCTGACCTGCGGGCGGAGGCAGACGCCGCGGGGCCGGCGACGGTCGGCGCCGGGGCAGGGCGGGAGCCGCGCGCGCCGGGCGGTCGGATCGGCTACTGGTGCTTCGACACGGCAACCGCGATCACGGTGGGCGCCTGGCCCGCCGCCCGCGCCGCGCTGGACGTGGCGCTCTCCGCGGCCGACGCGGTCCTGTCCGGAGACCCGGTCGCCTACGGGCTCTGCCGCCCGCCGGGGCACCACGCCGGACGCACCTTCTTCGGCGGCTACTGCTACCTCAACAACGCCGCGATCGCCGCCGAGCGCCTGGTGCGCGCCGGGGCCGGCCGGGTCGCCATCCTCGACCTGGACTTCCACCACGGCAACGGAACGCAGCAGATCTTCTGGGAGCGCCCGGACGTCCCCTACGCCTCGCTGCACGGCGACCCCGATCGCGCCTACCCGTACTTCACCGGCCGCGCCGATGAGACGGGCGGAGGCGCCGGCCGGGGAGCCACCTTCAACCAGCCGCTCCCCGCGCCGAACCGGCGACCGGGCCTGGCTGGCCGCCCTCGACCGAGCCCTCGACTGGCTGGCGGGGCGCCACGACGGCCTCGTCGTCGTCAGCCTGGGGATCGACACCTACGGCCTGGATCCGTTGGGCGACTTCGCCCTCACGACGCCGGCCTACCACGAGGCCGGCCGGCGCGTGGCCGCGAGCGGGGCCCGTCTCGTGGTCCTCCAGGAGGGCGGCTACCACGTGCCCCACCTGGGCGAGAACGTCCGCCAGTGGCTCCACGGCGCGGCCGGGACGCCGCTCGACCTCGCTCCCCACCAGGTCGGCGGGCCCGGCGCCCCCGCCTGACCGGCGGACGGCGGCCCGTCGCTGCCGGATCGCCGGCGACGACGGCCCGCCGCCCGGTCCTACCCGGCGCGGACCGGCGTCGAGATCGGGGCCGGCCCACGACCGCCGGGCGCATCGGGCCCGGCCGTCTCCCCGGCCAGCCAGGCCCGGAGGCTCCCGCGCCACAGGGCGCGGGCGTGGAACGACCCGCCCGGGCCGATCCCGTCCATGCCGCCGGCCTGGACGAGCGTCTCCACGAGCGGCGCCAGCTGGGAGCCGTAGACGTGCATGCACGGCTCGGGCCGCACCCCCGGCCACGAATAGCAGGAGACGACCGTCCGCCGCTCCCGCGTCGAGATCTCGGGCGGCAGGGCGTCCCATGCCGGGTCGTCGCGGTCGAACTCCCAGCGGTCGAGCGTTCCCTGGGGGATCCCTTCCACGCCGCGGACGACCTTCGGCTCCGCGTCCAGGAGGTACGGATCCACGACGAGGTCGCAGATGACGGCGTGCTCCGGCATCAGCCCCAGCCAGGCGTTCGGGACGAGAGGCACGCGACGGGTCGTGGCGCTGGGTGGCATCGACGAGGATGTCCGTCACCGCCAGCCGGCCCCGCAGGTACGGCTCGTCACGGGTCAGGTTCCGGCCGGTCGTGACCACCTCCACGCCGGGCAGGCCCTGCCGCATGAAGGCCTCGTTCCGGGCGTCGTCACCGAACTTGGTGGCGAACTCCACCGCGTGCTTGCCCACCTGGCCGGCGCCCATGATCGTCACCCGGACGGGGTCGCGGTCGGGATCGACGAGGGACGGCCAGCTGCGCTCGAGGGCGGCGAACGCCGCCGCGACGCCGTTCCAGGCGACGCTCCGCAGGTTCTCCACGAGCCTGCGCCCGTCGTCGCCGGCGATCATGTCGAGCGAGATGCCCTCGATGCCGAGGTCGCGGAGGAGGCGGACCCGGGCCGGCCGCGTCGGGAAGTGGAGCATCGAGATGAGGATCGACCCGCGCCGAAGCTTGTCGTACCGCTCGTCCGGCGACCGGAGGACCACCACCACGTCCTGGCGGTAGGCGGTCTCCTCGTCGGTCACGTGGACGTCCGGGGAGAGGGCCGTGTAGTCAACGTCCGAGTAGCCCATCCCGGAGCCGATCCCGGTCTCGACGTAGACCTCCGCTCCGAGCGCCGCGAGGAGGCCCACGAGGGGCGGCAGGAAGTCGCGCCGCTCACCGGGCTCCTTGTGCATCCGCGGGAGGCCGATCGTCAGGCGTCGTCGCGGCGCGGCCACCATGGTGCGATCCTCCCTTGGGGCGGGGACCGGTCGAGGCCGACGACCGGGGCGGTTCGAGCATCGTCCGTCCGTCATCCCGTCGTGACGAGGGTCGACCGGCCCCATTCTCGACACGCGGCCGCCGGCGGCGCCTCTCGTCGGCTACGATGCGCGCATGTTCGGCGTCGACCTCGTCATCGTCCTGATCGTCATCCTCATCGTCGTCCTCATCTGGCGCGGACCCAAGATCCTCCCGAAGTGGGGCGAGACGCTCGGGCGCGGCGTGAAGGCCACCCGCAAGGAGGTCGGCGACCTCCAGGACGAGATCCGCAAGCGCGACGACGGGACGCCGCCCCCGGCCTGAGACGCCGTCCCGCCGCGACTCGGCCGTGCCCGCCGCAGCTCGCCTGCCGGCGCAACTGGTTCCCATGCGAACCATTCGTGTGCTAACCTTCCCGCGATGCCACACCCGCACCCGCTGCGCGACCCGATCTTCGACCTCGAGGGCGTCGACCCGAGCTCGGCGCGCGTCTTCGGAGCGTTCATGCGGACGATCCACCTTCACCGCCAGCTGATGCTGCGCGTGTTCGCGGAGCAGGACACCCCGCCCGGCCAGGCCATGTGCCTGCGGATCGTCGCCGCCCACGACGGGGCGACGCAGCGCGAGATCGGGGAGATGCTGCACCTCGCCGCCCCGACCGTGACCGTCGATGCTCAAGCGCATGGAGCACCTCGGGACCATCGCCCGCGAAGCCGACCCGGAAGATCAGCGGGTCACGCGTGTGCGCCTGACGCGGGCCGGCCGGGCGCTGGACGGCGAGCTGCGTGGGATCCTGGGCCGGACCCTCGGGCAGATCCTGGATTCGATGACCGAGGACGATCGCCGGCCAGCTCGCCGGCCTCCTCGACGCCCTGGCCGAGCGGATCGCCGTTGGGCTCGCCGAGCCGGCGCCCGCGACCGTCGGCGAGCCGGCCCGGTGATCCGCCTCCTCGCGCCTACCTGCGCCCGTACTGGCGCCAGATCGCCTGCGTGCTGGCGCTCCTCCTGGTCCAGGCGATCGGCCAACCTCTACCTGCCCGAGCTCAACGCCGACATCATCAACAACGGCGTCGTCGAGCGGCGACACCGACTACATCGTCCGGACCGGGGCGGCCTCATGCTCGGGCGTCACCCTCGCTCCTCGGCGATCGCCTCGATCGTCGCGGTCTACTGGGGCGCCAGGACGGCGATGGGCTTCGGGCGCGACGTCCGCAGCGCGATCTTCCGGAAGGTCCAGACCTTCTGCCCAGGTCGAGGTCAACCGCTTCGGGACGGCGTCGCTGATCACCCGCAACACGAACGACGTCCAGCAGGTCCAGATGGTCGTCCTGATGGGCCTGACCGTCATCATCTCGGCCCCGATCCTGATCGTCGGCGGCATGATCATGGCCCTCCGCCAGGACGTGCCCCTGTCGGGCCTCCTCGTCGTCATCCTCCCGATCATGGTCGTCGTTCATCGGGCTCATGCTCGCCCGCGCCATCCCGCTCTTCCGGGCGATGCAGGTCAAGATCGACCGGATCAACCAGGTGATGCGCGAGACGCTGGCCGGCGATCCGCGTCATCCGCGCCTTCGTGCGGACGGACCACGAGGAGCGCCGCTTCGACGACGGCGAACCTCGACCTGATCGACACGGCGCTCCGGGTCAACCGCCTCTTCGCGATCACGATCCCGGCCCTCATGGCGATCATCAACCTCTCGACCGTCGCGATCATCTGGTTCGGGGCCTTCCGGGTCGACAGCGGCGACATGCCGATCGGCAACCTGACCGCCTTCCTCCAGTACATCATGCAGATCCTCTTCGCGGTCATGATGGCCGTCGATCATGTTCGTCATGGTCCCCCGGGCGGCGGTCTCCGCGCGACCGCATCCAGGAGGTCCTCGACGCCGAGCCCGTCGGTCCGCGACCCGGAGCGAGCCGGCGCCGGCCGCCGCCGGCGCGCGGCCAGCGTCGAGTTCCGCGACGTCGAGTTCCGCTACCCGGGCGCCGAGGACGCCGGTCCTGCGCGACATCTCCTTCGACGGCCGGCCCGGGCGAGACGACGGCGATCGTCGGCAGCACCGGCAGCGGCAAGTCGACCCTCGTCAACCTGATCCCGCGCTTCTACGACGTCGACCGGCGGGGCCGGTCCTGGTCGACGGCGTCGACGTCCGCGACATGCGACCGCGAGGACCTCTGGAGCGCGGATCGGCGTCATCCCGCAGAAGGCGTTCCTGTTCAGCGGGACCGTCGCCAGCAACCTCCGCTTCGGCGACGCAGACGGCGACCGACGACGAGCTGTGGCAGGCCCTCGAGATCGCCCAGGGCGCGCGACTTCGTGCGCGAGATGGAGGAGCGGCCTCGAGGCGCCGATCACCCAGGGCGGCACGAACGTCTCGGGCGGCCAGCGCCAGCGGCTGGCGATCGCGCGGGCCCTCGTGAAGCGGCCGGAGGTCTACATCTTCGACGACAGCTTCTCGGCGCTCGACTTCACGACCGACGCCCGGCTCCGGGCGGCCCTCGGCGCGCGAGCTCGGCCGAGCGACGGTGATCATCGTCGCCCAGCGGGTCGGCACGATCATGCACGCCGACCGGATCGTCGTCATGGACGACGGCGGCGTCGTCGGCATCGGCACCCACGCCGAGCTGCTGGAGACGTGCGAGACCTACCGCGAGATCGTCTCTCGCAGCTGACCGCGGAGGAGGTCGCGTGAGCGGGGCGGCCGGGCGACGGGGCGGGCGAGCGCCGGCGCGGCGGCCGGCGGGCGGCCGGCGCCGCGGCGGCGCCGGGCGGCCGGCACGGCCGCGGGCCGGGCTGATGCGGCCTGATGATGCCGGCCGCGAAGGCGAAGAACTTCCGGGGCTCGTTCCGGCGCCTCCTCGGCGAGCTCCGGCCGGAGGCGCCGCTGATCGCCCTCGTCGTCGCTCCTCGCGGTCGTCAGCGTGGCCTTCGCCATCGTCGGGCCGAAGATCCTCGGCAACGCCACCAACGTCATCTTCGACGGCGTGGTCGGCCAGCAGCTGCCGGCCGGGGTGACCCAGGAGCAGGTCGTGGCGGCGCTGCGGGCCGCGGGGCCAGGACCAGCTGGCCGACATGCTCGCGAGCATGAACGTCGACGCCGGGCC
Source organism: uncultured Chloroflexia bacterium (assembly GCA_963827965.1). Classification (GTDB taxonomy): domain Bacteria; phylum Chloroflexota; class Limnocylindria; order Limnocylindrales; family CSP1-4; genus CTSoil-043. The sequence goes on along the minus strand of CAWHCW010000001.1, from coordinate 121,134 downwards.
AGGGGGTCGACTTCGGCGCCCTCGGGCGGGATCCTCCTCGCTCTGACCGTCGTCTACCGTCGTGAGCGCGGTCTTCAGCTGGGCCCAGGCGTACATCATGGCCGGCGTCACCCAGCGGACCGTCTACCGGCTGCGGCGCGAGGTGGACGCAAGCTCGGCCGGCTGCCGCTCACGCTACTTCGACGGCCAGTCCGCGCGGCGACATCCTGAGCCGGGTCACGAACGACATCGACAACATCGCCCAGACGCTCCAGCAGAGCCTGACCCAGCTGATCACGGCGCTCCTGACGGTGGTCGGCGTGCTGATCCTGATGTTCACGATCAGCCCGATCCTGGCGGTCATCTCGCTCCTCGCGGTCCCGCTCTCGATCGTCGTCACGATCCTCATCGCGAGCCGCTCGCAGAAGCAGTTCGCCGCGCAGTGGGAGCACACCGGCACGCTCAACGGCCACGTCGAGGAGATGCACACCGGGCCACGCGATCGTCAAGGTCTTCGGGCGGCAGCGCGAGGCGATCGAGCGCGTTCGACGACGAGAACGAGCGGCTCTTCGAGGCCAGCTACCGGGCCCAGTTCATCTCCGGGATCATCCAGCCGGCGATGAGCTTCGTCGCCAACCTCAACTACGTGGCGATCTGCGTCATCGGCGGCCTCCGCGTCGCCTCGGGCCAGATGTCGCTCGGCGACGTCATCGCGTTCATCCAGTACTCGCGCCAGTTCACGATGCCGATCGTCCAGACCGCCAGCATCGCCAACGTCATGCAGTCGCGCCGTCGCCTCGGCCGAGCGCGTCTTCGAGCTGCTCGACGAGCCCGAGGAGATCCCCGACCCGGCGGCGCCCAGCCGGCGCGCGGCGGCCGCAGGGTCGCGTCGCCCTCGAGGACGTCTCCTTCCGCTACGAGCCCGACGCGCCGCTCATCGAGGACCTCATCCTGGCACGTGGCGCCCGGCCAGACGGTCGCCATCGTCGGCCCGACCGGCGCCGGCAAGACGACCCTCGTCAACCTGCTGATGCGCTTCTACGAGATCGACGGCGGGACGGATCCTGGTCGACGGGATCGACATCCGCGAGATGACGCCGCGACGACCTGCGGCGCACCTTCGGCATGGTCCTCCAGGACACCTGGCTCTTCGACGGGACGATCCGCGAGAACATCGCCTACGGCCGCGAGGGCGCGACCGAGGAGGAGATCCTCGAGGCCGCCGCAGGCCGCCCACGTCGACCACTTCGTGCGGACGCTCCCGCACGGCTACGACACCGTCATCGACGACGACGCGACCAACCTGTCGGCAGGGCGAGAAGCAGCTCCTGACGATCGCCCGGGCCTTCCTGGCCGACCCGGAGATCCTGATCCTCGACGAGGCCACGAGCTCGGTGGACACCCGCACCGAGGTGCTCATCCAGCGGGCGATGGCGGCGCCTCATGCACGGCCGGACGAGCTTCGTCATCGCCCACCGCCTGTCGACGATCCGCGACGCCGACACGATCCTGGTCATGGACCGCGGGCGGATCGTGGAGCAGGGCACCCACGACGAGCTGCTCGCCCGGCGCGGCTTCTACCACGAGCTCTACAACAGCCAGTTCGAGGAGGCCCTCGAGCCGGCCGTCTAGCCGCCCGTCTGGCCGCGGTCGCCGAGGACCTTCCGCAGGCGGGCCTTGCCGAGGTTCTCGCGGACGACCCATCCGACATCGGGATCCGGGCTGCCCTCCCAGCGGGCGAAGGCCGGCAGGCCGTCGAGCGGATCGGCGGCGACCGCGACGCTCCAGCAGTACCCCAGCGCCTGGCGGAGGGTCCGGAACGCGGCGGTGCGCCGATCGGGCGCCCCCGGCAGGGACGCCGTGATGGCGTCGAGCAGGGTCAGCACGCGGCGGGCGTGGGCGGGCTCGCCCAGCAGGCGCGGCTCGCAGGTGCCGGCGGCCGCGGCGCGCTGCTCCAGGCGGCTCCCGACCGTCCACGATGCCGCCTCGTCGAGCATCGCCGGCAGGTCCGCGTCGCCCCACCGCTGGAGGGCCATCGCCACCGCCTCGCGCACCCGCCAGCGCTGGTCGTTGGCGTGGGCCCGGACCAGCGGCACGAGGTCGCGGCGGCCCTCGGCGATCGCCCGGCCCAGGCCCACGATGCCGCAGAACGCCTCGAACTCGTCCTCCGAGCGCGCCAGCCGCTCCAGGATCGCGTGATCGAGCTCCTCGGCGGCCGCCTGCGCCAGCTCCAGGTTGCCGCGGGGCCCGGGCAGTCCCGAGTGGGCGGCAAGGTATCCCTCCAGGTCCTCGACCTCGCGCAGCGCCGCCCGGTAGAGCTCGATGCGGGCGCCCATCGCTAGCCGGCGAGGATCGCGCCGAGCGCCTCGGGCTCCGTCACCGGCTGGCGACAGGAGAACCCGCGGCAGACGAACGCAGTGGGGACGCCGCGCAGGGAGAAGCGTCCCTGCAGGAGCGGCACATCGGTCGCCGCCGGATCCCCGCCGATCGCGATGACCTGGCGCGGCCTCCAGCGGGGATGGCCAAGGGCGCCGCGGGCCACGGCGGCCAGGCGCACCGTCCGCGGATCGGCCGGGTCGCCGATGACGGCGACCTCGTCCACCGGCCCCACGTGCCAGTCGATGGCCGCGAGCCACTGGCCGAAGGCCGTCGGGTGGGCGGCGGGGGCCGCCCCGACGACGCTGAGCGCGGACTCCGCCGCCTCGGCGTGGCGGCCGTCGCCGGTGAGGGCGGCGAGGCGCAGGAGGACGGTTGCCGCCATGGCCCCGCCCGACGGCACGGCGTTGTCCTGGAGCGAGCGGGGCCGGGCGACGAGCGTCTCGGCGTCGTCGGCCGTGTCATGGAAGCCACCGGCCGGGTCGGCGAAGTGGGCCAGGATCGCGTCGACGGTCTCGCTGGCCGCCGTGAACCAGCGCTCGTCGGCGGTCGCCTCGTAGAGGGCCAGGAGCCCGTCCGCCATGCAGGCCTGGTCCTCGAGCGTCCCGGCGTGGCGCGCCTGGCCGTCCTTCCACGAGCGCCGGAAGCGCCCGTCGGGCGCCCGCAGGACGGCCAGCAGGCGACCCGCGGCGCGCTCGGCGAGCGCCCGGTAGCGGGCGGCGGCGGCTGCCAGCGCCGGGTCGGCCTCGCGTCCGAGCAGGGCGGCTGCGTCGGCGAACGCGCGCCAGCATCAGCCCGTTCCAGCCGGCCAGGGCCTTGTCGTCGCGGGCCGGGCTGGGGTCGGCGGTCGCGCGCCGGCGAGCAGGGCGACGCGCGGCCCCGCTCCAGGAGGTCCGCCACCTCGTCGAGCGGCCGCCCGTGGCGCTCCGCGAGCTCCGCGTCGCTGGCCACGCGCCGGAGGATCACCCGGCCCTCCCAGTTGCCCGGCCTCGGTCACGTCGTAGGCCTCGGCGAAGAGCGGCCAGGCGTCCGCCAGGCCGGCCGCCGCGAGGGCCTCGCGGACCTCGGCCGCGGACCACGTGTAGGTGGCGCCCTCCACGCCGCCGGTGTCGGCGTCGAGGCTGGCCGCGAAGACGCCGTCGGGCAGGGTCATCTCGCGGGCGACGAAGTCGAGCGTCGCGGTCGCGACCCGGAGGTACGCCGGCCTCGCCGGTGAGGGCCCAGGCGTGGAGGTAGACGCGGGCGAGCTGGGCGTTGTCGTAGAGCATCTTCTCGAAGTGCGGCACCAGCCACGCCGCGTCCGTCGCGTAGCGGGCGAAGCCGCCGCCGAGCTGGTCGAAGATGCCGCCGGCGGCCATCCGGTCGAGCGCCCGCCGCGCCATCGGCAGGGCGCGGGCGTCGCCGGCCGCGGCCCGCCGGAGGAGGAAGTCGATCGCCATCGGCTGGGGGAACTTCGGGGCGCTCCCCCAGCCACCGTGCTGCGCGTCGAACCCCGCCTCGAGGGCCCCGACCGCGGCGTCGAGCAGGGCCGCGTCGAGCGCCGCCTCGCCGTCGGAGAGGCGGACCCGCCGCCCGACGTGAGCGGCGAGGGACGTCGCCGATTCCTCGAGCTCGGACCGCCGCTCGCGCCAGGCGCCCGCCACGCCGGCGAGCACGTCGAGGAAGGAGGGCAGGCCGTGGCGGCGCGTGTTGGGGAAGTACGTCCCGCCGTAGAAGGGGCGGCCGTCGGGCGTCAGGAAGACCGTCATCGGCCAGCCGCCCGACCCGGTCATGGCCTGGACCGCGTCCATGTAGACGGCGTCGAGGTCGGGCCGCTCCTCGCGGTCCACCTTGATGGCGACGAAATGCTCGTTGAGGAACGCGGCGATCGCCGGGTCCTCGAACGACTCGCGCTCCATGACGTGGCACCAGTGGCAGGCGGCGTAGCCGATCGAGAGGAAGATCGGCCGGTCCAGCAGCCGCGCGCGCTCCAGCGCCTCCGGCCCCCAGGGGTACCAGTCGACCGGGTTGTGGGCGTGCTGGAGGAGGTAGGGGCTCGTCTCGCCGGCGAGCCGATTGGCGAGCATGGGTCGGATGCTACCCCCGGGCGGCGGCGACGACGACCGCCTCCCGGCGGGGCGACCGGGAGAGCCGCCCGGCGGGGATCGGGCGCCCGGGTGGCCGAGTGGCTGGCGAGACCACGACATAGCAAGGCGCATTATCAGATTGGAAACAGCGCTTGACAATCTGTGCATGTTCCGGTCAACAATGCGTCCATCGCACCAGCGAGCCACCACCCACAGGGGGCGACCCACGATGTACGAGTACCGCATCCTCTTCCCCCGCCTGGGGAGCCGCGAGATCCGCCGGGAGCTGCTTGCCGGCCCGCGCGTCGACAGCGACCCGCGGGCCGACGGCGACCGGCGGCGGGCCGGCGGGGCCTACCGCCCCGAGCGCCCCGCGCACCGCGAGCGGGCGTGATGTCGCACGACGCGATCGCGACCTGCCCCATCTGCAGCGGCGAGCTGGCTGTCACCCGCCTCCACTGCCGCAGCTGCGGAACCACGCTCGAGGGCGACTTCAACGTCGGGCGCTTCGCCCGGCTCTCCCGTGAGCAGTTCGCCCTCCTCGAGAGCTTCCTCCGCTCCAGGGGCAATCTCAAGGAGATGGAGCGCGAGCTCGGGATCAGCTACCCCACGGTGCGCGGCCGGGTGGACGTGCTCCTCCGGGCCCTCGGGCTCGGCGACGACGACGAGGCGGCCGCCGGCGACGTCGACGACGCAGCGGCCGGGCCGGGCGAGGCTGCCGGGGCCGCCATCGACGCGGCGGCGGCCCGCCGCACGATCCTCGAGCGCCTGGCGCGGCGCGAGATCGACGCGGTCACGGCCGCCGCCGAGCTGCGCTCGCTGGGAGGCTGAGATGGCCGGCCAGGGCAACGCGGCTGGTCCCGGGCCGGGCCCGCGCGTCCACGACATCGGGGCAGGCGGCGTCGTCAGCGTCTCCGTCGAGGCCGACGACGTGCGGATCCACGGGGTCGACGGCACCGAGGTCCGCGTGGTCGCCCCGGCCGACGGGGTCGGCATCGAGACCGACGCCCAGCCCGGACGCTTCGCGGTCCGGGCCCTTCGCCACGCCGGGATCGAACGGACCGGGTTCATCGGGCTCAAGATCGGTGGGCGCGGGTTCGGGTTCCCGCTCGGGTTCCGGGTCTCCGGCACGATCGAGCTGGAGGTCCCGCGTGACGCGCGCGTCGAGGTCAGCTCGGCTGCCGGCGACGTCAGCCTCCGCGACGTGCGGGGGGGCGCGACCGTCAGGACGGCCAGCGGCGACGTCTCGATCAAGCACGCGGCCGGCCAGGTCGCCGTGAGCGTCGCCTCGGGCGACGTGACCGTCCTGGGCGCGGAGCCGGTCTCCCTCGACGCCCACTCCGTCTCCGGCGACATCCGGGCGCGGGCGCCACGCTTCGATCGCGTCGCCATCGAGACGATCAGCGGCGACGCGGAGCTCGGCGGGGACTTCGGCGTCGGGCACGCGCACGTCATCACCACCGTCTCCGGCGACGTGGAGCTGGCCGTCGGGGGTGGCCTGACCATCGCGGTGAAGACCGTCTCGGGCGACGTCGACTGCGACCATCCCGACCGGCGCGACGGTGACGGCCGGCGGCGCCCCCTCGTCATCGGCGACGGCGCGGCCCACCTCGCGATCCGCACCCTGTCCGGCGACGTGGAGGTCCGGGCAGGAAGACCCGGGACGACCCGCAGCGAGCGCGGCGCCGACGATGCCGGGACGACCCAGGTCGGCTTCCCGCCGTCCCCGCCGCTGCCGCCACGCCCTCCCCTGCCGCCGAGGCCCGCCTGGCCCCCGTCGTCCCCGCCGCCCGCGTCGCCTCGCCGCCCGCGTCGTCGCCCGTCGAGGAGGCGGCGACCGATTCCCTGGCCACGCTTGCCGTCCTCGAGGCCCTCGCCCGCGGCGAGATCGACGTCGTCGAGGCGGAGCGACGGCTCGCGGCCGGGCCCGCCGCCGCGGAGGTGCCGCCCCATGCCTGACCCGCTCGACGACGTCCTGCGCCTCGTGGCCGAGGGGCGCCTCTCACCCGCCGAGGCGGCCCCCATCATCGACGCCCTCGCCGCCGCCCGGGGAGCGGCCGATCGGGCGCGCGCGGCCGGTGAGGCGACGCGCGACGGGGCTCGGGCCGGCTGGGGCCCGCGCCCGACGGCCCCGCCCGGTCCTCCGCGACGGTTGCGGGTCCAGGTCCGCGACGACGGGCGCACGGTCGTCGACCTGCAGCTGCCCGGCGTCCTCGCCGAGCTGGCCGGGGCCGTGCCCGGCATCCCTGCCGTGTACGCCGACCGCGTCCGCGAGGCGATCCGGACCGGCCTGCGCGGCCAGATCGTCGACATCACCGACGACGACGGCTCGGGAGTGACGATCAGCATCGACTGAGCGAGGCCGCCCGGCCGCGTACCATCACCCTGTGCCGCGGCTCCCCTCCCCTTCCCGCCCCCACGTCCCGCCCGGCGCCCGGCTCGCCCTCGACGAATGGCGCGCCTTCGGCGATCGGCGCTTCCGGACCTACCAGGGGATCGGCGTGGGATCCGCGGCGGTCGTCGCCCTCGCCGGCGACGGCCTGACGATCCCGCTCCTCCTGGCCCTCGGGGCGCCGGCCGCGGTGGCGACGGTCATCGGGGTCCTGCCCTTCACCTTCTCGGCCGCCCAGCTCCTGGTCCCGTCGCTCCTCCGGCGCACCGACGGCAACCTGCGCGGCGTCACGCTGGCAATCCTGGCCGTGGGCGAGACCCGCGGGTTCGTCCTGGCCGCCGTCGTCCTCCTCCACGTCGCCGGCGTCCTCCCGGCGGCGGCGGCGATCGGCGCCATCGCCGTCGTCATGTGCCTGGGTGGCGCGGCGAGCGCCATCGGGGGCGCCAACCTGCTCGCCTGGTACGGCGCCATCCTGTCCGAGCCCGAGCGCCGCTTCGTCGCCCCGCGGGTCATGGGGATCACCCAGGGGCTGGGCGCCACACTCCTCCTGCCGGTTGCGCTCGGCGTCCAGGCGGGCCTCGGGACGGTGGGCCTCGCCGTCTTCGCCGCCGTCTTCCTCGCATCCGGCCTGGCCGGGATCGGCGAGCTCGCCGTGGTCGTCCGCCTCCGCCACCCGGGTCGGGTGCGCGTGGCGCGGCGTGGCGAGCGGCCGCCGCTCTCCCCGGAGACGCGGAGCTTCATTCGCATCGTGACGCTGGCCGCCGCCGGGGCCGGCTTCGGGCCGTACCTCTCGATCTACGCGATCAGCGTCCTGGGCGAATCGGCCGGCTACGCGATCCTTCTCTCGGCCGTCTCGGCGGCCGCGTCCCTGGTGGCCGCCACGGTCGTGGGCGGCCTCCTCAACCGCGGGTCCTCGTCGCGGACGCTGCGCCTCTCGTTCGTCCTCCGGGGCGGCGGAATCCTCCTGGCGCTCTTCGCGTTTCCGGGCAATCCCCTGGCCTGGCTCGTCCTCCTCGGCGTCGCGGTGATCGTCTCGGCGGGCGCCGCGGCCGGCACGCTGGCGGCGAACGAGCGGCTCCTCCGCCTCACCGGCGGCATCGACCTCATCGGGGCCCAGAGCCGCTTCGTCGCCGGGACGGCCGCAGGCGTCACGGTCGGCCAGCTGAGCTCGGCTAGTCTCCTCGCGGTCCTGCCCGTCGCGTTCTCCACCTTCGCCATCCTGATGACGGGATCCGGGCTCGTGCGGCTGATCGTCGCGACCCGGGTCGACGTCTCGGCGACCTGGTCGACCGCCACCGCCGCCTTCGACGTCGAGGAGCTCCGCCGGGCAGCGACGCCGATCCCGCCGGGTCCCCCCGACGACCGCGGCGGCGATCCCCCCTAGGCGCTACGCCGCGCCGAGCAGCCGGGCGAGGATGCCGCCGACCCCGATGGCCAGGCCCAGCGTCGCCGCCGACATCGCGATCGCCGTCCGCCACCCCAGCTCCCCGGCCAGGGCGGCGAGGGTCGCGACACAGGGGACGGAGACGGACGTCACGATCGCGTAGACGAAGAGCTGCCCGGGCGTCATCAGGTCGCCGAGGCTCGCCACGCCGGCTCCGGCGGTCGCGGCCGCCAGGACCAGGAGAAGCTGGAGGGCCAGCTCCTTGCGCAGGAACGCGAAGGCAAGCGCCAGGCCGGCGACCGACGGCAGGCCCAGCCACCCCACCACCACGGGGTCCAGGATGGCGGTGGCCGGCCAGACCAGCCCGGTCTCGTAGGCCAGGCCCAGGACGATCGACCCGACGATCATCACGGGGGCGGCCATCCGGACGAAGCCGCGGAAGCGCGCGATCGCCTTGGCCGCCACCTGGCGGGCCAGCGGCCGGCGCAGCGGGGCAAGCTCCATGACGAGCGGCGACTGGCGGCCGGGCAGCATGGCGTTGGCCGCGATCCCGGCCCCCAGGGTCACCCCGACGATGAGGCCGAACGCCGCCGCCGTGACCGCCGGCCCCGCGAAGGGCATCAGCGCTGCCACCACCACGGCCGAGCGGGCCGAGCAGGGCACGAGCGTCACGAGGAACGAGGCGAGGACCCGCTCGCGTCGCGTCGCCAGGACCCGGGTCCCGTAGATCGCCGGGACGTTGCAGCCGGTGGCCGCCAGGAGCGGGATCGCCGTCCTGCCCGAGAGTCCGAGCCCGCCGAGCAGGCGATCGGTCAGGACGGCGAGGCTCGTGAGGTACCCCGAATCCTCCAGGGTCGCGACGAGGAGGTAGAAGAGAAGCACGTAGGGGATCCCGATCGCCAGGAGGCCGAGGATCCCCGAATCCAGGCCCCACAGGAGCGCCGCGGCGAGCTCGGGGATCGGCACCAGCGTCCGCACGGTGCCGTCGATGAAGGGCGACGCATGCGTGGTCCATGCCTCGGAGAGGATCCCCGCGGCGGCGGCCCCGACGACGCTGACGAGGGCGAAGGTCGCGGCCAGGACCAGGGCGAGGATCAGGAGGCCGGGCCAGGGCCGGATGCTCCAGGCCCCCAGGCGGTCCGCGAACGGTCGCCGCCGCGGGTTGACGGCCTCCACCTCGGCGGCCCAGCGGGCGGCGAACGCGCGTCGCAGCGGGTCGACGAGGTCGGGAAGCAGGAGCGTGGCTGCCCCCCGCGGCGAGACGGCGCCCGCGGAGACGAGGGCACCGAGCCCGCTCGGATCGAGAGCCGCCGCACCCAGGGCGTGGCTCGTGGGAAGCTCGCCGGCGGCGGCCGCGAGGGCCCGCTCGACGGCCGGCGGGTAGGTGCCGGCGGGCGCGAGCGCGCGCGGCGAGTGCGTTCCCGCGCGGACGCCCCGGCGCCGGCGGGCGCGAGCCACGGCGAGAGCCACGGCGCCGGCCACGCCGTCACCGGTCCGCGCCACCGTGCGCCGGACGGGAACGGCCAGGAGCTGTGACAGCCGGCCTGCGTCGACGCCGATCCCGTGGGCCGTCGCCTCGTCGGCGAGGTTGAGGGCGACGACCACCGGGAGGCCCAGGTCGCGGCAGCCGATGACGAGGGGCAGGTGCCGCCCGACGTCACCGGCGTCGACGACGACGAGGATCGCGTCCGGCTCGGCCGCCAGGAGGGCCGTCCAGAACGGGGCGCCGCCGACTGGACGGTCCGCCAGCGAGGCCGTCCCGGGGAGGTCCACGAGGAGGGCCCGGCCGCCCCGCGTGCGGACCTCGCGAACCTCGCGTCCCACCGTGGTCCCGGGGGCGTTGGTCGTCTCGGCGAAGCGCCCGCTGGCGCGGGCGAGGAAGGTGGACTTGCCGACGTTCGGCCGTCCCGACGAGGGCGACGACGGGAAGGCCCGTCGCGGCAGGGCGGCCAGCCCCCGGCGCCGGAGCGGTGGTCGCGTCCGCCGCGCCGTCGCCGGCGGGGACGTGGCAGCCGCTCACGAGGCTTCACCGGGTTCCACCAGGATCTCCCCGGCCACCCGGCGGGCGACGGCGATGCGGGCGCGACCAAGGCGCACGACGACGGGGCCGCCGAGAGGGAGGACGACCTCGACCTCGAGGTCCGCGCCGCGATGGAGCCCCTCGGCGGCGAGCCGCTCAGCGTCCTCCGCCGGGACCGCGACGACGCGGCTGCGGGCGCCGACGGGAAGGCGGGCGAGGGTGATCGGCGGGGACGCGTCCATCACCGCGATTCCAGCCGGGATGCGGCGGATGCGTGAGTGCGCAATGGCCCGCCCCGACGTGACGAAAGTCACCTTGATCACGCAGGTCAGGTGCACCTTCATTCGTGACGCAGGGATCGCCGGGTGGCGGTCCTCGCGGCCCACGGGCGGCTTGCGGGCACCGTGTGGCCCTGCTAGAGTCGAGCATGCGTGCAGTGGTGAGCAATTGCTCAGTCGATGCCTACTCCATTGTGGCCCAGCGCAGCGGCACCCGGGGGCGATCTGCCGGGCCCGGACGGGATCGGATGGGACCTGAAGACCTCAGCTCCGAAGACTTCGAGCGCCTGGCCCGGATCGCCCACCGCTACTACGTCGACGGGCGTACCCAGGAGGAGATCGGGCGCGAATTCGGGCTCTCCCGGCCGAAGGTCCAGCGGCTGCTGGAGCGGGCCCGCTGGTCGGGGGTCGTGGACATCCGCATCGCCGCTCCGCCCTGGCTCAACCTGGACCTCGAGACCCGCCTCCGAGAGGAGTTCCGCCTCGCCGACGCCATCGTGGCCCCCCGTCGCGACGACCCGCAATCGCAGCGCGAGGCGGTGGCCCGCAGCGCGGCCCAGTACCTCGAGAGCCGCCTGCACGACGGGGCGATCGTCGCCGTCGGCCACGGCCGCGACACCGGGGAGGTGCCCCGCTTCTTCCGGCCGCGGCGGCGCTTCGACTGCGAGTTCGTGAGCGCCATGGGCGGCTCGCCCAGGGTCGACACCCCGACGAACCCGAACGAGATCGGGCAGGCCCTCGCCGCGGCGAGCGGCGGGCGCTCGCGGAGCCTCTATGCGCCGGCCTACGTCGAGCAGGCGGACGACCGCGAGCGGTTCCTCCTGCAGGACGCGATCGCCCACACCCTGGAGCAGGCCGCCCGGGCGACGATGGCCCTCGTCGGCATCGGCAGCGTCGACGACAGCTGCACGATGGTCCGCAGCGGCTGCCTCTCCCTCGCCGAGATCGCCCGTCTCCGCGACCAGGGTGCCGTGGGCGACATCCTCGGCAACTACGTGGACATCGACGGGCGGGTCATCGCGTCGCCGCACAGCGACCGGCTCATCGCCCTGTCGATCCAGGACCTCCACCGCGTGGCGACCGTCGCGGCCGTCGTCAGCGAGGCGGAGAAGCCCCTGGCCATCCTCGGCGTGCTCCGCGCCGGCGTCGTCGACGTCCTCGTCGTCGACGAGGGCAATGCCCACGCCGTCCTTGACCTCGCCCACCGGGGAAGCCAGCGGGCCCCCATCCCGTTCGACGACCGGTCGGCCGGCAGGAGGAGGTGATCGGCCGGACGTGATCCACGGCAGCCACGCTGGTGAGCGTCCCAGCACCACTCGCGTCCCGACGAAAGGAGGTGTTCGCGTGCCGGTCGTCCCGACTCGCGAGATCCTCGCCCGCGCATTCGCCGAGCGATACGGCGTCGCGGCGATCAACGTCATCAACGACCTCACCATGGAGGCGGTCCTCGCCGCGGCCGAGGAGCTGCGGGCGCCCGTCATCCTCCAGACCTCGGTCAAGCACGTGAAGATGACCGGCCTCGACGCCATGTACGCGATGTGGGTGGCGTACACGAAGGACGTCACGGGTTCCCGTCGCGCTCCACCTGGACCACTGCCCCGAGCGGGAGGTCATCAGCGCCTGCCTCGCCAAGGGCTGGAGCTCGGTCCTCTTCGACGCCAGCAAGCTGTCCGTCGAGGAGAACCAGCGCCAGTGCATCGAGGTCGTCGCCGAGGCCCGCCGCCACGGCGCCGACGTCGAGGGCGAGATCGAGGGCTTCAAGCGCACCGAGGAGATGACCGGCGACGAGGCCGCAGCACGTCCAGAGCCTCGAGACCGTCGTCGACTTCGTCCGCGCCACCGGGGTCGACGTCTTCGCCCCCGCCATCGGCAATGCCCACGGCACCTACAAGACGGCCCCCACCCTCGACGCCCAGCGGGTGACCGACATCGTCGAGGCCACGGGCAAGCCGGTCGCCCTCCACGGCGGCACCGGCATGTCCCCGGAGCAGTTCAGCGACCTCATCGGCCGCGGCTGCGCCAAGGTCAACATCAGCACCGCGCTCAAGATCGCCTTCATGAAGTCGGGCTACGACTTCATGACCGAGCACCCCGGCGACTACGACCCACCCAAGATCTTCGCCGCCCAGCGCGCCGCCGTCATGGAGATGGCGAAGTACCACATCCGGCTCTTCGGGAGCGAAGGCAAGGCCTGGACGTGAGCGCGCTCGTCTTCGACTGCGACGGCGTCCTCGCCGACACCGAGCGCTATGGTCACCTGCCGGCCTTCAACCAGACCTTCCGCGAGTTCGGCCTGCCGGTCGAGTGGTCGGTCGAGGAGTACGGCCGCCGCCTCAAGATCGGCGGCGGCAAGGAGCGGATGGCGAGCCTCCTCACCCCCGAGTTCGTGGCGGCCGCCGGCCTGCCCACGGACCCCGACGAGCAGGCCGCCCAGATCGCCGCCTGGCACAAGCGCAAGACCGCCATCTACACGGAGATGGTCGCCGCGGGCAAGCTGCCGCCCCGGCCCGGCATCCGCCGGGTCATCACGGCGGCCCAGGACGCGGGCTGGAAGCTGGGCGTCGCGTCCACCTCGGCCGAGGCGTCGGTCCACGCCATCCTCGAGTACGCGGTCGGCGCCGAGCGCGCCGCCCGCTTCGACGTCTTCCTGGCCGGCGACTGCGTGCCGAAGAAGAAGCCGGCCCCCGACATCTACCTCCTCGCGCTCGAGAAGCTCGGCGTCGACCCCGCCAGGGTCCTCGTCGTCGAGGACTCCCGCAACGGCCTCGTGGCGGCGGACGCCGCGGGCCTGCGCTGTCTCGTCACCGTCAACGGCTACACAGAGAAGGAGGAGTTCAGCGAGGCAATCCTCGTCGTCTCGTCCCTCGGGGACCCGGATGGAGAGCAGACGACCGTCATCGCCAACCGCTCGGCCGCCCGGCCGGACGGGTTCGTGACGCTCGCCGACCTGGAGGCCTGCCTCGCCCCGTAGCTCCGTCCCACTGTTCCTGGCCAGCGATACAAGGAGGTCCGCATGACACAGGCGTCGTTCGACGACGTCGACCTCGTCCTCAGGACGATGGCGTCGACGATCGTCGACAACGCGGAGTACTTCGCCCAGCTCGACTCGATCGTCGGGGACGGCGACTTCGGCTTCTCGCTGCGCAACGGGTTCGAGGTCGTGGTCGCCGACTACGACACCTTCGACAAGTCGAGCGTGGGAGCCGTGCTCAAGAAGATCGGCCTGGTCCTCGCCGGAAAGGTCGGCGGGGTCTCCGGCCCGATCTGGGGCACGGCATTCCTGCGGGCCGGCGCCACCGCCGGCGACAAGACCGAGCTGGCGCCCGAGGACGTGATCGCCATGCTGCGGGCCTCGATCACCGGGATCATGGCCCGCGGTGGCGCCTCGCTCGGCGAGAAGACGCTCCTCGACGCCCTCGTGCCGGCCACCGACAGCCTCGAGGCTGCCATCGGCGACCCGGGACTCCAGGGCGACCACGGCGTGGCCGCCATCCAGCGCGCCGCCGACGTGGCGGTGAAGGCAGCCGAAGACACCAAGTCCATGCTCGCGATGCGCGGCCGGGCCGCGTACACGGGCGAGCGGAGCATCGGCTCCGTCGACGCCGGCGCAACCGCGATCGGCGTGATCCTCCAGGCCATTGCAGCCGCATGGCGCGAACAAGCACGGCAAGGGAGAAACGGCGTGAGGAAGTTCCTGAACGACCCGAAGACGTTCGTCACCGAGTTCCTCGAGGGCGTCGCGCTCGCGAGCGGCGGCTCGCTCAAGTTCGAGCCGAAGTACAACCTGATCTACCGGGCCGACATGCCCAAGAAGGATCGGGTCTCGATCATCCAGGGGTCGGGCTCCGGCCACGAGCCTGCCCACACGATGATCGTCGGCCCCGGCATGCTCGACGCCGCCTGCCCGGGCGACGTCTTCGCCGGCCCGCCGGTGGAGTTCGTCACCGAGACCTCCAAGCTCATGGACACGCCCGCCGGCGTGCTCTTCCTCGTGAACAACTACACGGGCGACCGCACCGCGTGGGAGATGGCGAGGGAGCTCTGCGAGGCCGAGGGCCAGAAGATCGGCTACCTCCTCGTCAACGACGACGTGGCGGTCAAGGACTCCACGTGGACGATCGGCCGGCGCGGCGTCGCCGGCAACTTCTTCGTCATCAAGGCGGCGGCGGCCAAGGCCGACATGGGCGGCTCCCTCGAGGAGTGCGTCCGCGTCGGCGAGAAGGTCATCGCCAACGTCCGGACGATGGGCATCGCCCTCTCGTCCTGCACTCCGCCGGTCCGCGGCACCCCGCTCTTCGAGATCGCGGACGGCGAGATGGAAGTCGGCATCGGGATCCACGGCGAGCCGGGCCGCGAGCGACGCAAGATGGGCACCGCCACGGAGATCGTGGACGTGCTCCTCGACGCGATCGTCCCCGACCTCCCCTTCTCGTCCGGTGACGAGGTCGCGCTCATGGTCAACGGCCTGGGCGGGACGCCGATCAGCGAGCTCTACCTCCTCTACGGCATCGCCCACAAGAAGCTTGCCGCGAAGGGCATCAAGGTCTTCCGCAGCTATGTCGGCGAGTACTGCACGTCGCTCGAGATGGCCGGCGCGCACATCTCGCTCCTCAAGGTGGACGCGGAGCTCAAGGAGCTGCTCCTCGCCCCGGCCGAGGTCGCCTACCGGGTCTTCTGATCCGGCATCGCTCAACGCTGCTCTCGCGGCGGGCGCCCTCCGGGGCGCCCGCCGCGGCGTCAGCGGCGCGCCGCGGCGCCGTCGACGCGGCTCGCGCTCGCCGCGACCGACCACCCCCGATTTCGATGCCCGTGGCCGCATCACGAGGGCACGCCGGCGCGAGCTGGGAGCTCGATCGCGGCCCAGTGCACCCTGACGATGATGCGCGCCTGATGCGCACCACGGGCATCGAATCTCGATGGCATGCGCGGGAGCTCCCGGCGCCGGCGGCCCAGTGCACCCTGACGATGATGCGCGCCTGATGCCACCACGGGCATCGAATCTCGGGCATCGAATCTCGACGGCATGCGCGAACGCTCGCTGGCGGCGGCGCCGCCCGGCCGGACCCGCCATGCGGCGCGGAACGCGCCTGGCGCATGGACGCGCGGCGAATGGACACGCGGCGAATGGACGCGGCGCACGCCCGCCGCTAGCATCCCGGCATGACAGGCCAGCCCGGACGAGCCCGCGAGCGTCGCGACCGCTTCTCCACGATCTCGGACGTTGCGATCCGCCGCGTCTACGGCCCGGATGACCCCGACGGCGGCGAGGCCGGCGAACGGATCGGCGATCTCGGCGCCGGCATCGGCGTGCCCGGCGCCCCGCCCTTCACCCGCGGCATCCACCCCACCGGCTACCGCGGCCGCCTGTGGACGATGCGGATGTTCGCCGGCTTCGGCTCCGCCGAGGACACGAACGCCCGCTTCCGGGCCCTGCTCGACGCGGGGCAGACCGGCCTCTCGGTCGCCTACGACATGCCCACCCTCTACGGCTACGACACCGACGACCCGGAGGCCGAGGGCGAGTTCGGGACCTGCGGCGTCGCGGTGAGCTCCCTGGCCGACATGGAGGCCCTCCTGGCCGGGCTCCCCCTGGACCGAGTCAGCACCTCGATGACGATCAACGCCCCGGCCGCCCCGATCTGGGCGATGTACATCGTGGCCGCCGAGAAGCAGGGCGTCCCCCGGGCCAGGCTCGAGGGCACCATCCAGAACGACATCCTCAAGGAGTACATCGCCCAGAAGGAGTTCCTCTACCCGCCGGCCCCCTCGATGCGCCTGGTGACCGACACCATCGAGTTCGGCACCCGCGAGCTCCCCCGCTGGAACACCGTCTCCATCAGCGGCTACCACATCCGCGAGGCGGGGGCGACCGCCGTCCAGGAGCTGGCCTTCACCATCGCCGACGGGATGGCCTACGTGGAGGCGGCCCTCGCCCGCGGCCTGGCCATCGACGACTTCGCCCCGCGCCTCTCGTTCTTCTTCAACAGCCACTCCGACTTCTTCGAGGAGATCGCCAAGTTCCGGGCCTCGCGCCGGATCTGGTGGACGCTCATGACGGAGCGCTACGGGGCCCAGAACGAGCGCTCGACGTGGATGCGCTTCCACACCCAGACGGCCGGCGTCTCCCTCACCCCGCAGCAGCCGCTCAACAACCTGACCCGCGTCGCGACCCAGGCGCTGGCGGCCGTCCTGGGCGGGACCCAGTCGCTCCACACCGACGCCTACGACGAGGCCCTGGCGGTCCCCACCGAGGCGGCCGCGCTCCTGGCGCTCCGCCAGCAGCAGGTGATCGCGGAGGAGTCCGGCGTCGCCAACACGGTCGACCCGCTGGGCGGATCGTGGTTCGTGGAGGCCCTGACGGCCGAGACGGAGCGCGCGGTCTGGCGCTACCTCGACGAGATCGACGCGCGCGGCGGGATGGTGGCGGCCGTCGAGGCCGGCTACCCCCAGCGCGAGATCGCCGACGCGGCCTACCGCTACCAGCGCGAGCTCGAGGCCGGCGAGCGGATCGTCGTCGGCGTCAACCGCTACGGGGACGCGTCCGAGGCAGTCCGGGTGCCGGTCCTGCAGGTCCCGGAGGGCTCCCTCGCCCGCCAGCTGGCGCGCCTGGAGCGGACCCGCCGCGAGCGCGACAGCGAGGCGGTCGGGGCCGCGCTCGCCGGGCTGCGCGACGCCGCCGCGCGGCCGGAGTCGAGCGCCACGAACCTGATGCCCCATTTCATCCGCTGCGCCGGGGCGTACGCCACGCTCGGCGAGCAGTGCGCGGTCCTGCGGGACGTCTTCGGCGAGTACCGCGAGCCCGTCGCGATCTGATCCCGGCGAACGACAACCGGCGCGCCCACAACCGACAACCGCCGCCCAGGAGGAAGCCACGATGCCAGGCCTCACCGATGAGCAGCGGCTCCTGCGGGACACGGTGCGCGACCTCGCCGACGAGAAGATCGCCCCGCGCGCGGCGGAGATCGACCGGGCGGCCGAGTTCCCCTGGGACGTCAAGGAGCTGCTGGCGTCGCACGATCTCTTCACCCTCCACTTCCCGGAGCGGCTCGGCGGGCTCGGTGGCGACCTCCTGACGGCCTGCCTCGCGATCGAGCAGATCAGCCGGGTCTGCGCGACGTCGGGCCTCATCCTCGCCGTGCAGGGCCTTGGCGCCCTCCCGATCCTCCTCGCCGGGAGCGACGAGCAGCAGCAGCGCTGGATCCCGGACCTCGCGGCCGGGAAGACGCTCATCGCCTTCGCCATCACCGAGGCCGAGGCGGGCTCCGACGCGTCGGCCATCCGGACGCGGGCCGTGCGCGACGGCGACGACTACGTCATCGACGGCAGCAAGCGCTTCATCAGCCACGGCTCGGTGGCCGACCTCGTCACCGTCTTCGCCCTGACCGACCCCGACGGGGACCGCCACCACCGGCTCTCCTGCTTCGTGGTCGAGACGAACCGGCCCGGCTTCGGGGTCTCGCGCCTGGAGCACAAGATGGGGATCCGCGGCTCCCCCACCGCCGAGCTCGTCTTCGACGGCGTGCGCGTCCCGGCCGCGAACCTCCTCGGCGCCGAGGGCGACGGCTTCTCGATCGCGATGCGGACCTTCGATCGCTCGCGCCCGGGGATCGCCGCCCAGGCGGTGGGGATCGCCCAGGGCGCCCTGGAGGTCGCGACGAAGTACGCCCGCGAGCGGAAGCAGTTCGGGCGCGCGGTCGGCGAGTTCCAGATGGTCTCGGCGATGCTCGCCGACATGGACGCCGCCACCGAGGCCGCGCGGCAGGTCCTCTACGCCGCCTGCGCCGAGATCGACGCCGGGGCTCGCGACGCGGCCCGCTGGGCCGCCCTGGCCAAGCTCGTCGCCGGCGACGCCGCGATGCGGGTCACCACCGACGCCGTCCAGGTCCTGGGCGGCTACGGCTACGTCGACGAGTACCCGGTCGAGCGGATGATGCGCGACGCCAAGATCACCCAGATCTACGAGGGCACCCAGCAGATCCAGCGCCTGGTGATCGCCCGCGCCCTGCTGGGCTGACGTCCGGCGGCCGGCCGCGTCCGGCGGCACCCGCGGCGCCCCGGCCGGGTCCTACCGGGTGATCGACGGGTCGGCGACGCGGCCCAGGAAGAGGATCGCCCCGGTCGGCACGTCGCGCAGCGCGAACAGGAACGGCCGGTCCACGCGGAGGGTCACCGGCTCGGCCGGCATGCCGGAAGCCCGCATGACGACGGCCGTCGCCGCGGCGGCCTCGGTGCCCTTCTCGTCGACGTCGATGTTGGCCTGGTGGATCACGTCGGAGATGAAGAGCTCCGCGGCGTCGGTGATGCCGGAGAAGTCGGCGTTGCCGGGATCGAAGGCGGTCGGCATCCCGAGCGCCGCCAGGACGTCGGCCAGCTGGGCCTTCGTCTCGATCGAGAACTTCGGGAAGGTGAGCGAGACCTGGGTCTCGGCGAGCCCGGCCGTGATCGAGGCGAGCTGATCGGCCGTGAGCGCCGCCTCGAAGGTCGCGAGGTCGTCGGGCACGATGACCGTCATGGCCAGCGAGCCCCCGATGTACGGGATCTCCACGGCCCGCCAGCCGGTCCCGGCGGCATAGGGCATCGCCGCTCCGGTCTGCATCATGGGCACCTCGACGGGCGTGCCGTCGGCCAGGGTGAAGGCACCCGGCTTCGTGGCGCCGAGGGAGAAGGGCGTCTGCCACGGCGCCTTCAGGTAGATCGCGTTCACCAGCGTCAGGCGCGTCTCCGTCGTGAGGACTCCGGGCACGAGCAGCTCCGGGATCCGGTGCTCCGTCTGGTCGTCGACCCAGCCGTTGATCAGCTTGCGGGCCGCTTCCGTGGCGGCGACGTAGTCCACGAGGCGGAGGCCGGCCCCGTACCGCGATGCCAGCGCCTCGAGGTACGCGCGCTCCAGGGGCATCCCCTTCTGGGCGAAGGGGGCGTTGGCGATGCGGAGCGCGACCGCGAGATCCTGTCCGCTGTCGTCCTTGAAGGTGCCGCTCCGCGTGGCGAGCGCCTGGTCGAGGGCGTTGAGCCAGGCGCCGTTCTCGTCGGATGCCAGGGCGCGCATCACGGCGTCCATCTCGGCCGCGGTCTGGCCGCGGGCTCCGGCGCGGGCCATGCCCAGCGCCAGGGCGATGCTCGTGGGCGACAGGACGACGTTCGTCTGCCCCTTCGCGACGGCCCGGTAGAGGTCGAGCCCGAAGGCGCTGATCGCCGCGCCCGCGGCCGCTGCGTCGGCCGGCGCGGCCGAGGCGCGCGGCACGTCGGCACGTGCCAGGGCAATGTCGCCGCCGGTCGAGCCCGCCGGGGGCGCAGGCGGAGATGACGAGGACCAGCGAGAGCAGGGCAGCGAGTCGCGTCTTCATGCCCCGTTGACGCCCCGAACGGCGTTGCGGTTGCGCCTCCGCGGCGTATCCTCACCGGCCATGGAACGCTGGAAGACGATCATCGAGCCGTTCCGGATCCACTCCGTCGAGCCGATCCGGATCACCACCCGCGCCGAGCGTGCCCTCGCCATCGAGGAGGCCGGCTTCAACCTCTTCAACCTCCACGCCGACGACGTCCTCGTCGACCTGCTCACCGACTCCGGCACCGGCGCCATGAGCCGCGACCAGTGGGCGGCCATCCAGCACGGCGACGAGAGCTACGCGGGCACCCCGTCGTGGTACGCCTTCCTGGAGTCGGTCCAGGACCTCTTCCCGTTCCGCCACGTCATCCCCACCCACCAGGGACGCGCCGCCGAGAAGATCCTCTTCTCCGTGATCGGCGGGCCCGGCAAGACGATCCCCAACAACACCCACTTCGACACGACCCGGGCCAACGTCGAGTTCACGGGCGCCGAGGCCGTCGACCTCGTCATCGAGGAGGGGCGCCACCCCGAGATCGAGCACCCCTTCAAGGGGAACATGGACCTCGACCGGCTCGACGCGTTCCTCGCCGAGCGCGGCCCGGCGAAGGTCCCCGCCGTCTTCGTGACGATCACCAACAACTCCGGCGGCGGCCAGCCGGTGAGCCTGGAGAACCTGCGCGGGGTCCGCGCGATCTGCGACCGCCACGGCGTGCCCCTCTTCCTCGACGCCTGCCGCTTCGCCGAGAACGCCTGGTTCATCAAGACCCGCGAGCCCGGCCAGGGCGACCGGAGCGTGACCGAGATCGTGCGCGAGATCGCCTCGCTGGCCGACGGCATGACCATGAGCGCGAAGAAGGACGGCCTCGCCAACATCGGCGGCTGGCTGGCGATGAACGACGACCGCCTGGCCGAGCAGTGCCGCAATCTCCTCATCCTCACCGAGGGCTTCCCGACCTACGGCGGCCTCGCCGGCCGCGACCTCGAGGCGATCGCCCAGGGCCTGCGCGAGGTGGTCAACGATGACTACCTGCGCTACCGGATCACCAGCACCGCCTATCTCGGCGAGGCGCTGGCGAAGGCGGGCGTGCCCATCGTCCGGCCGATCGGCGGCCACGCCGTCTACCTCGACGCCCGGGCCCTCCTCCCCCACGTCCCGCCGCTCCACTACCCCGGCCAGGCGCTGGCCGTCGCCCTCTACCACGAGGGCGGGATCCGCGGCTGCGAGATCGGCACCGTCATGTTCGGGCGGCACCCCGACGGGACCGAGACCCCGGCGGCCATGGACCTCGTCCGCCTCGCGATCCCGCGCCGGACCTACACCCAGAGCCACATCGACTACGTGCATCGAGGTGGTCCGCTGGGTGGCCGAGCGCGCCGGCGACCTGCGCGGGCTACCGGATCGTCGACGAGCCGCCCGCCCTGCGCCACTTCACGGCCCGCTTCGCGCCGCTGGCATAGCGGCCAGGTCTGCCCTCGCGTCCATTGCCACGCCCCCGCGACGGGCGTACCGTGGGGCCATGGGCTCGTCAATCGCCCGGATCGACAGTCGCGAGCGCGCGCCCCAGGGCGGCGGCAGGGGCGGCAGCCGCTGCACGCCCGCGTTCGACATCGCGGCGAACCCCGCCACGATCGGGACCCTGATGCGGGGCGCCGATGCGGGCACCCGCGAACGGCTCGCGACGGCGCTCCAGCAGCGCCACGGCAACGCCGCCGTGCAGCGCCTCCTTGCCCCGGCCGGTGCGCTGCCCGTCCAGCGCTGGGCCGTCGGGCTCCCCAGGGCGACGGCCGATTGCGCGCGTGTCGTCAGCTACCTCGACGCCAACAGCCCGCACCGGGCATCGAGCGGCTGGGCGAAGACGCGCGCCGCCTTCACCTGGGGTGGCAGTCCCGCGTACACGGACTCCGGGGGCGTGATCACGGCAACCGTCTCCGGCCCGACCGTCACCAAGAGCGTCAGCGTCGACATGCCCGAGTGGGCGCCGACGGACCCGGCGATGTCGCGGGCCTGGGGTGCCATGTACGGCACGCTGCGGGCCCACGAGGCCGAGCACGAGCGGATCGCAGGCGAGTGGGAGGCCACCTTGACCGCCAGGCTCTCCAGCCTGTCGGTGACCGTCGCCAACCGGAGCATTGCCACGTTCAACGCGGCGGTCCAGGCCGAATGGAACGCCTGGATCGCCGAGCACCAGGCCGCCCAGAACGCCATCGACCCCTTCACGGCGCTCCTCGACTGCTCGGGTGGCGAACCGGAGGCCGAGGCCGAGGAGGCGCCCGGGATCGAAGGAGAGACCGCCGCGCCCGGCGAGGAATAGGGCCCGCGCTCGGCGGGGAACAGGGCCGCGCCCGGCGGGGACAGGCCGCGCCGGGGAGTGGTCGGCGCCCGGGCCGCGGTACGCTGGCACCGTGACGACCTGGCGACTTCTCCCCGACGACGGCGAACGCGACCCGCGGATCAACCTCGCCCGCGAGGAGGCGGTCGCGCGCCACGTGGCCGCGGACCCGGCCGCGCCCGCCCCCCTCCTGCGCCTCTGGCGAAACGCGCCCGCCGTCGTGATCGGCCGCTTCCAGCTCGGCGCCGCGGAGGTGGACCATGCAGCTGCGGCGGCGCTCGGGGCACCCGTCCTGCGCCGCTTCACCGGCGGCGGCACGGTCTGGCACGACCCCGGCAACCTCAACGTGTCGGTGGTGCTGCGCCCGGAGGACGCCCTCTTCGTCGCCGATCCCGAGCTGCGCCGCCTCCCCGGCCTCTACCGGCTGGTCCTCGCGCCGCTGGCCATCGCCGCGCACGCCCTGGGCGTGGCCGCGGCCCGGGCGACCGAGCGCGACCTCGTCGTGGACCGCCCGGACGGGACGACGGCGAAGCTGACCGGCGTCGCCGCGTGGCTCGGGGGACGAGCGCTGCTGATTCACGGCACCCTGCTCGTGGACGCCGACCTGGACGCGCTGGCCCGCGCCTGCGCCGGGCCTGGCGCGCCGGGCGACCCGCGCTGGGAACGCACGAAGAGCCGCCGGGCGGTCACCACATCGGTCGCCCGCGAGCTGGCCGCGGCCGGGCGAACGCTGCCCTCGCCGGCGGCCGTCGACCTCGCCGTGGTGACCGCGTTCGGGGCCGCGGATCCTCCATCGGCCTGGTCGACCGCCGAGCTCGCGGCGGCCGACCGCCTGCTCGCGGACCGCTACGCACGCCCCGCCTGGCACGCCGACCCCGAGCCGGCCTGACCAACCCGAAGGGTCCGCTGTTCAGTAGAGCTCGTCGTGCGTGCCAATGGTCACGAGCGTGGCCAGATCGCCCTCCCACCTGAACAGGACGCGCAGATTGTCGTCGACGGAGAAGGCCCAGTACCCGTCGAGGTCCCCCCGGACCGTGGCCTGCCGCATGCCGCCTCCTCTACTCTTACGCGCATGCCGGACCACCGCGCCACGCTCATCATCGATGGCATCCCCGTCGAGACCCTGGCCGACCTCCCGCCTGAGCCGGGGCGGCTCCTCTTCGTCGGGCTCAACCCGTCACCGGTGAGCGTGGCCGCCGGCCACTACCACCAGGGCCGCCTGGGGCGACAGCTCTGGCGGCGCCTCGTCCGGGCGACGATCCTCCCGCCGGCCACGGACCTCGACGCCGCCGACGATGCGCTGGTCGCCGAGGGCCACGGGATCACCGACCTCCTCAAGCTCCCGACCGCGCGCGACGTCGCGGACGAGGCCAGCCTGCGCGTCGGCGTCGGACCGCTCTGGCGGAAGGTCGCCCTCTGGCGTCCGGCGGCCGTCGTCTTCGTCTACAAGCGTGCCGCCGAGGCGTGCGCGGGCCGCCGCGTCCCCGAGCCCTGGGGCCAGGTTGAGGGGATGGCGCTGGCCGCTCGTCCGTGCTTCCTGATGCCGGGGCCGTATGCGCCGCGCGGGGACGTGGACGCTGGCCTGGCCGTGATCCGCGCCGTGCGAAGCGTCATCGGCGGCCAGGTCGGCAGCCAGGTCGGCGGCTAGCCTCGCGGGGCACCCGCGCGCGAGCTGCCGCGAGTTGAAGCGCGACGGGGAGGGTGTAGAGTCGCCGCCGACGGGCTCGTTGACCGCCGCGGGTGGGCGCGGGGGCACAGCCGTCTCGCAGCGTGGGGGCGCGCGATGGGGGAGTTCGATCCGGGACCGCCACCGGCACTCGCCGCGATCCTCGACCGGATGCCGGATTTCGCCGGGCACCGGCAGCACTTCTGGTTCGACTGGGGGCCCGTCTTCTACCGCGGCCGGCTGGACGGCAGCGCCCGCGTCCTGTGCGTCGCCTCCGACCCCGGCCCGACGGAGCGCATCGCCGGCCGGACCCTCGTCGGCGATGCCGGCCAGCGCGTCCAGGGGTTCCTGGCCAGGATCGGCCTGACCCGCTCCTACCTCTGCCTCAATGCCCTCCCCTATGCCCTCTTCCCGAGCCACGGGGGGAGCGCCGCCGGCATCCTGGCCGACCCCGACATCCTGGCCTGGCGCAACGAGCTCTACGACGCGGCGCGCGGGCCGTCACTCCAGGCGATCGTCGCCTTCGGGGTCAACGCGCAACGAGCGGTCGACCACTGGCCCGGGCGGGCCGGGGTCCCGGTCCTGGGGATCCCGCATCCCAGCAGCCGCAACCCGACCCAGCTCCTGGACCGCTGGCGCGCCGCGGTCGGCCAGCTGCGGGGCATCGTGACCCCGGATCTCGACGGCGATCCGAACGGCCCCAACTACGGCCCGACCTTCGGCGCCGCCGACTATGCGCCGATCCCCCGCCGCGACCTCCCCTTCGGCGTCCCCGCCTGGCTCGGCGACGACGCGTGGGGCCGGAATGCGACGCCCCGCCACAACAACTCCGTGGGGCGGCCCAACCCCGACGACCACCACACGCTGATCTGGATCGCGCCGGCGACCTGACCGCCGGCGACCTGACCGCCGGAGACCCGACCGCCGGAGACCTGACGAGGAGACCGACCCATGGCCAAGACGATCGCCGCCGGCTCGATCGACATCCCCGGCGTCGGCACGTTCGCCGCGAACGCGGTCCCCGACCCGTTCGATGCCCGCGACCTGGAGTACCGGCCGAAGCTCCAGGCCCTGCCGCCGATCGTCGACCAGCGGGCGGGGCAGGTCGTGCTCCACCAGGTCGGCCAGTCGTGCACCGGGCACGCCCTCGCGGCGGTCATCAACACCGTCATCGCCCACCCGGCCCCGCCTGCCGATGGCGGGCGCGCCGCCCCGCGCAGTCGCGCGACGCCTCGCGTCAGCCCGTACATGCTCTACCGGCTCGCGCGGCGCTACGACGAGTTCCCCGGGGAGACCGACGCGGGCTCGTCCCTGCGGGGGGCCTTCAAGGGCTGGTTCCATCACGGCGCCGCGCTCGAGGACGAGTGGCCCCGGCTCGACATGGCGACCGAGCCCGACCTCGACGATGACGGCAACCTGGCGGGCTGGCGCGCGCGCCCCCTCGGGGCCTTCTACCGGGTCAACCCGTACCGCCTCGACGACGTCCAGTCGGCAATCACGGAGCTCTATGCGATCGCCGTGAGCGCGGTGATCCACGACGGCTGGGCGCGCCCCGTCGTCGTCCGCAAGGGGAAGCGGCAGCTCCACGTCATCCAGCGCCCGGTGGACGCCAAGTCGGCCGGCGGCCACGCCTTCGCCCTCGTCGGCTACAACGAGGTGGGGTTCCTGGTCCAGAACTCGTGGGGCACGGACTGGGGCAAGGACGGCTTCGCGACGCTGCCCTACGAGGACTGGTTCGACTCCGTCTACGACGCCTGGGTGGCCCGGCCGGGCGTGCCCCACACCCCGTTCTACTCGGGTCGCAGCCGGACCCAGGTGGCAACCGGCGGCGAGCTTGCCACGGGCGCCGGCCCGGATCTCCGGCGGCTGGCGATGCACGTCGTGAACCTGGGCAACGACGGCCGGCTCTCGTCGTCCGGCAAGTTCGTCAGCACGCCGGCGCAGGTGGACCGGGCGCTGGGGCACATGGAGGCCTGGCACGACTTCTGGCTGGCGAAGGGCCGCGTCCCGGAACGCCACGTGATGCTCTACGCCCACGGCGGCGGCGTCGACGAGCGGTCCGGTCTCGAGATCGCCCAGCGCCAGCTGAACTGGTGGCTGAACAACGCCGTCTACCCGATCTCCTTCGTGTGGCAGAGCGGGCCCGTCGAGACGCTCGTCAACCAGCTCGTCGACACGGTCAAGGACCTCCTCCCGTTCGGCGGCCTCGGTTTCGATCTCGTGGAGCAGTTCGACCGGATGGTCGAGGGCTTCGCCCGCAGCCAGCTGCGCTGGGGCTGGGACGAGATGAAGGAGAACGCCCGGGCGGCGAGCCTGCCGATCGCGGACCCGGCGGCGATCCAGTGGCCGCCCACCTCGTCGGCCGCCACGGACGCCATGGCGGCGATGCCCGGCGCGTCCCTCCTCGTCGACGGGCTGGCCCGGTACGTCGAGCGGCACGACCCTCGGAACGTCCGGATCCACCTGGCGGGCCACAGCGCCGGGTCCATCTTCCACGCGGCCCTGCTCGATCGGCTTGCCAGCGCCGGCCTGGCCGTCGACACGATGAGCTGGATGGCGCCGGGCATCACGGTCGACGAGTTCGCCGAGCGAGCCCTGCCGCACATCGGACCCGGGAAGACGGTCCGCCGCTTCACCTGCTTCAACCTGTCCGACCGGCTCGAGCTGGACGACGACCTCGGCCTCAACGGGTTCACCGTCTACCACAAGTCGATCCTCTACCTGGTCTCGCGGGCCTTCGAGCGGCCCGTCGGGGGGGCGACCGAGGTCCCGCTCGTGGGGTTGACGCGCTCCTGGGACCAGCCCTTTCGCGGCTCGCCCACGTTGCGGGCCGCGGTCGAAGCGGCCGGCGGCTCGCTCGTCGTGTCGCGCTCGTCGGCGCCGGTCGACGGGCGGACCGACGCGACGGGCCACGCGGCCTTCGACGAGGACTCCGCGACGATGACCTCGCTGGCCATGCGCGCCCGCGGCGCCACGTCCGGGCCGGACCGGTTCACCTTCCAGGCGCACGCGGCCCTCAACGATGCGGAAGGGGCGCCGTGGTCGGCCGGGACCGGGGCTGCCGGAGCCGGCGCCGGGCGACGGCGCCGCCGCCGACCGCGGCGCGATTGCTGGCGCGAGGCCGGAGCCCGCAGGGCCGGCGCCGCGATCCGGGCCGGGGCCGCCCGGGCGGGCGGGGCGTCCGGCGGCCGCCGATCCGCGCGAGCCGCCGCTCCGGCGCCGCGCATGGCGGAGGCCATGCCCGCCGGTGCGGGGCCGCTCGAGGTGACGGCCGAGCCGCAGACGCAGCGTCCCGCGGCCCCCCGTTCCCGCAAGAGGATGCCGACCCCCGAGGTCGCGGTGGCGCCTCGCCTCGGCAGCCCGATCCTGGACGTCCTCGACGCCTCGGGCTGGAAGATCGACGAGAAGGAGTCCCGATCATGAGCCCGGCCCGCGACGCGTTCGAACGAGCGTACAGTGCGCCGCTCCTCGACGAGGATCCGGCCCCCCCACCCCTGGCGGCCGCGCCCGGCGGTCCGCCGATCGCCGGCGTCACGCCGACCCTCCCGTTCGCCCTGCGGGGCACCATCCTGACCCCCGACCGCCGGATCAACGACGGCTACGTCGAGATCGCCGGCTCGACGATCGTCCGCGTCGGGACGGCAAGGCCGGCCGCGGGGACCCCGACGATCGAGACCGACGGCCTCATCCTGCCCGGCCTCCTCGACCTCCACGGCCACCCGGAGTACAACATCTTCGCGGCGTGGGAGCCCCCCAGGCTCTACGCCAACCGCACCCGCTGGCGCGACTCGGACGAGTACCGCCTCGTCGTCAAGGAGCCGCTGGCCCGCCTCAAGGCGGATCCCAGCCTGGAGCGCACGCTCACCCGCTACGCGGAGGCGCGGGCCCTCGTCGGGGGGACGACCGCGATCCAGGGCACGAACGGGAAGTCCGCCACGATCGACGAGGCGCTGGTCCGCAACGTGGACCGCCGGATCTTCGGGGCCCACCGGGCGCGCTCGATCATCGACCTCGACCGGACCCCGCCGGCTGACCGCGTCCGGCTGCGCGCGCAGATCGACGCCGGGGAGGTGGACGCCGTCTACGTTCACCTCGCCGAGGGCGTCGACGCGCGCTCGCACGACGAGTTCGCCGAGCTGAAGCAGGCCAACCTGCTGACCGCGGCGACCATCATCATCCATGGCACGGCGCTGACCCCGGCCGACCTCGACGACGTCGCGGCGGCCGGCGCGAAGCTCGTCTGGTCGCCCCAGAGCAACCTGCGCCTCTACGGCGCCACGACCCCGGCCGGTGAGGCGATCCGGCGGGGGATCCCGGTCGCCCTGGGGGCGGACTGGCAGCCCAGCGGAAGCCCCAGCCTCCTGGCCGAGCTGAAGATCGCCCGCCAGGTCCTGGCCGACCAGGGCTTCCCGGCGACCGCCCGCCAGCTGCTGCGGATGATCACGACCGACGCGGCGGGGATCGCGGGCCTGGGGTCGAACCTGGGTCTCCTCGCGGCCGGCCGACCCGCCGACGTCCTCGTCCTCGCCCGCCGCCACCCGGACCCCTGGGAGAGCGCCGTCGCCTCGCTGCCTGCCGACGTCGAGCTGGTCACGATCGGCGGCGACCTGGCCTACGGCCGGGCGGACTGGATCTCCACGCTGGCCCCCGCCGGGGCCACCGAGCCGATCATCGGCTGGGGCAGGCGGATGCTGGTCGACACGAGCTACAGCGTCCGGACCCCGGCCAGCCCGCCGCCGCGCCTCGCCGAGCTCCGGGCAGCAGCTCATCGCCCGGTACCCGCAGGTCGGCCCGATCTTCGCCTGAGCCCGCGGCGAACGCCCCCGAGCCCGCGGGGCGACCGCCCGGCTCAGACGCCCGGCGCCGCCTCGGCGAAGAGCCGGGCGAATCCCGGGTACGGCTTGAGGGGAACAAGGTCGAAGTCGATGAGGCCGGCCGCCACCAGCGGCAGGCTGTCGACCGCGGCCCGCGCCGCGGCGACGTCGGGCACCTCGAGGACCAGCACGCCGTTCGGACGGTCCGCCCGGAAGTAGATCTCCCGCAGGACGTCGGCCTGGTAGAGCTCCCAGGCGCGGCGTGCCTCGGCCGGCCGCAGCTCGGCAAACCGCGGGTCGTCCGCCGGGGCCGTGTCCCGGCCCAGCGCCAGCACCTTCATGGAACCTCCTTCGGGGGGCAGCAGGCCCGATCAGCCGCGGCCTGGTCAGACGATCGCGAGCGGCCGCTCGATCGCGGCGTCGCTGCGGAAGCGTCGATCGACGAGGACCCGGATGACGTACGTGACCTCCAGGCCGGCCCCGTCGAACGAGGGCGCCGAGCCGGCGGGGATGGTCAGCCGCAGGTCGACGCCGCCCGCCAGCTGCCCCGGGTCCACGGGCACCGTGGCGATGATGCCTTCCGCCCCGTTCGGGGCGTTGGTCCGGCGATGGACCTCCACGCGCCCCTTCGTCCCGCCGGGCGCCGACGGCCAGCGGACGTTCACCGCCAGCTCGGATCCGGCCTGCGCGGGCAGGGCCGAGGTGACGCTGATCATGGCGTCGCCCACCGGCACGCCCGCCATCATGCTCACCCCGCCCTGCTTGCCGACGCCCGCCCGGATCAGGTCCGGGTGCTGGGCGAGGGGCAGGAACAGGGCCACGAAGTGGTCCGAGCGCATCGCGAGGTCCCAGCGAACCTCCAGGGCCCAGGCGATGATCGACTCGCCGAGATGCGCGGAGGGCGGTCCCAGGCGCGGCGCCGGGACGGCGAAGCGGGCTTCGAGCCTGGTGCCGGCTTCCATGCTCGCCGGGATCGCCGGCTCGGGGAAGGCGTCCTCGATGAAGAGCTTGCCGCTCGTCTCCACCCAGCTCTCGGAGTGCGTGACGTGGCCGTCGCTGTCGCGGTCCTCCCGCGAGCGCCTGACCTCGTCGAGGCGCAGCCCGACCAGCCGGAACGCCGCCTTTCGGGCGTCGATCTTCTCCGTGGCCGTCAGGCGGAGCGTCCCGGTGATCCCCTCGCCGACGATGGCCGGCCGGTCCAGGACGATCTCGCCGAGGACCGCCCCGTCGGTCGGTCGAAGGAGCTCCTCGGCGCGCACGTCGTGGAGCGGGTGGCTCCCCTGCGAACCCGCGAGGCGGGTGCCATTGAGGGCGTCGAACGGCTCGGGTGCCGAGCCGGTATGGACGCCGAACGAGCCGAGGTTCCCGAGGCCTCCGAGGTCGATCGAGATGGGCATGGGTCGTGGTCCCCCATCGTTGTCGGCGGTGTGGTCGACGGGCGTGTCGCCGTTGTCGGCATTGTGCGCCGCGGCGAGCGGCCGGGAGTGCCCGCGGCGGCCAGGGCAGCGATGCGGCCAGACGGCGGTGCCCCAACGGCCAGCCGGCGACGTCGACAGCCGGCAGTGCCCGCCGTACCGAGCGACTGCCGCTTCGGGAGGAGGCCGTTGCGTGCCACGCCATCTTCCCTGCCCTGGCGCGACGTCCGAGGCTCACTCGGCCACGCAATCGTTCCTGCCACGCAATGCGAGGCCGTCCAAGGGCCGGCTGCGGCACGCTCAGGCCGAAAACATGGCGTGGAACGCGACCCGGCGACCTCTCGAGAGCGCGCCAGGCGCTCAGCAGCACGGCCGGCGGACGTCGGGGCCTGCCTGGAGAGCGCCCTCAGCAGGATCGCCGATCGCTTCGGCTGCGACTTCGCCGGCGACCTCACGGGCGGCCGGTGCCGCGCGGTGATACCCGACCGGCCCGACCGCGACCCCCGGCTACCCGGCCGCGGCCGCCTACGCCGTGTCCACGACGAGCTCGGACGGGTGCGACCCGGTCATCGGCGCTGTCAGGTCGATGCCGTGGATCGCCTTGGCCCGCTCGGCGAACCAGGTGGTGAAGGCGTCGCCGGCGCTCATCATCTGTCCGAACGACCGCTCGGGATCGTCGCCTTCGAGGGTCACGATCACGAGATCGCCCATCGGGGTCGACTGGAGGAACGTCCGCTCGCGGACGCCTGCCCGCCGTCGGGATTCGCTGAACTCCTCGCGCCACGAGCCGTTCAGCTCCTCCATCCACGAGCGCCACTCGGCGGTCTTTCCGGGAAGGATCGGGAACGCCACTGCCAGCATCGGCATGGAACCTCCACGGGCACGTGCGTGCCCGGCGCCGGAGGGTCGGACTCGCCATTGGCCCTGCGCGGCGGTCGAGGCGACCGTATGGGACGCCGCGCGGGTGAGAGCCCGACGGCTCCCGTGCCTCCCCCCTGATCCGCGGAGTATGCGCACTCGCGCACCGAATAGATAGTGGGCGATCGGCGCCCTGGCGCTGGACGCCACCCGGCCGTCAGGCCAGGGAGACGATCCGCAGTCCGAACGGGCCGCTCGGCGCGGCGACGCTCACCGTGTCGCCGGCACGGCGACCCATGAGGGCCCGGCCGACGGGCGACGTGCTGCTGATGCGCCCGTCGGCGGGCGACGCCTCGTGGCTGCCCACGATGGTGTAGGTCTCCTCGCCCTGGTCATCCGCGACCGTGACGGTCGTGCCCATGCTGACGTGGCTCGTCGAGGAGCCTTCGATCCGGACGGCATCGCGCAGGAGCGCGGTCAGGTGCTGGATTCGCCCCTCCAGGATCGACTGCTCCTTGCGGGCCGTCTCGTATTCGGCGTTCTCGCGGAGGTCGCCGAGCTCGCGGGCGGCGGTGATCCGGGCGACGACCACCGGCCGCTCCACCACGGTGAGCTGTTCGAGCTCGGCCCGGGCGCTGGCGATGCCCTGGGTGGAGAGGTAGACGGTGCTGCTCATGACGGGGGTGTCTCCGGATGTCGCGGGAGGAGGGCCGGAGGGCGCGGCCGGCGGGCTGCCCGAAGGGGGAGCGCCGGGCCGGCGTGTCCGGCGGAGAGACGCCCGTGGGGCCTCCAGTCTGACAGGTCGTCGGGAGGTCGGCTACCGCACCCGCCGGTACGTGCTCTCGTTCCTTCGCGCCACGCGCAGGATGACGACGACGCGGGCCGTGTCGTCGATCGCGTACACGGTCGACCGGGCGGGCGTCAGGGCTCCACGGTGACGGTGATCGACGCCCGAAGCGAGTGCTCCGGGTTGCCGCACTCGCCCACGACGAACGAGGCGACGGCCGCGATCTCCCAGCGTCCGGCGGGCAGGCGGACGAGCGGCTCCGCGAAGAAGGCCCGGTAGAACGCGGCGTCCGGGTCGTCGGCGCTGAACCCGCCCGACTTGAGGATGCCGGTCACCATTGGCGTCCCCGCCTCGAGGCGATACTGGTGGCAGTCGGACGTCCAGACAGGCCCGATGTGGCGGCGCCCGCCGACCTCACGGAACTCGAAGCCGACGAGCCCCGAGCCCGAGCCCACCAGGTCTGCGCCGCCCGACGCGATCTCCAGGCGGGCCCGGCCGTCGATCGGCTCGCCGGCCCGGAACGTGTCGTCCTCCAGCTCGAACACGAGCCCCAGTTGCCCGTCGCGCGCCTCCGCGTGGACCACGTCGGACGGGCCCCGCGTCGGCAAAGAGGTAGCGTCGTGGCGGGGCTCGTGCCCTGCGGGGGGACGGCGGTCTCGTTCGCGCCGCAAGCGGCGACCAGCAGGGCCGCGACCGCGATGGCTGCGAAGAGACGGGACCGGTGCATCTCCACCCGCGCTGCGTGATGCCCGGTCGACGCTCCCGCGACGCGGCCGGTTCCGTCCGCCTCCGGCCCCGGAGCGCCGCGGCGGCAGCGAGCCGCGGAGCGTCGCTCATCTCGGCGATTCCGGGGTGATCCGATGATCGACGCCAACGGCCAGGAGCCCGATCTCGCGCAGGACCCATTCGACGTGCGGGCGAACCCCGGGCAGCAGGTCGTCCCAGCGGTCCTCCTCGTCGCCGAGGTAGATCGCGCGCGCTCGGGCGAGGACGGGTCGATGCTCCTTCGGAAGGCGCGCGAGCGCCCAGTCCGCGGCGGCGTCCTTGGACCGGATGACCCCGGTTGCGACCGTCGTCCAGATCCGGGCGAACGTCAGGACCACGTTGGCGGTGTCGGAGTCGAGGTCGTCGAGGAGACCGGGGATGCCGGCGACGACCGCGCGGACGAGGTCGCCCGGTGGAACGGGATCGAGGACCTCCCCCGGCGGCGGCCCGAAGAGCGGCCTGTTCCCCAGGAGCACCGTCGTGAACAGCGGGGCGAGATCGGGGCTCGGGGTTGTCCAGGGTGTGAGGTCTCCACGCTCGAACGCGGCGCGCAGCCAGTCGCCGTACTGGAAGTCGAGCTGGGGCGGGTACCGCCAGGGGCGGACCTGGGACTCGACGACGATCGTCAGGTCGACCGATCGCGCCCGTCCGGATGGATCGCCACGGCCGGAGATGGGCAGCAGGCGATCGATGAGCACCCGCTTCTCATCGGCCGTCGTGCCGCGCCTCGAGACGACGAGCACGTCGACGTCACTGTGCGGCTGAAGGCCCCCGAGCACCGCGGAGCCGTGCACGTACGCGCCGACGGCGTCCCGTCCGAGCACGTCGCGCACCAGGCTGACGATCTGGTCGATCTGCTCCATAGCCCGCCGTTTCCCGTGCAGAGGTGGTGCAACGGTAGCGTGCAACCTGTTGGTCATCAATCCGCCGGATACCGAATGACCTATTGACAGTCGATCGAAAGCGATCGATCACTCGATAGATGAACAAGCTCGCCATTCGGCTTCTCCGCGTCGCTCTCGTCGTCCTCCTGCTCGGAACCGTGCTCGCACAGGTCCTCGTGCCCGTGTACGCATCCCAGGTGGGGACGACCTTCCCCGAGGTCGCGTACCTCGTCGTCCCGTACTCGGTGGCCGGCATCCTCGTCATCGCCTGCGGCCAGGTGGCGCTGCTCGTCGTCTGGCGGCTGCTGTCCCTGGTCGACGGCGGGGTCATCTTCACCCGCCGCGCCCTGCGCTGGGTCGACGTCATCATCGGCCTGCGCGGTGGTCGCCACGGTCCTGAGCGCAGGCGTCCTGATCCACCTGCTCTTCTTCGTCCCCGGCGGCGGCGGACCAAGCGTCGTCCTCGGGCTGGCCGCCTGCCTCGTCGGCGGGCTGGCGTTCGTGCTCCTCATGATCGTCATGCGAGGCCTGCTCGAGTCGGCGATCGCCGACCGCACCGAGCTCGACGAGGTGATCTGATGGCCGTCATCGTCGAGCTCGACGTCATGCTCGCCCGACGCAAGATGTCCGTGGGCGACTTTGCCAACGCCGTCGGCATCACCCCGGCGAACGTCGCCGTCCTGAAGAACGGGCGCGCCCGAGCCATCCGGTTCTCCACCCTGGACTCGATCTGCCGGGTGCTCGATTGCCAGCCGGGTGACGTCCTCCGGTGGACCGCCGACCCGCCCGCCTAGCGGGAACGCGTTCGACGCGCCGACGCGCGGCACCTGGGAAAGGGGTTGGGGGAGGGATAGGCCGGGGTCCCCAGATCCGGCGAGCCGATCCCGGCGTAGTACGCGCCAGGACCGTGCCGATCCAGGCGCACGGTGGATGTGGGGACCCGCCATGAAGCGTCAACTGGCCATCTTCGGCGCTCTCGCCGCGCTCGTCGCCCTGGCCCTGCCTGCGGTCGTCGGGGCGGCCGACTCGAAGGTGGTGGAGGGCAAGGCGATCGCGGGGCACGGGACGCTCCTCGTCGCCAGCAGCAACCAGATGACCGTCTACACGTTCGACAAGGACGTGGCCGGAAGCGGCGCCAGCAACTGCACGGGGGGCTGCCTGGCCGCCTGGCCGGCTCTCACGGTGGCCGCCGGCGACACGCCGACCGGTGGGGCGGGCGTCGACGGCGCCCTCGGAACGATCACCCGCGCCGACAACGGCGCACTCCAGGTCACCTACGACGGCCTGCCGCTCTACTTCTTCGCCAAGGACACGGCGCCGGGCGACACGAAGGGCATCTACACGAACTGGCGGGCCATCGTCCTGGCCGCGGCGGTCCCGCCGCAGACGGCGACGGTCCCCGGCGTCGACCCGTCCTCGCCGGGCAGCGATCCCCTGCCCCTCCTCCTGGTGGCGGGCATCGCGGCCCTCGGGTTCCTGGCGGCCATCCGCCGCCTGGCGACCGCGCGCCCGTGAGCTGACCCTCCACTCCGACCGTCCTCGCGACGGCTCGACGGCGGGCGGGATCTGGGGGGTCCCGCCCGCTGTCTGCGCTCGGCCCTCTCGGGCGCGGCTCGGCATGCCGCGCCCGGCGCGTCGGGGGAGCGGCCGGGCCGGCCGATGCGCCAGACTCCTCCCGACAGCGGACGACGAACAGCGGACGACGGCCCCCACGGGCCGAATCGCCGAGCCACGGAGGTCCACCGATGCCGACCGACGCGACCCTCGACGACCTGCTCGCGCGGGCGGCAGCCTGGCTGGCCGACGACCCGGACCCGGCCACGCGCCGCGAGCTGCGGGCGGTGATCGACGCGGCGCGGACGGTCGGCCCCGGAGACGTCGCGGCCGTCGACGACCTCGCCGACCGCTTCGCCGGCACGCTCCAGTTCGGGACCGCCGGGCTGCGCGGGATCCTGGGCGCCGGCCCCAACCGGATGAACCGCGCGGTCGTCATCCGGGCCGCGGCCGGGCTCACCGCCTACCTCCAGCAGCGCGGGCACGCGCCCCTCGTCGTCGTCGGCTTCGACGCCCGCCACAACTCCGACCTCTTCGCCCGCGACACCGCCGCGGTCGTGACCGCGGCCGGCGGCCGGGCCCTGCTCCTCCCCCGCCCCCTGCCGACGCCCGTGCTGGCGTTCGCCATCCGCCACCTCGGCGCCGACGCCGGCGTGATGGTCACCGCCAGCCACAACCCGCCGCGCGACAACGGCTACAAGGTCTACCTGGGCGACGGGAGCCAGATCGTGCCGCCGGCCGACGCCGAGATCGCCGCCTGCATCGACGCCGTCGGCTCCGTCGCGTCGGTCCCGCGGGCGGGCGAAGGCTGGACCGTCCTCGGCGAGGAGGTCGTCGACGCCTACCTCGACGCCGTCGTCTCCGTGGTCGGCCCCGAGACCCCCCGCGAGCTGTCGGTCGTCCACACCGCGATGCACGGGGTCGGCGGCGAGGTCGTCGTGCGCGCGTTCGCGCGGGCCGGCTTCCCCCCGCCGGTCGTCGTCGAGGAGCAGGCCGCGCCCGACCCCGACTTCCCGACGGTCCCCTTCCCCAACCCCGAGGAGCCGGGGGCGATGGACCTCGCCCTCGCCCTGGCCCGACGCGTCGGCCCCGACGTCGTCATCGCCAGCGACCCGGACGCCGACCGCTGCGCCGTGGCCGTGCCCGACCCCGCCGCCGCCACGGCCGAGGATCCCGCCGGCTGGCGGATGCTCCGCGGCGACGAGGTGGGCGTGCTCCTGGGCGCGCACGTCCTCGCCCGAGGCGTCGACCCGGACGGTCCGCACGCGGTGCTCGCCCGCTCGATCGTCTCGTCGCGCCTGCTCGGGGCGATGGCCGAGGCGGCCGGCCTGCCCGGCGTGGAGACGCTCACCGGCTTCAAGTGGATCGGCCGGGTGCCGCGCCTGCGCTACGGCTACGAGGAGGCGATCGGGTACTGCGTCGACCCGGCGCACGTCGCCGACAAGGACGGGATCTCGGCGGCGCTGCTCGTCGCCGAGATGGTCGCCGGGCTCCGCGCGCAGGGCCGCACGCTGCTCGACGCCCTCGACGACCTGGCCCGGCGGCACGGCGTCTACGCCACCGACGCGCTCTCGGTGCGGGTCACCGACCTCTCGCTCATCGGCGAGGTCATGGCCCGGCTGCGGGCGAGCCGGCTGACCGAGATCGGCGGCGTCGCGGTCGTCCGGATCGACGACCTGGCGGAGGGTGGGGCCGGCCTCCCGCCGACCGACGGCCTGCGCTACCTCCTGGCCGACGCCACCCGGGTGATCGTGCGCCCCAGCGGCACGGAGCCGAAGCTGAAGATCTACCTGGAGGCGATCGTCCCGGTGGCGGGACGCGGCGGGGGCCGGCCGGCGCCGACGCCCAGCCCCGCTCGCGGCCGCCCGCGCCGAGGCGGCCCGCCGGCTCGTCCGCACGCGCGCCGCGATGGAGGCGCTCACGCGGACGTGAGTGGGTCCTCCGGTGCCGCGAGCAGAGCCGCCCGAGCGCGTGCGAGCGTCACCGCACGCGCCGGTAGGTGCTCTCGTTCCGGCGCGCAACTCGCAGCACGACGACGGTGCGCGCCGCCTCGTCGATCGCGTACACGATCCGAAGCTCGCCCACGCGCAGCCGCCAGAACGGGCTCGAGGCGAGAGGGCCGGCCCCGGGGGGCCGCGGATCCCGCGCGAGGGCGAGGATCGGGCCGCGGGCGCGCGCCGTCTCGTCGGGCGGCAGCTTCCGCAGCTGGCGCTGGGCAGCCGGCGCCAGCTCGACGCCCCAGGACGGCTCGCTCACCCTTCGCCGGGCGAGCCGTACGTCGCGCGGGTCTCGGCGGCGTGGGCCCGGAAGAACTCGTCGGCGGCGACCCCGCCCTCGCGCCGGTACTCGGCAAGGGCTTCGGCAGCGGCAGCCGCGTCCTCGGCCTCCTCGAGCCGCTCCAGCCACCCCGCGAGGGCCTCGTCGACGATCTCGCGCACGCTCCGGTCGGCCCGGACGGCCTCCACCTTCACCGCGCGGTAGATCGCCGGGTCGAGATCGATAGTCACCTTCATGTGGCAAGCATACCAGCATGCTGGGTTACCGTATCATCTCTTGACACTGCGGCCGACCGGCAGAGACTGACCTGACCGTTCCGTTTCTATCGTCTGCGACCAGGATGCCCAATCGCACCGAACGTCAGGACGACGAGCGCTCGCGAACGGCTCAGCGGGGCCATCTCCGCTACTCGAGGGACGGAGGAGCCTCGCGCCGAACCCAGGCGACAACGCGTTCCACCCGCCCGCGCTCACTGGCCGGCAGCAGGCGGACCCGGGCGATGAGAACGCCCGCGTCCACGAGCCGTTCGCGAAGGAGCGCCCGGGCGAACGCGAGGTCCTTCTCGCGCCCGGCTACGAGCTTCGCCACGACACAGTCGTGCGGTTCGAGGCACCGCGCCCGGGCCGGATCAGCCCCGGCCGGCGTGAACATGACGGTCCGCCCTTGCCACCCGGTCGGGAGCACGGCGGTGGTCACGCTCACGCCCTGCGCGTAGTAGCCGAACGACTCGTGGAACCTGGACAGCTCCCCGATCGCGCCGTCGACCCGGTCCGCCTTCGCCCCGTCGGCGTCGACCACGAAGGCCAGGTCGGCCTCGATCGATGTTGTTGCCTCAGGTGGCAGCTCCTCTTCGCCAAACGAGCCGAGGACGGCCTGGCTGCCGATGACCAGGATGTCCGGGTCGTCGACGATCGTGGCCGCGGCACGCAGGACGTGCTCGAGCTGGGCCCGGTTCACGGCGGCGGGCCGAGCCGGGCGCCGTGCCGCCGCGCCGATCGCAGCACGGAGAGGCGTTCGGCATCCGGCAGGACACCCGCGAAGGGCGAGTTCTGGCGGAGCTCGTCCGCCTCCGCCGACTCCGCGGCGAGAACGCGCATGACCGCTTCCGGACCTTCGTTGATCAGGCGGCGCCATCGCGCCAGCCACCGGGCGCTCATCCCGGTCGGATGGGTTCGCTCCAGTCGATCGAGATTCCGGCGCGCCCTGCGCAGGACGCCTTCCGGGTCCCGGGCCAGCCTGCCGGCGACCGCGCGGTGAAGCCACAGGGAGCGTGTCTGCTCGGGCCGTCTGGCCGACATCCACGGGCTCGAGCTCGCGACCGCTTCGACGTCCGCGCGGGCTACGCGTCGATGGGACCCAACCGTCCGACTCGCCAGGGCGCCCCGCTCGCACAGGTCAACGACATGTTGGCGGGAGCACGCCAGAAGGGAGGCCGCCTGACCGGTCGTGAGGAGCTCGCGGTCGTTGTCCATGCTGCAAGCATAGCGCTATGCACCAAAAACGCAACGATGGCATCGGGCGGCCGACGACCCGACAGATCGCACGAACCACGGGCTCGACACGGCGGTTCGAGCGCCGCGACCGGTCAGCCCGCCAGCAGTCGCCCGACCGCGAGCACCTCGTCCACGAGCGCGTCGGCGTCCGCCAGGCCCGAGCGCGGGTTGACGTAGCACGGTCGAATCGCGAAGCGGCCGCCGACCCGGGTCGAGGACGTGATGCAGCGGCCCCGCGCTCGCACCGCGTGGA
Source organism: uncultured Chloroflexia bacterium (assembly GCA_963827965.1). Taxonomy (GTDB): domain Bacteria; phylum Chloroflexota; class Limnocylindria; order Limnocylindrales; family CSP1-4; genus CTSoil-043. Next base: position 82,215 of record CAWHCW010000001.1, on the reverse strand, counting down.
GGATCTCCTCGTTGAGCGCGTCGAGGCGCGCCTCGTCCGACTCCCCCGCCGGCCGGTAGCGGAAGCAGCAGATCGAGAGGACAGGCTCGCGCAGCAGCTCCAGCTCGTCGCTGGCCCTGGCCCGGTCGGCAACCCTCCGCGCACAGTCGTTGTGGCGGATCACCCGCTCCCGCATCCCTTCGGCGCCGATCTCGAGGAGGGTCGCCCAGACCGCCAGGCCGCGGGCCGGCGTCGAGAAGTCGAGTCCCCAGTCGGGCGTCCCGTAGCCCAGCTCGTCGAACGGCGATTCCGTGTCGCCGTTCCCGGGCACGGCCAGCCGCTCGCGGTCGTAGTCGCCGGTCTCGATCGTGAAGGCCCGCCCGAGCATCCCCTCGTCGCGGACGATCGCCGCCCCCGTGCCGACCGGCGCGGCCATCCACTTGTGCGGGTCGACCGCGAACGAGTCGTACGTCGCGACGTCGCCGTAGAGGTCGCGGACCCGCGGATCGAGCAGGCCGAAGCCGCCGTACGCGCCGTCCACGTGGAGCCACGTCTCCCGCTCGCGGGCGATCCGGGCGAGCTCCGGCAGCGGGTCGACGACCCCGGTGTTCACGTCGCCGGCGCAGCCGACGATCGCGACGGCCGTCCGGCCGGCGGCGGCGTCCTCGTCGAGCGCCCGCTGGAGGAGGTCGAGGTCGATCCGCCCGTCGCCGTCGACCGGGATCGAGCGGAGGTTCGCTCGGCCCATCCCGAGCACGCCGAGCGCCCGCCCGACGACGTGGTGGGTCTCCGTGCTGGCGTAGACGCGCGGCTCCGGGAGGCCGGCGATGCCGTCGATCGAGGGGCGCAGCCCCAGCCGCTCCCCGGCGGCCTGCCGCGCGGCGCCGAGCCCGACGAGGTTGGCGGTCGAGCCGCCCGACGTGAACGTCCCGACGAAGCTCGCCGGGAAGCCGAGCAGGTCGATGAGCCAGCGCATCGCGAGGTCGTCGACGAAGTTCGCCGGCGTCGCCCACCACCGCTGCGGCGACGCGACCGCCTGGACGAGGTCGGCGACCGTGCCGATCGTCGTCGGCGCCGTGGTCACCCAGCCGCTGAAGCCCGGGTGGCCGATGCGCAGCCCGACGGCGACGATCTCGTCGCGCAGGCGCGCGAGGGTCCGCTCGGGGCCGATGCCCTTCTCGGGGAGGGGCTGGTCCAGCGCAGGGAGCCAGGTCGAGCGGCGAGTCGCCGGGTCGGCGCCCTCGAACCGCAGGAACTGCTCGAGCGCGGGGAGGACCGTCGGCGAGGGACTCGGTCAGGTGGTCGGTGAGGGCCTGGTCGGGGCCGGCTGCCCGTCTGCAGGTCGCCGTGAAGGGGCCCAGCCGCGTCCCGCCCATCCTGAACTGCCACGATGCCCCTCCACCATGTCGTTGCCGTGCGCCGCATGATGCAGGACGCGAGGATTGGCCGCCACCACCGCGTCGAGGGGACCGCGGCCGGCTTGCTCCCGAGCGACGATCCCGGCCGGGAAGCCTACGCTGCGAGGAACACGTTGCGAGCGTGGAACGAGATCTGCGCGGGATCCGGCCTCAGTGTGATCGCTGCCGGCAGGGCCACCAGCAGACCGTTCTCGAGTGGCATTCGGAACCGTCCATCCGGAGACTCGATCATCCGCCGCTCGAGTCGCGGCGACACCCGGGTCTCAAGTCCCCGAGCCGAGTACGCGAGCGAGAACAGGCCCTCATCGAACAAGCGATGAAGCGTTGGCGTTGGGCGAGCCCATTCGTGACGTGATCGGGTCCATCGAGCGAGATCGGTCTGATGTGAGCAGCGTCGATGATGCGGCGTGCCTGGTAGGTCGCCACGGTTCCCACCTCGAAGCCGCTGATCGCACAACGGTTCTGATAGGCGGCGAGAACGTCTCGACGGAACTGAGCATCTCGCTCGAGCACCATGACCACCCGATGCGCCCGCTCGGCCACGAGTTGCGCCGGAGTGATGTGTTGGGATCGCTCCGGGTAGCCGAGTTCCCTGTCGACTATTTCCAGGGCACCGATGTCCTGGCCGCCGGCCGCAAAGACGCGAACGACGTCCGGAGCCGTAATCGGCCGGATCGCCCTGCCGAAAGTGGCCACATTCCTGAGCCGACCGCGGGGTTTCGTCTGAAGCCACTCCTCCAGAGGCTCGCCGCCAATCTCGCGTCGCGCGTCGTGAGGGAACCAGTTGATGCCGCCGTCATAGGTGACGACGAATAGGTCCTCGCCATTCTTCGTCTTGCGACCGGTGAGAACCGGGGGCTGAGTAATCCATGTCCAGCCGACGTACGCCATTCGGCCGGTGTTGTCCTCACCGCGGGGCTCGTAGATAACAGCGAGAACGGGTGTCCCATGAGACGCACCACTCAGGAAGCGGAGGTAGCGTCGCGGGAACTCATATGCCCCAAGCGTGTCGGCGTAGACGCTGGTGACATGCGACTCAAGGACGACCGTCTGAAGTTCGGGAGCCGTCATGAAGCCAGGGTATGGCGTGACACCCTAGCTGTCACCACGATCCTGCAGAGTCCGGGGCATGGACGCCCCCGCCAACGTCGTCAGCCTTCCAGTCCCCGCCGGTCGCCTGCCCGTTCCGGGCTCGACGGCCACCAGCCTGCCGCCGGTCGCCACGCCGGCGAGCGCCGCCGCACCCGCCTCGAGCACGCGCGTCTCGGTCGAGCGCGACCGCGTCGTGGTCGATCGCCTGGTCCTCGTCGATGCCAGCCTCGCCGCCTTCGTCGCCGAGCGCCCCGCCGAGGAGCGCGCCGGCCTCGTGGAGCGCGCCCTCCGGATCGGCATGACCGCCCTCATGGACGCCGGCGTCACCGTGAACGTCGACGCGGTGCGGGCCGAGTTCGCCGTCCTCCTGCGCCAGACGGAGGACGCCAACGCGAAGGCGGCCGCCGCCCTGGACCAGCTCCTGCGCCAGAACTTCGCCGACGGCGACGGGCGCCTCCCGCGCACGCTCGAAGCCTTCCTGGGCGACCGGGGCAAGCTCCGCTCGCTCACCGACGAGCTCTTCGACGAGACGAAGCGCGACAGCGCCATCGGCCGCATCAAGACGCTCCTCGGCGCCTACCTCGAAGGCGACGGCAGCAAGCTGGCCGTCCTCCTGGATCCCACCCGCCTGGGCTCGCCGCTCTTCCAGTTCCGCGGCGAGATGACCGAGGGCTTCAACAAGCTCAACGAGCGCATCGCCGCGCTGGAAGCCTCCTCGAGCGCCCGGGCCCAGGAGCGCGCGAAGGGCACCGCCAAGGGCGGCGACTTCGAGGACCTCCTCGAAGGCCTGCTGGCCGAGGGCGCCCGCGGCGCCGGCGATCTGCTCGACCGGACGGCGGCCGAGACGGGCTCCGTCATCAAGTCGAAGAAGGGCGACTTCGTCCTCACCCTCGACCCCGCCCTCACCCGCGGCCACGACGTGCGCATCGTCATCGAGGCGAAGGACCGCCCGATGTCGCTCCGCGCCATCCGCGACGAGCTGCGCGAGGCGAAGGAGAACCGCGGCGCGGCCGTGGGGGTCATCGTGTTCACCCCGACCCACGCACCGTCGGCCATCGACCCCTTCACGGTCATCGGCGGCGACGTCTACTGCGTCGTCGACCCGGAGTCGCCGCAGCCCGCCTTCCTGGCCGCGGCCATCCGGCTGGCCCGCCTCCTGGCCCTGGCCACCCTGGACGAGCGGGAGGTCGAGGTCGACGCGGCGGCGATCGGGCGGGCCCTCGCGGGCGTGCGCGAGCAGCTGGAAGCCATCAAGACGCTCAAGAGCCAGCTGACCTCCATCAGCAACGCGACCAAGGGCGTCTGGACGGGGCTCGACGCGCTGCGGGCCGGCATCCTGGTCAAGGTCGCCGACGCCGAGGCGGAGCTCCGCGCCGCCGGGTAGCCGGGGCCGGCGCGATTCCGGGCGCGGCGCACCACATTCGGGATCGGGCGGCGTCAACGGCGGGGGCCGTCGCCGTCCGATCCCCGGGGGACTGCGCACCGGGGCGGCCTTCGGGTCGCCCCGGTGTTGCGTGTCGGGGCAGGCCGGCCCGGCGACTCGGTGCCGCGCCAGCGGGCTGGCCGCACCGGGTTCGAGCAGCGGGCATGCTGGGATTTCGATCGAGTCGTGCTCACCGATACCGCGGAAGTGCCACTTCGGCGTGATCTCGGAGCGTGGCGCTCGAGGAGCTCAGCAGCTGGCCTGCTAGAACCGCGTTCGGGGCAGGATCCGGCCGCCCGGGGCTCGATAGGCTCGGCGGCGGGCGACCGCCGGCAGTCTGGCCGAGGCGACGAGCGACGCCCCGTCCCCTACCCGTGCGCGACCGGCACCGCCGACTCGACCTCGGCCATCGTGATGCAGCCGTCGACCGGGCAGACGTGCTCGCAGAGGCGGCAGCCCACGCACTCGGCGTCGTCGACGACGGGCATCGTGCCGCCGTTCCTGCGCTCGAGCCGGATGGCCTGGTGGGCCCCGTCCTCGCAGGCCCGGTGGCAGAGGTTGCAGTGGATGCAGCGACCGGCGTCGATGCGCGCCTTCAGCCTGTACGTCAGGTCGAGCTCGCCCCAGTCGCCGATGGCCGGCAGCGCGCGGCCCACGAGATCCGCCGGCGATGCGAGGCCCCGCCCGGCGAGGTAGCCCGCCAGCCCGTCGACCATGTCCTCCACGATCCGGTAGCCGTGGTGCATCACGGCCGTGGCGACCTGCACGGTGGTGGCGCCGACGAGCATGAACTCCACGGCGTCGCGCCAGGTCTCGACGCCGCCGATGCCGGAGATCGGGATGCCGACGCCGCCGGTCCTTCGCGATCGCGCAGACCATGTTCAGGGCGATCGGCTTGACGGCCGGCCCGGAATACCCGCCGTGCGAGCCCCGCCCCCGGACGGCGGGGCGCGTCGCCCACGTGTCCAGGTCGAGCCCGACGAGCGAGCTGATCGTGTTGATGAGGGCGACCCCGTCGGCGCCGCCCTGGCGCGCGGCCCGCGCAGCGACCGTGATGTCGGTGATGTTCGGCGTGAGCTTGACCAGGACCGGGACCTCGGATGCCTCCTTCGCCCACCCGGTGATCATCTCGATGTACTCGGGGACCTGGCCCACGGCCGACCCCATCCCCCGCTCGGCCATCCCGTGCGGGCAGCCGTAGTTGAGCTCGATGCCGTCGGCGCCGGTGTCGTTGACCCGGCGCACGATGTCGTGCCAGGCCTCCGGCTTGGACTCGACCATGAGCGAGACCACGACGGCGCGATCCGGGAAGCGGCGCTTGACCGCGCGAACCTCGGCCAGGTTGGCCTCGATCGGGCGGTCGCTGATGAGCTCGATGTTCGAGATGCCGACCATCCGCCGGCCGTCGAGGTCGAGCGAGCCGAGGCGGGAGGTCACGTTCGTGATCGGCTCGCCCACGGTCTTCCAGACGGCGCCGCCCCAGCCGGCCTCGAAGGCGCGGGCGACCATCTCGCCGGTGTTGGTGGGCGGCGCGCTGGCCAGCCAGAACGGGTTGGGGCTGCGGATCCCGGCCATGTCGACGGCCAGGCTGACGCCGGGCGCCCCGTCGGGGGCCGACACCGCGCTGATCTCGACCCGGGCCGTGACGGCCGGGACGCCGAGCGCCGCGGCGATCGAGCGCGCGGCCAGCTTCCCCTCCTGGACGGCGTTCACGACCTCGCGGCCGCCGTTGACGAGGTCGCCGCCGGCCCACACGCGCGGGTTGTCGGTCCGGCCGGTCGCCGGGTCGACCACGACGCGACCGCCGCGCGCGCCGACCGAGAAATCGTCGACCAGGCGCTCGAGGGCCTCCTGGCCGGTGGCCACGATGATCGAATCGAGCTCCGCCGTGAAGCGCGCCCCGGGCACCCGGTGAGGCGCGGCGCGGCCGCTCCGGTCCGGCGGCCCCAGGCGCATCGTGTCGAAGACCGCGCCGCTGACGCGGCCGTCCGTGCCCGTGATCTCGACGGGCGCCGCGAGCCAGTGGAGCCGGACGCCCAGCGAGCGGGCGAGCTCGATGGCGTGCGGATAGGCCGGCGCCTCGGCCTCGCCGCGGCGATAGAAGACGGTGACCTCGTCGGCCCCCAGCTCGACGGCCGCGGCCGCGGCGTCCATGGCCGTGCTTCCGCCGCCGATCACGCCCACGCGCCGGCCGAGGGCCGGGCGGGCCGCCTTCGCCGGCCTCACCCGTGACGACCGGCTCCAGCACGGCAAGCGCGTCGAAGACGCCGTCGATGCCCTCGCCCGGGACCCCCAGGCGGCGGCTCCGCCCCAGGCCCATCCCCAGGAAGACGGCGTCGTGACTCGCGAGCAGCTCCCTGGCTGTCGTGTGCTCGCCCACCCGCGTGGCGCGCCGGATCTCGGCGCCGGCGCGCTCCACCTCGGCCACCTCGTGGGCGGTCATCTCGCGGGCATGACGCCACGGCACGATGCCGTAGGCGCACAGCCCGCCGGCCTGGGCCCGCGCCTCGAAGACGGTGACGCTCGATCCCGGCGCGCCGCAGCTCCGCGGCGCAGGCGAGGCCCGCGGGGCCTGCCCCGACGACGGCGACGCGCTTGCCGGTGGCAAGACCCGGGACGTAGAACGGCCGGCCCGCGTCCCGATAGGCGTCCATCGCGACGCGCTGGAGCGCGCCGATCGGGACCGCCCGGTCCAGCGCGACCCGCACGCAGGCACCCTCGCAGAGGCTCTCGACCGGGCAGACGCGGGCGCACGTGCCGCCCAGCGGGTTCGCGGCGAGGATGGTCCGGGCGCTGCCGTCGAGGTTGCCGGTCGCGATGGCGCGGATGAACCCCGGCACGTCGATGCCGGTAGGGCACGCCGCGACGCAGGGCGCGTCGAAGCAGAAGAGGCAGCGAGCGGCTTCCTCGCGCGCCGCCTGCAGGCTCAGCCCGGGATCGCCGTCGAACACAGCCATCGCTCGTCACCTGGTGGTGCTGATGGGCGGCGCGCGCCGCCGAAGGGGAGAGGGTCGGCCCGCGGCGGGGAGGCCGCCAGAGTCCTGTGGCCCGAAATGGCGGCTCCCCTCTGGCCGGCGGCGGGGCGGGGCGCTGCCCCGCGGTGCCCCGCAGCCGCGCCATCGGTCGTTAGCAGCCATCGTGAGCGTCACGTCTGCGGCGCCCTCGAACAGACAACGGATCTATCGTTCTGATATCATTCTGATCGCGCACCGGTCCGCGCATGGCGGCCCGGCACACGCGCGAAAGGAGCCGCTCACCGTGAACAAGGAACGCACCGCCTGGTCGCTGCCCGGCATCGCAACATTCCTCGTCCTGCTGGCCGCCGCGATCCTGCTGGGCGTGCTCATGATCTGGTACATCGCCTCCGTGCTGGAGCCGGCGGGGTCCGAGGTCGGGGTCGGCGCGATCGTCGGGATCATCCTCATCGTCCTTGCCTTCATCGCCGTCTGCGTCGCCTTCGGCGGGCTCACCCCGGTCAACCCCAACGAGGCGCGCGCCCTCGTCTTCGTCGGCCACTACGCCGGCACCCTGCGCACGCAGGGCCTCCACTGGGTCAACCCGTTCACGTGCGACGGAGGATCTCCATCCGCGTCCGCAACTTCGAGACCGCCAAGCTCAAGGTCAACGACCACGACGGCAACCCGATCGAGATCGCGGCCGTCGTCGTCTGGAAGGTGATCGACACCGCCGAGGCGCTCTTCGAGGTCGACGACTACGAGAACTTCGTCCACGTCCAGGCCGAATCGGCGCTGCGGAACCTGGCCACGACCGCACCCGTACGACGCCCACGTCGAAGGCGACGTCGCGCTGCGCTCCAACCCGGTCGAGATCGCCGAGCAGCTTCGCGCCGAGATCCAGGATCGCCTCCAGAAGGCCGGCGTGGAGGTCATCGAGGCCCGGATCAGCCACCTCGCCTACGCCCCGGAGATCGCCAACGCGATGCTCCGCCGCCAGCAGGCGAACGCGGTCATCGCGGCCCGCTCGCGGATCGTCGAGGGCGCGGTCGGGATGGTCGAGATGGCGCTCGAGCAGCTGTCGGCCAAGCAGGTCGTGCAGCTGGACGAGGAGCGCAAGGCCCAGATGGTGAGCAACCTGCTGGTCGTCCTCTGCTCGGAGCACGAGACGCAGCCGGTCGTCAACACCGGGACGCTCTACGCGTAGGTGGTGGGCGCCCCGACCGGCCCGCGAGTCGCCCACATGAGCCGTCCGGTGGGCCGCCTCGTGGGCCGTCTCGTGGGCCGTCTCGTGGGCAGTCTCGTGAGCCGTCCCTTGCGCCTTCCGTTGCGCCGCCTCGTGAGCCCTCCCTTGCGCCGTCTCGACCCGTCGTCCCCGACGCGAGGAGCCTGACCGATGGCCGAGCGGAAGCCGTTCCTCCTCCGCCTCGACCCGCGAGACGTTCGCGGCCCTCCAGGCCTGGGCCGCGGACGACCTGCGGTCGGTCAACGGCCAGGTCGAGTACCTCCTGCGCCGCGCGCTCCGCGATGCGGGCCGGATGCGGGGGCGCGGCGGGGCGGGGGCGGCCGATTCGCAGCCCACGAGCCTGCGCCCATCACAGCCCGGGGCGAACCCCGACGACCTCGACGATCAGTCGTAGCACGCCGCCTGCTGGAATCGCGGCATGCCGATCGTGAGGTCGGCGTCGAATCGGCCGTTCGGCGCGATGCCCGCGAGCGAGCTGCCCGAATCCGAGCAGGCGGCCGGCTTGAGCTTCCCCATCGCGACCCCCGGCGACCGGGGAGTGGGGGCCGTCGGCGCCGGGTGAGTGCGGGCCGTCGGCGCCGGGTGAGTGCGCCCTCGCAGGGCGGAGACCGATAAGTCGGCGGTGAGCGCCGGGTGGTCTCATGAACGGCATGGCAGTCCCCTACTCCAAGACCGTTGGTGCGGCCGTGCTGACCTCCCGGAGGGAACGAGGCTGGAGCCAGGCGCGGCTCTCGGCGGAGTCGGGGGTTCCGCAGACGGTCATCTCGTCGATCGAGCGCGCCTCGCACACCAACCCGCCACTTGAGACGGTGAGACGCTTGTGCGACGCGCTCGACGCTCAGCTGATCGTCGACATTCGCCCCGTTCGCATGGTCGGCAAGTCGGATCAGAGGGACCCTGCCCACGCGGCGTGCGTGGCCGCGACGAGGCGGATCCTGGAGCGGGCCGGCTGGACGACAGCCTCAGAAGTCGAGATCGTGTCCGGCCGAGCCCATGGGTTCATCGACCTCATCGCCTTCGATCCCGTCACCCTGCGGCTCCTGATCATCGAGGTGAAGACCGAGATCCGCGACGTGGGCGGCCTCGAGCGCCAGGTGGGCTGGTACCTGCGCGAGGCGCGAGCGGCTGCTGCCTCGCTCGGATGGAGGCCGCGACAGGTGTCAGGGGTCGTGATCTGCCTGGCGACGGCCGCGGTCGACGCGGCCGCTGTCGCGAACCGCGACGAGCTCGCGGCGGCGTTTCCGGCCCGCGGGCGCGAGGTGCGCGACCTGCTCGTGCGGGGCGCTCCGGTCGACCGCCGGGGCCTGGTGATCCTCGATCCGCTGCGCCGTGGCACCGCAGGACTCTTGACGCTCGCGGTGGATGGGCGGCGGACCCCCGCGCCGCACCGCGACTACGCGGACTTCCTGGCTGCCCGTGCTGCGTTGAGCTGCGCGGCGAGCCCGGGTCGCGGGCAGGACCACGCTCGCCCGGTCCGGACGACGGGGTCAAGCAGCTCATCTGCTGGATCCGGGCCGGCCGAGCGTGAGGTTCCCGCCAAACGCTGAGTTGGCCGAGATCTTCGAGCGGCGGCACCCGGAATTTGAGCACGCGGCCTGCTCGAACCGCCAATCGAGCAGCGGCGCCCTCCACGGGCCACGGGACTGCGTCGCGCCCGCGGGCTATGGCCCCCCGCGCCCGCTCCGCCGCCTGGTCGCTCGCGCGACCGGCGCAGCCCGAGTCCGACCGCGCGACCCCCGCGCGCCCCCTCTGCGGCCCCCTTGCACCCTCGGCGTACACTCTCGTCCCGGTTGGCGGGGCGGGCACTCGGGATGCCCGCCCCCAGCCCGGCCGGCACGAGCAGAGGCACGCAGCGCGACATGGCCAGATCGATGTGGCGGGGGGCGATCCAGTTCGGCCTGGTGACAATCCCCGTGCGGCTCTACCTCGCGACCGAGTCGCGGGGGATCTCGTTCAACATGCTCCACGAGAGCTGCCTGAACAGGATCCAGATGAAGACGTACTGCCCCCACCACGACGAGGTGATCTCGCGGGGTGACACCGTGAAGGGCTACGAGTACGCCAAGGACCAGTACGTCGTCATCACCGACGACGACCTCGCCAGCGTCCCCCTCAAGACGGTCCGCTCCATCGAGATCGACAAGTTCGTCCCGGCCATCCCGGTCGCGGACGAGCCGGCGCGATACGTGAAGCAGGCCTACTACGTGGAGCCCGAGGCGATCGGCAAGAAGGCCTACGCCCTCCTGCGCGAGGTCCTGGCCGAGAAGGGCCTGGCGGCGATCTGCAAGGTCGTGATCAAGGACCGCGAGGCCCTGGCGGCCCTGAATCCGCAGGGCAGCGTGATGGTCCTCGAGACGCTCCACTGGCCCGACGAGATCCGGGCGACGGAGGAGCTGGACCTCCCGGACGAGGAGATCGAGGTGAAGCCGGCCGAGCGGGCGATGGCGGCCCAGCTCATCGCCGCCATGACCGGCAGCTTCGACCCGGCCGAGTACCGCGACGAGTACCGCGCGGCGCTCGAGGAGGTGATCGAGGCGAAGGTCCAGGGACGCGAGATCGTCGAACCCGAGGCACCGGCGGTGGGCGGCCAGCTGGTCGACCTGATGGCGATGCTCGAGGCGAGCGTGAGCGCGGCCCGGACGGCCCGCTCGAATCGCGAGACGGAGGAGGCCGCGGAGGCGGAGGCCGACCCGGGCGCCGACGGCGGTCGCGGCGCCGGCGCCGGCCGGGGCGCGGTTGGGCGTTCGGCGGCGAAGCGCCCGAAGAAGGCCGTGGTCCCCGTCGAGGAGGTCGAGGAGCGCGAGGTGCCGGCCCGCAAGGTCGCGCGCCGCAAGACGGCCTGATCGGCCGTCGGTCGTCCGTTGACCGTCGCCTCGCCGGCGTCCGGGTGATGCGAGCGGGCGAGCAGGTGCCTGGATTCGATGCCCTTGGGAGCATCACTGGCGCATCACCGGCTTGCCGGGCCGAATGGTCGCGGCGATCTCTCGACGGCCCGGCGACAATCCGCGCATGACGCGCATCCCGCCCGGCGAGCCGCTCCCGCTCGAGTTCGCGCCGCCGGCGTCGCGCCTGCCGGAGCGGATCGCGCCGATGCGTCCGACCGACGGCGAGGGGCCGTTCGACGACCCCCGCTTCTTCTTCGAACCGTGGTGGCCCGGCATCCGCGCGTTCGTGCTGGTCGAGGGGGTGCCGTGCGTCTGCGGGCCGAAGCGCTCACGGACCCGACGCCGGTCTTCCCGGAGCTTGGCGGCGTGGCGGGGCTGGTCCGCGGCGACGGGGTCGTCCTGGACGCGACCCTCATGGTGCTCGACGCCCGGGGCCGACCCAGCCGCACGCTGCTGGAGCGCAGGCTCGGCGGGGGCCGGGTCGGGTCGGCCGCCCTGGTGGCCTCGGACCTGCTCTATCGCGACGGGATCAGCCTTGCCGGGCGGCCGTTCGGCGAGCGGCGCGGTGAGCTGGCGGCGCTCATGACCCCGTCCACGTGGTGCCTTGCCGGACGCGGCTTCGTCGGCGACGGGACGACCGTGGCAGAGGCCCTCGGAGCGCTCGGCTTCCGGGCCCTGTCGGCCCGCCGGCTCGATGCGAGCCTGCGTCCGGGGCCCGCCGGCGACGCCTGGTACCGCGTGCCCGTGGTCGCGGCGCCCCGTGAGCTGCCGCCACTCCTCGCCGTCTTCCGTCGCCTGCCACTGTAAGCGCAGACGAACGGACGAGAGCCGAGACCGCCGGGATGCCACTGGAGCGCTATCGCGCCAAGCGCGACTTCACGAGGACGCCGGAGCCGGCGCCGGGCGTCGAGCCGAGCCTGACCCCGGACCGGCCGACGCCGCCGGGCTCGACGCCGCGGGACGTCGCCGGACCGCGCGCGGGGCTCGCCGCACCGGCCGGGTCCGCCGCTCCGCCGGGCCCGACGGCCCCCTCGCGCTCGTTGCCCCCGGCGGCTGCGGCCGCTTCGTCGATCCATCGCCACCGCGCCAGCCGCCTCCACTACGACCTCCGCCTCGAGATCGACGGCGTCCTCGCCTCGTGGGCCCTCCCCAAGGGCCCCACGCGCGACCCCGACGAGCGCCGCTTCGCCGCCCGGACCGAGGACCACCCGATCGAGTACCTCGACTTCGAGGGCGTCATCCCGAAGGGCGAGTACGGCGGCGGCGACTCGATCTGCTGGGACTGGGGCACCTTCGAGCCCGAGCTGACATGGGAGCCCGGGGCGGCCGTCCGGGACGGCGAGCTGAAGTTCCGCCTGCGCGGGGAGAAGCTGGCCGGGCGGTTCACGCTCGTCCGGACCGGCGGGCGGGGGTCGTCGCGATCGGGCCGCGAGGCGCCGCGGCCGGGGCGCGAGGCAGCCGCGGTCGGGCCGGTCGAAATCCGGCGAGGACGAGGGCGAAGCCTGGCTCCTCATCGCCAAGGCCGGCCCGGAGGCGATCCCGGCGTGGGATCCCGAAGCGCATCCCGCCTCGGTGAAGACGGGCCGCACGAACGACGAGGTGGCCGCGGGTGTCGAACCCCGGGCGGACAACGCGGCGCCGGCCCCCCTCCCGTCTCTCGATCCGCCCGGGTCCCGGCCTCTCGCCCAGCCCGCCTTCGTCGAGCCGATGCTGGCGACGCCGGGGACGGCGCCGTTCGACGGCGACGACTGGCTCTTCGAGCCGAAATGGGACGGCTATCGCGTCCAGGCGATCGTCGCCGGCGGGAAGGTGACGCTGCGCACGCGCAACCGGAACGACGCCGGCCGCTACTTCCCGGAGCTGCTCGGCCCGCCGACCTGGCTCGCGGCGCCCGAGGCGATCGTCGACGGCGAGGTCGTCGCCCTCGACCCCGAAGGCCGGCCCGACTTCGGCCTCCTCCAGGCCCGGCTCGGTGGCGGCTTCTCGTCCTCCGACCTGCCCGCCAGCCCCGACGCGAAGGCCGCGGGCAGGGGCGCCCCGCTCGTCTTCATGGCCTTCGACCTGCCCTGGTGCGCGGGCCGCACCTACCTGGACGTCCCGCTCGAGGAGCGCAAGGAGCTGCTCCGCCTGGTGCTGCGCGAGCATCCCCGGGTCCGCTACGGCGGGCACGTGGCGCGGGACGGGGTCGCGTTCTTCGCGGCCGCCGCGGCCCAGGGCCTCGAGGGGGCGATGGCGAAGCACCGCCGCAGCCGCTACGAGGCCGGGCGCCGCTCGTCGGCCTGGCTGAAGCTGAAGGTCCGGCCGACCCAGGAGCTGATCGTCGGCGGGTACGTGCCCGGCCAGGGGAGCCACCGCGACCTGGGCGCGCTGGTCGTGGGGGTGATGGAGGGCGGCCGGCTCCGCTACGCGGGCCGCGTGGGGAGCGGCATCGACACGGCGACGCGGGCCCGCCTGCGGGCGCTGCTCGACGCGCGGTCGCGGCCGGAGCACCCCTTCGACGACGCGCCGGGCGACCTCGCCGCGACGCCGGGCGCCGCCTGGGCCGCCCCGGAGCTCGTGATCCGGGCCGAGATCGGCGGCTGGTCGCGCGACGGGATCGTCCGCCAGGCGACCTTCGCCCAGGAGGCGCCGGAGGTGGACCCGGCGACGGTCGAGCGCCAGGACGCGGTGGGTCCCGAGGCCGCCGCCCGCGCGCTGGCGAAGTCCGGCGTCGGTCGGGATCGGGCCGCCTCGCCCGCGCATCGTGCGACGCCCGCGCATCGTGCGACGCCCGCGCATCGTGTGAGCAAGCCGAATGGTTCGGTCGTATCGAAGGATGAAGCGGGCCGGGCCGGCGCGACCGCGCGCCCGCCTGGGGCAGCCGCATCCCCGGCTGGCGCGGCCGCGGGCCCCGCCGCAGCGCAACTCGCGGCCCCGTCCGCCGACGAGCTGGCCGCCCTCGACGCGCTGCCGGGGCGCGGTGGCACCTGGCTCGTCGGCGGCCGCGAGGTCGCCCTGACGAACCTCGACAAGGTCCTGGCCCCCGGCGCGACGCCTGGAGCGACACCCGACACGCGCCGAACGAGCCGCCCGACGAGCCGCCGCGCGACGCCCGTGACGAAGCGCGACCTCGTTCGCTACCTGGCGCTGATCGCGCCCGTGATGCTCCCCCACCTCGCCGGGCGGGCCCTCAACCTTGCCCGCTACCCGGACGGCATCGACGGCGACTTCTTCTGGCAGAAGGACGTCGCGAAGGGGACACCCGACTGGGTGACGCGCTGGCGCGAGCCGGATCCTCCGGATCGACGGCCGCACGCCTACGTGGTCGCCGACGGAATCGCGACCCTCGCCTGGCTCGGCAACCAGGCTGCGATCGAGCTCCACCCCTGGACGTCGCCGATCGACGCCCCGGCGGAGCCGCGCTGGGCCCTGATCGACATCGACCCGGGGCCGCGGACCACGTGGGAGGAGACGCTGGTCCTTGCCCGCCTCTACCGCCGCGCGCTCGACCACCTGGGCGTGATCGGCGTCCCCAAGGTGACCGGCAAGCGCGGGGTCCAGGTCTTCATCCCGATCCGGGACGGCTACACCTTCGAGGAGACCCGGGCCTGGATCGAGCAGGTCTCGCGAGCGGTCGGCGGGGCGGTGCCCGACCTCGTGAGCTGGGAATGGTCGAAGGACCGCCGCGACGGGCGGGCGCGCCTCGACTTCACCCAGAACTGGCGCAACCGGACCCTCGTCGGGCCGTACTCCGCCCGCCCGGCGCCCGGCCTGCCGGTGTCGGCGCCGATCACCTGGGACGAGCTGGAGGATCCCCTGCTGCGCCCCGACCGCTGGACGATCCGCACGATCCTCGCCCGCGTCGCGGCCGTCGGCGACCTCTTCGCGGCGGCGCTGGGCCCGGGCCAGGAGCTGCCGCGCCTGTAGGGGGACAGGGGCACCCGGAGGGCGGGTCGGCCGGCTGCCGAAGGGCCGGGCAGGCCGGCAGGCCGGAGGACGGCCCGACCATCGGCGCCCCAGACGATCGGGTCATTCCGGTTCGCGAACGGCCAGTGGTACGGTTCCTCTGCAGGACGCAGCCGAGGTCGAGATGGCGTTTCGCACCGCGCCCCATCGCCGCCGAGCGCACTCCCTCGCCGGCGCCCTGCTGCTCGCCGGCGTCGTTGCCGTCCTGCCCGCGGGGCCGGGACCGGACACGGCCGCTGCGCAGGGGCCCCGCGCCCGCCAGGCGACCCACCTCGGGGCGTTCACGCCCGCGGGACGGGTGGTGATGCGTGAGCTCGCCATGGGCGGGCGGGTGACACGATCCACGCACGCCGACGACGAAGGCGCCGACGCGCCTCGGGTGGACGCGCGCCGGGCGCACCTCGACGGGATGGCTCGACGGGACGGAGGCGCCGATCCTGGCCACCGCGGCCGTGGCGCCGGCCACGGGCACGCTGATGCCGGCCACGGGCACGATCGCACCGCGGCCGTGCGCCGGCAACGGGCACGCCGGCCACGGCCGCCGGCGGCGCCGCCCTCGCGGCCACGGCCGCCGCGGGCCCCGGCGTGGTCGGGACAGCCTGGGACGGCCTCACCGACCAGGCGATCCCATGCGGCAGCTCGCGGCCGTGCGTCGAGCCCGCCGACCCCTGGGTGGCGGTCAGCGCGACCCACGTCGTCCAGATGACGAACGAGTCGACCCGGATCACGGACCGGAGTGGCGGCGACCCGCGGCAGCTCACCAACCGGGAGTTCTTCAACGTCCCGGCGTGGAGCCCCGCGGCCTTCGCCGCCGATCCGCGCGTCCTCTTCGACCCCGCGCACGGCCGCTGGGTGGCCACGCTCTTCGCCGGCACCTGCAGCGGTGGCGCCCTGTTCCTGGCCGTCTCGGAGACCGCCGACCCGACCGGCGCGTGGCTGCGCTACTACCGCGCGTTCGCCGGCGTGTGGCCCGACTTCCCGACGCTGGGGTACTCGGCGGCGCTCGTCGCGATCGGCGCCAACGAGTTCGGCGTTTCCTGCGGCGCCGGCGGCTCGTACGTGATGGGCGCCTATGTCGGCGCCCGCCTCCACGTCGTGGACTGGGCCGACCTCACCGACGGCGGGGATGCGCCGACGATGCAGTCCACCCTGCCCGACCCGGCGGCGTTCAGCTACGCGCCCGCGGCCGGCCTGAGCGGCGGCGACGCGCTCCATGCCGTGGTCGCCCTGGACGACGGCTCCGCCGACCGCGCCGACCTCGCCTACGTTGGCGTCAGCGGGACCGTTGCCGGGGGAACGATCGCGTTCGGGGTGCCGCTCTCCCTGGCCGCGCTGCCGCTCGACAAGCTGCAGGATCCGCCCGTCCCGGTCGACGCCGGCGGGCTCATCGGGGTCCAGCGCAATGCCCTGGACCTCCGCCCCACCGATGCGGTCTGGCGCGATGGCCGGCTCGCGATCGCCAGCTCCAGCGCCTGCCTCCGCGGCACGGTCTACCGGCCCTGTGCCCGCGTCACCGAGCTCCTCACGCGCGCCGACCTCGCGCTGCCTGCGCTGCGGCAGGACCTCCGGCTCCTGCCAACGTCCGGCTACACCGACACGTTCATGCCAGGCGTCGGCTACAGCGACGACGGGACCCTGTGGACCGTGTTCAGCCAGGCCGGCGCGGGGCGCTACGTGTCGTCGTGGGCCCGCCGCCAGCTCGCGACCGACCCGCCGGGGGCCTGGTCGCCGGGCGCCGCCCTCGTCGCCGCGGGGCGCGGACCCTACGGGGGCACCGCGGGTGCCGGCCTGAACGAGCGCTGGGGCGACTACGTGGGCGTGGCCCGCGATCCGGCCGAGCCGGCCTCGGTCTGGCAGGCGAACCAGCTGGCCGACACCGGCGGCGGCTGGACGACGCGGGTCGCCCGCCTGGGCGACGACCCGACGCCGCCGACACTGGGGGCGCCGCGGCCGTTCTTCGTGGCCGGCACGCGGGCCGGGGTGTCCGGCGTGGCGTTGAAGATCGCCTGGAGCCAGGCCGACGCCGGGAGCGGCGTCGCGTCCGTCCGCCTCCAGCGCAGCGCCAACGGGGGCTCGTTCGTGAACGTCGCGCTCGCCTCGTCGACGGCCCGCGAGGTCACCAACACGCTCGCCTACGGAACCCGCTACACCTACCGCCTGGCGGCGACCGACAACGCCGGCAATGTGACGGCCTGGGTGGAGGGGCCATCCTTCACGCCGAGCCTCTACACCGAGGGGTCGTCGCGGGTGCGGTACAGCGGCAGCTGGACGCTCTCGCGGAGCAGCTCGTTCCTGGGGGGCAAGGTCCGCTGGACCGGCGGTGCCGGCCGCCGGGCGACGATGACCCTGTCCGGCCTGGCGGTCGCCTGGGTCTCCACCGTTGCCAGGAGCCGCGGCAGTGCCCGCGTCTACGCGGACGGCGTCCGCCAGGGGACCTACAGCACCTACCGGTCCACGACGGTCTACCGCCGGATCATCACCGGGCGCACGTTCGCCGCGGCCGGCACCCACACCTACCGGGTCGAGGTGGTGGGCACGTCCGGGCGCCCGCGGGTCGACGTGGACGCCTTCATCGTCCTGCGCTGACGGCGGCCGGGGCCGACCGGAGGGGCGGACGCCCTGGTCCGGCCAGTTGGCCGGGGCTCGACCGGGCGATGCGGCCCCCCGGAGTCGGGCGCTGCGGCACCGGGCGCGGAGGGACGGGCTCCCTATCATCGAGGCGTGGGCCCCGGCCCACCTGCCAATCGTGACCGGCGCGCCGATTCCCCCGGAGAGGCGCCTTCTTCCTCTGCCGCACGGAGGGGGCCGATGCCCATCCCGTACACCAAGCCAACCGCCCCCAGCGACGACAAGCGCTGGAAGATCGTCGAGACGCGGATGCGCCGCATGGGCGATCGCCCGCACGCCCTGATCGAGGCCCTCCACGCGGCCCAGGAGGCGTTCGGCTACCTCGACGCCGACGCCCTGCACTACGTCGGCGACACCCTGGGGGTCCCCCACTCCCGTGTCTACGGCGTCGCCACCTTCTACTCCTTCTTCACGCTGAAGCCGCAGGGCGAGCACACGTGCGTCGTCTGCACCGGGACCGCCTGCTACATCAACGGCGCGAAGGAGATCCTCGCCGGCCTCGACCGCGCCCTCGACGTCAAGCCCAAGGAGACGACCGACGACGGCAAGGTCTCCCTGCTGACCGCCCGCTGCCTGGGCGCGTGCAGCCTGGCGCCCGCCGTGATCGTCGACGGCGACGTCAAGGGCAAGGTCACGGCGAGCGAGCTCGTTGCCCAGCTGGAGGCGATGTGAGCGAGATGCCTGCCGCGGCGCGGACCATCCGCCGTCGCGTGATCACGGAAGAAGTGAACGAGGGCCCGCCGCGCGCGTCGCGTACGTCTGCGAGGCGGCCAGCTGCATGTCGGCGCAGGCGCACGAGATCACCGTGAACCTGGGCCAGCGCGCCGTGGAGGCCGGCCTCGCCGACGTGATGATCAAGCGCGTCGGCTGCCTCGGCCTGTGTGCCGCGGGGCCGCTCGTCGAGATCGCCGAGACGGGCCAGCTCTTCGAGCGCGTCCGGCCGGACGACGTCGAGGGGATCATCACGGCCCTCGCGGAGGTCAAGCCGACCGACACGCGCCAGCCGCAGGGCCCCTTCTTCGAGAAGCAGCTCCGCGTCGCGACCGAGAACTTCGGCCGGATCGACCCCGAGAGCCTCGACGACTACGTCGAGCGGGGCGGGTACGAGGCCCTTCGGCGGGTCCTCTCCGAGATGACGTCGACCGAGGTCCGCGAGGAGATCACCCGCAGCGGCCTGCGCGGCCGCGGCGGCGCCGGCTACTCCACCGGCCTCAAGTGGACCACCGTCGCGAAGGCCCAGGGCAGCCCCAAGTACGTGATCTGCAACGCCGACGAGGGCGACCCCGGCGCGTTCATGGATCGCAGCGTCCTCGAGAGCGACCCGTACCGGGTCCTCGAGGGGATGGCGATCGCGGCCTTCGCCGTCCACGCCAGCGAGGGCTACATCTACTGCCGGGCCGAGTACCCGCTCGCGGTCGCCCGCCTGCGGATGGCGATCCGGACCGCCCAGCGGGCCGGGTACCTGGGTGCCGGGATCGCCGACACCGCCTTCAACTTCGACGTCCAGGTCCGCCTCGGCGCCGGCGCCTTCGTGTGCGGCGAGGAGACCGCCCTGATCGCCTCGGTCGAGGGTCGCCGGGGCACCCCGCGGCCGCGGCCGCCGTACCCGGCGGTGGAGGGCCTGTTCGGCTGCCCGACGCTCATCAACAACGTCGAGACGTTCGCCAGCGTCCCGCGATCGTGCGCAAGGGCCCCGACTGGTACGCCTCGATCGGCATCGGCAAGAGCAAGGGCACGAAGGTCTTCGCGCTGGCCGGCCGGATCGTCAACACCGGGCTCGTCGAGGTCCCGATGGGCATGACCCTGCGCGAGATCATCTACGACATCGGCGGCGGGATCATCGACGGACGGCCGTTCAAGGCCGTCCAGACCGGCGGCCCGTCCGGCGGCTGCATCCCCGCCGAGCACCTCGACATGCCGGTCAGCTACGAGTCGCTCATCGAGCTCGGCTCGTTCATGGGCTCCGGCGGCATGATCGTCATGGACGACACGTCCTGCATGGTCGACGTGGCCAAGTACTTCCAGGACTTCTGCCGCGACGAGTCGTGCGGCAAGTGCGTCCCCTGCCGCGTCGGCACGACGCAGATGTGGATGCTCCTCGACCTGATCACCCGCGGCGAGGCCACCCTGGACGATCTCGCCCAGCTGGAGCGGCTGGCCGGCGTCGTCCAGCGGACCTCGCTCTGCGGCCTCGGCCAGGGGGCGCCCAACCCGATCTTCAGCACGCTGCGCTACTTCCGCGACGAGTACCTCGCCCACATCGTGGACCGGATCTGTCCCGCCGGCGTCTGCACGATCGAGCCGGCGGAGGTGATGGCATGAGCGTCTGCACGCTCCGGATCGACGGCGAGGACGTCGCCGGCTCCGAGGGCCAGACGGTCCTGGAGGTCGCGCGAGGAGAACGGGATCGACATCCCGACCCTCTGCCACCTCGACGGGATCCACGACCGCGGCGCCTGCCGGCTGTGCATGGTCGAGATCGCGGGCTCGCCCAAGCTCGCGGCGGCCTGCATGACCAGGATCGCCGAGGGGATGGAGGTCACCGCCCACTCCGAGAGCCTCATGGAGTACCGCCGGTCGTCACCGAGATGCTGTTCGTCGAGCGCAACCACGTCTGCGCGGTCTGCGTCGCGAACAACCACTGCGAGCTGCAGGACACGGCCGAGGAGCTCGGCCTGACCCACTTCGACCTGCCGCGGATCAGCCCCAAGCTCGACATCGACGCCAGCCACCGGCTGTTCGCGATCGACCACAACCGCTGCATCCTCTGCCTTCGCTGCGTCCGCGTCTGCGACGAGATCGAGGGCGCCCACACCTGGGACGTCATGCATCGCGGCCTGGAGACCCGGGTCCAGACGGACATGGGGATCCCCTGGGGCGAGTCCACCACCTGCACGAGCTGCGGCAAGTGCGTCCAGGTCTGCCCGACCGGCGCCCTCTTCGAGAAGGGCCGCGCCGTCGCCCGCGGCAGCAAGACCCGCCGCCCGTTCCTGCCGTGGATGAAGGTCGTCGCCGAGGAGCGTGGGCTGTGAGCAAGCCGCGTGTCGCCACCGTCTGGCTCGACGGCTGCTCGGGCTGCCACATGTCGCTCATCGACATGGACGAGCGGCTCCTCGACATCTTCGAGCGGGCCGACCTCGTCTACGGCCCGCTCGTCGACGTCAAGGACTTCCCGGAGGACGTCGACGTCTGCCTCGTCGAGGGCGCCGTCTCCAGCGAGGACGACCTCCACAAGATCAAGATCGTCCGGGAGCGCACGAAGACGCTCGTCGCCTTCGGCGACTGCGCCGTGACGTCCAACGTCCCGGGGATGCGCAACCCGATCGGGGTCGCGCCGCTCCTGGACCGCGCCTACCGGGAGAACGTCACCCTCAACCCGCAGATCCCGTCGGTCGTCGTGCCGAAGCTGCTGCCGACGGCCCGGCCGGTCCACCGGGTCGTGAAGGTCGACGTCTTCCTGCCCGGCTGCCCGCCGTCCGCCGACCTCATCTACACCATGCTCGATGACCTGCTCTCCGGTCGCGTCCCCGACGTCGCCGGGGCCCGGTTCGGGCGCTGACGGGGGGACCCACATGAGCCGAACCATCGTCATCGATCCGGTCACCCGGATCGAGGGCCACTCCAAGATCACCATCCAGCTCGACGAGAGCGGCGAGGTCGTCGACGCCCAGTTCCACGTCACCCAGTTCCGCGGGTTCGAGCGCATCACCCAGGGCCGCCCGGTCCACGAGATGCCCGCCCTCATGGCCCGCATCTGCGGGATCTGCCCGGTCAGCCACCTCGTGGCGTCGGCCAAGGCGGTCGACGACATCATGGCGGTCGAGCCCACGCCCACCGGCGCCGACCTGCGGCGGGTCATCAACCTCGGCCAGATCGTCCAGTCGAACGCCCTGTCGTTCTTCCATCTCTCGTCGCCGGACCTCCTCTTCGGCTTCGACGCCGACCCGGCGGTCCGCAACATCATCGGCGTGGCCCGCCACAACCCGCAGCTCGCCAGGGACGGCATCGGCCTCCGCAAGTGGGGCCAGCAGATCATCGAATGGCTCGGCGGCAAGCGGATCCACCCCGAGGGCATCGTCCCCGGCGGTGTCGCCACGCCGCTCACCGCCGAGATCCGCGACCGGATCCTGGCCGGCGTCCCGGAGGCGATCGCCGCGGTGGAGCGGGCCATCGCCTGGTACAAGTCGGACATGATGCGCTGGGAGGAGGAGGCCGCGACCTTCGGCAACTTCCGCTCGGCGTTCATGGGCCTCGTCGACCGCCAGGGCAACGTCGACCACTACGACGGCTGGCTGCGGGTCATCGACGCCGACGGCAAGTTCCTCGCCGACCGGGTCGACCCGAAGCTCTTCAACGACTACATCGGCGAGGCGGTCGAGCCGTGGTCGTACCTCAAGTCGACCTACTGGAAGGCGATGGGGTACCCGGACGGCATCTACCGGGTGGGACCGCTGGCCCGCCTCAACGTCGCCGACCGGATGGGCACCCCGCGCGCCGACGAGGAGCTCGAGAAGTTCCGCTGGCGGGTGGGCCGCGTCGCCGGCTCGTCGTTCCACTACCACTACGCGCGCCTGATCGACACGCTCCACGCCATCGAGAAGATCGAGGAGCTCCTGCGGGGCCCCGACATCCTCTCCAAGCACGTGCGGTCCGTCGCCGGCATCAACCGCAACGAGGGCATCGGCGTCTCCGAGGCGCCGCGCGGCACCCTGATGCACCACTACAAGGTGGACGACGACGGCATCGTCCAGTGGGTGAACCTGGTCATCGCCACCGGCCACAACAACATGGCCATGAACCGGGCCGTCCTGCAGGTCGCCCGCCACCACGTGAAGGGCGACACCATCACCGAGCCGATGCTCAACCGGGTCGAGGCGGTCATCCGCTGCTACGACCCGTGCCTGAGCTGCTCCACCCACGCGCTCGGCCAGATGGCGCTGCAGATCCAGCTGCTGGCGCCCGACGGGAAGGTGCTGGACGAGCTGGCCCGCTGACGGAGCGCGTCCGCGCGACGGACGGCGTGGCGTGACCGCCGCGCCGCGCGCACCCGGCCCGGCCCGCGTCCTGGTCATCGGGTACGGCAACGCGCTGCGCACCGACGACGGCGTCGGCTGGCATGCGGCCGGGCTCCTCGCCGACGACCCGCGCCTCGTCGGCGCGACCGTCATGGCCCTCCACCAGCTGGCACCCGAGCTGGCCCTGGACCTGAGCGCGGCCACCCTGGCGGTCCTGGTGGACGCGAGCATCGCGACGCCGCCGGGCACGGTCACGGTGCGGCCGGTGGTGGCGCCCGGCGGGGCGTCCGCCGCCACCGGGCCGGGCGCCGCCGGGCCGGCCCCGGCCGCTTCCAGCCCCGCGGGGTCCGGTGGCTCCCGGGGGAGCCCGGGCGCCGCGTCGCATCACGTCGACCCCGGAGTCCTGCTGGCCCTGGCCCGGGAGCTGTACGGCGCCGCCCCGGAGGCCGTCGCGGTCAGCGTCGGGGTCGCCGACATGGGCCCCGGCGAGACGCTCACGCCCCGCGTGGCGGCGGCGCTCCCGGCGGTCGCCGACACCGTCGCGCGGCTCGTCGCGGAGCACCAGCGGAGCCGGGCCGGCGGCCGGCCGAGACCCGCCTGACGGCCGATCCTGCCGGCCGGGGCGCCGGCGTACGACCAGCGGCCCGTGGCAGCGGGACGCACGGCTCTGCCGCGTCAGCCCGCAGCGCGCGGACACTTCGGCCATGAACGAGACCGCCGCGCTCATCGCTGCCCTGAACACCTCGTGGTTCGCGTCGGGCCTCAGCGAAAGGTCCCAGACGCGACTGGCGGAGCTGGGTCGCCGCTTCACCGCGGAGCCGGGGACGGAGCTCTTCCGGGAAGGAGAAAACAGCGACATCTTCGGGATACTGATCCGTGGCCGGGTCGCGCTGCGCACGCTCGTCCCCGAGCGCGGCGACATCACGATCCTCACGGTCGAGCCGGGCGACGTCTACCTCTGGTCGTCCCTCGTCCCGCCGTATCGCGCCTCCTCGACGGGCATTGCCATCGAGCCGATCGAGGCGATCGTCTTCGATGGCGCGGCCCTCCGGGCTGCCCTCCGCGAGGACGCCGAGCTGGCGACCGCGCTCTACCCCCGGGTGCTGGTGGCCGTCGAGCGGCGCCTGCACGCGACACGCCAGCAGATGCTGGACCTCTTCGCGACAGAACAGGTGAAGGAATGGTGACCCGGACCGCCCCTCTGCGGGGCCATCGGCAAGCCCTCGAGGGGCCCGGCTTCCTCGCCCGCGCCGACCTCCAGATCCTGATCGACCTCCTCCGCGAGGAGGGCCGCCGGGTCATCGGCCCGACCGTCTCCGACGGGGCGATCGTCTTCGACGAGGTCACCTCCCTGGACGACCTCCCCCGCGGCATCGGCGACGAGCAGGGGCCGGGACGCTACCGGCTCCGGCGACGCGGCGACGAGCGCCTCTTCGGCTTCGTGGTGGGACCCACGGCGTGGAAGAAGTGGACGTTCCCCGCCCTCGTGCCCCTGACCCGCGCCTCCAAGGACGGCCACCTCGTCAGCTTCGCCCCCGAGCCGCCGGACATCTCCCCGATCGCCTTCCTGGGCGCCCGTGCCTGCGACCTGGCCGCGCTCGGCGTGCAGGACGCGGTCTTCACCGGGACCGCCTTCGTCGACCCCGACTACGCCGCCCGGCGGGCCAGGGTCTTCATCGTCGCGGTCCAGTGCACGAACGCCGCCTCGACCTGCTTCTGCACCTCCATGGGCACCGGCCCCGAGGTGGAGGGCGGCCACGACATCCTCCTGACCGAGCTCGACAACGGCTTCCTCATCGAGGCGGACACCGTGGCCGGCCACGCCCTGATGGAGAAGCTCTCCCTGCGCCCGGCCTCGGCCGCGGAGCAGTACGGCGCCGCGGCGACGGTCGCCGCCGTCCGGGCCCGCATCGGCGACCCCGTCCCGGCCGCCGGCCTGCCCGACCGCCTGCTCGCCCAGCTGGACCACCCGCGCTGGGCCCAGGTCGCGGAGCGCTGCATCACCTGCGGGAACTGCACCCTCGCCTGCCCCACCTGCTTCTGCACGACCCTGACCCAGACGACCGACCTGACCGGCGTGGATGCCGTCATGTACCGGAGCTGGGACAGCTGCTTCAGCCCGGGCTTCGCCAAGGTTGCCGGCGGCAGCTTCCGCTCCCGGCCCCGCGACCGCTATCGCCAGTGGCTCACCCACAAGTTCGCCACGTGGTGGGACCAGTTCGGCAGCTCCGGCTGCGTGGGCTGCGGCCGCTGCATCACCTGGTGCCCGGTCGGCATCGACGTCCGCGACGAGCTCAACGCGATCGCCCCGGCGGTCCCGCTCGTGCCCGAGACGCAGCTCGTCGAGCCGGTCGCGGCCACCCCCAACGACTTCGTCACGGCCCGCGTCGTGGCCACCCGCCAGGAGACGGCGGACACCACGTCCCTGACCCTGACCGGCACCGATCCGGCCTTCGCCCAGGGGAGCACCGGCCAGTTCGCGATGGTCGCCCTGCCGGGCTTCCCGCCACTCCCCATCTCCATCAGCCGCTTCCTCCCCGACGGGATCGAGCTGACGATCCGCGGCGCGGGCCCCGCCACCAAGGCGATGTGCGCGCTGCAGGTCGGCGAGCAGCTGGGCCTCCGCGGCCCGCTCGGCAACAACTGGCCGCTGGACCGCGCCGTCGGGCGCGACCTCGTCATCGTCACCGGCGGCATCGGCCTCGCGCCGCTGCGGCCGGTCCTCCACGCGATCGTGGCCGACCGGCGCCGGTTCGGCGACGTGAAGCTCTTCTACGGGGCTCGCACGCCGGCGGACCTCCTCTACCGGGACGAGCTCGAGCGGTGGGCTGCGCGCCACGGGATCGAGGTCAGCCTGACCGTCGATCGCGCCGGGCCGGACTGGACGGGGCGGGTGGGCATCGTGACCCACCTCTTCGACCAGGCCGTCTGGGACGGCGCCAACATGATCGCCTTCGTCTGCGGTCCCGAGCGGATGATGCAGGCGACCGCCACCACCCTCGCCGGCCGCGGGGTCCCGGCCTCCCGCATCTACGTGACGCTGGAGCGCCACATGGAGTGCGGGATCGGGCTCTGCGGGCATTGCCAGATGGGCAAGTACTTCGTCTGCCGCGACGGCCCCGTCTTCTCGATCGGGCAGCTCGGCGACATCTTCGGCCGGGAGGGCATCTGATGACGGCCCATGCCGCCCCCGTCGTCGCGCGGCCTCGCGTCGGCGTCGTCAAGTTCGCCTCGTGCGACGGGTGCCAGCTGACGCTGCTCGACCTCGAGGACGAGCTCCTCTCGATCGTCGAGCATTTCGAGATCATCGACTTCCCGGAGGCGACCTCGTCGCGCTCCGCGGGCCCCTACGACGTCCTCTTCGTGGAGGGATCGGTCTCCGAGCCGGCCCACCTCGAGCGGATCGTGGAGCTCCGGCGCCGGACCCGCTACCTCGTCACGATCGGCGCCTGCGCCACCGCCGGCGGCATCCAGGCGCTCCGCAACTGGGGCGACCACGACGCCTTCCGGGCCGGCGTCTATGCCCATCCCGAGTGGATCCACTCGCTGGCCCGCTCCACGCCGATCGCCGAGCACGTGACGGTGGACGCCGAGCTGCGCGGCTGCCCGATCGACCCGGGCCAGCTGGTCGAGCTCCTGACGGCGCTCACGACCGGGCGCCGGCCGCAGCTGCGCGACGAGGCGGTCTGCATGGAGTGCAAGCGGCGCGGCGTCGTCTGCGTGATGGTCGGCAAGGGGATCCCCTGCCTGGGGCAGGTGACCCAGACCGGCTGCGGGGCGATCTGCCCGCGCTTCGGCCGCGGCTGCTACGGCTGCTTCGGCCCGCGCGAGCAGGCGAACGCGGCCGGGCTCGCCCGCCACCTCCAGATGGCCGGCGACCGGCCGCGCGAGGAGATCGGGCGGCTCTTCGCCGGCTTCACGGCCTACAGCGAGCCGTTCCGGAGCATGGTCACCGAGCTCGGCGGCGCACGCACCGCACGGGGCGCCGCGGCGACCGAGCCGGCCCCGACGACGGGAGGCAAGTCATGAGCGCCGCCACGAAGAAGGTGGTGGACGAGCGGCTCTTCGAGGTCGGGGAGCTCACCCGCGTCGAGGGCGAGGGCTCGCTCCGCCTGCGCGTCCGCGACGGCGAGGTCGTCGAGGCCCGCCTGGGCATCTTCGAGACGCCGCGCTACTTCGAGCAGCTCGTCGTCGGGCGGACGCCCGACGAGGTGATCGACATCGTCGCCCGCATCTGCGGGATCTGCCCGGTCGCCTACCAGATGAGCGCGTCCCACGCCTTCGAGGACCTGTTCGGGGTCCGCGATCGACCCTTCGTCGCGCGCCCTCCGCCGGCTCTTCTACTGCGGCGAGTGGATCGAGAGCCACGCCCTCCACATCTACCTCCTCCACGCCCCCGACTTCCTGGGCTACCCGAGCGCGATCGACATGGCGGCCGACCACCGGCCGCTCGTCGAGCAGGCGCTGCGGATCAAGAAGGCCGGCAACCGGCTCGTCACGCATCCTCGGCGGGCGGCCGATCCACCCGGTCAGCGTCCGCGTCGGCGGCTGGTCAGCCGCGCCCCGCGGGCGACCGAGCTCGCGCGAGCACCGGGCGGCCCTGGCCGAGGGGCTGGCCTTCGCCCAGGAGACGGTCAAGCTCGTCGCCGGCTTCACGATGCCGGCCTTCGCCCGCGAGCCGCGGCTCGTCAGCCTCCGCCACGCGGCGGAGTACCCCTTCAACGATGGCCGGATCGTCTCGATCGACGGGATCGACCTGGCGCCGTCCGCCTGGCGCGACGCGTTCCACGAGGTCCAGGTGGAGGGGTCGAACGCCCTCCAGGCCCGCTCGCTCGACGGCAAGGGGCCCTACCTCGTCGGGCCCGCCGCCCGCGTCGGCGCTGGCCGCCGACCAGCTCCATCCGCTCGCCGCGGGAGGCGCTCGACGCCTCCGGCTTCGCCGAGGTGATCCGCACGAACATGTACGCCTCGATCGTGGCCCGCGCCGTGGAGCTGGTCCACGCCTTCGCCGAGGCGCTCGACATCATCGACGCCTACCGGCCGCCGGCCGAGCCGCTGGTGCCCTGGCAGAGCCGCCCCGGCGTCGCCGCCTGGGCGACCGAGGCGCCGCGCGGCCTCCTCTTCCACCGCTACGAGGTGGACGAGGCCGGCCGGATCCGAGGCCGCCCAGATCGTCCCGCCGACGAGCCAGAACCAGGCCGCCATCGAGGCCGACCTCGTCGTCGCGGCGAAGGAGGTCCTGGAGCTCCCCCACGACGAGGCGACGCGCCGCCTGGAGCAGCTGATCCGCAGCTACGACCCGTGCATCAGCTGCGCCACCCACTTCCTCGACCTCACCATCGAGGAGGGGTGACGGCGCCGATCCTCATCCCGTCCAGCCCCACCTCCCCGCAGCGCAGCGTCCCGATGATCGCGCGCGTCCCGGTCTTCGTCTGCGGCGAGCCTGCCCGGGGCGACGACGCCGCCGGGCTCGCCGCCGTCGACCTGCTCCCCCCCGACGTGCGGGCCCGCGCCGAGATCGTGCCCGTCGGCCAGCTCGACGTGCTCTTCCTCATGGACCTGCCGGCCGGGGAGCCCTGCGTCGTCGTCGACGCCGTCGCCGGCCTGGCGCCGGGCGAGATCTGGGTTCGGCCGCTCGCCGCGCTCATCGACCGGGGTCGGGCGGGGACGCGGGCCCCGGCCGACGGGCGGCGACCACCCGAGCCGCGCTCGTCGCACGAGCTGCCGCTGGAGCAGGTGCTGGCGCTCGCGGCCACCCTGCGCGACGCCCCGCCGGCGGGAACGTTCGTCGGGATCGGCGGCTCCTGCTGGGACGTCGGGACGCCCCTGACCGCGCCCGTCGCCGCGGGCCTGCCGGCGTTCGCGGCGGCGATCGCCGCTGCCGTCGACGCCCACGCCCGCCCGTAGGCCGGCCGGCGGGCGTCTGCCGGCGCGGGCGCGGGCCGCGCGGGTACCGGGCCGCGCGTGCCCGGCGCGATCGGCTACTTCGGGTAGATCCTGTCGATCGTGGAGGCGTCGAGCCACGCGGGCTCGACGAGCAGCAGCGGCTGCACGGTCTTGCCGGCGACCAGGTCCAGGATGGCCGGCACGATCGTCTTCCCGTAGCGCTCGGGGAAGAAGGCGGCGTCGCCGAGGTAGTGCTCGTTCGTGCGAATGAGCTCGCGCGCCCGCTCCTCGCCGCCCTGGCCGGAGACCCAGACATCGCCCTCGCGGCCGGCCGCCTTGGCGGCGGCCAGGGCGCCGATCGCGGCATCGTCGTTGACCGCGACGACGATGATCTTCGTCTTGCCCGCCAGGGTCCCCAGGAGGTCCGTCATCGCCGTCTTCGCCGTCGACTCGGTATCGATCGCCCGCCCGATCAGGTCGTTCGCGATCGGACAGACGGCCGCGAAGCCCTGCCGGTAGCCCTCCATCCGGAGCCGGCTCTTGGTGGCCGCTGCCGTCGACTCGAACGAGACGTAGGCGTCGTAGGTGCAGCTCCACCTGCGCCTTGACCCACTCGCCGACGGCGCGGCCGGCGAGCTGGCCGGCGCGCAGGTCGTCGGCGACGACGAGCGTCTTGGCGCAGGGGTCCTGGGCGAACTCGACGGCGAGCACGGGCACGCCGGCCGGCGCCATGGCGCAGACGACCGCGGGGTCGGCGAGCGTCGCCTGGAACTGGATGATCCCCTTCACGCCGGCCTCGGCGAGCTGCTTCATGCAATCCGCCACCCGGTTCGGGTCCAGCCGGGCGTCGCACTCCACCAGCTCCGCGCCGGCGAGGGCGACCTGCGCCCGGATCCCCTCCGAGACCTGGAAGGCGTAGGGGACGAGCTCGCCGTAGGAGACGTAGCCGAGCTTCACGCCCGCGCCGGCGCCCTGGGCGACGCCGTCGTACGGGTTCGCCGACGGGCTGGGCGTCGGAGCGAGCGTCGGTGTCGGCGAAGCCTGGCTGCCGCCGCCCGGCACGCAGGCGGCCGCGGCGAGGACGACGACGGCGAGGAGCGCGAGCGACGCGACCGGTCCGAATCGGCGACGACGGGCGCGGGTTGAGCACAGGTGATCCTCCGGTCGATCGGGGTCGGGGCCGGCGTCTGGGCCGCCCGGGTCGGGTGCGGTGCCGGTCGGGCCAAGGATACGGGATCGCCGATCGCGGGGCGGCGGGCCGGGGGAGCCGGCGGTGGAGCCGCGGCGGCGAGCGGCGGGCCGAGCGGCCGGCCCGGCGGCAGCGGCGGGCGCTCAGCCGCGAGCCTGCTCCTCCACCGCGCCCAGCACGGCGTTGACCGGGCCAAGCCGGGCGTGGAGCTCCTCGTACTCCGGCGCGAGCCGGTCGTAGATCGCCCGCGCGGCCGGTCTCGGCGCCAGGCGCTCGGCCACCCTCACCAGGGCGTCGATCCCCGCCCGCTCGTCGCGGACCAGCCCGATGCCGACCGCGGCCAGGACCGCGGCGCCCGCCACCGACGCCTCCGCGACGCGCGGTACCGCCACCTCGACGCCCACCACGTCGGCCTTCACCTGGTTCCACAGGCGGCTCGCCGCGGTCCCCCCGGTGACCCGCAGCTCCCTGAAGGGCAGCCCCGCGGCCACCGCCGGCCCGGCCACGTGGCGCAGGGCGAACGCCGCCGCCTCGAGCACCGCCCGCACCAGGTGGGCCCGGCGATGGCGCAGCGTCAGGCCGACGAACGCGCCGCGGGCCACCGGATCGTGGAGCGGCCAGCGCTCGCCGGCGAGGTACGGCAGGAAGAGCAGCCCCGCGGCGCCCACCGGGGCGGTCGCTGCCTCTGCCAGCAGCTCGACCAGGGGAGTCGACCCGCCGAGCACGTCGCCGGCCAGCCAGTCCAGCGCCTTGCCCGTCCCGGCCATCGCCCCGCCGACGTAGTGGAGGCCGGGGAGCGGCGCCGGGCCGGTCCACAGCGGCGGCACGGCAACGGGGCCGTCCACGTAGAGGCCGAACCCGCCCGACGTCCCGCCGGTGTCGATGGCCTGGCCCGGGCTCGGTCAGGCCGGCACCCAGGAACGTCGCGATCGCGTCGTTGGCGCCGGCGACGACCGGGAGACCGGGGGGCAGGCCCAGCTCCGCAGCGGGCCCGGCCCGCAGCCCGGCGACCACGGTGCCGGCCCGGGCCGTCGGCGGGGCGATCCGCTCGTCGAGCCCTGCCGCCCCGGCCTCCGCCGCGGTGATCGCTTCGGCCGGGTCCTGGAGCGACGCCGCTGCCACGCCGGTCAGGCGGAAGGCCACGTGGTCCCACGCGGAGAGGAGCCAGGCAGCGCCCTCGACGGCCTCCGGATGCAGCGTCCCCAGCAGGCGCGCCCGCCCGAGCAGGCCGACCACCCAGCCCTGGCGACCGATTGCCGCGGCGGCGGCGGCCGTCTCGTCGCCGGCCCGCCGGTCCAGCCAGGTGATCGCCGGCGCCAGGGCGTGGCCGTCGGCGGCGGTCGCCACGAGCGTGGGACCCTGGCCGACCACGCAGAGCGCGACGGGCTCCGCCGGCCCGTCGACGGTTGCCTGGGCGCAGGCGATCCCGATCCCGCGGACGAGCGCCGCCCACCAGTCATCGGGCCGCTGCTCGGCCCGGCCGGGTGCGCCGTCGACGAGGAGCGCGTACGGGACGCGGGCGAAGCCACGGAGACGGCCGTCGGGCGAGAGCACGCCCGCCTTCACGGCAGAGGTGCCGAGATCGACGGCGACGAGGATGCGCGGATCGGCGGTCACGGGCACGAATGGTAGGGCCGCGGCGGCGGCGTGTCGCGTCGGCTCCAGTTCCGGCGCAGGTCCGAACCCTGGCCGGTGCCGGCGGCCCGGATCCGCCTAGAGCATCTTCCCCGGGTTGAGGATCCCGAGCGGATCGAGCGCGGCCTTGATGGCCCGCATCACGCGCACGGCGTCCGGCGCCGCGGGTCGGCTCGAGCCAGGCCTTCTTGACCACCCCGATCCCGTGCTCGCCCGTCACCGAGCCGCCGAGCGCCAGCGTGGCCCGGTAGAGGTCGTCCTGGGCCTCGCGGAGGCGGGCCGGCGCCGGTCGGGTCCTCGCGGTCGAAGACGAAGGACGGGTGGAGGTTGCCGTCCCCGGCGTGCCCGAAGACGCCGATCCGCAGCCCCTGCCGCTCGCCGATCTCGTGGATGGCGCGGAGCAGGTCGGGGACGCGGCTGCGCGGCACCACGACGTCCTCCATCCGGCTGACGCCCATCGCGTCGAGCGCCCAGTGGGCCATCCGGCGGCCCTGGCGGAGCATGTCGGCCTCCGCCGCGTCGTGCGGCGCGGACCAGGAGGCCCGCCCCGGCCGTCGCGCAGGCCCGCTCGGCGCGGTCCAGCTCCTCCGCCGCCGCGGCCCCGGGCAGGTCCGACTCGACGAGGAGCATCGCGGCCGCGGTCTCGTCGAGGCCCAGCGTGTAGGCCGCGTCGACGGCGCGGATCGTGAAGGCGTCCATCAGCTCGAGCGTGCACGGCTGCACGCCGTCGCGGACGATCCCGGCGACCGCCTCGCCGGAGGCCTCGATCGTCGGGAAGAAGGCGAGCAGCGTCTGCTTGGGGGCCGGCATCGGGATGAGCCGCAGGGTCGCCTCGGTGATGATCCCGAGCGTGCCCATGCTGCCCACGAAGAGGCGGGTCAGGTCGTAGCCGGCCACGTCCTTCACGTTGCGGCCGCCGGTCCGGATGACGGCGCCGTCGGCGAGGACGACCTCGAGGCCGAGGACCGCGTCGCGGGTCACGCCGTACTTCACGCAGCAGAGGCCGCCGGCGTTCGTGGCCAGGTTGCCGCCGATCGTGCAGGTCTCGTAGCTCGCCGGGATCCGGCGCGTAGAAGAGGCCGTGGGCGGCCACCGCCTTCTTGAGGTCGGCGTTGATGACGCCCGGCTGGACGACGACGACGCGGTTCTCCTCGTCGATCTCGAGGATCCGGTTCATC
Organism: uncultured Chloroflexia bacterium; assembly: GCA_963827965.1. Taxonomy (GTDB): domain Bacteria; phylum Chloroflexota; class Limnocylindria; order Limnocylindrales; family CSP1-4; genus CTSoil-043. The sequence continues at coordinate 49,742 of CAWHCW010000001.1, read as the reverse complement.
CGCATGAGCGAGACCGTGAGGCCGCCCTCCACGGCGATCGCCCCGCCCGAGAGGCCGGTGCCGGCGCCGCGCGGGACGAGGGGGACCCGGTGGGCGGCGGCGAGGCGGACGATCCCGGCGACCTCCGCCGTCGATGCCGGGAACGCGACGGCCAGCGGGAGGGGCGGCTCCAGGTAGGCCGTCTCGTCGCGCCGGTGCGCCTCGCGGTCCGCGGCGTCGGCGGTGAGGCGGAGCCCGGGCAGGGTCGCCCGGAGCGCCGCGAGGAACGCCTGGCCGTCTCCCGGATCGGTCATGGGCAGCAGGATACGGCGCGGGCGCCCGCCAGTCAGCCGCGGTACGAACGTGCCGTTGGCGGGCCGGCGCCGAGCTGCTCCAGACTGCGGGCATGCGCCGGCCAGGCATGCTCGGTCGCCCCGCCATCCTCGCCCTCGCGGCGACGATCCTCGCCGGCCTGGGCGCCGGCGCGCCCGGGGTCGTCGCGCCCGCCCGTGGCCGCGTCGGCGATCCTGCCGGGCGCCGTCGACCGCACCAGCCTCGCCGTCGAGGCGCGCTACGACGTCCGGATGACGCTGCGCCTGGCGACCGGGACCATCGCGGTGACGGAGGTGATCACGATCGCCAACCGTTCCGGCGGCCCGATCGATCGACTCGAGCTGAACTCCGTCCTGGCCCGCATCGGGAGCCTGCGGATCACGGCCGCGACCGTCGACGGCCGGGCGGTCCGCCCGGTCGTGTCCGACCAGACGATCCGCCTCCCCCTGGGGGCATCCTGCCACCCGCCGCCAGCGCGACGGTCCGGCTGTCGTTCGGCGCCCGCTTCGGGACCCGGCTCGACACCAGCCGCTGGCTCTTCACGTCGTACGGGGGGACCTGGGCCGCGTATCGCTGGCTCCCCTGGGTCAGCCGTGCCCGGCGCTTCGACCGGCCCAACCACGGGGATCCGTTCATCACCGCCTCCAGCCCCTTCGTCCGCCTCACGGTCACGACCGACCGCGTCGTGCCCATCGCGACGAGCGGCCGCCGGGTGGCCGTGACCGGGCGCACGCAGGTGTTCGAGGCCACCGACGTCCGCGACATCACGTTCGTCGCCGACCCCGGCTTCCGCGCGACGGCGGCCACCGTCGGCGACACGCGGGTGCTCGTCTACGCCCGCACGGCCGGCCGCCGGGCCGCGCTCCTGCGGGAGGCGAGCCGCGCCCTGGCCCGGCTGGAGCGGCTGCTGGGGCCGTACCCGTGGCGCGTGCTGACCGTCGCCGAGACCGCCGGCGGCTACGCCGTGGAGTCGCCGGGCGCCATCTGGATCCCGCGCGGCGTGGCATCGGGCGGGCTCCCCTGGCTGGTGAGCCACGAGATCGCCCACCAGTGGTTCTACGGCCTCGTCGGGAACGACCAGGCGAACCAGCCGTTCGCCGACGAGGCGCCGGCCGACTACCTCGCCCGGTACCTCACGGGAACCCTGCGGAGCAGTCGGTGCGCGCGGGACGAGCTGGACCGCTCGATCTACGCCTATACGACGAGCTGCTACTTCGAGACCGTCTACGTCCAGGGCAGCCTGGTCCTGGAGTCGATCCGCCGGAGCATCGGGACGAGCGCCTTCTTCGGGGCGATGCGGACCTACCTCGCCGAGCACCGCAACGGCATCGGCTCCACCCGCGAGCTCCTCGCCACGTTCGACGCCGCGGACCCGGGCGACCTGGCGACGCGGCTCCGCTCGCGGTTCCCGCGGATCCTCTAGCGCTCGCCCGTCCAGCGCTCGCCGTCCCTAGCGCTCGCCCGTCCGGCGGCCGACGACCCACCACGCCACGGGGAAGGCGATTCCCGCCAGGGCGAGCTTCAGCAGGTCGCCGAAGACGAACGGGAACAGGCCCTTCTCGATCGCCGTCGCGACGCTGAAGCCGGCCGCGGCCATCAGCCAGGGGATCCCGACGACGTAGATGGCGAGGTTGCCGACGAGCATCGCCACGACCGCGCCGCCGACGTGGCGATCCCAGCCCAGCTCGGCCAGCCGTCCCACGACGGCGCCCGCCAGCAGGAAGCCCAGCAGGTAGCCGCCGGTGGCGCCCAGGATCCAGCGCCCCTCCTCCAGGCCGACGTAGGTGTCGAGGCCCGCGGAGCTGCCGGCGTAGACGGGCAGGAAGAGGCCGACGGCAAGGTAGAGGGCGACGGCGAGGACGCCGCGGCGGAAGCCGAGCGCCCCGCCGACGAGGAGCACGGAGAACGTCTGGGCGGTGATCGGCACGGGCGATGTCGGCAGCGTGACCCGGACGTCACCCGGGAGGAGGATCGTCTGGCCCGCCAGGACCACCTGGATGTTCGCCGTCAGGGCGATGAGCACGGCCCCGGTCACGACGAGGGCAATGTGCCGGGCCCGGGCGCTGAGCCGCTCGCCGACGGCGATCGGCACCAGGAAGTCACCGATCGTGATCCCCCGCTCGGCAGCGGGCAGCCGGTTGAGGCGCTCGGTCGCGAGGGACATCGACTGGTCTCGCTCCTCGTGGGCGGCCGACGGCCGCGGTGGGCGGAGTCTACCAGCGCGCGGGTCAGTCCCGGCCGAGGGCCCCGATGATCTCGACGCGGGACGCCATCCGCGCGGGGTAGAGGGCGGCGAGGACGGCGAGGACGATCCCCCCGCCGAGCGCCGCGGCGGCTGCCGCCCAGGGCGCCTGGTAGGGCACCCCGCTGCCGCCCGCGAGCTGGATGAGGACCGCCCCCGTGGCAAGGCCGGCCAGGGCGCCCAGCAGCGCCCCGACGAGGCCCAGGATCGCCGCCTCCAGGACGACGAGCCGCCACGCCTGCCGCCGGGTGAGGCCCATGGCCCGCAGGACCGCCAGCTCGCGGACTCGCTCCAGGACGTTCATGGCGAGCGTGTTGACGATGCCGAGGGCGGCGACGACGAGGGCGACCGCGGCCAGCGCGGCGAAGAGGAGGGCGCGGCGGTCGATCGAGGCGCCGATCGCCCCGGCCGCCTGGTCCAGCGTCGCCGGCTCGAGGGCGAGGCCGCGGGCGGCCTCTTCGACGGCCGGGCGGGCAGAGGCCTCCTGGCCGGGCCCGAACCGAACCGCGAAGGCATCGGCGCCGAGGACGCCCAGGCGATCCGTCGCGTCCGGCCAGCCGACGAGGATCGCCTCCGCCATCGCGCCCGGGATGGTGCGCTCGGCGATCGCGACGACCTCGAGGTCGAGCGGTCCCGTTCCGGAGAGGATGGCGAGCCGCGACCCGACCGCCAGCCCCTTCCGCTCCGCGACGCTGCGGGGCACGATGGCCGCGCCGCCGGCATCCAGCGCGGCGAACGCCGCCGCCGGGGAGCCCGCCGTGAGCGTCAGCCGGCCGTCGGCCAGGAGGTCGGCGCCCACCACGGCGGCGGCATCCGCGCGGGTCCCGCCGAGGGCCACCGAGAAGCGGGCCAGGGGGCTGACGTGGGCCACGCCGGGAAGGGCCGCGATCTCCGCGGCGGCGGGCTCGTCGGCCGCGACCGGCCGGATGGACGTGAGCAGCAGCTCGCCCGGCACCACGTCGACCAGCCAGCCGGTGGCCGCCTGGCGGGTCGATCCCGCAACACCGGCCAGGGCCACCAGGACGGCGATCGCGACCGCCAGGCTGCCCACCGTGAGCGCCGTCCGGCTCCGGTCCCGGGTGAGGGCACCGCGCGTCAGGCGGGCCTCGGCCGGGAGGATGGGTGCCACGACGAGCCCTGCGATCCGGCCCAGCGGCCCGGCGACGAAGGGAGCGGCAAGCGTGATCCCCAGCAGGAGGGCGAAGGCGGCCAACGGGCGCAGGAGGCCAGCCTGACCGGCCGCGGCACCGGGCCAGAGGAAGAGGCCCACGAGCCCGACGACGCCGAAGACGAAGAGGAGCCAGCGCAGGCGCGCCCGGAGAACCGCACCCTGGTCCAGGCGGAGGCGGAGGGCCGCCACCGGGGAGATGCCGCCGGCGCGGAGCGCGGGCTCCACCGCCGCGGCTGCCGTCACGATGAATCCCAGGAGCACGCCCAGGGCCAGCGCCCCCGGCGGCAGTGACAGCTCGGCGAGCGCGGCGCCCGTGCCGCCGAGGAGCCCCACGGCCCCCGCCGCGAGGCCGATGCCGGCCAGGAGGCCCAGGGCCACGCCGACCACGCCCAGGTGGGCGGCCGAGAGCAGCACCATCAGGATCACCTGCCGGCGGGTCATGCCCGCGGCCCGGAACAGGCCCACGTCGCGGGCTCGCTCGGCGACCGTCATGGAGAGGGTGTTGAAGATGAGGAAGGCGCCCCCGAAGAGGGCGACGGCGGCCACGAGCGCGATCGCGGCCCGCGTCTCGGCCGTGGCGGCCTCCAGCGCGGCGGCGACGTCGGCGGGCGTGCTCACCGTGTACGGCTCGACCGTCAGGCGGCGATCGAGCTCGGCGATCACGCCCGCGGCGCTCGCCCCGTCGGCCAGGAGGAGGTCGACGGCCGTCACCCGGTCGGTCGCGAAGAGCCGCTGGGCGGCCTCGAGGGCGACGATCACCGTCCTCCCGCCGGGATCGGGATCGCCCGGCGTCGAGAGGAGGACGCCGACGACGCGGAACGCGGTGGGCGCGGCCGCGGGATCGCCGATCAGGGTGATGGTGGAGCCGACGCCCAGGCCGGCCTGGCGGGCCAGCTCGGCCGAGACCAGCGCCCCGTCGTCATCGCCCGTGCCCAGCAGCGCGCCCGCCGCGAGGGGCCGGTCGCGGACGGCGGGATCGGCGGCCCGCTCGATGCCGACCACGGTGAGCGGCGCCGGCAGCGTCGTGGCGTCGAGGCTCGGCAGCGGGTAGGTCCGGCGCTGGAGGGTGGGCGCGACGGTCGCGACGCCGGGGGTCGTGGCGACGGCCACGACGCTCGCCGGGGAGAGGCCCTGCTCCTCGAATGCGGCGACCCGCACCTCGGCCCGCCCGAGGAGGTCCGCGACGCCGCGGTCCACGGCCGCGTCGAGCGCGGCGTTGAGGATGAGGCCGGCAACGAGGACGCCCGTCCCCAGGGCGATGCCGATGACCGTCAGGATCGTCCGGACGGGTCGGGCGACCAGGCTCCGCCGGGCCAGCGCGTTCGCAGCGCGCACGGCTCAGAGTCCCAGCGCGGCGAGGCGAACGATGAGGGCGCCCGCGGCGTGGTCCTCGCGGCGGCCCAGCAGGATCTCGTCGAGGACCGCGCCGTCCCGCAGGACGAGGACGCGGTCGGCGTAGGCCGCGGCCTTCGCGTCGTGGGTGACCAGGACCACGGTCTGGCCGCGGTCGGCACAGAGCCGCCACAGCATGTCCAGGATCTCCGTCCCCGTCGCGTAGTCGAGGTTGCCGGTCGGCTCGTCAGCGAGGAGGAGGGCCGGCCGGTGGACGAGGGCCCGGGCGAGCGCCACGCGCTGCTGCTCGCCGGCGGAGAGCTCGTCGGGGCGGTGCTTCTCCTTGCCCACGAGGTCGACGGCCGCCAGCACGTCCCGGATTGCCGCCGCCTCCTCGCGGCCGCCCGGGTCGCGGCCCGCCACGATGAAGGGCAGGGCCACGTTCTCCCGGACGGAGAGGATCGGCACCAGGTTGAAGAACTGGAAGACGAAGCCGGTCTTGGCCCGCCGCAGCTTCGTGGCCGCGTCGTCGCCGAGGCGGCTCACCAGGGCCCCGTCCAGGACGACCTCCCCGGACGTGGGCCGGTCCAGGCCGCCCAGCAGATGGAGGAGCGTGCTCTTGCCCGAGCCCGACGGGCCCATCACCGCGACGAACTCGCCGGGCTCCACGGTCAGCGAGACGCCCCGGACCGCGTCCACCACGGTCCCACCCATCCGGTGGCTGCGGGTCACGTCGCGCGCCTCGAGGATGGGCGGCATCAGGCGTTCCTCCGGTCGGGCGGTGCGGGCACGCAGCGCGGCGGGGCGAGTGTACCGCCTGGGCGACGCGGACGATCGCGGGCGAGGCGGCGGGCCTCAGGCCCCGAAGAGGAAGTTGAGGATCGCCGCGCCGAGGCCGTCCAGGAGACCGGGCGCCGAGGCCGGGATGCCGACCGGATCGACGATGCGGTAGGACTGGCCGGGTGGCGGGCTGCCACCGCTCTGCCCGCCGGTGCCGTTCTCGTCGCCGTTGCCGTTGCTGCTGCCACCGGGACCGTTGGCCAGGCCGCGGGGGGCGTCGTCGTCGGGCTCGCTGCGATCCGGGGGCTCCGGGGTGGGCGTCGGGACGGGCGTGGGGGTCGGGGTGGCCGTGGCGACGGGGGTCGGCTTCGGCGTGGGCCTGGGGGTGGCGCGGGGGGTCGGCTCCGCCGTCGGCGCCGGCCGCACGGTGGGCCTGGGCGTCGGCTTGGGGGTCGGCTTCGGCGTCGGCTTCGGGGTCGGCTTGGGGGTCGGCTTGGGGGTGGCGGCGGCCGCGGCCCCGCACTTGTCGGCGAAGAGAACCGTGAACATCTTCTTCTCGGTGCCGCCCTTGTAGGCGCCGATCCCGATCACGTCCCAGGCCTTGCCCATGATGTTGGCCCGGTGCCCCGCCGAAGTCCATGAACTGCCAGGTGGACGGCCTGGGCGGCCACGTCGTCCGGGTAGGCGTTGTAGCCGATGTTCTCGCCGGCCAGGTTGAAGCAGTACCCCTTGTCCTGGAGGACGTCGAAGACGCTGCTGCCTCCCGGGATGTCGTGGCTGAAGTAGTTGCGGACGATCATGTCCTTGCTGCGCCAGCGGGCGACGGACGTGAGGGTCGAATCGAGCTTGAGGGCGCGCAGCCCGGCGCTCGCGCGCGCCTGGTTGGTGAGCTGGAGCAGCTGGGCCTCCGCGGCGCCGCTGAACGAGCCGCCGGCCCACGCGGCGACCGGAGCCGGGAGGGCGAAGACGCCCACGGTGGTGGCCAGGAAGGCGGCCGCGACGAGCGCCGCAAGGCGGCTCCATGACACGCGGGGATGGCTGGGATATCTCACGACTGAACCGTACCGCTCGGCACCGCCGGAATCCGTCGCCCGATGGTCCCGGGAGGGGACAGGACCGTGGTCCGGGCCCCGGACCGGCGTTCGCCCGGAAGGCGCGTGCCGGCGACCGCGCCGGATCCCATGCCGGCGACCGCGCCGGGTAGGCCGCCCGTCGCGAGCCGCGCCGTCGTACCCTGTGGCCCATGGACGCCGGATTCGTCGCGCTCTTCCGCCACCACGCGTGGGCCACCGATCGCCTCTTCGCCGCCTGCGAGGGGCTCCCCGAGGAGCACCTGGAGTTCGTCACCCAGGGCACCTATGGCGGGCTCGGCTCCACGCTGCGCCACCTCGTCGAGGCCGAGGAGCGCTACGTCTCGCGCCTCCGCGGCGAGGGCGAGCGGCCCGGACCGGCGCCGAACCAGCCCGACCCGCCGTCGCCGCCCGAGGCGCTCGCCCCGTCGGTGCGCGTCCTGCGCCGCCGCGTCCGGGCCAGCGCCGAGGCGCTGATCGAGCTCGCCGCATCGTTCGAGCCGGACACCGTCCTCCACACGACCTTCCGGGGCGAGCCGGTCACCGCTTCCCGCGATCGTCCTGTTCGCCCAGGCGCTGGACCACGGCGGCGAGCACCGGACCCAGGTCCGCCACGCCCTGACGATGCTGGGCTACGAGCCGCCCGACATCGATGCCTGGGCCTGGGACGACGACCTCAAGACCGTCGAGGCGTAGGGGCGGCGCCTCCCGGAGAGCCCCGTCGATCCGGCTGGCGACCCCGCTGCGCCACGGCCCCCGGCGCCGTTTCGGCTACACTCGCCTCGCCCACGGGCTCCTCGACCGCCGCGCCGGTCGACACGAGCGCGGCGCGCGGTGGCCTTAGCTCAATCGGTAGAGCATCGGATTGTGGCTCCGAAGGTTACGGGTTCAATCCCCGTAGGCCACCCCAACTCCCCCACACGGATGACCGGCACGGAGCGGCATGGGGCGGCGCCGAGGACTGCTCCAGAGCGCTGGGAAGCGGAGCCCGTCCTACGACTCCTGCGTGAACGGAGGGATCGTGTGGAGGGCCTCCTCGCGGCCAGCGAGATCCTCTCGTGCGCACGAGATCCAGAGCGCCCAGCCGCCCGCCTCCGTGCAGATGTAGTACTGGATGCGGACGACGTCCTCTCCACCCGGGTCGGCGTTCACCAGCTCCAGGCGGAGTGCCTCGCCGAGCGCGAGATCGACGCGCCCGAGTGAACGGACCCGCATTCCCACCGCACCCGGATGCATGCCGTATCGCCATCGGCTCGGCATCGTCGCAGACGACTCGGTCAACGTGGTCCTCCTTTCGTCCTCTGGTGTGGATGCCCTGTCGACGACGGCCCCGGAATGGAGGGCGGGGACGTCGCGGGCATGATGGCCCCCCTGGACGCCTGGCGCTTGCAGCCTGCGGTGAAGCCGGACACCGCGGACATGATGAGGGGGCCGACGAGTACCCTCGAGCCGTGCGTACGAGTCTCGCGTAGGCTGTCGCCATGGCAATGCGATTGAACGCACGTCGAGATCCCCTTCTCGTTCTCGCCGTCCCCCGGCTCGAACTGGAGCGTCGACAGTGGCGCCGGTTCGCTGTCGGTGACAGCCGCGTCCCACAGCGACCTCTTCATCGACCCGCGTGCCGGTGCGCAGCTGAACGCGGAGTCGCTCCTGAATGCCGCCACGCTTCTCGGTCTGCCTCCGGAGGGCGACTTCCAGTTCAGTGCTCGCGTCACGGTGGACTTCGAGTCGACGTTCGATGCGGGGGTGCTGCTCCTGTGGGTCGACGAGCGGCATTGGGCCAAGCTGTGCTTCGAGCTCTCTCCGGATCGCGAGCCGATGGTCGTCTCTGTTGTCTGCCCGTGGTGTCGCGGACGACGCGAACGCATTCGTCGTCGACGGGGGCTCGGTGTGGCTGCGCGTGGCGCGCATTGACCGCGCCTTTGCCTACCATGCGTCGACCGACGGGAGGAAGATGGCGGATGATCCGCTACTTCGTCATCGACGAGGCCGACGCCTCCGCCCAGATCGGGTTCGAGGCGCAGTCGCCGACGGGGAACGGGGTGCGCTGTGCGTTTCGACGATGTGCGGTTCCTCCCCGAGCGTCTCGAGGACCTCCGCGACGGCTCGTCAGGCCGGCGCGGAGGCGCCCAATCCGTTCTTGCGCCCGGCCGCTCGGGACGTTGATCCGCCCCGGCTGCGTCGCACGGATCGAGGCGATCGGCGTCGCGATCAGGTGAGCCCCGGCCGCACTGGCCGGGGCTCACCATCGCGGCAGCGGTGAGCGGATCCGCGGTTCAGGAGCCGGGCGCTCGATAGGCGGGCATCCGCTTCACGCCCGCGTCCATGTCCGCGGCGGTGAGGAGCGGGGTTGTCGTGACCCGGAACGAGCCGGTCAGGCCGAGCGCGAGCGCGAGACCCGTCGCGGCCTCCGCCTCCGGGATGTCGACGACGATGAAGATGTCCTCATCGCCGTAGGCCCAGTACGCCGCCTCCGTGGTCCCGCCGAGGTCCCCGACGGTCTTGCGGAAGAACGCCTCCCGCTTGCTGAACCCCTCCTTGACCGTGCCCTCCAGGCCAGCCTTCGTGTACTGGAGGCGGTAGAGGTACTTCGCCATCTGGCATCCCCCTCGCTGGGCGCGTCGCCACGCCCCTTCCCGGAGATGTCGGTCTCGCCACTGGCCCAGCACGACGGTCGAGGCGACCGGATGGGGACGCCATGCTGGTGGGGAACCGAGGGTTCCCGTGCCTCATTCCGGTCGGCGCAGTGTGCGCCTTCACGAGTGGATGCGCCCGGAGGCGTGTCCACCCGCTGAGGGGGAACGGTGCCCTCGCGCCCGAGCGGCGCAGGCCGCCGCCGTCGCCGGAGAAGCACGCACGGACTTTCGCCCGGGCGCAATGACCATCAGGCGGGTGACGCAGGGCGGGTCCGCGCCGCAGGCTCCCGAGGTGGCCCGTCTGAACCTGTCCCGCAACAACCGCTTCCTGGTCGCGATCGGCGGCCTGGCCATTCTCTACCTCCTGTTCACCGGGGTCGGCTACGTCATGACCGCGTCGGAGCGGCTCGCCATCGAGCGCGACGCCGCCACCGCGATCGAGCTGCGCGCGATGACCGACGTGCTCCGTGATGCGGTCGGCGACCAGGAGGCGACAATCGACCTCTACCTCCTGTCCCGTGACCCCGCCGCCATCGCCCTGTACGAGGAGGCCGTGACGGCCGAGACGGGTGCCGAATCGGCACTGCGGACGGCGGCATCCGGGGCCCCGGCGGTCCTGGTCGCGGTCGACGACCTCGCGGCCTTCTCGGCGAGCTGGCGGTCGACGTTTGCCAAGCCAGCGATGAACGCGGCCAGGTCCGGAGGCCCGATCCTCGAGCTGTTCACCGGCGTCACCTCAGGCAATCACGAGGCCATCGACGCGGCGGGCGAGCTGCTGGCCGAGCGGATCGCCGAGGTGGATTTGGCCCTTCGCCGTCGGGGGGACGACCTCGAGGCCGCCCGCACCGCCGCGACCATCGTCAGCCTCGCCGTGATGCTCCTCGGCTCCGGCGGCGCGCTCTTGCTGATCCGCCGCTTCGGACAGGTCCTGGAGCGCGACGCGATGCACGCGGGCATTCTCAACCGCTTCACCGAGGTGACGTCGTTCGCCGTGGACGACAGTGCCATCGCGGCCTCGAACCTGGAGGCCCTTGCACTCCTCGTCCACCCGGATGCCTCCGTCACCCACGTCCTGAAATCGATCGAATGACCGGGCCGTCGCGGAGGCGACACGCGGACGTGCCATCGCCGACGTCCTCCCGCTGGGCGCCCTGTCCCATTGCGCCGGGCTGATCCGCGGCAGCATGTACGTCGTCGACGACGCCGCGGCACCGCTCAGCGTCCGCTGTCCGGTCTACCCGGTCGATCACGGGACGCTGGCCTGTGTCCCCCTCGCAGCCGGCGAGACGGTCGGCGCCGTCCACCTCCACTGGGAGCGGCCGAATGCGCTTCCCCTGGAGATCCGACAGAGCGTCGTGCGAATCGCCGAACATGCCGCGCTCGGGATCAGCAACCGCCGCCTGCTGGCGACCCTCCAGGGCCAGGCCGACACCGATCCGAGGACGGGCCTGGCCAACAGTCGGGCCTTCGATCGCGCCCTCGAGACCGCTCTCGCCGAGCGGTCGGCCGCCGAGCACGTCAGCATGCTGATGCTCGACCTCGACAAGTTCAAGGACTTCAACGACCAGCACGGTCATCCGGGGGGCGACGAGGCACTCCGCGCCTTCGCCGGCATCCTTCGCTCGTGCATGCGCGACCGCGATCTCGCCGCGCGCTACGGCGGCGAGGAGTTCGCGGTGCTCCTGCCCGGGATCGATGGTCCGTCGGCCGTGGCGATCGCCGAACGGATCCGCCGGAGGACGGAGGGGACGGTCATCGCGCTGGCGCCTGGCCAGACGGCGCGCGTCACGGTCTCGATCGGCGTTGCCTCGGCTCCCGAGGATGGCTCCAATCGCGCCGCCCTGCTCACCCTCGCCGACGAGGCGCTCTACCGGGCCAAGGACGGGGGTCGCAACAGGGTCGTGACGGCGAGCGACGGCGCGAAGGCACTGCCGGCCGCCGTCGAACGCCCGGTCGCGGAGGGCCGCTCGGCGTAACCCGCCCGCCGCGCGGCATCCCGGGCGCGCGGAACCGGGGCCGGCAATCGATGAGAGGGGGGGCCCGGCCGGGTGTGAGCGGCCGGGCCCTGGCGGAGGAACCGCGATCTGGTCAGGGGTAGATGCCGCGCAGCGTCGTGGCCTCGGCGACGCGCTGCACCGCGATGGCGTGGGCGGCCCGCCGCGGCTCGATCCCGTCGGCGTCGGCGCGCTCCCAGACGGCCGTCGCGGCGGCCAGGATGGCCTCGCGCAACCGGCCGTTGATGAGCTTCGGCGTCCAGAACAGCGACTCGCGATTCTGGACCCACTCGAAGTAGCTCACGATGACCCCGCCCGCGTTGCAGAGGATGTCGGGAATGACCACGACGCCGTTGTCCCGGAGGATCGGGTCCGCTTCCGGCGCCGTCGGGCCGTTCGCGCCCTCCGCGAGGATGCGGGCCCGGACGTTCCCGGCGTTGGCGCCGGTGATCTGGCCCTCCAGGGCGGCGAGGACGAGGACGTCCACGTCGAGCCCGAAGAGATGCTCGTTGTCGATCGGATCGGTCCCCGGCGCCCCCGTCAGCGTGCCCCGTTCCTGCATGAAGCGACGCAGGAAGGGCACGTCCAGGCCCTCCTCGCGGTAGACGCCCCCGCCGACGTCCGTGATCGCGACGACCCGCGCCCCGGCCTGGTGAAGGAGCCGGGCGGTCGCCTCGCCGACGTTGCCGAAGCCCTGGACGGCGGCAGTCGTGCCGGCCAGGGGAATCCCGAGGCGTCGCCCGGCCGCCTCCTCGATCGTGTAGACGATGCCCTGGCCGGTCGCATCGGCGCGACCGTTGGAGCCCCCGATCGCGACGGGCTTGCCGGTGACCACGCCTGGCACCGAGTAGCCGCGGTGCATCGAGACCGTGTCCATGATCCACGCCATCGTCTGGGCGTTGGTGCCCACGTCCGGCGCCGGGATGTCGGAATCGGGCCCGATGAGCACCTCGAGCTCGGTGGCGAAACGGCGCGTGAGGGCCTCCAGCTCCCGCGGGCTCATGGTCCGGGGGTCGCAGGTGACGCCGCCCTTCGCACCGCCGAAGGGGACGTTCACGAGGGCGCACTTCCAGGTCATCCACATGGCGAGGGCGCGGACCTCGTCGAGGTCGGTGGACGGGTGGTAGCGGAGCCCGCCCTTGGCCGGACCGCGCGCGACGTTGTGCTGGACACGGAACCCCGTGAAGACGCGCACGCGACCGTCGTCGAGCCGGACCGGGAAGCGGACCGTGAGCTCGCGCTGCGGCGCCCGGAGCCTCTCGCGCAGGCCATCGTCGAGGTCCAGGTGATCGGCCGCGGCGTCGAACTGGGAGTACGCGGCGGCCAGGGCCTCGGCTCCCGGCGAGCGCTGGACGGCGGGCGCGGCGGCGGCGGATGCACCCTGCAGGCTGGGCACCGGGGCGACGGCCCGCCGCTCCGCGATGGCGGTCGCGCCGCCCGCGGCGAGGACGGGTGTGATCGGCTTGTTCATCCAGGGCTCCGCTGGCGAGCGCGGGGCCGGCCCACGCCGGCACAATCCGCCACCGCCAAGGCTCCCCCACCAGCACGAACATGGCGATGGACGGACGTGAACGTCCCGTGAATACGCGATGGACGCCGCCCACATTCACGCGCCGTTCATGCATGTTCCCCGGGGGGTACAGGCCGGCCGCCGAGCATGGCTCGCATGGCACCTGCCATCCGTCGAGGGACGGTCCCGCGCGAGTCGTCCGCGGGTGTCCCGCCAGCGAGGACTCCGATGCCGACGCAGCCGACCTTCACCTGCGCGACCTGCGACACCGAGATCGCGCACCACCCGGTCTTCCACCTCGGCCTCGCATTCTGCTGCGCCGGTTGCGCCGCGGACGGCCCGTGCATGTGCTCGTACGACATGGTCGTCGCGCCGGCGACGGGCCGCGAGATCCCGATCGTCCCGCGGGCGACGATCGTCGAAGGGCCCGTCGCCGGGACGGCGGCGTCGCCAGCCGATGCTCGCCGCGTCGGCGACGAACGACGCCGGGCCGCCGAACGACCCCTCGTGGACGTGCGCGGCTGACGCTCGCCTGTCCGTGGTGGCGATCGTGTCCGCCAACGCCCCGGCCCGTCTCCGGGGGTATCCTCGCGTCGTCATGTTCGCCGTCGAGCCACCCTCGCAGCGGGGTGCAGGGCCGTCCCCCCTCGCGGGTGCGGCCCTCGCCCTCGTCGGCGACGGAGCCACCCCGGCCGACCTGACCGAGCGGTTCGCCGACTCGGGTGCCGCGGTCGACATCGCCCGGGCCACGGGCCTCCTCCGCGAGCTGGCCGGCCTCGGCCTCGTGCGCATCGCGCGCCACAACGGCGACGATCGCTTCCACGTCCTGACGAGCCTGGGGCGCCAGATGCTGGGCGGCAGCCTGGGCTCCGACGCGGGGGTCGTGGAGCGGCTTGCCGAGCTGGAGCGCCTCCGAACCGACCTCCTCTCGACGATCGCCCACGAGCTCCGGACACCGCTCACCGCGATCCGCACCTGTGTCGGCGTGCTGCGGGGAGCCGAGACGGCACCCACGGTCGTCGAGGTGGACACCCTGCTGGGGACCATCGAACGCAACGCGGACCGCATGCAGCGCGTCGTTGGCGACATCCTCGAGATCGCTCGCTTCCGGACCGGCGAGGTGGTGCTCCAGCTCCGCCAGTTCGACGCGTCGGCGATGGCCCGCGGCGCGGTCGCCTCGGTCGCGCCCCTCGCGGCCCAGCGCGACCAGTCGATCACGCTCGACGTGCCGACCACGCCGGTCAGGGTCTTCGGTGACCACCGCCGCCTGGAGCAGGCCCTCGTCAACCTCATCTCCAATGCCGTCAAGTACGGCCCCCAGGGCGGCGCGATCGGCGTCCGGGTCCGCCTGGTGGGGAGGAACGTCACCTGGACGGTGACCGACCAGGGGCCGGGGATCCCGGTCAACGAGCAACCCCACCTCTTCGAGCGCTTCTTCGTCGGCCAGAACGACCGCAAGGGCGCCGGGGGCGGCGTCGGCCTGGGGCTGCCGACCGCCCTCGCGATCGCCCAGGCGCACGGAGGGGGCGTCGACGTGACGAGCGTCCCGGGCTACGGCAGCGTGTTCAGCATCGTGGTGCCCGCCGAGGGGCCGCCGGACGCGGAGTGATGCGGATCCTGGTGGTCGACGACGAGCCGGACGTCGTCGAGTCGGTGCGCCTGGGGTTCACCCTCCAGTGGCGCGACGTGGAGGTGCTGGGCGCCGGCACGGGCGAACAGGCGCTCGACGTCGTCGAGGAACAGCGGCCGGACATCGTGCTCCTCGACGTGGGGCTGCCGGGCGTCGACGGCTTCGACGTGCTCCGCGAGATCCGCGTCTTCTCCGACGTTCCCGTGGTGATGCTGACGGCGCGAGACGACGCGATGGACAAGGTCAAGGGCCTGGAGCTGGGCGCCGACGACTACGTGACGAAGCCGTTCAACCACCTGGAGCTGATGGCCCGCGTGCGGGCGGTCCTGCGGCGCAACGAGATGCCGGCCCCGACCAGCCGCGCCCCGTCCTTCCGGGCCCTGGATCTCGAAGTCGACTTCGCCGCCCACGAGGTGCGGTTCAAGGGCGAACGGCTCGACCTGACGCCCACGGAGTACAAGCTCCTGTACCACCTCGTGCGGAACTCCGGTCACGTCCTCCAGCATGGAACCCTGCTGGCCAAGGTCTGGGGCCGCGAGTACCTCGACGAGGTCGACTACCTGCGCGTCTACGTCCGTCGTCTCCGCGACAAGCTCGGCGACGACCCCGACCACCCGCGCTACATTCGGACGGAGCGGGGGCTGGGATACCAATTCATCGCGTCCGCTGACTGAGCGACGGTCGAGCCACGCGAGCCCGCCGGCGCGAGCCCGGGTCCGGCGTGTCGGCCCGGTCCGGCGCGTCGCCCGTCCCGGCGTGTCGCCCGTTCCGCCGCGGCGGTCAAACGCGTACTGGGCTACTGTACGAATGATGCAGCGCAGCACCCCCGCCCGGGCAGCACCGGCGCGCACCCTGTGGTTCCCCCACCAGCACGGCGCGTGGGCCATGCTCGCCGTCCCGCTCCTGCTCGGGATCGCGGCCACCGCTCCCTCTCCCTGGCATCTCGCCCTCGCCGCGGCGGCCGTCGCGGGCTACCTCGCCGCGGCAACCGCCCAGGCCTGGCTGCGGGCGCGCCGGCGCCCTTCCTTCGTCCCCTCCCTCGCCCTCTACGGCGTCGTCTTCGCCGCGCTCGGGGCGCTCCTGGTGCTGGCCTTCCCGGCCCTGCTCCTCGCCGTCGTCGTCGTTGTCCCGGCCGGCGCCCTCGTCGTCGGCGGAGCGCGCCCGGGCACGCCGCGCGACCTCGCCAACAGCCTCGCCCAGATCGCGATCGCGCTCGTGCTGGCGCCGGCGGCGGCGCATCTCTCGGGGGCCTGGGAGGCGGACCCGGTGCTGCGGGCCACGCTGGTGGCCGCCGGCTACCTCGGGGGGACGGTTCTCGTGGTCCGGTCGGTCATCCGGGAGCGCGGCAACCGCGGCTTCACGGCCCTCTCCGTGGGCTTCCACGCCGCCCTCGTCGTGCTCGCGGCCGTCTTCCTCCCCTGGCCGTACGCGGTCCTCGCGGCGGGCCTCACGGCGCGCGCGATCGCGCTCCCCCTCCTCGAGCGACGCCGGGCCGGGACCGCGCGCCCGCTCCGGCCGGTCCACGTCGGCCTCGTCGAGATCGTCGCCTCGACGGTCCTCGTGGTCCTGGCCTTCGCGATTCCGCTGTAACGCCGGGCCATCCCGGCTCGCGGAACGGCGACCGGGCCAACGCGACACCCGGGGCCGCGACACCCGGGGCCGCGACGCCTTGCGGCCCGATGCTACGATCGGCCCAACCCCGAGCCGGCACCTCGTATGGGGCCCGTCCGCGCCGCCCTGGCGGCCGTGATGCAAGGGCCCGCGATGACCCGACCGGGAGGAGGAGACGCGCATGGCCACCGTGACGTTCGATCACGTCACCAAGAAGTACGGCGAGGTGGTCGCCGTCGATGACCTGGACCTCGCCATCGAGGATGGGGAGTTCATGGTCCTGGTGGGCCCGTCGGGCTGCGGCAAGACCACCAGCCTGCGGATGATCGCAGGCCTCGAGGACATCACCGCGGGCACGCTCTCCATCGGCAACCGGGTCGTCAACGACATCGCGCCGAAGGATCGCGACATCGCGATGGTCTTCCAGAGCTACGCGCTCTATCCCCACATGAACGTCTACGACAACCTCGCCTTCGGCCTCAAGCTCCGCAAGATCGACAAGAAGGAGATCGATCGGCGCGTCAAGGACGCGGCCGAGACGATCCAGCTGACCGACGCTCCTCGAGCGCAAGCCGAAGGAGCTCTCCGGCGGCCAGCGCCAGCGCGTCGCCCTGGGCCGGGCGATCGTCCGCGAGCCCGCCGTCTTCCTC
The DNA here is from genome assembly GCA_963827965.1 of uncultured Chloroflexia bacterium. GTDB lineage: Bacteria > Chloroflexota > Limnocylindria > Limnocylindrales > CSP1-4 > CTSoil-043. The sequence continues at coordinate 32,804 of CAWHCW010000001.1, read as the reverse complement.
ATGGACGAGCCGCTCTCCAACCTCGACGCGAAGCTCCGCGTCCAGACCCGGGCCGAGATCGCCCGGCTGCACAAGCGCCTCAAGACGACGATCGTCTACGTCACCCACGACCAGGTCGAGGCGATGACGATGGGCGAGCGGATCGCCGTCATGAGCAACGCGATGCTCCAGCAGGTCGGCACGCCCCAGGCGCTCTACGACCATCCGAACAACAAGTTCGTGGCCGGCTTCATCGGCAGCCCGGCCATGAACTTCCTCCCGGTCGAGCTGTCGGGGACCGGCGAATCGGCGGTGCTGCGGGGCGACGGCATCGAGGTCCCGCTCCCTCCCGCCTTCCGCGAAGCCACCGCCGCGGCCTCCGGCAAGAAGTTCATCGTCGGCATCCGGCCCGAGCATCTCGACGTCGCCCCCACCGGCGGGGACAGCGCCACCGTCCCGGCCAAGGCCGACGTCGTCGAGTACCTCGGCAACGAGGAGCTGCTCCACATCGGGATCGCCGGGGCCGACATCGTGGCCATCGTCTCCTCGGACCGTCGCGTCCGCCCCGACGACGTGGTCACGGTCCACATCCCGCTCGACAAGATGCACCTCTTCGACGCCGAGTCGGAGCTGAGCTTCCGGCGAGCGGCCGCCAGCTGAACTCGCGGCGGCCGGGGCCGCCCGACCGAGCACCGGAGACGAGCCGGGCCCCCGGGCCCGGCTCGTTCGCACCCGATCCGTATCGGCGTCCGTGTCGGCGTCCGTGTCGGCGCGTCGGCGTCCGATGTCGGCGTCCGCCGCTCCGATCGCCGAGCCCCGAGCCCGAGCGGCGATAATCGGCTCATGCCGGACCCCGACCCCCTCGCCGAGCGCCACCCCGACCCCCTCGCCGAGCGCCTCGTCGCGTCCGAGCTCCTCCATCGCGGCCGCGTGCTCGAGTTCCGGGTTGACACCCTGGAGCGCGCCGACGGGCAGCGGGTGCGGCGCGACGTGGCCGCCCACCCGGGCGCCGTGGCGATCGTGGCCGTCGATCCCGAGGGTTGCCTCCTCCTCGTGCGCCAGTACCGCCACCCCGCGGGGCGGGCCCTCCTCGAGATCCCGGCCGGGACGCTGGACCGCGACCCGGGCACCGGTGCGACCGAGGATCCCGACGCGGCCGCCCGCCGCGAGCTGGAGGAGGAGACCGGGTTCCGCGCCGCGAGCTGGGAACGCCTGGCGGACTTCTGGACGGCGCCCGGCTTCGCCACCGAGCGGATGTTCCTCTACCTCGCGACGGACCTCGTCCCGGCCGGGCCGGACCGCCTCGATCCCGACGAGGACGAGACGCTGGAGCTGATCCGCCTCCCCTGGCGCGAGGCCGTCGCGGCCGCCGAGCGCGGCGAGATCGGCGACGCGAAGTCGATCATCGGGATCTTCTGGCTGGCGCGCCGGATGGAGGCCCCGACGCCCGCCTGATCGGTCGGCCGACCGGACCGCGCTGCGCCGCCTACTCCCCCGCGAGGCGCCGCAGCCCACCCCGGTACAGCCGGCTGTCGGGCGCCAGCGCGGCCGCGAGACGAAGGTGTGTCGTCCCTTCGGCCGGACGACCCGCCCGGAAGAGCGTCCGACCGAGCGCGTAGTGGCCGTAGGCCGAGGACGGATCCACCGCCAGGAGCGCCTCGAAGACCTCGGCCGCCCGTTCCAGCTGCCCCGCCATGAAGCAGGCCCGGCCGAGCGGCTCCAGGATCGAGCCGCGGCCGGGCTCCAGGCGGGCGGCCCGCGCCAGGACGATGGCTGCCTGCGCGTGGTGCCGCCGCGCGAGCAGGGCGTGGCCGCGCTGGAGCAGGTCGTAGGCGCTCTCGGCCTCTCCCGGAACAATGTCGCCCGGTCCCGGGTTCGGCGCGGGCTCTCCCGGAACCCGGCCCGCAGTCTCGTCCGGTTCGGGGCCCGAGACCGCCTCTTCGCCGCCTCGGGAGTCGTCGTCCATGCGTCGATCCTCGCACGGATCGGCCGACCCGTCAGGCGCGCGTCAGGAGGGCCCCCGCGCCGCCAGTGACGCGAACGAGCGGCAGACGATCGCACGCTCCATGTCGTCGGCCGCCTCGAGCAGCAGGCGCCGCAGGCTTGGCATCTCCGCGCCGTGCCCGTCGGCCATCGCCCGGGCGCGCTCCACGAGCGCCGGCTCCGGGCGGTAGGCCGGGAAGAGCGCCGTGACGTAGGCCCGCAGGAACGGATGGTCGCGCTCGGCGGCAACCGCCGGCAACGCCGCGAAGAAGCCCTCGACGTAGGGCGCCAGGAGGGCCGCCTGGTGGGCGTGGTTGAAGCCGAGCATGGCGGCCTGGGTGAGATGGAAGGACCCGTATCCCGCCCCGTGGATCCGCTCCCAGGCAGCCGCCTTGACGGCGGCGTCCGGGGCCCCGGTCTCGGCGCGCAGGGCCGCCCGCTCGCCACGGTCGGTCTGGTCCGCGGCACGCTCCGTCGCGACGCGCCCGCGCGCCCCGGGCAGGTCGTGGGCCATCGCGAGGGCGGCAATGCCCCAGCGCATCTCGCGGTCCACCGTCACCCGCGGCCGGCCGGCCTCCTGGTCGACGACCCGGGCCAGGGCCGCCACGTCGGCGGCCTCGGCGGCCGCCCCGATCGCCGCCCGCAGCCAGAGCGTCCGGAGGTCGCCCTCGGGAAGCGACTCCAGGGCCCCGAGGGCCGCCGCGACGAAGCGGCGAGCCTCGTCCATCCGCCGCTCCTCGGGCACGTAGCGAGCCAGCGCGGCACGCGACGCGTCGAGGGCGGCCAGCAGGATCTGGTCGTCCCGTTCCTCGGGCAGGTGGGTGCGGACCAGCTCCAGGAAGGCGAGCGACGAGTGCCGCGCGCTGCGCACCATCTCCCAGAGGGTCCCCCAGAGCAGCTGGCGCAGGAGCGGGTCGGCGACACGCCCCAGGACATGGGGCACCGCGGCCAGCGAGGCCGGGTCGAGCAGGACGCGGGCGTACCCGTGATCGCCGTGGTTCGGATAGACGAGGTCGGGCGCCGGCCGCCCGCTCGCCGCCTCGATCCACGCCTCGGCTCCCTCGAGGCGGGCCGCCACGACCTCGATCTCCGCCGGCCCGTCGCCGCTTGCCCGCACCAGCGCCAGCTCGAGGGCATGGGGGCGCAGGGTCGGGTGCTCGTCGGGCGCTTCCTGGGTCAGCTGGAGCCGTTCGACCCGTCCGTCGCGCGCCGTCCAGGAGGCCTCGATCGTGTTGAGGGACGCCGTCTCCAGCCAGCGCCGGCTCCAGTCCCCGAGGGGCCGCCCGGCGCCCTCCTCGAGGGCCGCCAGGAAGTCGGCGAGCGTCGCGTTGCCCCAGGCGTGGCGGCGGAAGTAGGTCCGCAGGCCGGCCCGGAAGGCGTCCCGGCCGATCTCGGCGACGAGCTGCTTGATGACCGAGGCGCCCTTCCCGTAGGTGATCCCGTCGAAGTTGTAGTAGGTGGCGTCCGTGTCGGGGACGACGCCGGAGATCGGGTGGGTCGTCGAGCGGGCGTCCGCCTGGTAGCCCCAGCGCTTCATGTCGGCGTGGAACGAGCGCCAGGCGCCGTCGAAGCGGGTCGCCTCGGCGAGGGCCAGGTTGGAGACGTAGGTCGCGAAGCTCTCGTTGAGCCAGAGGTCGTCCCACCAGCGCATGGTGGTGAGATCGCCGAACCACATGTGGGCCAGCTCGTGGAGCGCGGTCTCGGCCCGCATGAGCCGCTGCGTGTCGGTCGGCGGGTCGCGGAAGACGTAGCTCTCGCTGAAGGTGACGGCACCCACGTTCTCCATCGCCCCGGAGTTGAACTCGGGGACGAAGATCTGGTCGTACTTCGCGAACGGGAACGGGTGGTCGAAGAGGGCCGCGTAGAAGTCGAGCCCCTGCCTGGTCACCTCGAAGATCTCGTCGGGGTCCAGGAACGAGGCCAGCGAGCGCCGCGTCCAGATCCCGAGCGGCGTGCCGCGGTGCAGCGATCGGGCCCCCGCGAAGGGGCCCGCGATCACCGCCACGAGGTACGACGAGATCGGCGGCGTGAGCGCGAAGCGGTGCTCCCGCCGCCCGCCGCCGGAGGGCACGACGGCCGCGGCCGGGGCGTTGGCGATGATCGTCCAGTCAGCGGGCGCGCGGACGGTGACGGCGTAGGTCCCCTTCAGGTCCGGCTGGTCGAAGCAGGGGAACAGGCGGTGCGCCTCGAACGGCTCGAAGTTCGAGTAGGCGTACTCGGCCCCGTCCTCCGGGTCGACGAAATGGTGGAAGCCGTCGCCCCCGCGGTCGTACTCGTTCTGGTAGACGACCTCGACCTCGGTCGTCGCGCGCAGGAGGCTCCCCGGCAGGAGGATCCGGTGCCCCGGACGCTCCGCCTCCAGGGCCCGCCCGTTGACGGTGAGACGGGTCACCTCGCCGCCGCGGAAGTCCAGGAAGAGATCCCCCTCGCCGGTCACGGGGAAGCGGAGGCGGGCGACGCCGTCGTAGGTCTGGCGGCCGGCCGCGAGGTCGAGGTCCAGGGCGTACGCCACGCGGCCAACGCGGGATGCCCGGGCAGATGCCTCGGCCCGGGTCAGGATGTCGGCGCGGGCGGCCCCGCTCAGACGGCGCTCCGCCAGGCCGCGAGGTCGACCCGCTTGAGCCTGGGGCTCGCCGTGATCCCGGGGATCCGGCCCCGCTTCGCGATCGGCCGCCCGTCGATCTCCTTGATGTCGCCGGTGAAGTCGATGGGACTCGCCCCCGAGATGTAGCTCCCCACGGCGAAGCTGTCGGCGGGGGCACCCTGCTCCTTGAAGGAGCGGATCCGGTCGGGGTCCAGGCCGCCGGAGACGACGATCCTGACGTGCCCGTGGCCCGCCTGGTCCAGCCGGGCCCGGATCTCCTTCACGAGGTCGACGGTGACGCGGCCGCGCTCGGACGGCGTGTCGAGACGGATCCCGAACAGCTTCTCGCCCAGGGCATCGGCGACGCGGAGCGCCTCCTCCGCCTCGTCCTTGAACGTGTCGACCAGGACGATGCGGGGCACGTCGGGCTCCAGGTCGCGGTCGAAGGCCTGCGCCGCCCGGACGGTGTCGCCCAGGATCAGGACGAGCGAGTGGGGCATCGTCCCGGTCGGGTTGAGGTTCGCCAGGCGCGCCCCGGCCGGCGTGGACGCCCCGACGCAGCCCCCCACGATCGCCGCGTAGTCCAGGACGTCGGTGACGTCGGGGTGGACGTGGCGAGCCCCGAAGCTGATGACCGGCTGGGGAGCCGCGGCCTCCACGCACTCGCGGGCCGCGGTGGCCCAGCCGGTGGCCTGCGCCATCATCCCCAGGACCGCCGTCTCGTACAGCCCGAAGACCCGGTAGCGGGCCCGGATGCGGAGGACGACCTCCTTCGGCGCGAAGAGGTCGCCGTCGTCGAGCGCCTCCACCACGACCTCGTCGGCGGCGGCGCGCTCGAGGACGTGGCCCAGGAGGTTCTTGGCCTCGTCGATGCCGCACAGGACGCCCTCACCGCGGCTGAAGACCTCCAGGACGACGATGGGGTCGAGGCCTTCGCGCTCCAGGATCCGGGTCGCCCGGGCGAAGTAGACATCCGCCGATTCGCCGGAGAGGATCTCGTGCGACGGGCGGTGGGGCTTGAGCCGCATCCTTCGATCCTAGCAGGACGCCGGGTGGAGCGCGCGGGCCGGTCAGCGCGGCCCGGAGAGCTCGCCGAGGCGGTCCGCGTAGCGATCGAGGAGCGCAGCCTGGCGGCTCGTTCGCCCGCTCCAGTCGGGGATGCGGCCGCCGGGCCACGCCCAGCCCGCGGTCTCCTCCAGGAGGAGGTCGCCGATGGCGAGGACGCGGGCGAGGGCCAGGCCCAGGGCGTCGCGGTCGAGTCGATCGAGCGGGATCTCCACCGTCAGCACCGGCCGGTCATCGTCGCCGAGGGCGAACTTCACGAAGGGGAACTCGTCGTTCCAGCGCAGGAGGCGTCGGTAGGAGACGCGGAACAGGTCGCTGATCGGCGGCGCGAGGTGGGCCCAGACGATGACGGCGGTCGCGGGGTCCAGGATGACCGTCACCCGGAGGTCGAAGCGGCGGCGCCCGTCGAGCGTCAGATCCCACGAGGCGACGGATTCGCGCTCGAGACGCTCCGCGGGGCCAAGCTCCAGCTCGGCCAGCCAGCCCTCGACCGTCGACGGTCGCGGCGTCCCGCCCTCGCTCACCCCTTCGGGCCGGCCGCCACGCGGGTGCGCCTGCGCTGGCCGGCCTCGTGGCGCACCACCGTCGCCCCGGACTCCACGATCCGGCCGGCGAAGTCCGCGGCGCGCACGTCCGGGTCGATCCGCACGTTGCGCCCGATCCGGATGCCGCGGGGCAGGACCGCCCGCTTCCCGACGATCGTGATGCCGGTGGTGAGGTGGCTCGGGTTGAGGCGGTTCGGCACGGCCAGGTCGGCGCCCTCGCCGACGATGGAGCCGGGTCCCACCGTGACCTCCTTGTCGAGGATCGCCCGGTCGATCGATGGCGCCCGGCCGGACCACGGTGTCGAACATGAGGATCGAGTCGCGCACGACCGCCCCGACGCCGACGACCACGCCGGGCGAGAGGACCGAGTTCACGACCGTCCCCTCGACCTGGCAGCCGTGGCTGATGAGGCTCCGGTGGACCTGGGCGGTCGACCCGATCTTCGCCGGGGCGCGCTCCTCGGAGCGGGTGTGGATCAGCCACTCCTTGTCGTAGAGGTCGAGCTGCGGGCGATCATCGAGGAGCGCCATGTTGGCCTCCCAGTAGCTGTGGATCGTCCCCACGTCCTGCCAGTAGCCGTCGAAGCGGTAGCCGTAGACCCGGGCGCCGCCCTCGAGCATCGCCGGGATCACGTCGCTGCCGAAGTCGGGGTGGCTCTCGTCGAGCCAGCGGTGGAAGGCCCGCTTGCTGAAGACGTAGACGCCCATGCTGGCGAGGTCCGACTTGGGCTGCCTGGGCTTCTCCTGGAACTCGGTGACCCGGCCCGCCTCGTCCATGGCGAGGATCCCCATCCGGCTCGCCTCGGCGAGAGGGACGCGGCGGACCGCGATCGTCACGTCGGCGCGCCGCTGGCGGTGGAAGGCGGTGAAGGGCGAGTAGTCCATCTTGTAGACGTGGTCGCCGGCCAGGACGAGGACGACGTCGCCGGGCGCCTGGTCGATGACGGACATGTTCTGGAGAACCGCGTCCGCGGTGCCGCGGTACCACTCGCTCGCCTTGCCGCGCCCGATGTAGGGCGGCAGGATGCGGACCCCGCCCCGGCTGCGGTCGAGGTCCCACGGCCGGCCCGAGCCGATGTGGTCCGACAGCGAGCGCGGGTTGTACTGGGTCAGGACGGCGACGTTGTCGACGTCCGAGTTGACGCAGTTCGACAGGGCGAAGTCGATGATCCGGAACTTGCCCCCGAAGGGCACCGCCGGCTTCGCCCGCTTCTCCGACAGGATGGAGAGGCGGGCACCCTCGCCGCCGGCCAGGATCACCGCAAAGGTCCGCTTCATCGGCCTTCCTCACGCCCGGGGATTGGAACGGGGATCGGCACGATCCGCGGCCGATGCTACCACGCGGGCCCGGCCCCTCCGGGGGTCAGACGAAGAGGCGCGGGTTCACGAAGCTCCCGTTGAACCAGACCGCCCAGTGGAGGTGGGCGCCGGTCGTGTGGCCGGTCATCCCTTCGTAGCCGATCACCTGGCCCGTGGTCACGGCGTCCCCGGCCGAGACTCGGGCGCCTGGCCCGGATTGTCGAGGTGGGCGTACCAGGTCTGGAGCGACTCGCTGTGGGCGATGATCACGATCCAGGCCTTGGGTCGGCGTCGTCGGCGTGGTTCCGGCCGGCGAAGACGACCCGCCCGTCCCCGCGGCGCGGACCGGCGTGTACATCGGGGCGGCGAGGTCGATCCCCTGGTGGAAGTGCGCGCAGCTCCCGACGCGGCGGCTCCCACGCAGAAGCCGGTGCAGCCGAACTCCTGGGTCAGACCGTGCCGCCCATCGGCCAGGAGAGCGTCCCGTTGTACTCGGACGGGATGTTGCCGAGGCTCCGCTGACGGGCGACGATCGACGCGATCTGGCTCGCCAGCTTCTTCTGGGCCGCCACGTTGCGGGCGATCGCCGCCTGGAGGGCGCCCTTGTTCCTGGCCATCCGGGCGTACGCGGCGCGCTGGATGGCGAGCTCCCGGGCCGTCTCGGCCTGGAGCGTCGCCAGGCGCGCCTTCGCCGCCTTCAGCTCCACCATGCTGGCATCCAGCTGACGCTTCTGGGCGAGGGTCTCGTCGCGGAGCTCCCCGCGGGCCGTGCGGGTGTCGACGAGGAGCGCGCGGAGCGCATCCGCGGTGCGCGCATCCGCCTCGATGCGGTCCGCCAGGGCCCGGTCCTGGACGCCGAAGTCGAGGTACGACCCGACGTCCTCGAGGAGGTCGGTGAACGAGCCGGACGAGAGGATCGTCTGGACCAGGGGCGTCCGGTCGGTGCGGTACGCCTCGCGCAGGCGGGCCGCGAGGAGGGCCTTGCGCTGGCGCAGCTCCTCGGCCATCTCGGCCTGCTCTTCGCCGACGGCAATGACCTGGCGGTCCAGGAGCGCGAGCTGGGCGACCAGGTCGTCGTAGACCGCCCGCACGGCGGCGATCTGCTTCCCGAGGCGCGTGATCCGCGTCTTCGTCTCGGCGAGGTTCGCGTTGATGCCGGCCAGGGCCGTCTGCGGTCGAGGAGATCTCCTGGGCGAGGCCGCCCTGGAGCGACCGCAGCTTCGCCACCTGCTCGCGCTGCACCTTGACCCTGGCCGCCAGCGCCTTCTGGCGGGCGACCGCGTCGGAGAGCTCGTCGCCGCGCGCGGTGGGCGGGCCGGCGATCCCCACGAGCAGGGGAAGCACCAGGATCGCGACGAGGAGGCGCCCCGAGATGCCGCCGGCGGCGGCGCAGGACAGCGAGAAGCGAGCGGCGCGGCGTCCACCCCGCCGCGCGGGGCGTGGAGTGGCTGCGCATCAGACTGGCGTCGTCATCGTGCGAGTGGTGCTCCGTTGGGCGCGAGGCCGCGCCATGGCGGTGTCCTTCCCGCCGGTGCGTCGCCGTCCGAAGGGGCACACCTCGGGACGACCCGGCTGGCGCGCATTCTACTCCTCGTGCGACAGACCGCCACCCGGACCAGTGGGTCAGCATCGCGACCAGGACCGCCCACTAGGCTCCCACGATGAGGAACGGCCCGAAGGGAACGTAGGTCCGCAGCGTGATCCGGCGCGCCGGCGAGGAGGATTGCCAGCACGACGCCGGCGACCAGGGCGCCCACCACGACCCCCGCGACCGACGGCCAAGGCCGGCCAGGAGGCCCACCGAGACGAGCAGCTTCAGGTCGCCGATCCCGATCGCGCCGGCCCCGAAGGGGATGGCCACGGCGAACAGGAAGACGGGGATGGCCAGCGCCGCGAGGATGGCCGCCGGCAGGGCCCCGGGCGGGACGAGCGGGTTCGCCCCAGGAGGTCGATCACGAGGACCAGGGGGATCGCGGGGAGGGTGACGACGTCGGGCAGGAGCCGCTGGTCCAGGTCGGTCGCGAGGAGGAGCGTCAGCGCGGCGAAGAAGGTCCCCGAAGATCGCGAGGGGGACGGGGTCCGCGAAGCGGAGGGCCAGGGCCCCCATCGACGTGCCGCCCAGGAGGACGACGACGGCCGTCCGCCAGTCGACCGGGCGGACCCAGCCCTCCGGCCGGACGACCGCCCCGTCCTCGTCCAGCTCGGCCTCGTGGGCCGGCCAGCGGGCCCCGATGCGGTCGGCCGCCAGCCCCCACGCGGCCCCCGCGATTCCGAGGCCGGCGGCGAGGACGGGCGGCTCCACGCGCTAGCGGGCCCCGGCGAGCGCCAGCTCCACGAGCGTCGCCGTGGACGCGCCCGTGGCGCCGCGGGCCGCCCAGGGAGCCGCCTTGCGGAAGCAGGCCGTCCCCGCGATGTCGAGGTGGACCCAGGGCACCGTCACGAACTGGCGCAGGAAGAGGGCGCTGCGGATCAGGCCGCCGTCGGCCGATGACCCCGCGTTCGCCATGTCCGCGTACCAGCTCTCCATCTCCGCCCAGTACTCCTCGACGAGGGGCAGCTGCCAGAGTCGCTCGCCCGCCCGGGCGGCCGCGGCCGCGACGTCGTCGTACCAGGCCTGGGGCGCCCCGAACGCGCCCGTCACCAGGTGGCCGAAGGCGCGGGCGACCGCGCCGGTGAGCGTGGCGACGTCGACGACGTGGGTCGCCCCGAGGCGCTCCGCGTAGGTCATCGCGTCGCCGAGGATGAGGCGCCCCTCGGCGTCCGTGTTGATCACGTCGACGGTCTTCCCGTTGAGGGCCGTGACGATGTCGCCGGGACGCGTCGAATGCGGCCCCGGCATGTTCTCGACGGCCGGGGCGACGGCCAGGAGCGGCGTGCCGGGGGCCAGGCGGGCGACGGTGGCGGCGGCGGCGAGCACCGTGCAGGCCCCCGTCTTGTCCATCTTCATCTCCTCCATCCGGTCGGACGGCTTGATGGAGATGCCGCCCGAAATCGAAGCAGACGCCCTTCCCGACGAGCGCGAGATGGCGGCCGAGGGCGTCCTTCTCGCCTTCGCCGCCCGAGCGCAGGACGATCATCCGCGGCGGGTTGGCGCTGCCGCGCCCGACCGCCAGGAACATCCCCATCCCGAGCTCCGCGGCGCGGACCTCGTCGATGACGTCGATCCAGAGGCCGTGGGCGGCGGCGATCGGCGCGCCTCGTCGGCAAGGACCTCGGGGCTGACGTCGTTGGCGGCCCGGTTGGCGAGGCGGCGGGTCAGGTTGGTCCCCTCGCCGATGATGACGCCGCGCTCGGCGGCCGCCGCGAGGGCCACGGCGATCCGATCCCGGGGCCACCAGGATCAGCTCGTCGAGGGCGGGCGGAGACGCCTCCGGCGCGGCGCGGTAGATGGCGGCCGGATCGAAGCTCCCCTCGACGACGCCGCGCGCGAGCAGCTCGACGCCGCGGCCGCGCCGCCGTCGAGCGCGGCGGCGAGGTCGCCGATCCAGATCGCGAGCGCGTGGACCGGGCGGCCGCGCGAGGCGGCGCTCGATGGTCGCCCCCAGGTGCACGACGGTCTCGCGGTCGAGCTCGGCGGCGGGCCCGGTCCCGACCGCCAGGAGGCGGCCGACCGGCAGGTCGCCGGCCGCGGCGAGGGTCGTCGCGTACCGCGTGCCGACGAGCTCGCCGAAGGCGGCCTGGGCGCGCAGCTCGCCGCCGCTGCGCCGGTCGAGCTCGCCGAGGGCGCCCTCGAAGGCGGGCTCGGGCGGGACGGGGATGGCCAGGACGTCGGCCCGGACGTCCCAGGGCTGGTCGGTGACGACGCGCAGCTGCATGCGAGTGGTGGCTCCTGTGCGGATGGTGGCGTGGGGGCCGGCCGGGGGCCGGCGGGCTGCGGCCAGTCTACGCCGCGGGTCAGGGCGGCGGGGAGGCCGCGGCGCGGACGCCGGCGTCGAGCAGGCGGCCGCGGGCCTCCTCGATCACGATGACCGCCTGGTTGAGGCCGCCCCGGGCGACGTCGCCGAGGATCACGACGAGAGCCCGCGCGTCGGGCGGGAGCAGCGCCGCCGCGGCGCGCTCGCGGGCGGCGGCCTCGCGGACCGCGGCCGTCACCCGCCCCTTCGAGCGGCGGAGGGCGTCCCACAGGTCGCGCAGGGCGTCGTCGTAGGCACCGTTGCGGTCGATCCACTCGTCGAGCGTCGCGACGTCGACGGTCGCGGCCAGGCGGTCGCGGATGGTCGACGCCGCCGCGAGCTCGGCCGTCGCCTCGTCGATGCGGGCGATCGCCGCGGCGTACTTCCCGGCGCCGCCCGACTGGATCGCCGTCGCCGCGACCTGGTCGTGGGCGAGCAGGTGGTCGGTCAGCTCGGTGGCCGGCACGACCCCGGCGGTGAGGCGCTCCCAGGCCGGGCGCAGCGGCTCCACCGAGGCCAGGGCGGCGGCCGCAGCGTCGTAGCGGGCGAGCGTGACGGACGAGTACCGGATGGCCCGATCGCGGGCCGGCCAGGGGGATCGTCGCGAGCCGCGCGGCCACGCGCGCGGCCGCCGCGTCGACGGTGTCGAGCTGCGCGGCGCCCGCGTCGAGGGCGGCCACGAGCGCCGCGGAATCGCGTCCCACCAGGGCTGACAGGGCCGTGCGGCCGTGCCCCCCCAGGACGCCCGCGGCGTCGGCCAGGACCAGGAGCTCCGCCGAGACGGCGTCCAGGTCGTCGGCGAGGGCCTGGTCGGCGGTCCAGGTCAGCTCGGGGCGGCCGGCGCCGTCGGGGAGATGATCGAGCGCGGCGACGATGCCGGCCGCGCCGAGGGCGACGACGAGGGCGGCGATGAGCCAGGCGACCGCGACGGACGTGCGGCGGAGCACGCGACCTCCCTGCCCGCCTCAGGCGGCGGGCGTCGGCTCCTGCTTCTTCCTCGGATGGCGCAGGTAGAGGAGCTCGCCCTCCATTCTGCGCGGAACGAAGCCGAACGCGCGGTGGACGCCGTCGAGGGGGCCGACGTTGTCGAGCGCGAGCTGGCGGAGCTGGTCGGTCGCGACCGGGAAGAAGCGCAGGTGGAGCGCCTCCATGGTGCCGGCCGCCGAGGCGGATGAGCGGGAGGGGCATCGGCAGGATGAGGCGCCGCTTCCCGACCGCGCGGGCGACCTCCGCGGTGATCTCGCGGTACGTCCAGGTGCGCGGGCCGCCGAGCTCGAAGGCCTGCCCGATGGTCGCCGGACGCTCCAGCGCGAGGCGGACGCAGAGGGCGACGTCGCCGACGTGGATCGGCTGGAAGCGGCTCTTCGCCGTTGCCCGGGCACGGGCACGAAGGGAGCCGGCACCCGGACCAGGCCGGCGACGATGTTGAAGAAGCCGTCGCGCGGTCCGAACTGGAGCGACGGCTTGAGGATCGTCCAGTCGAGCCCGCTGGCGCGGACGGCCGCCTCGGCCCGCGCCTTGCTCTTCGCGTAGTGGAGCTCCTCGCGGTCGGCGACGCCGAGGGCGCCCAGGTGGACGAGGCGCCGGACACCGGCCGCGTGCATCGCGGCGAGCAGGTTCGGTCGTGCCGCCGAGGTTGACACGGAGGAGGTCCTTGCCGCCGTTCCAGTCGCGCGGGATGGCGACGAGGTGGACGACGGCGTCGACGCCGGCGAGCGCCGCCGGCAGGGTGGCCGGCTCCAGGACGTCGCCCGGGCGCAGCTCGACGGCGGCCGCGAGGGCGGCGGGAAGGCGGCGCAGGACGATCTCGCCCGCCGCTCGGCGAGCGGACGAGGGCCACCACGCGGTGGCCGGCGCCCAGCAGCTCGGGCAGGACGTGGCTTCCCACGAAGCCGGAGGCGCCGGTGACGAGGACGGTGGACATGGCTCGGTCTGTGCCTCGGATGGGGATCCGGTCGCCGCTGTCGCGACCCGCGGGTGTGGCGCCGTCATTGTGCGGCGTCGCTCGCAAGTGGGGCCCGCCCGGAGCGCGCGAATTGGCGACGCGAGCGACCGCGTCAGCGACCCGCGCGTCGCGGCCACGCGGTCCAGGGCGGCCGCCAGCTCGGCCGCGTCCTCTGCCATCGCCAGCGGCCGCTGATCGCCGGGCGAGCGCCTCCGCCTGGGCCCGGGTGGTGATCCCGGTCAGCATCAGGATGCAGGGGATGCCCAGCCCGATCGCGGCGGCCAGGTCGGTGGCGATGCCGTCGCCGATCATGACGGCCTCCGCCCGACCCAGGCCGGCAACCCGGATCGCCATCTCCAGGAGGAGCGGAGCCGGCTTGCCGATCGAGACCGGGGTCACCTGCGCCCCGGCCTCGACCGCCGCGACGATCGCGCCGGCCCCCGGGCGGGTCCCGCGCTCGGTCGGGTAGACCGGGTCGCGGTTCGTGGCGACGAACCGTGCGCCGTGACGCACGCAGTCCACGGCGACGGCCAGCTTCTGGTAGGTGAACTGGGGGTCGAGGCCGACGACCACGGCATCCGGGTGCCCGGCGGCATCCCATCCGTCGATCCCCTCCTGCGCCTGGCGGGTCGCGGCGTGGGCCGCCGTGACCACGTCGAGGCCCGCGTCGCGGCACTCGCGCTCGAGGCCGCCGGCGCCGACCGCGAGCACCCGCCGGACCGGCGGGTCCATCGCCGGCCCCGCGAGGTAGAGGGCGGTCGCCCGCGCCGCTGCTGACGACGCGGTCGGCGGTCACGGGCGCGCCGAGGCCGGCCAGGCGCGTCACGTAGTCGGCCCGGTAGTGCATCGAGTTGTTCGTCACGTAGACGACGGTGTCGCCGCGGGCGGCGCGGTCGGCGAGGACGGCCGCGACGCCGGGGATGGGCGCCGCGCCGCGGTAGACGACGCCGTCGAGGTCGACGAGGAGGAGCATGGCCGTAGCGTAGCCGGCCCGGGCGGGGCGACGCGCGGCCGGGCGCCGCCCGCCGCGGATCGGCGCCAGGGGAGCGGGCGAGTACCATCGAGGCATGCCACGCCCTGCGCCCGATCCCCTCGAGGGCACCGCCCGCCTCTTCGTCGACGGGACGAACCTCCTGCACGCCCTCGGCCGGGCCCGCGGCGGGGCGCCGGCGGAGGGCGCGCCGCTCCCGGCCGCCGCCCTCGTCGGACGCCTGCGGGCCCTCGTCCCGGCCGCCACGGCGGTGACGATCGTCCTCGACGGGACGCCCGCTCCGGGAGCGATCGGGCGGCGGGTCACCTCGGGCGTCGAGGTGCGCTACGCCGGCTCCCGCACCGCCGACGTCCTCCTCCACGACCTGGCCCGGACGACGCCGAACCCCGAGCTGACCCTGGTCGTGACGGACGACGCCGAGCTGGGCCGGGCCCTCCGCGCGCTGGGGGCGCGGACGGCCCACGGGTCCTGGCTGGCCGGGCGCCTCGATCGGCAGCGGCTGGTGGCCCCCGCGGCGGGCCGGCCGACGTCGCCAGGCGCCGGCCGCACGGGGGCCGGACCGACCGGCGGGACCGGCGGGTCCGGGGCCGACGGGGACGCCGACGCGGCGCGCTGGAAGCCCGGCCGCGGGGCCACCAGGAAGACGGGCAACCCGAAGCGCGGCTGGCCGCGCACCTGAGGACCCGCGGGGGCCGAGACACGCGGCGCGGGGCGGAACGGTCCTGCCGCGACTCCTGGCCGCGTGGCACCCTAGGCGCACGCGTCCCTCGCGCATGCGTCAGCCGCGGAGGTCTCCCGTGAAGCAGCTCAAGGTGCTCCTCGTCGGCGTGGGGACGGTGGGCGAGGCGATCGCCAGGCTCGGCGCCACCACCCCCTGGCTGGATCGGATGGTCCTGGCCGACTACGACGTCGAGCGGGCACGTCTCGTCCAGTCGCGACTCGGGGGAGGGCCGGCCGATGCGCCGGCGACCGCCCGGTTCCCGGTCGCCTTCGTCGACGCCGGGAAGCCGGAGCTGGTGACCCGGCTGGCGCGGGAGCACGGGGTCGACATCGTCGTCAACGGCGCCGACCCGCGCTTCGTCCCGACGATCTTCGACGGGGCCTTCGCCGCCGGCGTCGACTACCTGGACATGGCGGTGAGCCTGTCCGAGCCGCACCCGTCCGACCCGTTCAGGACCCCGGGCGTCAAGCTCGGCGACTACCAGTTCCCGAAGCACGAGGCGTGGAAGGCCGCGGGCCGCCTGGCGATTCTCGGACTGGGGATGGACCCGGGCCTGACCGACCTCTTCGCCGGCTACGCCCGCAAGCACCTCTTCGACGAGCTCGACGAGGTCCACGTGCGAGACGGCGGCGACCTCTACATCGAGGGCGATGCCTTCGCCCCGGTCTTCAGCATCTGGACGACGATCGAGGAGTGCCTCAACCCGCCGATCATCTGGGACGCGGCCCGCGGCGGGCACCACACGACCGAGCCCTTCTCGGCTCCCGAGGCCTTCGTCTTTCCCGAGGGGATCGGGCCCATCGAGTGCGTGAACGTGGAGCACGAGGAGGTCGTCCTCGTCCCGCGCGGCATCCCGGGCGTCAAGAAGGTCACCTTCAAGTACGCCCTCGGCGCGGACTTCATCAACGTCCTCAAGGTCCTCCACGCAGTCGGCCTCGACTCGACGAAGCCGGTCAACGTGAAGGGCATGCAGATCGCCCCGCGCGACCTCGTGACGGCCGTCACGCCCGACCCGGCGAAGGTCGGCGAGCGGATGAAGGGCCGGGCGATCGTGGGCACCTGGGCGATCGGTCGCAAGGACGGCGCGCCGCGCGAGGTCTACCTCTACCAGAAGACCGTCGGCGAGGAATCGTGGGCCAACTTCGGGCTCCAGGCCGTCGCCTGGCAGACCGGCTTCAACCCGGTCCTCGGCCTGGAGCTGCTGGCGCGCGGCGAATGGGGCGGCGCCGGCGTCCTCGTGCCCGAGCAGCTCGATCCCGACCCCTACATGGCGGCCCTGGACCGCTGGGGCATCCACTGGGCGATCGAGGAGCGGGAGCCCGGGGCCAGCGTCCCGACCTGATCGTGCGACGGCCACCTCCTCCAGGCCGGGAGCACGAGCACGGAACGCGACATCGACGTGCCGGGGGTCCGGCTCCACGTCGGGCAGCCAGGGCGGCCTCGGTGCCGTTCGGCGCCCCGGAGCGGGACCTGTGGCCGGTCCTGCCGGCCGGAGCAGTGTTCATAGTCGGCCCCAGCGACCCCGGGGCCGCGCTGTTCCTCGCCATGTAGCGACCGACGCGCGTCGGTTCGGTCCCGAATTCGAGAGTGACGTCCCACATGACCAGGCTCGACGACGGCCTCTACGCCGCGCTGCTCCAGCGCGGCGTCTCGCGGCGCGTCGTTCCTGAAGTTCTCGGCCGCGATGGCGGCGGCCCTCGCGCTTCCCGCGAGCCTACGCGCCCCGGATCGCCGCGCGCGGTCGCCACCGCCCCGCGGCTCCCGGTCATCTGGCTGCGCGGCCAGGACTGCGCGCGGCGACACCGAGGCGTTCCTGCGGGCGTCGAGCCCGACGATCTCGGAGCTCGTCCTCGACCTCCTCTCGGTCGACTACCACGAGACGCTCATGGCCCCGGCCGGGGCGGCGGCCGAGCTCGTCCCGGACCACCACGATGGAGAGGTACCCGGACGGGTACATCGCCATCGTCGAGGGCGGCGATCCCGACCGGCGGACGGCGGGGTCCACTGCACCATCGGCGGCCGCGCCGTTCCGGGACGTCGTCCGCGAGGTCTGCGACGGCGCGCTGGCCACGATCGCCGTCGGCGCGTGCGCCTTCGATGGCGGGACGCCGCGGCGGCCGGCGGCCCGACCGGCGCCGTCGGGGTCGCCGGGGTCGTCCCGGACGGCCGGCTCATCAACCTGCCGGGCTGCCCGCTCAACGTCGAGAACCTGACCGCGACGATCGTCCACTACCTGACCTTCAAGGAGCTGCCCCCGACCGACGGGCGGGGCCGGCCCCTCTTCGCCTACGGCGGCCTCATCCACAACCAGTGCGAGCGGCGCGCCCACTTCGAGTTCGGCGAGTTCGTCCTCGCCTGGGGCGACGAGGGTGCCCAGAAGGGCTGGTGCCTCTACAAGATGGGCTGCAAGGGGCCCGAGACGTTCGCCAACTGCCCGACGGTCCGCTACGGCGAGGGCGCGAGCTGGACCGTCAAGGCCGGCCACGGCTGCATCGGCTGCACGATGCCGGGCTTCTGGGACGCGATGACCCCGGCCTACCGGCGGCTCCCGCCCCCGCTGCCGTTCATGCCGACGCGTGACCGTCGACCACGTGGGCCAGGCGCTCGTCGGCGGGGTCGCCGCGCTCACCGTGGTCCACGGCGGGGCGACCATCGTCCGCAGCCGCCTGACGCGCGTCGCAACGCGACGCCGGGCGGCGAAGGCGGCGGCCGCCGGCGCGGCGGACGCGATCGCCACGCCCGCCGCCGTCCGGCGGCGCAGGCGCGACGGCGGTCGCGGCCGCCGGCGGTCGCGAGGCGCACCGGCGGTCGCGGGCCGGCCGGCGTGGACCGCCGCCGGCGTGGACCCGCGCCGACGTGGACACTGCCGCCGGCGGCCCCTCGCGGCCAGGGGAGTCGTGAGATGACGCGGCTCGTGATCGACCCGGTCACCCGGATCGGGGGCCACCTGCGCATCGAGGCCGAGGTCGCCAACGGCGTCGTCGCCGACGCCTGGAGCAGCGGCACGATGTTCCGCGGCCTGGAGCTCATCCTGCGCGGCCGCGACCCGCGCGACGCCTGGCTCTTCGCCCAGCGCATCTGCGGCTCGTGCACCGGCGTGCACGCCCTCGCCTCGGTCCGGGCCGTGGAGAACGCCCTCGGGGTCGTCGATCCCCCGGAACGCCCGCCTGGTCCGCAACCTGATCGCCGGGACCCAGTACGTCCTGGACCACGTCGTCCACTTCTACCACCTGCACGCGCTCGACTGGGTCGACGTCGAGGCGGCGCTGCGGGCCGACCCCGCCGCCGACCTCGACGCTGGCCCACGCCACGAGCGGGTGGCCGCAGTCGAGCACGTCCCACTTCCAGGACGCGCGGGACCGCCTCCAGCGGTTCGTCGCGTCCGGGCAGCTGGGCCCGTTCGCCAACGGCCCGTGGGGTCACCCCGCCTACCGGCTGTCGCCGGAGGCCAACCTGCTCGTGGTCGCCCACTACCTCGAGGCCCTCGACTGGCAGCGCAAGGTCGCCAGGATCCACACGATCCTGGGCGGCAAGAACCCGCACCCGCAGACCTTCCTGGTGGGCGGGATGGCCCTGACGCCGCCGTGGGGCGGTCCGAGCCGCGGCCTCCCCGGCGAGCATCCCCAGCAGATCGACAAGCGGGCACCGGCGGCCCTGAGCGAGGCCGGCCTGGCCGAGATCGGCGAGCTCATCGCCGCCGCCAAGTCGTTCGTCGACCAGGTCTACGTGCCCGACGTCCTGCTGGTCGCCGGGCACTACCCGGAGTGGGCCGCCCTGGGGGCCGGCATCGGCAACTACCTGTCGTACGGCGACTTCCCCGAGGACGACACGGCCGAGCCGGCGCTCCTCCTGCCGCGCGGACGGGTCATGGGCCGCGTCATGGCCCGGGTCGAGGAGGTCGACCAGGACGGGGTCGCCGAGACGGTCGCCCACTCCTGGTACACCTACGACGGCGACGGCCGAGGGCCTTCGGAGCCCGATGGACGGCCAGACGAACGCGAAGTACGCCGGGCCGGCGCTGCCGTACACGACGCTCGCGGGATCCGAGAAGTACAGCTGGCTCAAGGCGCCCCGCTACCAGGACGAGCCGATGGAGGTCGGACCGCTGGCGCGCGTCCTCGTCGCCTACGTCGAGGGCCGCGACGACGTCCGGGCGGCCGTCCAGCGGGCAGTCACCGCGCTCGGCGTGGGACCCGACGCCCTCTTCGGGACGCTCGGCCGGATCGTCGCCCGGGCGGTCGAGGCCGAGGTCATCGCCGACCGGCTCGCCACGTGGCACCGCGACCTGGCCCAGAACCTCGCCGACGGCGACCTCGCCTTCGCCGACCTGGGAGCTGGGACCCGGGCACGTGGCCGCAGGAGGCGCGGGGCTGGTCGCTCGGCGAGGCGCCGGGCGGCGCCCTCGGCCACTGGGTGACGATCCGGGACCGGACGATCGCAGAGCTACCAGATCGTCGACGCGAGCACCTGGAACGGCTCCCCGCGGGACGCGAAGGGCCGCCGCGGAGCGTGGGAGGAGGCCCTCGTCGGCACGCCGGTCGCCGATCCCGAGCGGCCCCTCGAGATCCTCCGGACGCTCCACTCGTTCGACCCATGCACGGCCTGCGGGGTCCACGCGTTCGACCCCGACGACGCCGGGCCGCTCCAGGTCCGGCTCGCGGGGAGGGCCGCCCGATGACGGCCCTCGAGCACGCCGCCGCCGCGTCCCGGCCGCTCGGCCGCGGCCCACGGTGCCGGCCGTCGCCCGCGACGGGGCCGCGGAACACGACGGCGCCCACGAGGCCGGCGGGCGCGTCCGCCTCTACGTCTGGCAGGTCCCCGTGCGGGTCACCCACTGGGTGACCGCGGCGCTGCATCGTCGATCCTGAGCCTGACCGGCGGCTACATCGCCGACCCGTTCCTCATCCCGCCCGGCGGCAACGTGATGACGATGGTCCGCCTCGTCCACATGGTGACCGCCCTGACGCTCATCGCGTCGCTGCTGGTCCGGCTCGTCTGGATGCTCGTCGGCAACCGCTTCGCGCGCTGGTCCGCGTTCATCCCGACGATCGCGGTTCCAGGCTCACCGAGGTCTTCCGCCAGGCGGCCTTCTACGCCTTCCTGCGCAAGGAGATCCCCAAGGTCCTCGGCCACAACCAGCTCGCGGCCGCGGCCTACCTCCTCCTCTTCGTCCTCCTCTTCGTCGAGACGGTCACCGGGTTCGCCCTCGACGCGCTCCAGGGGACGCAGCCCTGGGCGGCGCTCTTCGGCTGGCTCCTGGACCTGCTCGGCCCCCAGCTCGTGCGGCTGATCCATCACCTCTCGATGTGGGCGATCCTGGCCATCGCCCTCTTCCACGTCTACAGCTCCGTCCTCGTCGACCACCTCGAGAAGAACGGGCTGGTCTCGAGCATCTTCAGCGGCTACAAGTTCCCCACCCGCGAGGAGGTCATCGAGGCGCGCGACGGCGGGGCCGAGCTGATCGGGCCCGACGAATGAGCACTCCGGGCGGGCACCTCCTGGTCCTCGGCGTCGGCAACGTCCTCCTCCGCGACGAGGGCGTGGGCGTCCACCTCCTCCACGAGCTCGAGCGCCGGGCCGCGCGGGGCGACGTCGTCCTGCCCGGCGACACGCGGCTGGTCGACGGCGGGACGATGGGGCTCGACCTCCTGCCGCAGCTGGCGGGGGCCCGGGCGCTCCTGGTCCTCGACGCCGTCGACCTCCGCCTGGCACCGGGCGCCGTGACCGTCCTCCGGGGCGACGCGTTGCGGGCGCGGGTCGGCGGGGCACCTGCCGTGCAGCGCGCCGGCGTCGGCGACCTGCTCGCGGCCGCGCGCCTGGCGGATGTCCTGCCCGCGGCGGTCGCCCTGGTGGGCGTGCAACCGGCCGAGATCGAGATCGGGCTGGCGATGTCCGCCGTGGTCCGGGCCGCGCTGCCGGCGGCGGTCGCCGCGTCGATCGCCGAGCTGCACCGCCTCGACGGCGACGCGGCGGCGGCCGAGCTGCGGTCGTCGGAACCAGCGCGCGAAGTGGTGGGGTCAGCGGCATGAAGCACAAGGTCGACCGCCTCCTGCGGGCCGCCATCGTCCTCAACGTCCTGGCGATCGCGGTCGTCGCCACCACGGTCCTGGTCATCTGGCTGCAGACGTTCCCGGTCGGCCATCCCGCCCAGTCGGAGGCGCCGCCGTCGGCGTCGCCAGAGGCGCTGATGCCGATGGGCCTGGCCCACATCCCGACGAGCAACAGCTGCCTGCTCTGCCACGAGACGGGCGGGGAGGCCGGAGTCAAGCCGATCCCCGCCATGGGCCACCCCCTCGAAGGCTGGCGGGAGTGCGTCGTCTGCCACACGAACGATCGCCTGGGCCAGACGGCGCCGGGGCACCAGGGGATCCCCGAGCGCGAGTGCCTGAACTGCCACAAGGTCGCCCCGGAGGGGCCGGCCATCACCCAGCCGCACTCGCGCCTGCAGGACCAGCACTGCCTGGACTGCCACGGGGACGTCGCCCACCTGCCCACGAGCATGGTCAGCAAGAACGAGACCGAGTGCTGGCTCTGCCACAAGCCCACCGCCTCGCCGCCGCCCCAGAAGCCACACCCGGACACCCAGCGCCTCACCTGTCGGAGCTGCCACGCGTCGCCCGAGGTCGGGAGGCTGCCCTTCGACCACGCCCTCCGCGACGACACGACCTGCGTCCTCTGCCACGAGATCGCCAAGAGCAACCCCCGGAACCCGTCGCCGATCCCGTCGCCGATCGCGTCGCCGTCCACGTCGCCGATCGCTTCGCCGATCGCGTCGTCCGGTCGCCGTCCCCGGTCGCCTCGCCGGTCCCTCGCCGCCCCCTGACCTCGGCGCCGGCCGGGCCGACCGGATCCCGCCCTGCCGCCGCCGGGTCGGCTCTGCCGACGCAGCGGTGACGTGCCGCTAGAATGCCGGGCATGAGCGGGGACATCTGGGCGACCCTCCAGCAGGCGTGGACGGGCATCCTCGACGTCCTGGCCAAGATCGTCAGCCCCGACTGGGGCGGGCTGGTCCTTCTCATCCCGCTCGCCATCGCCCCCCTCGTCCTCCTCTTCCTGGTGATGAGCGGCGGCCGCTGGACCCTCTTCTCGATCACCAGGCCGCGGCCCCGGGTTCGCTGGGAGGCCGGCCCGCGACCCCTGGAGCGCGACGAGAAGGGCGCCCCGGTCGCGCCCGTTGGCTTCCCCTTCTCGCTCCGGACGGGCCTCGTCTACCCCTCCGGGACGGCCCGCTCGGAGGACGGCGAGGACCTCGCGGTCATCTGCCCGATGTGCCGCGTCGAGCGCCCGGCCCAGGTCCCGACCTGCGGGAACTGCGGCCTCGTCCTGAACGTCCGGCAGGGCATGACCGTGGCCCGCCCGGCCGGCCCGCCACCCGGCGGCGCCGCGATCGCCTGACGGGTCACCGCACCGCCGTCCTGGGGGGACCGCTCGCATGGCCACCGCGTCCTACTACCTCTACGTCGTCGCCGGGCTCCTCCTCGGTGGGGCGTTCGCGGCCCACGTGGCCCACGCCACGCTTCTCGCCGCCGGCCGGCGCCTCGCCGGTGCCCTGGCGCCGCGCCCATCGCCGGCGTTCGCCGGGGTGGTCAGCGGCAGCTTCGCCGCCGGGCTGTCCGAATCCCCCGCCGACGAGGCCGGCCCGCGCACCGCGGCCGCGCCCTTCGCGATCGGCCTCGCCTGGGCCGCCGGCGCCTCCCTCGGGCTGGCCCTCCTCCTGCGCGGGATCGTGGTCGGCCGGGGGCCCTGGGGCAACATGTTCGAGTTCACCGTGGCCTTCGCCTTCGGGATCGTGGCCGGCTACCTCGTCCTGGAGCGCCGCTACGCCGTCCGCGCCATCGGCTTCGTGCCCCTGGGCGTGGCCCTGGGCCTCCTCCTCTTCAGCTGGACCCTGCCGCGCGAGATCGAGGCGCTGGTCCCGGCGCTCCAGAACCCGCCGCTGCTGACGATCCACGTCGGAATGGCGATGGTCAGCTACGGGATCTTCGCCATGAGCTTCGCTGCCGGGCTGGCCTACCTCGTGCAGGAGAAGCGGCTGCCGGACGGGCGAACCGCCGAGCGCTTCGCCTGGCTGCCGTCGCGCGAGGTCCTCGACGCCGTCGCCTTCCGGGCGGTCATCGTGGGCTTCCCCGTCTTCGCCACGATGATCGTCCTGGGAAGCTGGTGGGCGAGCATCGCCTGGTCGCGCTACTGGGGCTGGGACCCCAAGGAGACGAGCGCCCTCGTGACGTGGCTCGTCTACGCGGTCTACCTGCACCTCCGGAACCAGCGCGGCTGGCGCGGCCGCCCGGCGGCGCTCGTGCTGGTCGTCGGGTTCGTGATGGTGCTCGTGACCTACTCCGGCAACCTCTGGTTCCCGGGGCTCCACAGCTACAGCGGGCTGTAGGCCGTCGAGCCGGCGCCGGCTGGCGCCCGGGGTGGCGCTCCGCGGCCCCTGCCTGTCGGCGCCGCGGAACCAGACCCCTGGATTCCGATGCCCCTGCCTTGTCGGCGCCGCGGAACCAGACCCCTGATTCCGATGCCCGTGGTGGCATCAAGCGCGCATCACCCGAGGCCCCGGGAGGGCCGGCTGCGGCGACCTGATGCCACGGTGATGCGTGCACGGTCATCGAATCCGGGACGCCTCCTCCCGCGGAGCCGATGGCATCAAGCGCGCATCACCCGAGGCCCCGGATGGCCGGCTGCGGCGACCTGATGCCACGGTGATGCGTGCACGGTCATCGAATCCGGGGACGCCTCCTCCCGCGGAGCCGATGGCATCGCGTCCCGGCCCCGGAGGCCGCCCGGCGCCGAAGCCACGTATGCGGCCGATCCGATCCGCGCCTCTCCCGCCGATCGCGCCGCCGCCTCGACGCCTCGCGCCCGGCGCGTGCGCAGGACCCCGATCCACTACATCTTGTGATCGGGGTCCGCACCAGACCACAACATCTTGTGGTTTGCCGTTGACTCGCCCCGCGTCGGGCGATACAGTACGGGGACCGCCCTCGACCGGGCAGGCCGCCTCCGGAGCCTCTCCGGAGCGACCAGGGACCGGGCTCGGCGGAGGGCAGCCGCGGCGCCGAGGGTCGCCTGGACGCGACGACGGCGCAGCGATACCGAACCGGCCGCCCGGGCTCCCAGGCCCGGGACGCGTCGGGCGGGAGGAGCACCCGATGGTGGGGCGGGCGGACCGCCACGAGCAGGGCCCGGCGCAGGGCGCCGGGGGAAGGATCCGGGGCGGCGAGCCGCCGGCCCGGACGAGGAGCAGGCGCACGATGGCTCGAGCAGCACACGACGTCGTCCCGGTCGTCCCCCCGGACGCGAAGCCCGCGAAGCCGCGCCGCCAGGCAGGGAGCCGGGGCCGCGCCCGGGCCGCCGGGCAGGAAGCCGGGGCCGCGCCCCGGGCCGCCACCGGCAGGGAGCCGGGGCCGCGCCCCGGGCCCCGCCCGGCCGGCCGGCAGCGCCGAGGCCATCGCCGCCCGCACCGCCAGCGCCTTCGCCGAGGCGGCCGCCCTGCGGACCCGGGCCGAGGAGGCCGCCGCGGCGGCCATGGGCGCCCTCCGCTTCACCGGCGAGGGGACGCGCGGCCTCACCTTCGAGCGCCGCTGGACCCGCCCCGGCGTCCATCCCTACGACGAGATCGCCTGGGAGATCCGGACCGCCGCCATCGGCAACGAGTCCGGCAAGCTCGTCTTCGAGCAGAAGGACGTCGAGGTCCCGGCGTCCTGGAGCCAGCTGGCCACCAACGTCGTCGTCAGCAAGTACTTCCGCGGCCACCTCGACACGCCCGAGCGGGAGACCAGCGTCCGCCAGCTGATCGACCGCGTCGTCCTCACGATCGCGGCCTGGGCCGAGACCCAGCACTACTTCGCCACGCCGGAGGACCTGGACGCCTTCACGGCCGAGCTCACCTACCTGCTCGTCCACCAGAAGATGAGCTTCAACTCGCCCGTCTGGTTCAACGTCGGGATCGAGGCCAGGCCGCAGTGCTCGGCCTGCTTCATCAACTCGGTCCAGGACTCCATGACCAGCATCATGGACCTGGCCAAGACGGAGGCGATGCTCTTCAAGTTCGGCTCCGGCGCCGGCTCCAACCTGTCCACGATCCGCTCCAGCCGCGAGAAGATGGCCGGCGGCGGCACCGCCAGCGGGCCGGTCAGCTTCATGAAGGGCTACGACGCCTTCGCCGGCGTCGTCAAGTCCGGCGGCAAGACCCGCCGCGCGGCCAAGATGGTCATCCTCGACGTCGGCCACCCGGACATCCTCGACTTCGTCGACAGCAAGATGCTCGAGGAGAAGAAGGCCTGGGCCCTCATCGAGCAGGGCTACGACCCCTCCTTCACCGGCGAGGCGTACGGCTCGGTCGCCTTCCAGAACGCGAACCACTCCGTCCGCGTGACGGACGACTTCATGCGCGCGGTCGAGGCCGACGGCGAGTGGACCACCCACGCGGTGGTCGGCGGGGCGGCGATGGACACCCATCGCGCCCGCGACATCTTCCGGCGCATGGCCGAGGCGGCCCACGTCTGCGGCGACCCGGGCATCCAGTACGACACCATCATCAACGACTGGAACCCGGTCTCCAACACGGATCGCCAGTACGCGACGAACCCCTGCAGCGAGTTCATCGTTCCTGAACGACACCAGCTGCAACCTGGCGTCGCTCAACCTGATGACGTTCGTCGGCGAGGACGGCGAGCTCGACGTCGACGCCTTCCGCTACGGCTGCCGCCTGACGATCACCGCCCAGGAGATCCTCGTCGACAACGCGAGCTACCCGACGCCGCAAGATCGAGGAGAACAGCCACCGCTTCCGGCCGCTCGGCCTCGGCTACGCCAACCTCGGCGCGCTCCTCATGAGCCGCGGCCTGGCCTACGACTCGCCCGACGGGCAGGCCTACGCCGGCGCGATCACCTCGATCATGACCGCCGAGGCGTACCGCCAGAGCGCCGTCATCGCCCGCGACCACGGCGGCCCGTTCGTCGAGTTCGAGAAGAACCGCGAGCCCGTTCATGGCCGTGATCGAGAAGCACCGCGAGGCGGCGACGCACATCCCCGCCGAAGGCGTCCCGGCCGGGCCTGGGCGCAGCCGCCCGCGTCGCTGTGGGACGAGACCTACGCGCTCGGCGAGCAGCACGGCTACCGCAACGCGCAGACCAGTCTCCTCGCGCCCACCGGGACCATCGCTTTCATGATGGATTGCGACACCACCGGCATCGAGCCGGACATCGCCCTCGTCAAGTACAAGAAGCTCGTCGGCGAGGGCTACCTCAAGATCGTCAACAACACGGTCCCCGCCGCCCTTCGGCAGCTCGGCTACAGCCCGGCCCAGGTCGAGGAGATCGTCGCCTACATCGACGAGCGCGAGACGATCGAGGGCGCGCCCGGCCTCGAGCCGGAGCACCTCACCGTCTTCGACTGCGCCTTCAAGCCGCGCAACGGCGTGCGCTCCATCCTGCCGATGGGCCACGTCCGGATGATGGCCGCCGTCCAGCCGTTCCTCTCCGGGGCGATCAGCAAGACCGTCAACATGCCCGAGGCGGCCACCGTCGACGAGATCGAGCAGATCTACCTCGAGGGCTGGCGGCTGGGCCTCAAGGCGATCGCGATCTACCGCGACAACAGCAAGCGGAGCCAGCCGCTGAGCACCAGCAAGCTCAAGAGCGACGACGAGAACCGGGCGGCCGACGACGTCGTGGCCGAGCTGCGCAAGCAGCTGGCGGTGGCCCAGGCGGAGGCGGTCAAGCCGCACCGCCGCCGGCTCCCGGCCGAGCGGGCCGCGGTCACCCACAAGTTCGAGATCTCCGGCCACGAGGGCTACATCACGGTCGGCCTCTACCCGGACGGCCAGCCGGGCGAGATCTTCCTCAAGATGGCCAAGGAGGGGTCCACCGTCTCGGGCCTGATGGACACCTACGCCACGGCCATCAGCCTGGCCCTCCAGTACGGCGTGCCCGCTGCGCGACCTGGTCAACAAGTTCGCCCACGTCCGCTTCGAGCCGTCCGGCTTCACCGGCAACGGCGAGATCCCGATCGCCAAGTCCAGCGTGGACTACATCTTCCGCTGGCTCGGGAGCCGCTTCCTGGTCGGCGACGACCGGGCGGCGCTCGGGATCCAGGAGCGCGGCGGGTCCGTGGTGGCCTCGCCCTTCTCGTTCGGTGCAGCGGCCCTCGCGCCGCAGCCGGAGGAGGGCCCCTCGGCGATCGACGAGGCGAAGGAGCCGCCGACGACGGCGACGGCCACCGCGACGGCGACGGCCCGGGGGTCGAGCCCCGCGAGCGGCGCGGCGTCGGGCCCGGCGGCGCGCCGGCGGCAGGCCCGGAGCGGGCCTCCCGGTGGTCGAGCCGGCGAAGAACGGCCACGCCAGCGGCAACGGCAACGGCAACGGGCAACGGGAAGAGCACCGCGGCGTCGGCCCTGGCGGCCTCGCTCGGCGCCGAGCGCACCGCCTTCAAGATCCAGGAGGACGCCCCGTCCTGCGCCGACTGCGGCTCGATCATGGTCCGCAACGGCAGCTGCTACAAGTGCCTCAACTGCGGCTCCACGAGCGGCTGCAGCTGAACCACGGGCCTGTTGGGAGCAGACGTGCGGGCTGTCGGCCCCATCCGGGACCGGGTGCCCGTCGTCGGGATCGGGCCGAGCTCGATCTAGCCGATCCGGTCGAGCAGCCGCGCGATCCCCGGCTGCCCAGCCAGGCGGAGCAGGCGACGCACGAGCGATGGTCGCAGCGATGCGACGCGCTCGGCCGCGTTGGCCAGGTCATCCTCGGGCACTGCCGCGAAGGCGGCCAGCAATCGCTCGAGGGTGGCGTCGTCGAGGCGAGCCAGCACGCCGAACAGGTGGGCGATCGTCGTCGCATCAGACCGAACGACGACGCCGACGCCGCGGTCGAACTGGTGGGTGAAGGTGACGAGCGAGGCGATGCGCTCACGGAGCGCGTCGTCTCCGGCCGCCTCTGCTCGCCGCACGCACTCGTCGAGGAGTGGCAGCACCGGGTCGGTCTCGCGCTCCTTGCGTGAGCCGGCCACTCGACGAAACCATTCCCAGTGATCGCCGACCGCCACCCAGGCGCGCCCGGCGGGGCCGCGCCTTCCCGTCCGCCGTGGCTCGACCCGTTCGGCCAGGCCCCAGCGTTCGCACTCGGCCAGCGCGCCGAACGCGGCCCGATGCGACAGGTCCAACGCCTCGCGCAGCTCCGTCTCGGTCAGCGGGCCGCCGTGCAGCAGCAGGTATCCCTGGACGGCCGCGGTGGAGGGCGCGATCCCCCACGCCTCGCCGACCTTCGCCCAGCCGGCCGCGAAGTCGCGGCGGATCGCCTCAGCCTCGTTCATAACTTGTCCCTTGACGGTAACAGACTAGACCGCAATACTTGTCCCGGACTGCGAACGAGTATCGATGGCGTGGCGATCTCGCGTCAATCGCCGGCCCGAGCCTTGGCCCATCGACGGGTCGGCATTCTGTCGCGCAGCCGCCAGGCGCACGTATCCAGGTACCGACGATGAACCGTCCGCTCCAGTGGATCACGACGGCGGTGCTCGGCGCCGCGGCGTCCATGATGACCAGCTTCGGCCTGCTGGCGGCCCTCCTCTTCCTCGCGCTGGCCACCCCGCTCGTCATTCGCGGCGCTCATCTCGTCGCGCTCTCCGGCCTGCTCACCGGGTTCGGCGGGTTCTGGACGCTCCTGATGGCACGCCAGTCCTCCTCCGGCGGCACGCTCGACAACTCCACGTTCTGGCTTGCTGTCGGCATCGTCCCGCTGGCGACCGGCCTGGCCCTGCTCGGGCTCGTCGCCTGGCGGGAGCTTGCGCGCCGGCCGGGGGCTCGCGGCTGAGCGGGGCTGCCTCCGACCCGGCGAACGTTCGCCCGCGCCCGTGGCCCACGCCGCCAGGAGTCATGTAAAGGACACTTGACACGGGTGCCGTGTCAAGGTACCTTTCCATCCATGCGCAACGACGTGCGGGAGCTGCGGATGGACAAGGGCCTCCGCCAGGAGGACCTGGCCGTCGCATTGAAGGTGTCGCGCCAGACGGTCAACGCCATCGAGACCGGTCGCTACCTGCCGTCGCTCCCCCTGGCCATCGAGCTGGCGCGCTTCTTCGGCAAGCCGGTGGAGGAGCTGTTCCATGGAGACGACGATGAGCGCTAGGTGGGGCATGCCGGCCTTCGGGCTCCTGCTGGGCGCCGCGATGTTCGCAGCGTCGGCGATCGGTGGTCAGCCGGCGCTCGGCCTGGGCATGTTCGCCGTGATGGCGCTCTACAGCGCGGTCCTCGTGGTCGTCGGCGGCCGAAGCGAGACGGTCGCGCGTGCTGCGCGGCCAACCCGCCGACGAGCGCCTCTCGCAGTTCGACGTCCTGGCCACTGCCGTGGCCGGATTCGTCGCCGTCGTCGTGGCCATCGGCGGCTTCCTCTGGCAGATCGCCCACGGCCAGGACGGATCCGACTTCGCACTGGTCGCTGCCGCGGCCGGGATCGCCTACCTGGCCTCGCTCCTCTGGCTCCGCTGGCGCCGCTGATCCGCGCCTGCCTGGCACGGGCCGGCCGCCCTCTCAGCTCGGGACGACCCCGACCGGAAGACCCGCAGCGAGCCACGCCTCGAACCCGCCGATCACGTCGGTCGCCCGCGTGAAGCCGAGATCCTGCAGCGTGGCTGCGGCCAGGCTCGACGAGTAGCCGTGAGCGCAGACGAGCACGACCTGGCGTTCGAGGTCGGAGAAGCGTGGGTCGCCGAAGCCCGAGGTGGGGTCCACGCGCCAGTAGAGGACGGACAACGGGACGTGGACCGAGCCGGCGATGATGCCCGTCTCTCGTCGCAGCTCGTCGCAGCGCGTGTCGATCACGAGCGCCCCGTCTTCCATGGCTGCGAAGGCCGCCTTCGGCTCGAGCCTCTGGAGGCGAGCTCGGGCTTCGCGGAGAAGCGCGTCGATGGTTCGTTGCTCGGGCATCGGGACGCTCCAACGGCGTTTCGGTCGTCGCCGGCCTCGGCTGACGACCCGCTGCTTGGCCGCGACGCAGGCTAGACGACCTTCACCGGCACGGATGCCTCGTCCGGCCGGCCGCCGGTGAGCACCGGGTGGGACTGCGTCGAGACGAGGTCGCCGCGCTCGACGACTGCCCGTCCCCGTCACGTCGACGTGGACGCGCACCGAGTAGTACGCCCGCTCCTCGACGAGGCCGCCCGGCACGTCGACCTCGAACGCGACCTCGCCCCCCGCGAGCGACACGTGCTCGAGGTGCTGCTCCGCAACCACGATGGATGGCGCATCGGCGCGGGACACGTCCTCCACGGCCACCACGATCACGGCCGCCTCGGCGGGCAGCTGGCCCTGGGGCAGCACGATGCGGCCTCGCACGTGGCGCACGTTCTCGGGCCCGGAGCGGCCCGCATCGACTCCTCGTTCATGGCGCCATCATCGCTCCTTGTCAAGGGCGATGAGGAGGTCCGCCATCGCCTCCGTGATCGGCTGGCCGGTGCGGTCCTCGACGAACCGCCACTCGCCCGCCGGGTTCACCTCCAGGAAGACGTCGCCGTCGTCCGGGGTGCGCCGCAGGTCGATCGCGCCGTACACGATGCCCAGCCGCCGCATCAGCGCCAGCAGCTTCGCCTCCGTCTCCGGGGCGAGCTCGGTCGGCGCGAACGACGCGCCGTCCATGTCCATCCGGTAGTCGAAGGCGTACGAGCCCGGCGCCGTGGTGACCGCGGTCGCGAAGAGCCGCTCGCCGAGGACCGTCACCCGGATATCGGCGACGGCCGGCACGAACTCCTGGAAGATGACCGGCGCGAGCCGGACCCGGTCGAGGAGGACGAGCTCCTCGGGCCGCAGGATTCTCGTCTCGCGCCAGTGCTCCTCGGTCGCCAGGAACGTCTTGTAGATGGTGCCGCCCGGGCCGTTCGAGGCGCCGAACGCGGCGGCCTCGTCGGGGTCGTTGGTGATGACGGTGCGCGGGATGGGCAGGCCCACCTCGGTCGCCACCGCGAGCTGGTACGGCTTGTGATGGGCCATGTCGTCGAGCGGCGGCGGATTGACCCAGGTGAGATCCAGGGCACCCCACAGGCCGGCCACCGCCTCGTGGCACTCGGTGTAGGTGAACGCCGCGACCTCCGGGGCGATGCCGTCGTGCAGCGTGAACGGCCGCGGCCGACGCCACCAGCCCACCCGCGCCGACGCCAGGTCCACCGACCCGCCGTCCACCACGAGCTCGAACCGGGGCGGCCCGTCCCCGAAGCGCTGCGTCAGCGTCGAGCGCGTCGGGAACAGGCCGGTGTCGACGAGCGCGACTGGGTGTCGCCGCGCCCCCAGCGCGGCGAGCACCCCGGTCGCGTGGTCGTCTTCCGGATGCGAGACGACGACGATCATCGCCGGCCTACGTGCCGCCGAGGTCCGCCAGCGCCTGCTCGTATTCGCGGGCCAGGTCGTCGCTCGCCTGGCTGAGACGGGCAACGTCCGCGTTGGCCTGCGCCGCGGTCGCCTTCGCCTGCGCGATCGCGGCCTCGACCTCCAGCAGCTGGCGCTGGAGCCCGCCGACGTAGGCCGCGGTGGAGTCCGCGGCCGCGAGGGCTGCGTCCTGGACGCCACCGAGCGTGGCGTGGTGGCCGGTGGCGACGGTGAAGGGCTGGAGCGTCCCGGGCAGCGTCACGATCGCCGGATTGGGGAAGACCACCGCCGGGTTCGGGAAGACGTCCCGCTTGATCGGCCCGGGGTCGCCGGCGATCTTGATCGGGTCGCGGATCGGCTTCACGACGAGCTCGTCGTCGCGGAACTTCTTGAACCGCTGGTCGTCGCGGAACTTCTTGAACGGCGCCGGCTCGTCGATGAGCTTCTTGATGCCCGGACGCCATCCGTCCACGCCGGCTTCGGCACGACGCAGCCGGGGTACATCTGCGCCACGGCCGCGATGTCGCCGGCCGACAGGCCGGTTCGCTGCCCGATCTGCGCGTTCGGGTCCGTCGGCGTGATCGTCTCCTGGCCGTTGGCGGAGAAGGCGGTCCGCGGGTAGTGCATGATCGAGCCGTAGTCGTACGCGCCCAGGTCGTCGCCGTCGGTGATGTGCTGGTTGAACTGGGCGGCCATGCCCGACTGGATGTTCGCCCAGTTGATGGTCACGAACAGGTCGCGGTCCTCGCGGCTCTGCTCGTGCCACAGCCCGACGGCGTGGCCGATCTCGTGGATCGCGTTGCCCGTGCTGCAGCCGGTGCCGAGGCTGATGATCTGCTGGTCGCCCTGCATGCCCACGTACGACCAGCAGCCGCCCTGGTCGCTGAAGCGCACGTAGTTCGGATACGTGCCGGCGTTCGCCGGCCGTTCGGAGCGGGAAGCGGAACGGGGTGTTCTGCTCCCAGTGGGCGATGGCGTCGGTCACCCGCGCCTGGTTGGGCAGCGCCGGGTCGATCTCGTACGGGATCTGGCAGTTCGGCCAGCGGAACTGGCTGCCCGTGATCCCCACGCCGACGGGCGATCTCGGGATCGCCCGAGGCGACGGCGTCGCGTGCCCCGTCGGTGGCCGGACTGACCTGCTCGGTCCGGCCGATCGCGATGTCGCCTTCGAACGAGCGCCATCCCGTCGACGTCGTAGTACGTGACCGAACGGACCCCGAACGTGTTGCCGCGAATGACGGCTGTCCCCATCACGGGACTGCCGCGCTGCTCCCCCACGTCCTCGGGCGGATGATCCTTGGCGTCGCTGATGGCCATGGCCCGGCCCTCCTCTCGTCGCCCGGGGGGTCGTCGGCGCCGTGCACGCGCGGACAGATCGTCGCGTGCTCGCCCATGTGCTTCCCACCCGGTCGGTCGCCGCCCCCGCGGCATTCGAGCGGCCACCATA